>NZ_JBRKQA010000002.1:0-1777380 GCF_053005225.1 Roseibium sp. RP-7
ATCTCGGCAGATACCCGAACGGGATCTATGCCGACCTTGCCCAGCTGAAAATCCAGTCGATCAAGAGCCAGGCGGAAGCGGATGCGCGCCGCAAGGCTCAGGCAGAGGCTGAAGCCCAAGCCATCGCCTCGGCAGCAGCGAATGCATCGCCAGAAAGAACGACGGCCAAGCCTGCAGACGAAATCACCGTTGCCGCCCTGACGCCTGATCAGGCGCCGTCAATGACCTCGACATCCCCGGTATCGTTGTTATCGCCTGAAGAGCTTGCAACGGCTCTCCAGACAGAACTCAACCGGGTTGGCTGTTCGGTCGGCCGTGTTGATGGTGACTGGGGCAACAGAAGCCGGCAGGCACTGAGAACCTATGGCCGCGAAGCCGGGATCGATCTTGCCTCACTTGACCCGGATCCTTCCATTTTGGACCAGCTCAAGAAGTCGACCGGACGCGTTTGCCCACTCACCTGTGGACGGAACCAGGAACTGAAGAACGGTCGCTGTGTCGCGACCAGAACGCCTGAACCTTCCGGCAACAGCACAAAACCGAGCACACAGGCGAAGACCGCCGACAGTTGCCCGAATAACCCGAGCTCTTATGGCAACAAGATAATTGGAAAATCTCACGGCCTGGGCCGCCAGACATTAACCCATCCCTGTGGCAGAAAGCTCTCCTGTGTGGGCAACCATTCCAGTTGGGTTCTGACCTGTAACTGGCTTTAAGCACTTGGCTCAGGCCTGAATTTTAGACTTTCGAAGTTGAGATGTTCCGGCGTATCCGTGATCAGAATGATGATCATTGCCCGTCGGAGCGCCCTGCAGCTGAGTACCCGGAACAGTTTTCCCCGGCAGCTCCCGAGGGCCGGTAGGTTTGGAGAACCGCCTGTGAAGCAGATAATCGCATGCCTGTTGCTACTTGTGTTTGCCGCAAGCGCGGCACATGCCGAACGCCGTGTGGCGCTCGTGATCGGTAATTCCGGCTACGCGAATGTCGCGGAGCTGAAGAACCCCTACAATGATGCCAAGGGCATGTCGGACAAGCTGACGGACCTCGGATTCGATGTTGTCACAGGTCTCGACCTGAGCTTGAGGGACATGCGCCAGACCGTGCGCGAGTTCATCAAGAAGCTCGACAACGCAGACCTTGCCCTGTTCTTCTATGCCGGCCATGGCATCCAGGTGAACGGCGAGAATTATCTCGTCCCGGTCGACGCCGAACTCAGCACCCATCTCGACCTTGATTTCGAGGCCCTGCCCGCAAATCTCGTGCTCAATGCCATGGAACAGAGCACGAAGGTCAACCTTGTCTTTCTAGATGCTTGCCGGAACAACCCGTTTACGGAAAACCTTGCCCGGTCCATGGGGACGCGTTCAAGCGCAGTCGGTCGTGGCCTTGCAAAGATCGGCTCCGGTGTCGGCTCCCTGGTTTCCTTCGCCACCCAGCCGGGCAATGTCGCGCTTGACGGCGATGGCGAGAACAGCCCGTTTACAACTGCCCTGATCAAGCATCTCGGCACGCCCGGTCAGGACATCACCCGCGACCTGGTAATGGTGCGCCGGGACGTTCTGGAAGCCACCAAGGGCCAGCAGGTTCCCTGGGACAATTCCTCACTGACTGGCGAAGTCATTCTCAAGCAGCTTGAGATGGTACAGCCCGTCGAACCGGAGAAGCCCGCGATCAACCCGCAAATCGAGCTGGCCTACTGGGATTCGATCAAGTCCGGCGAATCTATTGCCTATTTCGAAACCTACCTGACCCGATATCCCGAGGGCCAGTTCGCGGATATCGCCAAGATCCGGATCGATGAACTCAAGAACCGTAGCGAGGCAGAAGCAGCCCGCAACGCGAAGCCCGACACCTCCGCTGAAATCGCTTTCTGGCAATCAATCCAGAACGCCACCCGGCCGGAAATGTATGAAACCTATCTGGAGCAATATCCGGACGGGATCTACGCCAAGCTGGCAAGGCTGAATATATCTTCACTGCAACAGCAGGCGGAAGCGGCAGCTACTGCCGCCGCTGCGGCAAAGGCAGCCAAGGCTGCGGACGCCTCCAACAGCACGTCCCCCGCGCAGGAGATAACCGTTGCTGCCCTGCCGCAGCAGGAAACAGTATCAACCGAACCTGCTCCAGCAATTGTTCCATCAACAAGCAGCCGGTCACTCTCGCCTGAAGAACTCGCCACTGCAATGCAAACCGAATTGAACCGCCTTGGGTGTTCGGTTGGTCGTGTTGATGGTGATTGGGGCAACCGTAGCCGGCAGGCTTTGAGGACTTTCAGCCGCGAAGCAGGTGTCGATCTTGCCTCGCTCGACCCGGACCCTTCAATTCTAGACCGTCTGAAGCAATCGACAGGCCGAGTGTGCCCGCTGACATGTGGCCGAAATCAGGAACTGAAGAACGGCAAGTGCATCGCCGTTCGGCAGGAGACACCCTCCAAATCGAACGAGAAGTCCAACTCCACTAAGACGGCACAATCTAGCGGCGCTTGCCCGGCTGATCCAACAGCCTCGTCCAGAAGGCTGGTCAGTTTCAACTATAGGCAGATCACCGCTGTTGCGACACATCCGTGCGGTCGGCAGGTGATTTGCAACAAGCCGCAGAGCAACGTTCATCCGTTCAAATGTTTCTGGAAGTAATCCGCTAAGAGGTGGACTGCGGCCTAAGCAGCGGCTGTCACCTGAAGGCCGCTGTTCTTCACCAATAGCCGAGCCTCGAGACGTGCAACGTCGATGGCGAAACGGCGTAGGAACGCAGTCACGTCTTCGTCCGCTCCCAGGGCGCCGTCCTGCATTTCGGAAAGCAGTGTTTCCGTTAGCATGCGGGCTTCATCCAGCGCCAGATCATAGGTGAAGTCGGCATCCGCCTGCCGGGCAATGTCAATGGCCAGCAGAAAGGCCTGGTGAGCCCGTAGCGGCAAACCGGCCTTGCGGAGCATGGACTGCAGCGCCGACCGGCGAACCGTGACCAGAAGCTTGCACAGCCTCGGCAGCGGCACCTGGCCAAGGTTGGCAAGAGCGGCAGCGAAAAACCGCAAGCGTCCACAGCAGACCGCGCGCAGCAGCAACCGGGTGGTCAGCTTGCCATTGACACGTAGATGCTCGACGAATTCCGGCAGATCGTCTGCACCGGCTTCGAGAGCCAGCCGCAGCACGACCTTGTCTTCTGCATCGCTCAGGAAAGTATGACGCTGGTTTTCCGGAACGCGCTCCAGCACGATCGGATGATCGTCAAGGTTCTGCGCGAGCCGCATCAGCAACTGATAGCGCGTGGTCAACGGCAGGTCCCGGGTTTTCAGAAGCTGGTCGCAGAGGTCCGGCCGGTCTTCGAATCTTTGCGCGATACGCAGGAGGGAAGACTGCAGGATGCGGGCGCTTCTGTTTTCCAGAAGCTGTCTGCAGGCCTGCTCGCAGCCAACCTCACAGATGGCAGCGCAGACAGAAGCCGGCAATCCCTCACGCGAGGCGATGGCGCATTGAACGGCATCGCTGCCTTCGGCAAGAAGGTCGACCAGTTCGACATCCGTCAATATGGGAGAGTGCTTGAGAACCGGCAAAGCCACTTCGTCGACATCACTTGCGAGGCAGCGGACAACGTGACCGGGAGCGTAGGCGCTTGGCGCAAGCAGGTTCGCTATCGCCTTGCGAACGGCGCGGCTGGGGTCATCGAGAAGAATCGTCAAGGCTGCAGCCATGCTGGTCTGTTCCTGGCTGCCAGGTTCGGCTGCCAAATAACGTTCCGCGAATTCTTCCGCGGCCCGTATATCCAAGGTGCGCTCGTCAACTTCGTTCAGAGGGTGAAAGTCATGTGCGTTCATGGCGGTAAAACAATCTTCCCAAGAGTCGAGTGTGAGTCTGACATCAAAGGCTTAACGATCGGTTCACCATAATTTTGCCAGGTTCTCTGGCGAATGCCCGCCTTTCCCGATGGTGGCGGACATGAGACATCAGGCTTTCAGACGGGTCTTTCAACTGCCCATGCTCAAGCCGGTGGCAGCAGGTCCTTTTGTTCCTCTTCTGCCTTCAGGCGCAGGAAACGCGTCAGGTCCAGCGGTCCGCCCTGATTCACCAGCGCCAGTTCCTGTGCCTGCACCTGGTTGGAAGCTCCGGACAGGGCGCTGACGAGGGCAGCTTCTTCCACTGCGGCGAAAGCCGACGCAAAGCGCGGGTTGACGCCTGCCTGGTTCGAAGCCGCGTCATTGCGGAACAGAGCCTCGAACGGATTGGCTGTTTCCGTCGCCTGGAAGGCCGACAGAACCCTGTTGCTTGCGTCGAAATCATCACCATCAATGGCTGCTTCGCGTGTGTTTTGCGGCACCGGACGGTCCGGGGTCACAGAGCCGACACTTTCTTCCAGAAAAGCTGCGCTTGCCGTTGTGGTTGCCCCCTGCTCTGCCGTGCGCTCAGGCAGCGGCACATCCGTCTTTGCCAATTGAAACAGTTCGCCCTGAGGCAATTGAGGGCCTGTGTTGTCAGCTCTCGCGATCTGGCCTGGGCCTGCGGGTTTCGTCCGCATTGCGAAGGCGGCTGCCGGATCTCCTGCCAGATGATCGAAGGATTTCTGGTTGATCGTCGCGGCGCCGTCCGCAGGCTTTGCATTCGGCAGCGTCGCGACCTGCGTGAGTTCTCCCGATGTCCGCAGTTCCTTGTTGGTGCTGGCCTGCGCAATCATCGTGACGGCATCGTGCTTGGAGACGATAACCTCGTAAACTTCCTGCATCGAGCGGGCCTTGCCGTTCGAATGATAGAAGATCGGTTTGTTGGCGCGTGCCTGGGCGGAAAAAACCTTGTCGGCTCGCATGTCCGGGCTGGCGCCGGCCGCATCAATCAATCTGCTTGCGCCGTTGGCACCAAGAAAATGAGCCATATAGAGCTCGCCGTCGCTCGGTTCGCGCCCGATTCTGCGTTCCAGGTACTGGGAATTCTTCTGCGTGAGCGCCCCTGCCATCATGGACGAGATTTCCGGATCCTTCCGAAGGTCGAGAATCTCCCGCCGCATTTGCGGGTCGCTTACATAGAACTTTCCGCTCTTGGAGCGTTGAATCTGATCGGAGTATTTTTCAAGACCGTGTTTCGGACCAGCTTCCTTCATTGTCTCCAGCCAGGTGGATTCAATGAATTGGAACAACCCGGTGGCGCTGGATGTTCTGGCCTTTGCCGTTGGGTTGAATGACGATTCCCGCGCAGCTGTCTTCACCAGGTAGTCGAATGACGTCCCCGTTGAAGTACTCGCAGACTGAAACGCAAGCTCGATCCTAGACGCGATCGAGGCGGTGTCAGCAACTCGCATGACCCTGTCTCCTCGACGGAACCAAATTATCACTTCGTTAACTTTCAGCGTTAACTTTCACGCCCAAAAGGTTAACAAAACCTTAACAACACACAGGTGGGGATCTAAGCAACTACAGGCGAGTCTTTTTTCTTTTGTGCCTGGTCAGAACTACTTATGTCGAAAGCCGGTTATGTGGACAGACAAGAGGCTACCGGCCATTTCCTTTGGAAAAACGCACCAGGAAAAACATCGACTACTGCATTCGAATAACGCCGTTTTCCATGAGTCGGCAAGTCACAATAAAAAGGCGCCGACTTTGCCGGCGCCCTTTTCGGTCATGATCGTTCGGATAATCGTTAAACTTTGGGCCGGCCCATCTGGAACACCTCGTTCACCACGGCGTAGTCCATGTAGCCAAGCCGGGATAGCGGCTTGTAGAGCGTTACATCCACCTTGCCGTCGACAATGACGCTTTCATCGATGTGGACACCGACAACCTGACCGAAAACGACGTAGCTGTCGGTGTCGTCTCCTGTCAGCGTCTTCAATCGCAGGGTTTGAAGGTGCTTGCACTCCAGCGCAGTGACGGCCTTTGCAACGCGAGGCGCTTTCACCAGTCTTGAGGCAGTCATCTCCAACCCTGCCAGATCGAACTCGGAGATCTCATGTGCGACGGAGGCGGAGGTCTGGTTCATCTCGTCCTTGAGGCCGAGGTTCGCCATGTTGCAGACGAACTCCCCTGTCGCGTCGATGTTGGAGACGCTGTCCTTGTAGCCGGTGGAAGAGAACATCACGATCGGCGGTGTATCGCAGACCGCGTTGAAGAAACTGTAGGGTGCAAGGTTGGCCTTGCCGTCCTTGTCGAGTGTGGAGATCCAGCCAATCGGCCGGGGTGCGACAATAGCCTTGAACGGGTTATGCGGCAGGCCGTGGTCGTTTTTTTCCGTTTCGTAGAACATGGGTCAGTCAGTCTCTGTCCAGGTGGATACAATATCGGCAAGGTCGGGGCGCGGACGCTCGAAAGGTGGCTGTGTCGGAGTTCCGATATGTACGAACCCCGCAAACCGCTCTCCGTCTCGCGCGCCAAGGTAACGGGCAGCATCTTCATCAAAGGCAAACCATTCGGACAGCCACTGCGACGCGAAACCTGATGCGGCCGCGGCTGTCAGCAGGTTCATGCAGACGGCACCTGCGGAAAGCTCCTGTTCCCAGACCGGGATTTTCGGATGCTCGGCTGCCTGGCTTAGAACACCGATCACCAATGGTGCACGGGTGAAGCGGGTCAGTTCCTTCTGGCGTTGCTCGCCGTCGAGCGGTCCGTTGAGTGCTTCATACCGGTCCGCCAGCCAGGAACCGATCGTGCGTCCCTGTTCCGGCCTGTAGAGAACGAAACGCCAGGGCGCCAGTTTGCCATGGTCGGGCACGCGCGCTGCAATGGTCAGAATGTCGTTGATCTGTTCTTCGCTCGGCCCCGGGGCTGTCATGGTAACAGAGGGGTGGGAGCGCCGCTGTCGCAGAAAGTCCAGAGTTGCCGGCGATCCGGCGCTGTTACTCGGCATGAAAAGATCCTGTCGGCCTGTTGCAATCGTACGATCCACCTAATTCATTGACCGTAATTGTCAACTTTGATCGCGGCGTCTTGAATTTGCCCAATTTCCGGGCGCATTAAGGGACAACGCTGCAGTGCGGTGAATCTCGGGAAAATCGTCCTTGGCCCGTGATCGGTCAGATTGCACCGAGAATTCCAAAAAACGCACTGGAAACAGAAACATAGTCGTTACCCTGCATCCGGTGCATTTGCACCAGGCAAACCGGACCGGATCTCCAAGGTCAGTTTCGGGTGACGAATGCCTCAAAAGACTGGTAAAAGTCTGCGAGTCAAAATGATAACGACGTAGGCATGGTGAATTCAGCCCCCCTCTCCGGCCAATCGGCTTTGAAGCGTGCAGTCAGATGCACTGCATTTTCGATAATGCTGAGCGCCGTCCTTTCGATGGGCCTTGCTCCTGCGACCTTGGCGCAGACATCTGACGTACCGCCGGCCCCTGCAGAAAAACCGGACCCGAACGCACCGTCTGCTGCTCCTGAAGAACCCATCATCAACCTGCTCGACCGCGAGCCGGAACCCCTCTTTTCCGATACGCTTGTCCCCTACGCGCCGGCCAGGGCATCATCCCCCGGTATCAAGGGCGGCTTGCGGCAGGGCGCTCTCTACCTGATGGCAAAGCTGACGCCTGACAGCCCTCCGCTGAACGAAGGTCTCATCTGGCGGATCTATTCGGAAACGACCAATGCCGACGGGCGCCTGCAACTTGTTGCAACGTCTCAAGGCGGTGATGCCGAATTCCGGCTCGACCCGGGCACCTACCTGATTCACACCGCCTACGGGTTCTCCCAAGCGACCAACCGCATCATCATCGGCAAGGAAGTCCAGTCGAAGATGGTGACGCTCAATGCGGGCGGCATCAAATTCGGTGCGGCACTCAAGGATGGTGAAGACCTCGACGGGCGTGCCGTGGCCTTCGATCTTTATGGCATGGAGTTCAATCAGCGCGGTGAACGCAACCTGATTGCCAGCAACGTCAAGCCGGGCTCCATTCTCCGTCTCAGCGCCAACACCTATCATGTTGTCAGCAAATACGGCGATGTGAACGCGGTCGTCCGGGCGGATATCCAGGTGCTGCCGGGCAAGCTCACTGAAGCGACAATCTTCCACAAGGCCGCCGGTATCACGCTCAAACTGGTCAACGAACGTGGCGGCGAAGCAATTGCCAACACGACGTGGTCCGTCCTGAGCCCGGGGGGGGACGTCGTGGTCGAAGCGACAGGTGCCTTCCCTGATTTCGTGCTGGCAGAAGGCGAATATGAAGCCCTCGCCCGCAACAATGGCCGCACCTACCTGCACACATTCCAGGTGGAACCGGGTGAAGATCGCGAAGTTGAAGTGGTCACTTCCATCAGCGAACTGGCCAGCCAGCAGCAGTCCAGCATCAACAACTGACCTGCGCCGTGTTCCCGGCGACTTTACGATCTGACCAGGTAGCGACGTCTAACGCCGCCGGCCGAGCAAACGCCGGGTCCGTGTGGGTGGCGCCATCTCCATGACCTTGGTCTGCAGGAAATCCATGATCTCCTTCTGATCGCCAAATCCCGAAAGCGTTTCGAACGGGATTGCCCTGCCCGCGCGTGCGGTCATCACAGACCCGAGGATACGGCGGAACTCGCGCACAAGCAGCGCGAGACGAAGGGTCAGCGAGTATTTGCTGACCAGGTGGAACAGCCAGGAATTCTGCCCGTCGAAATAAAGCGGGAGAACAGTTGCCCGTGAGGAGCGGATCATTTTTGCCGTGAAAGTCTTCCAGGGCAGTTCTTCCGCACGGCCGAATGGCTTGGCAGCCGTTGCCACGCCACCACCTGGAAAAACGATAATGGTCGTGCCTTCCTGCAGCAGGCGCAGCGCCTCCTTGCGAGTGGCCATATTGGTCTTGAGCGCTTCCTTGGTTTCCTCGAAATCGACCGGCAGCGAAAACGGCCGGACTTCCGGCACCTTCAGCAACTCGTTGTTGATCAGGATCTTGAACGGGCGGCCAAGCTGTTCCGCGAGTGCCAGGATCGCAAGACCATCGCCAATGCCGTAGGGATGATTGGCGATAAGCACCAGTGGACCTTCCGGCAGATCTTTCGGCGGCCATTCGCCATCTGCAACCGAAACGTTGAGGTTGATCAGGCCGAGAAGGTCATTCCAGATATAGTCGGACGTGCCGACCATCGTTTCCTTCCACACCTCGTAGATGTTGACCAGCTTTCGCCGGCCGGAGAGACCTTCAATGGTGCGGATGGTCCAGCGCTTCAGCGGTGGATGCTCAGGATTGGCATAACTGAATTCAGCGTAGTTCACGGCAGTCGTCTTGACCCTGATGAAACGGTGGCAAATCCGGAACCCAATACCAGACACCCTGTTTCATGATTGTGACAGCACATTGCCCTGATGCCAGGGCAATGTGCAAGCTGTCAGATTTTCCCTTAATGCCAGGGAAAACCTTACTTCAGGTCTGGCGGCGTCGCTTCTTCAACGAACGCTGCAATCGCCTCGTCGAGGCCCATCGGGGTCTGGTCCTTGGAACCGAGACGGCGAACGTTCACGGTCCGCTCCTCGGCTTCACGCATGCCGCACACGATGATCACCGGCACCTTGGCCAGCGAGTGTTCGCGGACCTTGTAGTTGATCTTCTCATTGCGGAAATCGGTCTCGACCTTGAGGCCTTTCGCCTTGAGCAGATCCGCCACTTCCTGGCCGTAATCGTCGGCTTCCGAAGTGATCGTTGCCACCACGATCTGCAGCGGCGCAAACCACAGCGGGAAGTGACCGGCGAAGTTCTCGATCAGGATACCCAGGAACCGTTCCATGGACCCGCAGATCGCCCGGTGGATCATCACCGGTGTCTTCTTCTCGCCGTCCTTGTCGACGTAGAAGGCACCAAAGCGTTCCGGCAGGTTGAAGTCGACCTGCGTCGTGCCGCACTGCCATTCACGGCCGATGGCATCGCGCAGGGTGTACTCGAACTTCGGACCGTAGAAAGCACCCTCGCCCGGCAGGATGTCGGTCTTCACCCGGCCGCCCGACTGGGCTTCGATCTGCTTCAGCACATCGGACATGATCGCTTCGGCATGATCCCATGCCTCGTCGGTGCCGACGCGCTTTTCCGGACGGGTGGACAGTTTCACCACGATCTCGTTGAAGCCGAAGTCTTCATACACAGACAGGATCAGGTCGTTGATCTTGAGACACTCATCCGCCATCTGCTCTTCGGTACAGAACACATGGGCATCGTCCTGGGTGAAGCCACGCACGCGCATCAGACCATGAAGTGCACCCGACGGTTCGTAGCGGTGCACCGCACCGAACTCGGCAAGGCGCATCGGCAGATCGCGGTAGCTCTTCAGCCCGTGCTTGAAAATCTGTACGTGACCGGGGCAGTTCATCGGCTTCAGCGCGAAGACACGCTCGTCCTCGGCTTCCGGATCGGCACACTGCACGGAGAACATGTTCTCCTTGTACCAGGTCCAGTGGCCGGAAGTTTCCCAAAGCGACGTGTGCAGCACCTGAGGTGCGTTCACTTCCTTGTAGGTGTCCTTCAGAACCCGGCGCTTGTAGGCGATCAGGCTCTGGAACATGTCCCAGCCCTTCGGGTGCCAGAAGACTACACCCGGGCCTTCTTCCTGGAAGTGGAACAGGTCCATTTCCCGGCCCAGCTTGCGGTGGTCGCGCTTTTCGGCTTCTTCCAGCATATGAAGGTAGGCTTTGAGCTCCTTCTCGCTGTGCCACGCTGTTGCGTAGATGCGCGTCAGCATTTCGTTGTTGCTGTCGCCGCGCCAGTAGGCGCCAGCCACCTTCATCAGCTTGAAGGCATCGCCGATCTGCCGGGTGGAGACCATATGCGGACCCCGGCACAGGTCCAGCCACTGGCCCTGCTTGTAGATCTTGAGTTCCTGATCTTCCGGAATCGCATCAACGAGCTCGACCTTGTAGTCCTCGCCCTTGGCTGCGAAATAGCGCTTCGCTTCGTCGCGGCTCCACACTTCCTTGGTGAACTGCGCACCGCGGCCGATGATCTCGCGCATCTTCTTTTCGATAACCGGCAGCTCTTCCGGCGTGAACGGCCAGTCGGCGCCCGTGTCCGGGTGAACGCGCTTGAAGTCGTAGTAAAAGCCGTTTTCGATCACCGGACCGATGGTCACCTGGGTACCGGGCCAAAGTTCCTGCACGGCTTCGGCCATGACGTGGGCCGCATCGTGGCGGATCAGTTCAAGGGCGCGCGGGTCGTCGCGGGTAACAATCTCGATCTGGTGATTGCCGCTGATCGGGTCGGTGAGATCTTTCAGTTCCCCGTCGAGAGCCATTGCCACGGCCTTTTTGGCCAGCGACTTGGAAATGCCTTCGGCGACGGCGAGACCGGTGGTGCCTGCCGCGTATTCGCGCACGGAATTGTCGGGGAAAGTAAGTTCAATCATCGGTTTTCTCCTGCTCACTCCTGCAGACAAGGCAGGTAAGCTGTTCAAAGGAAATGGAACGGGCCGGGCATACGGGATTCAAACTAATCCGGCAACCTTTTCCGAAGCATTTCCCTTGATTTGGCCGGCGGTGTTGCCCTAGCGCGCCTCCAGTCGGCGTACGAACCAGCGGATAAGCTGATCCCAGACAGCGTCCTTTTCGGCAAGATCCTCAACCCCGTGATCAAGATTGGGATTGTCATTGATCTCGATGACCACCACCCGCTCGCCGATCACTTTCAGATCGACGCCGTAAAGACCATCACCGATAAGTCGCGCAGCCCGAACCGCGATATCGATCACTGCTGGCGGTGTTTCGGCCATGGAAACTGTCTTGAACCCGCCTTCGACGGCCTTCTTGCCGGTCTCGTGCCGCACGATCTGCCAGTGTTTTTTGGCCATCAGATACTGGCAGGCGAACAGCGGTTCTCCGTCCAGCACACCGATGCGCCAGTCGAAGTCCGTCGGGCAGTATTCCTGCGCAAGCAGGATGGCACTTTCCTGGAAAAGCTCTTTCAGCTTCTCCTTGATGGGTTCGGCGCCCGTCACCCGGAACACGCCACGGCTGAAGGAACCGTCAGGGATCTTCAGAACGATCGGAGAGCCGAGTTTGGCTTCCAGGTCACCCGCCTCCTTCAGGGAGGACAGGACGATGGTCTTGGGCGTCGCGATGCCATGACTTGCCAGAAGCTCGGTCAGATAGACCTTGTTGGTACAGCGGATCATCGACACCGGATCGTCGATCACCGGCATGCCTTCCTGCACGGCGCGCCGGGCAAAACGGTAAGTGTGATTGTCGATGTTGGTGGTCTCGCGAATGAACAGCGCATCATACTGCGCCAGCTTGTCGAGATCACCCTTGCCGATCGGCACGACTTCAACCCCGTGGCGCGCCGCCACCTTGGCCATGTGCTTCAGAGAGGCGATGGAGGATGGCGGCAACTCTTCCTTGGGATCGGACAGAACAGCCATGGCGTACTTCATCAGGGCGCGCTGTTTCGGCGCCCGCCAGGGACGTGTCGTATAGCTTTCCACCGCTGCCAGAAATTGCGCGCGCTCTTCCGCTTCGAGGTCATTTACCGCCAGCACGCGGATGCGCTTGATGCTGCGCCATTCGCCCTCTTCCAGCAGAACCTCCAGCACGGGTGCCCGGAACCAGTCGAACAAGAGCCGCGCGAACGGTTCAAGTGCAGGGTCGCCAACCTGGCCGAGATAGATCAGCAGCCGAGAGACCGCACCAGCAGCCTCCGGTGCCATCTTGCGAAGGCAGCGGTTCAACCGGTCTTCAAGCTCCGGCAAAGCATGCTGATAAAGTTGCTTGCGGGACAGTTCGATCATCGTCTCGACAACCGGCACCACGCGGTGCTGGCGTGCTTCAGCCAGAAGCGACGCGTAATAGCCTGCCCCCTGATAAGCGTAGGAGCGTGACAGATTGAGAATAGTCGGCTTGGCACCGGTAAACAGTTTCGGGTGCGTCAGATACTCCCGCACGGTCATGACCTTGTGCGGCGTTTCCGTGTTGGAGAGGTCTTTGAGGTTGTCGACCAGAATGACCCAGGAAGACATTGGATCAGGCGTCCTTTCGTATCAGGATTTGGGCACGTACCGCGCTGCGGCCCCAGCGGGCCATGCGGTCGAATTCGGCAAAGGGAATGGGAAGATTTGCAGCATCTGCCGGACTTTCATGGCGCTCGCGCTCAAGCCACGGGTCATGAATGATGAGGTGGCGATCGTCCGCGTCATGCACAAGCACCCAATGCGGAACTTTCTGGCCGAACATGCGGTAGCCGGAAATGAGCACGATCGCGAGCGTACCGGCTGAAATCTCGGTCGCCAGTGCTGTTGCTTCCAAGGGGGTTTCCGAACGGGCAACACCAAGCTGCGCGGCTTCCGAGCGGTAGCCTTCCTGTACCAGGGTCAGAACCTTGCGCTTTTCCGGGTTCCGAACCGAATTGAGAAACAGGAGTTCGTCGGGAAACAGCCTGACCTCGACCGAAAGCCCGCGCCGCGCAAGCGCATTGGCCAGGCCGAAGGGACCGCAGCCGCCATGACCAGAGGCGAGATAGATTGTCGTTGCCTCCCGCCAGAGGGTAAGTTCCGTCAAGGGCTCTGCCGGAACCGACCGGTCGAAATGCCGGGCCGCCATCAGTGCACAGGCCGGGCCGCAGGTGAATTCGGTTGTCTGCGAGTAATACGGCGCGTTGCCGGTGCCCAGCACCGGACCATGGAGCAGCTTTTCCATGCGCAACGCTGCGCAGCCATCCTCGTAATAGGCCTCTACCCTGCCCAGCATCCGGTAGCCGCTGCGTTGATAGAGTGCGATGGCCGCCTCATTGTCCGCACGCACTTCAAGCCGCAGCACAATGCGATCGCTGTCGAAAGCGGCAACTTCGGACGCTTCCAGCAGCTTTGCGCCAAGCCCCTGCCCCCGGCAGGCCGGATCCACAGCAAGCGAATAGAGCCGCGCCAGCGCGGTTGCCTGGCGCAAGAGCAGCAGCGCGTACCCAACCAGTCCGTCTGGACCGATTGCGACCAAAAGGCGTGCGCGAGGGCTCTCCAGAAATCGCCTGAAGCTTCGCCGGGAAATGCGATCGCCGGCAAAGGCGGCGTTTTCAATGCGAAACAGCTCGGCGAGATCGCCGGGCTCGGCAGTGCGAATGAGAATATCCCCGGTTTCGGCCTGGGGCGAAGCCTTGTCCATGGTGCCTTGAAAGACCCAAAGGCCGGTGCGCCGCACCCGGTCTCCATCCAACATTGGCGACGGCCCTGAGGCAGTTTAGAGACTGCACGGACCGGTCGGCGGCCTTTGCGGAATACACCGATTTGCAGGTGCTGTCTTTGAGAATTTTCGTTGCGGCAACACATTTTGCATTCAGGCCTTAACGGCCCGGAAACACAGGCCTCAAGAGGCCTTCTCAGCCACAGCCAAGGGCGGCGGACGGCGGCGGATCGGCTGGGATTTGACAATCGAGGTGCTGGTTTCCGCCTTGTCCGAAATCCGGTCCAGAATTCCGTCGAGCTGATCGATGGAAGGAATGGCAAGTCGGGCGACGAAACAGTCTTCTCCCGTGACCTTGTCGCACTCGCAAAACTCTGGAATTTCCTGAATGAGTTGCTGCACGATATGCAGCTTTCCAGGCAGCGGTCGAATGCGCACGATCGCCTGCAGACTGTATCCAAGCACCTTCGGATCAATATCCACGGTAAAGCCGCGAATGACGCCGCGCTCCTGCAGACGGCGGATTCGCTCCGAAACACCGGGCGACGACAATCCCACGTGAGCGGCCAGGTCTTTCAACGACATGCGCGCGTCGTCAATCAAGGCTTCAACGATCTTGATATCCGTCTCATCCATCTTCATTTCGAAACACCAATCGGCAGATAAGCTTACATTTCACAAAACAATATCAGCTTCTGCTGATTTATCAAAAGTACGCGCATCCATCTCCTTGGCAGAATGAAGACCATCCTGAAACGCTTGGAGGCAACAATGGACAAGACATTGCGCGGCGCCACCGAAATGACCGCCGCCATGACCATTCTGGGAACGATAGGACTTTTCGTGGTCCTTTCCGGCCAGGGCGCCATCGACGTTGTGTTCTGGCGCTGCGCCTTCGGTGCGTTGGCGCTACTTGTCATCTGTTCTGCCCAGGGCCTACTCCGCCGGCACCTGACCCGGAAGAAACTGGCCGTTGCCGCCATAGGGGGCGTTGCCATCGTCGTGAACTGGGCAATGCTCTTCACTGCCTATTCCGAGGCATCCATCGGCGTGGCAACGGCTGTCTACAATACCCAGCCGTTCATCCTGGTCGGCTTCGGCATTCTGTTTCTGGGAGAAAGGATCACCGTCAACAAGCTCGGCTGGCTGGTCATTGCCTTTGCCGGTGTCCTGCTGATCGTCCAGGCAAAACCCGGCGCTGTCGAATATGCCGGTTCAAATTATGCACTCGGCATAGCACTCTCGCTCGGCGCTGCCTTTTTCTGGGCTGTCGCAGCCCTGCTGACCAAGAAGCTGACGGGAACGCCTCCACAGCTGATCGCTCTGGTACAGGTCTGTGTCGGCATCCTGATGCTTGCCCCCTTCGTCAGCTGGAACGCCCTGCCGGAAGGTACAATGGCCTGGGGTTCGCTTGTCACGCTTGGCGCCGTTCACACGGGGTTGATGTATATCCTCATGTATGGCGCCGTGCAGAAGCTGCCGACCTATCTGCAAGGTGCCTTTTCCTTCATTTATCCGGTGGTGGCGATCCTTGTCGACTATGTAGCCTTCGGCCATCAGCTGAAACCGCTGCAGCTTGTCGGAGCGGCTGCGATCATCATTGCCGCGATGGGCATGACCTTCGGCTGGCGGCTGCTTCGGCGCAAGGCTACGGCCTCTCCATCATAGGGCCGAAGCAGCCTTCGCCCTGTCTTTTCCGGCCTTCGAAAGCGCGGCATCGCGAAGCTGTTTGGCAACCGCTTCCGCGCCGCCGCGTGTTTCCCGGATCATCGCCAGATCCTCTTCTTCGCTCCGGTTCATGGGGGCAATGGCAAGATCGGAATACGTCCGCCTGCCAGGCGATGCCTTAACCCTGCGGTAGATCCGGTAAACCCGCCAGACGGCAGATAGATAGACCCAATGTTTGGCGACGATTTCGGCAAGATACTGCGGATAGAACACCAGCGGATTTTCAAGCGGCAGCCCACCGCGTCGGTCTGTGCGGAATTTCAGGCGAAAATAACCGCCCTCCAGCGGATGAACACCTTCGCGTTCGACCATCAGCTTGAACCACATCATCAGGAACAATTTGTTGCCCGGTCGCCCCTTGCGGTGCGCCGCGGCTCTGCGCAGCACCGTTTCGATGTGACCATCCGAATAGTAGCTTGCCCAGGCCTGCCGGTAGGCCTCCTCCCAATCCTCATCGCTCATTTTCGGGTGATGGCTCACCCGGTGATTGAGATCGTACTTGTTGAGGTCTGGATCCATCCAGATGCCTTTGCTTAAAAGCACCTTGTGATCTTCGGATCCCGGAAGCGGCGTCAGATAAAAGAACTCGAGCAGATCGAGCGGAAGCTCCTTTTTGATGATCTCGACATCATGCAGGACCGACTCCTTGGTATCCCCCGGAAAACCGATGATGTAACCGGCATAGGTGGTTGCCCCGTGGGTCCGCCATTTCTGCAGCATCTCCCGGTATTCGGTAATCTTGTTCTGCCGCTTCTTTGCGGCCATGAGATTGTCCGGATTGATGTTTTCCAGCCCGATGAAGACCCGGTTGACCCCTGCCCGCGTCGCTTTCTCGATGAAACCGTCAATTCGGTGACAGAGCGTGTCCACCTGGATGATGAACTTGATGTCGAAACTCTCCTGCTCCCTAAGCTGAATCAGCCGGTCGAACAGCGGCTCCCATTCCCGGTTGCGGGCGAAATTGTCGTCGGTGATGAAAAAACGGTCGATCCCCTGTGCAACGTTATCGCGAATGATCTGCTCCAGATCGTCGGCGGAACGAAACCGGCTTTTGCGACCTTGCACGTTGATGATGGTGCAGAAGGAACACTGGAACGGGCAACCGCGGCCAAGATCGAAGCTGGAATGCGATCCGGCCGTGAAGCGAATGTGCCGGGTGGGCAGGATCGGGGTCGGCTCGCCCTCCAGCGACGGCAAGTCCGCCATGAAATTGTAAAGCGGCTTCAGATCGTCGGAAAAGGCATCGCGGAAGACAGCGTCCAACCGCCCGTCCTCGGCCTCACCAGCAAAATAGACGACACCTTCCTTTTGCAACCGAACCATCTCTTCCGGCATTTCATCCAGCATGGATATGCAGCCGGAGACATGAAATCCGCCGATGGCAACCGGCAGACCAAGACCGAGAAACCTGCGGGCAAGGTCGGTCGCCCGGGGAAACTGGTTTGACTGAACCCCGACCAGCGCGATCAGGGCCTTTCCGCCTGCTTTTCGGATATCCCGGGCGATCTTTTCCGGACGAACCCGCTTGTTGGTTTCATCGTAAGTGTGAAGATGGATGCGGACATCCTTCCCAAGAACCTGACGGTTGCGGGCCGCTTCTGCGAGCCCGTTCAGGCTGGCGAGCGTGTTGGAAGGAATTGCAGAGCGAAGCCACTGGATCGGATAACCGTCGTCGTCGTAATGGGTCGGCTTGATCATCACGAAATGGAAGTCGCGTCCGCTCATTCTTCCCTCCGCCTTCTGGCATGAGAGGCAAGCGTTGCACCAACCTGACGTTGGGTCAATAACAGATCGGATGAGCGATTAGTCCAGACGATGTTCCGGCGGTATGTGCTTGCCGGTCCAATGACCGTAACGCCAGGGCAAAAACCAGTGCGCATCTGGCGGCAAGGTATCGGGAACCGGGTCAAAACCGGAGGAGCCCCAGGGATTACACCGAAGAACCCGGGACAAGCCAACCCACCCCCCGGCCCAAAAGCCGAAGCGGCGAATGGATTGCTCGGTGTAATCGGAGCAAGTCGGCGCGTAGCGGCAGGTGCGCCCCATGAAGAGCGACAGGGAATGGCGGTAAAGCCAGATAAGCCCAATCGCTGCATATCCGATTGGTGACAATCGGCCATCCGGCTTTCGCGGTTCGTTTTGGCAAGAACACATGGAACGCAGAACTGCGGTCACGCGACCGCACTGTCTTCCTTGGCTTTTGCCTCGATCTGGTCGAGCGCGTCGACAACGGCATCAAATGTCAGAAGCGTAGAGGCATGGCGCGCCTTGTATTCGCGGACCGGTTCCAGAAACTTCAGGTCTTCGAAGCGGCCTGTGGGGGCCTCGCCGCCTTCCTTCAACATGGCGCGCATGGTCTGTTGCACTTCGCGCAACTCATCTGCGCGCGCGCCGATGATATTTCGAGCCATGATTGACGAAGACGCCTGGCCAAGCGCGCAGGCTTTGACGTCGTGAGCAAAATCCGTGACGACGCCGTCCTTCATGGAAAGGTCGACAATGACGGTGGAGCCACACAATTTGGAATGAGCTTTTGCGCTTGCGTCCGGATGCTCGAGACGGCCGATCCGCGGGATATTTCCGGCGAATTCAAGGATCTTCGCGTTATAAATGTCGTCGAGCATAACTCGCCTCTTCGTGAATGCCTGTGATGCGCGACACATTGATGGCGCACTGCTTTCATATATATACATCAGACGCCACGGCAAATTCGCAAGGGGCAGAGTGGTCGCAGTTGGTCTTTCGCATGACGTTTGCACGCTAGAAACCGGCTCCTCCCGCTCAGAAACTGTGCGTTCGCTTTTTGCCTGGAGTATGATAAGGGTCCGCGGCTTGAAAAGCCCGAACCTTCTGATCTGTGCACCAGCGGGCGCCGTATGACGAGTGACAAGGGTAAAATTGCGAGGATCCCCATGGACGCTGTCCTCAAGCCGGTAGAAAAAACCTTCGAAAGAAAGTCGCCGGATCAGTTGCATCGGCCAAGCCGTGAAGAAGCGGAAGCTGCAGTGCGCACGCTTCTGGCCTGGACCGGCGACGACCCGGACCGCGAAGGTCTGGTGGAAACACCGAAGCGCGTGGTCAAGGCACTGAGCCAGCTTTACAGTGGCTACTTCGAAGATCCGGCAGAGCATCTTGCAAGGACGTTCGAAGATGTTGGCGGCTACAAGGATATCGTCCTTGTGCGCGGCATCCCGTTCCATTCCCATTGCGAACACCACATGCTGCCTTTCATCGGCGAAGCTCATATCGCCTATTACCCGGCAGAAGGCGTCGTTGGTCTTTCCAAACTGGCACGCGTTGTCGACATCTACGCCAAGCGTCTGCAAACGCAGGAAAACTTGACTGCGCAGATCGCATCGGTCATTGACGACGCTCTGGCCCCGCGTGGCCTGGCCGTGATGCTGGAAGCCGAACACCAGTGCATGACCATGCGCGGTGTCCAGAAACCCGGTGTTTCCACGATCACCACCCAGTTCACCGGCGTATTCCAGGACGATCCAGCCGAACAGGCGAAATTCATGTCTCTGGTACGCGGCAAGGGTCTTTGAGTTTTCAGCCCTTGCGTTATCAATGACGACAAGGGCTTTCCTCCCATGTGCAATACCCACCTGACTGAGCGCGGCGACAAGGCAACGGTCGAAAACGGCGATCTGATGATGCCGAAGTTTGACCGGGACGGCCTGATTGTGGCTGTCGTCACCGATGTGGCGTCAGGCGAAGTGCTCATGGTTGGCTACATGAACGCCGAGGCCCTGAAGCGGACGATCGAGACCGGCGAGGCCTGGTACTGGAGCCGTTCGCGCCAGAGCTTCTGGAAGAAGGGCGAAACCTCCGGCCAGATCCAGACCGTGCATGAAATCCTGACCGATTGCGACCAGGACGCCCTGGTCCTGAAGGTTTCGGTTGCCGGCAATGGCGCAACCTGCCATGTGGGATATCGCTCTTGTTTTTATCGTAAAACCATCAAAGGTGACGATGGGTCTGTGCGTCTGGAGCGGGTGGAAACCGAGAGGGTCTATGATCCCGATGAAGTTTACGGCAAGGGTTGAGCCCGGCAGTAGAGCCACCAGCCTTGAGCGAGGCTTATCCGCAAGCCATTGAAACATATTAACTTTCGAATTCTTGAAACAAAATTTTAAGTAGTATCCCGTATATCTCCACCCTCTCTCTTGTGCCTAAGTTTCCACTAGGCGCGAACAACAAGATCAAAATCCCGTGCCTGATTCCCTATCGACCGCAAGCTGAGGGAGAGGCTATGGCGGACAACACTGTTCCAAGCAAACGGGACGAACGGATTGCGTTCATCCTGTTGGCCGTTTTGCTTGCCCCGGCGCTTTCCGTCGCAATTGTTGGCGGCTACGGCTTTATCATCTGGATGTCACAGCTGGTCCTTGGGCCGCCGACGGGCTGATGCCATGTCTCCCGACCCTCATTTTTCGGCCAGCCGCAGAGCATTCCTGAAACTGCCCAGCCAACCGGAGATCCAGAGACTTCGCCCACCCTGGACGGACGAAGCCCTGGTTGCCGCACGTTGCACAAGCTGTAACGCCTGCAGCGAAGCTTGCCCCGAGTCCATCTTGAGGCCGGACGACACCGGGAAGCCGGAAGTTGTCTTCGACGGCGGCGAATGTACTTTCTGCGGCAAATGCGCAGATGCCTGCGCACAGGACGTCTTTGACACGAAACGCACGCCAGCCTGGCCGATGAAGGCTGAATTTCAGCCGGGATGCCTGCAGGATCATGGCATTGCCTGCCAGGTGTGCCGGGATATCTGCCCCACTTCGGCAATTCGAATAGATCTCACCAAACGCCCCTTTGGCCGGCTTCGCATCGAAACAGATGCCTGCACGGGCTGCGGAGCCTGTCTCCCAGTCTGTCCGCAGGATGCACTGGCCATTGTCCATCCCAAAGAGGATGCCCAGACAGCATGAGCACAACAGTCCACATAGCCAGTCTTCTCGTTCATGCGCGGACAGAGGCGATATCCGATGTCGAGCGGGACATTCTTACGCTCGGCGGCGCCGAGATCGCCCATTCCGATGATCAGGGACGCCTGATCGTGACACTGGAAACCGCGAACGAAGCGGAAATCGTACAGGCCCTCACGGATATCCAGCTGCTCACCGGCGTTGTGAGCGCATCCCTTGTTTACCACCAGACAGACGGTGCGCCCGAGGCGGCACCGACCTCCCTTCAAGGAGACACACAATGAGCGGAATAAGCAGACGTGATGTCATCAAGGCGCAGGCTGTGGCGGCCGCCGCCGCGGCAGCGGGACTACCCGTGCCTGCAGCCGCACAGAACCTTGTTACCCATGCGCATCTGACCGACCTGAAGTGGTCCAAGGCTGCCTGCCGATTCTGCGGCACCGGCTGCTCCATCATGGTCGCGACCAAGGCAGGACGCGTGGTGGCGACCCACGGCGACGCTGAAGCGGAGGTGAACCGTGGTCTCAACTGCGTCAAGGGCTACTTCCTGTCGAAGATCATGTACGGCAAGGACAGGCTGACGACACCGCTCCTGCGCAAGAAGAACGGCAAGTTCGACAAGGACGGCGACTTCGAACCGGTGTCCTGGGACGAAGCGTTCGACATCATGGCCGAGAAATGGAAGGCGACACTGAAGGCCAAGGGCCCGAAGGCTGTCGGCATGTTCGGCTCGGGCCAATGGACGGTCTGGGAGGGGTATGCGGCTTCCAAGCTGATGAAGGCTGGCTTCCGCTCCAACAATATCGACCCCAATGCTCGCCACTGCATGGCGTCTGCGGTCGTCGGGTTCATCCGTGCCTTCGGCATTGACGAGCCCATGGGCTGCTACGACGACTTTGAAAACGCCGACGCCTTTGTGCTCTGGGGCTCCAACATGGCCGAGATGCACCCGATCCTGTGGACCAGGATCGCCGACCGGCGCCTCAGCCATCCCCATGTCAAGGTTGCCGTGCTTTCCACCTTCGAACATCGCAGCTTCGATCTGGCGGACATTCCCGGCGTATTCGTTCCCCAGACGGACCTGATCATCGCCAACTATATTGCGAACCACATCATCCAGTCCGGCGCGGTCAACGAGGAGTTCGTGTCAAACCACGTCAATTTCCGGAAGGGCGCACAGGACATCGGCTATGGCTTGCGACCGGAAAATCCGCTTGAAGCTGCTGCAGCGAATGCCGGCAGTGGCGATTCCGAGCCGATGTCTCTCGAGGAATTCGCCGAATTCGTGAAACCCTATACTCTGGATTTTGCAGCGGAGAAGTCCGGAGTTTCAAAGGAGCGGCTTCAGCAGATCGCTGAGCTTTACGCAGATCCGGACACCAAGGTGATGTCCCTTTGGACCATGGGCGTCAACCAGCATACCCGCGGTGTGTGGATGAACAACCTCATCTACAATATCCACCTGTTGACCGGTAAAATTGCCCAGCCCGGCAATTCCCCCTTCTCCCTGACCGGCCAGCCGTCTGCCTGCGGCACCGCCCGCGAAGTCGGCACCTTCGCTCACCGTCTACCTGCGGACCTCGTGGTTTCAAATCCGGAGCACCGGGCAACAGCCGAAAAGATCTGGAAACTGCCGGCAGGAACCGTTCCTGAATGGATTGGTGCACATGCCGTTCTGCAGAACCGGAAACTCAAGGACGGCGAAATCAACTGCTACTGGGTGCAGGTCAACAACAACATGCAGGCCGCCCCGAACATGATGGAAGAAGGCCTGCCCGGATATCGCAATCCGGAAAACTTCATCGTCGTTTCCGATGCCTACCCGACTGTGACGGCAGAAGCCGCCGACCTTGTGCTGCCAACCGCAATGTGGGTGGAAAAGGAAGGTGCCTACGGCAACGCCGAGCGCCGCACCCAGTTCTGGCACCAGCTCGTCGACGCACCGGAAGGGGCGATGTCCGACCTGTGGCAGCTGGTTGAGTTTTCCAAACGTTTCACAACAGACGAGGTCTGGCCGCCCGAGCTTCTGGCCGACAATCCCGATTACAAGGGAAAGACGCTGTACGAGGTTCTGTTCGAAAACGGCAACGTCAACGCCTTCCCCAACAGCGAGCGGGCGGAAGACTACGAAAACCGCGAATCCGACGAGTTCGGCTTCTACATCCAGAAAGGCCTGTTTGAGGAATACGCCCAGTTCGGCCGCGGACACGGCCACGACCTGGCGGATTTCGACACTTACCACCAGGTGCGCGGGCTCCGTTGGCCCGTGGTGGACGGCAAGGAAACCCGCTGGCGCTACAACGGCAAATACGACCCATATGTGAAAGAGGGAGCCGCGTTCGACTTTTACGGAAAACCGGACGGCAAGGCGGTCGCCTTCGCCCTGCCCTTTGAACCGCCCGCGGAAAGCCCGGATGAGGAGTATCCCTTCTGGCTGTCCACCGGCCGGGTTCTGGAGCACTGGCACTCCGGATCGATGACGCAGCGCGTGCCTGAACTCTACAAGGCCGTGCCCGATGCCCTCTGCTACATGCATCCGGACGATGCCGAGGCTCTAGGTTTGAGGCGCGGTGCGGAAGTGCGCATCAAATCCAGACGTGGGGAAATTCTTACCCGCGTCGAAACCAGAGGCCGCAACAAACCGCCCAAGGGGCTGATTTTCGTGCCCTGGTTCGATGCCCGCCAGTTGATCAACAAGGTCACGCTGGACGCGACCGATCCGCTGTCGAAGCAGACCGATTTCAAGAAATGCGCCGTGCGCGTAGAAGCAGTGTGAGGTGAGCCATGAAACGCTTTGCAATCGGCCTTGCCTGCGCCGCCCTGTTGGTTGCCGCAGCTGCCGCAGCCGCCCAGGAACACATCGCCACCATGCGCCCCGCAACGCCGTTGGCGGAAAACGGGACGCCTGCCCCCATGCCAAAGCCGGTGAACTCCGACATTCGCCAGGTGCGGAACTATCCCGAGCAGCCACCGCTGATCCCTCACACGATCGAGGGCTATCAGATCGACAAGAACTCCAACAAGTGCCTGAGCTGTCATTCCCGTACAGCCATTGAAGTCAGCCAGGCGCCAATGGTGTCGATCACGCATTTCATGAACCGGGACAACCAGTTCCTGGCGTCCGTCACACCCCGGCGGTACTTCTGCAATCAGTGCCACGTGCCGCAGACCGACGCCCGGCCTCTGGTCGAGAACGACTTTGTCGATGTCGATGAAGTGCTCGAATATGTGAAATCCAAAGAGGGGGCCAAATGATGCTGGCCTTCCTCAAAAGGCTCTGGACCACCATCCGCCGCCCGAGCGTGCACTACAGCCTCGGCTTTCTGACCCTCGGCGGCTTCATCATGGGCATAATTTTCTGGGGTGGTTTCAACACCGCGCTGGAGTTAACCAATACCGAGAAGTTCTGCACGGGCTGTCACGAGATGCGCGACAACGTCTTTGCCGAGCTTAAAACGACAATCCACTACTCCAACCGCTCGGGCGTGAGAGCCACGTGCCCGGATTGTCATGTCCCCCATGAATGGACAGACAAGATCGCCCGCAAGATGCAGGCCTCAAAAGAGGTATGGGGCAAGATTTTCGGGACGATCAATACGCGGGAAAAGTTTCTGGAACACCGGCTTGAACTGGCCCAGCACGAATGGGCCCGGCTCAAAGCGAACAATTCGCTGGAATGCCGCAACTGCCATTCCGCCGATTCCATGGACATAACCCGTCAGAGCGGAAGGGCCTCGGAGGCGCACCAACGGTTCCTGTTCACGGGTGAAAAGACCTGCATCGATTGCCACAAGGGCATTGCACATCGCTTGCCGGACATGTCCCAGTCGGCATGGCACGGGGAAAAACCCGAAAAGATGCTGAAGGAAGCCACCGCGTTTCTGGCAACACGGCAAGATTGATAAATCACACGTCGAAACAAAAAGGCTGGCTGACAAGCCAGCCTTTTTTTCACGTCAGGCCATCGTAATGTAGCTGCGCATCTGCTCGGCTTCGAGTTCAACCTGCGCAATCTTGAACTTCACGACGTCGCCGATGGAGATCACACCGGTCAGTTTGCCGTCCTTCACGACCGGCATATGGCGGAACCTGCCCTGTGTCATGCGAGCCATGACTTCGTTGATGTTGTTCTCTTCGGAGCAGGTAACCACGTTCTTGGTCATGACACCGGAAACCGGTGTTTTCAGCGCCGACACGCCTTGCGTACCGACCACGCGAACGATGTCCCGCTCTGACACAATGCCGTCAACGGCACCTTCCTTGTCGGAAACGACCACGGCACCGATCTTGTGTTTTGCCAGGGTTTCACAAATTTCGCTGAGCAACGCGTCGCTGCGCGCTGTGATAATATCGTGGCCTTTCCCACTCAGGATAGCGGCTACGGTCATTCAATCACCTCCCATGGCATCAATCGGTCCGTTTTACCGGACCAGATCAACCGACGCTCAATCGGAAGCGATCAAACGTCAATAGTTGATCGACCTTAATGTAGTCTGCCAGCCGGTCTCCGGAAGGAGATGTTCCAGCTGCTCGACCACTTTCGCACCGACTGGGGCCGGACGTCCATTCGAATCCGACAGGACGACCTCCAGTCGTCAGGTATCATGGCAAAAAAATCAGATCGCGCAAACTGTTGACCTTGCGTCTTGAACGCACTTTCGCTCCGCGTCAGGAATTCCGCCGCTGCGGCACGGGGTCAAACAGCGGGAACAGGGCAAGTCCGGCGACAAATCCACCAATATGAGCTTGCCAGGCAACACTTGCCGGCTGTCCCGCAACGGGACCGCTCATCAGACCGAAGAACAGATTGAGCCCGAACCATACCGCGACAAAAACCAGAACCTGTTGATTGCGAAGGCATTCCGCAAGCGGCTGCGCCGGTACGAAATAGGCTGTCGGATCGTTGCTGCGGATCGCACCCAGCGGGCCACCACGCTCGAAAACGAAGCGAATGGCCGCAGCCATCTGGCCGGAAATGGCGGCGGATGCACCGATCATCGGCGCCCCTTCCCCCCAGTGGGTGGCAAGATGAGCCAGCGCCCCGCCAACGGAACAGGCCGCCGAGAACAGCAGAAACCGGCCCACACCAAACCGCCTGGCAACTGCACTGCCGAAAATCGCCATCCAGAGCAGGTTGAAGATGATGTGCATGGCGCCACCATGCAGCAGGCTGTAAGTGACGAAGGCCCA
The DNA here is from genome assembly GCF_053005225.1 of Roseibium sp. RP-7. NCBI lineage: Bacteria > Pseudomonadati > Pseudomonadota > Alphaproteobacteria > Hyphomicrobiales > Stappiaceae > Roseibium > Roseibium sp. RP-7. The sequence goes on from NZ_JBRKQA010000002.1 coordinate 25,882, forward strand.
GAGGCTGGAGAGAAGATCAAAAGGCGGCAGACTGCCGAGATAGGCATATTTTACCGGCCAGAATGCAAAAAGTTCGATGATCAGATTGTCCAGGTTTGCCGGAAGGACCATCACACGCAGAACATGGATCGCAATCAGGATACCGCCAAGCCAGACGATGATCCCGGGCAGATTGAACACGGGCGGACCGGACGGCCGTTGGGGAGGTTGTTCCTTCTGGGCTTTTTCGCGCCGGGCGCGTTCTTCATCAATGCGGTAAACGTTCATGGACCCTCTGCCTTTCCTGTCTTTCTTCTAAGCCAGATCGAAGACAAAACAAGAGTGGTTCGACCGCCAGAACATGCGAAACCGGGAAATAGTGACTTCGACTTCACCGGTCACAATCCCCAAAAAGCCTGAAAATACAAAGCGCCGGCCACCTAAAGGTGACCAGCGCTTTGCGATGCCCCCCAAAACCGGTCGCGTCCCCACGACGCCCGTTCAGGACAGTTGTTCACTCTGGCCGGCGCTTGTTTTACCGAGGCAGCTCTTGGCGGCTGTACCTATCGGCCCGCGGCCTGACCTGCAACAACAGGTTCCTCCCACCCGCTGTCTATGTGAACTGAGTGTTAAGCTGACAGGCAACCGCCCCCAATACAAGCTTTACCGAAAATTAACCTTAATTTCTGACCGCCTCTCAAGCTTTCGCGCCAACAAGCACTTGGCACGCGCCCTGCTTTGTAAAGGTCAAAAACCAACAGGGAAGCATTTTCGTCCCGTTTTGAAACAAGAACTGTCTTGAGACGAAACACCGGGCGCAAGAATGGCAAAGAGGCGAACCAGATGAAACACGGCGTAACGCAAACTCTTTACAACTACTGGGACAATCTTCGCGGCGCCCGTCCTGCACCGAACCGCAGTGAAGTCGATCCGGGTGAGATCCGCGGCCTTCTTGGTGACACCTTCATTCTGGAGACGAACGGTTCGAGGGATGTGCGCTACCGCCTCGCCGGTACACGTCTGTGTTCCGCACATTGCCGGGAACTCAAGGGCCGCAACTTCCTGCGCGGCTGGAGCGTGAAAGACCGTGAAGCCCTGGAAAGCCTGATCGCCGCCATCACCGAAGATGCGGCTGCGGCCGTGATCGGCATCAACGGCCATACGGAACGCGGACAGATCCTGCAGATGGAAATGCTGCTGGTACCGCTGAATGTTCCAGGTGAAGGCAGGATCCGTGTCCTGGGAAGCTGTACTCCGATGGAAAAACCCTATTGGATCGGCCTGCATCCTATTTTGAGCCAGTCGATCAGCAGCCTGCGCCTGGTCTGGCCGGACGAGCGCCCCTATTTCGTGGATTCCCCTGCTTCCACGCTCAACCCGATCCTGCCGCGGTTTACCGCTGAGGGCATCGCCATGCCGACACCGCCCCTGCCGAGCGGTGCGGAGCGCAAGGTCGGACATCTGACCGTCTATTCCGGCGGCAAGTCCTGACCCGCACAACATAGCAAGTCTGGTAACATCCCTGTTCACCTGCGAAATCGGGCCGGCCGAGAATCAGCTGGCCCGAATTCATGTTCGGCACCGGCTGATTTGCGGCCTCTATTCAGCTGAAAAGAAGTCCTTCCTTCCGGATTTTTACTCTCGCGTTATTGTGCTTTCTCGCCAGAGAGCGTTCGAATTCCGAACATCACGCCCGTACCCGCATTTTTATCGATCACAAGTCTGGACCTGTGCGCCTTCTGAGCTACACTCTTACACATCGTTAACCCCAGCTACCTAAAGTGCTTTGAAAGACGTCTTTTGAATCGCATCTCAGCCGGGGACAATGCGATTTGCGCACCGTTTTGGATAGAACAGGCATGAGCGCCGGAGTGGCAACAGCAACCGAAGGAAGCAGATCGCTTCAAGTCACTGACCGCCGGCGCCATCAACGGGTCCAGGTCAATATACTGGGCCGCTTCATGCTTGAAGATCGGCGCGAATATCCTTGTCAGGTTATCGACATGTCGCCGGGCGGCATGGCCATGATTACACCGGTCACCGGCAGGGTCGGCGAACGCGTGATTGCCTATCTTGACCACCTGAGCCGCGTCGAAGGCAGGATTTCCCGCCTGATCGATGGTGGCTTTGCGGTTGAACTGCGCAATACGGTCCGCAAACGCGACAAGATCGCCAATGTTTTGACGTGGCTTGCGAACCGGGACGAACTCAATCTTCCCGAAGACCGCCGCCACGACCGCTTCGTGCCCAAAAACCCGATGACGAAGATGATCCTGCCGGACGGCTCGGAACATGTCTGCCGCATCATAGACGTATCCCTGTCCGGCGCGGCCATCGCCACGGACATCGTGCCGGAGATGGGCGACGCCATCACGCTCGGCAAGATGCATGCACGTGTCATTCGCCGCATCGAAGGTGGCATAGCCGTCGAATTTGCTGCTGTTCAAAGCCGCGAATTGCTGGAACATCACATATCGGCACCAGAGGAAAGCTGACTTTAGCTTTCTCATCAATCGCAAGTGCTTAGAACCATTCAGACAGGCCCGGCTTTTTGCCGGGTCTTTTCGTTTCTGCGCAATTTTCCGGGTAGTCGCGTTTCTTTTCTGGTGGCCAGAACCAAAAAAATCAAAAAACTTTCGTGCCCTTTTCTCACCCTCGAGGACGGGCACAAGACCCGCTCCAGACCGAAAACCAGGCGATTGAAAACCGATTTCGCACCACTCGAAAAACACCAATTTCTCGCTAATTCAATGACTTCTGGAGGATGCATCAAATTTTACGAAAATTTTCCTCCAACTTGAATTAAAGTAAATTCAAATAACGATAAAAAGAAACTCAAACACTCATAAAATACAAATACAGTTTTACTTTGGAGATTTTCTCCAAGTAAAAATCATTGAGTCATCGTTGCGTCAGCCTTGGGGAGGGCGTTACGATGAAATTACTTCACAGAACTCTACTCGCATCTGCAATGTTGCTGTCTTGCACCGTCATGGGATCGGTTGCACAGGCAGAACCCGGTCGCTTCATGGACATGCAAATGGTTGTCAAGGCACCCGTCGGCTATGACCAGTTCTGCCGTGACAACGTCTCGGCTTGTCCGAAGGAAACATACAAGCCGGTTGTCGTGAAGCTGGACGAAGCCCGCTGGAACGAACTCATTGCAATCAACAAGGAAGTCAATCGCCGGATTCATCCTATGACCGACCAGGACCTGTTCGGCCAGGAAGAATACTGGACCTATCCGGTAAACGGATACGGTGACTGCGAAGAATACGTCCTTGAAAAGCAGCGCGTCCTGATCGAAGCCGGCTGGCCGAAAAGCGCCCTTCTGATCACTGTTGCAAAAGACACCCAGAACTCGGGTCATGCCGTTCTGACGGTACGTACGGACCATGGCGACATGATCCTCGACAACCAGATCGAGGCGGTGCTGCCCTGGTATTCGACACCCTACCGTTACATCAAACGCCAGTCCGCCAGCTCGCCCGTGCAGTGGACAGGTATTGCAGACACGCGCGTGACGACTGTCAGTAGCGTGTCCAACTAGGATTGGGATTGGTCCGGCTTCAGCCGGCCTCTAGGACGATCCGGTCGCGTCCCCACCCTCCCCATCCCTACCACGACCGGATCCAGGGAACCGGCCCGCCCCCCGCAGGCCGGTTCCCGCCTTTTCAGGCCCAGCTCATTCGGGATCAGGTCGAAGGGGTCAAGATCAAAGCGGGTCAGAGTTCCCGCAGGCCGGCCTTGAAGCGGCGCCAGTTGCGCACATATCCGTCGGCCGAGTTCGCAATCCCGTTCGCCGCTTCCAGCGGCAACGTTTTCACGACCTTTCCGGGCACGCCCACGACAAGAGAATTGTCCGGAATTTCCTTGCCTTCGGCAATAAGGGCATTGGCACCAATGATACAGTTGGAGCCGATGACAGCGCCGTTCAGAATTGTCGCGCCCATCCCGACCAGCGAATTGTCCTTGATCGTACAGCCATGCAGGATTGCCTTGTGGCCGATCGTGCAGTTGGCGCCGATGGTCAGCGGGTAGCCCATGTCCGTATGAAAGACGCAGCCGTCCTGGACGTTGGAGCGCATGCCGACGGTGATCGGCTCGTTATCGCCACGCAGAACCGCGTTGAACCAGACGCTTGCGGCTTCCTGCAGAATGATATCGCCAATCAGCGTCGCATTCGGTGCGATCCAATATTCCCCGTTTTCCGGAAAAACAGGCGTACGTCCATCAAGAGCAAAGACCGGCATGAGACCTCAGGTGTAACCAATCATGATCAGGGCAACGTTGATCACCATAACACCGGAACACATGCTCCACATGCCGGCAATCGTCGAAGACGCGACCAGCCAGCCCAACGGCCGCTTTTCGATCCTGCGTCCGCGAATGGCATTGCGCATGATGATGAAGGGTCCAGCGAACACGCAGACAAAAACGCCGGCGATAAACGACAGGATGCCCTCTCCGTCAAAGGCGAACTTCGGCGGCTGCTTCGTGATCAGCTGATAAAGGCTGCCCAGCACACCGGACGCAACAAATCCGGCGCATGCGATATATCCAACGATTAGAAGATTGAACAGCACGCCCGTTAACCCCTTGTTAACTCTTTCGCACGGAAAGTGATTAAGAATTCGTAAAGGGTCAAGAGCAAAGACTGTGCCGGAACGGCAAATGAGCGAAATCCCCTCAATTGAGCCACTTCGAGCAGTGTCAACGCCTTCCCCAAGCGGGACACCTGTGCCGTTTCAGGACAACCTGTCCCATATATGTGCACAGCCAATCAAGGGACTGAAGTCGTGATACCTGTCTCCTTGCCAGGCCCGATCAGAACCGATCCCCGCCACTTCACCTGGCTGGCGTTGGCAATGTGTGTATTGGGCACGGCTCATGTTGGCGGGAAGATCTACTCCTGGTCATCCGGCTGGCCGATGGAGGCAGGCATCAGACAGGACCAGCCCGTCCGCTTTGCGGTTGGCACGACCCGCTTTGAGCTTCCCCTGAACCTGATCGCGACGGCTTCGCAGAAACGGCAGGCCCTTGGTTCCGAAGCCGCGTTTGAAACACTTCGCCTGAACCTGCACTGGTCTTCCAGCGCCACCAAGAACAACGATACGGGATGGGACACCCCTGCGACGATCCAGGTTGACCTTGAGAGCAATCCCGGCCGGGAGAGCCTGCGGGCAAGGCTTGATCCGTTCTACAGGCGTCTTGCACGCGGCGGCGAGATGAAGGGGCCTTCTGGACTGAAGGTGCTGAAATTGTCGGCGCGTGGCGCGCCTGCGACGGATCTCATCGTCTACGATCCAACCGTTCAAAACGGCTTCATCGCACGATGCCGCAAAGACAGCACTTCCGGAAAAGCCGGTTGTCACCGCGCCATCGTGTTCGCCTCGGGTCTGGAGCTGCGCTACAGCTTTGATCAATCGCTTCTGCCGGACTGGCGCCGTCTCGACGGCGACATCGTTGCCAGCATCGAAGGTTACCGGATGCAATGACCTGACTTGAGTGGATGGCGGAGAAATGAAAAAGGCGGCTCACCAGAGGAGCCGCCTTTTCACTTTACGATCGAAAAGTCAGAAACTCAGACTTCGTCCAGATCAATTTCAAGGATTGCCATCTGGAAGTTCCAGCTCAGATCTTCATCCTCATCGTCCCGGAAGATGACACCGATGAATTCATCACCGATGTAAACTTCAGCAGAGTCGTCCTTGCGCGGGCGGGCCTGCACCTTGATGGTCTTGTTCTCGAACTTCGAACGCAGATAGGCTTCGATCTTTCGGATTTCATCGGGTTTCACGGCGCTCTCCTGTTCTTTGCCTTCAGCATCAATCTGGCGCGGACCCTACAGGAGCCAACGGAAATGCCAAAGCCTTTCCGCAAGCTTTCCCCGTCTTCCTGAAACCGGAATTTCAATTCGTCTGGCCGGCGTCTTCACCGAGCAGCTGATTCATGCTGCGGGCCGGTTCTGCGCACCCTGCCTTGCCGACGATCTTGGCCGGAACCCCGGCAACCGTCGTGTTTGCTGGCACGTCCTGAAGCACCACGGACCCCGAGGCAATGCGCGAGCAATGTCCGATTTCCAGGTTGCCGAGCACCTTGGCTCCCGCCCCCAGCAAGACACCGCGGCGGATCTTCGGATGGCGGTCGCCATCTTCCTTGCCGGTGCCGCCAAGGGTGACGCCCTGCAGGATCGAGACATCGTCCTCGATCACCGCGGTTCCGCCAACCACAATGCCGGTACCGTGGTCGATAAAGATACCGCGCCCGACGGGAACCGCCGGATGGATGTCGATCTGAAAAACTTCAGAGCTGCGGCTTTGCAGATAAAGGGCAAAATCCTTCCGGCCACGACGCCACAGCCAGTTTGCCAGCCGGTGCGTCTGCAGGCCATGGAAGCCCTTGAAGTAAAGGACCGGCTCCAGGAAACGGAAGCATGCCGGATCGCGGTCGAAGACGGCAACGATGTCGACCCGGAAAATCTTTGCCAGCTCCGGCTCGTCTGCCAGGGCTTCAAGATAGGTTTGTCGGATCAATGATGCGGAAACTATGTCCCGGCCCAGCCGGTCGCCAAGGCGATGAACGACGGCCTCTTCCAGGCTGTCATGGTTCAGAACCGTTTCGTAGACGAAGGACGACAGGGCCGGCTCTGCCGCGACCATCGCTTGTGCTTCATCCCTCAGTTGATGCCAGACCGGATCATGGGTCGGAACTTCTTTCAAACCGGTCTTGCTGATCGGTGCCGACATGGCCTGTCTCCTTTTCAAGCCGTCACGAGTGGTCCTTAAAATAGGACTGTCGTCTGATATTCCCAAATCAAACTTCCTGATATCAGATATGACCGTTTCGAATGAACCCCGATACCTGAAGATTTTCAGCATCTTGCTAACTGAAATCGCAATTTGAGGTTAAATCATGCCAACACAAACGTCCCAATCAGCCCCTTCCGGCAACCCGATGGTGATCCGCAACGGTCAGATTGCAGAACTTGTGTTGAATGCGCCTGACAGAAAAAACGCGCTGCCTCTTGCCGCATGGCAGGCAATTCCCGGTCTTCTGGCAGAGCTCGCACGGGATCAGGATCTGCGCGTCTGCATCGTGCGCGGTGCCGGTGGCAAGAGCTTTTGCGCGGGCGCTGACATATCGGAATTCGAAGCCATCCGCTCGACGCCGGAAGCCGCCAAGAGATACGACGACATAAATGTTGCCGCCTTCAAGGCGCTTAAGGCGCTGCCCGTCCCGGTCATTGCGGCGATCGAAGGCCCCTGCCTTGGCGGCGGCCTGGGCCTCGCGCTCGCCTGCGATCTGCGCATTGCAGCTCGTTCGGCCTTTTTCGCCATTCCTGCAGCGAGGCTCGGTCTTGCCTATCCGCCCGAAGCGCTCGGGGACCTGCTGGAGGCCGTTTCACCTTCCAACGCCAAGAGATTGCTGTTTTCGGCCGAGCGCCTGACGGCCGAAAAGGCGCTGGACATGGGTCTTGTCAATGAAGTGGTGGATGACATGGATCTGAACCAGCACATCAACGCGCTGAGCAAGGCACTCTGCGCCAATGCGCCTTTGTCACTGAAGGCAGCCAAGCAAGCCATCAATCGCCTCGCCCAGCCCGGCAGTCAGGCGGACGCAACGGCTGACCTTGCAAATGCGCAGGTCTGTATCGACAGTGCCGACTACCGCGAAGGCTGCAGGGCCTTTCTGGAAAAGAGATCGCCGGTGTTCACTGGCGTCTGACAGGATCGCAAGCCAAGCCCCGAAGCTGAATCAACCTCTCAACCACTTCTGCCAGCAAGTTGAAACGACTCCCGTTTTCACTTCACAGCGAACACCCGAACGCGTCACAACGACTTGTCGGCAAACCTGCCTCAGGCCATTGCGGCATCGGTTTTGAGTGCGATCAGGAAGTCCTCTACCGCCCCGGCAAAAACGTCATTGCGATCGCCGGCAACCATGTGTCCGGCATCACGGATATCGGTGAATTTCGAGTGAGGCACCAGCGCCTGGAACTCGCGAACATGGTCCATGGACACCAATTCGGAGTTCTGCCCCCGGATCAGGAGAACAGGCACGGAAAGATTGCCCGCCGCAGCCAGCATGCGCTCTTGCGACTCCACCGCCCTGTCTTCGTCCTGATGATGCTTTGACTTCAGGAAAGCCGGGTCCCAATGCCAGCGGTAGCGGCCATCTGCATGGAGGCGAAGGTTCTTTGAGAGGCCGGACAGATCCTTGGGCCGCGAGCGGTTGGGCAGATAGCGGGCGATCGCATCAGCGGCCTCCTCCACATCGGCAAAGCCGTCATCGACCCTGTCTCCCATGAAGCCCAGGATCTTGGCGACACCACCCATGTCAATCCGCGGCGTGATGTCCACCAGAACCAGCGCGGAAAGACCGCCCCTGTTTTCCTGTCCCTCCGCCAGCATACCGGCAAAGCCGCCAAGCGACGCACCAACGACAACCGGGTTCGCCTTGTGCAAGGCCTCAACCTGACTGGTGACAGCCACGAGATCCCTGGCGAAATCGTCGAATGCATAGTTTCCTGAGGCAACCCAGTCGCTTTCGCCATGTCCGCGCTGATCCAGTGAATAGACCGGGTGCCCGAGATCCGCGATCCTTCGTGCAGCACCGTCCCAGGAATGCCGGGTCTGGCCGCCGCCGTGGAGCATGATCACAGGCAAGTCCCCTACCCCGTAGCGATCTGCCACCAGACCGTTCTTTTCCGCGCCCTGGAATTCAACACGCTTCGGACCCATGCAACCTCCCTCGATACCCGATCAGCACACCACAGCGCGGCTTGCGCCTCCGGTGGCGTCAGACCTTACGCTTCAATGTTGTTCAGGAACGCCAGAACGCCCTGCTTGTGCACCTTGTCGCCCACCGCAACCATGTGATCTCGGCCAGGGATCTCCAGAACTTCCGCATGCGGAATCAAGGCCGCCAGCTTGTGCGGGGACCCGGCGATATCGTCCTTCGTACCGACGGCAATCAACACCGGGCGTTCGATGCGCGCGACGTCTTCCTCGCTGATTTTCTGCCGCGAGGAGCGCATACAGGCCGCCAGCGCCCGGCGATCGGACCCTGTCTGCTCCGCAAAGGCCCTGAAGGCACGTCCAGTGCGATCGGAAATGTCCTGGATGCGGTCGGTCTCAAGGGCTGTCGCAATCGGCTCCGGATCTCCGATGCCGGAAATCATGCCGTAGCCCAGACCGCTGAAGATCGCGCGGCGCACCCTGCCCGGGTGATTGAGGGTCAGGAATGCCGAGATTCTTGCGCCCATCGAGTAGCCCATGACATCGGCACGTTCGATATCAAGATGGTCGAGCAGGCGTTTGGCATCTTCCGCCATCACCGGTGCACCATAAGCTGCCGGGTCGTAGAACTTCTGACTGTCGCCGTGGCCGCGATTGTCGATGGTAATCACGCGCCTGCCGTCGCCGACCAGCAAATCGACCCAACCGGGATACTGCCAGTTCACCTGCTTGTTGGACGCGAACCCGTGGATCAGCAGGATCGGGTCCCCCTCACCTTTATCCTCATAGGCGATCCTAACACCATCGAACTCGAACTGAGGCATCTAAGACATTAACCCTTACGTAAACGGAAAACACAATTTCACGGTAGAGTAAGGGGTTTGGGCAGCGAAGGTAAAGCCCATTTCCGGCTCCAGGTGGAGCCTTGCTGCGGTTGTGGATCGCACATTCCGGGTCTACCCATATATTTTACAAATGGATATGGTCCGGAAAATTTGCTATCGGGGTCCAACCCTTTAGAGACAGAGGAATTTCAACATGGCGGATCATGTCGTCCCGCATTTCCAGAACTCCAGCGGACACGATTCGGTGGCGATCGGCGCACGGGAATTCATGTGCATCGGCGCAAATCCTCCGTTTGATCATCCCCATGTCTTCCTCGACATGGGTAGTGAGAACGAAGTGGTCTGCCCCTATTGCTCCACGCTCTACAAGTTCGACAAGACACTGCAGGCAACCGAATCCTCGCCTTCAGACTGCACCTGGACGCCTGTAGCGGCGTAATTTATTGGTCTGTCCATGAGCACGAATGGTGAGACCGGTCTTCCGATCATTATTGCCGGCGCAGGGATTGGCGGTCTAACGGCCGCCCTTTGCCTGCATGCTCAAGGGCATGAAATTGTCCTCATGGACAGGGCTCGGCAACTTTCGGAAGTTGGCGCCGGCCTTCAGCTCTCTCCCAACGCCTGCTCGGTACTCGATCAGCTTGGCTTGCTGGAAGACCTCACCCCACATGCCTATGCCCCGGATTTTGTGAAAATCTGCTCGGCAAAATCCGGCGAAGAGCTCGCCAGGGTGACCATGGGCACTTTCCTGAAGGAGCGACACGGCTATCCTTTCTGGGAAATCCACCGGGCAGATCTCCAGCGCGTGCTTCTGGAGAAGGTCCAGGCCAGTGACGGTATTTCCCTCCGCCTTTCAAGCGAAGTTATCGATCTGGAATCCTCGCCCTACGAGCACCTGACCTGCGTGTTCCAGGACAATGAGATCTCGGGAAAACTTCGTTGCAGGGCTCTCATTGGCGCTGATGGGGTCTGGTCCAGGACCAGGCGGCTCATTCCCGGACATGAAGACGCTCATTACAGTGGCCAGGTTGCCTACAGGACCACGGTCCCGATCGATGCGGTGCCCGAGCGCTGGCGCCGCGATGCCGGCCTCTGGTTCCACAAGAGCGCCCATCTGGTGCATTACCCGGTTCGTGGCGGTCAGGAACTGAACATCGTCGGGCTGGTCGAAGAGGCCTGGGAGGACGAGACCTGGTCTGCAAAGGCCAACAAGGAAACCCTTCTGAAGATTTTCCGGGATTGGCCAACGGAAGTTCGCAATCTTCTCACGATCCCTGACGCCTGGTTGAAATGGGCCCTGTGCAGCGTGGACGCTGGAGGCCCCTGGACCCATGGCAATATTGCGCTGATCGGTGATGCCGCCCATGCGATGCTGCCGTTCATGGCGCAGGGAGCGGCAATGTCCATCGAGGACGCGGCGATCCTGGCTGAGCATATGCCTCAGGATGTCGAAAACATCCCCGCTGCCTTCAGGGCGTTTGAGCGGCAACGCAAACAACGGGTACAGCACATTCAGGGTATTTCTTTCAGAAATGCCCGCACATTCCACTATGGTGGCGCGATGGCCTTCGCCCGCGACACCGTTTTGCGCCTGTCGAAACCAACCAGTCTGGCTGCCAGGTTTGACGATATTTATGGCTGGACTCCCGGGCAATAGACCCGCTTTCGCTTGAGCCAGGCGTCAAGCTGGGATAAAGCCAATCCCCATCCATGTGTCAGGGAGTGTGAAGATGACCGGTCAGAGGGCAGATGACGTTGTAACCGCTGCGTTTCTGGTCATCGGGGATGAGATCCTGTCCGGCCGCACGAAGGACAAGAACATCGGCTTCCTCGCCGACTACCTGACTGCGCTTGGCATTGACCTGAAGGAAGTGCGCATTGTTCCGGACGAAAAGCCGGAAATCATCGGTGCCGTCAATGCGCTGCGGGCGCGCTACGACTACGTGTTCACGTCCGGCGGCATTGGCCCGACACACGACGACATCACGGCCGAAAGCATCGCCGACGCCTTTGGGGTTGCGCTGAACCTTGATCCGCGCGCTGTCGCAATCATGGAACCCCACTACCCGCCGGGACAATTCACCCCGGCTCGCCAGAGGATGGCACGAATCCCCGAAGGCGCGGACCTGATCGAAAACAAGGTTTCGAAGGCACCGGGCTTCCGGATCGAGAACGTCCACGTGATGGCAGGCGTGCCGTCGATCATGCAGGCGATGATGGACGCGCTTGCGCCTTCGCTGAAGACTGGCAAGAAGATGCTGTCGGAAACCGTTGCCGCAGACATGCCTGAAAGCCGCATCGCCGAGCGCCTCGCTGCCATTCAGGACGCGCATCCGCAAACCTTGATTGGCTCTTATCCGAGAGCGACGGACGGCAAGTTCACCACACAAATCGTGATCCGCTCGCGGGACGAGACGATACTGATGGCCGCGGTCAGGGATGTCGCGGAAGCTGTCGCCGACCTGTCGGGATAATCTGAAGGACTAGAAATGGAAAACCCAGCCCAAGACAAAGCATTCCCCGTTTCCTGGGACATGTTTCACAGAGATTCCCGCGCACTTGCCTGGCGCCTTTCTAGCGAAGGCGAATGGAAGGCGATCGTCTGCATCACCCGTGGCGGACTGGTACCGGCCGGGATCGTTGCGCGTGAGCTTGGCATCCGCACCATCGAAACCGTCTGCATTGCGTCATATCACGACTACGACAGTCAGGGTTCGCTCAAGGTCATCAAGCCGATCGACCCGAAGGTCATCGACCTGGAAGACGGTGAAGGCAGCGGTGTTCTGGTGATCGACGATCTGGTCGACACCGGCAAGACCCTGAAAGTGGTTCGTGAAATGCTGCCGAAGGCACACTACGCGACTGTTTACGCAAAGCCGGTCGGCGTGCCCATGGTCGATACCTTCATCACCGAAGTATCCCAGGACACCTGGATCTATTTTCCCTGGGACATGGGCTGGCAGTTCCAGCCGCCGCTTTCGAAAGAAACCGCGGGCTGATCCAGACGTCGCGAACTTTTGAAGGTCCTGCCACGTTTCGGCTGGAACCCTGTTTGTAAATCGACAATCGACCGGTCAGACATGGCGTTTGGCCGGTCTTTCTGCGTGTGCCTTCAAGTCATTCCGGCCAGATCTCTCGGCTCGCCGAAACAAAAATTCGGCAAATCAGAACTTTGTCGCCTGTCATGCGTTTCCTTTCCGAAAACATAGTCGTTACACGCTACGAAAGCCTATTTCGGAAAACCGAATGCTCAACAGACGTTTGTTCCTCGCCTCCGCTGCTGCCGCTCTTGTGACCGGTTGCGCATCCAGCCAAAGAACCGGACAACTTGCAGGACCTGGTTACCCAGCCGATGGTCTGGGAAGAGCTGTGCGCATCTCGCCCGAGTACCTTCAGATGTACCGGGCAATGCCGGAAGAGCCCTACCCTATTCCGGCCGTGGATCTGTCGAAGATCGATCCGGTCTACTACCGCCAGCTGGTCACCTATGCTGCTCCCGAACCAGCGGGCACGATTATCGTCGATACGCCCAACCGGTTTCTCTACCTGACCATGGAGGGCGGCCAGGCAATGCGGTATGGCGTCGGCATCGGTCGGGAAGGATTCGCCTGGGGTGGCCGTGCACGCATCGCACGAAAGGCGGCCTGGCCCAAGTGGACGCCGCCGGCTGAAATGATCGACCGTCAGCCAGAACTGGAGAAATACAGGAACGGCATGCCGCCGGGTCTCGACAACCCGCTGGGTGCGCGAGCACTTTATATTTTTGAAGGCAATCGCGACACGCTCTACCGCCTGCACGGCACGTCGGAAACCTTGTCCATTGGCAAGGCCGTGTCGTCCGGCTGCGTGCGCCTGCTCCAGCAGGACATTATCGATCTTTATAACCGTGTGCCAAACGGCACGCCGATTGTCGTGCGGCAGGCGTAACAGCTGCCGCCCAATTTGGCTTGGCTTGGCTTGGTTTGGTTTGGCTTGGCTTCGCTCAGGCGATGATTTCGACCGGCTTGACTGCATCAATGCCGTCCAGCCGGACATCGCAGCCGATTGCAAAGGCTTCCACTCCGGCGCGTCTGGCCTCGGAAAAGGCGGCTGCATAGGCAGGGTCGATGTCGTCCGCAAGGCTCATCCGGCTGCAATCGGGCCGCTGGACCAGAAACACCATTGCCGCACGGTGACCCTCGGCCACCATGTCCCCCAGTTCCACAAGATGCTTGGCGCCGCGGGCAGTGACACTGTCCGGAAACTCAGCAAGTCCTGCTTCACGCATCAGGTGGACGTTCTTCACTTCCACGTAGGTCTTCGCGCCGTCTGCACCTTCCAGCAGAATGTCGATACGTGAGTTCTTGCCGTATTTCACTTCACGGCGCAGCGTCTGGTAGCCTGTAAGTCCGGCAATACGCCCTGCCTCCAACGCTTCTTCCACCAGCTTGTTGGGGTGCGCCGTGTTGATGCCGACCAGAGCCCCGTCAGCCTCGATCACTTCCCAGGAATACTTTAGCTTGCGTTTCGGGTTGTCCGACGCAGACAGCCAGACACGAGATCCCGGCTCCTTCAAGCCGAGCATCGAGCCCGGGTTGGCGCAATGGGCCGTGATCGCACCGCCATTGTCGTCCAGAAGAACATCGGCAAGGAAACGCTTGTAGCGCTTGACCAGACGGCCACTGACAAGGGGCGCGGAAAACTTCATGGCAGATCTCTCTCGTGCAGATCAGGACCGGACGGCCCCGTTCGTTCAGGTGAGCTTAAAGGTCACTTTGACCAGAAATCCGGATCAAGAAGAACCAGGATTGTGAACAGCTCAAGGCGGCCGACCAGCATGGCAAAGGACAACAGCCACTTGGCGCCATCCGGCAGCGGAGCAAAATGCCCTGCCGGGCCGATAACCGGCCCCAGGCCCGGACCGACGTTGCCCACGGATGTTGCCGCGGCGGAAATGGCGGTAACCAGATCCAGATCGAAGAAGGACAAGGCAACGGTTATGATGCCCACCGACCCCATGTAGACAACAAGGAAGGCCAGAACCGAGAAGGACAGTTCAGGCGTCAGTCTTGTTCCGCCGTACTCTTCCGACATGATCCGGTGCGGACGCACCATGCGGCGCAGATGCGCGCGGACGGTACCGAAGAAGACCAGGAAGCGGAAAATCTTGATGCCGCCGGTCGTTGAACCGGTACACCCCCCAACGAACATCAGCAGCAACGCGATCCCGACGACCGGCGCGCCCCATTGCGAATAGTCGCCCAGCGCATATCCGGTTCCAGTCACGATGGAAACCACGTTGAAGGTGGCCCTCAACAGCGCTTCATCGAAGGGAAAGTGCATGTTGAGGCCGAGATAGACGGTCAGCGTCAAAGCCACCACAGCCAGAAACCCCAGCAACGCCCTCACCTGCGGATCTCGCCAGAGCTGCAGCGGATGACCGCGCAAGGCCTGGACGATCAGCACGAACGGCAAGGCACCGATGATCATGAAAACGATAGCAACCCAACCCGAGGCCGGATTGGTGAAATAGCCGAAGGATTGATCATGGGTGGAAAAACCGCCCGTCGCGATCGTGGTCAGGGCGTGATTGAAGGCATCGAACAGCTCAATCCCCGTGACCAGATAGGCGACGATGCACAGGAATGTCAGGAACAGGTAGGCAAGGCCGATCAGCCGGATCAGTTCAACCGACCGGCTGACAATCTTCTCGGACCGATCGGAGTTCTCGCTCTGGAAAAGCTGCATACCGCCGATCCTCAGGAACGGCAGCAGCACGATGGCCATAACGATGATACCGACGCCGCCCATCCACTGCATCAGCGACCGCCAGACCAGAAGGCCCGGCGGCAGACTGTCGATACCGGTCAGAACGGTGGACCCCGTGGTGGTGAAACCGGAAACCGCCTCGAACACCGCATCCGCGTAGCCGATGCCAAGCCACAGGAACGGAAGCGCGCCGAAGGCCGGCAACGTCGTCCAGGCAAGCGTCGTGAGAACGAAGGTCTGCCGTGTGTCCAGTCCCTCGCGCAGCGATCCGCCGACGGCAAGAGACAACAGCATGCCGATCATGCCGGTCAGAAGCGCGGAAAAGACAAAGGCCTGCCAATCGGCATTTTTCTGGGCAACGTCCACGATAGCGGGAATGAGCATGGCAGTTGCCAGGCCGACATACAGAAATCCGAGAACATTCAAAACTGGTCTGAGAGAAATCAAGTATCAGTCTTCCCGAAAAACGCTGTGTCGGTCGGCCGATCCGCGAATTGCCGCACCAACCACTCGTCCTAACGCCTTTCTGCCGATTTTCCAATGGCTTTGGCGCGCGTTCCCCGGAAGATGACGGGGATGACCATCCGGGTCTCGGTCAACAAAAGGCATGTCTCACACCGTCAATAGAGCTTGTCCTTCCATTTTGGAACCGCCTGGCGAAGTTGATTGGCATCTGTGCACGGGCACGTTACGCAGGAACAGCGCGGGAAACTGCCAATTTTTTTAGCCCTGTTCAGGATTTCGTAGCGAATAAGAATTACTTTTACGTGCTAATTGCCAATCCAGCTCCCTATACGTGAAATTGACAAGGATTTGGTGCAATAGAACGGCTCGGACTACATTCGCTTGTATTCAGGATCAGCCTCACCCTGGTGGTGATGGTGCTTTGCAGCATCGGGCTGGTTTCAGGGCTTGCCTATCTCGATTTGTCCAGAAGCACTCAGGAAAATGCGACCATCAGGCTGGACCGGGCCGCACGTGCCGCTGCTTCAATGCTGCATTACGGCACGAATGAAAGCTTCAATCCGGTTTTCGCTGATAGTGGTGAGCCGATCGTCATTCGCGTTTCCGAAGCTTCTGCCAAAGAATTGCTCCAGCCAAGCGAAAAACTGGACGGCTTGATCGAAACCATAGGCAAGACCAATCAGGGCGCGGCGAATTTGTTCAGCTGGTCGAGCGAGACCAGATCCTTCGACCGCTTCGCCACCACTTTCAGCCACCCCAAGGGCGAGCGCCCGCCGGCTTTTTCCATCAGTGAAGGCCATCCCGCATTTGCCAGTCTTTCGGCAGGCCAGCCATATGCGGGCAATGTTCCGGTTCAGGGCAGGTTCCGCCTCGCCTATCTGACGCCGATTGTCACCGATGGCGGTAAGCTTGTCGGTGCAATCGCAGTTGATGTCGGCTGGGCAGACGACCTGACATTGGCAGAAAACCGACTGAAGACACGCATGGCCTCTGCAGCCATTGTCATCCTGTTTGCTGTCATCCTTGTGGGTGGATTGTTCCTGCGTTTCGAATTGCGGCCATTGCGCCGCCTGGCAAAGACAGCGGATGAACTGGCCGCCGGCACCCAGCCAAAACGCATTCCCTTCACGGACCGGCGGGACGAGATCGGTGATCTGGCTCATGGTCTGGAGAAGGTCACCGACCTGCAGGACAAACTTCACAAGCTTGCCTATACGGACCCCGTAACAACCGCAGGCAACCGTGCCAGATACTTCTCGGATCTGAGCGAAGCCTTGCAACGGGCAAGGTCCGGCACCTATTCGGCCTCACTGATCCATCTGGATTTCAATGGCTTTGCCAAGGTGAACGACACCTTCGGCCAGCAGGCAGGTAACCGGGTCCTGTTACAGGCCTACGCACGTCTTTCAAATATCTTCGGTCCGAGCGCGCAGATTGCTCGAATTTCGGCGGACGATTTCTGCATTCTCCTGCCCTTTGACAGCAAGGGCGCGATTGCAGAAGACTACGCGGTGCAGGCAATCGACATGCTTTCCGTTCCCTTCCAGCTGGAAGAAGGCGAAATACGTGTGGAACCAAGCATCGGCATAGCCCTTTTGCCGCAAGATGCAGAGGACGCAGAAACGGCTCACCGTATGGCAGGACTTGCCTTGCGGGCAGCAAAGCGGAACGCAGGCGCACGATACGAATTCTTCTCTCCGCCCCTGAACGACCGCGTCCAGAGTGAAATGCTCACGGAGACGCTGCTGCGGGCCGCACTTCAGACCCGCCAGCTTGTCTTGCATTATCAGCCCCAGGTTTGCCCTGCCGACGGCCGTCTCATTGGCCTGGAAGCCCTGCTCCGCTGGCCACATGAGAAACGTGGCCTCATCCCGCCGGGAGAGTTCATTCCGATTGCGGAAAAGACCGGCCTTATCCTGGACCTTGGCCAATATGTTCTGGAATCGGCGTGCAAGCAGGCCGCAGAGTGGCGGCAGGCCGGTTTCGAATTCGGCCAGGTTTCCATCAACGTATCACCGCTTCAATTCCGCCAGTCCAATTTTGCCGACACAGTTCGCCAGACCCTGAACGACTATGGCCTGCCTGCAAGCTACCTGTGTCTTGAAGTGACGGAAAACGTCTTTGTCGACACCAGGGAACAGCTGGTTCTGAACATCCTTTCAGAACTTCAGCAGATTGGTGTCCAGCTTTCCCTGGACGATTTCGGTTCGGGTTACTCTTCCCTGAATTATCTGCACCGGCTGCCATTCCAGGAGCTGAAGATCGACCGAGCCTTCATTTCCGGGGCGGATACGCACCCGCAACGCGAACAGCTGTTTGAGGCGATCGTTCGGCTTGGACGCAGCCTGGGCTTGCGTGTGATAGCGGAAGGTGCCGAGACTTCAGGAGAATTCGCGCTGACAGTGACCCATCACTGCGACGGCCTTCAGGGTTATTATTGCTCCCCGGCCGTACCGGCAAACCTCATTCAATCGCAGCTGCAGAGCTTCAGGGCGACCTTGAAAGCGTCCGGCATCATGAACGACTCCGACCGGTCATCCAAGAAACGAGCCTGATCTTGCCCGGGTGTCTTACCCCGAGAGCTTTCCCGTCATCAGGATGGGTGCCGCATCCAGCTTGTGCGCGTTCATCATTTCGGCAATCTGCTCGATTGAAGAAACGAGGTGCGTCCGGTCCTCGGCATTCAGATCATCGAACTTTCGCACGAACTCTTCATGCAGAAGGCCAGGCAGGTTTGAGGCAACCTCTTTTCCACTTTTCGTCAGCTTGGCATGGACGATTCGCCGGTCCGAGACGGATCTGTACCGCTCGACAAGACCCTTTTCTTCCAGCTTGTCGAGAATGGTTACCACGGTCGCCGAGCTCAGGTCAGCGTTGTCCGAAAGGGCTTTGGTCGTCACCTCACCCAGATCCCGAATCCCTTGCAAAACAACGATTTGCGGGATCGTGAGCCCGGTCAGTCTGGACACTTCTCTGGAGCGCAAGTCAATGGCCCGGACGATCTTCCGGATAGCCTTGACCACTTGCGATGCCTGCATCGCCTGCATTATTACACCTCTATTAATTTGAACTCTAATGATTAGACCTCTATATAGTGCACGTCCAGTTACAAAACGGAGATTTTTTTCAATATGTGCGGCATTTGCGGCGAAGTGGTTTTCAATGGCAGTCAGGCAGACGTTGTCCGGGTTAGCCGGATGGCGGACGCCATGGCGGCGCGCGGCCCCGACGGTATGGGTGTAACGCAGCGCGGCCGGGTCGCCTTTGGCCACAGGCGCCTGAAGATTATTGACCTAAGCGAACGTGGTACGCAGCCAATGACCGACATGGCGCTTGGCCTGTCCCTGGTCTTCAACGGCTGCATCTACAATTATCAGGAGCTGCGATCCGACCTGATTGGCCGCGGCTATTCGTTCTTCTCCACCAGCGACACCGAGGTCATCCTCAAGGCCTGGGCCGAGTGGGGCAAGGATTGCTTTTCCAGGTTCCACGGCATGTTCGCCATCGCCATTCACGAGCACGACAGCGGCCGCATTCACCTTGCCCGCGACAGGTTCGGCATCAAGCCGCTTTACCTGAGCGAAGCGAATGGGCGTCTTGCCTTTGCCTCCTCCCTGCCTGCACTTCTGGCAGGCGGTGGCATCGACAAGTCGATCGACCGGGTGGCGCTGCATCACTACATGAGCTGGCACGCTGTCGTTCCCGCGCCGCGCACGATCCTGAACGGCGTGCGCAAGCTGCCCGCGGCCACGGTGCGGACGCTTGAAGCTGATGGCACCTCTTCCGAGTACACCTATTGGGAACCGCGTTTTGAAAAGACGGCGGAAGACCTTGCCCGCAGCGCCGACGACTGGCGCGATGAAGTCCTGGAAAGCCTGCGCACAGCCGTTCGCCGCCGCATGGTGGCCGACGTACCTGTCGGCGTTCTCCTGTCCGGCGGTGTCGATTCCAGCCTGATCGTCGGTCTGCTGGCCGAAGAAGGCCAGAAGGGTCTTGCAACCTTCTCCATCGGCTTTGAAGAAGCACATGGCGAAAAGGGCGACGAATTCCAGTATTCGGACCTGATTGCCGAACACTACGGAACAAATCACCAGCAGATCTTCATCCCCTCCTCCGAGCTTCAGGAAAACCTGCCCGGAGCGATCAAGGCGATGTCCGAGCCGATGGTCTCCTATGACAATATCGGCTTCTATCTGCTGTCGCGTGAGGTCTCCAAGCACATCACCGTGGTCCAGTCCGGCCAGGGTGCCGACGAAGTCTTTGCCGGTTACCACTGGTATCCGAAGCTCAGCGGCTCAAACAGTCCGGTTTCCGATTATGCCACGGCCTTTTTCGACCGGACTGAAGCACAGATGACAGAGGCTGTTTCCCCCGCCTACCACTGTGCCAGGGATGAAAGCCTTGCCTTCGTCGAAGAACATTTCGCCCGCTCCGGCGCTGCCGATCCGGTCGACAAGGCCCTGCGGCTCGATACCAACGTCATGTTGGTGGATGACCCGGTCAAGCGTGTCGACAACCACTCCATGGCTTGGGGCCTTGAGGCGCGCGTTCCGTTCCTCGATCACGAACTGGTCGAGCTCGCCGGACGCATTCCTGCCGAGTTCAAACTCGCACAGGAAGGCAAGGGCGTCCTGAAGGAAGCTGCGCGCAAGGTCATTCCGAGTGCCGTCATCGACCGTCCGAAGGGCTATTTCCCGGTGCCTGCGCTGAAATACATCCAGGGTGACTATCTCGACATGGTGCGCGACACGCTTTCCAGTCAGGCCGCCAGGGAACGAGGCCTCTTCAACGAGGTTTACCTGCAGAAACTGTATGCCGACCCGACCAAATACATCACGCCTTTGCGTGGTTCCGAGCTTTGGCAGGTCGCGCTTCTGGAAATGTGGCTGCAGGCACAGGAGGTCTGAACATGGCCGAGAATGAACCTTCGCGACCGAAAGGTGCGTTTGACCACCGCCTGAAGCGCATGCGCCAGCATGGGCTCAAACCGGAATACCGGCTGGACGAGACGGAAGCCCAGAAGAACCGGTTCATCGATTGTGGCTGGGGACGGCTGGTGTTTGCCAACACCTATGGCGAAACCGAGAAACTGGTCGAGGTCCTGCGCAACGAGCGACCGGACAGACGCGACATCGCGTTCTATGTGCGTGATCCGCATGTACTTGTCGGCTCGGCCCCGCAGGAGCTGTTCCTTGACCCCTCGCACACATTCCGCCTGGATCTCGCGACCTACCGGCCGGCGCGCAATCGTCGCAAGGGCTTCACGGTACGGCGTTTGTCTTCCCGCAGTGATGCGGAGGCGATCAACGAACTTTATCTCACCCGTGGCATGGTGCCGGTGCCGCCGGAGTTCTTCTGGTCGCAACTCGATCCGCGTACCATCACGGTACTCGTGGCGGAAGAAGACGAGACCGGTGTCATCGTCGGCACGGCAATGGGCGTCGATCACAGCCGGGCCACCAATGATGCTGATCTCGGCAGTTCGCTCTGGTGCCTTGCGGTTTCCCCACAGGCCCGGTTTCCGGGCATAGGGGAAGCCCTGGTCCGGCGCATGGCGGAGGTCTTCAAGGGCAAGGGCGCACCGCACATGGACCTGTCGGTGCTTCACGATAACGAACTTGCCATTGGCCTTTACGACAAACTCGGCTTCGAGCGGGTTCCCTATTTCACCATCAAGCGCAAGAACACCATCAACGAGGCTCTGTTCGCCGGCCCTGCCGTTGAAGACAAGCTCAACCCTTACGCCACCATTGTCGTGAACGAGGCACGGCGGCGCGGTATCCAGGCGGAGATCATCGACGCGGAAGGCGGCTTCTTCCGCCTGTCCTATGGTGGCCGCTCGGTCGCCTGCCGGGAATCCTTGAGCGAATTCACCAGCGCCGTCGCCATGTCCATCTGCGACGACAAGGCCACCACGCGCCGGATCGTCGAAAGGGCCGGTGTAAACGTGCCTGACCAGATCCTGGCAGGATCCGCTGATGAGATCGCCGCGTTTCTGGACCAGCACGGTTCGGTTGTGGTCAAGCCTGCGCGCGGTGAACAGGGCAAGGGCATCGCCATCGGGCTGACAACGACCGAAGACGTCATGGCTGCAGTGGAAGTTGCCCGTACCTACTCCAACGATGTTCTGGTGGAGGAATTCGTGACCGGTCAGGATCTGCGGCTTGTAGTGATCGACTACAAGGTAGTGGCGACCGCCCTGCGCAAACCGGCCGAGGTCACCGGAAACGGCAAGGCCACGATTGGAGAACTGATCGAAATCCAGTCCCGCCGCCGGTCTGCGGCAACAGGCGGGGAATCCAGGATCGAAGTGGACGACGAGGTTCTGCGCTGCCTCACAGCAAACGGCTTTCAGCTGGAAGATATCCTGCCCGAAGGCAAGACCTTGCCGGTCCGCCGTACGGCCAACCTTCATACCGGCGGCACCATTCATGATGTGACTGGCGAAACCCATCACACCCTGATCGAAGCCGCGATCAAGGCAGCGCGCGCAATTGAAATTCCGGTGACAGGCATTGACTTGATGGTCAAAGACCCGCGACAACCGGAGTACCGCTTTATCGAGGCGAACGAGCGGCCGGGGCTCGCCAACCACGAACCTCAGCCAACCGCAGAGCGCTTCGTGGATTTCCTGTTTCCCCTGTCGGTGCCTCAACCCGTCAGGACGACCTTGAACCGGGCCGGAACATGACCTTGCTGAATATCGATATTTCCTATTTGAGCGATCGACTGAAGGAACTTCTGAAAATCCCCAGCCCGACGGGCTATACGGACGAAATTGTCCGTCACGTTTCCAAGGAACTGGAGGCGCTGGGGGTATTTTACGAAATTACCCGCCGTGGCGGTGTTCGGGCGAGAGTGTCCGGCAAGTCGCGCCGTCCCGCGCGGGCCTTCGTATCGCATCTCGATACGCTTGGCGCCCAGGTAAAATCGCTGAAAGACAACGGCCGACTGGAGCTGGTGTCTATCGGCCACTGGTCCGCCCGCTTCGCGGAAGGCGCCCGCACGACGATCTTTTCCGAAAGCGGCGCCTACACCGGCACCATCTTGCCGCTGAAGGCGTCGGGGCACACCTACAACACCGGCGTGGATGAACTTCCGGTCGGCTGGCCCTATGTCGAACTTCGCGTAGACGCCTATTCCAAGTCGGTAGACGACCTGCACCGGCTTGGTATCGACGTCGGCGATTTTGTTTCCATAGACCCGGCGCCGGAGTTCCTGGAAAACGGCTTCATCGTTTCCCGCCACCTCGACAACAAGGCAGGTGTTGCGGTGATGCTGGCGGCGATCAAGGCGCTGGTGGAATCCGACATCGAACCGACGGTCGACGTGTTCTGGCTGTTCACGATTGCAGAGGAAACCGGCCATGGCGCCCAGTCCATCCTGACGCCAGACATCGCGTCGCTGGTTGCCATCGACAACGGCACCACTGCCCCAGGACAGAATTCGGACGAATTCGGCGTCACGATCGCCATAGCGGACCAGACCGGACCGTTCGACTATCATCTCACCCGCAAGATGGTCCAACTCTGCCGGGACAACGACATCAAGTTCCAGAAGGATGTCTTCCGCTTCTATCGCTCGGATGCGGCAACCGCCATCGAGGCGGGTGCGGACGTGCGCACGGCGCTGATCACATTTGGTGTTGATGCCAGCCACGGCTATGAGCGCATCCACATGCACGCGCTGCGCTCGCTCGCCGAACTGGCGACCGGCTATGCCCTCAGCCCGGTGGAAATCCAGCGGGACGCCCGCGAATTTGCGGACCTCAAGGGCTTTACCCGTCAGCCGACCGCCGATGCCGACCAGACACTCAATCCGGAGACGGACGAACCGCTGCCGGAACCGGCGGGCGAGTAACGCCCGCCGCCGAGACCGGCTCGTTCAGCGGTTGAGTTCCGCGATCATGTGCCAGTGCCACGACCCGGGCTTCGAGTGCACCTTGTCTTCCAGGTAGCTCAGCTCAAACTGGTCGAAAAGCGACACCAGTTCACCCGCATTGCAATAGAAATGCGGGTGATCCTTGTCGTCGTCCCCTTCACGAACCCACGTGTCCGCGGCAATTTCCGTCCCGATCCCGAAGTTCGCGTTGCGCTTTGACAGCATGGTTCCCTGGTAGATCCCGCCAGGTTTCAACACCCGGGCAATCTCCGAAATGGCTGTACGGACGATCGACGGATCACCGTGATAGATCACGTTGAAGGACAGAACATAGTCGAAACTGTCGTCCTCAAAGGGCAGCGACGTCATCGGCGCCAGATGCGTCGCGATGTGCATGCTTTCCAGTGCCGCGCTCTTTTTCAGCTCGGCCAGCCCGGCTTCGGAAAGATCCATCGCGTGAGTCTCGAACCCGGCGCGGGCAAAGGAAAGCGCATGTCGGCCAACCCCGCAGCCCAGATCCAGGGCCTTCACCGGCCCCTGCTTCTGAAGTCTTTCGATCAGACCGGCAACGTCAGCCTCCGGACGCAGCCAATCCGCTCGGCCTTCTTCTGTCTGCCAGCGCTTGTCCCACGCGAGATGGGCGGTATCGGTTTTTTCCAGAGTGTGTGTGTCGCTCATTGAGACGATCCTTCCAGTATCCGGCTGCGGGCGATTGTGCCAAGCCGCTCAACACAAAGAACCAGCACGAAGATCATCAGGATGATGGTCATCGCGAGCTGGTAGTCGAAAAAGTCCATGGCCACCTTGAGTTCGATGCCGATACCCCCTGCCCCGACAAGACCAAGCACGACTGAGGACCGTGTCGCCTTTTCAAGCGCGAACAGCGAGGTGGTGATAAAGGAGGGCATCGCGGCAGGTACCACTGCACAGAAGATCGTGTCGAAACGCCCTGCACCGGCCGCTGTCAGCGCCTCGGTTGGTCCTTTCTCCACATCCTCCATGGCTTCTGCGAAGAAGCGTCCGCAAAAACCGATGGTGTCGACGGCAATCGCAAGCGTGCCCGCGAATGGGCCAAGTCCAACCGAAATGACAAAGACCAATGCCCAGACCAGATCCGGCACCGTCCTGAAGAGGGCAACCAGCAAACGGGCACAGGTATAGACAGCCCGGGACAACATCGACGGCCGCGTCAGGCCTTTTGCGGCCAGGATCGCCAACGGCAGGCTGAGGACGATGCCGATAAGTGTGCCCGCGAGCGCCATCTGAAACGTTTCCAGCAACGCCTTTGACAGTTGCGGCAACCTTTCCAGCGAAGGCGGCCAGGCCCTCGACAGGAAGTCGACCAGCGCCGGACCGCCAGAAACCAGCGCGGAAAACGACCAGCCTGCCCCCTGAAACGACCAGACAACGAAGGCCAGCAGCGCGACATAGGCGACAAAATGAAATGCACCCGGGCGTTCGAACCGACCCGGCATGCGGGAGCGTTTCAATGTCAGGAGATCAGCCATAATGCTTCCCCAGATCCGCAACACTCAGGTTGCTGCTCTTCTCGTCCAGAACGACTTCCCCTTGCCGGATTGCAAGGACCCGATCGGAGTAGGCGAGCGCCTGCTGCACGTTGTGCGAGGTGAACAGGAGCGTGATCCCCTCCTCCCGGGTGAGTTGGCGGAAAAGGTCCATCACTTCCTGGCCGGCAACCGGGTCAAGGCTGGCAACGGGTTCATCCGCGACGATCATTCTGGGCTGCTGCATCAAGGCTCTGGCGATCGCAACCCGCTGGGACTGACCGCCCGAGAGCTGGTCCGCCCTTTTCAGTGCATGGTCCGCGAGCCCTACCCTTTCGAGGCACGCCATAGCCCGGTCTCGCAAGGCCGTTTTGGCCAGAAACTGCGACCAGCCGCGCATGCCACCGGTGCGGCCCAGGTTGCCATGGATTACGTTGGTCAACGCCGAAACACGAGGCACCAGGTTGTGCTTTTGAAAGACAAAGCCGACCTCGGCGCGAACCCGCCTGAGCTGGCGCTGTCGCGCAGTCGATATGTCTTCACCGAACAACACAACCGAACCGGCTTCCGGCTCGATCAGACGCAGCGCGCAGCGCAATGCGGTCGATTTTCCAGCACCGTTTGAACCGATCAAGGCAACCGCTTCCTCACGGCCCACGGAGAAGGAAACTTCGCGCAGCACACTCCGGTCCTTGCCGAAAGTCTTGCAAAGGCCTTCGACCTTCAGGTCACACGGCGTCTCCGTCACGGGCTGTCGGGCTGGGACCGCCGGCGCAATTGCGCCGGCGGACTGGAGCAGAGGTTGCGCCATTATTCGCCGATGAACTTGTCGTATTGCGGGAAACCGGCGGTGGTGTACATGGACCGCACCAGGTCATAGGCACCATCTTCGATCGCCACCAGATCCATGCCCGAATACTTGTCGTTTTCCTCGTGCTGCAGGATCGCGGCGATGATCGACTTCTTGTTGTCGAGGATCGCCTGACGCAGTCTCTGCGCTGTCGCAGGATCGACATGGGCTCCGGCCATGATCATGTCGTTCGGCAGATCGCCGGAACGGGCGATTACCCGGAAAAAGCCGTTCGGGACGCTGTCATCCTTGTTGCGAGTGCCAATCCACGAATTGTGATTGATCCCGATGGCGGCAACATCACCCTTCTTCAAGGCTTCATGCGCAATGTTGCGCGAAGTATGCAGCTTCTCGATGTCCTTGACCGGATCGACGCCATAATCGGCCATCAGCTGCATCGGGCACAGCATGTTCGAGGTGGAACCGATATCACCGAAGGCCACCTTCTTGCCCTTGAGATCGGCCGGCCGCGTGAAACCACTGTCGGCTCGTACGACGACGGCACAGAAGTAATCCGGACGGCCAAGACCTATGAGGGGACGGGCTTCGGTCAGTTTGTTGATCACGATGTACTCGGCAGGACCGGTTACGACAAAGTCGACGCGTTTGGCGCGCAAGGCTTCAGCCGCCGCGGTCCGGCTGGTAACCGGGAAAAACTCGAAGGTGTGGTCTGTTGCATTTTCAAGGGCGTTCTTGAACGGCCCCCATTCAACCTGCAGCCGCTCCAGGCCCTCAACATCGGTAACGGCCAGTTTGAACGTGTCGGCCAGGGAAGAAGACAGGGAAACGGCAAGAACGGCAGCCGCGAGTGCGGCGGATTTCAAAAAGCGCATGACAAGAACTCCTCAGACAGCCGAAACAAAGCCGGCAAGGCAACAGGAGCGTAACGACAAGCGCGCCGCGGAACGTGACTGTATTATGTAAATTTTACGAAATTTACATCAGAGAAAGATGGATCTACGAAGCAGAAAATTTCTTTAACTTCGAACTTCCAGACAAAACTTGATCTTATTTGTTTTCCGGCAAATTTTCTCGATGCCCCTGTCGTAAAACTTCATAAAAGTATAATCGTATAGACATCTGTTCTCGGCACATGTCTGCTAGTTCGCTCTCCGTTTTTCGGAGGGCCCGATGCTGGTCATTGAGCAATTATCTAAAGTCTTTGGAGACCTGACCGCGGTGGACAGTGTCTCCCTTGCCATTCCCAAGGGACAGATGGTCGGCGTGATCGGTCGGTCCGGTGCCGGCAAGTCCACGTTCCTGCGCATGATCAACCGGCTGGCCGACCCCAGCCGGGGGACGATCCTCAACGAGGGAAAGAACATCACGGCCCTGAAGGGTCGCGATCTGCGGCTTTGGCGCGCGTCCTGCGCCATGATCTTTCAGCAGTTCAATCTCGTCGAGCGCATGGATGTGCTGACCAATGTCATGGTTGGCCGCATCGCCCACACTGGGTTCCTGCGCTCCATGACGCGATCCTTTACTGACGAAGACCGCGCCCGCGCCATCGAAGCCCTGGACCGGCTGGACCTTGTACCCCAGGCGCTGCAACGCGCGGGAACCCTTTCCGGCGGGCAGCAGCAGCGCGTCGCCATCGCCAAGGCGCTGGTGCAGAACCCGCGCATCATGCTGGCCGACGAACCGATTGCTTCACTTGATCCGGCCAACGCCAGCCGTGTGATGGACGCCTTGCGCGAAATCAACCGGACGGACGGTCTTACGGTGCTGGTCAACCTGCACACGCTCGACACCGCCCGTGCCTACTGCGATCGGATCATCGCAATGAAGGACGGGCGGGTTCAGTTCGACGGCACGCCGGACGCCCTGACCAGTGAAAGGGTTCGGCAAATCTATGGAACCGACGATCTTTCCGATGACATCAACGAAGCAGTCACCTCCACCTCCCTTTCGACAACCACTTCCCGGCCGCCGATGAAGGCTGTCGGGGCCTGACCTTCGCGAAGCGGATCATCCGCTCTCGCTCTTGAAGCGGCCTTTGCCGCGCAAATCGCCGGATCTGCCGGCACCAAAGGAGACTTGAGATGAAGGCCATTTTTGCAGCAGCCGTTTCCGCTGCCGTTCTTGCAGCCTCCCCGGCCCTGGCGGACAGCTGGAAGGACCAGTACAAGACAGTCAAGTTCGGCATTCTTTCCGGTGAAAACGAAAAGGACCGGATTGCCCGTTACACGCCTTTCGAAAAGTACCTGGAGAACGAACTCGGCGTCGATGTCGAAATCTTCACCGCCGGATCCTATGACGGCGTGATCCAGGCCATGGCGGCCGACCAGATCGAATTCGCCTTCTTCGGTTCGTCTTCCTATGCCGCTGCCTACACCGAAATCAACGGCGGTGTCGTTCCACTTGTCTCCCGCCTGCAGAAGGACGGTTCCACCGGTTATTTCTCGGTCGTCGCCGTGCGTTGCGACAGCGGCTACAAGACCCTTGACGACCTGAAGGGCAAGACACTGGCATTTGCCGACCCGGACAGCACGTCCGGTTATGCCGTGCCTTACTTCAACCTCAGCAAACAGGGCTACGAGCCGAAAACCTATTTCGGTGCCATTCCCTTCTCCGGGGCCCATGAAACCGGTGTGCTTGGTGTCTACAACAAGCAGTATGACGCTGCCGCTACCTACATCACCAACGAGGAAGACGGCATTCCACAGCGCATGGTCACCAAGGGCATGATCGAGAAAGACGCGATCTGCACCATCTGGAAGTCACCGGAAATCACTTCCGGTCCGCTGGCTGCCCGCAGCAACCTGCCTAAGGGCCTGATCGATGCCATGCGCACCGCGGTCATGGAAATCCCGGAAAAGGATACGCTGGCATTCATCGAAATGACCGGCGGCGAAGACAGCACCCAGGAAGCGTGGATCGAGGTTGATCACGACCGTTACCAGTGGATCGTCGAAATGCGCGACTGGCTGAAGAAACAGCGCCGCGGCGGCTGACTTTTCAGAGCGAGGGAGGAAACCGGCTGATCCGGGTTTCTCCCGACGACCCGACCATCGTCATCCCGGGCGGCACTTCGCGTCTCCCGGGATGACGCCTGGAAAAACTTGTGGCGCAGAAAGCTGCGGCGTCAGC
Organism: Roseibium sp. RP-7; assembly: GCF_053005225.1. Classification (NCBI taxonomy): domain Bacteria; kingdom Pseudomonadati; phylum Pseudomonadota; class Alphaproteobacteria; order Hyphomicrobiales; family Stappiaceae; genus Roseibium; species Roseibium sp. RP-7. Next base: position 54,986 of record NZ_JBRKQA010000002.1, read on the forward strand.
GCCTCCTGCCCAAAATTATTGGAACTAGAGGCATGACAGCGCTCTCCCCTGCCATTGACCGGTTCGAAATCGATTATGCTGCCACTCGCCGGTCAGCCCTACGGGTAAACCTCGTCTCGACTGCGGTCTTCGCACTCTGCTTCTTCGCAACGGCGTGGTTAGGCGGTTTCTTCGACATGACCGACGTCACCCTGCCCGATGGCGACCGTGTGTCCATGTGGAAGATCTGGGCAGGATTGCCGCGGCTTGGAGAGTATCTCTACAAGACCTTGCCAGAGCTTCACCGCGAGACACTCGGGGCGGATCTTGCCGGTTGGTTCTGGCGCTGGAAGGTCTGGCTCTGGCTGCTCCTGGAAACGATCCTGATTGCCTATATGGCAACATTGCTTGGCATCATCGGTGCGTTTCTCCTCAGTTTCCCGGCGTCACGGAACCTCTCCCCCAACAGACTGGTCCTGAATGTCACCCGCCGGTTCCTGGAAATCATCCGGACGGTTCCGGATCTCGTCTGGGCCCTCATTTTCGTTTTCTGTTTTGGCGTCGGCCCGCTGGCCGGTGTTCTCGCCATCGGTCTTCATGCCACCGGCGCTCTCGGCAAGCTCTATTCCGAAGCCAACGAAAATGCCGACATGCGCCCGCTCGAAGGCATCAAGGCGTCGGGCGGCACCTGGTTCGACCAGATCCGCTACGGCATCGTGCCCCAGGTTGTCCCGAACATCATCAGCTACACGCTGCTGCGGTTCGAGATCAACGTACGGTCCTCCTCCATCATCGGCTTCGTCGGCGCAGGTGGCCTGGGCCAAGAGATCCGCGTGGCAATGTCCCTGCAGGAATACACCGATCTTTCGGCGCTGTTCCTGATCGTCTTCCTCACCGTGATCGTCATCGACATGCTGAGCGAAAAGGTGCGTCACCGCATCATCGGCCTGACCGGAAAAGGCATCTGATCATGACCGTACAACGTCCAGATATCGCCCGCGCCAGAACGCTCGTACCAGGCGCCTTTTCAACACCGCTCCGGACGCGCCTGATCCGCCTCGCCGGTTGGTCGGCTTTCCTTCTTTTGACCGGCTGGTGCCTGTGGGACTTCGGCTTTACGCCTGAAAAACTCCTTCACGGAGCGACCCGCTTTGGCGATGTGCTCGCCTTCATGTTTCCACCCCACATCTGGACAAGCTGGGCGGAATGGCAGGAAGTTCTGAAAGGTCTCGGGGAAACTGTCGCCATGGCGTTCATGGGCACGCTTCTGGGAGCCCTGGTTGCGTTTCCACTGGCATTCCTGGGCGCCAAGAACATCCTGCCACTGTCCTGGCTCCGGCTCGGTGTCAGGCGCGGTTTCGACGCCCTGCGGGCAATCGAACAGCTGATCCTCGCACTCGTCTTCATCCGCGCCTTCGGCCTCGGGCCGCTGGCCGGCATTCTGGCCATTGCGGTTTCGGAAGTCGGCACGTTTTCGAAGCTCTTTTCGGAAGCCATAGAGAACACCAGTCAAAAGCCGGTCGAAGGCGTGCGCGCTTCCGGCGGCGGCAGCCTGCAGACAATCCGCTTTGCGGTTCTGCCGCAGGCCCTGCCGGTGATCCTGTCGATCATCCTCTACAATTTTGAATCCAACACCCGCACCGGCACCATCCTTGGCATTGTCGGCGCCGGAGGCATCGGCTTCCTCCTCGCCGATCGAATCCACGCCTACCGTTGGCCGGAAGCCTGGACGATCATTTTCCTGATCATCTTCATGGTCTACCTGATCGACGGCTTCTCCGGTTTCCTGCGGCGGCGGATCATCGGCCTGGAACCGGGGCGAAAGTAATTTACACCTGGGGGAGAGGCAGCGTTTTTCTCCTCCCGCCGAGTTTCCTTTTTCCGCTGCATGCCTCCCAATCAGCAAGACCTCGGAAAATCCTGATCAACGCCTCATGCTCACCTCGGAAACGGCATGGATGCCATGGTCAAGCCATGGCATGACGGAGGAGGAATTTTAGTCGAATGATCAGAGCACCCGCTGTCCGTTCCGCCAGGCCTGCTTGATGAAGGGATGTCCGTTGAGGACGTCGACGTGAAGCAGGTCGGCGCGTTTTCCTTCTGCGATCTCGCCTCTGTCTGACAGTCCGGCAACCTCAGCAGGCGTTTTTGAAACCATCCGGATAGCCGCCGGAAGGTCGGCGTGGAACGCATCGTCCAGCCCCACAAGAAACGCACAGTCGAGCAGCGAGCGCGGGACGTAGTCCGAAGCCAGGATGTCGACGAGATCTTCCGCCAACAGTGCGCTGACCGCGATGTTGCCCGACTGGGACCCGCCGCGAATGACGTTGGGCGCACCACCGACGACGTGCATTGCGTGGCTCTTGGCCTTGCGGGCTGCCTCCAGTGTGCACGGAAATTCCGACACGCTGACGCCCTCGCCGAGGGCTTCATCAATGTGCTCGAGTTCCGTATCATCGTGACTGAGCAGCGGCAGCTTGTGTGCATGCGCCAGCGCGACCACAGCCGGACGAACCTTCGAACTGATTTCATCGGAGAAGTTCAACAGCTCCTGCGTCTCACGCTCGGCAACGGCACGTGTTTCGCCCGTGTCGGCCATGCGTCGGTGAATATAGGCCTCGACGTCCTTGCTCTGGCGTCGGCCCGGCAGGTGTTCCATCACCGACACCATGCGCACGATGTCCTTGCCGATGTTTTCTTCCGTCAGGCGCGTGGTCTCGCCATCTGTAATCTCGCAGCGCAGATGCACCAGATGCTCCGACTTGAGCATGCCTCCGGACTGAAGCGTCTCCAGGGCGTCGATCATTGGCGCCAGGATTTCGCGGCGCTCCGGGTTCTTGATCGTCGCCCCCACGCAGAGGCTGTCGAACACGGTGGTGATGCCGCTGCCGATGATCTGTGCATCATGGGCCATCGCCGCTCTGAGCGGATCCCAGCGCACGTGTGCACGAGGAAAGACATGCTTTTCGAAATGATCGGTGTGAATGTCGACCAACCCCGGCAGCAGGTAATCACCCTCGAGATCGAAACCGGCTTGCGGCGCACTGCCCTGGTCCACCGAGACGATCCCGCTTTCGGAAAAGGCAATGTGACCGCTGACGACTTCATCGGCGAGCACCAGCCGGGCGTTTTTCAGAACTGTCAGGGCACTGCCGGAGGGCACGCGATTGTCGGCATAAGTCATGGAAACTCCTTCCGGCGAGCAGGTCGAACGAATTCAAGGATGGCCCGGTAGCGGACCGCAATGAGATATGACACCGCGAGAGCGGGAGTGAACTGGGGCCGGAAGCAAACGCGTTTCCGGTTGATCGACCGATGATCTAGCGCTCTTTCGGGCGCAAATTGTGACAGTCGTTCAACGGATCCGTGACAATCCGGAAAAATCTGCAGATTGCAGGCGAAGGGATGGATTAGCAGGGTCGGACACGAAATCTGCGCTCAACCGGCTGGAAAGGCAAGAGCACAGGGAAGAAGGACAGGCGCGAAAGGGAACCTCGAACCAGGCCGCCGCTCAAGTAGGCCAAAGGCCGGTAGCGCAACAAACCATGGTGCGGGCGACGGGACTCGAACCCGTACAGCCTAGGGCCGAGGGATTTTAAGTCCCTTGTGTCTACCAATTCCACCACGCCCGCTTTTCCCTTCCCCTAGCTCTCCTGCCCGAAAAGCGCAAGAAGGCACTGCCGCTTTTCAGCGCACAGGCGGGAAGTTTCCACGTCAGCCTGATTTTGCGGGAACAGAAGCTGGAAAATAGGCGCTTTGGGCGGTATGAGAACAGGTAACGGATAATTGGTGCCGAACAGGGCCTTGTGGGCTTAGAATGGCACCGGATAATTGTGAGACACGGTAAACCCCATGGTCAGCTATATCGACGCTTCGGAAGCCCCTTTGAAAAACACGGGTCAGGTACGTTTGTACGGCCCTGAAGATTTTGAAGGCATGATGCGCGCCGGACAGCTGACAGCTGCCTGTCTGGACGAGCTGGCCGACATCGTCAAACCGGGCACGACCACCCAGGAAATCGACGACTTCGTCTACCAGTATGGCATGGATCACAACGCCATTCCGGCGACGCTGAACTATCGCGGCTACACAAAGTCCTCCTGTACGTCGATCAACCATGTCGTCTGTCACGGCATTCCAAACGACAAGGCCCTGCGCGAGGGCGACATCGTCAACATCGACGTGACCTTCATTCTGGACGGATGGCACGGTGATTCCAGCCGCATGTATCCGGTCGGCCAGTTGAAGCGCGCTGCCGAGCGCCTGATCGATGTGACCTATGAATCGCTGATGCGCGGTATCGAGGCTGCCAAGCCGGGCAACACCACCGGGGACATAGGTGCTGCCATCCAGACCTTCGTCGAGGCTGAACGCTGTTCGGTCGTGCGCGATTTCTGCGGGCACGGTCTTGGTCTTCTGTTCCACGACACGCCCAACATCCTGCATTACGGGCGTCCTGGCGAAGGCGTTGAACTGAAGCCGGGCATGATCTTCACCATCGAACCGATGGTCAATCTTGGCCGTCCGCACGTGAAGGTTCTCAGCGACGGCTGGACGGCCGTCACGCGGGACAGGTCCCTGTCCGCCCAGTTCGAACATTCCATCGGCATCACGCCTGAAGGCTGCCAGATCTTCACCACGTCCCCCAAAGGCATCCACAAGCCGGGCCTGCAGACGGACTGATTGTCCGGCCTGAGGTCCGTTTACCGGCGATGCGCCGTGATCTGACAGCGGCTGACGCAGGAGCTCATGAAAGAGACGACGACCGCCAGTGAAGCACCGGCTGCAACCGGCAGCGACCACAAGGGACACCGCCAGCGGCTGCGGGAACGATTTCGTAAAACCGGCGAGCAGGGTCTCGCCGATTATGAACTCCTGGAATTCCTGTTATTTTCCGCCCTGCCCCGCCAGGATACAAAGCCGATCGCCAAAGCACTGCTTCAGCGCTTCGGTTCCTTTCCGGCAGCCCTTGCCGCCCCCCGGGAACGGCTCAAGGAAATTCCGGGGCTGTCCGACATCAGCATAGATGCGCTTCAGGCGGTGCATGCATCGGTCATCCGCTTTCACAAGGCCGGTCTGGAAAAACGGCAGGTGCTCGACAGCTGGCAGAAGGTCATGGACTACCTGCAGGTTTCCATGGGGCTGGCCCCTGTAGAGCAGTTCAGGATCCTGTTTCTCGACAAGAAAAATACGCTTATCGCAGATGAGGTTCAGCAGACGGGCACGGTCGATCACACACCGGTCTATCCGCGCGAAGTGATCCGGCGCGCCCTGGAGCTTTCGGCAACGGCCCTGATCCTTGTCCACAATCACCCGTCGGGCGATCCGACCCCATCGCGCGCCGATATACAGATGACCAAGAAAATCGTCGACATTGCCGGCCCACTCGGGATCGAGGTGCATGACCATATCATCGTTGGTCTGCGTACAAACGTCAGCTTCCGCAGCTTACAGCTGATTTGAGCTGTTCGAGCAACGGATAGGCCAAGTCTTGGAGCCTGTACAGCTAAGCTCTTTAAGACTGTTTGCAAAACCGGATCGGGCGTTTCGAGACTTTACCCTTAATTTACTTAGAATTTGCGGCATTCCTTAACCCAGATCGACAATACTCGGGCCAAATAAATCGGGCTCGTATATGTACAATTCGTCTAAAAACTCCGGCGGACAGATAGCAAACGCGATCATTATTCCGATGGTCGTGATCGTCATGATATCCGTTGTCGGTATTTTCGGCCTGTTGCACTGGTCTGCCCGCCTGTCGGACGAAACCGCTGTCGAATCCCAGAACAAGCTCATTTCCGGCGCTTTGCAGCTGACCCAGAATTACATGGTCAAACAGCAGAACGGCGTCGTGATCTGGGACGAAGCCTATCACCGGGTCAACCAGATCAACCCGGACGAAGGTTGGATCTACAACAACCTGATGCACTGGCTATTCCAGAACCACGGTTTTTCCAAGTCGATCCTGATCAACCGCGATTACGGCGTGCAATATGTCTACGCGCAGAACCACACCAACAAGTGGATGACGCAGGAGTTGCTTCAGGAACTGAAGCCCGCCGTTGCCAAGGTGCGCGCCCGCTACATCATTTCCTTCCGCCGCACACCATCCGGGCTCTACAGTTTCATTCCGCAAAGCAGCGACGCGCGCCGGTCGATTGCCGAAACCGGCCTCGTCTCCCTGGCGGGCGAACCGTATCTCTTCAGTGCCGCCGCGATCATGCCGCAGATCCAGTCGATCTCCCGGGTCCGTTTCCCGCCGTCAGTGCTGGTAAGTCTGGTACCCTTGCGGGGTGAAAAGCTGACGGAAATCTCGGAAATGTCTCGCCTTGACGGGTTTGTTCTCGCCAACAACCAGACCCAGCGCGATGGCGTCGGCAGGTTTCAGCTGAAGTCCCCGCTTGGACAGGATGTCGGCCTGATCGCCTGGCAGACAACCGAGCCCGGCAGCCAGATGATACGCCGGATCAATCCTTTCCTGGCCTTGGCGGCTTTCATGATTGCCGCCGTGGTCATCGCCGTGACCATCTTCACCCGCCAGATGACCAAACGTCTTGCACGCAGCGAAGCCAAGGCAGTCCACTCCTCGCGTCATGACGCCCTGTCCGGCCTGCCGAACCGCGCGCGGTTCCATGCACTTTTGACGGACACGCTGGACGAAAGCGTTGCCAAGGGAACGAACACGGCCGTCGTCTACATCGACCTCGACCATTTCAAGGACATCAACGATACGCTTGGCCATTCCGCCGGCGACAAGGTGATCACTGCGGTCGCCCAGAGACTGCAGCGCGTCATTCCCGAAACCGGGATCGTTGCGCGCATCAGCGGCGACGAATTCGCGATGGTCATCAAGAACTGCGAAGACGATGTCTGGCTGGAATACATCCTCGACCAGGTGCAGGACGAAATTGGCCGTCCGATCATGATCGGGCGCCGTGAACTTCACGCCAGCCTCTCGATGGGCGCTGCCATTGCCCCGCGCGACGGCAGCGATCCGGACGAGCTGCTGCGCAAGGCCGATATCGCGCTTTATGATGCCAAGGCAAACGGCCGGAACCGCCGTTCCTTCTTCGAACCGAACATGGAACATCACGTCCAGTCAAAGGACCGACTGTCCCGCGAACTTCGGCTGGCACTCAAGAACGACGAATTGACACTTGCGTACCAACCTCAGTCCGACACATCGGCCAAGCGGATCGTCAGCGTCGAAGCGCTGGCCCGCTGGACCAAGGAAGACGGCACCGTCATTTCCCCGGCGCAGTTCATTCCGGTGGCCGAGGAAACCGGCCTGATCAACGACTTGGGCATCTGGGTGCTCAACAAGGCTTGTGCCAAGGCGCACGAATGGCCCGGCATCACCGTTTCGGTCAACGTTTCGCCAAACCAGTTCAAGCACCCGCGGTTCGTCGAAAAGGTGATGGCGATCCTTGCCGCCAACAACCTGCCGCCACAGCGCCTGGAAATTGAAGTCACCGAAAGTGTTTTTGCAGGCCGCAACGATTCGGTGCTGAAGGCCCTGCGCAGGCTGAAGAACCTGGGCGTGAAGGTTGCGCTCGATGACTTCGGTTCAGGTTATTCCAGCCTCAGCTACCTGCGCCGCTTTCCTTTCGACACGCTCAAGATCGACCGGGATTTCGTTTCCGACATGAACGGCAACGCCGAAGCCGAGGCCATCCTGGTATCGATCATCCAGCTCGGCAAAGCGCTTGGCATGACCATTGTTGCCGAAGGCATCGAGACGCTGGAACAGATCCGTTTCCTGCAGGCGCACGACTGCAACCGAATGCAGGGCTACTACATTTCCCGCCCGCTGACGGACACCGCCCTGACGGCGTTCCTGGACGAATTTCACCGCGTTGGTACGCCCGGTTACGGTACAGACCTGAGCTATCAGGTGCGCGCGGCGGAAGCTTGACGACACTTCGTACGGGCAAATGCCTGCCCGCCGGGTCTTCGATTTGTTCTGGAACGACCTTTAAACGCTACCAGGCTCAAAGACCCAGCAACGGACGGAGCCTGGCGGCAAACCCGTGAAAGCTCGCAAAGGGAGCCGTCTCGGCCAATGTCAGCCAGTCCTGCTCTACCCCGGCAGCCAGCTTCAGCCCAGCGTGACCAAATTCCGCACGCACCATATCCTTGAACCAGGCAACATGCTGCACTTTGCGCTGGCGTTGCAAGGCCTCGCCTGACGCGATGTGCGCATGGTGGCGCGTCCAGTGGTCAACCAGATCATCAACACCGCTGAGGGTTTGCGCGGAGACTTCGCACACAGGCACCTTCCACCCTGCAGTGCTGTCGGTATCGCTCAACGACAGGGCGCCCGCGACATCCGAGGCAGCCCGACGGGCAAGCACACCCATATCTGCCTTGGTGACAGCCACGATATCCGGCAGCTCCATGATGCCGGCCTTCATGAACTGCAGACTGTCACCCGATCCGGGCTGGATACACAGAACGACCGTGTCGACAGCCTGCTTCAGGTCCCCTTCCGATTGTCCGATACCAACGGTTTCAACGATCACGCAGTCGCACACGCACCGGAGAACGGCAATTGCCGCAACTGCATGATCGGAGAGGCCCCCGAGGCGATCTCGCGCCGCCATGGAGCGGACGAAGACGCCATCGTCGGATGGATCGGTTTTCAGGCGGGTTCGGTCACCCAGAAGGGCACCACCGGTCACCGCGGAAGACGGATCAATCGCAAGTACAGCCACAGTCTGCCCTGCCGACCGGCACGCCTTGATGAGCGCGTCGGTCAGACTTGATTTGCCGACGCCGGGCGGACCGGTGAGGCCCAACACTTTCGCGGAGGCTTCACCGGCGGCCGAATCCAGAAAAGCCGCGGTTTCGGCGTCCTCCGCATGGCTTTCCAGCCGGCTGAGAACCCGCGCGAGCTGCCTCTTGCCACCCGCGCGCAAGGTGTCCAGCTGGGGGTAAGCATCGCTCACACCGCGCTCCCCTTGGCCTCGACCGGAGTTTTCCGCCCCATTCAGCTTCCGGACTTGAATTTCAAGGCCGCCTGAGCTGCCGCCAGGCGGGCAATCGGCACACGGAACGGCGAGCAGGAGACGTAGTCTAGACCGACGCCTTCGCAGAAGGAGATCGAGGCCGGATCACCGCCATGCTCCCCGCAAATGCCAAGCTTGATGTCGGGACGGGTCGACCGGCCGCGTTCAACGCCGATCTTGATAAGCTCACCCACGCCTTCCTGGTCGAGCGAAACGAACGGATCCTGCTCCAGCAGGCCGCGCGTCTGATACGTCCCCAGGAAGGAAGCCGCATCATCGCGCGAGATACCGAAGGTGGTCTGCGTAAGATCGTTGGTACCGAAGGAGAAGAACTCGGCAGACTGTGCGATTTCCGCCGCTTTCAGGGCGGCGCGCGGCAGTTCCACCATGGTGCCGATCTGGTATGTCAGTTCCGCTCCGGTTTCGCTCATCACGGCTTTTGCCATGGCCTCGATGCTCTGGCGTACGAGGTCGAGTTCTCCCTTGAGGCCGACCAGCGGAACCATGATTTCCGGAACCACCGGTGCGCCGGTTATCTTGGCAGCCTCGACAGCCGCCTCGAAGATGGCCCGGGCCTGCATTTCGGCGATTTCCGGATAGGAAACCAGCAGACGGCAGCCGCGATGGCCGAGCATCGGGTTGAATTCTTCCAGTGCCAGCGCCCTGTCGCGAAGCAACTCCGGATCGGCACCCATGGCTTTTGCGACGTCCGCCAGTTCCTCTTCCGATTTCGGCAGGAATTCGTGCAGTGGCGGATCCAGCAGACGGATCGTTACCGGCAGGCCGTGCATGATTTCGAAGAGATCGGTAAAGTCCTGCCGCTGCATCGGCAAGAGTTTTGCAAGTGCTGTCCGGCGTCCGGCTTCGGTCTCGGCCAGGATCATCTCGCGCACGGCAATGATACGCTCGCCTTCGAAGAACATGTGCTCGGTGCGGCAAAGGCCAATACCTTCAGCGCCGAACTCCCGCGCAACCTTGGCGTCTTGCGGCGTTTCCGCGTTGGTGCGCACGCGCATGCGGCGCACCTTGTCGGCCCAGCCCATCAGTGTGCCGAAATCGCCGGAGAGCGTCGGCTGCAGCATCTCGACCTCACCAACCAGAACCTGTCCGGTGGCTCCATCGATGGTGATGATGTCACCTTCCTTCAACTGCCGTCCGGCAGCATTGATCACACCGTTGCGATAGTCGATCCGCAGCATCCCAGCCCCGGCGACACAGGGCTTGCCCATGCCGCGCGCCACCACGGCCGCGTGGCTTGTCATGCCGCCCCGGCTGGTCAGAATACCCTCGGCCGCATGCATGCCATGGATGTCTTCCGGACTGGTTTCCACGCGAACAAGAATGACCTTGCGCCCTTCTGCCTTGGCTTTTTCCGCCTCGTCGGAGGAAAAGACGATGGCACCGGATGCTGCGCCGGGAGAGGCCGGCAGGCCGGTCGTGATCACATCGCGCTTTGCTTTCGGATCAATTGTCGGGTGCAGGAGCTGGTCGAGCGCAGCAGGCTCCACGCGGCCAATGGCCTCTTCCTCACCCAATAGCCCTTCGGCAACCATGTCGACCGCGATCTTCAGCGCCGCCTTGGCGGTGCGCTTGCCCGACCGGGTCTGCAGCATCCAAAGCTTGCCCTTCTCGATCGTGAACTCCAGGTCCTGCATGTCCCTGTAATGGGCTTCCAGCTTGGCACAATAGGTCTGGAATTCGGCAAATGCCTCCGGCATCAGCGCTTCCAGCGACGGGCTGGAAGACCCGGCCCCGATGCGGGCCTTCTCGGTGATATCCTGCGGTGTCCGGATGCCGGCAACCACGTCCTCGCCCTGTGCATTGACCAGGAACTCGCCATAAAGGGCGTTTTCGCCAGTGGAAGGGTTCCGGGTAAAGGCGACGCCGGTCGCGGAGCTCTCGCCCATGTTGCCGAACACCATGGCCTGAACGTTGACGGCAGTTCCCCAGGAGGACGGCAGATCGTGCAGACGGCGATACGTCACGGCACGCGGCACCATCCAGGAACTGAAGACCGCGCCAATCGCGCCCCAGAGCTGCTCCTGCGGATCCTGCGGGAACGGCTTTTCCAGTTCTTCTTCCACCAGCGCCTTGAACTTCTCGATGATGCCCAGCCAGGCATCCGCATCGATTTCGGTATCGAGCGTCAGTTCGTTGCGTTCCTTGTACTCTTCCAGAATTTCTTCAAACTCATGGTGGTCGAGGCCCAGCACCACGTCGGAATACATCTGGATGAAGCGGCGGTAGCTGTCGTAGGCGAAACGCCTGTCTCCCGCCTCTTGCGCGATCGCTTCGACTGTCTGGTCGTTAAGGCCGAGGTTCAGGACGGTATCCATCATGCCGGGCATGGAAACACGGGCGCCGGAGCGTACGGATACCAGCAGCGGCCGTTCCGGGTCACCAAACTTCCGGTTGGTCGCCTCGCCGACCTTCTCGAGCGCTTCGGCAACCTGTGCCGTCAAAGCGTCCGGATAGGATTTTTCATGCTCGTAGTACCAGGTGCAGACTTCCGTGGTGATGGTGAAGCCCGGTGGCACGGGCAGACCCAGGCTGCTCATTTCGGCAAGGTTTGCGCCCTTCCCACCGAGAAGATTACGCATATTCGCTGCGCCTTCTGCAGCACCATTGCCGAAACTGTAGACCCACTTGGTCATCTGATACTCTCCTCGCCTAGTTCGATCTGCGGCGTCTCGCGCGCAGCCAACTCGCATTATCATTCCGGCAGCAATCGGGCCGCACCGGCACCAGATCTTTTTGCACCGCACATTCCTGCTACGGCAACTGCTTGTCTTCAAGCCCTTTTTCAGCGAAACCGGTTATGATTGGTCGTAAGTCTTAGCATTTCCGACGTTGAGCAAAATCAAAAGGATTTAAACCCGCAGAAAGTTATCCCGGGCGCCTTGCCGGTCAGCCTTAAAGACGCCATTGTCAAAGGTAATAAGCAGTAAACCCACCAGATTCAGGGACAGAAGTGCGAACAATGATGACAAATCCGACCGGTGCCGTTTCGACCAGGGATCGCAGTCCTCTCCGCCGGAAACTGCTTGCGCTGGTCAGCGTGCTCGCCCTTCTTCCCGCTACCGCACTTGCCGAAACGAGCACCGAACCGGAAACACTTGGCACACCGTCCGATCTGCCGTTCACGCTGTCCGGCAGCTACCTTTCCGGCCGCCTCGCCGGTTTCCAGAAAGACTACGCCCAGGCAGCGGCGTTTTACGAAGAAACCCTGGCCGCCGACCCGAGCAATACGATGTTGCTCGAACGCACCTTCCTCCTGAAGTTGGCCAACGGCGATGTCGAACAGGCCGTTGTCTACTCCAAGGAGCTGGAAAGCGCCGGTCTGCAGAATTTCCTCGCGCAGCTGACGCTCGGTGCGCAGGAGATGCTGGACGGCCGCTATGAAAAGGCCAACGAAGAACTTGAGCGGGGCCGGAACGGCCCGCTCGCGCAGCTTTCCATCGGCATCTCCCGCGCCTGGACGCTTTATGGCAGCGGCAAGATCGACGAAGCCGTCGCGATGATTGACGGACTTGAGGGACCGGACTGGTTCGAAGTGTTCAAGTCCACCCACAAGGCACATCTTCTGTTTGCCGCCGGGCGTAACCAGGAAGCGCTGGAAGCCGCCGAGAGCGCCTATGCCATCGACCAGGGTGCCTTGCGCGTCGTGGACGCCTACACCCGCCTTCTGGCCGCCAACGGACGCCAGAAGGAAGCACTTGATGCGCTCGATCAATACGATGCACAATTCCGCGGTCACCCCAAGCTTGACCAGACCCGTGAGGCTATCAGCAGCGGTGAGATCATTCCGCCGCTCGTTACTGATCCGGCAGCCGGCATGGCGGAAATCCTCTATGGCCTTGGTGCCGTAATCGGCCGCGATGGCGGTGAAGAGCTTTCCACCTCCTATCTGCAGCTTGCGCTCTACCTCGATCCGAAGGCCGAATTTGCAGCCATTGCTCTCGGCAGTGTCTTTGAGCGGATGGAGCAGCCGGAACGGGCCATCGAAGCCCTGATGATGGTGCCCGATGACAGCGTGCTGAAGCGCGAAGCCGAAATCCAGGTTGGCATGAACTACAATGCCCTGGAGATGGTGGATGAAGCCCGCAGCCATCTGGAAGAGCTAATCAAACAGGATCCCTCAGATCTTGAAGCCGTGATCGCACTTGGCAACATCCTGCGTGCACACGAAATCTACGAGGACGCCGAGGCAACCTATACCAAGGGCATCGACACCATTTCCGAACTGCAAAGTCAGCATTGGCTGATGCTTTATTTCCGCGGTATCGCCCGGGAAAGACTGGGAAAATGGGAACTTGCCGAAGCCGACTTCCGCAAGGCGCTTGAACTCAACGAGGATCAGCCACTCGTGCTCAACTATCTCGGCTATTCCCTGGTCGACCAGGGTCTGAAGCTGGATGAAGCCCTGGGCATGATCAAGAAAGCCGTCGAACTGCGGCCAACAGACGGATACATCGTCGACAGCCTTGGCTGGGTTTATTTCCGTCTTGGTCGCTACGAAGAAGCGGTGAAGGAACTCGAGCGGGCTATCGAGCTTCGCCCGGCGGATCCGGTCATCAACGATCACCTGGGCGATGCCTACTGGATGGTCGGTCGTCGCAACGAGGCAAGGTTCCAGTGGAACCACGCCCGCGACCTGGGTCCGGACGCAGAGGAATTGCCGAAAATTCTGGAAAAGATTGCCGAAGGCCTGAAGGAGGTTCCGGGAACGGATGCCGCCAAAGCCGAGACCGGCAAAAACGGCGGCTAACCGGACACACCCATGGCCCTCGCCTCAAAGTCTTCCCCCCGGGTGGAGCTGGCCCGGGCCAAGGTGAATCTGGCACTGCATATTACAGGTCGGCAGCCGGACGGCTATCATCTGCTGGATTCGCTTGTGGTCTTCCCCCAGATCGGCGACAGACTGGCGATAGAAGCTGCCGGTGAACTCGACCTGCAAGTCGAAGGCCCGTTTGCGCGAGACCTGACGGGCCCGGTCGAAGAGAACCTTATCCTGAAGGCCGTGCGCAGCTTCGCCGAAAAGGCCGGTATTGAAGTTCCACAGGTTCGTCTGACACTGACCAAACGCCTGCCTGTCGCTTCCGGCATCGGTGGCGGCTCCAGCGATGCCGCTACCACCTTGCGCCTTCTGGAGGACTTCACTGGCACCTATCTTGCCGAGGAAGATCTGCACGCGCTGGCGCTGACGCTTGGGGCGGATGTACCGGTTTGCCTGTTTCCGGAACCCCAGATCATGCGCGGCATCGGCGGCGACCTGAGTGCCGGTCCGGACCTTCCGCCTTGCGGTATCGTGCTTGTAAACCCGAGGGTCGGCGTATCCACTCCGGAAGTCTTCAAGTCCATGGAGCAGCGGGACAACGCTCCCATGGATCTCATGCCGGAAAAGTTTGAAACGCTGGCCTCGCTGGTCGCCTATCTGGCAAGCTGCCGAAACGATCTGCAGAACCCGGCGAAAGGTCTGTGTCCTGAAATCGGTCAGGTTCTTTCCGAGCTGGAAGCCGATACCCGCGTCGACCTTGCAAGGATGTCCGGCTCCGGTGCGACCTGCTTCGGCCTGTGTGAGTTGAATGCCGCCATGGACGTCGAACGTGCATTGCGCAGCAGCCATCCCGACTGGTGGATCGCCTCCGGGCCGCTCTCCTGACAAAACGCAGAGTTGGCTTTTAAAAAACAAAGAAAAAGCCGCCATTTCGTAAATGGCGGCTTTTCAATTTCGTCAGAAAAACAAATACTTGTAAGCGTTAGCTCACACGCGAGATGCAGAAGGCAACTGCATCGCCCAAGGCATCGCTATGCGCACCGGACGGCAACGTGTCCAGTGCGGCAAGAGCCTTGTTGCCGTAGTCCTTCGCCCGCTCGACCGTTTCAGACAAGGCGTCGTATTTCTTCAAAAGCTCGATGGCCTGTTCCAGATCACCGTCCTGGATTTCTTCGCCTTCCAGGCAACGTCGCCAGAAGTCGCGATCTGCATCAGTGCCACGGGCAACGGCCAACACCACCGGCAGTGTGATCTTGCCTTCGCGGAAATCGTCGCCGACATCCTTGCCGAGATCTGCGGAAGAGCCACCATAGTCGAGCGCGTCGTCAACTAGCTGGAACGCATAGCCGAGTTCCATTCCGTAGGTCCGCGCGGCCCGCTTCATTTCGACTGACTGCCCGGCAATCACGGGGCCGACTTCGGCAGCAGCGGCAAACAGAGCAGCGGTCTTGGCCTCGATCACCCGCAGATAATCTGCTTCGGTCGTCGCGATGTTCTTTGCAGCGCCAAGCTGCAGCACTTCGCCTTCGGCAATGACTGCGGATGCCGTGGAGAGGATGCGCAGCGCTTCCAGCGAACCGACATCGACCATCATCTTGAAGGCCTGTCCGAGCAGATAGTCGCCGACAAGAACACTTGCCTGGTTCCCCCAGAGCTTGCGCGCTGCAAGCTTGCCCCGACGCATGTCGCTTTCGTCCACGACATCGTCATGCAACAGTGTGGCGGTATGCATGAATTCCACGCTGGCCGCCAGCGTGACATGACCATCGCCCTGGTAGCCGAACATCTCGGCACAGGCCAGCGTCAGCATCGGCCGGAGCCGCTTGCCGCCGGAGGAAATCAGGTGCTTGGCGATTTCCGGGATCAATTCAACATTCGATCCTGCCTTCGACAGGATCAGATCGTTGACCTCGCCCATGCCGCCGGACACCAGATCAACGAGCGACTGAATGCTCGGACGGCGCGGCTGATCGTCTGTATAAGTTGCAACAACGGCCACTAATGGCACTCCCTGAATATTTGTGCGGACAATATGTTGCGAACGCCTTCGGGGCAAGCCGCCAATCCATTGACAAACTGTTGAAATGCCGCAATCAGCTGGTTTTGCTGTAAACCGGTCGGATGAGGCTTTCCATTCGGCCGCAGGACATGGACCGCTAACGCCGGGAATCTTATGGAAGAACTAGTCAGAACAAACGATCCCGTCCTGATTTCCTTTCTGGAATCGATTCTTGAAGATGCCGGCATCAAACATTTTGTCGCAGACGGCAACATGAGCATTCTGGAAGGTTCGCTGGCCATGATCCCGCGCCGCATTCTTGTCGATTCAGACCAGATCCAGATGGCGCGCAAGCTGGTGCGAGACGCCGGTCTGGAACATGAACTGCGCCCGGAAAGCGGCCGGGCCTGACATGACTTCGCCGACGGACAGCACCGAATGCACATCTCAGGAAACGACCCATGACGCCTTTCTGGGTGGCAAGGTCTATGTGCATCAGCCCAAGCGTGGCCGGCACAGGGCGGGCCTCGACGCGGTCTATCTGGCGGCGGCCCTGCCCGATGGTACCCGGGGGCATGTCATCGACCTTGGCGCAGGTGTCGGCACCGCCGGGTTTTGCGCCGCGGCGCGCTTGCCGGATATTCGGGTAACGCTGGTCGATATCGACGAGACCGTGCTTGCCCTTGCCCGTCGCGGCCTTGAAGACCCCGCCAATGGCGCGTTTTCCGCCCGTGTTTCCCTTCTGGAGGCTGATATTACGGCCAAGGGAAGTGCGCGCCACGCAGCCGGTCTTACCCCCGCAATGGCGGACCATGCCATCATGAACCCGCCCTACTATGAGGCGGACCGTTTCCGGGCATCGCCCAACAGTGCTCGTGCCGGCGCGCATATGCTCGATGACCGGGGACTGGAGCCATGGGCGAAAACAGCAACGGATATTGTCAAGGAAGGCGGCAGCCTGACCGTCATCTTTCGGGCAGACGGTCTGCAGGAACTGTTGAGCGTTCTCAAGGGCCGGTTCGGCGCAATTGAAGTCATTCCGCTTCGTCCGAGACAGGAAGCGGCAGCAACACGTGTTCTGCTGCGCGCCATTCGCGCCAGCAAGGCCCCCTTGCGGCTGATGCCGGGGTTCGTATTGCATGAGGGGGACGGATCCGAATTCACCCCTCAGTCAAAAGCCGTCATGCGTGATGGCGAAGGACTTGGCCTCAGCGCGCGCTGATTCCTGTCCCGTTCATCTCAGTGCACCACGATTTCTCCGTCCGCGTAGCGGAAATCAACCGGCGAGATCAGAGTCTGATGCGCAACGCGAACGGAATGGATGCGACCTTCTATCTCCCGTTCCCAGAACACGAGAAACCTGGTCAATTCGGGAAATTTCGGCGCCAGGTCTTCCGTTTGCCACAGGAAACTCTGCAGCAACTTCGGATGATCAGGCAGACGGTAGAGGATTTCCGCCGTCATCAGTCCATAGCCGAGAAGGCGTTTTTCAAAGTCAGAGCTGGTTTTCATGCCAATCCTTTCTTCTGTGCAAAGAAAGATTGTCACGGAAATCTGGTTAACCAAACCCGACTTTTGGATATTTACTGTTTAAAAACAGCAATTTAGCAGCACTCGACAGGCACTGCTAACAACAGGAGCCATGGGCTGCAAAAAGCATCATTTCACTTGGATGGTGGTCAGATACCCCAGAAAGGCGTCGATGTCATCCGGCTCCAGCGCGAATTCCGGCATGTTGTCATGTGCCGTCACGATGCCTTCCGCCAATGGTTCTTCCAGGCTTTCCAGCGGATACCGGCTGGAAAGATCACGAAAGGCAGGAGCACCGGCCTGTGCACTCTGGTCGTCCCTGCCGACTGCATGGCAGGTAGCACAATGGATTTCCGCCAGCTCCCGGCCGGTCGCAACGCTCACCGGATCCGTCGGATAAGCTCCGTCAGAAGCCAGGGCAGACGATGCTGCAAACAGGATGACGGCGACACCAAAAAACGGTTTGCTGCGCAACACTCTACTTCCCTCCCTTGAATCAGTTTCGCTTTTATAGAAGGTTCGAAAACAGAAACCCATTAGGGGGAACACGGTGGCCACGAAAAATGTGCCTTCAACACCAATGTTCTCGACGCCAGTATCTCTATATAACCGGGATCACCACCCGTTCACCGGAGGAAACATGAACCAGCTGCCGGCTTCCATTGACGACACTCTCGCCCTGATGGATCAGGCGGGCTACGTGGCCGACCGGTCGCTTGCTACCGTTCTGCATCTGGCCCTGAAGATGAAACGCCCCCTGTTTCTGGAAGGCGAAGCCGGTGTCGGCAAGACGGAAATTGCCAAGGTCCTGTCGTCGACCCTCGGAAGAGACCTGATCCGCCTGCAATGCTATGAAGGCCTCGACGTCGCCTCAGCGGTCTATGAGTGGAACTACCCCGCTCAGATGGTCGAAATCCGTGTCGCGGAAGCAGCCGGCGACACTGACCACTCCGAGCTTTCCAAATCGATTTTCGACGAACGCTTCCTGATCAAGCGCCCCGTGCTGCAGGCGCTCGAACCTTCGCTGGCAGGCGCGCCGGTGTTTTTGATCGACGAACTCGACCGGGCGGACGAAGCGTTCGAAGCCTTTCTTCTGGAAGTTCTGGCCGATAACCAGGTGACGATTCCCGAGCTCGGCACCGTGAAGGCAGCAGAGCCGCCCATCGTCATCATCACCACCAACCGCACGCGTGAAATTCACGATGCCCTGAAACGCCGCTGTCTCTACCACTGGGTCGACTATCCCGATGCCGAGCGCGAGCTGGAGATTGTCCGCCGCAAGGTTCCCGGTGCCGCCCAGCGCCTTGCAAGCGAAGTGGTTGCCTTCGTGCAGAAGCTGCGTGCCGACGAGGATCTTTTCAAGCAACCCGGTGTCGCCGAAACCCTGGACTGGGCGACAGCTCTTTCCGAACTCAACGAAATGGCGCTCGATCCGGACATGGCATCCGACACGCTTGGCGTTCTGTTGAAATACCAGGACGACATCGAACGCGTCCGCGGCTCCAAAGTGCGCCAGATGATCGACGACATCCGCAAGGACGCTCCGCACCAGCAATCCATGCCGGCGGTTTGAGCAGGTGACAAGACCACAAGGGGCCCATCACACTCATCCGGGAGGCTGCAATGCCCCCCTCTCCTGAGTTGCGATCGCGGATCACGGACAACATCGTCTATTTCGCGCGAACGCTGCGCAAGGCGGGCGTTCCCGTCGGCCCCGCCTCCGTGGTGGATGCGGTTGCGGCCGTGGAAGTCTCCGGCATCGAAAGCCGTGAGGACCTCTACTGGACACTGCATGCGGTCTTCGTGCGCAAACGCGAACAGAAGGTGCTGTTCGACGAGGCTTTCCGGATCTACTGGCAAAGCCGTGGATTGATCGAGAAGATGCTGGCGATCCTGTCGCCGGTCGCCCCGCCCAGAGGTGAGCCTGAAAAACCGAAGGCCGGCCAGACACGGGTCTCGCAGGCGTTTCAGGCAGCGCAAGAGCGGGTCGCAGAGGAAACCGTTCCCCAGATCGAAATCGATGCAAAGTTCACTGTCTCCGGCAAGGAATTGCTGCAGACCAAGGACTTCGCGCAGATGACGTCTGATGAAATTACCGAAGCCAAGCTGGCGCTCAGGGCCATGACAATGCCTTTGGACAAGATCAAGCTTCGTCGCCTCAAGCCGGCGTCCAGAGGAAAAGTCGATCCACGCCGAACCTTGCGCGCCTCCATGCGGGCCGGTGGTGACATAATTGACCTGAAGTTCCGCAAACCGGCGGAAAAACGGCCACCGCTTATCGCCCTTTGCGATATCTCCGGAAGCATGAGCCAGTACTCCAGGCTTCTGCTGCATTTCCTCCATGGTCTGACCGTGGAACGGCGGGATGTACACACATTCCTGTTTGGCACCCGTTTGACGAACGTCACGAGGCAATTGCGCATGAAGGATCCGGACGAGGCCCTGGAAGCTTGCTCGTCAGGTGTCGAGGACTGGTCGGGTGGCACCCGCATCGCCTCTGCACTGCATGATTTCAACCGGCATTGGTCTCGCCGTGTCTTGTCGGGACAGCCGACCGTACTGCTGATCACCGACGGCTTGGAGCGCGATACGGACGAGGATCTTGAGCGGGAAATGGACCGGCTGCACCGCTCTTGCCGTCGACTAATCTGGCTTAATCCCCTGCTGCGCTTCGAAGGCTTCGAAGCAAAGGCAAAGGGTATCCGCGCCATGCTGCCGAATGTGGACGAATTCAGAGCGGTTCATTCACTCGACGCGGTTGCCGATCTTGTCGCTGCGTTGTCGGGTTCAGGCGGTCGCGACAGCAGTGCCAATCCGAAGCGTTGGCTGAAACCGTAAGTTTGGTAGCCCATTGCGCAGACGTGCCCAATTGATACTCAAAAGTCTGGAAGACGGCGCCTGACTGGCCTGGTTTCATGCAGGTGGAAGCAGGTGGTTTTCTGCTTCAAAATGACGGCATGAACAAAGAGACCCTGCCAGCTTCGTGTTGGGGCACTAGAAGTTGACAGGGTCATTTGAGAGGTCGTTTGCAGGCCTCGGACCCACCATATATTCAATTTCATGAAACTAAATGCGACATGCTGCCTCTGCGGCAGGGTGTGCGCTGCCGCATGAACTTGACCTCGAAAACGCGATTAAACTGCGCTACACTTTTGTGGTGTGAAACAGACGTTACTTCTTGAATTTGCTGCCGCGTTATGACCAGGAACAATAATCAGGATCTCGACAAAACAGTCTACCATCAAGTGATTGGCTGTTCGCTTCTGCTCGTCATCCTGTTTGGTCTGGGACACAACGTCTATCTTTCTTCTGGCGATCCCTTTTCCGGCCCAAAGCCGTCTACTCATCCAATCACGGCACTTGGTTTTCTCATTCTGGCCGGAGCTATCTTCTTTCGCCTGCAATGGGCGCGCTCGGTCTGGCTCAGGAGTACCCTGTGCTGCCTGATGATCCTGCTCTCGGGCCTCCGTATTGCCGAGGCCCTGTTTCCGGATCAGATCACGCTATTTGCCGACAGCTGGCTGTCCCATTCCCTGGAATCGATCAATATGTACGGCCGGTTCTCGATTGAAACGGCTCTCTTCCTGTTTTGCTGCTTCAGTTTCGAGCTTTCCCAGGAACGGCATACTGTCGTCAGGCTGCTCCTGGTGTCTGTCTGCCTGGCCGTATTGTCCTTCGGCTTTGCAGAAACTGTCTATGCGTTCTTTCTGTGGGGGAACGAACTGTCGATGATCACGCAGTTCGGCATGTGGCTGGTGTCGGTAGACCTCCTGGTCCAGATGCGCAATCAGGCTCCTTTCCAGAGCGTGATGCAACCGGGCAGGTCAAATTTCTACCGCCAGTTCACCGCGCTTGCTCTTTACCTGCTGCCCATGATCATCGGCACGGTCGTGCTTCACAAAATGCAGATTTCCCCATCCGAGCAGGCGCCGTTCGAACTGTTCTTCGCGGGAACAAGCTGCCTGCTGCTGGGTGTCGTCCTGATGCTGGGAACCTATCTGGACCGGAAGAAACCCCCGGAAAATGCCTGGTCGGCACCGTCATCCGGACGCAATGGCAAGCGAGACAGGTAAGACTGATCTCCTCGCCAGTTACCGGCTAGCCAACGAATGCACTCGGCTGGTTCACGGCAATGCCACCACAGGCGTGCGAACCGTTACCCTTTGAAACAGGTCCTCGATGTCGTGGTTGGCCATCCGGATGCAGCCATACGAAACCGCGCGCCCGATGGAGCCCGGCCGGTTGGTGCCGTGAATGGCGTAGTTTCCGTTGGACAGCGTCATGGCGGCAACGCCCATCGGGTTGTTGGGCGCGCCACCGCGAATGACCGTCGGCAAATGCGGAAAGTCTCGACGGACTTCGTCCGACGGAGCCCAGTCGGGCTTCACGTATTTAGCCGTTATGAATGCCTGTCCGGTCCAGGATTTTTGCCGTTTGCCGACTGCAACCTTGTAGCGGATCGCCCTGTTGGCGCCGAGCACAAGATAAAGCCGCTTTTCGGAATTCTTTATCACGATAGTTCCGGCGCGAAAGCGGGCATCGGAAAAGCCCACCACTTCGGCGGCATTGGCAGACTTTGGCGGAACACTGATTGCAACAAGCATCATCAAAGGAATGAAAACGCGGAACAAGGAGACCAGACGCATTACAAACTCCATGCAGTTGCGCCGAGATTACCTTGCCCCTTCCCTTGAAAGAACCGGGACAGGCCTATTTTCTTACCAAAAGGTTAATCAGCACTCCAACGTGAAGAGACAATACGGCCAGCCAACTGGTATCTGAGGGTGAGCGAATACCGGTCGAACAATCGCATCTTTGCCTGTGACGGGCGTCACCGCGTCTGACGGAGCCTCATGAGATAGTGCGTCCAAGGCTCGAAGAGAGAGCCTGAGTTTAAAACTTGCGGAACATGGCCGCACCAGTTGCATCGTTGATCTTGTTCAAGGACCTGTCGAATGACCCAAACATCTGCCACGACACGCGGCTTCAAACGCCCCTTTCGAAAAACCGTCGCAACCTTCGCCTGTCTTGTCGCACTCGCCGCGGCACCTTTGCCTTCATTCGCCGGATCCCTGACTGGCACCTACCTGCTGTCACCGGCTCAACTGGCGACCGGCTTTTCTGTCCGGGTCCTCGGACGCGGCCCTGTCACGGGTGAATTCAAGACCGTATCCGGCAAGATGACACTGGACCAAAACCGCCCGGAGAAGAGCCAGGTGGTCGTGAAGGTCGACCTGAGAAGTGTTCACACGAACAACGACAAGGTTACAGGTTTTCTGAAGAGTTCGGCCATGTTTGATGTCGCCAACCACCCGGTGGCCACATTCCAGAGCACCCGGGTTCATATTACCGGCCAGAACACGGCGGAAGTTGAGGGTGTCTTGAACCTTCGCGGAAAGCAGAAACGCACCAAGCTTTCGGTGAAGATTACCGACAGCAAGGCCAACGGTCAGGTCGGATTCGAAGTGTCAGGCGGGTTTTTCCGCAGCCTCTACGGCATGGATGCCGGTTTGCCGATCTACGCCGACAAGGTCAATCTCGAGATCAGAGGCACCGGAAAACGTAGCTGACCTACACCATTTGCCTTGTATTCCTGAGAAGCACGCGTGCCTGCAAGGGCCGCGTGCTCTTGCATTATGGGGCAGATCTAGCGGGCTTCTGGCACAGCATTGCGCCACTCATAGAAAATGTAGTCCGGCAGATTGCTGTCACCGTTGCCGTCGAAGGTTACATCTCCGAGCACCGTGTCGAAGGTTCCTTCCTGAAGAGCAGTCGCCACGCCTTGCAACGCCGTACCACCAGCGACCTCGACAGCCTGTGCCCAGGCCTGAATTGCGGCATAGGTCGTCAATGTGAAGCGATCCGCGGAACCTCCCGCCTCTTCCAGATCAGCAACCAGTTCCTGCGCTTCGGGGCGATCCCGGGGGATCTCCGGATAGGTCAGCAAGGTTCCATTCCCCGCCTCACCTGTTACGGACCAATAGTCTTCCGTCATCAGTGCATCACCGGCCACCAGCACCGCGCCCAACCGCTGACGGTCCATCTCCAGCTTTATCAGCCCCGCTTCCGGGTGATAACCGCCCAGGTAAACAACATCGACGGCCTGAAGCTTCAGTTGCGACACGAGGCTGCGGAAATCGTCACCGCCTGCGTCAAACCCGAGCGCCATGCTCTCGCTGGTTCCCAGCTCGTTCACGACCGCCTTGACCGCGTCAGCAAGACCTTTGCCGTAAGCTGTCTTGTCATGCAGAATTGCAATTCGTTTGTCGCCGAATTCATTCACCAGCAACCTGCCGGCCACGTCCGCCTGCCGGTCATCCCTCGGGGCGAGACGGAAGATGCCTTCGCCTTGCCGCTCATCGGTGAATTTCGGCAAGGTCGTTGCCGGTGACATCTGAACGATCCCCGCACCAGCATAGACTTCAGAGGCTGCAATAGAGCTGCTGAAACAAAGATGGCCGGCAACAAAGACAACGTCTCTGCCGATCAACTGGTTGGCCACGGCCACAGCCTGGTCCGCATCACAGCCATCGTCGACAGTTTCCAGCACCAGTGTCTCGCCGTTGACCCCGCCGGCCGCATTGAGATCGGCAACCGCCCTTTCAGCGCCGATACGCATTTCTTCACCGAAAGCAGCAAACTGCCCTTTCATCGGCCCGGCAACAGCGATCCGGATGTCGGCGACAGCAGGTGTCGCAACGACGCTGTAAGCCAGGAGGCCAGCACTGGCCAGAAACTGCTGAAAGGTCATTCGTCTCCCCAAGATCCGATGATCGCCCCCTACCCCTAGCGCGGCCCGGTCCCCAGCTCAATCCACACTTGTGGCTTAGGTGGCAAATGCGGAACACCTGCCCCATATGAATTCATGAGCTTTCCGGCCCACGACTTCGGTTGGATGGTTTTACGAGACCTTCCGACGCGCGTTCATAAGGTGTTGACCTTGAAATATCAGAAAAACCCGTCTGCCCCGTGTCGAGCACAGCATGGTCTAGGCATCCTTTCCATGGCCGCCTAAACTCCCGTCCGCGTCCGACAGACGAATGATTCCCGCTGAGCCGCCCAGGAGCCGACTTGATGTCCCCAACCTCTTCAGAATCCGAAGACCAGGACAGGCTTCCTCTGGAGACCGCCATTTTCCGGGAAGCCATGAGCCGGATTGCTGCAGCCGTCCACGTGGTGACAACTGACGGCCCCGGCGGCCGCATGGGTGCAACCGTTTCGGCTGCCTGTTCGGTCAGCGACGAACCCGCCAGCATTCTGATCTGCCTGAACAGGAAAACACGCATCCATGGCGCAGTTCTCGAAAACCGCTGCTTCTGTCTCAACACGCTCAGCGACGATCACGAGGAAATTTCCGACACCTTTGCCGGGCGAGACAAGCTGGACATGCCGCAAAGGTTCGAGAAAGGTGACTGGACAAGTCTGGCCACTGGCTGCCCCGCCCTCGACAGCGCGCGTCTCAGCGTCGATTGCGAAGTCTATTCAGTCACCGAAATGGGGACGCATTCGATCATCGTCGGCACCGTGACCGACCTTCGGATGACCGATCCCGGCAAATCCCTTCTCTATGTCCGCCGCGGCTACAAAAGCCTCGACACCTGACACGCAGCCGATCACACTCCTTATCGTCCACCTTCAATCGAGGACCGTCTGCCCATGGCCGGTTTACGCAACCTGATCACCGATGTCCCGGGCCTCAAGGTCGGCAATGCTTCCGATCTTGAACTGAAATCCGGGGCGACCGTGCTCGTACCGGACGAACCCGCGGTCACCTCGGTGGCCATTCACGGCGGTGCACCTGGCACCCGTGAAATCGCGCTCTTGGAGCCGGAGCAGACCGTCGAGAAGATCGACGCCATCGTGCTGGCCGGTGGATCCGCCTTCGGTCTGGATGCCGGTGCAGGTGTCCAGGGACGCCTTGCCGAACTGGGTTACGGGTTCCAGGTCGGCCCGGTCCGCGTTCCGATCGTACCCACCGCCATCCTGTTCGACCTCCTGAACGGCGGTGACAAGAGCTGGGGACAGGCGGCGCCTTACCGCGATCTCGGCCGGTCTGCACTTGATGCAATCGGCCATGATTTTTCCCTTGGTTCCATCGGTGCCGGCACCGGAGCCACCACCGCAAATCTGAAAGGCGGCCTCGGGTCTGCCTCCCATGTACTGGAAAACGGCATCACGGTCGGCGCCATTGTCGCGGTGAACGCGCTTGGGCGAGCAACCGTGGGGGACAGCGCGCACTTCTGGGCGGCGCCGTTTGAAATCGGTGATGAGTTCGGTGGCCTGGGAATGGCGCATCCGCTGCCGCCGGACAGCATCACGGTCCGCACGAAACTTGACGGCCTCAAGGCCGGTGCCAACACCACGATCGCAGCTGTTGCGACCGATGCCATCCTGACCAAGGGCGAAGCGAAACGCCTCGCGGTCATGGCGCATGACGGTTTGGCGCGGGCTCTCTGGCCCGCCCACACACCGCTTGATGGCGATCTCGTCTTCGCCCTCTCCACGGGCCAACGCCGAATGGAAAACGGACTGGAAGACATGGTTCAGCTCGGTGCGGCAGCCGCTTCGTGCCTGGCACGTGCCATCGCCCGCGGCGTCTATAATGCGTCCCCGGCAACCGACGATCCGGTCCCAACGTGGCGAGAGCGGTTCGGAAGCTAGTCACCAGATCCGACGCGCGCCGACATGCGTAAACTGGGCAGATTTTCCTGAAGGAGGTTCTGCCCATCATGACCCGCGTTCACCGTTTTCTGCTTCTCGCAATGTTCGCCATAGGTGTCGCTGCTTCTGTTCCGGCCGACGCCAAATCCCTGGTGCTGGAAGAATTCTTCCGCGGAAAAACGGTGGGCAAGGGCGTTTTTGAAAGCAAGATCGCCGGTGTCTACCGACCATTCACCGTCACGCTGACAGGAACCTGGAACAGCAAGACCTTTACGCTCCGGCTTCGCGAGGACTTCGTCTACGAAGACGGTGAACGCGATACCAAGACCTGGTTCTTCCAGAAGGTTGCCGAAGACCGATACATCGGCCAGAGAGCCGACGTACTGGGTCCGGCAAACGTTCGTACAGATGAAAATGGAGACCTTCGTTTCTCCTACGTCGCGAGCCTTGAGACTGAGAACGGGCCATTGCTGCTTCGTTTTGACGACACGCTGACACAGGTCGACAGAAACACGGTCAGGAACACCGCCAAGGTCATGAAGGCCGGGATTACGGTCGGTACGGTTTCGCTGACATTTAAAAGGTAAAGCTTCCAGGGCTCAGGTACGACTTGGCGCTTGATCGGGAGTGATTTCAAGCTTTTACTCTGCGGATGAAATTGTCCGTGGGGGCTTCATGATACCGATCCGGCACTTCCTGCCACATCTCCTGAACCTGATGTTTTCAATGGCTCTTGTGGTAGCGGGCCTTGCAAGCCAGTCAACCTTGGCAAGCGCGATGGGCACGGGCCTTGCCGAAACGCTTGAAAACAAACTGCTTGAACCGTTCAACGGCGACTTCGACGCCTTGCTCAAGCGTGGCTACATTCGGGTCCTGATCCCGTTTTCAAAGACCGGCTACTTCATCGACAAGGGCGTTCAGCGCGGCAGCTCGGTTGATCTAATGACCGAGTTCGACAAATACCTGGACAAGATCCACAAGAAGAAGGCGAAGGATGCAAAGCTCGTACTTGTTCCGACCCCGAGAGATCACTTGTTTTCAGATCTTGCCGCGGGCAAGGGCGACATCGCGATCGGCAATCTGACCATTACCCGCGAACGGGAAGATCTGGTCGCCTTTTCGTCCCCTTTGCTGAAGGATGTGCACGAAGTACCGGTCACCGCCGCAGGGGTTGGCGACCTTCCCTCACCTGAAGCCCTGTCAGGTCAGACCGTTCACGTCCGGGCTTCGTCTTCCTATTATCAGAGCCTCAAGGCACTTAACGACAGGCTCGGCCAAAAGGGCGCCAAGCCGGTCGACATTGTGACCGCTGACGAGCACATGGAAGACGAGGATCTTCTGGAAATGGTGTCAGCCGGCGCCATTTCCATGGTCATCGTGGACCAGCACAAGGCCGAACTCTGGCTGGAAGTTCTGGACGGCCTGAAGATGCATCCCTCGGCAGCCGTGCGCACGGATGGAGAGATTGCCATAGCCGTTCGCAACAATGCGCCGGACCTTCTGAAGAAAGTCGATGCCTTCGCCGCCACCGTGACAAAAGGCACCCTGCTCGGCAACATCATCCTCAAGCGATATCTGAAAGAGGCCGACTACCTCCGGGACATGCGCAGCGCGGACTACAAGAACGACCTCGCCAGTCTCCAAACCATTTTTCAGAAATACGGCGACGAGTATGAAATCGACTGGCTGTTGATCGCCGCGCAAAGCTTTCAGGAATCGCGTTTCGACCAGAAAGCCCACAGCCGCGCTGGCGCCGTTGGACTGATGCAGATCAAGCCGGCTACGGCCAAAGGCGACCCGATCAACATCAGCGGAATTGATGCAGATCCGGACAAGAACGTTCAGGCAGGCGTCAAATATCTTCGGTACCTTGCCAACCAGTATTTTGCCGGTCTTCAGACACGGGATGCCAACCAGACCTTCTTTGCGCTTGCGGCCTACAACGCCGGCCCCAGCCGGTTTGCCAAACTGCGCGAAAAAGCCAAGCAACAGGGCTTTGACCCGGACAAGTGGTTTGACAACGTCGAGTGGATCGTGGCTTCCGAAATCGGCCGGGAACCTGTCGATTACGTCGGCAACATCTACCAGTATTACGTCGTGTTCTTCAACGAACAGCAGCGTCGGCAAACGGAAGCCGCCGAAAAGGCGGCAGCCGGAAACTAGGATCTCTCGCGAGCCACATGAGGACGTTCAACGAAGGCCGTTTGACGTCCACCATGACCGATGCAAAACGCTTCAGGCAACCTTGCGACCAAGGGCAGCGGCCCGCGCCAGCATCTTCCGCTTTGCCTCGTCGCTCGATCCGCGGATCGGCGAAAACATATGGTAGCCTTTGGGCTTGAGACCGCAGAAATCGAGGATCTGCTTCTCGGTCTGCTTTTTGGCACCGGCACCGTAAATCCAGGTGAAGTACCAACCCGGTGTGTCGGAAGTCACCAGAACCTGCGCGGTGCGGCCCTTGAGCAGTTTCTCAGGCAGAGGCTTGCCTTTCACGTATTGAAAGGACATGCCCGGCAGCAGGATCCGGTCGAACAACCCCTTCAACCTGCCCGGAAGACCGCCCCACCACAATGGGTGCGTGAGCACGAAATGTTCACACCACAGGATATCCTGCCACAGTGCTTCGAGGTCAGGCTCCAGAGGCTTCGCATCCTTGAAGGATGACACTCCGAAATCCGCGTCGAAGTTCAGGTCGGCCAGATGCCTGACCCGCACTTCGTTTCCACCCTTTTGCGCATGATTTGCATATTCCGCCGCGAGGGCGCCGCAAAACGTGTCCTTGGCCGGGTGTCCTTCCAATACCAGTACTCTTGTCATGTCCAACCTTGTGAGCTTGCAGGCGTCAAACGCCAAAATTGACCGTGGTCATTTTTTGACATTCCGCATCACATCCGTCAAGATATTTTTTGACCACGGTCATTTTAACGGAAAATCATGACACGCAAACCACAACAGCGGAGCATTGCCACAAGGGCACGGGTCCTGGCTGCCGCACGCGATCTCAGTCAAAAACACGGATTGGACCTGGTTACCGCGGAAGCGGTTGCTCAGGAGGCAGGTGTCGCAAAGGGGACCGTGTTCTCGCATTTCGGCGATATGGACGGCCTATTGTCCTACGTGCTGCTGGACCGGCTGAATGCCCTGCGTGCAGCAACGTCCGACGAAGCAGCAGAACCCGACCAATTGCCCGACCCTGTCGGACTGCTGACCCGGCGCATAATGGCGCTGATCGACGTCATCACCGACAGCCCGACAATCCTGCGGCTGTTCCTGGACAATATCGGCGTGACCAAACCCAATTGCGCTGCTGAATTTGTCGAAACACTGGACGCCCTCGATGCGGAACTGGAGCATTTCCTGACGTTCTGGCAACAGGAGGCCAGCCTGAAGCCGGAGCTGAGGCAGGACCGATCACCAAAGGAAATGGTCGATGGCCTGATTGCCTTGATGATCCATGGAGCCATCCTGGTCAAAAGCCATCAACTGACTGACCGGGCGGAACTGGAACACAGGCTCCGCCGCCATGTCGAGGCTTTCCTGATCAGACAATGAGAGTGATCAAATCAGGCTCGAATAGTGTGACTGCATCCTGATCGGCAGGGTTAGCTCAACCCTTCCGGTCTTCCGGCATTTCCCCCGGCCAGAACACGACGTGGTTCTCATAGTCTTCCAGAGCCATGCCGTCTTCGGGGATCGTCCGCCCGCGAACGGAAATGCCCGCCTGATGGACTGTTTCAGGATCTCCCGACACCAAAGGATGCCACCAGTAGAGATCCTTGCCTTCCCGCACCAGCCGATAGGCACAGGTTGGCGGCAGCCAGGTCAGTGTCCTCACCTCACCCGGTGTGAGCTGAATGCAGTCCGGCACGATGGTTGCCCTGTTGTCGTAATCCTTGCAGCGGCAGCTCGTGCCATCAAGCAACGTGCAGGCAACATCTGTCCAGACGATTTCGCCGGTGTCCCAGTCCTCAAGCTTGTTGAGACAGCAGCGTGCGCAGCCGTCGCAAAGCGATTCCCACTGGGACTGCGTCATGTCTTCCAGTGTGCGGGTTTTCCAGAACGGAAGCTCGCGTGAGGTATCGTCCACAATCATGAAGTCTTGTGCGCCTTTCTTGGGCCGGAACAATCGGCGCCTATCATGCTACAGGCTGTCGGGCAACCCGGGCGAAAAAACGGGCTGTTTTTCCTCAATGAAATTGCAAGAACTTTAGGTAAACTGTTCCAATGAAAGGGGCACGCTGGCAACCAGTTTGCACGACCTCGAAAAACGGCTAGCTTGGGCCGATCCTTTTTGATCCGGAGACCTTGTTCGCGTGACGGACAAACCGCAATCAGATGATGTCGAAACCGGCAATCCGCCGGCGCAGAAGCCGCCGAAAAAGCGCAATCGTATTCGCCGCTTTTTCCTGGCGATCGATGCCCTTATCGACACGGCCCTGTGGAAGAGCGGAACAGCTATCCGCCGGATATTCGAAGGCTATGACGCCTTCTTGCGGCGGTTCCGGGCCAAGGGAATCTGGCGCGTTCTAGCCGAACTTTCGTCTGACGGCCTGACTTACGGTCTTGCCGGTTTCATCGTGGTGCTGGCCTTCGCCCAGCCAGCCTTCGAGGCAACGCGCTATGCCGACTGGAAGACCACAGACGATTTCGCGGTGACCTTCCTGGATCGCTTCGGCAAGGAAATCGGCCGGCGCGGCATCGTTCTCAACGACAGCGTACCGCTTGAGGAAATTCCAGACTCCCTGATAAAGGCGACGCTCGCCACCGAAGATCGCCGTTTCTTCAGCCACTTCGGGATTGATTTTTTCGGCACCTTCCGGGCCATGGTCGAGAACGCGCGCGCAGGCGGTGTTGTCCAGGGCGGTTCGACGCTCACCCAGCAGCTGGCCAAAAACCTCTTCCTGACCAACGAGCGCAGTCTCAGCCGCAAGATCAAGGAAGCCTATCTGGCGCTGTGGCTGGAAGCGAACCTTTCCAAGCAGGAAATCCTGAAGCTCTATCTCGACCGCGCCTACATGGGCGGCGGCGTCTTCGGCGTGACGGCTGCTTCCGAATTCTATTTCAACAAGAATGTGCGTGAGCTGACGCTTGCCGAAAGTGCCATGCTGGCAGGTCTCTACAAGGCACCGACAAAATACGCCCCACACATCAACCTGCCTGCAGCTCGCGCGCGTGCCAACGAAGTCCTGTCCAACATGGTACAGGCCAGTTTCCTGACCGAAGGCCAGGTGATCGGCGCACGCCGTAATCCGGCCCTGGCTGTCGACAGGTCTCAGGAACAGTTGCCGGAATACTTCCTCGACTGGGCGCTTGAAGAGGTCAAGAAACTTGCACGCCGGTATCCGGCACTCGCCCGCGACCGCATCGTGACCGTACGCACCACACTGGACCCGGCGCTGCAGCGCCAGGCGGATCTGGCCGTGGAAACCGTGCTTCGGGAAAACGGAAATTTGCGCGACGCTCGCGAAGCGGCGATGGTTTCGATGATCCCGGACGGAGCCGTCGTTGCCATGGTCGGTGGCAGTTCCTATGGCGAAAGCCAGTTCAATCGCGCCGTCAACGCGCTGCGCCAGCCAGGATCCTCGTTCAAGCCTTTCGTCTACATGACGGCTTTCATGAACGGTTATACCTCGGACAGCGTGGTCTCCGACCGGCCGGTCTGGATCGGTAACTGGTCGCCCAAAAACTATTCCAGAAGCTACCGGGGCGCCGTCACGCTGAAAACCGCGCTCACCAAGTCCATCAACACCATTCCGGTGATCCTTTCCCTGGATTTCGGCCGGCAAAAAATCATCGATACGGCGTATCGCATGGGCCTGACCCACGAACTGGAAAACTCCGTGTCGCTGCCTATCGGCTCATCTGAAGTCTCCGTCATCGACATGGCATCGGCCTATTCCGTT
Organism: Roseibium sp. RP-7; assembly: GCF_053005225.1. Lineage (NCBI taxonomy): Bacteria > Pseudomonadati > Pseudomonadota > Alphaproteobacteria > Hyphomicrobiales > Stappiaceae > Roseibium > Roseibium sp. RP-7. Next base: position 86,843 of record NZ_JBRKQA010000002.1, read on the forward strand.
TTCGCCAATGGCGGAACCAAGGCAGCGGCCTATGCGGTTCTGGAGATCAAGAACAGCGCCGGCAAGGTGCTCTACCGGCGTGAACGCGACGAGCCGCCTGCAGTTCGTGTCCTGCCGGAGGAGAAAGTTCAGGAAATGAACGAGATCCTGGTCAATGTGGTTGAGGCCGGCACGGCCCGCCGGGCGCAGATCGACGGCGTGGTCGCAGCCGGAAAGACCGGAACCACCAACGCTTACCGCGACGCCTGGTTTGTCGGCTACACTGGCAACTTTGCCACGGCCGTCTGGTTCGGCAACGACGATTTTACCTCCACGCGGCGTGTCACCGGCGGCAGCCTTCCTGCCATGGCCTGGCAGAAATACAACGCCTTTGCCCACAATGGCATCGAGCTTGCCCGGATGCCCGGTGTCGATCCGGAAAGCCTGCCGCGACTGGCCCGAACCGCACCGGCAAGGCTGGCTACAGACACCAGCGACACTGCGCAGCCACGGGTCCTGAAACGGCGCACCCAGGATCTCCTCTTGCAGATCGGTCAGGATCTGCGCCTGCTGCTTGACCAAAAGAGCGCCGATGCCGCCCCCGCTCAAGGGCCTGCCAACACCGATGTCGCGGCGGTGCAATGAGCGATACAGGATTCCGGCCCGCACATGGCGAGGCAGACTGGTATGACGAAAGGCTTCCCCGTGCCATCCGCTCGCATCGGGGCAATCCTTTTCGCACGCTCGCCACGGTGACGCTTGTCGTCGTTCTGGCCTCCTTGCTCGGCATAAGCTCCGCCTATCTGATCATCGAGCGGGAACAACCGCTCAATGCGGTCACCATCGGCCCGTGGCACGCCTATCCGAAAGCCGGCACCTCCGAAGCCGATCCCTATTCCGTGGCGATCTACACAAGAGGCGCCGTCATTCCCCTGGCATCGGGCGAAGGGCTTGCTCTGGTCGCGCGCGAAGACAGCAACGGCCACCAGCTTGATCCGACATGTGAGTACCGTATCGCAGGCCAGACCCCCTCTGCACGGCTCTGGACCATGACCGCAGTCGATGGCCACGGCCACCTGGTCAAGACGATGTCCGGCCGGGTGAACCTTGCAAGTGACGCCTTGCTGCGAAACGCGGACGGCACTTTCGAGATCGTCGCCGCCACCCGCCCCCACTCCGGCAACTGGCTGCCCCTGGCGAGCGATGCAAGGGCCGCGGACGGTCTGCGCTTCGTGCTCAGGGTCTATGACGCTCCGGTCACGACCGGTGCAGCCCTAGATGGCGTCAGCATGCCCACCATCGACAGGTTGGGCTGCCCATGACCCTTTCTTCACGTTTTTCCCTGTCGGTTGGCCTGCTGGCCACGCTGTGTCTTGCTGCCATCATTCACATCCTGGTGGTGCTGAGCATTCCCCAGAACGTTCTGCACAGTGCCTATGACAACATCGGAAACCACGGACCGGACCGGCAGTTCAATCTGCTGCCGGATGTCCACCCCGGCGAGGAGGCCTTGCCCGATCTCGATCCGGCCATGAAGCACGCTGCCTGCCGGTTTCAGCTCGCCGACGGGCCGGTTCTCTTCGATGCCAGCATTCCGGTGCCCTTCTGGTCCATAGGACTGTTCAACGCGGCTGGAGAGGCCGTCTACAGTCTCAACAACCGCACCGCGGGTGCCGAGCGCCTGTCAATGCTGGTGCTGACCACGGAACAGCTGTCGATCCTGCGGGAGAACCCGCCGGAAAACCTGGAAGACCTCATCGTCATTGAAACGGAAGAGCCGCTAAGCGGTTTTGCGTTGTTGCGAGCCTATGTGCCCCACCCGACCCGGGCGGACAGCATCGACCGCGCTCTCAGGGCCGCAAGCTGCGGCTCCATTCGCTAAGATACCTGCAATCATGAAAAACGGTCAGGCCGGGACGCTGTCACGCCCCGACGCCGTAACTGGTCACGATATCGGAGAAACCGCGTTCCGCAGGTGAGAAATATCGTTGTCGGGCATACCGGTTGCAAGCGTTTGTTGCTGACCGTAGCTGGATCCGTTGCCAACCGGTGCTGCCTCATTGAGCGGTGACAGCGGACCGAGCGCCTCGAACAGGTCTCCCAGAAGATCCTTGTGACGCTTCCACCGACCGATCGATGATCTGAACATCGGCTTCCGCACCTGGAGATTGGAGAACGTCGTAACGGGACTGTCGCCGTTATAGAACTCCAGGCATTGCTCTTCCCAGTCCATGCCTGTGCACGCCAGCAGCGCCTTGCTTTCCTTTTCCTGGTTATGAACCAGGTCTTCGTAGGAAAGCGTGTGGATGCGAACCGGCAGAACCTTTTCCCAATGTTTCATCAGACCGTCGTAGGCAACGAAATAACTGCCCAGTGACTTCTGTGTCATGGCGTAGTTGTGCGCGGGCGAAAGCGAATGCGACAGGAGCGAAACGCATGTGTCCGCAGGACAGCGAACACAATGGATGAAAGCCGCTTTCGGAAACAGAAGGCTCATAAGCCAGAGTACTTCGAAATTATGCGGCATCTTGTCGGTGACACGGTCTGCCCGCCGATCGATTGCGCTCAGTTCCGCAAGGTACTGCCGTGCAAACTGCTTGAACTCACGCGGCCCGAGGCTCTTCAACCGGTTTTCCAGGGCAGCACTTGGCGCCCCCCGCAAACCCAGGTCCTGCTGCAGCAAGCGGAAATACGGAATTTCCGCACCGCTGGCGATGCGCGAGTGCCGGCTCACTATCTGCTCGGCCAGGGTCGTGCCTGAACGCGGCATGCCGAAAATAAAAACTGGTCGCTCCGAGGGATCCTCAAATTCCGTCCGTTCGGCGAAAAATGCCTCGTTGAACACGTCCTTCATGAAGGCGATGCGCTCTTCATGGGCTTGCTGATCGAACGACTGGTAGCGCAACCGGCGGGCAGAGCGGTAGTGCTGCGCAGCACGCGCGGTGTCTCCCAGGTCGTAGTGGATCTTGCCGGCCGCCCAATGCAGGTGAGCGTGCTCCGGCGCAGGCAGTGCGCTTGCCTGTTTCAACAGGTCATCGATCTTTGCAAGTTCCGCCGGTTCTTCCCTGTAGGTGCGTGCCATCGTCAGGCAGTGAAGGGCCGAGGGCAGTTCCTTGCCCAATGCGATGGCTTTTTCGAACCAGGCGACAGCCTCGTCGATCTGGCCGACAGTGATATCGAGCTGGCCCATGCCGACAAGGGCATAACCATTTTCCGGATCGATCGCCAATGCGCGCTGAAAGCTCTGTCGTGCCAGGAGCGGCTGACGCTTGAGCGTGTAGAGGTCACCGAGATGAGCGTGGAAATCAGCGGCTTTAGGCGCAAGGGCCACGGCTTTCTTCAGCGATTTCAGCGCGCCAGCCAGATCGCCAGCGTTCATGAGGGCCAGACCGAGCAACTGATGCACCTGCGGGTGCTTGCCGGCCTTTCGCTCAGCCTTCCGCAGCATCTCAATAGCAAGCCCAACGTCACCGTTCTGGTAAGCAGCAATGCCCAGCGAAAAATTTGCCTGCGGATTTTTGGGGTCGAGCTTCAGTATCTCCTCAAACATGCTGAGCGCGATTCCAATGCGTCCGGCATGTTGATGGGAGAGCGCTTCTTTGACGAGAAGCGTGATGTTCGGACTCATTCGACCACCTTCAGGTTCCCGGGAGTGACTACCCTGTAAACTAAACGGTTTAGTTCGACGCCTGAAGAACGGCAAGCCACAAAACCCCTTCAAAGACATCCTTTTGCCGGAAAAACGACCAAAATTAGGCTAAGAGCTTGTGATCACGTCTCTTTTTTCAGTGTTCACATTTTTTTGCATTGCAATAAACAAAACTTATGCGCGCATGCCCTTAAGGCAAGTCAATTTGACAAAAAGTGAAGCAGATCAAGTAAAACGAGATTTTGGCTGTTGTGTTTTCGTAAAAAAATAACGCTGAGCGGTATCGTTTAAAAATTTTGAATACGCTTAGCTTACGAAATAAATTCTCATAGGTTTCTTGTAAAAGAACCCGTCCAGAAGTCTTCTCAAAGATGTTTTTTCAGACCTTGAACGACCGCGCCTCCAGCCTGTGGAAAAGCAGTTCCGCCTCTACAGCCGAAAATGTATCCGCGCATCAGTAGATCTGACGTGGGCAGAATATAGCACTCAATAAATTGTCAGAATTCAGGCCTGAAATTCGGAAGCGGGCTATTTCACGACCGGCGCGCGTTCAGTTCCCCACCCGGTATAGATCCGGGACCTGCGAACAGGCTTGTCGTCCCCATAACGCTTGTCCGGATCGCAACCGGCTTCGGCAATGCGAACCTGGCCTTCCAGTTCCCGAATGGCGTTATTGACCTTCCAGACGCGATCGCGGGTCGGCGTTTCGATCTCCAGTCCGTCAAGCGCCTTCTTGTAGGCGATGATCCGATACCGCAGTGCCTGACCGACCCATTTGATCATCACCCGGTTTTCCCAGACGCGCGCCTTCGCACCTTCATAGGTTTCCTCGGACTTCACCGGCTTGTTCTGCAGAACTCGCAGCCGCTCGTCGTCAGCGGCCTTCACACGCAAGGCCACTTCGCAGAAAGGCATTACCAACTCCGCATCGCCGGACGCGTCAGCGGCAATCTTGTCGTAGCGGGCATCGGAAGACTGGAATTTGTCTGAGCGCAGATAGATCAGGTAAAGATCGGGCGGCACGCGCCCCTCAACTTCCGGAAGAACGCGCGTTCGCGACAGCTCAACCATGGTCCCGCCGATCCAGTCCTTGGTCCATGGCGGACGGATCAGCGTCCAGCCGCGGTTGCGCATCAGCTTTTCGTCGTTCGTGTAGTTGAACTTGGAAACCGGATCACCGCGCAAGCGTGCTGCTTCATCGCCCGCTGCCGGCATCACCCTGTCATGAATGACGGAAGGCCTGGCACGATCAAAATCCCCTGTCGGGCGCGTACAGGCAGCAAGGCTGACGGCAATCAGCACGGCAGCGACGGCAATGGCGCCCTGCCCTGATCTGCGACCGCTCTCCGTGAGGGATGCGGTGGCGGATTGTTCCGCTTTGCCTTTGCCCATCGGGCGCTTCTCCAGGCCGCTAAAAAGAAACTTCTCCTGCGCGGCTGGAGAGGCTTGGACCGTCAGTCCTTGTCGGAGCCAGCAGGTCCGGCCGCTTTTCCGATGGTCGCGATTCGTGCGGCAAGATCAAGGTCATGGCGCTCGTACCGGACACCTGGGAAGAGGATAACTTCTCCAAAGGTCTCTCGGCTTGCCATACGGCGCTGATTGGAACGATAGCCCACACGTGCTGCGGGGCGTTGAGCTGATGTAAAGTCCAACAAGGTGCCCATCGTCTCCTCCTTCGGTTCCGATCTCCCCTGACGGCGTATTACCGGCGGGGAACGGTCAAACGGGCGACGCATTACTTCCTGCTCTTCATTAAGAAGCTGTCAGGGTTAACAGCATGCTAACGCTTTTCCTGCAATTTGAACGAAGCAAGTTCCTCCGGTGGTCCGGTCTTTCGTATTTTGTAGACGGGTGTCATGCGCCAAACCCAACATTTCAGTCAGTCTTTGCCGAATTCCGCTTCTCCGGACAAATCCGCGTCCACAAAGGGCGATGATCGTGGTGTCCTTCTGGCCGCAAGTGAGCTGTTTGCCGGACGCACTCGGCATGATGTTGAAGAAAAACGCATTTTTCTGGAGTTGGCGTCAAACTTCCTGCCTAAAACCTCATTGCCGGACAGGCGCCGGATCGCAAATCTGCTGGCTGCGCATCCGGAAATTCCCGACGACCTCCTGACGCAGCTCGCATCCGACGAAGACGAACTGACGGCCTATCCGGCCCTTCGTTACAGTCCGAGGCTTTCTGTGGATCTCCTTTTGAAGGTTGCGGAGGCCGGTCCGGATTCCCTCCGCAAAGCGGTCGCCAACCGGCCATCCTTGCGCGAATCGGTGATCACGACATTGTGCGAACACGCCGGAGCCCCTGTAATCCGTATCCTTCTCGACCGGGAAGACGTCACCCTGACACAAGCTCATCAGGCAAAACTCAGTTGTCGTAGTGACATCGTTGCCACTCTTGGTTTAGAATTGGCAGGTCAGGACGCATTAAACCCGGATGGACTTATGGGACAATTCCTGCATTTACCAGCTCCGCTCAAATCGAAAGCTATCGCCGCGGCGGAGATGACCAGCCTGGTCAAACAGGCACAAACCCCTGGATCCGCAACCGACAGACGCACGGACACCGCGCGCCTCAAATTGCGGGACGCACTGGTGAGCGAAGCCCTTTTCCAGCAGCGGTCCCGTTTTGCGGATCTCCTGGGCCAGGGGCTCGGACTGCCACAGACCACTTGCGATCTGCTGATGCATGACGATCAGGCCGAAGGTCTGACCGTTGCATTGAAAGCGCTTGGTATGTCGGCGTCCGAAGTCACGACCGTGATGATCCGCATGCTGGGTGAAAACCTGTCACTGGAAAGACTGCGCGGCCTGCTGCGCCTCCATCGCACGCTCAGCCAGGGCGCTGCCGAGGTGCTGGTCGGCCAGTGGATCCTGCATGACCAGGTCACTCAGCCCGTATCTGCACAGCTTGACTCGCAATATCAGGATGGTTCGCGCCGCGATGCGGCGACAACGGACGGACAGAAGTTTGGTTTCGCTCAAGCCGAAACCACTCGCAAGTCGAACCGTTCCTGAGAACACCCGCTCAAGCACTGTGTTGCGGGAGGGCTGAACGCCCATATTTAAATCTGCACTAAAAGCGGAAAAGGTTTGTGTCGGGCTTCGGCTCATCCTGCACCAATGGCAGGTCAATCCTGCCGTCGCGTGCTTCGATGTCCACCAGCCAATAATCTGGATCCATTCGCGCTTCGCTAGCCAGCCGCGCGTCTATCGTTTCCCTGTCCGCCCGTTCGAAGACACTTTCGAACAAGCGCCCCTGCGGCAGACTGCTGAACATGGCTTGCGGCGCCGGGCCATAGAAGTCGAAGCTACCGTCAAGACGGTCCACACAGATAAAGACCGCACCGGCTTCGGGAGCCCCTTTCCTGGAAACAGCTGCAAAGCCGCCCTCGCCGAATACGCGTCGGACCAGTGCACTGACGAAAAACTCAGATGTAACCCGCATGCTGACCGCCTCTGCCGAACCCGCCGGCACTCCCGAAGATGGAGAAGGATGGCCCTGCTCTACGACAGTTGCGCTCACGCGGCAACTTGCCGTCCGGCAATCTAGCCGGACAGCGACCGGCCACTGACCATTTCCAGGCGCTCGATGACCTTGGTGCCGGGTTCGCCCGTCAACGGCAGGCCCCTGTCAAATTCGAACCGCCGGATGGCAGCGGTGGTATTGGCTCCCATCACGCCGTCCGCCTTCAGCGGACCGTAGCCGAGTTCGGACAACGCTTGTTGAATCTTCATCAACTTCGGATCGGACTCTACACCGGCATCGGCACTTTCGTCGGCACCGGCATCAAGAACTTCAGCGCCGTCTTGTCTAGTCGTACCCGAGAACCCGGGCTTCGGACGAGGCACGGGACCATTCACGGACGTTACGGGGCTTTCTCCCTGCATCAGCACCAGAGCAAGCAGCGCTTCCGTTGCCTCTCCGGTCTCGATCTGTCCGGCGTGACGTTCAAAACCACGGATGGCACGCTCGGTCGCCGGGCCGTTCAGTCCGTCCAGAGGGCCTTCGTACAGGCCGATCTTGCGCAGGGAAATCTGCAGGTCGAGCACAAGGGTGGAGATCTCCTGCACCTGAAGCCCGGGACTTCTGCCATCCGGTTCCGGCAGCTGCATGGTATCCGGTCGATCTCGTGTCGTGAACAGCGGCGCCGGATGCCGGCCAGGCTGCAGGCCGACCGCATTGGCCACGATCAGGCATGCCGTCAGCCCCATCACCACAGTACCACCCGCAGCGACAGGATTGTCGAGCGCCATATGACCGGCCTTCGCCATCAGGGATTCCGACGACTTTGCTTGCTGCGCCTTGGTCTGCTTTGTCGTTTTCTTTGCTCTTGCCATTGCGCCGCCTATGCCGATCTTGCCAATTGCTCGACACGGAGCACCTCGCCGGTCCGACCGGCGCTCTGCTGCGCTTGCGTCCGAAGCGGCAGGGTCACAGTCACGCTTTCCCCCTGCCCCAGAATGGTCTGAACAGTCAGGCTGCCGCCCATGCGCTCCAGAAGCGCCCTTGAAACGCCCAGCACGGTTGCCGCGGCCTCGGCACTCCAGCAAAGGCTGGACTGGCGGTTCTTCACCGAAAACACATAGTCGGTGTAGCCTGTACCGAGAACGACACCAACGCTCACCACGGCACCAGCCTCGGAAGTTTCCACCATATCCACCAACAGGAAACACAGTGCCTGCCGCAGCAATTTTCTGTCGGCAGCAACCAGCGGACTGTCCTGGCCGGGCTCCATTTCCAGAGCAACACCGCGACGCACGGCCACCCTTGCGACCATGTCCATGCATTGAACCAGACAGGCTTCGACATCAACACCGGTAATCTCCGGTTCGCCGGGAGATCTGTCGGCCGGAACCAGATCCAGAGCCGCAGTGAGCGAGGCCAGACCCCGTTCGCCGGTTTGCCGCAGGGACTGTACCGCCAACTTGAGCACAGGATCGGAGGTATCACGCCCCAGGCGCTCAAGACGTTCGAATTGCGCCAGAATGTCCGACAGCGCCTGCGAAGCTTCAACGCCCGCCGTTTCAAGCATGTCCCGCGAAATACGGTCCGCGCGTGCGCTTCCATCTGTGGCGGATCCCGCGGTCTTGCCTGCCGACGGCTCGATGGGTTCAAGAGGACGAAGCGTCAGCAGAAGTGCCGCACCGTTTGCAGAAGACGGGCTGTTCTGCCGGCTGGCACGCAGTTGTACTTCCAGACGCCGGTAGTCGGCCTGCCCTGCTTCTCCCGGACGATTTGCGCCAACCCTCAAACGTGCCTCGAAGGTTCTTGTGGCGCCACTCAAACGGGCTTCGGAAAGACAGGTCAGATAAAGCGGCCGGTCTGCAACGTGAAGGCGCGGAAACAGCCAGTCCTCCCCGCTTTCCACCGGCAGGTGCCCAAGCACATCCTTCACCGGGCCGCCAATGACCTTGAGGCCACCGTCAGGCCCGAGTTCACAATAGATGTCGGAGACACTCTGACTGATCTGGAGGCGTCTTTCCTCCGTTGCCCTCACAACTTTTTGCGCAAGAGACCGGTCAAGCGCGATGCGCAGAGACAGCAAACCGACATAAAGCAGAGCCGCCAGGGTCGCAAACGGCGTTGCCAGCCCTGGAAATCCGGAAGCCGGAAGGACTGGCAGCGGAACAAACATCAGGGCAAGGACCAGGGCACCGCAAAGCCCCGTCACGGCGAGTGCCGTCCGCCGACTTGCTGCGAGCGCAGCCTCCATCGGCGGCACCAGCAACCAAGCCAGCGCAAAGGACAGCGCACCTCCGGTAACCGCGCAGACACCGGCAACAAACACCGCGAACAGGGAAGCAGAAAGACCGGCAGCCTTGGACAGCGCCCCCGACTGGGACAGATAAAGCGCCAGAGGCCATTGGCTCAGCATCCAGGCGAGCGCGAGAAGAGTGGCTGCCTGAGGCGGTCCGGCCAGCGCCAGATGCAGAGGCAGTACCACCAGAGCCGCAGCGCCGCTGACGAAACAGCTGAGCAGAAACGAACGATGCAACGGTGCAAGAAAAGGATCGGAAGCAGCTTCGGGATGAATCATTCCATCCACGCGAGCCACCCAATGCCCCCAGATATTTTGCATGTTTTTCAGAAGGTTACGCAATCTACTCTACCACACAACAATCGCGAAAATATCCGCTCGCACCTTTTGTACGGCCATTGTCGGTTGCAGCACTTAAGGAACGATAAAGGATGAATCCAAATTGCGTTTTTTTTCCGAAAAACCCATTGGCCTCAATATCTTGACCGGAATTAGCTAAAATTTGAATCAATATTTCAGAAAATACGATTTAAATACCTGATTTATTTTATGAAAATTCGCTTTTCCCGCTCAACCGGGGATTCTCATGTCGCTGGTAATGTGTCCTCATAACAAGCGTGCCAACGGCACAAAGGCACGCAAGACAGAACAGACTATGGGTAGCGACATGTTCTTTCTCTTGAGGACAGCCTTTTGGCTCACCTTGGTGCTCGTCCTGATTCCCCTCGGGTCAGATCAGGAAGACACTTCGACGGAAAACATCGATCCGGTGTCGGCCTTCCTGGCGGCACAGGCAACGATGTCGGACATCGGCGGCTTTTGCGGACGCAATCCGCAGGCCTGCGAAACGGGAGGCGATGCACTGACGGCAATCGGCAGCCGCGCACGCGACGGCGCTCGGATTGTCTATGAGTTTCTCGACACGCAGATTGCCGAGAAATCGGGAAGCGAACAGCTGGTGACCGGCTCGACGCCCGTACCGAGTGCTGGCACGACGTCCGGCCAGCCTTCTGGCCAGGAACCCCAGGTTTTCGCCGGCACACCATCTTGGCAGCCGGTCTTTGATAACGTCTCTTCCAAAGAGGCAGTGCTTGGGCCGGTGCCACGGCCCAAACCACGCTCAGGCCAAAAGACCTGAGCACACTGGTCGTTCAAGATCCTACGACCTCCTGGATCAGAAAACGACCGATTGCGCCCCCGCTGGAGCGCTGCTGCACGGCAGCAACGCAAAGACGGCTTCACTTCAGCGGATTGTTCCGCTGCGCCGCAGATGGAAAGCTGCCCATTTCATCTGCGGCGTATCTTTATTCTCCCCCCTCTCTCGCACCTGCCGGCATTTGCACTTTGCCGCTCACGAGTTATATGGAGGCGGACAAGACCTTCAAAGACCGGTGCCATGACCACAACCTTGAGCGAAATCCTTGAGACGTTTGATTTTCTCGACGACTGGGAAGATCGCTACAAATACCTCATCGACCTTGGCAAGGAGATGCCTGATCTTGCCGACACCGAAAAGACCGATGCCAACAAGGTGCGCGGTTGTGTGTCGCAGGTCTGGCTGATCACCACCATCGACAAGACAGGCGACGGCACACCTGTGCTCAGCTTCCGGGGTGACAGCGATGCGCTTATCGTGCAAGGGCTCGTGGCCATCGTCACCTCTTTGTTCAGTGGCAAGACCGCGCAGGACATTCTTGACACCGACGTCGAAGGTATTTTTGCCAAACTGGGTCTGCAGGAGCACCTGACGCCGCAGCGCTCCAACGGTCTCAAATCGATGGTCGGACGCATCCGCAGCGACGCGCAAGGAGCTCTGGCAGCAGCCTGAGAGCCCTTCAATTTGATCACTCTGTTCTTTCGGCAAGCGCATCAGTTGCGCTCACACCGAGCGCCATCCGCAATCAGCTGAAGATCTCCATCACAAAACAAAAAAAGAGCTGCCCATGGGCAGCTCTTTTGTACTCGACCTGGGCCGAAGGATTTACTTGGAGCGCTTGCGCTGCTGGCCGAGGCCCATCTTCTTGGCCAGTTCCGAACGGGCAGCCGCATAGTTCGGTGCAACCATCGGGTAATCGGCACCCAGGTCCCACTTCTCGCGGTACTCTTCCGGGGTCATGTTGTAGTGCGTGCGCAGGTGGCGCTTCAGCGACTTGAACTTCTTGCCGTCTTCCAGGCAGATGATGTAGTCCGGCATGACCGACTTCTTCACCGGCACGGCGGGCTTCAGCGGCTCCGGCTCCGGCTCGGTGGAAGTGCTGGCAGTTCTCTGCAGCGCGCCGTAAACTTCGTTGATCAGGCCTGGCAGATCTGTTGACGCAACGGTGTTGTTGCTCACATAGGCTGAGACGATGTCTGCCGTAAGATCAATCAGATTCGCATCCACCGGACTGTCAGTCATATTTCACCCGTTCTCTACTGATTTCAAAATTAGCTTTGTGGTTTACCTGCAAAAAATGTCTGCCGAAAGCGGAACTAGAAATTCAGTTACTTGCGGGCCCAGAAATCAAAAACGATTCTACTTTGCAGGCAATCGTCACAGCCTTATATCGCCGCTTTCGTTGAACGACAACCCCGTAATTCAAATAAAAATCGATCAGAAGCAATAAAAATCAAATTGTACAAATATTGGCTATACCTAACGCACCTATTTCGACAATGAACCGATAGTATTGTCAGGAAATCTGTCTTTCAGGACCATTGCCGCACACCATGCCTCAGCTTTTCGGCCGGACAGTTTTTGCAAGGGCATCTTCCTTGGTATCGGCACAGGGACGGTAGCCGGCTGCGTATGCAGCTTTTGCCAACAAATGAGCCGAAATTGGGGCGGTGAGCAGGAAGAATACGACTCCGGCGATTGCCCGTGTGACAACGGCCAGATCGCCAGCATGAACTGCCAGCGCAAGCAACATCACACCCGACCCCAGAGTACCCGCCTTGGAGGCCGCATGCATTCGCATGTAAACATCTTTCAGACGGATGATACCGATCGATGCGACCAGTGCGAAGGAAGCACCGACGACCAGCATGATACCGGTGATGATTTCAACGGCAGCATTCATTGTCCCGCCTCCCTGCGCTTAATGCTCTCTTCGACTTCGTCCATGATCGTCTTGTCGCCGGCAAGGCCGCGGTTCAGGACGAAGCGTGCGAAAGCGACGGTTGCCAGGAAGCCGACGAGGCCGAGCGTAATCGCAATGTCGATGTAAAGATAAAAGCCGGTGGAAACGCCGATGGCCGCGATAAAGCCGATCCCCACCGCGACCAGCATGTCCAGGGCGACAACACGGTCCGGAAGACTCGGTCCCTTGACCGTCCGCACGACGATGATGATGAAGGAAATCGTCAGCAGAGCCAGCGCGATCTTGACGCTGATTTCCAGGAAACCGGAAGAAAAGGTCTCAAACGGTGTCATCTGAACACCTCCAGGATCTTGCGTTCAAAACCGTTCTTGATGTCGTCGATCGTGGCTTGCGGGTCAGGCACGTCGATACAGTGCACATAAAGCGTCTTCCGGTCGTCGGAGACATCAACGGACAATGTGCCCGGCGTCAGGGTGATCAGATTGGCCAGCATCGTGATTTCGAAATCCCTGTCCACTGTCAGCGGAAACGCGATGATGCCCGGCTGCAACTTGATCTTCGGCTTGAGCACGATGATCGCAACGCGCCAGGCCGACAGCACCAGTTCATAGACGAAGAGCACAGCCAGACCGAAGCCCTTGGAAACCCGCTGGAAATAGGCGGCAGTACCGACCTGTTCCCGGATCAGGTAAAGCGCGCCGAAACTGAGCACGAAACCGAAGGCCAGATTGACTTCAGAGAAGCTGCCCGTGACAGCTCCCCAAGCCAGCATCAGAAGAATGTTGATGAGAAAGAGACTGGTCATCCCTGGCCCCCAAAGACTGAACGCAGGTAGCCGAGCGGTTCAACAATGCCGCTTGCCCCTCGCATTGAAAGCTCCAGCATCCATTCCGGCTGCAGGCCGAAATAGACAACAAGCGCAGTCAGTATGCCGAGTGGCAACCAGACTGCGGCTCCGGAAAGTTGCGCGCCGCCCTCGCCCGTCACGGCAACGGCCTGCCCGTCAGTAGTGCCTTCAGGTCCACCGCGCCAGAAGGCGAAGATCCAGACCCGGCCCATCGCCATGGTTGTCAGGAACCCGCTGACAAGAATGGCAGCGCCCAGCCAGGTCCGGCCGTCTGCGAAGGCCGCATCCACAAGAATGACCTTGGGCCAGAAACCGGAGAATGGTGGCAGACCCGAAACGGCAAAACCAAGTACCAGGAACACGGCTGCGAACACCGCACTCTTTTGATAGAGCCCACCCAGCTGCCTCAGGTCGTAGGAACCGCCCATCATGTTCATGATGCCCGCTGCCATATAAAGTGCCGTCATGACGATGATCGAATGGACCGCGTAGAAAATGGCACCCGAGACTGCCAGCGTCGAACCAACGGCAACACCGGCGAGCATCGACCCGATACCGGCAATGACCACATAGCCGAGCAGCCGCCGCACTTCACTCTGCGCCAGAGCTCCGATCGCCCCTGTCAGCAGGGTGGCGATGGCAACCAGCGCGATCACATCGGCCATATAGCCGCGGGAGGCCGGCAGGATCAGAACAAAGATGCGGATCAGCGCATAAACGCCGACCTTGGTCAGAAGGCCTGCAAATACCGCCGACACCACCACGTTGGGCGTGTGGTAGGACGCAGGCAGCCAGAAATTGACCGGGAACGCGGCCGCTTTCATGGCAAAGGCGAGGAAATAGAGCGCGGCAACCGTTGCCAGTGTGCCGGAAGCCGGATTTTCCAGGGCGGCAACCTTCATGGCGAGGTCCGCCATGTTGAGCGTTCCGAAAATTCCGTAAAGCAGACCTGTCGCGATCAGGAAAAGGTTCGTGCCGATCAGGTTCAGGACACCGTATTTGACCGCGCCGTCAAGCTGGATCCTGTCGTTGCCGAGGACCAGAAGTCCGTAGGACGAAATCAGCAGAACTTCGAACCAGACATAGAGGTTGAACACATCCCCGGTCAGGAACGCGCCGCAAACACCTGTCATCAGCAGTAGCAGGAATGGATAAAAACCATATCTGCGTCCTGTGCTGTCAACGGTGGCAGCGCCGAAAACACCCGCACAGAAGGCCACGATTGAGCCGATCAGTGACAGCGTCACACCAAGCGTATCCACTGTGAAGGCAATGCCGAACGGCGGCAGCCAGCTGCCCATCACCATGGTGATGACACCATGATCGAGCACCCGGATCAGCAGGGCAAGGTTAGCCAGCACCAGCAGCGCCAGAAAACCGATGCCGACTTTCGGCTGCAGATCGGTGTTCTTGCGCAGCATCAGGCACAGCGCACCGCCCAGGATAGTGATCAGCGAAGGCGCGACCACCAGCCAGTCACCCGCCGCAACGGGCGTAGTGACCATGGCCTGGGAAAGATCGACGGAAACGGAAGAACCGGCCATGTAGCTTAGTACCCTTGCGGCGGAGTTTGGTCGTGTTCGGGTTCGGCGATGCGCATTTCGTTGACTTCATCGGTGCCAAGTTCCTGGTAGGCCCGGAAGGCCAGCACCAGCAGGAACGCAAAGAACGAGAAGGAAATGACGATAGCCGTCAGCACCAGCGCCTGCGGCAGCGGATTGGCCGTCGCGGTTTCCGGAGCATAGAGATGTTCCGGAATGAGCGGCGGAACCTCGCGCGTCAGGCGCCCGTTGGTGAAGATGAGCATGTTCACGGCATTGCCCAGAATGGCGATACCCAGAAGAATGCGCACAAGCTGCTTGGACAGCATCAGGTAGACGGCCACGGTGAAGAACAGGCCAATCAGGATGACAACGCCGGTTTCCATCAGTCGGCCTCCCTTTCTTCAAGCGCCAATGCAATGGAGCCGATGGCACCCACCACCACCAGGTAAACGCCAATGTCGAAGAACAACGGCGTCGACAAGGCGATCTCCACGCCGAAAACATGTACCTCCAGCCACTGGCTGGTCATGAAGGCCTGCGCCTTGAATATCGACGGGATGCCTGCCACAGCCGCCAGGAACAGTCCGAAACCGGATACCCCCATCGGGTGGAACACGATGGCGCGGCGAACGGAAGCAACACCGCAGGCGATACCAAAAATCGCCAACGCCGATGCGGCAATCAGGCCGCCGATAAACCCACCACCCGGCTCGTTATGGCCGCGCAGCAGCACGAAGATCGAAAACAGCACCATCAGCGCGGACAGATAGGGCGCAATGGTGCGGAAGATGATCGTACGCATCAGTGAGCCTCCCCAGTCTGGGCCGGTGTGGGCGGTGCGACCGTCTTCGGTTTCTCGATCGGCTTTTCAGGCTTCGTCCGCACCCGGATGAGCGCCAGAACACAAAGCCCGGCCAGAACCACCACGGCGATTTCACCCAGCGTATCAAAACCGCGGAAGTCGACGATGATCACGTTGACGATATTCCGGCCATGGGCAATGGAGCGGCTGAACTGGGCGAAGAAGTCGGACAACCGGCTGTCGAAGGGCTGCTGCGTGATTGCAAGCAGCGTCAGCGTCAGGCCGAGACCGACACCGATCGCGACGATCCCGGTGACAATCGCGGCAAGACCATGCCGGTGGTCACTGGGCGACAGGTTCAGTCTAGTCATGACCAGAGCAAGGATGACGACCGACAGCGTCTCCACCATGAACTGGGTGAAGGACAGATCCGGCGCGCCGAACATCATGAAGATCAAGGCGACCGCAAAGCCCTGGATGCCGAGTGACACGATGGCTGTCAGGCGGGTGTTGGCGACAAGTACGGCGATCAACCCGAAGAAGGCGATCAGCAGGATGCCCCATTCATAGAAACGATAGTCGGGCATCTTCGGCATCGCCGGCAGGCTGTCCGTCAGGAAGCCCGGCAACAACACCGCAGCGCCCGTGAAGATGAAGGTCAGCATCATGTAGGTCTGCATCTTGCCCGACTGCAGCAGGCGCGTGATCCGCCAGGACAATCCGACAATACCGGCCACGAACTGGTCGAACCCCTTGTCCGGTCCCCAACCGATCGTTGTCAGGACAGAGCCGATCAGCCCGCGCAGGCGGTCGATCTGGGTAAACAGAGCAATCCCGAGACCGATGGTAACCAGCGACAGCAGCAGCGGCGCGTTGATCGACGTCGGCAACAGATGAAGTTCGATTTGCGTCGTCTTGCCGAGAAGTGAAGACAGGGTCGGCCCGATGAACAGTTCACCAGTCGTATGTGCAATCAGGGCCAGCCCGAGGCCGGTCACCGACAGGAACACCGGACCTGCGAACAGCAGAACAGGTCCCTCGTGCGCATGTTTCGGCGTTTCCACTTTCGGACCGAGGAAGGGCTTGATGGCAACCGCGGCTGCAATCACCAGCATCAAGGCATTGCCGATGACAGCAGTGATGGTGATGGGCAAACCGAGTTCCAGCCAGCCCCAGGTGCCGTAGTAAAGTACTTCCTTGGCAATGAAGCCGATGAAAGGCGGCAGGCCGGCCATGGACAGCGCCGCAAGACAGGCAGCTGCAAACGTGATCGGCATGGCCGAACGCAAGCCGCCCAGTTTCGTGATGTCACGCGTACCGGCTTCGTGATCGATCGTACCGGCGACCATGAAGAGCGCGCCCTTGAACAGGGAGTGCGCGAGAAGATAAAGGACAGCACCTTCGAGCGCCTTTTCCTGGCTGGTCCCGGTCAACATGACAAGGAGCCCGAGCGATGCCACGGTCGTGTAGGCAAGCATCAGCTTCAGGTCGGTCTGGCGCACCGCCAGGATCGTGCCCACCAGCAGTGTTATGCCACCGAACAGCGGCAGGACCGTTGTCCAGAGTTCTGTTCCACCCAGCAGCGGATGCATGCGCATCAACAGATAGACGCCGGCCTTCACCATGGTTGCCGAATGCAGATAGGCGGAAACAGGTGTCGGCGCTTCCATGGCGTTGGGAAGCCAGAAATGGAACGGAAACTGCGCCGACTTGGTGAAGGCGCCGCCCAGAACCAGGAAGAAGATCGGCACGTAGAGCGTGGTATCCTTGATGATGTCCGGGGAGGCCAGCAGCACCGACATCTCGATTTCGCCCGTGGCGGAGATGATCAGGATGAAACCGGCCAGCAGGGCCAGGCCGCCGCCGCCCGTGACCACGAGCGCCTGCAGCGCGGCCCGGCGGGACGCGGCGCGCAGGTGATCGAAGCCGATCAGCAGGAAGGACGTGATCGACGTCAGTTCCCAGAAGATAAACAGGGAAATCAGGTTGTTGCCGAGCACGAGACCGAGCATCGACCCCATGAACATCAACAGGAACGAGAAGAACCGGCCCTGCTGCGGGTGGCCTTTGAGATAGCCGCCGGCATACAGGATGATGAACGTTCCGATGCCTGAAATCAGCAAGGCGAACAGCGTCGACAATCCGTCGACATAGACGGAAAAGTTCACACCATAGCTGGGCGCCCAGGCCTTTGCCGCAACGAAGCTTTCCCCTTTTGACACGGGTTCGACGAACCCTGTGAAATGCAGGAAGATCAAGGCCGGCACGATAGCAAGCAGCCAGGCCGCATTGTGCTTGAACCAGCGGGTCAGAAAAGGCGCAACCACAGCCGCAGCAAAGGGCGCGAGGACGGCATAGAGAGTGGTGTCGTCGATCAAGGCTGGCGTCATGCTGATCTTTCGTCACGGTTTTTAAAGAAACGACGGAAACGGGCCTGCTCGAATCAGCCCCGATCCGCCGGATAATAACGGTCCCGATGGGTTATGACATGTCTTAGGCAGTTGAATTTACGTGTTCAAGCGTATGTCTGTCGATTTTCGGTAAATTCACCCGCGTCACATGAGCGCTTTTGTCAGGGGCAGGACTGACAAGTGGGGATCTCACAGATTTATTCTGTGCTGAAAACGTATCACGGCCGAAACTTGAGGTATCCGCGCCCGCAATACACCCGACAACATTCACACTCGGGTCAAACCACCTCCGTCTGCACCCAAGAAAGGCAGCTTGCCACTTGATTTCAAAGCGTGAATACCGTTCAGTTTCAATTCGGGAATGCGTTGCCACGGAATTCGAGCGAGGCACAGAAGATGGTGTTGGGTAGTAATAGGGATACGCCTTCGGGAACGGAGCTGCTCCGCCCGTCCAACATCGACTTTGAAACGCTCGTCAAACTTGGCAATGAAGCCATTGTTTTGATCGGACTGGACGGCACGCCCGCTTTCATCTCTCCTGCAACCGAGCGCATGTTCGGATGGAGTGCTGACAAACTGGTCGATCACCTGAGCGACCTGGTCTATCTGGCCAGCCCGAACACCGATGCAGATCTTCTGCACCGGATCCTTTCCGGCAGCGGCGATGCCGACGCCCCCCTTCCCCATGCAGATCTTCAGCTCCGTTCCGCCTTCGGCCCGATGGTCTGGGCGGAGGTGACCACGCATCTTCTGGAAGATGCCGCCGGCAAGCCTTACGCATTCGCGGTCTATTTCCGCAGCATTTCCAAACGCAAGGAACTGGAAAGCCTGCTGGATGCGGCAACCCAGACGGATCCGCTCACCGGACTTCTCAACCGCCGTGCCTTCGAGGATGGCCTGAAACGGGAATGGGCAATCGCCTTGCGTGAAAAGACCCACACCAGTCTGATCAAGGTGTCTCTCGATCGTTTCGAAGCTCTGGTGGAGCGGTTCGGACCGAGCGCTGCCGAGGATTGCCTGACCAGGGTAGCCGATACCCTGAAGGAAACCGCGCGCCGTCCGGCAGATATCGCCGCACGAACGGCAACGGCGGAATTTTCTCTCCTCCTTCCAAGAACTCACGAAATGGGCGCCGAGACTATCAGCGCGTATCTGCACGTAGCCATTCAGGACCTTGGCATTCCCAACCCGGAAAATGCCGCCGGCAATGGCGTCATGACGGCCTCCGTCGGTGCGGCTTGCGCGGTCGTGGAACAGACGGGGGTCTCGGAAAGCTCGGAATTTCTCCTCGCCGCTGCCGAAAACTGCGTTTTTCAGGCGAGACAGGAAGGCGGTAACCGGGTGAAGACGTCCTTAAGCCACCTGGCTCGCTAACCCCGGACCTTTCACGGCGACAATCAAGAGCACCTTCCTATCCATGAACGGATGAAACACGGCCTGGCTCCGCAGGTGACGATTGACGAAACCGTTATCTGCTCCGGCTTGCAGCAACCTGTGCACGCCCCTATTTCTGGGAAAAACATCAAATAAGGAATGCCGAATGAGCGACGAAACCACCCGCCACGAAAAAGCATCTCCCCCCATCAGGAAGACCACCGCCGAATGGATGGAGCAGCTTACACCCGAGCAGTTCTATGTGACCCGCCAATCCGGCACCGAGCGCCCTTTCACCGGTCCCTACTGGGACAACAAGCTCATCGGCCGTTACGATTGCGTGTGTTGCGAAACGCCGCTGTTCATGTCGGATACAAAATTCGATTCCGGCTGCGGCTGGCCAAGCTTTTTCGAGGCGGTCGACCCGGATGCGATCCGGGAACTTGAAGACCAGTCCCATGGCATGATCCGAACCGAAATCCGTTGCAGCAGTTGCGACGCGCATTTGGGTCACGTCTTCCCGGACGGGCCACCGCCGACAGGCTTGCGCTATTGCCTCAATGGCCATGCAATGAATTTCGTTCACGGCGGCCGGCCGCCCGCCAAGTCAGAATAGACCGTTCATCTGCCCGCCTCGGCTACAGCTTCGGGGCGGGCAGATCTAATGCATGCATTAAAAAGCCTGTTTCAAGAACAGTTTCCAGTTTTAGATTTCAGTTACACACCCCTGATAATAATAGCATCACAAACTTCAAGAACATCGGGGTGGGACTTGTCTGTACTACGGAGTTTTGCTTGCACCTGCGTGCGCGCGCTGGTTTTCGGCCTCGGCTTGGGACTTGCCGGCCAACCGGTCCTGTCTTCACCAGCCGCCGCAGAAGAGCTGGTCGCATTCACCGGATATCTGCCCCCTCTCTCCATCAACGAGCAGGAGAAGGGCATTGCAGTCGAGCTCATGGAGCTCGTTGCAGAAGAGGCCGGCCTGGATATCAAGATCCGCTTTGCCCCCTGGAGGCGCGCGCAGCTGCTGGCTGAAAACACGCCCGGTTCACTTCTCTTTACTGCTGCCTATTCCAGGAACCGCAGTGAGAAATTCCAGTACATCGCCCCCCTGCTTTATACGGAAAGCGCATTCGTAACGCTCGACCAGCCGTTGGATACCTTCGAAAAGGCTATTGAGAGCGGCAAGGTCATCGGGGTGCATCTCGGCAGCCAGCGCAGCCAGATCCTCCAGCGGTTCGGTGTTCGCAACGTTGAGGAAATACCATCAGCAGAACAGATGAGCGTCATGCTCAAGACCGGCAGGATCGATGCCTGGTACACCATGTCTGTTCGGGCCAGCTACATGTTCCGCCAGCAGGGATACGACCCGGGAAGTCTCGTCATCGGCGCTCCGGTTACCCACGGCATCCAGTGGCTGGCGGCCAACAAGGATCTCGACCCGCAGATCAGAGGCCGACTGTCGGCTGCCGTCTCCAGGGTGTGGCGCGATCCGAGATACTGGCAGATCGTCGACCGTTATACCCACTGACGGTTCATCTCCCGATCAAGGGCCGGAAAAACGCCTCAAATCCTTATTCCGCTGCCACGGCCTCCTCGTGGCCGGATTTGGCGGACAGGATCCTGGCGATATTGACCTCGATCCAGTCAGCGAATTCTCGCACTTTCTCTGCAGCCTCCCGGCCGATCGGGGACAGGCTGTAATCGACATGCGGAGGCACCACCGGGTGGGAATACCGGTTGACGAACCCGTCGGCCTCCAATGTCTGCAGCGTTTGCGCCAGCATCTTTTCACTGACGCCGCCCACGGTGCGGCGAAGTTCCGAAAACCGCTGATCTTTTTCCAGAAGCGCAATCAGCACCAACACGCCCCAACGGCTCGTCAGATGCCGCAGGATTTCGCGTGATGGACAGTTCTGGTTGAGCAGTTCCCCCTGCTGCATCAATTCGGACAAGGGCGCGCCGCTGTTCAGCACGCACTTGGGGGTTATTTCTGCCGTATCGCTCATCCTGTTTTCCAGTTTTTTGTCCGAGATCCGATAAATCTCAAAACTAACCTTTTTGTACGTACTAACAAAAAGTAAGTGATCCGTCTACATGGGCAGCATCCGATGCATTTTCGAACGATCAACCTTCAAGGAGAAACACAATGATCGCAGTCACGGGTGCCAATGGTCAGCTGGGCCGTCTTGTCCTCAAACATCTTGCCGGCCTCACCGCCGAGCCAGTTCGCGCGCTTGTCCGCTCACCGGAAAAAGCCGGCGATCTTGCCACGGACCAGGTTTCGGTGGTGAAGGCAGATTACGATGATAGCGCCACCCTGCCGGCTGCGTTGGAAGGTGTTGAGCGTCTTCTGCTGATCTCCGGATCGGAGGTCGGCAAGCGCGCGCCGCAACACAAGGCCGTCATCGATGCAGCCAAGGCAGCCGGCGTCCGTTTCATCGTCTACACCAGCCTTCTCAACGTTCCGCGGTCCAGCCTCCAGCTGGGTGTGGAACATGCCGAAACGGAACGGATGCTGCGCGAAAGCGGCATTGCCCATGCCGTGCTGCGCAACGGCTGGTACATCGAGAATTTCGGCGGCACTGTAGCGGCTGCCCTTGCCCATGGTGCCGTTGCGGGCGCAAGCGGTGACGGCAAGTTTTCCGCCGCTGGACGCGAAGATTACGCAGAAGCCGCAGCCCGCACCGTTGCCGGCAGCGACCTGAGCACGCGAGCACTGGAACTTGGCGGATCACCTGCGTTCAGTCTTGCCGACCTGGCAGCAGAGCTCTCCAGCCAGTCCGGCCGTGAGATACCGTTCAACAACTTGCCAGAAGCAACCTATGCCGGCATCCTGGTCCAGGCAGGTCTGCCGGAAGGCTTTGCAAATGTTCTCGCTGATTCCGACAGAGGCGCGTCTCAAGGCGAGCTCTTCACGACTTCCACGGCCCTGGAGGACCTGATCGGTCATCCTACCCGCTCGTTGAGTGATTTCATCTCCAAAAGCCTGAAAGCGAACGCCTGACGTCCGCTAAACGTCTGCTCTTGCACGAAGGCGTCCCTTTCGCCTTCGTGCAATCATTTGAATCTGTGGTCGGTTGGTTCAAGGATATTTGTTGGTTCCCCATCGGCGAACCTGTTAGGCAGATGTTTCTGCACTTTCCCGGTACCCGATCATGTCCATTGCCAACGCATCCGATCCATACGTCCAGGACGGGCCTTACGCCTGGTTCCGGTTGGCGATTTCGATTTTGCTGAGCACCCTTGGTGGTGCCGGCATGTGGGCGGTTGTCATCGTTCTGCCCGCAGTTCAGACGGATTTCGGGATCGATCGTGCCGGAGCGTCCCTGCCCTACACCGCGACGATGTTCGGGTTTGCCGCGGGCAACTACCTGCTTGGCCGCGTCGTCGACCGCTA
The DNA here is from genome assembly GCF_053005225.1 of Roseibium sp. RP-7. NCBI lineage: Bacteria > Pseudomonadati > Pseudomonadota > Alphaproteobacteria > Hyphomicrobiales > Stappiaceae > Roseibium > Roseibium sp. RP-7. The sequence continues at coordinate 109,687 of NZ_JBRKQA010000002.1, forward strand.
CGGCATTGTCATACCCGTCATCGGCTCAGCTCTTTCACTCGGCGCCGGCTTCGTTCTGGCCGCCTTTGCGCCGGATGTCTGGAGCTTCTCTCTGGCGCAGGGTCTGCTGATCGGTCTGGGCACCGCGGCCACATTCGGCCCGCTGATCGCCGACATCTCCCACTGGTTCCTGAAACGGCGCGGTTTTGCGGTCGCCTGCGCCGCCTGCGGAAACTATCTTGCCGGTGTGCTCTGGCCATCGCTGATCCAGTGGAGCCTTGCGACGTCCGACTGGCGCCAGACCTATATCCTCATCGGCGTCATCTGCCTTGTCGCCATGGTGCCGCTGGCCCTTTTGCTGCGCCGGCCTCCTCCGGACACATCCCTGAGCACCGGTGCGGCCACGGCCCGTTTCGGTCGCCAGGACACCGGCCTGCCGCCTGCCGTCCTGCAGGCTCTTCTCGTGGTCGCGGGTCTTGCATGCTGCGTCGCCATGTCGATGCCACAGGTTCACATCGTCGCCTATTGCGTCGATCTGGGTTATGGCGTTGCCCCCGGAGCGGACATGATCGCACTGATGACCGGTGCCGGTGTCATCAGCCGGCTGGCATCCGGATATATTGCCGACAAGATCGGCGGTGTCATGACCCTGCTGATCGGTTCCGTGCTGCAATGCGCCGCGCTGTTCCTGTTCATTCCCTTCAACGGCCTGGCTTCACTCTACCTCGTGTCCCTCATCTTCGGCTTGTCGCAGGGCGGCATCGTGCCGAGCTATGCCGTGATCGTGCGAGAATACCTGCCGGCCCGCGAAGCTGGACAGCGTGTCGGCCTGGTGATCATGGCGACAATTCTCGGCATGGCCCTCGGGGGCTGGCTGTCCGGCTGGATCTATGACCTCACAGGCTCCTACCAGGCCGCGTTCCTGAACGGTATCGCCTGGAACTTCCTCAACATGGCAGTGATGATCTTCATCTTCATGCGCGGCAAGATGAGGCCGACGGGCGCAGCGGCTTAAGACTGTGGTTTCGATCAACGGCCAGAGGACGCCAGTTACTTCAGAACGCTGAAGTTGCTGGTGATCAACCAGATCTGCGACAGCAGGACAACGCTGACGAGACCGATGTGATAAGCGGACTTGCGGATCCTCGTCGCGGCCAGCACCAGCACGATCATCACGATCTGACGCACCAGATACGCGGTTCCAAGATCGTTGAAGTAATCGATCCCCTTCAGCCGCGAGTCCACGATGTCGAGCACGAACATCAGGGCAAGCAAGCCGTAGATCCAGGTCTGCCTGGCGTGAAAATAATCCTTGTAGCTGGCGTATTCGCCCATCTTGTCCGGATAAAGCACGGCGGTAATAAAAAAGTAGAGTGCGGCAAAGGCGATGACGAACAGATAGCTTTCGAACGTCCAGACCTGAATGCGGCCAAGTGCGAATTCGAACCACCAGAAGTGAACGACGGACAAAAGCATGAACAACGACCACCCAAGGTGCACGCTGTAGATCTCTTCGCGTTGGGGATGCTGAACATACCGCGCGAGGCCATTGAGCAGCCGCGCAACACCCAGCCCGATCACCATGCCGATGATGATCCGGATGTGTGTGAATTCCGCAAGATTGGTGGGAAGTTTGTCCATGTGGGTCCGTTTTGGTCTCGATAAGGCAACACTATACGAATGCTGCCTGATGGAAACCGTCGAGATCTACCACAACGAACCTTGAGCCTCGCTCTGACCAGCGACCGTTCAACCAGGCCCGGTTGAACGGCCGGCAGCGGACCATGCGAGGTTCTAGTGTGCCTGACCCGTGCGGGAGCGCAGGAGGAGCACGAAGAAAATGCCGCCAATCAGCCCGGTGACAATGCCGATTGGCATATCCTCGGGGGACAGGAGCGTTCGTGCGATGATATCCGCCCAGATCAGGAAGATTGCGCCAAGCATCATTGATGCCGGCAGAACCCGGCTATAATTGCCCCCTACCAGAAAGCGGGCAATATGCGGCACCATCAGCCCGACAAAGCCGATGATGCCTGAAAAGGCGACCATCACACCGGTGATCAGAGCTCCCAGCACAAACACCGTGAGACGGAACCGGGCAACCGGAATGCCGAGCGTCGACGCTGTTTCATCGCCGATGGTCATCGCATTGAGATCGGCAGACCGCAGCAGAAAATACGGCGCCACCAGCAGCAGAATGCCAAGCGGAAACGGCAGTTGAGCCCACTGGGCAAGACCGAGACCGCCCAGCATCCAGAAGACAACCGTATGCGTTGCCCTCGGATCACCAAGGAAAATCAGGATATTGGCGATCGCCATGATGATGAAGGACACGGCTACACCGGCCAGCACCAGCCGGTCGGCACTGGTTGCAGATGCAAACCGCGTCACCCCGAGCACCAGAAAAGTTGCCGCCAATGCTCCGGCGAATGCCATCAGCGGAACGGTCATCAGCCCCAGGAAAAGACCAGTATGCAACAGCGCAAGAATGGCGCCAGCCGCTGCACCGGACGAAATGCCGAGCAGATGCGGATCGGCCAGTGGATTGCGCGTGACGGACTGCAGAGCGGCGCCGACAACGGCCAGACCAGCGCCGACAAACCCGGCCAGCAGCGCCCGCGGAAACCGGATCTCCCAGACGATAGCCTCCCGGCCCTTGGACCAGTCAATCGCGAACAGATCCGGCATCACACCGTTGGCCAGGATCTTGAAGACAGTACCACCCGGGATCGCCACCGCACCCGCACCGATGGCGGCTACAATGGAAATAGCCAGCACCAGCACGCCGGCCAGAAGCAATACCCCATTCCCCCGCAACCGGCGTAGGCCAGCGCTTTTGTCCGTGAGCACGCTCATGCGGGCCCGTCGTTTCTGCCTGCAACGGCAGTTCGAAGCATTTTCTGCAAGGCTCACTCTCCCCAAAACGCTTCGGTGAGCTTTCCGATGGCCTTGAGGTTCCGCGGCCCCGGGGTTGCCTCGACATAGTCCAGCACGACAAACCGGTCGTTCTTGACGGCTGCAATATTGGCCAGAGCGGGATTGTGTTTCATGAAGTCGCGTTTCTGGTCAGCCGTCACTTCGCCGTAGTTGACGATCACGACCATGTCCGGGTCTTTTTCCACCACGGTTTCCCAGTCGACGGTCGCCCAGCTCTTTTCAAAATCGTCCATCACGTTGACGCCGCCGGCTGCCTCGATAAGCGCTGTCGGCATGGCATATCGTCCGGCGGTGAAGGGCTTGTCCTCGCCGCTGTCATAGACAAAGACCCGCAACGGCTCTTCACCAGCAGGCACCGTTGCCGCGATCCGGTCCAGCTCCAGTTTGTAGGCCGCAACAAGATCGTGGGCGGTGTCTTCAACACCGAAGATCTTTCCGAGGTTGAGGAGGTCGTTATAGAGATCCTGCAGGGACGCCTTCGGCTTGTCTCCGATATGAATGCAGGATTCGGTCAGCTCGTAGACCTTGATGCCGAACGGCTCCAGCGTTTCAGGCGTCACTTCACCGCCCACCTTCATGCCGTAGTTCCAGCCGGCGAAGAAGAAATCGGCGTCGGCCCCAATCAGCACTTCCTTGCTCGGATATTTCGACGCGAGTTCGGGAAGTTCGGCAACTCCCTCACGCATCTCCGCGTCCAGCGTCTTCCAGCCTGAAATGCCGGTATAACCAACCATGCGGTCGCGCAGGCCAAGTACCAGCATCATCTCGGTCAGGTTGACGTCATTCGAAACGGCTGCTTTTGGCGGCGAGTCGAAGGTCACCGTACGGTTGCAGCTTTCCACGCTCGTCTGCGCTAATGCCGGAACAGACAGAAAGGTGAGCGCGAGGCTCAGGGCAATCTTTTTCATTTTAAGTCTCCAGAAATTCAAAGATGGAAGGTCAGGTAGCGCTCGCGGCTGGCAGACAGTTGCTCCAGACGGACCTGTACCGAATAGGCTTGCTCAATGTTGCCGGGGGTCAGCACCGTCTCCGGCATTCCCTGGGCAACCAGTCGGCCCTCATGCAACAGCAAGACCTTGTCGCAGACACGGCTTGCCAGGTTGAGGTCGTGCAGGCTGGTGACAATGGTAATGTCCAGATCGGCAATCAGCTCGACGATCTCGAGCTGATGACGGATATCCAGATGGTTCGTCGGCTCATCCAGCACCAGAAGCCTTGGTTCTTGCGCCAGCGCCCGGGCCACCATCACCCGTTGCCTTTCCCCCCCGGACAATGTGCCGAAGGCTCTTTTTGCATAGGACAGCAGATCCATTTTCCCGAGACAGTCATCGACGATCTCGGCGTCCCGCTTGCCTGCGCCGGCAATACCGGTTGCATGGGGACGCCGGCCGAGTGTGACGATCTCGCGCACGGTCAAGGCAAAATCGGTCGGCTGCTCCTGAAGCACGGCGGCGATCGTTTTGGCGGCCTCCCTGGCACTGATGTGCCAGAGATCCGTGCCATCCAGAAGGATTTCGCCCGTTTTCGGTTTCAGGAAACGATAGAGCAGCCGCAACAGGGTGGATTTGCCGGCACCATTGGCGCCGGCAATTCCAAGTACCTCACCGGCAGGCAGATCGAAGCTGAGCGGATGCAGAATGGTTTTGCCCTGCCCCGTCTTCCAGCTGACCTCCCGGACAAACAGATCGACCCCCGTCATGAGAACGCCGTCCCGTCTGCTTCCGAGACGATCATCGCTGCCGGAAGCCGGCCTTGCGATGCGCTCCAGCGCTTGCCGTGGCTTTCCTCGGTTACCTCGCATCCATTTTCAATCTGGCGATACCGATTGGCGTAGTCGACCAGGTCGTCGATGTCCGTATCGTCCTCAATGTCCCCAAAGAGGTAGATCGCCTTGTCGGTGGCCTTGAATGCCAGCGTGCAAGGTCTCGAACAGCTCTCCATGTCGGCTGTTCCACTGATTTCGAATTCGTCTCCAACGACAGGCACTGCCTGTGCCATTGCGCTCTTCAGCTTGCAGATCAGCCCATATCCGGGATGGCAAGTCTGCCCATTGTGACGACAGGTCGTGCAGACAAATATCTTGTGCGGATCATTGCTCATGACGCGCCTCCACGGCTTCTGCCAGTGAACCGACAGCAGGCTGCGGAAAAGCAAAGGCATTGCTTTCCTCGTTGCACTGGGCACGGCCGGATCGGGAAGGTTTGGCACAATCATCATGTAATGTTATTACATTACCAATGTTCTTGCTGACAACAGATTTTTGCAACCCATCCGGAACCATCGCGCGCACTGCGCGCGCCGCCAGTGGATCAGCCTCGGTCAGGAGGTTGGCAAGTCTTGAGAATTCAGCAGAAAATTTCCGGTTCATATCGCCCTCCGCGATTTCGCGGGGCAGTCAGGAACCGAATGTGCAACTTTGCCGGCAGGTGCCGATTGGCCATGTCACTCACTCCTCCGGGGCACCCCGCCCGGGTTAAGGTTTGAAGGTGAAATGGCAGGTCTCCTGACTTGCGGGTCATTGCTTGCCTGATCCTTCCCGGGGTCTCCCCAGTGGCGCTTTCAGGTTTGCTCACCGCTCACAGTTGCGGGGGCAGTCACGGATTTGCAGCCTTTCGGGCTCGTCGCACCGTGTTCCCTTTTAATCCCGGTCCGGAGTTCGGAGTCGGGAACCATCTCTTCCTAAGTGCGCGAACGCCTGAAAAATGTCAAAGACTTTTGCGAGGCGCCGCTCTTGTCTGAAAGCACGACAGGATTGCCTGGAAGCGGAAACACCCAGCCGCCTCGGCAGTATTGACCCTTGCCTTCAAGGCTCAAAAATCTTACCTCCGATCCATGAAACAGGATGCCCTTCCCCCGCGCGCCGCAGCGCGCCCCCTCACCCTTGAGACCCACGGCATTACCCGCCAGGACGACTTCGCCTGGCTGAGGGCGGACAACTGGCAGGAGGTCATGAAAGACCCGTCCGTGCTGGATGCCGACATCCGCAGCTATCTGGAAGCGGAAAATGCCTATCACGAAGCGCAGATGGCACCGACGAAGGCTCTGCAGGAGAAGCTTTTTGCGGAGATGCGCGGCCGCATCAAGGAAGACGACAGCTCGGTTCCTGCGCCCGACGGACCCTTCGCTTACGGCCTCAAGTATGAAACCGGCGGCCAGCAACCGGTTTTCTTTCGCACCCCGCGTGACGGCGGCGCGGAAACGGTACTTCTCCATGGCGACAAGGAAGCCGAAGGAACGGCATATTTCCGGATCGGCGGCGTCAGCCAGTCGACGGATCACAAGCTCATCGCCTGGGCCTATGACGACAAGGGCTCGGAATATTATTCACTGAAGCTGCGCGACGCCCAGTCTGCCAAGGATTTCGACTACGCCATCGAGGATACGGGCGGCGGCGGCGTCTTCTCGGAAGACAGCCGCTATGTGTTCTACGTTCGCCTCGACGCCAACCACCGGCCATCGAAACTCTTCCGTCACGAAGTCGGTTCCGACCCGGCGAGCGACGTTCTCGTCTACGAGGAAAAGGATGCCGGCTTCTTCATGGGAGTCGGCAAGACCCAGTCCGGCGACACGATCGTCATCGACATTCATGATCACGAGACGTCCGAAGTCTGGATGATCCCGGCAACGGACCCGACCGCCGAACCGGTGCTTGTCGCAGAGCGCGAGACCGGTATCGAGTATTCCATCGACGATCACGGCGACACACTCTACATCCTGACCAACGCAGGCGGCGCCGAGGACTTCAAGATCGTCACTGCGCCGAAAGGCAATCCCGGCCGCGAAAACTGGTCCGATCTTGTGCCTCACAAGGCAGGATGCCTGATCCTGTCGCATTGCGTCTACAAGTCCTTCATGACGCGGCTGGAGCGCGAAGACGGCTTGCCGCGCATCGTGATCCGGCGGCTTGCAGACAACATCGAGCACTCCATCGCCTTCGACGAGGAAGCCTATTCGCTCGGCCTTGGCGGCGGATACGAGTTCGACACAAGCACGATCCGCTTCACCTATTCCTCGATGACAACGCCATCGCAGACCTTCGACTACAATGTCGAGACCCGCGAGCGTGTTCTGCGCAAGGAACAGGAAGTGCCTTCCGGCCATGATGCGGACGACTATGTCACCCGCCGGTTGATGGCTCCCGCAGCCGACGGCGAGACCGTGCCGGTGTCTGTGCTCTACCGCAAGGACACCAGGCTCGACGGCTCCGCACCTCTGCTGCTTTATGGCTATGGCTCCTACGGCATCACCATACCCGCAAGCTTCAACACCAACTGCCTGTCGCTGGTCGACCGGGGGTTCGTCTACGCCATCGCCCATATTCGCGGCGGCAAGGACAAGGGCTTCCACTGGTACAAGGATGGGCGGCGCGAGAACAAGAAGAATACCTTCAGCGACTTCATTGCCGCAGCAGACCATCTAGTTGCGGAAAACTTCACCTCGCACGACCGTATCGTCGCTCAGGGCGGCTCGGCCGGCGGCATGCTGATGGGGGCGATTGCCAACCTGGCACCGGAAAAATTCGGCGGCATCATTGCCGAAGTTCCGTTTGTCGACGTTCTGTCGACCATGCTGGACGACACGCTGCCGCTCACGCCGCCGGAATGGCCGGAATGGGGCAACCCCATTACGGACAAGGCAGCCTACGATTACATCGCGTCCTACTCGCCCTATGACAACGTCGAGGCAAAGGCCTATCCGGCCATCCTGGCAGTTGGCGGATTGACCGATCCGCGCGTAACCTACTGGGAGCCGGCCAAATGGGTTGCCAAGCTGCGGGCAACCGGCACAGGTGACAAGCTGCTGATGCTGAAAACCAACATGGAAGCCGGTCATGGCGGCGCTTCCGGCCGTTTCGACCGGCTGAAGGAAGTCGCCGAAACCCAGGCCTTTGCCCTTTTGGTGACCGACAAGGCCTGACACCTCGTCAGGCCCGAGGATTTTCCGGGCGTGCGGAGCAGTTCGCACGCCCGGGAACCTAAATTCCTTTCACACGCCCTTGCGGGTACCACCCGAGCGAACGTGACTTGATTTTGACCAAGTCTTCGGCTCATGTGAGAGTTGTTGCAAATCAATCAATTGAACGGTCCTGGACCGTACCGATGCTGTTCACTGGAGCCCGTGATGACCTGCTACCGCACACTTCCGCACCGCCTTGCTGATGGGCTGAAAAAGGGGTTGCGCCTGGTTCCGGTCATGGCCGCCACGCTGAGCCTTGCCGCATGCCAGTCCTACGACACGACCGGCGGCAACGTGGTGGAAACGCTGCTGTTCTCCCCCACCTTCACCAAGAACCGGCAGGACATCCCCAGCACCTACAACACAGCTTATGACTGCCGCACCTTTACCGGCAGCGGCTGGAAAGGCATTGCCGGTGGCAAGGTCTTCAATTTCAGCCAGAAATACATCATCTCCCAGGCCGGTTGCTTCAAGACTCAAGGCGAATGCAACGCATGGCTTGCGGTCATGTCCAGCTACATAGATCAGCCGCGCTACATCCGCTGCAATCCCTACACTGCGTAGGACATCAAGCAGATCTTGCAGGATCACGCTGGACGACAGTCCCCTGAAACACGGGAAGCGCTGCCATGAACGGTTCCATGTAATCAAGCAGGCAGCGCGCCCGGGCGTTGAGCAGCCGCCCGGTGGGCCATACCGCAAAGATATCCCGTTGCTGCCCTTGCCAGTCTGCGAGCACAGGTGTGAGGCGGCCTGAAATCAGGTCATCGGAAATCTCGCTCACAGGCAACAGAGCGAGCCCGTGACCGTCGCCGGCCAGCTGCCGGGCAAGGCTGATGTCATCGACAACGACACGTGCATCGACAGGCACGGTTTCGCGGCAGCCCGTTTCCCGATTTGTCAGTTGCCATTGCGGAAGCGTGGACACCCGCACCACCTTGTGCCGGCCGATCTGGTCCGGTCTTTCCGGGGCACCCGCCTGTTCAATATAAGCAGGCGCCGCAACGAGAACCGTTGCCACCACCCCGAGACGCTTCTGGTAAAGCCGCTCATCGGTTTGGGGTCCGGCTCGGAGGGCAATATCGACCCTGTGTTCCAGCAGATCCTTGTTCTCGTTGCTGAGCGTCAGCGTCAGCTGGATCTCCGGAAAGGTCTTGAGAAAATCCGACCACATGGGCTGCAGGATGCCGATGGAAATATTGGTGGGCGCCGCCACCTTCAACGCTCCCCGAAGACCGTGCAGATCAGTGCTTAACCCGTCCAATGTCGTCTCAGCGTTTTGAACCAGGTCGGCAAAGGCCTCGAAATACGCCTCACCCGCCACCGTCAGATCGAACTTCCGCGCGGAGCGAAAGACCAGCTGCGTGCCGATGGTTTCCTCCAGCTTCGCCAGGCGCCGGGTCACCGTTGCCGCAGGCAATCCGAGATGCGCAGCAGCCTTTGCCAGGCTTCGATTACGCGCGATGTGAACAAACAAGGCGATGTCGTCGAGCATGATTTCATTTTCAAAATTTAAACTCTCATTATTCGATATAGATTGAGATTAGAGAAATCAATAAATCTGTCTTCGTCCTTAAACGCAACGGAGACACTCATGGGCAATTACTTCATCAGCGCTGGTATCGAACTGCAACAAGGTGCGGAGCGGACCAGGGCAGAGACGGAACTGCGCCGACTTGTGGCTGAAACCCAACACGAACCCGGCTGCAATTTCTTTGAAATCCGGCAGAACCTGCAGGATCCCGACAAGTTCACCCTGTGGGAAAGCTGGACTGACAAGGACGCCCTGGCCGCCCATTTCGAAATGCCGCACACCAAGGCCTATCTCGCGCAGAACCTGACACAGGTCAGCTACATTGAAGAACTGGGCGAAATCGGCACCAGCGAAGCGATCAAAAGGTAGTCAGTCATGAAGAACCGATTGATCGCGACGTTGCTGATGTCACTGGGTCTGTCGCTCTTGATGTCGTGCTGGGTCACATTCCTGAACCTCGGCTGGAGCGACAGGTTCTTCTGGCAATGGATGAATGCCTTTCGTCTGGCCTGGCCCGCAGCTGCCGTCATCGCCTTCTTTCTCGGCCCGCCCGTGCAAAAGGCAACGCTGTTCCTTTCAGCCCGCCTGCCGTAATCAGAAAAGGAAAAATAATGCCTCTTGCCCGACAGAATTTCGAGGAACTGGGCCTGCCGGCAGGCCCCTATACCCACGCCGTTCGGCATGGACAGACGGTCTATACATCCGGTTTCACAGCTTTCGGCACACCTGCACAGGCCGATTCGGCCGGCCCGCAAATCAGGGCGGTGTTCGCTCAGTTGAACACGATCGCCGCCCACTATGGAAGATCACTGAAAGATCTGGTGAAAGTAACCGTGTTCGTCACCGACATGACCGACTTGCCGGAAATCCGGTCAGCCCTTGCAGAACTCTATGAAAATGAGGTTCCTGCTAGCTCGCTGGTCTGTGTTGCCGCTCTGTTTCACCCACAGCTGAGGGTCGAAGTTGAAGCGATCATTGCAACCTGATCGATGAACGACTTGCAACCGGATCGAGAAATACGTATTATCCCTTAGTTGAATAGCAATGGACCGGCTCTACAACTTTCTGGAGATACGCGTTCCAATTTCTCGAATAACTGTGCACGGGCAAAACGACCCAATAATAAAAAGCGAAACTTGACCACCTGCTCGCAGGTGGTTTTGTTTGAAAGCGTCAGTTGTTTACTCGTTCAGTTGTTTTTTGAAAAAAACCGTCTCCAGGATCGGCGTATCGTAATAGGCGCCAACTTGCTCAAACCCCGCGGCCTTATAGAGCTTGATGGCACCCGTCATGCTTGGCAGCGTGTCCAGAAGCATCTCCCGGTAGCCGGCGGCAACCGCCGCTGCGATTACAGCCTCCACCAGCGCACCACCCACACCCTTGCCGCGTCCGTCCGGCAGGACGTAAAGCCGCTTCATTTCACACGCACCGTCTTTTCCGAACGCCCGCAGGCCAACACAACCGAGAACCGAGCCTTCCTCATCCTTTGCCAGGAAAAGCGCCCCGGACGGCGGCGCGTATTTCCCCGGCAGACCTGCAAGCTCTTCTTCAAAGCCCTGGTAGGAAAGGTCGATGCCGAGCCAGTCGACATAGGCACGAAACAGGTGCCGGATCGGCGCCAGGTCGTTTTCGTTTGAAACGGGTACGATCGAAATTTGCTGCGATTGAATCATGGAATGACAAAAGGTCCGCGTGATGTCGTCAGTTGGCTGTCGGCGCAACGGGCGGGATGGCTTTCAGGTAGGCGGCGATCGCTTCACGATCACTGGCAGGAAGCTTGGCCATGTTTTCCTGAACATGCACCATTTCACCACCGACGGAATCGTATTCAGGCGTGAAGCCGCTTTCCAGATAATAGGCAATATCGCTTGCACTCCAACTGCCGAAACCACCGTCTACCGGCGTAATGTCCGGAATACGGCCTTCACCTGTGGGAGCCGGTGCGCCACCGAGCCATTTTGCCAGATCCAGTCCCCCTGCAAGATTTCGAGCCGTGTGGCATTCACCGCAATGACCGGGCCCTTCCACCAGATACCGTCCGCGGTCCCAAAGCGCAGCGTCGACCTCGTTCCCGCTTGAAGGGGCGGCTATGACGGGTGACGGATCCAGGAACAGCCGTTTCCAAAGCCCCAACCCCCGACGGATATTGAACGGGAAACCGAGCTCATGAGGTGGCGTTTTACCGTTGACGGACGGCAGCGTTTTCATGAAGGCAAATAGATTGCCGATGTCTTCGCCAGACATGCGGGCATAGGAAGTATAAGGGAACGCCGGGTAATAGTTTTGCCCGTCCGGTGATGTGCCATGCGTCATGGCATTGGCGAAATCAGCAAGCGACCAGGCTCCGATACCGTCTGCCGTGCTGGACGAAATGTTCGGGGCAACAAACACCCCGAACGGCGTCTCCAGGCGAAGGCCTCCGCCAAGCTTCAGCTTGTCGTCTCCCGCAGCATCCTTGGCCGCATGGCAGGACGTGCAGCCGCCGGCCCAGAATACAAGTTCCCCTTGCGACGCATCCCCTTCCGCAATGGCGGCAAGCTGGGCTTCGCTCAGCTTCGTCGGCGCGGACAGGAACCAACCCGCACCTGCCGCAACAACGGCAAGAACGACGAGGACGATGACAGCCTTTTTCATGAGGTCTCCCTGGGTCTTCCTGGCACCGAAACGCCAAAACAGCGGCTCTTCAACCCGGACAGGGTGAAAAGCCGCTGATCTGTCTCACAGTCTGGAGCCTGCCTGTTGCAGTCTGTGTGCGGTAGACCCCGGAGTGCCGCCGGTCAGTTTTTCTTACGGTAAGTTTCGTGGCACGATTTGCAAGAGCCGAACACGGGGCCCATCGCAGCCTTGAAAGCTTCGACATCCGCAGGACCGTCCTTGCCGGATGCTTCGAAGGCTTTTGAAGTCGCGTCCGCAAACTTGGCCAGCTCAGCGGAAAATCCGTCCGGATTTTCCCAAATGGCGGCAGCGGCACCGGTTTCACCCTGATCGGAACCTGCAGGGAAATAGTCTCCGAATGTCAGGGCTGCTGCATTCATCGTTGCGATGGCAGCCTTACCGGCAGCAGGAGAATAGGCGATCTCCCCTTTCATCAGGCCTCCACCGAGCCCGGCCGCCGCGCCGACCGACGACATGATGGCCTGCCGGGTCGCAATCGGATCGTCAGACGCCTGAGCAATGGAACCGGCAAGGCCAATCCCGGCCGCAAGACCCAATACAACAGCCGATTTGATCATTCGCATCGTTCTCTCCCTCTCGTGGAAATTGCCTTCGGCAATGATTCACCAGTGCGAGTACAGCCCATGTACCGCTCGGTCTGAAAATCACGGTCGCGTGATGTGCGCCATGTTCGGTGAACACAGCGTCAACGCTGACGAAACAGCCAAACAAAAAACCCCGGCCTGTTCAGGCCGGGGTTTCGCAAAACGGGATGTATCCCGAATTACTTCGTTGCAGCTTCGTACATTTCCAGCACGTAGTCCCAGTTGACCATGCTGTCGATGAAAGCTTCGAGGTACTTCGGGCGCGCATTGCGATAGTCGATGTAATAGGAGTGTTCCCAGACATCGCAGCCGAGAATCGGCGCTGCGCCGTGTACCAGCGGATTTTCACCGTTCGGGGTCTTCATGATTTCCAGCTTGCCGTCCTTGACTGCGAGCCAGGCCCAGCCGGAGCCGAACTGGCCAACACCTGCGGCGATGAAGTCGGCGCGGAACTTGTCGAAACCACCAAGATCACTGTCGATAGCGGAAGCCAGCGCACCCGGAAGCGAGCTGCCGCCACCGTCTTTCTTCATCCACTTCCAGAAGTGAATGTGGTTGTAGTGCTGACCGGCGTTGTTGAACAGCGGAGCGTTCTTGCCGAAGCTTTCCTTCACGATTTCTTCCAGGGATTTGCCTTCCAGGCCGCTGCCGGCGAGCAGCTCGTTGCCTTTGGTGACATAGGCCTGGTGGTGCTTGTCGTGGTGAAACTCGAGAGTTTCAGCAGACATGTAAGGGGCCAGCGCGTCATATGCATACGGCAGGTCAGGCAATTCGAAAGACATGACAAACTCCTTAAAAGGTCGGTGACCGGCGGCGACATTCCTGCCTCAAGAATGAATGCAGGAACGGCCGCGTCGAGCGGCAAAATAGGATTGCTGGGCCGTCACGGCAAGCGCCGATCCCCAAAATAAAGAAATTTTTTCTTTTTATTTTAGGACGTACGATCTGCCATTGACACTTCCCACGAGGGGAACGCGTCCACACGGCTGCAGTTGCGCCATTCACGGAAATGTGATCAGTAATTTTCCAAAGAAAAGCATCGTCATTTTTAATGAAAACACTTAAACAATATAGAATCATCTAATAATATTCAGCATATTTCGATCATTATTTAATTTATATATAGCATTATATTAAATAATAAGTAGAAAATATCACTTCTTTTCTCAAGAAACATTCTCCCTGCTACCACCATCAACTCTCAGACCAGGCTCTGAAACGGCAGTGACCTCGGCGAATGCTAAAACAACTGGATTTGATGATGTAACGACAAGACCTGCCGCTACCCGAACAGTTGCTACGGTGGAGCATGGTTCATTGCGACTGTATCCATAAGACCTGCATGACCCGGGCTCCCGGTTCCAAGGTCCAGTCGGTAAGACACCAATGCCCTGCGAAAGGTAATGCGCACCAATACTCGTCTTGTCGCCCCTGGTGTCCGCACCGGAAACTGATCGCCTTCACCCTGCCCTAGACCAACCCAACCGGAACTCGTTCCTGGAAATGACAAAGCAGAGCGATCGTGCAAGATAGCAACGACTGCATGTCAGTTTTCAGCTATCGCCTCACGACCGGAACTCCATGTCACCCATCTCGCGCTCTCCTGCCGCATTGGCTTTCGGTGGTCTGCTCGCCCTTGCTGCCGCGATGGGCATCGGCCGGTTCGTCTATACCCCGATCCTGCCCTTCATGACCGACGGCCTGCAGTTGCCGCCTGATGATGCCGGCCTGATCGCGTCCGCGAATTTTCTCGGATATCTGGCTGGAGCTCTTGCCGGCGCCTCAAGGTCGCTGCCGGGCAATCCCCGGCTGTGGTTCCTCGGTGGGCTTCTTGCCAGCGCCCTGACCAGTGCCGCGATGGCGCTGACCACTTCCCTGACTCTGTTTCTGTTGATCCGCTTCGCGAGTGGGGTCGCAAGCGCCTTTGCGCTGGTCTTTTCAACCAGCCTGATCCTGGAGCGGCTGACGGCAGCCGGTCGCGGCGGCTTGAGCGCCCTCCACTTTGCCGGGGTCGGCTGCGGCATTTCCTTTTCCGCTGTTCTGGTTGCCCTCCTGGCGCATCTGGAGGCAGACTGGCGTGGGCTCTGGCTGGCCAGTGGCGCTGCCACGCTTTGCTTTCTTCTGGTGGCTGCATTTCTGGTGCCGTCCGAGCCGTCTTCCCAGCCGGTCACCACACCTGCGCCAAGCTCCCCCGACGAAGCCTCGGCATCTCCGTTTGGCTCTGCCAGTCGCATCCGCCTCATTCTGGCCTATGGTCTGTTCGGTTTCGGCTATGTCATCACCGCGACCTTCGTCAATACGATCGCACGCGCCAATCCGGCACTTCAATCAACCGAAGCCTTCGTCTGGTTGACAGTTGGGCTGTGCGCTGCACCTTCAATTTACGTCTGGAACAGGATTGCCGCCCGCATGGGCACTCGAAAGGGCTTCGCTCTTGCCTGCGTGCTGGAAGCGGCAGGCGTTGCCTTGACGGCGGTGAGCACAGCGCCTGGGCTCTTCCTCTTCGGAGCAGCGCTCCTCGGGTCAACCTTCATGGGTATCACCGCGCTTGGCCTGATGGAGGCACGGCGCGAAGTCAGCCGGGACGGACCGGCAGCAATCCGTCAGATGCTTGCGGTACTGACGGCAAGCTTTGGCGTCGGGCAGATGGCCGGGCCCTGGGTTGCCGGCCAGATGCACCATCTGACCGGGTCCTTTACTGCTTCATCCCTGGCAGCCGCCGCGGCGCTTGTGGTAGCCGCGGCACTGGTCGTCAGATGAAACTCCCCACTCAGGCGTGGGAGAATTCCCAGTAGAGCTCTCTTGCGCGAGCCGCGATCGGACCAGGCTGCAGGTCGCGTTCCTCGATCCGCTTGACCGGCGTTACCTTGCTGTAGTTCCCGGTTGAGAAGATCTCGTCGGCTTCCAGGAATTCGCCATAGTCCATGGTGCGCTCGAAAACGTCATAGCCAACGGACCTCAGCAGCTGAATAACGCGCTGACGGGTAATGCCGTTCAGGAAGGTGCCGTTGGGAACCGGCGTGTGTACCTTGCCTTCCTTGGCCATGAAGATATTGGCCGATGTCAGTTCAGCGACATTGCCCAGCATGTCACGAACGACCGCGTTGTCGAAGCCGCGCCCTTTGGCCTCCAGCATCGCTCTCGCATTGTTGGGATAAAGGCAGCCGGCCTTGGCGTTGACAGGCATACATTCAACAGTCGGACGGCGGAATGGAGACAGCGTGATGCTCATCGCCGCATCCTTGGGTGCCATCGGCGCATCGAACAGGCACAGGCAGAACCGCGTGCTGTCCGGATCGCCCACGATCACCCCGGGTCCGTCACTTTCGACCCAGTACATGGGCTTGACGTAGATCTGCTGGTCACCACCGAATTTGGCGCAGCCTTCCTTGGTGAGTTCGACCATTTCACCAACCTTCATGGTCGGCTTCATGCCCAGCGCCACGGCACTGTCGTTGACGCGTTTGCAGTGTAGATCGATGTCCGGCATCACACCTTCAAAGAAGCGGGCGCCGTCAAAAACGCTGGAACCGAGCCAGGAAGCATGTGTGCGCGGGCCCATGATCGGCGGATTGCCCTCGTGCCAAGTCCCGTCGATCCAGGTCCAGGTGTCACTCCATCCGCTCATGTCTCTTCCCTTTTCTGCGCTGCGGTTGTGCAGTCTGTCCGCCGAAACAACACCGCTCATCCCGGCAGGTCAATAGCTTACCGCGAAATTGAGGAAAGTTGCTGTCATTCTTCGCAAGATACGGTGATATCAGGATAAAAATCACCAAAACACCCACTTGAGCGACATCATTTTTTCAAGTCGGGTTCTGCAATGACAAGATGTGGATCCCCTCACCGACCCTTGGCTTGGAAACAATGCCCCCGCCCTCGGACCATTGACTCTCGCTACACAAAGTTCACTATATGTTCCTGTTACAATTTTGGGAGTTCAGGATGGAACAGCGCATTTCCGTGACGACGCTCGTGGTTGAAGACGTTGCCGAGGCACGCCGCTTTTTCGAAGACGGCCTGGGATGGCAGGTTCATTCCTCGCCGGGCCCAGAAGTGGTCTTTTTCCAGGTTCCCGGCAGTGTATTTGCCCTCTATGGCCGCGCCTCCCTGGAAGAGGAAATCGGACGCTCTGTCACCGACAGCCCCACCGGTGCGGTGACGCTCGCCTGGAACGGCAGGTCGGAAGCCGAGGTGGACACAAGCTTCCTGAAAGCGCTCGCCGCGGGCGCCCGATCGGTCAAGGAACCCCAGAAAGCCTTCTGGGGCGGGTATTCTTCTTACGTGGAAGTCCCCGGCGGTCACCTGCTCGAGATTGCCTATAACCCGTTTTGGCCGGTGGAAGAGGATGGCGCAATCACCCTGCCTCCAGTCCAATAGCAGGGCACAATTGTTGTATAAGTCCTGCCTGCGACCTTTGTCGCAGATAGCTGCGCTTGACGCAGGAGGCCGCAGGCTGTTCTCTTCCGCGGTTTCGTGAAAGGGCTTGGAGGTCTTGAAGATGGCGCATGCAGCTTACGTGTTCGATGCGTATGGAACCTTGTTCGATGTGCATGCCGCCGTCCGCAAACATGCGGAGAAGCTCGGACCGGATGCCCAGAGACTGTCGTCTCTCTGGCGGGAAAAGCAGCTTGAATATTCCTGGGTGCGCGCCCTCATGGGCAAGTATCTGGACTTCTGGGAACTGACCCAGCAAGGCCTGGACACCGCATTCGCCCTGGTGCCTTCCGCTGACAAGTCGTTGCGCGAAGATCTTCTCAGCGCCTATTGGGAACTTGATTGTTACCCGGAAGTGCCGCAGGTGCTGACCAACCTCAAGGCAACCGGCGCTAAAATCGCGATCCTGTCCAACGGATCTCCGGCCATGCTCGAAGCTGCCGCCAAGGCCGCCGGATTGACGGAACTTTTCGACGAGATCTTTTCCGTCGACGCGCTTCGAACCTTCAAGACCGATCCGCAGGTCTATGAAATGGTCACGACCCATTTCCGGATCTATCCGGAAGAGGTTTCCTTCCAGTCTTCAAACCGTTGGGATATTGCCGGTGCTACCGCATTCGGGTTCCGTACCGTGTGGATGAACCGGATGGGCATGCCTGACGAATATCCGGACCTTTCTCCCAAGGCGGTTCTGGCGGATCTGACAGGGCTCGCCACACTCGGCTGACCTGACACCACTTTCCTTCAGGAAGAGGAGACAGCGCTAGCTTTGTGTTTCTCTATTTTCAAAACAGTTCCGGCCATTTTTTCCAAAAAGGAAAAGATGTTTTGAGCGTCCGGCAAGGTTGCAGGATTCTGTAAGTGTAATATCCTTCCCTTGGTTGGGAGGAAAAGAAGAGCGACAGACTTCCTCGAGGTCATCCCGAACCAGTTACAAAACAACTGCTTAAGAACACAAACAGCTGGTTTGTCTCCGCGAAGAAGAAGGGGCGTTGAAACACTCCCCGCGCGAGCGCTCATTTGCTCCCAGACCTATTTGGGAGGATACCATGAAACAACTTACGACACGCAGGCAGGCCCTGCGGACGCTCGCAGGTGCCGGCACGGTCGGAGCAGCGACACTCGCTGCGCCGCATATCGCTTCGGCACAAGGCCAGACGACGACCTGGAAAATCCAGACGTCCTGGCCAGGCGGTGCCGGTTTGCAGATCTTCAAGGACTGGTGCGCAACCATTGCCGAAAAGACAGGCGGGGAGCTCGCCTTCCAGCCATTCGGTGCCAACGACGTCGTGGGCGATTTCCAGCTGTTCGACGCCGTCAAGAATGGCGTTCTGGACGCGGTCAACCCGTTCACGATCTATGCGCAGGGCATCATCCCCGCGGCCACCTTCCTGACGAGTTATCCGCTCGGTATGCGCAACCCGCACGAATGGGACGTGTTCTACTATTCCCTTGGCGGTCTCGAAATCGCCCGTGAACTCTACGCCGCACAGAACATGATGTTTGTCGGACCGGTGCATCACGGCCCCAACATCATCCATTCCAAAGTGCCGATCCGCTCGATCGATGACTTCCGCGGCCGCAAGATGCGCCTGCCCGGCGGCATGGTCGCCGAAGTCTTCACCGAGATCGGCGCGGAAACGACGGTGCTTCCGGGATCGGAAATTTTCCCCGCACTTGAAAAAGGCACCATCGACGTCGCCGATTATGTCGGTCCGGCGGTCAACTATGCCCTCGGTTTCAGCCAGGTCACCAAATACATCTCAATGGGCCCTCCGGGCTTCATGTCGCTGTATCAGCCGGTCGACCTTATGGACATCACCGTCGGCATGGATGCCTGGAATGCGCTCAGCCCGCAGATGCAGCAGTTCGTCGAGATGGAAACACACGTCTATTCCGACATGCACCATGCAGCCATCCAGAAGGCAGACCAGGAAGCCTGGGCGAAGTTCGAGGCCGACGGCACCGAAATCACCCGGCTCAGCCAGGACGATGTCGAACTGATGACCGAAGTCGCCGTTCCGATCTGGTTCAACTATGCGAACCGGGACAAGGACAGCGCGCGCCTCTTCAAGATTCAGCTCGACTACATGATGTCCGGTTCACTCGGCTACGTCACGCCGGAGCAGGTCGAAGGCCTCGAACTCGACCTCTGATCCCAGACGACGTCTCGGGAAACGGACCCGCGCGGCCAGCCGCGCGGGTCCTGTTCAACTCAACAGGGGCTTGTTTCCCCTGGGGAAGGGAGAGGCATGCCTCATCTGGACTTTACCCTGCCGCACTGGGCCTATTGGCTGGGGCTGATCATCTTTCCGCTGATCGCCGCTGCCCTTGCCAAGCGGCCTAAGCCGACTGAACGGCGCTACTCGCTGGTGCTCGGCTATTTCATTCTTGTCACCGGCGGCATCCTGGGCCTGCATCGGCTTTACCTGAAAAGCCTGATCGGGCTGGTCTATATCCCGGTGTTCGTGCTGATCCTCTACGCCAACGCGCAAAGCCAGGATGCGCGCGCGGTTGTCTCGGACATGGCCAACGCAGTGCGACAGGCGGAGCGGACGCTCGAGCGCGAAGGCGAAAGGGTGAAGACCGCAGAGGCCGATCTTCCTGCCTTGCGCCAAAAGCTCGCCGAGGCGGAAGCGCAGGCCGAAGAAGGCAGCTTTGCCAAGCGCCGCGCGGAAAGGGATGTCCAGCGCGCCGAACAACGTGTCGAACAGGGCAAGACCCGGGTTGCGGAGGCCGAGGCAACTCTGGAGACCGCCCGCCCGGCTGCCGTAACAGCTCGCGAAACCCTCGATTTCTGGGGCAATGTTGCCAAGTACGCCTTCTGGCTCCTGCTTGCAGGTGTGGCGGTCGACGCACTCCTCCTGCCCCGGCTGGTTTCCAAAGCGAACGAAAACCTGCCACCGGACCCGGAACTCAGCGAGGCGGAAAAGAAGCTCAAGGAGCTGGAAGAAGCCGAGCGCAAGGACGATGCGGATCACGTCTCTTCCGGCTGGACCGGCTGGATTGACCGGCTCTCGCTCTACTGTGGCGAGTTTGTCAGCTACTGGGCGGTGATCGCCGTTCTTGTCTACTACTTCGAGGTCATGAGTCGATACGTCTTCGGCAGCCCGACCAACTGGGCTCACGAGGCGATGTACCTCATGTTCGGCATGCAGTACCTGATCGCCGGTTCCTACGCCATGCTGACGGAATCCCATGTACGGGTCGATGTCTTCTATGCGCCGCTCTCGCCGCGCCGCAAGGCAATTGTCGATCTATTGACATCCGTCTTCTTCTTCATCTTCGCCGGCACCCTGCTGGTGACTTCGTGGATTTTCGCCTTCGATGCCATCGCGGTTCCCTCCGGCAACTCGCTGGTATCTGACTGGGCACGCGGTGAAATCGGCTTCAGCGATGTCGTTGCAAGCTGGAACCTGGCCCAATGGACCGATCCGAACATCCGCTGGGGCGAAATCAGCTTCAACGAATGGGAAGTGCCGCTCTGGCCAATGAAGTGGGTCATGGTGCTCGGCGGGTTGCTGCTGGTGCTCCAGGGAATTTCCAAATTCGCGCAGGACATCCGCGCAGTGATGGGCAGGGCTTGATCGATGGGACTTGAAATCGGAATCGAGTGGCTGACACTCATCATGTTCGGCTCGCTGCTGGTCCTCTTGATGGCAGGGCTGCCGCTGGCCTTCGTTACGGGAGGGCTCGCCTGTGTGTTCCTGTTCGTCCTGGGTGACGAGCGGGCGCTCAACATCGTGCCGTCGCGCATCTTTCCGCTGATGACCAACTACCAGCTATCGGCAATCCCGCTGTTCATATTCATGGCATCGATGCTGGAACGGGCTGGCATCATCAACGACATGTTCGATGTCATCTACAAGGTGCTTGGCGGCGTGAAGGGCGGCCTGGCGGCTGCCACCATCATCGCCTCCACCGTACTGGCGGCCATGGTGGGTGTCATCGGGGCGGCTGTTGTCACCATGGGCATCATCGCCCTGCCCGCCATGCTGAAGCGAAACTACGATCCGAAGATCGCCATGGGCTCGATCATGGCCGGAGGAACGCTTGGCATCCTGATCCCGCCGTCGATCCTGGCAATCATCTACGCCGTCGTGGCCGAACAGTCCGTTGGTGAGCTCTTCATCGGCGCGGTCATTCCCGGCCTGCTGCTGTCCGGGCTCTACATCCTTTATGTGATCGTCAGCTGCATGATCGACCCCAGAAAAGGCCCGCCGATCCCGGAGGAAGAACGTATTCCGTTCAAGGAAAAGGTCCGGCTGCTGTCGAACATGTCCGCTCCGATCGCGCTGATCGTGATCGTGCTGGGCGTGATCTTCACCGGCGTCGCAACTCCGGTGGAAGCAGCCGGCATCGGCACCTTCGGTGCCATAGTCGTGGCCGCCATCCACCGCAATCTCGATTGGCAGACACTGCGCGAAGCCTCGCTGACCACCTTGAAGGCTTCGGCCATGGTGATCTGGATCATGTTCGGCGCGACCATCTTCGTTGGTCTCTATGTACTGGAAGGCGGTCAGCAGTTCGTGCAAGGCGCGCTGGAAGCCACCGGCCTCGGCCCATGGGGCATTCTGATCATCATGCAGATCGTGCTTGTCGTCCTGGGCATGTTCCTGGACTGGGTCGGCATCCTGCTCCTGTGCGTGCCGATCTTCGTGCCGATCATCAAGGCGCTCGGAGCGGCCTCCTTCGGGCTCGACAGCCCGGACGATCTGGTGCTGTGGTTCGGTGTTCTCTATCTGGTGAACATGCAGATGAGCTTCCTGTCACCACCGTTCGGTTACGCACTCTTCTACCTGCGAGGCGTCGCTCCGGCGGACATTCCGATGACAGACATCTTCAAGTCTGCCCTGCCCTTCCTGGCGCTTCAGGTGCTTGGACTGGCATTGTGCATGCTGTTCCCCGGACTGATCACCTGGTTGCCGAACCTGGTCTACGGATAACAGAGCCCACAAAGACAAAGGGAAACGGCTGCGCTCAGTGGGAAAAGCGCAGCCGATCCATGCTGCCGGACAAATGTGCCAGACAGGATTGGCTTGTCAGGAGACAGATCAGAACGAACGGGAGAGCCCGATCATGAGCCGATGGTTACCGGCCGTCCGATCTACCTTCGTACCGCCATATCCGGCCTTCTCGTCCAGGATTCCGGTCATCGAGTAGTCGGCCCTGAGATGCCACGCATCCGTTACCGCAACCTCGACACCCCCGCCGATCACTGGACCAATCGAAACGGAGTTTCTCTCCGTCCCGTTCGCCTTGAGGCTGTGTTCTGTCGCAGCAATACCGAGGCTGAGATAAGGCATCACGTTGTTGATCGGCACGCCGACCCGGGCCTTGGCATTGATCGTCCACTTGGATCCTGTCTCGATGGTGCCCAGCGTCGGATGGTTGCCTTTTTCACGGCCGCCGAGATAGGCCGCACCGCCTTCGACACCCAGGACGAAGCGGGAGACTTCCCAGTTGTAACCGCCGAAAAGACCGAACGCTGCGTCGACCCGTGAAAAATCCTTCGATCGCCCCCCTGATTTGACGTCTGTCACGGTCTGCGAAACACCTGCTTCAAAGCCGAGATAAGGCCCAGCCCAGAGCGACTGTGGCGCTTGCGAATAGACAGGAGCGTCAAAAGTCTCCAGATCGGCAGCACTCGCCCCAACGACAAGCACACCAAGAACGGCGCACAGAACCAGCGGCTCCAACAGCCAGTGGCTCCGCAGAACACGCCTGATCACACCGGGGCGTTGCCTGGAGCGACCGCGCCCGATGGCCGGCGGCGCACGAAAAACATAATTGGCAAAGGAACTTACCATCAGTGATCTCACTTCATGTATGACAATCTCATCGCCTCACATATTCAAAAAATTAATGTAAAACGATAATTTGAAAATTGATTGCAATAATTTTTTTGTCAATAGCAATGTTTTTGAATTTGTGTTTTCCCGACAGATGAACTAGATACGATGCCGCAATGACACGATGCGGAGTAACCGATGAGCGAACTTGAATGGGCGGAACGGGAGAAGCGGCTGACGCGGATCCGGCGTGTATCCGCGTTCATGAAATGGGCCGTCACCATCATCCTGTTGATCCTGCTGGGTCTGGGCGTGGTTGTCACGATCGGTATCGCCCTGCCGAACGAGTTGATGATCGGTGCGCAAGAAACATTTGATGTCGCCGATACCGAACGCATGCTGGGTGACATTCCGCAGGTTCAGCGCATCGGAATATCCATACTGGCAGCCATTGCCTTCAGTCTGCTGCTGGCGGTTGGCTGGAACATCCGTCAGGTCTTCAAGCGGTTTCAGAAGATGGAGTTCTTCTCGCCGAAGACGCTTGCAAACGTGTTTTCCTTCGGCATCTGGCTTATCGTGTTCGCGGTCTTCGACCTGATCAGCGATCCGATCGGCTCGGTCCTCCTGACCTATGACTTTCCCCCGGGCCAGCGCACCGTCGACATCAGTCTGGACGGTGGCGAGATCTTCTTTCTCGTCCTTGGTGCCTTGATGCTGCTGTTCGGCTGGATCCTTCGCGAGGCTGCCCTGATTGCAGACGAGAACCAGCAGTTCATTTGAGGTGGACCATGGAGCGTTGCGAATGCTGAACATCAATGGCGTTGCCTGTCTCCCGCAACTCGGCCTCATGCACGGTGGCACCGAGGTGGGCAGATGTCTTCAGCCCCCGCACCTTCTCTCAGCCTTTGCAAGCAACAAGGCTCCCCGTCATCCACGGCCAGTCGCGTTTGCGCGCCGGAAGCTTTCACAAGAACAAAGGATTGTTGACGCCGTGGCTGATGGCAGTGAAATATCAGGCATGATTCTCGGGACGCTCATGCCTTGCTCATCTCTCTCTTGCGTAAGGCCGTCCAGCTCGCAGAAGAAAATCGAAAAATAAGCAAGCGACAGCGCCGGGGGTCCCTTCATGCCCATCATCATTGAACTGGACGTAATGCTCGCCCGCAGGAAGATGCGGTCCAAAGAGCTTGCCGAACGCATTGGCATCACCGAGCAGAATGTTTCGCTGCTCAAGTCCGGAAAAGTGAAGGGTGTCCGTTTCGAGACCCTGGAAAAGATCTGCGACGTGCTCGACTGCCAACCCGGTGACATTCTGATTTACGAGCCCGAAAAAACTCCGGAAGATTAGACAGAAACACGCCGCCAGAACCACAAAAGTGCAGCCAACGCCGCACCGATCCAGATCAGTAGAACCAGGACTGCCGCCATTTTGTTGGCAGGCAGCTTTTCCGATCTCCTTTCAGCTTCCACCCGGCAGTCCTCCATCACCTGCGGTGGAATGAGCTTCACCACCAGGTAGATGCCGAGCGGCACGAGAAGCAGATCGTCGAGATATCCGATCACCGGAATGAAATCCGGAATCAGGTCAATGGGTGACAGAGCATAGGCTGCGGTTGCGATGGCCAGGGCCTTCACATACCAGGGAACCCTCGGATCCCTTCCAGCCAGATAAAGGGCATGGAGATCTCGCTTGATGCGCTTTGCCCAGGTCTTGATGGTGTCCTTCAGCATGTCAGCCCGCGTGAATTGGAAACAGTTCCTGCGACACGGCAGCCCCTGGGCAGTGTCGGCCGGCAGGTCATCGGGCCCGAAACACCTTCCAGTCCTGCGCAAGCTACGCTGCCTAGAACATCCTCCGTAATTTCAACAGGTCCGACGGAGCGAGCGGTCTTTAGCCATGACGCGATCAAATTCCCCCCTTGAAGGCAGGCCGGTGCCTGCAACAAGAGCGCGGCTGCGATCAGGCAAGCTGCTCAATCTCGACAGCACGCACCTGAGCGAATGCACGCTTTACGACCTTGAGAACGGCGACATCGGCATCGTCGTTCAGGACCCGGACCTGCCGGTGCCGGACCGGGTGCTGATCGATGACGACAAGGAACTGACCCGGGTCTTTACGGAAATCCGTTGGCGCATGGGTCCTTACCTCTTCGGCATGTACCTGGAACCACCGGTCCCGGTGAGCAAGTTCCAGGATACCTGACGATTGCCGACATGGGCCTTATTCAGCTGCTTCAGCGGAGCCATATCCCAATTGCTCGTTGAGTTTGCCGATCAAACCGATGGCCGCTTCCGCAATCACGGTTCCCGGTGGGAAGATCGCCGCTGCCCCGGACTTGTAGAGTTCGTCATAATCCTGCGGAGGCACGACACCGCCAACGACGATCATGATGTCTTCCCGGCCTTCTTCCGCCAGCGCCCGCCTCAGAGCCGGCACCAGTGTCAGATGGCCTGCCGCCAGCGATGACACGCCGACCACGTGAACATCGTTTTCGACCGCCTGGCGAGCAGCTTCTTCCGGGGTCTGGAACAAGGGTCCGATATCAACGTCGAAACCCAGGTCGGCAAACGCCGAGGCAATCACCTTCTGACCGCGGTCGTGCCCGTCCTGCCCCATCTTGGCGACCAGGATACGCGGTCGGCGGCCATCGTTGTCTTCAAAGGCTTCCACCAGCTTCTGGACTTTCTCGATGGTTCCGGACATGGCGCCAGCCTCCCGTTTGTAGACACCGGCAATCGACTTGATCTCGGCCTTGTGCCGGTCGAACACCTTCTCCATTGCCAGGGAGATTTCACCCACGGTTGCCTTGGCCCGTGCGGCCTTGACCGAAAGGTCCAGCAGATTGCCGTCACCGGACGCGGCACATTGGGTCAACGCTTCCAGGGCGGCCTGGGTCTCGGCCTCGTTGCGCTCTTCACGCAGGCGCTTGAGCTTATCGATCTGGGCGGCGCGCACCTGGGCGTTGTCGACCTTCAGAACGTCGATCGCCTGTTCGCTTTCCGGCTTGAACTTGTTGACGCCGACCACGGTTTGCGCACCGCTGTCGATGCGCGCCTGTGTCTTGGCGGCTGCTTCCTCGATCCGCAGCTTCGGAATGCCCTTCTCGATGGCCTTCGCCATGCCGCCAAGCTCTTCCACTTCGCGGATGTGCGCCATGGCCTTCTCGGCAAGGTCTGCCGTCAGCTTCTCAACGTAATAGGAACCGCCCCAGGGATCGATCACCTGCGTCGTGCCGCTTTCCTGCTGCAGAAACAGCTGCGTGTTGCGGGCGATACGTGCGGAGAAATCGGTCGGCAGAGCCAGCGCCTCGTCCAGCGCATTCGTGTGCAGCGACTGCGTATGCCCCTGCGTTGCCGCCATGGCTTCCACACAGGTTCTAATAACGTTGTTGAAGACGTCCTGTGCCGTCAGTGACCAGCCGGAGGTCTGCGAATGGGTGCGCAGCGACAGGGATTTCGGGTTTTTCGGCTGGAAGTTTTCTTCCATCAGGGTCGCCCAGATCAGGCGCGCGGCACGCAGCTTGGCAACTTCCATGAAGAAGTTCATGCCGATCGCCCAGAAGAAGGACAGCCGCGGTGCGAACTGGTCAATATCCATGCCGGCGGCGACACCGGCGCGGGCATATTCGATGCCGTCGGCAATCGTATAGGCCAGCTCCAGATCCGCCGTCGCCCCCGCTTCCTGCATGTGGTAGCCGGAAATGGAGATCGAATTGAAGCGCGGCATGTTCTGGGACGTGTATTTGAAGATGTCCGAGATGATCCGCATGGAATGCTTGGGCGGATAGATATAGGTGTTGCGGACCATGAACTCCTTCAGAATATCGTTCTGAATGGTGCCCGAGAGGTCCTTTTGCGCAACGCCCTGCTCTTCCGCCGCAACGATGTAAAGCGCCAGCACCGGCAGCACCGCGCCGTTCATGGTCATGGAGACGCTCATCTTGTCCAGCGGAATGCCGGAAAAGAGCGTACGCATGTCATAGATGGAATCGATCGCCACCCCTGCCATGCCGACATCACCCGAAACACGCGGATGATCGCTGTCGTAGCCGCGGTGCGTGGCAAGGTCGAAGGCCACCGACAGGCCCTTCTGACCGGCGGCAAGGTTACGCCGGTAAAAGGCGTTTGAATCTTCGGCCGTTGAGAACCCGGCATACTGGCGCACTGTCCAGGGCTGCTGGACATACATCGTCGGGTAAGGACCGCGCAGAAACGGCGGCAGGCCCGGCCAGGTATCCAGATGTTTCAGTCCATAAAGATCCTGCGCCCCATAGACAGGCGGCACAACGATGTCTTCCGGCGTTTGCCAGCTCTCCTGCGAGCCGGCGTCCGCAGCCTTCACGATTTTCCGGAACGGCTTGTCAGCGAAATTCGGGATCCTGCTCATGATTGGACCTCCAGATCTTTCGGCTCGACCCCTTGTTGGGTCTCCAGCCGGTCAAATGCATCCTTCAACAGTGCAAGCAGATCGCATCCGGCAAAGACGAAAGCGTCCACACCGGCTTTGCGATAGGCATCTTCCCGGTCTCCAGGGCGCCCTGCAAGGTAGAGGTAATCCACCCCTGCCGTTTTCAGGGCTCGAGCAGCCTCTTCCGCCTGCGCCTCGTAAACATCGTCCGTGGAGACGAGACAGGCAAGCATCGCCCCGCTTTGCCGGAAGGCCTCAACGAGATCTTCAAGAGAACCATAGACAGCCGGTCCGACGGGTTTCAACCCGCCCGCCGCAAAGGCGTTTGCCGTCCAGGTGGCTCTCGCCGAGAACTGGGCCAGACTGCCGAGAGACGCCAGGAATACCGTTGGCGTCGTCGACGCGGCCTGCTCGAAGGCTTCGGACCTGCTACGAAGCTGTTCGAAGGGCTCCGCTATCCGGGCCGTTTCCAGCTTCGGAAGGGAATAGTCGCGCGGCAGAAGGTCAAGCCGCATGCCCAGCTCGCTCAGGGGCACTCCCTGAAGGGCAAGCTTGCGCAGTGTCGCAAAGCGCTCGCCGTCTCCCGGTTCCGGCAGGTCCTCACGCGGTGCGCTCACGCCTGCAAGATCTTCCTTGCTCGATTTCAGCACCGCAACAGGCTTTTCAGCAAGGTCCGGGAACTCGCTTACGCCGGTGATAGGACGCTTTCTGGTGGCGATGTTCTTGGCAAGACCGGCCCTGGCAGCCCCGATGCGATCATGCACGAGGCCCGTGCGCACCGCCTCGAACAGGCCGCCGGCCGCCTCGATATCCTGGAAGAGGCTCCAGGCAGCCTCGCAAACTGTATCCGTCCGGTCTTCAATGGCGCCAGAGCCGGCGGCCGGATCGGTCACCTTCGCAAGGTTGCTTTCTTCCAGAAGGATAAACTGCGTATTGCGCGCCAGCCTGCGGGCAAAGCCGTCGGGCAAACCGACAGCCAGCGTATGCGGCAGGACACAGACACTGTCTGCACCACCGACACCGGCTGCAAAGGTTGCCACGGTGTTGCGCAGCAGATTGACCCAGGGATCCCGGCGGGTCAGCATTCTGTAGGAAGTCGACATATGCAACGGCAGACCTGCTTGCGGCAGCCCAGCACCGTCCAGTACCGACGCCCAGAGCGAGCGGATCGCGCGGGCCTTGGCAATGGTTCCGATCTGGTCGGCTTCCGCGATCAGGCTGAAGGAAATTCTGTCAGCCCATTGTTCGGGCGCCAGTCTCGTGCCTTCCAGCAAGCGCATGTGAGCTGTGGCGGAAGCCAGAACAAGCGCAAGCTCCTGCGCAGGCGTTGCCCCCGCTTCGTGCCATATGCGGCCATCGGCCTTCATTACCCGTGCCGGGCTGCCAAAATCATGCGCTGCAACCACCAGATCGCGGAAATGCCTGTAGGCGTTTTCCATGTCGGCGAGAGCGACACCATTGACTGCCACCCAGCCATAGGGATCGATCCCGGCCGTCAGGCGAACGCTTGCCGGATCGATATTGCGTTTTTCGAGCAATGCCAGAATGGAGGCGAAAATCTCGACATTTTCCCGTCCCGCCTCAAAGCGCAGGTCAATCAGATCCAGTTCGACGTCTTTCAGGAGGCGGTCGACACCGGATAGATCGTCTACCCGGATGCCATTGCCGTATGATGCGGCAGCACCGCGGAAAACCAGGTCAAGGCCGCTCGCGCCACCCTCCAGATCTTCCAGAATTTGTGCGTTTGCGGCGGCAGGATCGGGAATGTCGATCCGCTGGACCACGGACCAGTCGCCTGCGGCAGCCCGAAGGGCGCGCGCCGGACTGTCTGTCCTGCGCTCATAAAGCGGCGCGATATCCAATCCATCTTCGGTTTTCCCGTAAAGCTTCTGCCGGGCACTCCCCTTCAGGGCCTTGTCGACGGCAGCCCACCAGGCCTCCGCGTCGGCAGAATAAAAACTTTCAGGTCCAGTAAAGCTGTTCGGCATCGCACGTACTCCCTGGCCCCGTTTTAGTCCCTGGGCCCGAAGCTTGGCAACTCAGCAGAATGGGTAAGGATTTGAAGTTCACAAGGTCTCGGACAGTTGAATCAGGTGAAACCGGGAGCCAGTTCCGACTTGCGATTCGCTCGTAGAATTAATTAGACGCGCAAAATAAAAATTTATCTACAAATTGCGTTTTTCGACTTACACTTACGAAGACGTTAAACACTTCTCAGAAAGACAATTTGGCCTCTTCTAGGCGCCAACTTGTCAATTTTTTGGCGGAATAAGCTAAATTTGCCAGTTTTCCCTATTGGTACGATCATCAATTGTATTGTAGCGTATAGGTGCTGACGCATGGGAAATTCTACCCTCATAAGAAATGCGCGGCGTCCGGATCCGACACTTACCTGAATAGGTTTGGCGGGAACGGGTTTCACCCATCAGCGGATGTTCCGGCTCGCGTACGGACACCCGCAAAGACGCGGCCACCCAAGCCGCAAAGGATGTGCACAATGCTTGATCAAACGGAATTGAAGAGCAAGCTGAGAGCAATCTCGGAAGCAAATGCCGCCCATCATGTTCTCGATATTTTGGAATCGAACCTTCGACGCATGGGGGCGACGCATATCCTCATTACCGGCCTGCCGATGCCGAACCGCCCGATCGACAACCTCGTTCAACGGTTCCGGTGGCCCGATCAACGCAATGACGGAATTGAAAGCACTTCGCTTTCTGCAAATGACAGCGCCTTGATGCTTGGCCTCGGTTCAAACCGGGCTCGCGTCTGGACAATCTCCGCCGGTGACATGGAACATTCCGACCTTCTGGCGTCAGCCGGGGAAGGAAGTCAGGTTCTCGTCATCCCGGTAACGGAACTCTATCCTTTCCAGGCATTCGTGTTTGCAAGCGGCCCTGCTCTTCAGGTCAACAAATACGATCTTTCCAATCTGGAAGCACTTGCAGCTGCCGCCTTCTCGCGTCTGCGCGAACTTGGCGTGATTTCCGGACAGCGACCGGGCGCATTGTCGACCCGTGAGCGCAAGGTTCTGGAACTGACGGCCTATGGCAAGACAGCCGGCGAAATTGCAGACGTGCTCGACATCTCCCAGCGGACTGTCCACGCTCACCTGCAGAATGCCAGTGTCAAGCTGAACGCTTCCAACAAGACCCACACCGTGGTCGAAGCGCTTCGTTACGGCCAGATCAGCGTATAACGCTGCTTCTCCAGCCAACAGCTTCCAGG
The DNA here is from genome assembly GCF_053005225.1 of Roseibium sp. RP-7. Classification (NCBI taxonomy): domain Bacteria; kingdom Pseudomonadati; phylum Pseudomonadota; class Alphaproteobacteria; order Hyphomicrobiales; family Stappiaceae; genus Roseibium; species Roseibium sp. RP-7. The sequence goes on from NZ_JBRKQA010000002.1 coordinate 140,215, forward strand.
GGCTAACAACAGGCGCACTTCGGTGCGCCTTTTTTGTTCTGGCGCGGATGCAAAACAACATGGGCCAGATGAGACCACGCTAGGCACGCACGCCGGGCAACAACGTCAAAATGCCAATCGCCAAAAGGAAAAGGCGCGCTTTCCGCACGCCTTTTTTTGTCATTTCATTTTTCGGCTTGCCGACCTCAGTAGGTCATCATCGGCGGCAATTCCTTGGCCTGATCGACCCATTTGGTGACCTGGCTTTCACTCGGCACCTGGCGAACAAGCTTCTTGGCTTCGTTCACTTCCTGCATCTTCTCCGCCAGGTTGGCGGCATTGCGATGCTTCAGTTCCTTCACCGTGTCGACGCCGGCAGCTTCCAGGAGTTCGGAATATTCCTCACCAACGCCGCTGATGCGCATCAGATCCGCCATGTTGGCCCATTTCAGGATCCGCTTGCCGTCGATGCCGGTTTCTTCTTCCAGCGCCTTGCGACCTTTCGGGTCCTTCGCACGCTCCAGATAAGCTTCCGTTGTCTTGATGCCGACTTCACCCAGCTTTGCAGCATAGGTTGGGCCGATACCTTCGATTTCATCGATGGAATAAGACATGCGCTCAGAACTCCCTAATCAACCGGCAACCGAACCTGGGACAGTCAGACGATCTGGCTCAGTCCCGGAATTTGTGAAACCACTTCATTCACAACATCGTCCCCTGCTTTTTCCTTAGCATAGGACACGAGTTCTTTGACAACACTTTGCACGCCATCCATGTCGAGGCCCGCATTTGTCAATTCATTGAGTGCCGCCATGGCGCCCATGCCACCGCCCATCATGCTTCCAAGACCGCTCAAAAACCCGCCGCCGGAACCGGCTTCCGCACGCGCATCGACAAGATCCTTCGCTCCAGGCAAAGCGTCGAAGATGAGCTGCATCTTGTCTTCCGGACCTTCCTTGTTCAAGAAGCCCAGAATGATGCCGATGGCGTTCTTGGCAACATCTTCCTCGATGCCTGCTGCCGCCATGATCCGCTGGATGAGCTCGTCCATGAAAATCTCCTGATCAAATGACTGACGCCATGTCATCCGGCGCCCGTTTGGCTTCTCTATACAAGTCTCGAGGTGCCCACGTCGATGGGCAATGTCTTTTCTGCTCGACTATGCCGCATGCAGCCCGCAGGCTCGTCCAATGCCGCCCGGCAACAGAATGTTTCAATCTGGCAGCGAAAGGCTCTAGGCTGCGGCAAGATGCAGGGATTCGGGGGTAATCGTGACGGTAAAAGACAGTATTTTCATCGGTGCCAGCACCAGGGAAGAAACCCTCACGCTCAAGCTCGCAAACCGCCACGGCTTGATTGCCGGAGCAACAGGCACCGGCAAGACCGTTTCGCTGCAGATCCTTGCCGAAGGCTTTTCCAAGGCCGGTGTTCCCGTGTTCTGCGCCGATATCAAGGGCGACCTGTCCGGACTTGCAACCGCGGGTGTTTCCAAGGACTTTCTTGAAAAACGCGCCAGCGATGTCGGGATCGCCGACGAATACACCTACGAAGCGTTCCCCGCGGTGTTCTGGGACCTGCTCGGCGAGCAAGGCCATCCGATCCGCACCACCGTTTCCGAGATCGGGCCCCTGCTCCTCGCGCGACTGCTGGAACTCAACGATACGCAGGAAGGTGTACTGAACGTCCTGTTCGAGCTGGCCGACGATGAAGGCCTGCTGCTGCTGGATCTGAAAGACCTCAGGGCAATGCTTGCCCACGTGGCAGAACGTGCCTCCGAGCTTTCCACGATCTACGGCAACGTTTCCAAGGCGTCCGTCGGGGCCATTCAGCGCAGGCTTCTGGTGCTGGAGCGCCAGGGCGGAGAACACTTCTTCGGAGAACCGGCCCTCGACATCCGTGACTTCATCCGCACCGCGCCGGACGGCCGGGGCGTCGTCAACATCCTCGCTGCCGACAAGCTCATGTCCGCCCCCCGGCTCTATGGCGTCTTCCTGCTCTGGATGCTGTCTGAACTCTTTGAGGAACTGCCCGAAGTCGGTGATCCGGAAAAGCCGAAGCTAGTGTTCTTCTTCGACGAAGCCCACCTTCTGTTTTCCGATGCTCCCAAGGCACTTATCGAGAAGGTGGAACAGGTAGTCCGGCTGATCCGCTCCAAGGGTGTCGGCGTCTATTTTGTTACTCAGAACCCGCTGGACGTACCGGAGACCGTGCTTTCCCAGCTCGGCAACCGCATTCAGCACGCCCTGCGTGCCTTCACGCCGCGCGACCAGAAGGCTGTCAGGGCAGCTGCGGAAACGTTCCGTCCCAACCCGGATCTCAACACCGAACGGGTCATCACGGAACTCGGTGTCGGCGAAGCACTGGTCTCGACCCTGGAAGGCAAAGGCATTCCGTCCGTCGTTCAGCGCACGCTGATCCGTCCACCCTGTTCGCGGCTGGGTCCTGTCACTCAGGCCGAACGACGGGCCTTGATCCAGTCTAGCCCCGTCTTTGGCACTTACGAGCGCACCCGCGACCGGACGTCGGCTTACGAAGTCCTGATGGGGCGCGCGCAGGAAGCGCAGAGACAGGAACAGCGGCGCCAGGAAAAGGAAGACAGCTACGCCAGGAAACATGGCGATCCCCGGCGCTCGCGATCCGGTTTTCAGCTGCCCGACTTCGGACGCGATGACAGGCCGCGTCAGGAAAGCCGGGAACGGCGCAGCAACCGCCGTGGCCAGCGCGACACGGCCCTGGAAGCCGGGCTCAAGTCCGCAGCCAGAAGTCTCGGTTCCTCGCTCGGCCGTGCGCTGGTTCGGGGCCTGCTCGGTTCGCTGAAAAGAGGCAACTAGACAAAGCGATGCCGGCAACCGCGGCCCAAAATCTGGAGACCGAGCGCAAGGCGCTTGTCATCGGCAAATGGGCCAACCTGTTCATGGCCGTTGCCGGCCTTCTGACCGCCTGGGTATCCCGGTCCGACGCCATGCTGGTGGACGGGCTGTATTCGGCGGTCAACTTCATCTCCGCCATTGCGGCCGCTCGTATCGGGGCAAGGGTTGGCCTGCCACCGAAACGCTCCAGACCCTGGGGACACGATTTCGACGAGGTGCTCTATGTCACCTTCCGGAGCCTCATCCTCATCGGCGTGCTGGTCTTCGCAGCCTTTGTCTCCATCTCGAAAATCTGGACCTTCTTTTCCGGAGGCGTTGTCCCGGAACTGGTGTTTGGTCCGATCGCGGTCTACGCAGTCGTCATCGTCAGCATCTGCCTTGGCCTTGCATTCAACTTTCACCGTGCCTACCGGAAAACCGGCAAGCGCAGCGCCATCCTGAAGACCGAAGCCCGCGCCGCTCTCATCGACGGCGCGCTCAGCGTCGGATCGGGAGCAGCCCTTCTGTCGCTGCCCTATCTGGAAGATACGGTTCTCGGACCATTTGTCCCGATCGGTGATGCCGTCATCGTTCTGGTGTTGATCCTGGCGATCATCTGGCAGCCGCTTTCGACCTTCCGCACGACGCTGGCAGACCTTGCCGGCGTCAGCGCCCCCAGCAGCACCTATGCCAAGGTCGCCAGGGCTGCCAGGGACCTTGCCCGCGAAAAAGGCTATCGCCTGCATCGGGCAGCTGTCCTTCAGGCAGGGCGCATGCACTGGGTGGCCGTCTATCTCGACCCCGAAAAACCCGTTCGTGCCGAAGACATAGACACGTTCCGCGACATTCTCTCCGCCCGGCTGGAAGATGTCATCGGGCCTGCAAGGGTGGAAATTGTCCTCACCGCAAGCGATTACACCAATCCGGTTCAGGAGTGATGCGCCCCCATTATCCCCTGAGTAACAGGATAGTTACCCCTTCCCGTTAAGGCTGCAATTGAAACAACGGCAGACGGGGCAACATGCGTTACCGAGAACACCGGCCACAACCGCAATACAAAGCTGAGTGCTTGCAACAGCGCCTCTTCGGTTCGGCCCTGCAATTGCTTTTCCTGCTGTCCCTGGTTGCTGTTCTCCTGACCGGCGCGCCGATGGCCGGTGCACAGGAGCCCGGCGCAGCCCCCACCAGTACGGAAGAGCGGGCAGGATCACTGGATCAAAATCGGGTGGCACGCGCCCGGGAGTACCTGCGCGACAACCCGATTTCTCCACCCGACACGTCCAGTCCGCGCGCGACACTGGAAAGCTTCGTCTACATCATGAACGAAGTGAACACGCTCTGGATGTCGGTTCGGGACAGTTATGATGACAGCAACCGGCTGTTCCTGTCGGACAGCGAAGAGGAAAAACTGGTTCTGGTACGTGCGCTTCTTTCAAAAGCCGCGCAGACTTTCGACCTAAGCGGCATTCCCGTGACTTCCCGGGAAAATGCCAGCGTCGAGATTGCACTGCAGCTTCAGGAGATCCTGGACAGGATCCCGGCGCCGCTTTTCGAAGACATTCCCGGCTCGCCTGCAGGCAGCTCGCGAAAGGCCGGCAACGCGGCGGACTTGCCTGACCATTGGACCATTCCCGGCACCAGCATCAACCTGCTGCGCCAGGATGAAGGGGAACTGCGCGGGCAGTACCTGTTTTCCAGGTCCTCCGTTGAACGCATTCCCGAAGACTATGCAGTTGTACGGGTTCTGCCCATCACCGCGGATCGCGGGGAAGACCTCTTTGAATACTACACCTACACCCCCGGCAACCTGATTGCACCGCTCTGGTATGACGTCATTGAAGCAGGGCCAGACCTGCTTCAGTACCATTTTGCCGACCAGGCGTATTGGCAGTGGCTGGCACTTGCCGGACTTCTCGTCCTCTACGCGGTCGTGTTCGGATACTACGTTCGCTGGCGCAGGTGGCGTGCGGTCTCCGTGAACGAAGGTACCCGCATCGTCCACGCGATCCTCAATCCGGTTGTCGTGATCCTTGCCGCAAGTCTCTTCCGCTATGTGTGCGAAGATCAGATCAACATCACAGGCATGCCTTTGGTGGCAGTCGGAACGTCGACGACAGCCATCATCTGGTCGGCGACCGCCTGGATGGTCTATCAGCTTCTGCAGCTGTTCTACGTCTGGTTTTCCAGCAGTGCCGGGGCTGCAAGAGATGGACTTGACGTCAGCCTTCTGCGCACCGGCTTCCGGGTCTTCTCCCTTGCCATCGCGCTGATCGTGCTCGGGTATGGCGCAACTCAGATCGGCATTCCGATCTACGGCGTCATCGCTGGTCTCGGCGTGGGCGGTCTTGCAATTGCCCTTGCCGCCCAGCCGACAATCGAAAACCTGATCGGTGGTATCATTCTCTATGCTGACCGGATGGTGCGTGTCGGCGAGTTCTGCCAGTTCGATGATCTGGCGGGCACCGTGGAATCCATCGGCATCCGTTCAACCCGTATCAGGGCGCTCGACCGAACACTCATTACCGTTGCCAATGCCGACCTCGCCAAACGAAAGATCATCAACTACAGCTACCGTGACCAGTTTCACTTCCGACACAAACTCAAACTGCGGTATGAGACGAGCCCGGCATCGCTGAAGCGCGTTCTGGCAGCGATCCACGACTATCTCCTCGCCCACGAAAAGGTAATCGAAGATCCGCTTCGCGTGCGAATGATCGGCTTTGACGATTACGCTATATCGGTCGACGTCTATGCCTATGTGCAGGCAGCCACCGTCGCAGCGTTTCAGGAAATCCAGGAAGAGCTGCTCTTCGGCATAAGGGAGATCGTCGAGGCCAACGGATCTGAAATCGCCTATCCCTCCTCGACCGTCTATCTGTCGCAAGACAAGGGTCTGCAGGACGAACAGACGGCCGGTGACGCAGCACCTGCCGCTGGCGAGAAAGAGATCCAGGCCGCCTGATGGATCGGCGGCCGGCGCTTTGCGGGCCGTCTTCTGCTTCCTGAATAAGCAATTGCGCTACGCGCGCCGATATGGCCTGTTAGGGCCTTCTCACATTGCCCGAGTCCATCGGGCCTGCTCCTATCTGTTCAAAAATTCAAGGATCCGTCATGAGTTCCATCGACAAGGTCTTGGCGCGCATCGATGCCAATCTCGACAACAGCCTCGACCGAATGTTCGACCTCCTCAAGATCAAGAGCATTTCCACCGACCCGGCTTTCAAGGCTCCGTGCCGTGAAGCCGCTGAATGGCTGGCAAGAGAACTGAACGACATCGGCATTGAAGCATCGGTACGCGACACGACCGGCCATCCGATGGTTGTGGGTCACCGCAAGTCCGGCAAGCCGGGGCCGCATGTCCTGTTCTACGGCCACTACGACGTTCAGCCGGTCGATCCGCTGAACCTGTGGAAGCGCGATCCGTTCGACCCGGCCATCGAGACAAAGCCGGACGGCAGCAAGATCATCGTTGCCCGCGGTTCCGCCGACGACAAGGGTCAGCTGATGACCTTCGTGGAAGCGGCCCGCGCCTACCTGGAAGAAACCGGCGATCTGCCGCTCGACGTGTCGATCCTGTTCGAAGGTGAGGAAGAGTCTGGTTCGCCGTCGCTTCATCCGTTCCTTGAAGCCAACAAGGACGAACTGTCCTGCGACCTTGCGCTCGTGTGCGACACCGGCATGTGGGACGCTGAAACACCGGCAATCTCCATCATGCTGCGCGGCATGGTCGGCGACGAGATCATCGTCAAGGCGGCCAGCCGCGACCTGCATTCCGGCTCCTATGGTGGCTCGGCTCAAAACCCGAACCACATCGTCGCTTCGATCATTGCCGGCCTGCACGATGAGAACGGCAAGGTGACCCTGCCCGGTTTCTACGACGGCGTCATCGACATGCCGGAAGAAGTCACCAAGATGTGGGACGAGCTCGGTTTCTCGGTCGAGGAATTCCTCGGCGAGGTCGGCCTGAAATATCCGCGCGGTGAAAAGGACCGCATGCCGCTTGAACATCTCTGGACCCGCCCGACCGTTGAAGTGAACGGAATGTGGGGCGGTTACCAGGGTGCCGGTTCCAAGACCGTGATCCCGGCCGAAGCACATGCCAAGTTCACCTTCCGCCTTGTCGGCGATCAGGACCCGGACAAGGTCCAGGAAGCTTTCCGCGCCTACGTGCGCTCTAAGATCCCGGCAGACTGCACGGTGGATTTCATTGCCAAGGAAGGCAGCCCTGCCCTCAGGCTCGACTTTGCGATGCCTGCGCTGGAAAAGGGCAAGACAGCCCTCAAGGCGGAATGGGACAAGGATGCTGCGCTGATCGGAATGGGCGGTTCGATCCCGATCGTGGGTGATTTCAAGCGCATGCTGGGCATGGATTCGCTGCTGATCGGCTTTGGTCTGGAAGATGACCAGATCCATTCGCCGAACGAAAAATACAACCTGACCAGCTTCCACAAGGGCATCCGTTCCTGGGCCCGGGTTCTGGACGAGTTGGCCAAAGACTGACCTTGAAGATGACACGCGGGCCCACGGGCCCGCGTGTCATGGATCGAACACGATCAAAATTCCTGAGGGCAGAGCCTGCCACCTCAGCGACCGGAGAACAGACATGAAATCCATTTGCGTCTTTTGTGGCTCCAGCTACGGCGCTCTCGAGGCATATGCGGATATTGCGTGCGAAACGGGACGCGCCATCGCCGAACAGGGCTACACGCTTGTCTATGGCGGCGCCAAGGTTGGCCTGATGGGCACCGTTGCCGACGCGGCACTTGCAGCCGGTGGCAAGGTGATCGGCGTGCTGCCGCGATCTCTTCAGGACAAGGAAATCGGCCACGAGGGTTTGAGCGAACTGCATCTCGTGGATTCGATGCATGAGCGCAAGGCGATGATGGCAGACTTGTCCGACGCCTTCATAGCCCTTCCGGGCGGCGTTGGTACGCTCGAAGAAATTTTCGAAGTCTGGACCTGGGGCCAGCTCGGTTATCACAAGAAGCCCTGCGGTTTCCTCAATGCCGAAGGCTATTACGATCACCTGATCGCCTTCCTCGACCACCAGACAGAGCAGGGTTTCACCAAACAGGTGATGCGCGACATGGCGCAGATCGCCAGTTCTCCGCTTGATATGATCCGCCAGTTCGAAAATTATACGCCCCCTTCCGCACCCAAATGGATCAACCGGGACGAGACCTGACAGGCACGCTGAAACGCAAGCCTTGATGCCCCTGCGGCAGTTGCCTGCAAGCTTCGGGAACTGTCCACAGGGGGCATCGCTCTCTTTGCAAACAAGACGTTACTTGGTAAATCCCGTATCGCTTCTGCGCACTTCGGCGCAGCCCAATCAGCCCGAGTATCATCATGCGTCTAACTGCTATCGGTTTTGCCTGCCTTTTCGCACTTACGGGAGCGGCCTGCGCACCGACGGCGGATCTGGACGGCACATCCGGGCGCCTGGTGCGGACATCCAACATCACGCTGGTGCAAATCGCCGAAGATCATGTCGGCGGCATTACCGGTGAAACCCAATACGGCCAGAAAGCCATTGAGGCAGCCCTGCCCGGCTTCACCACCGAAGGCATTCAAACCGCCAACGAAAACTCCACCGAGTGGGCTCTTGCAGCTTTCAACAGTGACGGCTTTCAGGTGTTGCAGGTGTTCAAGGGTCAGAACGGCAAGGTCCGCACCGTCCACGGTGTGACACACCACCTGCAGGGCCCGAACGGCGAACGGATCGGCATGACCTTTTCCGAAATCGGCTCCTCACGTGCCGATTGCCGGGTCGGCCAGAACCTGTGGCGCGGCATGGCAATCTGCCATTCCGATGGCCATCCGAACGTGGAACTGGTCTACGCGATTCCGGGCTACGACGGCCCGTTCGACCGCCTTCCGGCTGAAAACGACCTGTTCGATGCACAGCTACAGCGGATCCTCTGGACGCCGAAGAGCTGACGGTTACACGGCCGGCCAGGTTCATTCCGACAGATCACCCCCAATTTCCCCCTCATCCTGAGGAAGCGCGAAAGCGCTGTCTCGAAGGATGGGCGGCACACTCTTGAGCAATTGGCCCATCCTTCGAGACGGACCTGATGGTCCTCCTCAGGATGAGGTTGGATGGGAACAATTGACTATCGGATCTTTGAAACGAAGAAATCAGAAGACACCTCAGCCCTCACACATGCGGCTGCGAGCGCACCATGACTTCGCCCACCTTGCGCCACACGTTGCGCTGCTTCAGCGTCTTTTCAGCCACATCCGCAAGATCCATCAGAACCGGCATGCCGCGATCCTTGAGACCCGGCAGTGCCTTGATGTCGCCGCCGGTCCACGGCAGGAACGGATTGCGGCGCATGTGCCAGTGGATTTCCGAACGGACTGTCGGTTTGTCGGACGGCGTGCGGCCGTGAAAGGCAAAGGTATCGGCCACGATCAACGTGTTTTCCGGCACCGCCATCTTTTTGGGCTGCGGCAGGCCAAGGGAGGCAAGCTCATCCGCCTTGATCCGGAAAGACCCGCTGGCATGGTGGGACCTCAGGTCCTTGGCTGCGCTCAGGGAGCATTCGTACTCCCATTCCAGCCGCTCCTTCGTGAGCTTGTGTGAGCCCGGCACGAAGAAGAAGGGCCCGTCGTCCTCGCCGACGTCCTGCAGGAACAGCCAGGCCTTGGACGTCGCGTGGAACGTATCTGCATGGGCATCGGACTGCGGATCTTTTTTCTTCACCTTCAACGGTTCCACCAGGACCGTCTGAATGAAATTGAGAGGCTGTCCACCCTGCGAGGCGGCATAGCGGATCATGTTGATCGCACGCGGATCACGCACCGCCTGAGCCAACGCAGCGTTTTTGCGCAACACCTCCGGCGGCAGCAAGGTCATCCGCGTCACCGCCTGGCCCTGGCGCATCTCCCGCGATTCGAACGGCTGGTTGAACACTTCTTCCTTGAGCTGGCGGAAAGTTTCTTCCGGCAGGAAGTTCTTGACCAGGAAATAGCCGTTCTCATCGAAGAAAGCCTGCTGGTCCCGATCAACCAGATGGGCCAGCTTTGCGCGTCTGTGTGCAGCAAGATCGGCCGCAAGCTGCACTCTTTTCTTGTGCAGGCCCCAGGTATTCAGCCTCTCGCTTCCCAGAAGCGGATTCTTGCGCGGAGACTTGTCGGTTCCGGCGAGACCCAGAACCCAGAACGGGGCTTTCAGATAGGACAAGGGTGTCATGCAGCACCAAAAATGAATTTCATCGAAGTGGCGTGTATCTAACACGTTTTTGCCTGCGGGTTTCAATGTTTCCATCCATTTCGGCGCTGTTTTGCGCCATCAGAACGCGTCGCGAATGCGTCTTCACCCTTTGGCGGCAGTGACCTTTGCCGAATCCTGCGCTAACACCTTGAGGCATGATGACAACGGCACGAAATCTCGACCCCGCGAAGCTGGCGGACGGTCTGAAAGCCGGACAGCGCGCTGCGCTTGCCCGCGCCATCACGCTCGTGGAATCGCGCAAGCGTGAGCATCGCCGCCTTGCCCAGCATCTGATCCAGGAACTGCTGCCTCTCACAGGCAAGGCCCTCAGGGTCGGCATCACCGGCGTACCAGGTGTCGGCAAGTCCACGACCATCGACACGTTGGGATCCAACCTGACTGCCGCCGGGCACAAGGTCGCCGTTCTGGCGGTTGATCCGTCATCCACCCGTACCGGTGGGTCGATCCTGGGCGACAAGACACGAATGGCCCAGCTAGCTGTGGATCCGAACGCCTTCATCCGCCCATCGCCTTCCGCCGGTACACTTGGCGGGGTCGCCGCGAAGACGCGCGAAACCATGCTGTTGTGCGAGGCCGCCGGGTACGACGTGATCCTGGTTGAAACCGTCGGCATCGGACAATCGGAAACCACGGTTGCCGACATGGTCGACTTCTTTCTGGTCCTGATGCTGCCTGGCGCCGGTGACGAGCTTCAGGGCATCAAGAAGGGCGTTCTTGAGATTGCCGACATGATCGCCGTCAACAAGGCCGACGGCGACGGCGCTACCCGTGCCCGTACCGCTGCCTCGGACTATCGCGCAGCGCTGCATATTCTTGCTCCCAAGTCGCCCACATGGACGCCGCCTGTCATCACGGTGTCTGGCCTCGCCAACGAAGGGCTGGATCACCTGTGGGAGCAGATTACGGTGTTTCGCGAGCGCATGCAGGCCAGCGGTGAATGGCATCAAAAACGCAGCGGACAACAAGTCGCCTGGATGTGGGACATGCTTCAACAGCGCATGATGGAAGCCCTGACATCGAACACGCGTACCGCCGACCGTCTCAAATCCCTGGAGGAGGAAGTGCGCGGCGGCAAGACCGCTGTCTCGCTCGCGGTGGACGAATTAGCGACCTTGATGGGGCTTGGCGAATGAACACTTCAGGACGCAAGACCGTTCTTGTGACCGGTTTTTCGCCGTTCCCGGGGGCACCCGTCAATCCGACGGAGCGCCTCATGAGACGGCTCGCCAAACGCATTGGGGCGCATCAGTCAGGTGTCGACTTCGTCTTCCATGTCCTGCCGACAACCTGGGCAGGGCGTGAGGTTGTCACAGACCGGCTCCGCACCACCCTTTCGCCAGACGCCATCGTGCACTTCGGCGTCGACGGGACGCGGAGAACGATCAATATTGAAACAAGGGCCGTCAACAAAGCCGTACGCGTGCGTCCGGATGCGTTGGGCAGAGCACCGGCGAGGCCGGAACTGGCAATGTCTCAAGAGCGCGCGCGGAGCTCAACCCTGCCTGCCAGGGCCCTGCGCGATGCTGCGCTTGCCGCAGGTGCGCCCGCACAGCTTTCCACCAACGCCGGAACCTATCTCTGCAATGCCACCTTATGGGATTCCATCGGCTCGGGCATTGCCAGCATCTTCGTTCACGTTCCGGCTTTGCCGAAAGGTCCGCGCGATACGAGACCCGCCTACCCTGTCATCGAGGAAGCCGCGGTCCGTATTCTGCGCGAACTGGCAAGGCGCCTGCGATAGAGCGAGGCTCGGAACACCCTCCTGAAGAACTTTCCCCTCATCCCATCCTTCGAGACAGCACTTCGTGCTCCTTCGGGATGAGGTGGTATTGGGTTATCTGAAATTCAGTATTTCGCGGTTTCAAAGTCCCCGAGCCTCAATAAACCACCTGCTCCTGCTCCTGCCTCAATGCACTCGGCCAAGCAGTCTCTCGACCTGGCGGATGCAGTCGGCCGCCATGTCGGCGGACAACCCCGCCCGGCCGAGAACCCGCAAGCCGAAATAGGCTGTCAGTACGCCGCGTGCGGTGCCGCGAGCTTCTGTCCCCTCAAGCCCATCGTCCCGAAGCGCGCGGTAAAAACCGTTTTCCAGACGCCTTGTCATCGCCTGCAGACTTGCCTCTGCCTCTGCGCCCCCCGCCTTGTCGACCAGGGCATTGCACAGAAAGCAGCCAAGCCTGTCGCCATCTTTCTGGGCGAGCTCGGCAATGCGGCCGAACAGGGCAAGTATCCGGTCCCGTCCCGCCCCTTCTGAAGGGTCACCAAGAAAAGCGACCGTGTTGCTGACAACCTGATCGTTGTACCTGTCGAGTGCCGCCAGATAGACCGACTGTTTGTCCTGGAACGCCTTGTAGAAAGAACCCTTGGTAATGGCCATCGCATCGAGCAGTTCGGACAGCGAGGCTTCGTCATAGCCAACGTCCCAGAACAGCTCCATGGCTTTTTCCAATGCCTCATCGGCGTCGAATTCCCGAGGTCTTGCCATGCGATCTCCCGTCAAGCCACTTCACAAAAAACTCAACCGCGTGTCACGCGCTTGTGTTTTGTACCATTCGGTTCCTAACTCTATTTAGGAACCACCGGCAGGGTTGGTCAAGTGCGACCGATTAGGAACCAATCGGTTCCTATCTCAAGATCGCTTGAACACGTCTTTGCCGGACCAATTCAACCCCTTGGGAGTGTCTCCAGATGTTTGCAAACCTCATTCGCGGCTCAGTTGCCGCCCTGGTCGTCGTCACCGGGCTTGTCTCCAGCGCTTTCGGTGCCGGTTTTGATGTCAACGCCACCATCACCGGCCTGGCCCTGCGCGGTGTCGATCCGGTTTCCTATTTCGTCAATGGCGCTCCGCAGGACGGCGACATTGCTATTACCGAAGTTCACAACGGCGCCACCTACCGTTTCGCCTCTGAAGAGAACCGCGATCTCTTCAAGCAGAACCCGGAAAAATATCTTCCGCAATACGGCGGTTTCTGCGCCTTCGGTGCTGCCATGGGCGTGAAGGTCGATGGTGACCCGGACCTGTGGAAGATCGTCGACAACAAGCTTTACCTGAACCTCGCACCGTCGATCCAGGAACGTTGGAACAAGGACGTACCGGGCTTCATTTCCAAGGCTGACGAAAACTGGGTTGGTCTGGAAAGCGTCGACCCGAGCAGCCTCTAATCGTCTCTGACCGGTCTCTTCTGCCCCTGTAGACCGGTTACCTGACCGGCCAGGCCATGTGCCTGGCCGGTCTCTTTTTTTCCGCCGGTTAAAGCGTGTGATCTCGCAAATGCCAATCCGGCACGGCTCTTGCGATTTCAGCCATAGACACTTGAGACGCATCCCAATCCGGGACGTCGGAAAGCAATTGGCCGGATCGATGACACGTAATCTTTCAAAACTGAACCGACGCGCGTTTCTTGCCGGGACAGCATTGTGTCTTTCCGGGACAGTCGCCACGGCCCAGATGAAGGTTGCCGACCTGCGCGGTTCTATCGACTCAGAGGATCTTGGCCTTCTGCCCAACGCGGCAGATGACCAGACCGCTCAATTCCAGAATGCCGTCAATCGTGCCGTTGAGCGTGGTCGCGCGCTGTTCCTGCCTGCCGGCACCTATCCGGTCGCCAATCTGCGTCTTCCCTCTGGCACATTGATTGTCGGGGTTCCCGGCAGAACACGGCTCGTCTACCAGGGCGGCGGCGGTCAGTTGATCCGTGCCGAGGATGTTGCCAATGTCGGTCTGACCGGGATTACCTTCGATGGCGCCAATCGATCCATCGGCGATTTCACCGAGGGCCTGCTGCATTTCATCAACGTCAAGAACGTCACGCTGGACAATTGCGAGATCACCGGTTCTTCCAAGATGGGACTGTTGCTGGACCGCTGTTCAGGCCGGGTCGAAAATTGCCGGATCTCCGGTGCTGCGGAAGCGGGACTGCGCTCGAACGAGGCAAACGGCCTTGCCATCACCGGCAACACGGTAACCGACTGCGCCAACGGCGGCATCTGGGTGCACCGCTGGCGCGAAGGCGAGGACGGAACCATCGTTTCCGGCAACCGGGTGGAACGTATCGGCGCCCGCTACGGCGGCACCGGCCAGTTCGGCAACGGCATCAATGTTTTCCGCGCTCATGGCGTCATGGTTTCCAACAACCGCGTGGCGGATTGCGCCTTCTCCGCAATCCGCTCCAATGCAGGTTCCAACGTCCAGATCATCGGTAATTCCTGCCTGCGCTCCGGAGAAACGGCGATCTATTCCGAGTTCGGTTTCCAGGGAGCGGTCATTGCCAACAATATCGTTGACGGCGGCACGATCGGCATATCCATCGCCAACTTCATGGATGGCGGCCGTATGGCGGTCTGCTCCGGCAACCTGATCCGCAACATCAAGAAGGAAGGCCCCTACCCGCCGGAAGTGGCCGGCTTCGGCATCGGCATTGCCGTTGAAGCGGATACGACATTGACCGGCAATGTGGTGGAGGGCGCACCGAAATTCGGCCTGATGCTCGGCTGGGGCCCCTATATGCGCAACATCGCAGCCTCCCAGAACGTTGTTCGGGACTGCGGCACGGGCATTGCTGTCACCGTGGTTGATGGCGCGGGCGCTGCCGTCATCACCAACAACATCGTCCAAGGTTCGCAACAGGGCGCGATCAACGGTTACCGCTGGCTCGAAAAAGCGACCGGTGAACTGAACAATGTTTCGGAATTCGACAATCTCACCGTTCACGGCAACCAGATAGCCGCCTGACTGACCCGACCGCCCGGCACAAACGCGCTCATCCTCTGAGACATCCTGTAGACCGCTCTCTCCACAACTCAGGTTAAAACCTTACGAGCGGAAACGGAATGGATGCCATGGCCAACCCGTGTCGTGACAATGGAGTTCGAAAGCCTGATACTTCTCAATGAACTCATCCCGAGAACGCATTTACGCGCGTTCCCAGGCCCAAGACGAACCGCTGTCAGAACTGGAGAGCTCCAGAGAGATCAGTCCAGGGCAAAGCGCAGTGACAGGCACGACAGGCCACCATCGACCTTGCGGGCTTCGTGGGTCGGCAGGACAACGGTCGTGAAACCGGCCGCCTCGATGGCTGCCAATGTCTTCGGGTAGCCTTCCGGTACCATGACGACATCATTCACACGGATGACGTTGGCGGCGTAGTCTTCCCCTTCCGGAACGACCACAATTTCCCGGTCACCGAAAAAGCCGCTGTCTGCCATGACCTTGGTCGCCAGGATGACGCCATCGCCAAGGGTGGAACAGGCCGTCTTGAAATGCAGCACGCCATCGGGCGTCTCGCAGACTTCGGCCTTGTACCCCCACTCGCCCAGCAATCCGGCAAAGGCATCAGCGCCCTCCCGGTCGGTGCGGGCGGACAGGCCGATCAGGATGACGTCGTCGAGCATCAGGACATCGCCGCCGTCGACATGACCGTTCCCCGGCAGGTCGACAACCTTGCCGAACCGGCTTTCCAGCGCCGCACGGATCTCCGCGCCTTCGCCTTCCCGGCTGGCCGTGCCCGGCCGAAGCTGGATGGCGCCATCAGGAAGGCAGAAGGCAGGATCCTCGACAAAACAACTGTCCGGGTAGGTTTCAAGCTGCGGCAGAACGTCAACCGTCAAGCCGGCTTCTTGCAAGGCCGAGACATAACGCTCATGTTCTGCCCTGAATTTTTCGCCACTCGGGTTGCCCGTGTCCACCGCACGGATGCCGTCGGCCACGCTGTCGGCGGGCGTGCGCGTGATCGCGTGGGTGAAACGGAAAGACAAATCGGGACGATGTGCCATGAGACAACTCCTGTGACAGAACCAAGCGCTCAACCAGCCATCCGCATGGCCAAATTGCAAGACGTCCCGGCCCTGAAAACATGCATCGACAGGGCCTATGCACTGGTAAAATCAACCTTGCCAGACCTGCCGGACGTCTCTTCCGGCCTGGAGGAAGACATCGGGCAAAATCAGGTCTTCGTTGCCGAAACGGATGGCCGTATCGTCGGCTGCGCAATCCTGGGTCTCCACGGCCAAAGTGCTCATCTCATGAACATAGCCGTCGATCCGGATAGCAGGGGCATGGGCATCGGACGTCTGTTGATGGAAGCCGTAGAGGTCCTCGCCAGTGAGAGCGGAGCCACCGAGATACATCTGGCAACCCATGTCGCCATGCCTGAGAACGTTGCTCTTTACGCGCACCTGGGCTGGAGTGAATTGGAAAGAAACGGCAACAAGGTGCTGATGAAAAAAGATCTTTGAGCCAGCCCATAAGCGCTCGTCACACTCCTCTGCCTCAAGAGCCGAAAAAGCGGCATCTGAAACCAGACGGAAACAGGTGAGAGCCAGGAATGAAGCCTGAGAGTGCGCCGGCTTGTTAAGGCAGCGCTGCTTTCAACTCGGTCAGGAACTCTTCGCGCGGCTTGATGTGTCCGGCCTGGATACCGACCCGGGTCAGGATCGGCGGATTCACCAGTCCGTCAAGCAGAGCTGCCTCATCATCGTTCAGCTCCAGCATCGCTTCCAGAACGGTTGCCATCATCACTTCGGACGCCCGGGTTGCTCCGTCGTCGCATTTCAGCGCGACACCGAAACCAAGCTCGGGAATGGAAGCACAGAAGACACCTTCGGCTCCGGTCTTGACGAACACTCGGCCACGGAAAGCTTCCATCACCCTGGTGCAGAAACGGCCTGTCCCGGCAACCATGTAAGGTTCGTTGATGCAGGCATCAAACAGCCGTTCGGCAGCCTCGGCCCGAAGCGGCTCCAGCCCTTCACCCGTTCCGAAGGCGGCAAAGGCGCGCGCGAAGCTGCGCAAAGGTGAAGCGTAGGTCGGGATTGAACAGCCGTCTGTTCCGCAGACATCCTCGGACAGAGTGTCACCGGTCATCTGCTCCATCACGTTGCGAACTTCACGCTGCACAGGGTGTTCCGCGTTTACATAGCCGCGTGTCTCGACACCCATAACCTTGGCCAGGCCAAGGAAACCGGCATGTTTGCCTGAGCAGTTGTTGTGCAGGCCGCAGGGCGATTCATCAGCCAGGATAAGTTTGGCTGCGTCTTCCATCCGCTGGGGCCACTGCGGGCCGCACTCGAGATTGTCTTCGGCAAGGCCTGCCTTCATCAGCATGACCCTTGCCGAATTGGCGTGAACTTCCTCGCCGTTGTGAGACGCACAGGCGAGTGCCAGTTCGGCATCTGAATAGTCGAGCGCTTCTGCCGCTCCCGATTCAACCAGGGGCAATGCCTGAAGTGCCTTGATGGCGGAGCGCGGAAACACCCGGGCTTCCACATTGCCGATACCGAAAACCAGCTTTCCGGCGCTATCGACGATGGCAATGCTGCCCCGATGCAGGCTTTCGATCACGGTGCCGCGGGTGACGTCGACCAGAGCCGGATTGTCCATGAAGTTTCTCATTTCCAAGGTTTCACACTATCAGGCTAAGCGGATTCGGCCCGGGCCGCAGTCAAAAATGCGGAAAGACGCGCGAGCGCTTCGTCGATCACGGCATCCTGCTTGCAGAAGCAGAAGCGAATGTAGCCTTCAGGCGCATCCGATCCATAAAAGGCAGACACGGGAACTGCCGCAACACCGGCGTCCGTGACCAGGGTTTCACACGCCTCGACGTCGGTCCGTCCAAGCCCCAGCCCTTCGAACCCGCAAGTCAGGAAGTAGGTTGCATTGCAAGGCAGAACGGAAAAGCCGAGGGCGGCAAGGCCTGCCGCCATGCGGTCGCGCTTTGCGGCAAGGTCTTGCGACAGGCCATCGTAGTAGCTGTCGTCCTTGCGCAGGCCATAGGCAACAGCCTTTTGCAGATGTGGCGGTGTCGTGAAGGTCACCCACTGGTGCGCCTTGGCAATCGGATCCATGAGCGCGGCATGCCCGGTGACATAGCCGACCTTCCACCCGGTGAGCGAGAAGGTCTTGCCCGCGGAGCCGATCCGCACCGTGCGCTCGCGCATGCCGTCCAGCGTCATCAGCGGTGTGTGCCTATGACCGTCAAAGACGAGGTGCTCGTAGACTTCGTCACAGATCGCATAGGCATCATACTGGCGGCAGAGAGAGGCGACCAACTCAAGCTCTTCGTCTGAAAACACCTTGGCCGTCGGGTTCATCGGGTTGTTGATGAGAACTGCCTTGGTCTTGTCGGAGAAGGCTGCCTTGAGAGCTTCAGCATCCAGCGACCAGTTGGGCGGGGTCACCCGGACGCGCACGGGAATGCCGCCGGCCTGCTTCACCAGCGGCAGGTAGCAATCGTAGAGCGGTTCGATCAGCACGACCTCGTCACCCGGGGATACCAGAGCGAAAATGCAATCCGCCAACGCCTCGGTCGCACCGGAAGTCACCATCACTTCGGTTTGCGGATCGACCTCGAGACCGTAGAAACGGCGATTGGCCTCGGCAACGGCCTGGCGAAGGTCCGGTATTCCCAGCATGGGCGGATATTGGTTCGGCCCCTGCAACAACGCATCAGCCGCCGCCTGCCGGATATCCACCGGCCCGTCGACATCTGGAAATCCCTGTCCGAGGTTCACGGCCCCATGCGCCATTGCCAAGCGCGACATGGTCTCGAACACGGTGGTGGCAATGCCGGTGAAGACCGGATTGGTCGGCTTCATGGTTCCTCCCGAGCGTCTTTTCGCCGGTTCTAATCCTACCCGCGTTTGCCGTCGAGCTTTTTCATTTGAACGAGGCCCAGGCGCAGTTCGACCACCACGTGTCACATGAGTGTCGTTGACTCAGTCCATCACCCGCAGTCAGATAGGTTCCGCATCGGAACCTTGGCGGAGGAAGCGTGATGCTCGGCGTGATTATTGGAATTGTGGCAATCCTTCTGGGAGCCAGCATCATTCTTCGACGAGCCGGAGTTCCCGCCGGCGGTCACAGGCTGGTTCAAATTTTTTCGAGCCGGTTCATGGGCATCATTCTGGTGCTGATCGGCGGCTTCATGCTCCTGTCCTCTTCCTTCATCTTGGTGGACGCCAACAGTGTTGGTCACCTGAAGAGGATCTATGCGTTCGAGGAGTTACCCGAGGGCCGCATCATTGCCCTGGACGGCGAAAAAGGCCCGCAGGCCCAGATCCTCGGGCCCGGCTTTCATTTCATTCCGCTTGTCCGGGTGCTCTACGATTTCGAGGAATGGGACGTCGTCACCATTCCCGAAGGCTATTATGGCCAGTTGACCGCACTCGACGGCGACGCCATGCCCTCCGGCATGTTCATGGCACCGGCAATTGCAGATGCGGATGTCGGCGACATGCTGAAGGCCGACAGCTTCCTGACAAAGGGCGGTTTGCGCGGACCGCAGGAAACGGTGCTGAAACCCGGGCAATACCGTCTGAACCGGTATCTCTTCGACATTCGCCTCGATGAGAATACCAACGCGACGATTATCCCCGCCGGGCACGTGGGTGTGGTCAAGTCCAATGTCAGTCAGCCCGGCATCAATTGCATCGAGGAAGAAGTCTCTGCCTCCTCTGTTTCCCGCGAGGCGCTTACCGTTCCCCTGGTACCCAGGGGCTGCGTCGGCATCTGGAAGGACCCGCTCTTCCCCGGGGCCTATTACCTCAACCGGCAGGCCTATGAAGTGACACTGGTCGATACCCGCGTCCAGACCTGGGAATACAAGGGCGGCTACGTAAAACGCATCATCGATCTCTCGGTCGATCAACAGGGCAATATCCAGCAGAACGAACGGTCCGTGCAGGAACAGATCCCCAGCGACGCTGCCGACCGGGCGGTCTACGTGAAGGTGGAAGGCTGGGACATTCCCCTGGAACTGCGCGCCCTCGTCCAGGTCGACCCTGACAATGCACCCGTGGTCGTCGGCTCCGTCGGCGGACTGGAGGAGATTGAAAACCGCATCCTGACACCGGCCATCCGCTCGATCGTGAGGAACGTCGCCGGTGCCTCGATCCGCGTGCAGGACAAGAATGCCGACGGGACGCCGGTGCAGCCTGCGACCTACACCGTGCGCCCAACCAAGGTTCTGGATCTCATCGAAAACCGCGATGCCCTGGAACAGACCATCGAGCAGCAGATCAAGATCGAAGGCAACAAGGCCGGCGTCGACATTCGCGAGATCCGTCTGGGCGAACCGGCCATCCCGCCGGAACTGCTGGTCTCCCGCCTGCGCGTGCAATTGGCCGATCAGCTATCCACCGCCTACGAACGCGAAACGGATGCGCAGCAAAAACGCATCGAAACGGAACAGGCGCGTTCCACGGCGGACGAACAGCCCCGTCTCGTGGAAGCCCAGATAGCTGTGCAGGTAGCTAATCAGCGCGAACAGGAACGCGCGGCCCTCGGCCGCGCCGAGCGCCAGTATCTGGAGGAACTTGCCCGAGGCCAGAGAGCGCAGGTCGACGTTCTCGGCCAGGACCGCGTAGCCCTGCTGCAGGCGCTGGAGAAACTGCTGACCTCGCTGGAACGCAAACCGGAGCTGGTCGGCCTCGTCGGCAAGCTTGTTCCCAATACAGTTGTCGGTGGAGACAGCGGCTTTGCCGGTGCGGCCGCCCTTCTCGGTGCAAGCCTGGGCCAGGCCCAGCAACCGGCAGCTAACCGTACATCCGGCGGGCAGTAATCCGGATCAGCGGATTGGCCCGCCTAACTCGGGCCATCCCCGGTATCCTTGTCCTTCTCACCCAGGACGGCGCGCAAGGCCTCCTCCACCCGAGGCACCAGATCCCGGTGCCGCTCGTGAAGGTAATGATAGAAGGCATATTCCTTGCGGCTGGACGGGAGAGAATAAGCATCCTCAAGACCGAACCTCTCTATCATCTCCTTCGCCCTCAACTCGCGGACGAAAACCAGATCGAGTCGCTTCTGTTTCAGCATGAGAAACAGCTGCTCCGGTTCTTCAGCCGACCATACCTCAGCAAACCCGCTGGCCGCCATTTCGCCAAAGACAGCCCCGCGCACATGCCCTGCCCGCAGGGATTTAAGATCCTCCAGGGATTTGTCCTTCAGGTCTGCGCGGTTGGTGTAACCGTAGGCCACAACAGAAAGCAGCGGCACATCCAACCTGACGAGGGTGGGATAACGGTCCCCCACAGAGCCGATCCGGATCACTTCGCCATCGGTTTTGCCGGAGGTGGATTCCACCAGTGCCCGGCTTGGCGTGTTTTCGACAATCTCCAGTTCGATCCCAAGGCTCGAATAGGCTTTCTGCAGATAACCGACCGCCACCGGGGTCAAACCGGGAGCCTCAAACCCGGACAGCACAATTCTCTCGCCAGCGGAAGCGGCAGTAGCCAGAAGGAACCCGGCCAGCAGACATATGAGCCTCTTCGTGCACATAGTGTTCCTCGCAGCGTCTCGTCGGCCGTGCAGCCTGCGTAAAACCTTCAGCTCAAGCCGGTCTTGTGCAGAACGTGTCCATCTTTCTCCGGTGCCGTTTCACCGACACCGTCGGTTTCCTCACCCACTGGCACAGCCAGCATTCTTTTCAGAACTGCTTCGATCCTGGGCACCAGATCCGCATGTTTTTCATGCAGATAATGATAGAATGCGACCTCCTGCAAAGACGGTCGCAACGGGAAGACACCCACCAGTTTCCGGTCGCGGATAATGCGCCGCCCCGTGCCCTCCCCGGCAATGACAAGGTCGATCCGGTCTCGCTGGAGCATCTCGAACAATTGTTCGGGCGTATCTGCGGTCCATACTTCGGCAAACCCATCTGCCAGTTCAGCGGCGAACCGTGCGCCCGCCACATGACCAACCCGCAAATGCCGGAGCTGCTTGAAGGACTTGCCGCGAAGCTGAGGCTTGTTCGCATAGGCGAAGGTCCGAGCCAGGATAATCGGAACATCGACACGCAACAGGCTGCTGTGATCGGCTTCGATGGTCCGGATCCGCACCAGTTCACCGTCGGTCTTGCCGGAAGCTGAATCCAGCAGTGCCCTGCGAGGGCTGGTGATAATCGTCTGGATGCGGATGCCTAACTCCCCATAGGCCTGACTTAGAATACTCTCGGCAACGGGGGTCAGGTTTGGAGCTTCAAAACCGGACAGCTTGAGAACGTCCTGTGCCCGGGCGCTGGACATCAGAAGAAGAACGCTCAGCATGGCGCAAAACATGAGCCGATGCATTCCGCCCTCCTTAAGCTGCCTGCACGACAATTTCGTTCACAACAAGCCGTTTGACTGCGGTCACGTCCTCCGCAGTCCGGTATCTAGAGCAATAACCCTACGGGACAATTTGCAGACTTTCCAAGCTGATTGCAATGCGGTTGTACAATCTATTGAGAATAACCAATAACGTGCGCTTACACGCCTCTCCATCTGCCAGTCAGGAAAAGACTTCAAGGATCGAAAGATTTGGCAACGTCAGGAGTGCGAGCCGTAATAGTCCTCTGCAATCTTGTCGATGAAGCCTTCGTCGACTAGCTCCTTGATGACACGGTTCAGTTCATCAAGCTTTGCCGCCCAACCCGATTTCTTGGAAACACCGAGATACAGGTCGACCGAGTTTCCCGGATTATACGGCGCCTTTTCAATCTTGTCGGCGAACCCCTGGCGTTTGATCAGGTAATCCACCTGGCAATCCGTACCGATCATGATACCGAAACGCCTCTTCATCAGCATGTCGATCAGGATCTGCTCCTGCGCAACGCCGACCTTGTCCAAAGACCTGTCCTTGTCGAACCTTTCGAAGTAGGCCGAATGCAACACGTAGCCGACCTGGTATGGCGCCAGGTCTTCGTAGCTCCGGATCTTATCGGCTTGTCCCTTGATGGTGTAGAAGGCGGTCGTGCATCTGAAATAAGGCGTATCGGTATAGGCGATATATTCTGCCCGGTCCGGACGGAAAGCCAGCCCGGTCATGACATCGACGCCGCCCCCTTGCATTTCGGTGAGCGCCCGCCCCCAGGGCATCTTGGCAATCCGGAGCTCGGCTTCTGTGCGCCTGGCAACTTCGTCCATCAGGTCCAGATCCAGCCCGATGAAGGTATCTCCCTCCGAAATCCGGAAGGGCGGCCAGTCATCGGTGGCCATGATCATCTCGTCCGCGCGTGCGGCACCTGCTGACACCGCAAGCAAAAAGGAAAAAGCAACGCAACAGATACGAGAAATTGACACAACAACAACCCCAAATAATCAGAGAATTAAAGTTGTTACCCAATTTCATCAAATATTATCGCTCGTATTATTGCAACATCGTAAATTGTATCCAGCAAGAACCAATTCTTCTTCCTTAACGGAAAACTCCTGTCATACACGCGCTTTACTGGCTCAACAGGCAACCATCGAACCTTTATCAAGGAAGAACCCCGGTCAACGCATGGCTGCTCCTGCCTGGCCCGCCTTGCTGCGTTGCAAAAAATCGATTAGAAGGTGGCAACTTGATCCAGGTCAAAAGTGGAAATCCGGGCAGGGATTGGCGCTGACCTAAAAAACCACACCAAATATCCGGAGCAGCCCGTGTCAGCACGCGCGGAGGCCGTTGCGCCTGAACAACCGTTGAAAATGGATGCGTCCCGCATCAAAACCGAACTTCTGGCCGGGCTTACAGTTGCCCTGGCGCTCGTTCCCGAAGCCGTGGCCTTTGCCTTTGTTGCCGGCGTAAATCCGCTGGTAGGTCTCTATGCGGCGTTCTTTGTCGGTCTGATCACGGCCTGTATCGGTGGTCGTCCCGGCATGATTTCCGGCGCGACCGGCGCACTGGCCGTAGTGATGGTCTCCCTCGTCAGCCAGCACGGGGTGGAATACCTTTTCGCCACCGTCGTGCTGATGGGCCTCATCCAGATCGTGGTGGGCTTGCTGAAGTGGGGCAAGTTCATCCGCATGGTGCCCCATCCGGTCATGCTTGGTTTCGTCAACGGCCTTGCGATCGTGATCTTCCTTGCACAGCTTGGCCAGTTCAAGGTTCCAGATGGCGCTGGCGGACTGACATGGATGGAAGGCTCCCAGCTGTATCTGATGCTCGGCCTGATCGCCCTCACCATGGCTGTTATCTGGTTCCTGCCCAAGATCACATCGTCTTTCCCAGCGCCGCTTGCAGGCATTCTGGTTGTCTCCGCGCTCGTGCTCGGCTTCAACCTCGACACCCGCTCGGTTGGCGATCTCGCCTCGATCGCCGGCGGCCTGCCGGATTTCCACATTCCCATGGTGCCGCTGACGCTCGACACATTGCAGATCATCCTGCCTTATGCCGTGATCCTGGCAGCCATCGGCCTAATTGAATCCCTGCTGACGTTGAACCTCGTGGCCGACCTGACGGGCACCAAGGGCGGCGCGTCCAAGGAATGCCTTGCACAGGGCACGGCAAACGTCGTGACCGGCTTTTTCGGTGGCATGGGTGGCTGCGCCATGATCGGCCAGTCCATGATCAACGTGAAATCCGGTGCACGTACCCGGATTTCCGGCATTGCCGCAGCTCTTTTCCTGCTGTCCTTCATCGTCATCGCCTCGCCCTTGATCGAACGGATCCCGGTCGCAGCCCTGGTCGGCGTAATGTTCATGGTGGTC
The DNA here is from genome assembly GCF_053005225.1 of Roseibium sp. RP-7. NCBI lineage: Bacteria > Pseudomonadati > Pseudomonadota > Alphaproteobacteria > Hyphomicrobiales > Stappiaceae > Roseibium > Roseibium sp. RP-7. Next base: position 164,725 of record NZ_JBRKQA010000002.1, read on the forward strand.
ATCGGCACCTTCGCATGGACCAGCCTGAAGATCATGCACAAGATCCCGCCGATCGACGCGCTTGTGATGGTCATTGTCACCTGCGTCACCGTTTATTCGGATCTCGCGGTCGCTGTTGTTGTTGGTGTGATCATTTCCGCGCTTGCTTACGCCTGGAATGCAGCCAGCCGAATCCGTGCCCGCATCGGCACCAGCAAGGAAGGCTGGAAGGTCTATCGCCTGACCGGCCCGCTGTTCTTCGGCTCCACCACTGGCTTTGCCGATCTCTTCGATCCGTTGAACGATCCCGAGGACGTTGTCGTCGACTTCATCGACAGCCGCGTGGTCGATCATTCCGGCCTGGAAGCAATTGACGCCCTCGCCTCGAAATACCTTGCTGCTGGCAAGCGCCTGCACCTGCGCCACCTGTCGCCGGACTGCAAGAAGCTGCTGGCCAAGGCTGGCGACCTTGTCGAAGTCTCGGTCCTTGAAGATCCGGATTACGAGATTGCCGTGGACTACGGTCACACGTTCGACCGGGCAGAAAAGACTTCCTGACGCACGCTTTTCCAAGCGCGAAAAACCAAGACCCGCACGGTTTCGCCGTGCGGGTCTTTTTGTATCTGAAAAAGGTTTCAAGTTTCCGGTGCAGTTCCCCGATTGCTACGCGCAGCGTAATTTGAAAGAGATATCGGCTTACGACAATACAGCTCACAATCGGGACGTCACGGTGCCAGCACGCAGGAAACTCTTCATCACACCGACCCTTGCCTCCGTCATCGGCAGTTTCGTGCTGGTGACCGCGGCTGCGATCCTCTTCATCCAGGCCGTCACTTCTTCGGAAGTCGTCAGGAGAATGGGCGGTGAGTTGGTCGATATCGGCATGGATGCGGCCGAAACGGCGTTTGTCGAGCAGCTTCATGCCATCACCGAAACTGCCGAATTCACCCGACTGACCTATGAGCGCAAGGAACTGCCGGTCGACGACCCCGATCTCATCCTGTCTTACCTTTACGGTGCACTCGCCCCGATGGAGCAGGTCTCCTTTCTGGTTCTGGTAGACGAAAATGGCGAAGGCGTTGATGTCGACAGAGGCGATGCGGACGGCAAGCTGCTGGGCGGCAACGTCAATCTGGCGAAGGATATTCCGATCCTGGCTCCGCTGGCGGAACGCGCGAAAAAGCAGTCTGGTGCTTTCTGGAGCGAGCCGTTCTACATGCCGAACCGCGAGCACACCTATTACGTCTTTGTGCGCCCGCTGCATGAGGGCAAGACCTACCGTGGCAGCCTGATGATCGGCATGTCGCTCGACAGAATGTCCGAGATCACCTGGCACGTTTCGACAGACGACATAACCGTCTTTCTCATGAAAGAGGGATCAGACGAAATCGTCGCCCATCCCGACCTTCACAAATCCTTCGATGACCTGACAGCAGAAATGCCTCTTCTGAATGTCGATCGTTTGCCCGATGCCTTTCTGGCTGGCTTCAAGGACATGCCGAGGGTCAAGAATGAGTCCTTCGACATTTCCGAGAAACTGGCTGTCTATTCCGGCACTGCCCCTGACGGCGCCGAACGGTTCGTGATCCTTGAACAGAAGAACGAAAACCTTTTGGGCCTTCCGGTCAGGATCGGTGTTCACTTTCCGGCCGAGTACCTTTCCCAGCCGCTGAAACAACTGCTGATGGCGCTACTTGTTGGTGGCGGACTGCTCGTGCTGTCGCTGCTTGGCGCAGTTTTGCTGGCGAGACGGATTGCAAGACCGGTGCAACGTGCTTCGGTCGCGGCAAGAGAAGTGGCGGGCCTGAACCTTTCGACCGTAGCCCCGCTGCCTTCCAGCATCATCCGGGAACTGGACGACCTGTCCAAGGGCTTCAATGCCATGTTAGGCGGCTTGAAAGCCTTCAATCGCTACGTTCCGGGCACACTTGTCAGGAAACTTCTGAGCGAAGGCCGGGCGGATGCCCCGCCGGAAGAAAGGGAGGTTGCAGTGCTGTTCACCGACATCGCCGGCTTCACCTCGGCCTCCGAAGGCATGACGGCAACCGAAACCGCTGCCTTCGTCAATCATCACCTGTCCCTGCTCGGCGCCGAGATCACAAAGGAAGGCGGCACCATCGACAAATACATCGGCGACAGTGTCATGGCATTCTGGGGCGCACCGGAAAGGCTGGAAAATCCGGCAGAGCCTGCGGCCCGTGCGGCAATCGGCATGGCCCGTGCCATCCGGGAGGACAACATTGCACGCGTTGCCCGCGGTGAAGCGCCTGTTCGTATTCGCATCGGCCTTCACATGGGCCCGCTCGTGGTCGGCGACATCGGCGCACCGGAGCGGGTCAACTACACGGTCATCGGCGACACGGTAAACGCCGCTTCCCGGCTGGAGAGCCTCGGCAAGGAGATCGACGGCGACGCCGATGTTGTGATTCTCGTCTCCAGCGAGATCGCCAAGCGTCTCGACAGCAGCATCGAGCAGGAGGCCATCGGACTGCACAAGGTCAAGGGGAAATCGGCAGCGGTCGAGGTCGTTCGGCTGCGTGGCTAGCTCCGAGCCGATCATCCGTTGCAATCCTCACGGTTTCATCCGGTCACCCGTGCTTTGCCTCGCCACGTTATCAGGGTATGGGTATTGCGTCGAAATTCAGTACGCAGGCCAAGCACTTGCCCTTTAACAGGCGCCTTCACATCACGCCGACGCTCACGACGGTCATCGGTGGTTTTGTCTTCATCACCGCTGCGCTTGTCCTGATCGTTCAGGCGGCCACGTCCGAAAAGGTCGTGCGCAACCTGGGCGGCTCGCTGATAAACTCGGGCATGCACTCCCTGGAGCAGGCCTTTTCCGCCCAGATAGAAGCCGTCGAGGAAGCAAGCTCCTTTACCGCGGCAGCGCTTTCCACCGGCAGCATCCTGTTGCGCCATCCTCAGGAAGTCGCCGACTACATGTTCGGTGCGCTGTCGGCCATGGAGCATGTCTCCTTTGTCATCGTCGCCGACAGGAACGGCAATTTCATCCAGGTCGACCGGGGCCGAGCAGACGGAATTCTTGTACCCCAATTCGTGCCGAAGACGGACGAAACGCATGCCCTTGCGGGTCTGATCTCGTCTTCAAGGGACAAGACAGCCCCCTTCTGGTCTGGCCCGGCCTTTTATCCTCAGCGCCAGCACACCTATATCGCTCACGTTCAACCGATCCTGTCCGACGGCCCTGACGGCAGTGATTACGAAGGCCTCGTCCTGATGGCCATGTCCATGGAGCGCTTGTCGGAAGTCACAAGCGACATCTCCACCGGCCTGGTTCAGGTGTTCATGATCAACCCGCAGACCTACGGTCTGATTGCTCATCCTGCGTTGTCAGAGGTCTTCAACCTTCTGTCGCCGACAAGTCCGCTGATTGAACTCGAGAACGTCCCGGACACTTTTTTGCAAACCCTCAAATCGACCGAAACAGTCGATGCATCAGGCTATGGGATACGCCAGGGACACGAAATGCGTGCCGGCTATGATGCCCTTGGCAACAAGCGGTTTGTCGTCCTCCAAAGCCCGGACCTCGGCCCGACAGGGTTGCCGATTTCAATCGGCGCCCATTTTCCGGCGGAGGTTCTCGAGCAGCCGCTTGAGCAATTGAGCGATGCGATACTGATCGGCATCGCCCTTCTCGGACTGTCGCTGATCGGCGCCGGCTTTCTTGCCCACCGCATCGGCCAGCCGATCCGCCGGGCAGCGCTTGGGGCAAGGGCCGTCGCGGATCTTGAGCTGGACTCTGCCGAGCACCTGCCAGGCAGCTTCGTGCGCGAACTGGACGACCTGGCCAACGGTTTCAATTCCATGGTCAGCGGCCTGACCGCTTTCAGCCGGTACGTACCCAAAACACTGGTCAGGAAACTCCTGCGTGAAGGCCGGGCGTATGCGCCGCCGGAAGAACGAGAAGTCGCGGTTATGTTCACCGACATTGCCGGTTTCACCTCCGCCTCCGAAGGCATGACGGCAACCGAAACCGCTGCCTTCGTCAATCATCACCTGTCCCTGCTCGGCGCCGAAATCACAAACGAAGGCGGCACCATCGACAAATACATCGGCGACAGTGTCATGGCATTCTGGGGCGCTCCGGAACGGCTGGAAAATCCGGCAGAGCCTGCCGCCCGTGCGGCAATCGGCATGGCCCGTGCCATTCGGGCGGACAACATTGCACGCGTTGCCCGCGGTGAAGCGCCTGTGCGTATTCGCATCGGCCTTCACATGGGCCCGCTCGTAGTCGGCGATATCGGTGCACCGGAGCGGGTCAACTACACGGTCATCGGCGACACGGTAAACGCCGCTTCCCGGCTGGAGAGCCTCGGCAAGGAGATCGACGGCAGCTCCGATGTAGTGATCCTCGTCTCCAGCGAGATCGCCAAGCGACTTGGCAACACCGTTGAGTACCGGTCCATCGGCCAGCATCAGGTAAAAGGCAGAGTTGAGCCCCTGGAGGTGGTGCGGCTCATCGATTGACGCTCGCCACTGGAGGAAGCGGCGAGCGCTACCCAGCACTGGCTGTTCGGTTCAGAGGATCCGGTAGAGTGTCCGGTCACGCCTCAGAACGTGGTGGAACAGTACCGCGCCAATGTGAAGGGCAAACAGTGCCAGCAACGCCCATGCACTCCAGGAATGAATGGCCGACAGTGTCCCCGCAATGTCTGGCGACTTGCCGATCGGGCTCCAGACCGGAACCAGTCCGAACCAGCTCAGCGGAAATCCGTGGGCGTTTGTTGCCAGAAACCCGCTCACAGGCATGACGATCAGAAACAGATAGAGAAGCCCGTGAACGACGCTGGCCGCCAGTCGTTCCAGAGCCGGGCCCTCTTCCGCCGGCTTTCGAGCAACAAGCTTGTTGCCGACACGAACCAGCATCAGCCAGAGCACCAGAAAGCCGAAACTTTCGTGCAGCAGGTAGAAATCCAGGGACACATCGCTTTTCACGAACTTGATCACGTAACCCAGTGGCCATGTCGCCAGAACCAAAGCGGCAATCATCCAGTGCAGGATCCTGGTGGTTCCGGCATGACGGCTTTCCGGTCCAAGGGGATGCGCATCGGTTCGCGAAGTCGTTTCCATGGAATTCAGCACTGTCATTGTCCTTTTTATGTCTCAACAGCCCGGGTTCGTTTTGCGCCCGGTTCCTTCACGGTCGGCTGCCCGCCAGGTTCGGGTAGATGGCAACCGTTGTCACCAGCGTTTGAACCTGACACGAGCCCTGTCACCGTCTCTTGTTAGCTCATCCCCTTCCCGGCCTCCTGTGACCAGCGACACTGCCCGAACAGCAGGCGCAAACGGTCTTGACATGAAACCGGGGGAAACAACGCAAGGCGGCCCGGGTCCGGCAAGATCAGCGACAACGGATCCAGTATAAATCTGTCAGGCATTCCGGATGGCAAGAGCTTCGCAGGTCAGCGAAGACGGAAGAAGCAGAACCGCTCGACCAGCCGCAAAAGGTCTTTCTGCGAGCGGCAGTTGGCCTTGGCCATTGTATTCTTCAGGTGTTTTCTTGCGGTGTCGAGTGAGATGCCGCGCTCAACGCAATGTTGCGACAGATCCTGCCCGGACGCGATTGCGCCAACCACAAGCTCCTCGGAAGGTGTCAGGCGGAACAAGCCGGCAAATTGCCTGATCTCCGATGGGTCCGGCCCATGCTGCATGTGGAGCGGAATACACAGGACAGCCAGCATCGAGCCGCCACCACCGATCCCTCCGGGAACGGGCAGGAAGCGGACCCCGATCTGATGATCCGTTGTATCGGTGAGCGTAACGGTCTCGCCCGAAGGAACGCTCGAACGGAAGTGAAGGGCATCCAGCGCAAGCGCAAGACGCCGGTTCAAGGCCCTGTCCCGGAAGACAAGACCCCGGCTGCTCATTTTCAGAACCTGTTCTTGCTGCAAGGCTTCGGCCTGATCGTTCGCGAAGACGATCCTGCCCCCTGCGGTCACCAGGATTATCCCTTGCCCGCGTGCCGTCAGGAGATTGCCGAGCGTTTCCGTATTCGCTTTTGCTTCTGCCAGTGTCAGATGGATCCGCAAGGCCTGCCGGGTATGGCCGAGGATCAGCTGCTGAGCCTCGAGCTGATCTTTTTCCCAAGGCTCCTCTTCATAGAGAGAAAAGCCAAGCCAGCTCAAGCGATCGGGCATGGCGAGCTGGGCGCCAGTTACCTCGTAGAGTTCGAAAGGCAGCAGGTTCTCGTGATAGACGGGACTGGCCATCCGCTCTTCGTCGGTCCACAGGAGATCTCCGTGCAGAACTCTTCCGACCGGAGCTTCCAGAATGCGCGGATACCTGACATCAAGCTCTGCGTAAGTGCCCATGTAATCCTTGTGAAAATCAGGATCCATGCGAACCGTGACGAAAAGGTCGTCCCCCGCATCTGTCAGGTTGTTGGAGAAGAAGTGACAACTCTTTGCCTGGAGGGCGTCAGTCACCTCTTCCATGGCCGGCTTCCAGAGCTCCGCCGTAACCGCGGCCTCATAAAGGCCCCGGATGGCAGCGTTCAGTCTTGCCTGATCGACTTTCAACTTGCCCTCGCCGAATGGTTGCACCCTATGACGTATATTCTGCCAAGATCTATTTCAAGAATGTTATGTAGATCACAAAGTTTTCGCGTTCAGCGACTTTCCGAATTTCAACAAACAACAAAAAAGCCGCCGGAGTTATCCGGCGGCTATATTCACCAAAGGTTGCCCTTTTTCGCTATCGCACCAGAATGTTACGGAACTGCCAGGGATCCTTGGTGTCGATATCTTCCTTGTAGAAGCCAGGCCGCCCCTCCAGCGGAGTCCAGTCCGTATAATAGCCTTTGACCGGGCCAAGATACGGCAGCTGGATTTCGAGGCAGCGCTTGTAGTCCATCTCGTCCGTCTCGACGATGCCCGCTTCCGGGTTCTCCAACGCCCAGACCATTCCGGCCAGAACAGCCGAAGTCACCTGCAGACCGGTCGCGTTCTGATACGGCGCAAGGTCCCGGGCTTCCTCGACAGACAGCTGGGAGCCATACCAGTAGGCGTTTTTCTTGTGACCATAGAGCAGAACGCCGAGTTCATCGATGCCATCCTGCAGTTCACTTTCGTCGAGAACGTGCAGCGTCTCCTGAACCTTTCCTGCGGAGCCGAACAGTTCATGCAGCGAGAGCACGGCCACGTTCGCCGGATGATAGGCATAGTGGCATGTCGGGCGGTAGCTGACCTTCTTGCCGTCGCTCACGGAGAAGTAGTCGGCGATGGAGATCGCTTCATTGTGCGTGACGAGGAAGCCATATTGCGCGCCTGGCGTCGGGCACCAGGTCCGCACACGGGTGTTGGCGCCCGGCTGTTCCAGATAGATCGCCGCCTTGCAGCCTTTCTTGTGCTTCTTGGCGTTCGCAGGCTTCCAGGTTTCATGCGTGCCCCAGCCGAGTTCCGCAGGCTGGAAACCTTCGGAAAGGAAACCTTCCACCGACCAGGTGTTCCAGAACTCGCCGAATGGTTTCGGTTCCTTGGCTCGCTGGGTGTCACGCTCGGCAATATGGATGCCCTTGACACCCACCTTTTTCATCAGCTTGGCCCAGCCCTTCTGGCTGGACGGTTCCTTGAACTTGACGCCGGTATCGGTCGCGATATCCACCAGCGCCTTCTTCACGAACCAGGAGACCATGCCGGGATTGGCACCGCAGCAGGAAACTGCCGTAGTGCCGCCAGGATGTTTCTTCTTTTCGCGTCGTACGGCCTCACGCAGCGCATAGTTGGTCCGGTCGGCTGCCGTTGCGGTGTCGTCGAAGTAGAACCCCGGCCAGGGTTCGACCACCGTGTCGATATAGAGCACGCCAAGCTTGCGGCAGAATTTCATCAGGTCCAGCGATGAAGTGTCGACAGACAGATTAACGACAAACCCCTGCCCCTCGCCCTCCGTGAGCAAGGGCGTCAGTATGTCCTTGTAGTTTTCAGGCGTCAGGGCGACTTTTTCGAACCGGTATCCCCGGTCGGTCACCAGCTTGGCATCGCCATCAACCGGGTCGATGACGGTAAACCGGCTCTTGTCGAATTTGAAATGACGCTCGATCAGCGGCAGCGTTCCCTTGCCGATGGAACCGAGACCGATCATCACAAGAGGACCGGTGATCGTTCCGTGAACAGCGCCTGCTGATGCAGTGGAACCTGCTTTCGGTTCAGCGGCCTTCGAAGCTGCCGCCTTCGGTGCAGAAGCTTTAGGAGCGGCTGTCTTCGCCTTAGAAGCATTCGCTGCTTCCGGTTTCACCAGAGCCGCTTTTTTGGCAGCCGGCTTGGCCGCAGTCTTGGCCTCAGTCTTGGTCTGCGTTTTTGCAGCAGCAGGTTTCGGTGTCCTGCTTGTCGAAGGTTTTGTGGCCGCCACAGACTTTGCGGGCGCTTTCGCGTCAGCTGCCTTGGTGGCGGAGGCGGACGGCTTGTTGGTTGCGGGTTTCGCAGCAGCAGGCTTTGCAGAGGCCGTTTTGGCCGGAGTTTTTGCAGCAGCCGGTTTCGCAGACGCCGATTTCGCAGCCGCCGGTTTGGCGGGCGCAGCTTTGGCTGCAGCCGGCTTCGCAGACGGTGATTTGGCAGGTGTCGATTTGGAGCTTGCCGGCTTTGCCGATGCGGCTCTGGAAGCAGGCGTACGCGATGTGGTCTTGCGCCGTGTTGTTGGCTTTGCGGCAGCTTTTGCCGCCGGCTTCTTCGGCGCACCGTCGTTGGTGTCGTCGGTCATATGCGTAACTCCAATCCTATCCGATATGCCGCCCACATCGCTTCCAGAGGGTCCGGCCCGTTGGGAAATCCTTCAAACAGCAAAGCGCACTTATTGCGCCTTTGTTAGGTGTGGCTGGTTTCTGCAGGAATTTCAAGTCTTCTCGGTGAAAGCCCGTTCAAGGAAAGACAAATGACTGTCTCAAACCCTGTTATTTTTAAACAAACAAGCCTGTGCTTAAAAAACAAGAGACGGCGGCGAAAAACTTCGCCGCCGTCTCCAAGTCTAAAGCTTCAAATTGCTTGCGAAACCGAGAAGACGTCTTCCCGGGCAGCCGGCACTGCCATCGGATCCAGTACACCGGATGCCGAAAGCACACCCTCCAGGCCGTCAATGTGCCCTGGAGTGAACTCCAGTGCGAGGAAACGGTGATAGTCCACCGGTCCCGGCATCCCGACCTTGTCGAGAAGGCCCGCAGCAAAACCGAAGCGGGTATAATACGGCTGATCGCCGACCAGGATCACGGATCCATGGCCAAGCACGGCAGCCTGGTTGAGGGCGTGCCGCATCAGGCGGTCTCCGACCTTCAGTCCCCGGCAAGCCGGATCGACGGCAAGGGGTCCGAGCAACAGGCTTTGCGAGCCGTTGCGGTCCGCCACAGACCAGAGCCTTACCGTGCCAACGAGCTTGCCAGATTCGTCGATTGCAGAAAATGCGAAGACCGGAAGCCGGCCTTCACGCAGACGCTCGGAGGTTTTCCTGAAGCGGTCCTCGCCGAAACAAAGGTCAAGCAGACCCTCGCGGGCGCCGGTGTGATCCGGCGCCGCGTCCACAATATCAATCATGGCACTTGCCTCAGATGACGAAGGACGCCAGCGGCGCGAAGCCGTTGAAGCCGACCGTGGAATAGGTCGTGGTGTAGGCACCACAGGCCTCGATCAGCACCTTGTCGCCAATGGACAGGCTCACCGGCAGTTCGTACGGCGTCTTTTCGTAAAGAACGTCGACGCTGTCGCAGGTCGGGCCGGCCAGCACGCAAGGTGCGGTGGTGTCGCCGTCGCGCGGGGTGCGGATCGGATAACGGATCGCCTCGTCCATGGTTTCGGCCAAGCCGTGGAACTTGCCGATATCGAGATAGACCCAGCGCACTTCGTCGTTTGCGGATTTGCGGGAAATCAGAACGACTTCAGCTTCGATCATGCCGGCATTGCCGACCATGCCGCGGCCCGGCTCGATGATGGTGGACGGCAGACGGTTGCCGAAGTGCTTGCACAGCGCCTGGAAGATCGCTTCGCCGTATGTCGAAACGCCCGGGACGTCCTTCAGGTAACGGGTCGGGAAGCCCCCACCCATGTTGACCATTTTCAGTTCGATGCCGCGGAGCGCCATTTCCTGGAAAACGCCTGCTGCCATGGCGAGAGCGAGATCCCACGCCGTGAGGTTGGCTTGCTGGGAGCCGACATGGAAGGAAACGCCATGGGCGACAAGGCCGAGCCGGTGCCCGTGTTCGAGGACGTCGGGCGCCATTTCGGGGTCGCAGCCGAATTTGCGGGAGAGCGGCCACTCGGCGCCGACACCGTCGCACAGGACGCGGCAGAAGATTTTGGAGCCAGGGGCAACGCGGGCGATTTTTTCAACTTCTTCGACGCAGTCGACGGCGAAGAGGCGGACGCCATACTGATAGGCACGCGCAATATCCTTCTCCTTCTTGATCGTGTTGCCGTAGGAAATGCGGTCGGCGGATGCGCCGGTTGCCAGCACCATTTCGATTTCGCCGACGGAGGCGCAATCGAAGGAGGAGCCGAGGCTTTCCAGGAGCGACAGGATTTCAGATGCCGGGTTGGCTTTCACTGCGTAGTAGACGGAGGTGTCCGGCAGGGACTTGGCAAAAGCTTCAAAGTTGTCGCGCACGATGTCGAGATCGACAACAACGCACGGGCCATCTTCGTCACGTCGGCGGAGGAAATCGCGGATACGGTCGCTCATTGGGGGGCTCCCCTCTTTCTCAATCTCAGCCGCAGGCGCGCTAATCCTTGGCGTGCGCGCTGCGTTCACGTCGCAGGGTGCTGCAATGCGCACCGGGCCTCCCCCGGGATGGAACCGGAGGCCGGGTTGACTGCAGCGACGGTTGGGCTATGCGACTGCCAAGCAGCACAAAGCTTTCCCGCGTCGGGAAATGCCGTTGATTGGATCGGGAGAACCGAACCGCACGTCGGGCAATGATGTAACAAGTGCCTCTTCAGTGACGCCGGAGGTTGGAAACCCCGGCAGAGACCAAAAAAGCCCTCTTACGTCGTTGCTTTAAGCCGTCCGGATCTCAACTGCCCCGCCCCTTGGCGGATTGTCTGGCAGCGGCCCCTTAAGAGATGTCTTGTTGAACATCCCATGGACGACCACGGGCACGTGCGAATTTGGGCAAGGCGTATATGCGCCCGTTCGCCCCCCGATGCAATAGGAAATTTTCAGTTGCAGAAGGTTTTTTTCACGCTGAACCGGACGAATGGTCTTCAGAACCGAAAGCCTTGCCCGACCTTAACTATTTGCTAAAAATTGTGACAGTCCCGGCAGGCGTTTCGCGGTGCCTTGCCCGGTGTCTTGGATGCCGACCGGCATTGACTTGCCAGCCCTCGAGGGTCAGACAACAAATCACCACTTACCGGACCAAACGGACCGCTCGGGAAAGGCCAGCGCATGAAGATCGGAAAGCTAGACCACGTCAATCTTCGCACCACGCGGCTCGACGAACTGATCGCCTGGTATGGCGACATTCTCGGGATGGAACCCGGACCACGTCCCGATTTTCCCTTTCCAGGTGCCTGGCTCTACGCGGGTAACGATGCAGCCATTCATCTGGTCGGTGTTGAGGGGCCGGAAGCAACCGGATCCGAAGCCAAGCTGAAACTGGAACATTTCGCCTTTACCGCTTCCGGTCTGGAAGCTTTCGAAGCAAGACTGAACGAACGCGGCGAACGTTATCGCCGCTCCGTTCAGCCCGGCACGGGGACGGTTGCCATCAACGTCTGGGACCCGGACGGCAACCATATCCATGTCGACTTCACCCCGGAAGATTAACGACCGGACTGATACGCCCGGATCGCCCTCAGAAGGCTTCGAAGTGGATCCGCTCCTGCGAAACACCGAGCTGTTCCAGCCCGGACTTCAGATCAGCCAGGAAGGCAGACGGACCGCACAGGAAGTATTGCGTCTGCAGTGTGGGTGACAAGTCCAGCAGCTCTTGTGCCGTTATCCGGCCGACCGAATTATAATCCTGACCTGAAACGTCCGAAGGCTGTGGGCGGCTATAACGGATCTCGTGCCGAATGTTCGGCCTCCCCGCCGTCAGGCTTTCGACTTCCTGCCGGAAGGGATGATGATCGCCATCCCTGACACTCTGGACAAACCACACGGGACGGCTCCCGTCCTCACCAGCCAGATGATGCAGCATGCTCAGGAGCGGCGTGATGCCGATGCCCGCACTTGCCAGCACCACCGGGTCCTTCGTCTCCGGCAACGCAAAATCGCCAGCCGGCCTTCCAGCGTCTATGTATCCGCCAACCTGAAGCACGTCATGCAGGAGACGCGAGACAAGTCCGTTCGGCTCGCGCTTCACGGATATTCGATAGCGGCCTTCGGACGGATCGCCGGAAAACGAATAGCTTCGCTGGATCTTGCCATGGCCGGCAGGAAGGCTGAGTTCTATCGGCAAATGCTGACCGGCCTTGAACGAAGGCAAAGCTCCCTCGTCGCGAGCCTCGAACACAAACGACGTCACATCGGAACTTTCCCGGATTTTCTCTGCGAGCCGCAACGACCGGATTGCCGATGCTTCTTTCTGCCAGCGCAAATGCAAGACCGACGTCAGTTCAACGATTTCGTCGACCTCGAAGGACACGAGTTGACGTGCACCAGGCACTTTCGCCACTTCTTCCGCATCCCAAACGATCGTTGCCCGGCCGGTCACCTGCAACAGGCTGCCGCTTGCAAAATCCAGGAACAACAGCCCTGTTCGCGCATCCGCCAGAATGTTGCCGAGCGTGTTGTAGAACCTGTTGCCCGCATAGTCGGGGAAGATCAGCCGGCGATCATCCAGAACATGCACGAAGCCGCGTTCACCGCCCCGGTGAGACACGTCCATGCCGAAGGCCTCGTCTTCGCCCTCTCCCCGGTAGCCGGTTGCGATGAAGAACGTATCGGCGGACCTGATCCACGCCGATTGCGTCGCACTCAAACGCGATCCACGAACTGCTTCTCCCGAGACAGCTTCCGTGCTCCAGCGCACATCCCGTGCCCGGATATATTGCGGGCAATTTCCGAACGACTGCCCGACAGCAAACCGGAAACCGTCGGCCCCTGCTGACGCGACTGTCCCGTTGACGCGGTTGCGCCGCCGGGTCGCAAGTTCGATCCCGATGAACCCGACATCCGCGCCTTCGACAAATGCCTCTGCCAGGGCGTCTCCTGCGACAGGACGCGCTGAAATCGTCAACGACGCGGGATCGGGTGAGCGTACAAATCCGGGCCAGCCCTCCAGCACTGTCGCCCAGGGGCGACCGGCAGCATCGCGTGCCGAGGCGATCATGAATGGCTGGTCCTCGAAGAAGGCCCGATGCTGATCCGGCATGAAGCCGCGGATGGCACCACGCGCCCAACGCTCTACGTCCCTGTCGCCAAGTCGTTCCTGCACCTGGCGTTCGCCGTCATGAAACGGAGAAGGGATGACCGTCCGGTTTGCAGTCTCATCGATCTCAGCCATCGTCAAATCCTCTCGGTACCTTCGAGAACGCCAGACGCAGGCCCTTGCTCGCAAGGACCTGCAGTTCGGGGAAACGTTACGCGGCAAGGCCTGCCTTGGTCGCCGGCATGGCCACATAGCCCGGCAAGTCCTCGATGCGCTTCAAAAGACCGCGGATGCGCGGATAGGGTTCGAGCGAGACGTTGCCTTCCGGCGCATGCGCCGTGTAGCTGTAGATGGCGATGTCGGCGATCGTCGGCCGGTCGCCAACGAGCCACTCGCGGCCGTCCAGATGGGCTTCCAGGTTATCGAAAGCCACCTTGGCGACAGACTTCGCGCGTTCCGGATCAAGCGGCCGTCCGAAGACCGTGATCAACCGCGCCGCACCCGGGCCGCTGGCAAGTTCACCGGCGGCAAAGGCCAGGAAGCGATGAACTTCCGCTTCCAGATACGGATCTGTCGGCAGCCAGTCCGGCGCATATTTGCGTGCCAGGTAGACGAGGATCGCGTTGGAGTCAGAGAGCACGGTCGAACCATCTTCGATGACCGGAACCAGGCCCACCGGATTGAGTTTCAGAAACGGATCGCGTTTGTGCTCGCCATTGGCCAGGTCGACCTCGACCAGCTCGTAATTGATGCCGGTGAGGCTGGAAAAGAGTTCCACCCGGTGGCAGTGACCGGAGAGCGGAAAACGGTGGATCTTGATTGCGTTGGACATCGCCAGCTTCCTCTTGCCTTGAAGGATCTTCCTGCGGCCGAAGCGTCTTGGTCCGGTCCGCTGCCTGCAATATGCCTCCTGACTTGAATGGAGATAATCTTCGAATTCATTCAATGATTATGTACAAGTAGGGGATAAATAGCTGACGAGAGCAGGATCCGCCGAGGACAATAGTGATGGACAAGATCGAAACCATGCGAGCCTTCATCGCCGTCGCGCAGGAAGGGTCCTTCACAAGCGCGGGGCGACGGCTGGGCCTGTCGACCAAACTTGTCAGCAAATATGTCCAGCATCTGGAAGGCCAGTTGAAGACCCAGCTTTTCAACCGGACCACGCGCAGTGTGTCCCTGACCGACGTCGGCGCTGCCTATCTGGAACATTGCCGGCCGATCCTGGAGCAGATCGATGATCTGGATTCGCTTGTGCGTGAACGTCAGGGCGCCCTGGCCGGCCAGATCAGGCTGACGGCCCCGACCGGCTTCGGCAGCACGAGGCTGAGCGAGGCGCTTGTCCCTTTCCTGCGCAAGCATCCGGATGTCGAGGTGGATATGCGCCTGACCGATCACCGGCTTGCCCTGGTGGAGGAAGGCCTCGACCTGGCGATCCGCATCGGAGCCTTGCGGGATTCCACCCTGATCGCTCGCAAGCTGGCCGGCATGCCGCTGGTTCTTTGTGCCTCACCGGATTATCTGAAGCGGCACGGCAGACCGCAGGACCCAAGAGCCCTTTCAACCCATGTCTGCCTTGTCGACAGCAATCAGACCGAACTCAACACCTGGCGGTTTCATTCCGGGGACGAAGAGCAGGTCATTCGGCTGCATGGTGCCGTCCGCTCCAACTCTCCCGGAGCCCTGGCCCGTATGGCAATGGGCGGTCTCGGCCTCACAATCGCGCCGCTCTATGCCATCGAGGACGCCCTGGCGGACGGACGGCTTGAGCGCGTGCTGCCGGAATACAAGACCGACACGTTCGGCCTCTATGCACTCTACCCGCCCAACCGGCACCTGACCCGCCGTGTGCGTGCACTGCTCGATCATCTGGCCGCAGTGTTCAGCTCCCGCTGGCCGGACTAATGGCAGGCGACCTCACCGGAAAGAAGAGTTCGAAGGTTGCGCCACCGGCACCCGGCAGCAGTCGGATCGCTGCACCATGGGCCTTCAGGAGCGCCTGGACGATGCCAAGCCCCATGCCGGTGCCCCCGCTTTGCCGCCGGGTGGTGAAGAAGAGTTCGAAGACCTGGTCCTGATTGCCTTCGGAAATGCCCTCGCCATCGTCTTGCACCTGAACCGTCAGGCCTTTCTCGTCGGGCACGGCAACAATCGACACCCTGGACGCGGCGTGGCGGCGGGAGTTGTCGATCAGGTTTTCAAAAACGATCCGGGCGTTTTCCGCCGACATAGGCAGATCCGCCTCGCCGGACAGGTCGATTTCCAGCCCTTCGAAGCGTCTCCTGAGCGCGGTGGCAACTTCGCTCAGCCGACAACTCCCGCCGATCTCGACGCTGTCGGCCCGGGCGAGATCTCGAAGTCGGTTCAAGAGCTTCGAGGCACGTTCGGTATCGTGCAGGATATTGCCCAGGAACTTCTCCCTGTCCGCTTCGCTCAGCTCTGCCCCTTCGTCCTTCAACAGCTCCGCCGCACCCTGGATAGAGGTCAGCGGCGTCTTCAACTCGTGAGTCACGTGGTTGGCGAAGGTGGAGATATAGTCGTTCCGATCGAACAGCTTGCGCGACATGTCCAGCATGCTTTCTGAAAGCGCATGGATCTCGCGGTTGCCGTGAATGGCAAGCGGCACCAATGCCTCCCGCTCGCCATTACCGATCGCCAGAGAACGCCGTGTCAGTGCCTTGATTGGTCCGGTGATGGCGCGCGCGAAAATGAAACCGACGACAAAAGTCGCAGCCAGCACAAAGACCACGACCCAGAAGACGGCCTCGCGCTTAACGAACATTTCCTTGAGAATGTTGCTGGGTGTTCGCGAGGCATAGACAACGCCCGCGACCCGGTCGCTCACGATAATCGGCATCGCGACAAAAACGCGAACGCTGGTTCCCCGGCTGATGGAATAGATCGGCTGCGGGTTGTCGACGATGCGCTCGCGCAGCGCACTGGCATAATGTCCCGAAAGCGCTCTTTTGATCTCCTCCACATGGGCAAGCGACAGGCCGATATCCTCACGTCCGGCGATGATCACGCCATTGAAATCCAGCACCCGGAATCCGGCCAGGGTCTTCTTCTGAGTTTCCTGCAGGATGCGGTCCACGGCTTGTCCGGCACTCAGATATTCGAGAAGTGGTGGTTCGGCAGCCGGCCGTGGCGCCCCTCTTCCGGGCAAGACATTCGTGCGTGTCAGATCGAGTTCCGGAAGTTGCGGCGTCCAGCTTCCGCCCGGGTTCCGCAGATAGATGCTGCGACTGCCGGGCACCTCCGTAGCCTTCGCAACTTCCGGCCCCAAAGGCAGGTCGGCGCCACCGATCTCCTCAAGGCGCTGCGCCATTGCCGCGGCAATTGCCGCCGACTGCCCGATCAGCTCCGCTTCTGTCGTCTCGATGAGCTGGTTTTCATAGACGCGAAAGAAGGCGACACCTGCGAGAGGCACCAGCAGCATAATGCCAAGAACACCCGCCACCACGAGCGACAGCGGCGGACGCCATTTGTCTCGGAAGGTGCGCGACAGGATCATCCGCCGTTTCCATTCTCGACCCGGCAGGGCCCAAGTCGGAACCCGACGCCGTGCACGGTCTCGATGGCATCGCCGCATCCAGCGGTACCAAGCTTGCCGCGGATGTTGCGGATGTGGCTGTCGATGGTGCGATCGGAGACGTGGATATTATCCCGGTAGGCATTCTGGAGGATCTGCTCGCGGGTAAAGACGATCTTCGGCCGGGCCAGCAGGGTAGCCAGGATATCGAACTCGATGGCCGTGAGCGTGACAGGTGTTCCATCGACTGTCACATGGCGCTGCGACCGGTCAAGTTCGACTGCACCGAAACGCAGCGCAGGTAAGTCTTCAACCATTTCGGCAGCCGCGGGGGCGCCGTAGCGCTTAAGGATCGCGCCGACGCGGGCGATCAGTTCGCGCGGGCTGAAAGGTTTGGTCACATAGTCATCGGCGCCCAGTTCAAGGCCGACGATCCTGTCGATCTCGTCATCGCGTGCCGATAGAAACAGGATCGGCACTTCCGACGTGCGGCGCAGATGCCGGCAGACATCCAGCCCGTCCATTTCCGGCAGGCCGATATCCAGAACGATCAGGGACGGATTGCATAAAAGCGCCTTGTCGAGCGCTTCCTTCCCGTCAGCGGCAACTTCGAACACATAGGACGCTTTTTGAAGCGCGAAACAGATGACGTCCCGGATATGCGGGTCGTCATCGACAACAAGAATGGTTTGACCTGGCAAATGTCTCTTCCCGAAAAATGGCTCCCGCAGTTGCCTGCGGGAGCGTTACCAATAGCGAAGCACGGATCAGGTTTCCAGCCACCAACCATCCCGGCGCAACGTGCGGGGCAAGGCAGGATCCAGCTCGCCAGACGCAGCTTCCTCATCGCGTGACCGGAACCCGCGAACCCTTTCCCGCAACTTGCGGAAACTATTTGCCAGTTGAAGCCGGAACCGGGCAGCCACAGCCAGGAGGACCAGCATCACACCCAATATGCCTTCCGGCTCCGGCGCGGAACTGCCGGAAAGATTCAAGGACGGATAGGCGTTGGTCGAAACGCCTGCAACCTGCGGCAAGGGCACGTTTCGGTGAGAGGCCGTCGACGGTGTGCCATTCACCACATTTTCAGAGACGGCGACAAAGGACGTGAACCGGGTCTGAAGCGAATAGGTCAGGCCCAGATCGACGATTTCCTGCTTCAGTTGCGTGTCGGTGCTGCCACCGATCGTATAGGCGCGCTCCTTGTCGAAAATCTGCTCGCGTGCCCAGATCAGCGGCAGGGCCCGGCTGGAAACCGAGCTGCCATCGACAGAAGACTTCAGGTCGATTTCAAGCGGCAGTCTGGCAGCATGTCCGTTGACCAGACCGTTGATGAAAATCGTGTGCTTGCCACCGGCAGCGTATCGCCCCATCACGCGCACCGAGCCGCCTTCGAACAGATCAGGTGTCCGGGCCGGGCTCTGTCCCTCAACCTTGAGACCGTTCCAGTCGATGGCGATGTCTGTCAGGAGCGGTGTCTTCAGGTTCGCGGCAAGGCTTTCCGCCGCTTCGCCCGCATCTTCTCCCAAAGCCACATAGCGGGCATAGCCCCTGCCCTCTGTGGCCATCGCATCCAGCAGGAACCGGTTGACCGAGTTGCCGACGCCGAAGGCATAGATACGCGCCTTGCCGATACGGCTCGCGACACTCGAGATCACGGTCGCCTCGTCGCCGATATAACCGTCGGTCAGAAAGACAACGATGCGTGTGGTGTTTTCCGGTTGCACCTGATCGAAGGCGGTGTTTACGGCCTGGTTGATTTCCGTCCCACCACCGGTCGAAAGGCCAGCCACGAACTTCAAGGCCTGCCGCTTGTTTCGCTCCGTTGCCAGAACGGCATTTCCGGCAAATTGGGAAGTGTTATTGGAAAAGCGGAGGATGCGGAAATAGTCATCAGGGCGCAGAGACCTGATCGCTGCCGTCATGAAGGTCTTGCTCGCTTCGATCGGCTGCCCGCTCATGGACCCGGATGTATCCAGCACGAAGACAAGCTCACGCTGGCCAATCATATCTTCAGCCGGCAGTTTCGGCGGCTCGATCAGCAGCGAAAAATAGCCCCCGCCATCGGCTTCGTACCGGGACGAGACACCGGCAGCAACATCGCCCTGTGCGGCAAGCTCGTAACGCAAAACGAAATCCCGATTGTCGATGGCCCTGCCGGACTTGAAGCGGACTGTCCGCATTTCGCCCTGGCTTGAAACCTCCAGTGCATGGGTATCGCTCGACAGCCGCGAGACAGGCATTGGTGCCTTGAGAGCAAGTTCCAGCGACACCCGCCTCGGATCGATTTCCTTCGGAGCATTCTGCCCGATGACCTCCGGATAGGCCGGAAGCTTGTCAATCTGCCAGCCGGAGACTGTTTCACTGTGCTTGAAGGCAGCAGGTTTCGCAGAGACGGGTTCATCGCTCGCATATTCGGTATCGCCGTATCCTGGACTGTCGTCCTCCGGCACACTCTTGTCCGCGATGTTTTGCGAATGCTTCAGGGCGGCTTGCGCGCCCAGCCTCTCGTAACGCGGCCCCACCACCATCGGCATTACCAGCTCATAGGCGCCGTCGATCTTGGGGACGGTCTGGGCGTATTCCAGGGTCACCTTCACCGGGCGACCGGGCATCAGATGCGCAATATCCTGGGTGAACATGTTGGGCCGGTGCTGCGTCAGAAGGGCAGCGGCCTTGCCTTCCCGTTTCGCCTTCTCGAAGGTTGCCTTGGCATCTTCCTTCTTCTTCATCCGCGCCACGATGGTCTCGCCGTCGAGATCCATCCGCATGGCGTGAATGGCCGCCTTCTGGTTCAGCGGAAACAGGTAGGTCGCATCGAGCGGCAGCTTGGTCGGGTTCAGGAAGGTCTGCGTCAGTTCCACATGGGCAACATCGCCTTCAACCTCGACCTTGTAGTCGGCCTTCAGAAGCGGCAGATGGATCTCCTTGCCACCGGCAGTGGCAACCACGGTGCCGGACAGATCGTCGAGATCTGGCTCGGCTGAAGCCGGCAGCGCTGAAAGTGTGCCAAAGACGATGGCCAGCGAGGCTGCCAAAGTGGCTTTCAGAGTTGGTTTTAGAGAACTGGCAGACGCCAATGGGGACAGGAACGTCATATGCGTTTCTCCTTTTGGGCAGGGAAAATACCGGACGTGCGGGTGTTGAGATCGAGCGCAGCCCCTGCGGCGGCCTCAAAGGCGGCGCGTTGCGGCTCGTCTAGTGTCCACGGGGTAATTCGCTGAATGCTGGTCCAGGTGGTGCCGGGCCGTTTCAGCCACAGCCAGATCGCCTCGGCGATGTTGTGGGTCGTCTCGCCGGTGCTGGAGGTAAAGGTGACGGCAACGCGCCAGTCACCTCCGGTTTTCGAACGGGCCCGGTAGAGCGCTGTCGGAACCGGTTCGAAACGGCTGCCGAGAAAGGTCACGTCGAAGCCGAGCCCGCGCAGGCAATCGTCCGGGGCGTGCAAATGGCGCAGCGGCGAAGAAGTGTGCACCAGCGTCAGTGCCATCGGCCCGTAGCGCCGCTTCTGGGCGTGCCCACCATATTGCAGGAAGTATTGCTCCTCGATCGGCAACAGCGCCTCGTCGACACCGACCTCACCCGCCAGTGTCAATGGCAATGGCTGCGGCCTGGTCGAAGAAGAAACATCAAGCGCGTGCCGCGGCAGGCTGACGATGAACAAGGCAAGGCTCAGGAACACCAGAGCAGACATCTTCTGCAAGGGCCGCGACATCACCGGCAAGCTGAAGACAGCCTGGGCAGCTCGCCACTCAGCGGGACGTGGCTTGTAAAACGCCAGCACCGGTGCCATCGACAAAAGAAGCGTCAGATAACCGATAATGTCGTGGAGCGGCTGCGCCATGACATCGGCCTCAAGGACACTTTCCGGATAGGCAATGCCGACGGCAAGCAAAGCGATGCGCAGAGAATTGCCTATCAGAGCCAGCCCGAGCGTGATGCCAATCCAGAGCACGGCAGTCAGCAGGTTTGGCCGGTATAGCGCAGTCAGGATGACCAGGAAGGCCATGGCGAGCATCAGCCCGGATGTGCCCGAGCAAGGCAGGTCCACCAGAACGTCCTTGCCGGCAAGACCGATCCGGATGCCTGAGCACGAGAGGTCCGAAAAGAAGAGGCCGAGACCGCTGCAGGAAAGCTTGGCCGACAGTTCCTGCAGCGGATAGCCGAGCAGCCGTTGCAGAATGCGCTCGACCGGCAGAGTGAACAGAAACAGGACGGACAGCCAGAAGGGGGAAACGGCACGCTGCCTCTCCCCTGTCCGCAAAAGGGTCGCCAGCGCGAAGACATCAATTGCCAGCGCCAACCCGCCGACCACGTTGATCGCCAGAACCTGGCTTGCCAGCCGGATCAACGCCGCCCCCAACAGGAGCAGCACTGCCATTTGCCGGTGCCCGATCGAATTCTGCCGAACCGGGCTCGTCATCGACCAGAGCACCAGGGCTGCCACCGCGATCAGATAGAGCGCGCCGGTCGATGGGTAGGACGGGTCAGTCCATGTGCCGACCAGCCAGCGTAGCGGCTCATAGGCAAGGATCAGCGAGGCCAGGAGGAAGGCCAGTGAGGTCGGGGAAGAGGTTGCCAGGCGGGTCATGGCACCTGTTGTGCCAAGCCCGCTTGCAGGCCTTTGTCAGCCTATGTGCAGATTTTGCGCATTTTGTCGGACGACAGGCCGGAAACGCCCGCCCCGGTGGCCTTGCCCCAGGAAACGATGACTGGTCGTTCCAACCCGTCCAGGGGCATAATCCTGCAGGCGATGCCAAATACGGAAGAGACGGTCGCTTCCGTCAGCACTTCCGTTGTCGGCCCATTGGCGGCGATCCGTCCCTTTTCGAACAGCACAACGTGATCGGCGTAGCGCATGGCCATGTTGAGATCATGCAGGACAATGACGAAGCTTCGGTCCTCGGAGCGGCTCAGGTGCTTGACGAGGTCCAGCAACTCAAACGCATGGGCAATATCCAGATGGTTGGTCGGCTCGTCCAGGAAGATCCTGGGCGCATCCTGCGCCAGTGTCATGGCAACCCAGGCACGTTGCAGCTGCCCGCCGGAAAGCTGGGCGAGAGCCCGGGATTTCAGCTCGGCCATTTCGGTGATTTCAAGCGCACGGTCGCAGGCAGCCCTGTCCGCTGCAGATGGCCCGCCGAACCGGCTTCGATGCGCAAACCGCCCCATCAGCACCAGATCCTCAACCGAAAGATCCGACGGTGCATCGGGCGACTGGGACAACATGGCGACCTGGCGCGCAAGATCCTTCTGGGACCAGTCGCCAAGCGCCCTGCCTGCGATTTCCACATTGCCGGCATCCGGCCGGTGCAGACCGCGCATCACTTTCAGGGCCGTCGATTTGCCGCTGCCGTTCGGTCCGCAAAAGGCGATGATCCTGCCGTCGGGCAGGTCGAGACAGACCTCGTTCAGCGCAAGGGCGCCGTCATATGCGGCACTGACACGATCGAGACTGGCCAAAGTGTCAGGCATGGGATTGCCGTCCTTTTACAAGCAGATAGAGAAACAGCGGCGCACCGACGAGCGCAGTCAACGCGCCTGCGGGCAATTCCAGCGGCGGAGCGATGATCCGGGCCAGCGTGTCGGCTGCCAGCACCAGGAAGCTCCCGGTCAGAGCCACGGAAACCAGATAACCGGACCTGAACTGACCGTGGAAGATCCGTGCGACGTGCGGCGCGACCAGACCGACAAAACCGATGGCACCGACATGGGCCGTTGCGATGGCCGTCAGGAAAACGGCAACTGCCAGCAGGCAGAACTGGGCCTTGTCCAGCGACAGACCGGTCACGGCAGCGCTTTGAGGATCAAGTACGAGTTGCCGCAGTGTGAGCCGTTGCCACAACAACACCGGGATGATTGCGACAAGGCCGAGACCGACCGCCAGAACGTCCTGCCAGTGGGCTGCACCAACCGAGCCCGTCAGCCAGGTCAGTGCCTGACTTGCCCTGTAGACAGGCCCGAGAATAATCAACAGCGTGACCGCGGCCTTTGCGAGTGCCGCCAGGGCAATACCGTACAAAATGATCTTCAGCGGCTTGCTGCCTGCCCGATCGAGCGATGCCAATGCGATCACCAGGGCACCGAAGACGGCCGCCCCGGCGATGGCGGCCAGAGGCTGCCAGTGAATGGAGACTGTCAGATTGTTCGCCTGATCGGAAAAAAGCCACAAGAACAGCACGACGCCAACCGCCGCGCCGTCGGTAATGCCCAGAACCGAGGGCGACGCCATGGGATTGCGCACGACCCGCTGCAGCAAGGCACCCGCAAGGGCAAGCGCCGCTCCGGCCAGTATGGCAAGGGCAACACGGGGCAAGCGGAGGGTCCAGACGATTACTTCATCCATGCGGCTGCCCTGCCCGGCCAGCGCCGCGACAACACGTTCCGGCGGCATGAAGCTGGACCCGATGCCCGTTGCTGCCAGCGTCAACGCAAACACGAGCAGCATGACCGGCAGCAGCCTGAAAAGTGGAAATGCGCCTGCCATCACGCTGCCAGCCCTTTCCGCCTGTGAAGCAGATGTACCAGCATCGGCACACCGACAAGCGCAAGAACGGCACTCATCGGCGCTTCACCGGGCGCAACCACAATACGCGCAAGAATATCGGCAAGGACTGCGATCAGGGCACCGGTCAGAAGGGAAAGCACGATCAACTGCCGTGTCGACGGCAGGGCGCCGTCGGTCAGGCGACGGGCAAGATGCGGCGCAACCAGCCCCAGAAACAGCACCGGCCCCGCCATCGCCACCGCGCCCGCCGCAAGCAGGGCAGCAAGCCCGAGCGCCGTCGATCGGACCGCGCCAACATTGACACCCACAGACCGGGCACTGGCATCGTCGAGGCGCAGCACATCCAGCGGTGTTGCCAGAAGAAGGCTGCCTGCGACCCCGATGGCAAGCGACGGCAACCCGAGTTGCAACAACCCTATAGGCCTGTCGGAAAAACTGCCCGACAGCCAGAACAGCAGTGTCTCAAGAGCGCTTTCGTCGATCAGCAGCAAGGTCTGCGTGAAGGACGCCAGCAGCGCGGCGACGGTAAATCCGGCCAGCAACGTGGTTGCCGGATTGCCTGCACCGCCAGTGGACGCTGAAATCGAAAAAACCAGGGCCGTTGCCGCCAGCGCGCCCATCACTGCTGCCGTGCCGATACCGGCAAGGCTTGCCACGCCGAAGACTGTCACCCCGAAGGTCACGAACAGCGCACCGCCTGCATTGACCCCGAGCAGTCCCGGTTCAGCCAGCGGATTGCGCGTAACCGATTGCATCAACAGGCCGGAAAGGCCGAGAGAGGCCCCGCAAACCACCCCGATCGCGGTTCTTGGAAGACGCAACGTCGTCACGATCAGCGCATCTGCGCCCTCCCCCCCCAAGAGCGCGGAAAGGACCGTATGAGGCGCATAGAAGGTCAATCCGGCATGCAGGCTGAAAATGACAGCCGCGCACAGCGCCAGACACAATGCAATCGCCGGCCGCCTCATGCGCCCTCTCCCCTCCGATTGACAAATCAACGGCCCGTCCATACACGGGTTTAATACTGGAGGCAAATATTCAACTTTTTGGAGTCATTCTAATGAAGATCTGGTCACGCCTGCTGTGCGCCCTGCCGCTGTTTGCAATGCTGGCATCAGCCCCTGCGATTGCTCGCGATGTCACCGACAGCATGGGCACCGTCACGGTTCCGGACGCCCCGAAACGGATTGTCGTCCTTACCAATGAAGGCACGGAAGCGCTGCTGGCACTGGGAGTGACGCCGGTGGGCGCGGCCAATTCCTGGAATGGCGATCCCTGGTGGGACCATATTTCCGATGCCATGGACGGAGCAGGACCTGTCGGCAAGGAAAGCGCGGTGAACCTGGAACTGATCGCAGCTCTGGAGCCCGACCTGATCCTGGCAAACAAGCAGCGGCACGAGGAAATCTATCCGCAGCTGACTGCAATCGCCCCGACCGTCATGTCCAAGGAGCTTCGTGGTGACTGGAAAATCAACTTCCGCCTCTATGCCGAAGCACTCGGCAAGGAGCAGGAAGCGGATGCAGCCATCGCCGATTACGATGCTTCAGTCGCAGACCTTCGCGAGAAACTTGGTGACCACCTCAACGAGGAAGTTTCCGTGATCCGTTTCGTGCCCGGCCAGATCCGCATCTATCAGCTCGACAGTTTCTCCGGTGTGCTTTTGAAAGACATCGGCTTTCACCGGCCGGCGAACCAGAATGTGGAAGAATTTGCCATCCGCACCGGCAAGGAGAGCATTCCGGATATGGACGGCGACCGGATCTTCTATTTCACCTATGACACGGGCGATGGCAAAGGCACGTCTCTGGAAGAAGAAGTGCTTGCCGATCCGTTGTGGCAGTCCCTGTCCGCCGTCAAGGCGGGCAAGGTGCATCAGGTCAGCGATGCGATCTGGAACACCGCCGGTGGCATTCTGGCTGCAAAGCTGATGCTTCACGACATTGCCGGCATTTACGGCCTTGACTAGAAAACCGTTCGGCTTCCGCTTGAGCGGAAGCCGTTCCCACACAGGCACCGCCCTGAGATTGCGGATAAGCGGGTTCTCACCGGCACCGACCGGTTGCCTTGCTGTCCGTCATTGAAAACAGAAGGGTAAGCCATGACCACCGACACTTCCTCGCAGCTGCGGCTCGGCCGCATCGCCGCAACACTGGGCGTCAGCGATATTGAACGTTCCCGTACACTCTACCGGGAAATCTTCAGCCTGGAAAAAGTGTTCGAAAACGGCAGTCCGGTTGGCTTCATGATCCTGAAGAAGGACGAGGCCGAATTGCACCTGACACTCCAGAAAGGCTACCGGGCTCCGCCATTCAATCAGGCCCACATCATGGTGTCCGACGCTGACGCCGCCTGCCGGGCCTGCGAGCGCCATGGTTTGCGCATCGTCAAGCGCCTCCAGAACAAGGACTACGGCCTCAGAGCCTTCGTCTTCGCCGATCCGGACGGCAACCGGATCGACGTTGCCGAGGAAATCTGACCTGGCCGACCTGCTATCTGGTTGCCAGCTGGTGGGCGGCGAATTCGCCCATCAGCTTCATGAAGTCTTCCGGCGGCGGAAAGCCTTCATAACGGTGCCTTGCAGGCGTTTCCGCCCAAGGCAACTTGCTGGCAGTCATTGTTTCCATGAAAGGTTCTGTCCAGTGGAGGTCGTCGAGCAGGACCGAGCGGACATTGACGATTTCGTCGTACCCGGGAATACGCGTGAACATCCAGGTCTTGCAGTCCGGGCAGAAGTAATGATCCGCCTCAGGTCCCTGCAATCCCCCTTTGACCGGCGTACCTTCGGTCACCTTGAACGCGGGCGCCGGCATGATCGCAGTCAGGGAATAGGCGCTGGAACTCATTTGCTGGCACCCTCTGCAATGGCAGGCACAGGTGATCAGCGGCGGCGCGGAAACCTCGAAGCTCGTGTGACCACAACGGCATGTCCCCTTGAGTGAAAAAGTCTCTTGCGTCATGTCCGGCTCCATCTGGTTCGGCTGGCCGTTTGGCCAGTGGCAACGGCAACTTGCAGAGGTTCGCGTCTCCATTCAAGTGTCTTCTGGACTGTGGCAATTGCTGACGAGCCTGGCCAGAACATTCACCACAAGGCTGTAATCAGCCTCGGAGATTCCCTGCATCGCCTTTCTCCGCAAGGCGGTTTGGCGTTCCATCGCGCTTCTGTGGACGTCCCTGCCCTTGTCCGTAAGCCGCCAGAAATCTTCCTCGGACCGAAGAAGCCGCCGGTCTGCAAGACTGATCAGAACCTTGTGCAGGTCCCTTACCTCCAGCATGGGATCAAAGGTCTGTCTCAGCCGGCCAAACGACATTCCTGCTGCACTTTCGGCAAGCGTATTGAGCACCTGCCAGTCGGCTCGCTCAAGCCCCAGGTCAAACTGGATGGCCTCGATCGCCTTGGTAAGACATCTATCGGCAGAGCGGATCCAGTACCCGATCGGGCGCGTGGAAACCTGCGTTTCAAATGGGATCGTCATGACATGCTCCCTCGACTTCGCAAACGCGAAGGGACGGCATCTCCGCCGCCACAGTCGGGGGTTCTTGACGGACGGCGTTTATGCCGCCTGGCCGAACAAAGCCTTCACGTGTGAAGGGACCGGGGCTTACCCGGGCGACAGGCCCAACCGGTCACGCCTTTTTCGACAACCTTCAGGTAACCGGACCGCGGCATCCTTGCAATATTGACGACGTGCCAAGAAGCCGGGATGGAACAAAAAAACGTTGGCCGGCCTGGTACCCGGTCAAACTTTCTCCAGCAATGGCCGGAGCAAGGGATGAATGTTCGGGCTTTCTTCCCGGATGAACCGCAGCAGGGCCTTCTCGTTTTCATGCAGGAGACCGTCGCGGCCAATGCGCTCCACCAGCCAACTGGCTTCGTCTTCCGTCACCACCTCATTGGCGGCAATCTCCGCAAGCATCTCGTTTCCGCGGGCGGTGAACGGGTCAGGCGTGTCGCCATAGGCGTCACGAATGCCGCCGACACCACCGCTGAACATCTTCTTGAAAAATCCGCCGAGCCCACCTTCAAATCCGCCGGGCTGTTCCAGCCAGTTTTCACGCTCGAGGGCAATCTTGCGGGAGGGTGGCGTGAAACCGGACATCGCCATCATGTAATTGGCGACCGCCTTGGCAAAGAGCTCCGACCAGCCGGGAGCATTTTCCGCCTCTATTGTCGCGTCGTTGAGATCGAACAGTACCTCGGCTTCAGCCTTCGAAATGGCAACGCCGCGACTGCCGGCACCGGCATAGAGCACCCGGCGCAGCAGCTCCACTTCAGCCTCGGCAATGACGCCGGGCTTGAGGTCCAGGCCCGAGCGCGTCGGACCTTTCCCCGAAATCACGCTGTCCGCCACAGCCCGCAGTGCAAACTGTTCGAGACTTTCCGGTGCTTCGCGGGCTTTTTCCAGCACATGCAGCACGGCGTCCAGCTCGGTTTTGCCACAGATATGACCGTCCGCCATGATCTGGGTGACCAGCCAGGCAGCCTTGTCCTCCGATACATAGCCCTCGGGTTTTGCCTGGTGCACCAGGATATCGAGGATGGCTTCGGGAAAGAGTTCGTACCAGGTGTCGTGATAGGTGATGTCGGCATTGTTCAGCCGAAAAAGAGCTTCCCCCTCTTCAACAGACACGGCCATGTCGCCGTAAACGTAGCGGCGTACGTTGATGACATCATCCTCACTGAGATGTCCCGCTGCTATTCTGGCAGTCACGAATTCATTCAACGTCGGTTTGGCCATGCTGTCCCCCTTGAAAACCGGAACGACTATTGCCGAAATTTCTTGAAGTTACCCTAAACCCGAACCGACAAAAAAAGGGAGCCGCGAGGGACGGCTCCCTTATCCGTTTCCCGTGCGCGGGGTGGGCCGCCGGGGGTGGGAAACGGCTCCGGCCGGTGTGATCGGCCGGAGTTTTTCAGGTGTTCTGCGCCAGATCAGCCGCGGTGGTGTTTACCCCATCCCTGACCTTGACCTTGACCACGACCTTCGCCATCACCATGGCCGTGACCTTTCTTCCAGCCGTGGCCTTTGTCCGGACCATGGCCACCTTTCCGGCCACCCTTGAAGTCCGCCTTGGTGATCACGCCGTCGTTGTTGCGGTCGGCGCGCTCCAGCATGCGGTCCTGGTGTTTGCTCTGTTCTTCCGCGGTAATCCCGAGGCTGCCGTCGGCATCGGCACGCTGGAACATGTCGACCACCCGGTTCTCGTTGATCGAAAGCCACAGCGGACCGAAATCCTGAAGCGTGAACGAGCCGTTGCCGTCGGTGTCGGCCAGAGCAAACAATTCACCGCGCCTTGCATCGAATTCCTCGCGGCTCACCTTGCCGTCCACATCGGTGTCGAACATGCCCAGGAACATGCCTCCCGGGCCGCCGTGACCACCACGACCCATGCGGTGTCCACCTTGTCTCATTTGCGGTCCACCGCGCCAGCCGTGCTCACCACGGCCGCCGCGCTCGGCTCGCTCTCCGCGCTCTCCACGCTCTGCTCTTTCGCCACGCGGGCCACGATCATCGTCGTCATCGTCGGCCATAGGGCCACGCGGACCGCGAACACGTTCAACGGTTCCGTTGCCGTCACGATCCATCATGTTGAACATGCGATTGGCAAGAAAATCCGCTTCTTCCTGGGTTACAGTGCCATCGCCGTCACGGTCGAGGAACTGAAATGCCCTGACCATGCGGTCATTGGAGCGGGTGAGAAATTCGGCCTTGAATTCCTCCAGACTGATCTCGCCGTTGCCATCTGCATCGGCCGATGTGAACTCCTGCGTCCGGACTTCCTCGATTTCAGCCTTGGTGATGACACCGTCTTCATTGACATCGAAACGTTCGAACAGCCGCTCGGCGCGTTCCTTGCCACCGCGCATGCCATGACCCCGGCCGAAGCCGTATCCCGGACCACCGCGCCCATCCATAAGCGCGACACGCTGTCCGTCGGCCTGCTGAATTTGTTGCCCCCCGTCCTGGTTTGCAGTCGCGTTCTGGGCGGAAGCGGACAGGCCGGCCGTCAGCGCGGTACCCGCGACGCTCGCAGCCAGGGCGGCAATTGCAATCTTCTTGAACGGTTTCATTCCAACAACTCCTTGGTTCGTTGATGAGCTGAAGGTAGGCAGCAATTGTCGCAGGAATACCGTCCGAATGGGCCCGAAGTGTCGCCATCTGTCCCGGATGGGCACTGCGACACACTTTGTTACAAGTTACGGTCGCGCTAGCGCGTTCCGGAGACTATTTTTACCTTAGAAACAGTAGGATCACAGCGCCCGGCCGGTTTGAGACCATTCCCGGCAGGCCAGATTGGAGAGACACTTGAGCGATCCGAGCCCGCATATCCTGGTGGTGGACGATCACCGCGACATCCGCGAAACCCTTGCGCGCTACCTCGTCAAGAACGGACTGCGCGCAACCGTGGCGGAAAATGCCGCACAGGCGCGCAAGACCCTAAAGGCAGCGTCCATCGATCTTGTCGTGCTGGATATCATGATGCCGGGCGAGGACGGACTGTCCCTGTGCCGTCATCTGGTGGAAACCGGCTCCATGCCCGTGATCCTGCTGACCGCGATGGCAGACGACACGGATAGGGTGATCGGTCTGGAAATCGGTGCCGACGATTATGTTACTAAGCCCTTCAACCCCCGCGAACTGCTCGCGCGCATTCGTGCGGTTCTGCGCCGTACATCGCTTGTGCCGAAGGAACGCGATCCGATCGAGCACGACAGGCTTCATTTCGACGGCTGGTCGCTGAATGTCTCGCGTCGAGAGCTTCTGGACCCGGAAGGGACTTCCGTGGCCCTTTCCAGCGGCGAATTCCAGTTGCTGTGCGCCTTCCTCAAACGTCCGAAAATGGTGCTGAACCGCGACCAGCTGATGGACCTGACAACCGGCCGGACGCCCGCTGTCTTCGACAGGTCCATCGACAACCAGGTCTCCCGTCTGCGCCGCAAGATCGAGATCGATCCGAAAGACCCCAAACTCATCAAGACCGTCTGGGGCGGCGGCTACATGTTCACCGCGGAAGTGAGAGACACGGCCGAATGACGACACGTCCGACGCCTCGCCCGATCCTGTCCCGTCTCTGGCCGAGCACCCTCGCCTCGCAGCTGATCATTCTGCTGCTCGCAGCCATCGTCGCGGCACAGGCCTTCAGCATCTGGATCTTCCAGGACGAGCGGCGCATCGCGCTCGTGGCGGCGGCCCGTGACAACCTTCTGTCGCGCGCTGTTTCCCTGGCGGAGCTGATGGAAGATACACCTGCAAACCTGCAGGACAGGATCCTTGTGGCCAGCAGCAGCCGGTTCGCAGTGTTCTGGCTTGGCGACAAGCCGCTGGCACCGGCGCCCGGCAACTCGCGCTTCGAAAAACGCCTGCAGGGCTACATGGCCGAAAGGCTGGAACACGGCCAGACTGTGCATCTCAACATTCTTGCCGACGAAAAACGTGGACCGCGTGGCCGCGAGGCAGACGACGATGATCATCCGAAGTGGCGCGACGAGCCGCGGCACGAACGCCCTTCGAAACTGCGCAAGATCATGAACAAGCCGGAAGACCTGTCGCTGTCTATCCAGATGAGTGACGGGCGCTGGCTGAATGTCGCCACCAGCTATCGCCCGCCAGCCGGCGATTTTCTGCCTCTGGTCGTGCAGCTGTCGATCACGGCCCTGCTGATGGTGCTCATTATCGGTTTTGCCGTCCGCCGAGTGACCCGGCCCTTGAAGGAACTGTCCGTGGCTGCCGAGAAGTTCGGCCGCGGCGAACAACAGAAGCCACTGACACCCAGCGGGCCGAGCGAAGTCCGCTCGCTGACGAACGCCTTCAACGACATGCAGGACCGTCTGACACGGTTTGTCAGGGACCGCACACGGATGCTGGCCGCCATCAGTCACGATCTCAGAACCCCGATAACTTCATTGCGCCTGCGGGCCGAGTTCATCGAGGACGAGGAAAACCGCGACAAGATGATCGAAACCCTGGAAGAAATGGCCGCGATGACGGAAGCCGCGCTGCGTTTCGCCAGGGACGACGCCCAGGCGGAAACAGCGGAAAACGCCGATCTTGGTGCGATCCTGGAGGCACTTGCAGGCGACCAGCAGGACCTTGGCCACAAATGCACCGTTGAAACGGAAGAACGCATCGTGCTTCCGTGCCGTCCGGTGGCCTTGAAACGGGCCTTGAGGAACCTGATAGAGAACGGGATCCGCTACGGAGACGGCGTCTCGGTCCACGCGGCAAGATCCGCCGGCGAAGCCATCATCCGCATCACCGACAAGGGTCCCGGCATTCCCGAAGAAAAGTTGAAGGACGTCTTCGAACCCTTTGTCAGGCTTGAAGAATCCCGCAGCGAAGAAACAGGCGGCATCGGTCTGGGTCTGGCGATCACCCGTTCGATCATCCATGCACATGGCGGCCGGATCGAGTTGAAGAACCGTCCGGAAGGCGGTCTTCAGGCCGACGTCAGATTGCCGCTCGGGGCGGGCAAATAGACTGGGTCAAATACCGCGTGGCACAAGCGTTCCCGAGATCAGATGCGACAGCACCGATGGAACGGGGGGGATCCGGCTGACAGGAAACAGCACATTGTCGCGCAAAAAGGGCAGCAACCGGCTGTCACTTTGATAGGCCGGCGTGAACATCGCGCTGAACGCCTGATAGACACCCACGTGCCAACGTCTGGCCTTGCCGTAGGCAGGGAGAGCCTGGTCAAGCGGCAGGGTCTCCAATGCCTTTGCCAGGGCGGCAGCGTCCAGCAGAGCCATGTTCGCGCCCTGCCCGAGCTGCGGGCTCGCCCGGTGGGCGGCATCGCCGACAAAGGCAATCCTGTCACCCCAGGGCTGGCGCAAGGTGCCATGGCTGTAGCGCGCCATGGTCATTTGCTCCGGATCCGTGATCTGCTCCAGAAAGGGGCCGGCATCGGGCCAGATCGACAGCGCCGTGTCCTTCCAGGCTGCCAGCCCGCCCTTGAGCCAGTCTTCATAAGCGTCCTGGCGAAGTGACCAGAAGAACGCGGCCTTCCGCCGGTCCTGTCCCGGCATGAGGCCGACAGGCAACACACCAATCATGTGGTCTGCACCGCGATAGCGCTGGGAAAGATGATCCTCGGGCAGACCGCCGGAAACCCAGTCGACAGTTCCCCAGATCGCACCGAACGACAGTGCGCGCGCTTTCAGCGGCGACAGAACCGAATTTGCGCCCGACGCATCGATGATCAGGTCGAAGGCCTCGGAAAAGCTGCCATCGGCGAAACGCAGTTTCCCGTCCTGGTGACCGGTGATCCGGCAATCCGTGTGCCAGTAAAGCGCACGGGTCAGCACCTTTTCATAAAGTGCGGAAAACAGCGCGGCCCGGTGGATACCAAGCCCCGGCACTGCGCCATAGTCCACGTCAAGAACCCGTCTGCCGGTTTGCGACGACCTGCCAAGCACACGCTTGATCGGTGTTGCGTGCTTCAGCACTACATCCGCGACACCAGCCAGCTCCAGGACTTCAAGCCCGACAGGCTGGATCATCAAACCCGAACCGATGGGAACCGGTTTGCGGAATTGTTCAAACAGGGAAATCCGGTGGCCCAGACGCTCCAGGAGAATGGCTGTGGCCAGTCCTCCGATCCCGGCCCCGACAATGGCTATGTTCATCGGGCAATCACTTCATGAATGGATGGGTCCTTTTGACCAGAGTCTGCCGGCAAGCACAATATGCTCCGGCACCCCGTGCCGCGGATGAACGCAAGGCATTCGCCGAGAGGAGACGAGGCAACTTCGGCACCGGGTGCTCAACGCCTTGCCTGAAGGCCACCGGCGTAAGTGGCCTCATCGACCGGTTCGAGCCACTCCGCCGTCGCACCGTCCTGCTCTTCCTGTATGGCCAGATGGACAAGTGACGTGTTCGGTCCGGCACCATGCCAATGTTTGACGCCAGGCGGGATCCAGATGACATCACCTGGCAGTATCGACAGTTTCTCCTGCCCCCACAGATGCACAAAACCTGCCCCCTCCAGTATCTGAAGGGTCTGCCCGAGCGGGTGAGTATGCCAGTGGGTACGTGCTCCCGGTTCGAACGTCACCCGCAATGCACGCACGCGCGCTGGCGCGGGCGCCTCGATCACCGGGTCCTGCCAGACCGTTCCAGTGAAATAATCCGGATTTGCACGTCGCGATGGCCTGGAACCGGCCTCGAATACGGTCAGGACACTCATGGACACCTCCTCGCAAGTCTCTGCCACCATGCGCACGGATCGGGCCGCCCAGTTTCCTGCCGGCCGAATGCCCTCTTACTTGGCGGCAGATACTGGAGCCGAAACGTCTTGACGCTTCACCGCACGTGGCCAGTTGATCAGAACAACACCGAAAATAGCAAGGCAAATTCCGGCAAAGGTCTCCAGATCCAGCGTCTCCGACAGGAACACGACACCGAGAAAGACACCTACGCCTGAGCGCAGATAAGCCTGACTGGCCGTTCCCATTGCCCCAAGGGTCGACAGCAGACGAAAATAGATCAGAAATGCCAGCGCGGTGCACGCGAGCGAGAGCGTCAGCGCGGCAACGATGCCGGTCGTATCCGGCGTCAACTGCCAGGGCCGGTCGACGATGAGGCTTGCCGGGACCAGAACAACCGATGCGCAGATGAGCGTTCCCGCAGCCGGCACAATCGGCGGCAGACCCGCAAAGACACGGCCGCGCAGGGCCGCGATGCCATAGAGCGCAGCCCCGAACAGGACGACAAGCTGCGGCACAAGGTTCCTGCCGATATCCTCAAGCGCACCGACACCGACGATCAGCACGATACCGGCAAAGCCGAACAAGGCGCCGGTGAGTTGCCGGGCACCTGGCCTTTCGCCATGGTTCAGCAGCAGGAACGAAAAGGCGAAGACCCAGAGCGGCGAGGTTGAATTCAGAACGCTAGAGACGGCCGTCCCGGCATATTGCTGGCCCCAGGCCAGCATCAGCCAGGGTCCTGTGCTGTTGACCAGGGACTGGATGAAGAACTGCTTCCAGTTTTGCCTGTCCAGCGGCATGCGAATGCCCCTTGCAGCCATGATGGCCAGAAGCGCCAGCGCAGCAAGAGACACACGGATGGCAATCAGCGTCGCAGGCGGAAACGATGGCAGCGCCAGGCTGATCCACATGTAGGACGAGCCCCAGAGCAGGGCGAGCACACCCAAAAGCGCCAGTTCGATGGATCTGTTTTGCATGGTTGCCGGCTTAACCGTTCACGTCGCGGCTGTCGGCGGGAGCCTCGTCGCGCTCGTCCATGCCATAGTCGCGCAGCACCTGCGCCACCCGCAACCGGTAGTCCTTGAAATAGCTGTTCCGTCCGACACGCTGCGCCTTGCGATGCTGCGTGAGCTGCCGCCATTCATTCAGCGCGGCTTCGTCCCGAAAGAAGGAGACCGACAGTAATTTCTCCGGATTGGTGAGGCTCTGGAAACGCTCGACGGACAGGAACCCGTCGATCTGTTCGACCAGTGGCTTCATCTCGGCAGCCATGTCGAGATAAGCCTGTTTCTTGTCCGCATGCGGGATCACTTCGAAGATGACGGCAATCATTTGAGTTTCTCTCCCATGCCATGCGGTGCAGAGGCCAGTTTCAAAAACGTGCGGTCTTCCCGCAAGATGAATTTTTCCTTCATGGCAAAAGCATAGTTCTCCTGCCCCAACGGGTCCGCGGCAAGCCGCGCCCGGTAGGCTTCATATGCCGCAAGGTTCTCAATGGAATAAACACCGTACGCCAGCGTCGTCGAGCCTTCGTGGGGTGCAAAATAGCCGATGAGATCCGCACCGCAACGCGGGATCGCCTGCCCCCAGTTTCGCGCGTATTGCTCAAAGGCGGCTTTCTTCGTCGGGTCGATGTGATAGCGGATGAAACAGGTAATCACCAAGGTCTCCTTCAGGGCTGTGTCGATTGCGCTTGTGTGCCACGGTCTATGTCTGCAATGCTTCGACGCAGATCGAACCATGGAGGAGATCCGATGAAGGATGGACCGGACATTGCCCGCATCGGCGCCTTGATGGGTGACCCGGCCCGCGCCAACATTCTGAGCGCGCTGTTAAGCGGCAAGGCCCTGACGGCGACGGAACTGGCAACCGAAGCCGGCATCACCGGCCAGACCGCCAGTTCGCACCTGAAGAAACTGATGGAAGGCGGCTTGCTGACCCAGGCCAAGCAGGGTCGGCATCGCTATTTCACGCTCGCGGGCCCGGAAGTTGGGGCCGTGCTGGAAGCCGTAATGGGCCTTGCCGCCCGCAAGGGTCACCTACGCACACGCACCGGCCCCAGAGACCCGCAGATGCGGGCCGCCCGTGTGTGCTACGACCATCTGGCCGGCGATATGGCGGTGCGTATTTTCGACAGCCTGCAGAAGCGCGGGTTCCTTGCCGTCTCGACGGACAAGGGCGGCCTCGCCCTGACCGCGGATGGTGAAGGTTTCGTCTCAGGCATCGGCATTGACCTGGATGCCCTCACAGCAAGCCGTCGCCCGATGTGCCGTGCCTGCCTGGACTGGAGCGAAAGGCGCAATCATCTGGCAGGAGGTCTGGGGGCCGCTCTTCTGACGCGCTTCACCGAAAGCGGCTGGCTGCGCCGCGAACCGGCGGGACGCATCGTTCATATTTCGCCGAAAGGTGAAGCGGAACTGAAGAAACTGTTTCCGGTACCCTGAGCAACACCCCTGCCCCTTTCTGCTCATCCACAGATCAACAAAAAACCCGGCCGAAGCCGGGCTTTGTAAGGAAGTGGGCAGACGCCAGGGGCAAACGAGGCGCCCAGTGATCTTGTTCTTGTTTCTTGGGGCCAATTTCGGGGTGGGCCCAGCTCAAAGAGACCGGATTGTCTCCTGAACCTTCGGAAGGGCTTCACGCCAGGAGCGATAAAGCCGCGCCGGCAACCACGCAAGGCGATCCCGGTTGTAATCCTGGCGATGCTGAACCAGCAAAATTCTAGCGATTTGCACAGTCATGTTTTTTTCTCCTTTGGTGTGCGCAGAACCTTTATCGGCGCTCACCTGATAGAGCATATGTTAGCGCACTGCGTGCACATTACAAGAGTGCACAGTGTGCATATTCTCAAAAATTTGTGTTATTTTCCTTACGTCATTTAATTCATTGGAGAAAATAAATGGCCTCCCGCGTGCGACACGCGGGAGGCCATCTGTTTCCAGTCGGTTCTGGTGGTGCGGACCCTACTCGGCAGCGACCATCCGGGCCGGATCGTAGTTAAGAATCGGAGCCAGCCAGCGTTCCGCGTAGGCCAGATCCCAACCTTTGCGTGCGGCGTAGTCCTCCACCTGGTCCTTCTCGATCTTGCCGACACCGAAATAATGGCTGTCGGCATGACCGAAATAGAGCCCGGAAACGGAAGACCCCGGCAACATGGCCCTGCTCTCTGTCAGCTGGATGCCTGTCAGGCGTTCCGCATCGAGCAGCCGGAACAGGGTATCCTTTTCCGTATGGTCCGGCTGGGCCGGGTAGCCCGGTGCCGGACGAATGCCCTGATATTTTTCCGAGATGATATCGTCGATGGACAGGTCTTCGGCGGCGGCGTAGCCCCAAATGTCCTTGCGTACGATCTGGTGCAGCTTCTCGGCAAAGGCTTCCGCCAGCCGGTCTGCCAGGGCCTGGGAGAGGATCTTGTTGTAGTCGTCCGACTCCCTGGCGTAACGCGCCGCCAGCTCGTCCTCGCCATGACCCGAGGTAACGGCAAATCCGCCAATCCAGTCGGCAATGCCGCTGGCCTCGGGCGCAACGAAATCGCTGAGGGCGATATTGGCGCGGCCACCTGCAGTCCGGCTCATCTGCTGGCGCAGCGTGTGGAAGGTCGCCAGCGTTTCGCTCCGGCTTTCATCGGTGAAGACACGCACATCGTCACCAACCGCATTGGCCGGCCACAGGCTTGCAACACCACGTGCCGTCAGCAGCTTCTTTTCAACGATTTCATCGAGCATCCGCCGGGCATCGTCGAAAAGCGCCTTGGCCGCCGGGCCGTAGCGATTGTCGGTCAGCACCGCCGGATAACGGCCCTTGATCTCCCAGGTGGAGAAGAACGGCGTCCAGTCGATGAACGGCACCAGTTCCTCCAGCGGGAAATCGTCATAGACAGTCGTGCCTGGCTTCTTCGGCGCAACCGGCTGTTTGCCCTTAAAGTCGGCCTTGAAGGCATTGTCCCGCGCAGCTTTCAGCGACGTGCGCTGCTGAGAGCCCCGGCCTGCTGCATGCTTTTCGGCAATATCGGCATATTCGGCACGCACATCGGCATAGTAAGGCGCGCGGCCACCTTCGCTCATCAGCTTGGAGGCAACACCGACAGCCCGGCCCGCATCGGTGACATAGATTGCCTGGCCGCGGGCATAGTTCGGGTGGATCTTCACCGCTGTATGGATCTTGGACGTGGTCGCCCCGCCGATCAGCAGCGGCACATCAAGCCCTTCACGTTCCAGCTCGGCGGCAACGTGGCACATTTCGTCCAGCGACGGGGTGATCAGGCCGGACAGCCCGATCATGTCGACCTTTTCCTGACGCGCGGTATCGAGGATCTTCGCTGCCGGCACCATGACGCCGAGATCAATCACCTCGAAGTTGTTGCACTGGAGCACGACGCCGACAATGTTCTTGCCGATGTCATGCACATCGCCCTTGACCGTCGCCATCAGGATCTTGCCGGCGGAAGAATGACCTGTCTGGCCAAGCTCTTCCTTTTCCTTTTCCATGAACGGCATCAGATAGGCGACCGCCTTCTTCATGACGCGGGCAGACTTGACCACCTGCGGCAGGAACATCTGCCCGGATCCGAAGAGATCGCCGACGACGTTCATACCGTCCATCAGCGGGCCTTCGATCACGTGCAGCGGCCGGTCGAAGGCCTGGCGGGCTTCTTCGGTGTCTTCTTCCACGTAATCGGCAATGCCGTGAACGAGCGCGTGTTCCAGGCGCTTGGCAACACCCCAGGTGCGCCAGGTGAGATCGGCTTCCTTTTTCTTGCCGCCCTCGCCTTTCCAGCGCTCGGCCGCTTCCAGCAACCGGTCGGTGCTGTCCTGTCGCCGATTGAGGACAACGTCCTCGCAAAGCTCGCGTAGTTCGCGATCGAGATCATTATAGACCGCAAGCTGACCGGCATTCACGATGCCCATGTCCATGCCACGCTTGATGGCATGATAGAGGAACACCGAGTGCATCGCTTCGCGCACGGCTTCGTTGCCGCGGAACGAGAACGACAGGTTCGATACACCGCCCGACACATGGGCGTGCGGCAGGTTCTCGCGGATCCAGCCGGTCGCCTCGATGAAGTCGACGCCGTAGTTGTTGTGTTCCTCGATGCCTGTCGCGACGGCAAAGATGTTCGGGTCGAAAATGATGTCTTCGGGCGGGAAGCCGACCTTTTCGGTCAGGATCTTGTAGGAGCGCGCGCAGATCTCTGTCTTGCGCTCGAAGGTGTCGGCCTGTCCGCTTTCATCAAACGCCATCACCACAACGGCAGCACCGTAACGGCGGACCAGCGTCGCGTGCTTGATGAACTCCTCTTCGCCTTCCTTCATCGAGATGGAGTTCACGACCCCCTTGCCCTGGATGCATTTGAGGCCCGCTTCGATGACCGTCCACTTGGAACTGTCGATCATCACCGGAACCTTGGCGATGTCCGGCTCGGCGGCCACCAGGTTCAGGAAGGTGACCATGGCTTCCTCGGAATCGAGCAGGCCTTCGTCCATGTTGATGTCGATGATCTGCGCGCCGTTTTCGACCTGCTGACGGGCAACTTCGAGCGCGGTTGGGTAGTCCCCTTCCTTGATCAGCTTGCGGAACCTGGCCGAGCCGGTCACGTTGGTCCGTTCGCCCACGTTGACGAAGTTGGTCTCCTTCGTCACCACGAACGGCTCCAGGCCCGACAGACGCATGTGAATGTCGATGTCCGGGATCTCGCGCGGTTTCTTGTCCGCAACGGCGTCCGCAATCGCCTTGATATGCGCAGGCGTGGTACCACAGCAGCCGCCGACAACGTTGACGAGACCCGCCGAGGCGAATTCCTCGATCAGGCCGGCCATATGTTCCGGGCTCTCGTCATATTCACCGAATTCGTTCGGCAGGCCGGCGTTCGGATAGGCGCACACAAGCGTGTCGGCGACGCGGCCGAGCTCGTCCACATGTGCGCGCATTTCCTTGGCGCCAAGTGCGCAGTTGAGACCGATGGTCAGCGGGCTGGTGTGACGGACGGAGTTCCAGAAGGCTTCCGGTGTCTGTCCGGAAAGCGTCCGGCCCGAAAGATCGGTGATCGTACCGGAAATCATCACCGGCAGGATCTTGCCGGTTTCTTCGAAGACCTCGTCAATGGCAAACAGCGCCGCCTTGGCGTTCAGCGTGTCGAAGATGGTCTCCACCAGGATGATATCGGCACCACCCGCTATGAGACCTCGGGTAGCTTCGGCATAGGCAATGCGCAGATCATCAAAGGAAACAGCACGGTAGCCCGGATTGTTCACATCCGGGGAGATCGACGCTGTCCGGTTGGTCGGGCCAAGCGCCCCGGCGACGAAACGCGGCCGGGACGGATCCTGTGCCGTGACCTTGTCGCAGGCTTCACGCGCGAGTTTCGCGCTTTCGAAGTTCAGCTCATAGGCCAGCTCTTCCATGCCGTAGTCGGCCTGGGCGATCGTCGTGGAGGAAAAGGTGTTGGTCTCGACGATGTCGGCACCGGCTTCCAGATAATCGACATGGATCTTCCGGATCGCGTCCGGCTGGGTCAGGCTCAGCAGATCGTTGTTGCCCTTGATGTCGCTCGGCCAGTCCTTGAAGCGCTCACCGCGGTAGGCCGCTTCATCCAGTTTCAGAAGCTGGATTTCCGTGCCCATGGCACCGTCAAGGACGAGAATACGGGTCTTGGCGAGGTCACGGAGGCGCTCGAAGGCGTCTGACTTGATCACGGGGTTTCCTTCCGGAAATTTCTGTTGGTTTGGCCGGCGGAAGCCGGCGTGATTTAACTTTGCAACCGGACAGCGTGTCAGCTGTCCCGGTCGGTATCGTTGTAGGAGGCGTCCCAGAACTTGGTGCGGCTGTGAACGTCGTCTTCGGTCGGGTGCCAGTCTTCGCCGCGCGCCTCATAAACGGCCAGAAGCCCGAGAATTTCGAGGGCCGAATGCCCGCGGAACTCGTGGTCCTTGTCGGTGGCGACGATCAGACGATTGTTGTCCGCGCCCATGTCGACGACATGAAGCTCGAAGCCCTTCTCGCGCAACACCGCATAGGCGGTCGATTCAATGGCATCGGCAGTGCTTAACTTGATCATCTCGCTCCGCTTCCCGCTTGGTTTCCGGCCGTTCCTGTCCTGAAAGACAGCAGCGTGTCCCGGCTGCGCCGATACCCCCAACCCTGCCCCACCCAGGTAAGGGTAAGGGGCCAAGAGGGGGCATCCGCTCTAAATCCAAAACAACTGGCTCGTTTCTGCGCCTGGCCCGGCCGCCTCGCCTCCCTCAGGCCGCCAGGGTTTCCTTGGTTTCCGGCTGCCCCATGCCAAGCATGTGGCAGATGGCAAAGGTCAGGTCGGCCCGGTTCATGGTGTAGAAATGGAAGTCGTTGATGCCGCGGTCGACCAGGTCCATCACCTGTTCGCAGGCAACCGAAACGCCAACCAGCTTCCGGGTTTCCGGATCGTTGGTCAGGCCGGCAAAACGCCGAGCCAGCCACTGCGGAATGGAGGTGCCGCACTTGGCGGAGAACACCATCGTCTGTTCGAAATTGTGGATCGGCAGAATGCCCGGGATCACCGGAATATTGATGCCGGCGGCCGCAATCCGGTCCAGGTAATCATCGAACAGGTCATTGTCGAAGAAGTACTGGGTAATGATCCGGTCCGCACCGGCGTCGACCTTGCGCTTCAGATTGTCGATCTCTTTCTGCCAATTGCCGCTTTCCGGATGCCTTTCCGGATAGCCGGAGACGGAAATATCGAAATTGGCGATCTTCTTGACGCCTTCAACCAGGTCGGTCGCATAGGCATAGCCCTCCGGATGCGGCACGTAACGCGAGCCGATGCCGTCGAGCGGGTCACCGCGCAGCGCCACCAGATGACGCACGCCCAGATCCCAGTAGTCCTTGACGATCGCATCGATTTCGCTGCGCGCCGCACCGACACAGGTCAGGTGTGCCGCCGGTGCAAGGTCGGTTTCCTTCAGGATCCGCTCGACAGTGCGATGCGTACGCTCGCGGGTGGAACCGCCTGCACCATAGGTCACGGAAACAAAGGACGGGCTGAGCGGCGCCAGCCGCTGAACCGTCTGCCACAGCGTCTCCGCCATCTTGTCGGACTTCGGCGGGAAAAATTCGAACGAAGCCGTGATTGGCGAAGGTGCGGCCTGGTGAGACCGGCGGTTGGAACAGGTTGTCATGTTAGGCGACCTCTCGGGACGTGTCTCGGGCAGGCAGGTCGGTGACAATTCGGCGGTCACGCGCAAGCCAAAGGGTTACGGTAAGGTTGGTGTCGTTGCCGTCTCCCGGAACAAGATCGGTGACCTGTTCCAGGTCCAGTTCGAGCGCTTCAAGCCAGCGCTCCATCTGGTCATGGGCAAAGCCCAGGCGACGATGCGCGTGTTTTTCGCGCAGGAACTCCAGCTGATGCGGAGCAAAATCGATGATCAACAGGCGGCCACCGGGACGCAGCGCACGAGCAGCCTCGTTGAGCGCCCTTGCCGGTTCCTCAAGGAAGTGCAGCACCTGGTGGATCGCCACGACATCGAAGGACCGCGGCGGCACATTCAGTGCGTAAACATCGCCGTGGCGTACCTGGGCGTTTGAAAGCCCGGCCTTGGCAAGGTTCGCGCGGGCAACGGCAAGCATGTCATGCGAGGCATCGACACCGAGTGCCGTCGCATACTGGTCTGCAAACACTTCCAGCAACCGGCCGGTGCCGGTGCCAAGGTCGAGGAACGACTGGAACGGCTTGTCGCCCAGTGCCTTGCGCATCGCCTTCTCGACATCGTCTTCGGAAACATGCAGCGAACGCTCCCGGTCCCAGGTGAGCGCGCGGGCTGCAAAATATGCAGCCGCCTCGTCCGCCTTGGCCTTGCGGATCGCCCGGAACCGTTCCTGGTCCGCCGCCAGCACCGGGTCTTCCAGGGAAATGCGGGCAACAAGATCGCGTGCAAGCTGGCCTTCAGGACCATCCGCCAACCGGTAGTAGACCCAGGCCCCTTCCGGGAACCGCTGAATGAGATCCGCTTCGGCAAGCAGCTTCAGATGACGGGAGATGCGCGGCTGGCTCTGTCCGAGGATCGCCGTGGCATCCTTCACCGTCAGCTCGCTTTCCGCCAGAAGCGCAATCAGCCTCAGGCGCGTCGCCTCGCCGACAGCCCTCAGGGCGGCCAGGGTATCGTCAACGGACAGGGTCTGTTCTTCGGTCATGCGCTTCGCCATCAATGTCGATATAAAGATATCTTTATATGAAATCGAAGCGCCATGCAAGAGATCAAAACAAATACGACACTGATTGGTCCGTATTCGTCGAAATTACGCCCGCAGGAGAAAAACGAGAGCCGACCTGCGCACCACCTCGCATCCACTAAGCGGGGCCATCAGCACAAATGGAACGAGCCACTTCAGGTCAGGTGAGCTGCCTTACGCGGTCTTGAGCCCGGGCAAGGGCAATAGCCCAGCCCTCGCGTGACACGCCGAATTGCACCACTTCCCGCATCTGAGCAATGCGGGAGCGCTGACCTAGAGCGTCTGTGCGGCGTTGATGGAGGAGACAAACCGGCGGGTGCGCTCGCGCTCGGGATGACGGAAGATCGCGTCCGCGTCTCCGGTTTCCACCACCTGCCCGGCCTCCAGAAAGACGACATGATTTGCGATCTGCGATGCCAGTCGCAGGTCGTGTGTCGCCATCACCATGGTGGTCCCTTCCCGGGCAAGCTGACCGAGTACGTCGACCACCTCACCGGCCAGTTCCGGATCGAGCGCGGAAGTCGGCTCGTCGCATAGAAGCACCTTGGGCGAAGGTGCAAGAGCACGGGCAATCGCAACACGCTGCTGCTGACCGCCGGAAAGGTTGGCCGGCCAGGCGTCGGTCTTGTGCGACATGCCGACCTTTTCGAGCAGATCCAATGCCCGCTGCCGGGCCTTTTCACGGGGCCATTTCTGAACCACCAGCAGGCCTTCCATCACATTTTCGATCACTGTCCTGTGCGGAAAGAGCTGAAAGTTCTGGAACACCATGCCCGTCTCGCAGCGGATCTTCTGAACCGATGCCTGCGACACTGAAACGCTCGGCTTGAACGTGATCTTGTGTTCACCGACCTGAACGCTGCCGGAGGTCGGTATCTCCAGCAGATTGATACAGCGCAGCAAAGTGCTCTTGCCGCCGCCCGACGGGCCGACAAGCGCCGTTACGCTGCCTTCGGGAAAACGCAGCGAGATATCGTCGAGGATAAGCGCGTCACCGAACTTTTTCTTGATATTGGAAAGCTCGATCATCTTGAGGTCTCCAGCATGCCGCCATATCGCGCAAACCGGACTTCCAGCCGCTCCTGCAGCCAGGCAAGCACGGAACTCATGGCAAGATAGATCAGGGCAGCCTCGATGTAGAGGATCAGCGGTTCATATGTGGTGGCAACAATGCGCTGCGCCGACTGGAACAGCTCCGGCACCGTGATGGCAGCGGCCAGAGACGTATCCTTGACCAGCGAAATGAAAGTGTTCGACAGCGGCGGCACCGCCACGCGCCCGGCTTGCGGCAGGATCGTGCGCATCATCGCCTGGCGCCATGTCATCCCGGTGGAAAACGCGGCTTCCCACTGTCCCTTCGGCACGGAGGAAATGGCAGCCCGGATGATCTCCGACGAATAGGCACCGACATTGAGCGTAAAGCCGATCAGGGCGGCTGGAAATGCATCCAGCAAGATACCGATACTGGGCAGGCCGTAAAAGATCACGAAGAGCTGTACCAGCAGCGGCGTTCCCCGGAAGACCCAGACATAAAAGCGCGCGACCAGCACCAGCGGCAGCGGCGCGAACAGGCGTGTGACAGCCGTGGTCAGACCAAGACTGAGCCCCAGTGCGAAGGACAACAGCGTGAGCGGAATGGTGAATTTGACCCCAGCCCACAGAAGCGTCGGCAGGGAATCGATCATCAACTGAAGCCAGTGAGGCACGATAAAGCTCCAAAAAAACGCGCCCGGCG
The DNA here is from genome assembly GCF_053005225.1 of Roseibium sp. RP-7. Lineage (NCBI taxonomy): Bacteria > Pseudomonadati > Pseudomonadota > Alphaproteobacteria > Hyphomicrobiales > Stappiaceae > Roseibium > Roseibium sp. RP-7. The sequence continues at coordinate 209,202 of NZ_JBRKQA010000002.1, forward strand.
CGAACGCCCGGCGCTTTTCGTTTAGGTGAGAAGGGCCGGTCTAGATCTGCATGGACCGGCCTTCATCATGTCAGTTGGACACGTCCTGACCAAAGTACTTGTCGGAAATCGCCTGGTAGGCACCATCCGCCTTGATGTCGGCCAGTGCTGAATTCAGGGCGGCAACCAGTTCCGGATCCCCCTTGCGCACCAGAATGCCGGAATAGTCGGCATTTGCCTTCTCGGCGACAACCTTCACCGGTGCATCCGGTTTCTGCTTCTTGAAGTCCAGATAGGACAGGCTGTCGTTGATGGTCGCATCAGCGCGGCGTGTCAGCACCAGCTGGATTGACTGGTCGAACCCGTCGGTGCCGACCAGTTCCGCTCCGGCTTCTTCCGCCAGCTTGCCGAAATTGCTGGTCAAGGACTGAGCCGCCTTTTTGCCGGTGAGGTCTTCGAAGCCATTGATGTCGTCATTGCTGTCGCGAACGATCAGCACTGCCTTGGAGGCGATGTAGGGGTCGGAGAAATCGTATTTCTGCTTGCGGGCGTCAGTGATGCCGACCTGATTGATGACCACGTCGTAGCGCTTGACGTCCAGGCCGGCGATCAATCCGTCCCATTTGCCTTCGATGAACTCGGCCTTGACGCCAAGTTTTTCGGCAACGGCCTCGCCGATTTCGACATCGAAACCGACCAGTTTGCCTTCCCCGTCGTGGAAGGTGAAAGGCGCGTAGGTGCCTTCGGTGCCGATCTTCAGGACACCTGCCGATTTGATCGCATCGAGGTTGTCACCCGCCTGCGAGGGAGAAAGGGTAAGTACCTGCAGCACTGCGGCCGCGGCAATCGCTTTGAACCAGCTCATATCAATTCCTTTCCGGCATGATGAGTGAGTGGCCTTAGTGCCGGAATGTGGAAGCGATTGCAGGAGAAGAAAGAGCAAAAATGCAGAAAGAGGGAGAATATTTTGCTCTCATATTGCGGATCGGCAGCACACGACACAACACCGGTCGCAGCCTCGCCCCCCCCTCTTTGGAAGTATCCTGGCGGCAACTGTCCGCCACTGAAACTGTTCCCGTGACCGCTCCTATGGGTGCCGTCAGTCGCTAAAGCGGCGGAAGGTTCATGGATACGTTCTCCAGGTCAGGCTCCAAATCGGCTTCATGTGAATATTTCCCACAAGAAGAAGACGCCGTCTACTTGGGCGAGGAAGCATCCAGCCCGCATCGTGTAGAAGCTCGATCGGATTAGTCACATGGCTGCGATCATCGAGCGTGCCCTCCCGAACGGATCAGGTTTCCGATTACCAAAGACCGAATTCGGCGGAACTCGTCAGCTTTCGGCGGGCACAGCACCTTGATCCAGCATGTGATCGAAGCGCCCCTCGTGCACACAGCCCGGCAGTCCTTCGCGCGGGATGATCTCGGTGCCGACAAGCTCTTTCGCGTAGAGCCTTTCGATATCGCTGGTATCGACCGTCTGGCCATGGACGACAGATGCCAGTTTGGTTCGGAAGGCTTCCACGCCGCCCATGGATGAAAAATGCCAGCCTGCATCGGGCAGGATATTCACCGGGCGGCTGATGCCCGACAGGTTGTTGTTGCGGATCCTGAGAAGCGGTTGGGCGACAAAACCCGGCACGTAGGACTTTTTTGTCATCCGGGCCTTTGTCCGTCGCAGTTGCTGCGGCGTGGTCAGGTACTTCCTTTCAATCATCCGCGACCCCAGAAGCCAGGTCTTGCCGGGAACGATCCGGTCGAGATGGTGTTTGTGCAGGCTCTGTTCGAACACCAGCAGCCGCCCCTTGTAGAGTTTCTCGTCCAGCACCTTCTTCAGAACATCCGCCCGCACGATCTCGTCGACATCCGACAGAAGGATGACGTCGTCCGACGCGCAGGCGTCCAGTCCCCGTGCAATGCAATTGCGCTGATAGTTCTCGCGTTCCCAGTCCGCCTTCCGGCGGTTCTTGTAGACGCCGAGCGCCGGTGGCAATTCATCGGGAAACTCGACCTGAAGATCGATGATCTTGTCGGCCCAGGGCGCAAACCGTTCGCGATTTTCCGCAAAGTAGAACGGCTTGGGACCACCGCGTTGCGTCTGGTTCGCTTCCACCAGGACAAACTTGTCGACATGGTTCCCCATCTCCCGAAGACGGATTTCCAGAAGGTCGAATTCGTTATGGAAGACAAAACAGTCGTAGAGCTTCATGCTTGGGCCCGGTTTCCTCGATCAGCGAAGGGTGGCGCATCCCGGCTGCCGGATGGCAGCTCAAGTCATGGCAAGCCTCTTCCTGGTGCCTGCCGGGACCGATATCGGATTTCAGTCAAGAGGTCCACGGACCTGGCGCACAAAAGCGAAGAGACCGCCTCTAACCCCGTTGCCGATGCACCTACTTGATTGAAAAGGGCATCCGGACTTTCGCGGAATTGCCGCTGAATTCATCGTTGACGGTGAGTTCCAGTACATAGTCGCCCGCCGGGGCCCCGCTGACATTCAGGGTCAGGTTGGCCATGTATTCGGTATTGGGCACGTGGCTCTTGAAGTCGAACCGGCCAAAGCCCTTTTGCCCAGCCAGCACCTTGCCATCGGGCGACGCGAGGTCGAAGTCGACGGTCAGAAGAGATGTGAAAAGGCCATCCTGCTGTTTCCAGTCGAAGCCAACCGGCTCCAGGTAGATGCGCAGCGGCTCGTCCGCTCCGAAAGCTGCATCTGCCCGGGGTTTATAGATGCCGAAGCCGTCGGCGGGGGCCATCACGAACAAGGCGGTTGGAATGGAAATGGTGGCTTTCGACCAAACGTCGAAAAGCGCCTCGCGCATCAAAGAGATGGCTTCCCCGCCCTTGCCGGCATCAAGCGCGGCCTCCACTTCAGCCGCCTTGTCCTGCAAAGGTCCCGCAATGGCCTGGCATGACAGGGCAACCGCAAGCGCAGTTCCCAGAAACATTGGTTTCAGCATAGTCTCCCCCTTCACATTTGCGATCCGAAAGGTGAAGCACACCATTATGGCGGTCTCGCCGCAAGTGTCAGATTCTGTCCTGCGGAACGCAAGGGACAAGGCGAAATGCTCAAAATCTCATGCTAGGCGGGCAAGTGAAGCCTGTTCTAACCGGCAGAGTGCGTTCGGCAGGTATGCTTCCGTCTTTTGGTCGTTTCCAACAGGCGTACCGAAAGAAAAAGAGCCGCTGCATTCATCCAGGTTTCAATAGCCACTCCATACACAGAAAGCTTGCTTGCTTCCGCCAAGGGAAGCCGCTTAAATCCTGGTACTGGCCACTTCGTTTCCCGTTTCAGGAAATCCGGACGCCTTATTTCCGCCAGTACACATGTTTGACGAAATGATCGAAGAAGCTTTTGCCTGGGAGTGTTCAATTGTTTTTCGAGCGTGGCCCCGTGACGAGATCAATTTACCTATTTTTCAGCGTTCTGCTTTTCACGGTTCCCGCACATGCCGAAAAGCGTGTCGCGCTAATCGTGGGGAACGCGGCCTATTCCTCGGCCAGCACGCTCGAAAACCCGGTCAACGACGCAAGGAAACTTGGTGAAGCCCTGAAAGAGCTGAATTTTGAGGTCCTGCTGCAGGAAAATCTGCAGCTTTCCTCGTTTCTGGAAACAATCCGGATGTTTTCCAAATCCCTGGAAGGGGCTGACGTCGCCCTGTTTTTTTACGCTGGGCACGGAATCCAGGTTGCCGGCGAGAACTACCTAGTCCCCTCCGACGCCCATTTGCAGGAAGAAAGCGACATCAGCGCCGAGCTGATCGCCGTCAAATCGCTTCTACAACAAATGGACGGCTCGGCAAAAACCAGGATCATTCTGCTTGATGCCTGCCGTGACAATCCATTCGCACAAACCCTTGCCGGCGCCATGGGGAATAGAGCGGTTGAGGTAGGCCAGGGGCTCGCCCGGGTCGATGCCGGACCAGGCACGCTTATCGCCTACGCAACGGAGCCAGGCAATGTCGCCCTTGACGGAACAGACGGAAACAGCCCCTTTACAAAGGCATTGCTGACGCACATTTCCACCCCTGATCTGGACATTGCCCGCATGCTGCGGCGGGTGCGGACGGATGTGATTGAAACCACGGAAGGAGCCCAGATCCCCTGGGAAAATTCATCCCTGGTTCTGGATTTCACCTTCAACCCCACCGAACAGGGCAAACTGGCACTTGCGTCGAGCGAAGAAGCCTTGTGGGAAGCCGTCCGCTACGGCGACAATCCGGATGAAGTCAGGCTGTACCTGGAGCGCTATCCGGACGGGCCATTCGCCGAGGACGCTTTGAAGCTGCTGAACAACGCCCTCGGACACAAGCATCCCTCGATTGCCGACAACCAGGATGCCAAGGCGCGGCAGTCAGCTTCAAGGCCGGTCAAGACATGCCTGGCCATCGAGAACGCAGATATAGGGCTCAGTGATCCCGAAGAGGCCGTGCAAGCCTGTTATGACGCCGTCGCGCTCTTTCCCAACTCCGCCCTGCTTCGGCTGCTTTACGGCAAGGTCCTCGACCGCTCGGGCAACGAAGCCGAGGCATCCCGCCAGTACCGACAGTCGGCGGAGCTCAACAACACCGAAGCCATGGTCGAACTGGCCGTCGCGTATGAGCTCGGCAAGGGCGTCGAATGGCAGCCGGGAGAAACGCTGCGGCTTCTGGAAAAATCCGCCCGTCTGGGCAACGCCAATGCCATGAACCTGCTCGCGCATTCCTATAGCGAAGGCAACCTCGTCGACTATGACGAGGCGAAGGCGTTCGAGTGGTTCCAGAAGGCAGCCGAAGCCGGCAACCCGGAAGCCGCGTTTTATGTCGCCGGAGCTTATGACAGAGGCGAAGGAATTGAGCAGAACGATTTCAAGGCCCGCCACTGGTACCAGCGCGCGCTGGCGTCGGACGACGAAGGCCTGGCGGCAACAAACCTCGCCTGGATGTATCTCAAGGGCCGCGGCGGCGACAAGAACATCGACAGGGCCCGGGAACTGCTGGAACAGGCAGCGGCGGCTGACGACCCGATTGCGATGCGGGAACTGACCCTTCAATACCTCAACGGCACCTTCAAGAGCGACCGGAGGGAAATCGCCATCGATTGGCTCATGAAGGCAATCAAGTCCGGCGGCAGGATCGAAGCGGAGTTCTGGTTTCTGACCAAGTCCGACACTTACCCGCTCTCCTTCAACAAGGCCGTTCAACGCCGGTTGAAGGAAGCCGGGGTTTATCATGGCAAAATTGACGGCCAGATTGGCGACCAGTCCCTGCAGGCGCTCTTTCAATATGCGGATGAGTAGTAATTTTCTCGTGGGTTATATGGATTTCAAGGATGCGGGCGACGCCTTTTTCGCGCTCTGCGGATGTGACCGGATCGGTCCGCCTCAAATCAAATGATCCTTAATAGCGGCCATACCCTAAAGCCGGTCTTCCGCTCCCTCTCGGCCTTCCCCATCGGCCTCTTCGCCCAATAGTCCAGCCGCAGCAGCCCCTGCGGCGGCAGCTTCCTTGGCAGCAGGCGGCATTGCCTCTTCGTCGTTGTCGGTCCCGGCAACACGCACGGTCACCTGGCGATGTGCAAAGCGGATCCCGTTCTTTTCGAACAGATCACGCAAACCTGCATAAACGACCTTGCGAAGCTCGAACTGCTTGCCCGGTTTAGTCGTGAACTTGACGCGCGCGATCATGGCACTGTCTTCCATCGACATGATGCCCTGAGATTTCAGCGGCGCCAGGAACATGGGCCCGAAATACTCGTCCTCCAGCAGCTCCTTGCCGAAGTTCTTGATGATCTTGCGCATCTTGTCCACGTCGGTGTCGTAGGTGACGCGGAACGCAAGTTTCATCACCGCCCAGTCTCGTGAGAAATTCTCCACTTTCTGAATTTCGCCAAAGGGAACCGTCGTAAGCGCACCGCGGTGGTGCCGCAGTTGCATCGACCGGATCGAGATCTTTTCGACAACGCCCTTGGCGCTGCCGATATCGATGTATTCCCCTTTCCGGAACGCATCGTCGATCAGATAGAAAGCTCCGGAGAAGATATCCCGGATGAGGGTTTGAGCCCCGAATCCAACTGCCAGACCGACGACACCGGCACCGGCGAACAATGGCGCGATATTTACGCCCAGCTGCGACAGGATCACCATCGTGGCGATCACCACGATCGTGATGAGCAGGAAATTGCGGAAGATCGGCAGCAAGGTGGAAATCCGGCTCTCACCGGTTCCGCCGACTTCCGCCTCTTCGTCTTTCTCGGCAGGCGCTTCCTTGGCAATTTCCCGGTCAATGACGATTTTCACGGCCTCATAGGCCATGTAGCCAAGGAACATGACCAGAAGCACCTCGACGAAGGAACCGATCAGCGAGCCGCTACCGGCAAGCGGCAGTCCCCATTTGGAAGCCAGCATGTCCAGCGAGGTGAACACGACCAGAATAGTGGCACCTCGGTCGAACAGGTCCCGGAAGGGTGAGCGCCGCGCTTCCCGCTCGGCAGCTTCCGCGCGCGCCTGGGCCAATGTGCTGGCAACATCCTCTTCGCCGCCCTCGCCTGCTTCGGCACGTTTGATGTCCTCGGCAATCTTCTCCTGTGCGGCGGCCGTGTCCAGCCTCGGCAACAGAACCCGGTCGATGAGCAGGATCAGCAGCCCATAGGCAACCGCAGCCATCAACAGCACTTCCAGCGGCGCACCGACAAGACCGATCGCGTCCGGCAGGTCGAGCAGGATACGCACTGCCGAAATCCCCCAGGCGAGGAAGAAATAGGCAACGGCAACAAAGTGCCAGCCGCTGGCCAGAACCCTTCGCCAGATCGGCGCTTCAGCCCCCTTCTTTCCCCGGATCAGCCGCCCAATCACCCTGCGATAGACAATCGCGATGCCGGACAGGATGACCATCGACAGCGCGGAGGCTGCAATCAATGCCAGCTTGTGAATGTCAGGCGACAGACCCAGTCGCTCCATCCAGAGGCAGAAGGCAACCGCCGCAAGGGAAATGGCGGAGCCGACCAGCAGCGTCCTGTAGAGCCCGGTCGCTTCCTGATTGGAAAGCGCCAGCAACCGGTGGCTCTCCGCGTCGGGTGCCAGCACATTCAGCCAGACAACACGGAGCGCCAGAAAAACCGCCATGGTGCCGACAACCACAAGTGCGGTCTTGTTGGATGCATCAATGCCCGTTCCGACCAGAAGAAATACCCCGGCCGCTACGGCAAAGAAGAGCCCGACACCGACGAACATCAGGATCGCCCGGGCATAAAGATAGATAATCTTGTCAGCCCGTGTCGTCGCGTCCGGCTGGTACCAGGACGCGAATTGCCGCCGGCCCCACCGGTTCACCAGGGAAGAGGCCACAAGGCCGAGAACAACGGCTATCAGAATGTCCACCAGCGTCGACGACATCCAGTTGAGACCCCGTTCGCCCCCCTGGGCGCGCAGGGTCTCCACCATCACATCCTGGATCTCGGGAATTTTCTGAACGATGGATTTGAGAACATCCCGGGCCTCGACGGCATCTTCGGTGAACTCGTCAACGGTCTGAAGAAGGTTTGCGCCTTCACCGGCGCCGTCGGCCGGCGCCACTGCAGAGCCAGCCGCTTCCGTCTGCGCATTTCCATCTGCCGTTGTTTCAGCGGCCGGAGCCCCGGTACCGGTACCGGTCTCGGTAGAGCCCTTTCCGGAAAACAGCCCGGGTATTCCCTGTGCCTGCACCCCTGAGGGCAAACCACCCAGACACAGAAAGAGTGCAAGCAGACCTGACAGAAGAAGGAACGCCTTGCCTGGCCTCTTGCGGCCGCCATCGGCAAGACAGGATCGGCGATAGGTTGGATGTGAAAAGCGCATGTCAGCCCCAGGACGAGTCGCGAAAAGGATCCCCGTCTTTCTTGGCACGGATCTGTGCCATTTGAAAGAAAGCCGGCTTTTCGCAAGGCGCTGAAAAAGAAGAGGCCCGATCCTTTCGAACCGGGCCTTACATGCAGGCAGGAGGCGCCTTGCTTAATTGTGTCAGTGCAGAACGGTGTTGTTCCAATGAGCCATCTTGCGCTTGGCTTCGGCGATCGTCATGCGCTCGAACATGGCCATGGCATCGCTGCGCACATCCGGTGTCAGGCGGTGGCGCCAGGGGCCGATGGCCAGCAGGGAACCCACGGTGATGGAGGAGAAGCCGGAAGCCTTGGCAAGGATGACGAACGGCTCCGGATCGGGGCGCACCATCCAGTGGCTGACTTCCTCGACACCGCATCTCACCAGCCAGGCAAAGGTGGCAACCGCTTCCGCGAACCGGTCTTCCGAGGCGAACCGGCGCAGGGCGGCCTCATTGACCATCCCGCGTTTGGCCAGCAGCAGTACCCGGCTGCGCGCTGTTTCGAAGTCGTAGCGGCCCAGCCAATACTGGTTGGACATGCGCTGTGCGGCGATATCGGCAGCTTCCTCTACCCGCTCGGCTTCGTGACCACGGCCGGTTGCATGCAGCTTCCGCCGAACTTCCTCGCTGGCAACCGAGATCAGGCTGGCAATATGCGCTTCGGCAAGATCCGCACGCTCGCTCAAGGAAAGCTGCAGCGTCGCATCGGAGGCAGCATCGCTGATCAGGGCCATGATCGATGCATCCGACAGGCAGGCGCCATCGTTGCTGGCCACCTTGCGCTTGACCTTCAGATCACCGCGACGCACCAGCACATCGGTCAGCTCTTCAGACAGAACTTCGCGCTGTGCGATGGCGAACCGGTGCGCATTGCCGCGTTTTTCGGCGATCTTGATCAGATCGGCCTCCCGCAGCACGGTGGAGCGCAGCAGGATCGGCTCAGCTACCTCGATCTCGTCATCGGCCAGACGGCGGATGGTTTCTTCCGGACCGCGTCTCAGGCTGGACATCTGGTCAGCGACATAACGGCGAACTTCGTCTTCCACCATGTCGACAAGCCGCAAGAGGACGGAGTCATAAATATCGACCTGCTCGTCGGAGCACCGATCGGAGGTCAGGGCAAACAGGGTTGCGACATGCCGGGCCAGTTCGGCCCTCCGGGCGCTGCCAGCTTCACCGGTCAGCTCCGAGAAGTTCACCAGTTCTGTTTTCAACGCTTCAGTCATGTTCCATTACCAATTTTCACAAGTGTGCCGGTTTGGCGTTGGTACAGAAAATGACGATGAGTTTTAAAGAAGGTCGAAACGCGCTTTTCCAGAATGTAATTGTCTTTTTTTAAAACTTGAGAACAATTCTAACTATATCGCATGTATTCATTACATGTCATTGAAATGTAACAATTTTGACCGCTTCGCTCCCCGCTCGAAGTCACTTTTTTATCCCGTTGAAATCCGAATATTTTTTCCGAAAAAAGATTTTCAAGGGCCGTTTCAATAGCCTCCGAAGGTCAGAAATTGCGACTGGTTTAAATACATTCGTTGCGCCGCAAGGCCTCTGGACAGGGGCGTGCCCATCGGCAGCGCACGAGATAAAGAAATATTTTCCTTTTCTTATTGACCCTTCACCAGGCGCAATCTAAATAAAGAAAGCAATATATTTCTTTATTGGAGCCAGCCATGTCCTCCGTGGTCCGTTTTCCCCGTGTCGCCGCCATACCGCCCTCCCGCACCCGCGGTCTCTATCAACTGGCGGCCCTCCTGCGACGGAAACTTGGCAAGGCCATTTCCCGCCGATCCAGCCATCAATCCATTCCGGACGATCTTCTTTTCGATGTCCTCAGCGACAACGATTTGAGAGCCCGCGAAGAAAACCGGCGGCGGCCGATCATTAGCGGCCCCTGGCGCTAGCTCGTCCATGGACTTGCCGTCTGTTTCAGGATTGCAGCGCCTTCACCCGGAGCAGAAGACATAAAAAAACCGGCACCCTGCGGCGCCGGTTTTTTGCTGTTCCTGCTCAGCCTTTATTCGGCTGCCGCCAGAAACTCCTTGGTGCCGGTCTTGTTGTCCGAACCGCCGTCGTTGCTTCTGTCGAGCTGCTCCAGAAGCACACGGCGCTTTTCAGTCGCCTTTTCGATGTTGTCATCCTTGATCGGACCAAACCCGCGGATAAGATCCGGAACCCGGGCGAGCTCGACCAACAGGCCGTAGTGTCCTTCCGGCAGCCGCTTCAGGATCTCGGCAATATCGCCCTCATACTGGCTGATGAGCGCGCGCTCTGTCTTGCGTTCCGCCGTACGGCCGAACGGGTCGTACCATTTGCCGCGCATGCCCTTGAACTTCGCCAGGAAGCTGAACGCGGAGAAGATCCAGGGTCCGAAGGCAATCTTCTGCGGACGGCCGGTCTTCGGATCCTTGCGATGCGCGAGGAATGGCGGTGCCAGATGAACCTTCAGCTTCTTCGGGTCTTCAAAGCGCTGCGCGATCTTCTCCTTGAAGGCAGGATCGCTATAAAGCCGCGCGACTTCATATTCGTCCTTGTAGGCCATCAACTTGAAGAGCATGTCGGACACAGTCTGCGTCAGACGGAACGTGCCCGGACCATGCGCTTCGTCAGCCTCTTTGACCTTGCCGACCAGATCCAGATAACGCTGTGCGTAGGCCGCATCCTGATAGGCAGTCAGCTCCTGGGCGTTGAAGGCAATCTTCTCATCGACGGTAAAGACACGCTGCTTGGCTTCCGACGGCAGGGCCTTGAGCAGTTTTTCCGGATCTGCAGCCAGCACGCGGCCTGCACGGAACGCCTTGATGTTGTTCTTCACCGACGCGCCGTTGAGCTCCAGCGCGGTTTCGATGGCATAGTCCGAGACCGGCAATGCGCCACTCTGGAAAGCCATGCCGACCAGCAGCATGTTGGCATAGATGGCATCGCCCAGAAGCTTCTCGGCAATGTCTGCAGCATTGACAGGCAGATATGTGCCGGAGGCTTTGCGCAGGGCGCTGTCCATCTGCTTTTCATCGAAGGAAAGCGTCTGCTTCAGCACGAATTCCGCAGTCGGGGCCACCTTGGTGTTGGCGACGGTCATCGTGTGACCACGATGAGCGAGCGCGAGCTGATCCGCGTTCGCGGCCACCACCATGTCACTCGCGATCAGAAGGTCGAGGCTGGCTGCCGGAACCCGCGGACCTTCAATCGACCTGTTGCCCGCCGCAAAACGCACGTGAGACGTCACCGGGCCACCCTTCTGGGCAAGGCCGGTCATGTCCAGCGTGGAAGCCTGTTTGCCGTCCACATGGGCCGCCATAGCCAGGATCGCGCTGATCGTGGTCACGCCCATGCCGCCGATACCGGCCACCAGCGTGTTCCAGGTGCGGTCAAGCGAAGCAAGTGTCGGCAGCGGCAGGGTTTCCACCAGGGTGTCGATATCGACATCCGCCTTCTTCGGCTTCTTCAGTGCAGCACCGTTGATCTCCACAAAGGACGGGCAGAACCCCTTGATACAGGAGAAGTCCTTGTTGCAGCTCGACTGGTTGATGACGCGCTTTTCACCGAATGGCGTTGCCAGTGGCTCCACCGACAGGCAGTTGGACTGCACGGAACAGTCGCCGCAGCCTTCACACACCCGGTCGTTGATAAAGAGGCGCATGTCCGGATCGGGAAACTGCCCGCGCTTGCGCCGGCGACGCTTTTCCGCGGCGCAGGTCTGGTCGTAAACGATCACCGACACGCCCTTGAAGGTCTGGAACTCCTCCTGAACCTCCATCAGTTCGTCGCGGTGGTGAATCTTGGTTCCCGGGGCAAGCGGTGTCCAGGAGCCGTAGCTGTCCGGGTTCTCCGAAACAACCGCGATCCGCTCGACGCCTTCGGCTTCCAGCTGACGGGTGATCTGCGGAACGGTCAGCTGGCCGTCCACCTTCTGGCCACCGGTCATGGCAACCGCGTCGTTGTAGAGGATCTTGTAGGTGATCGGCACGTTGGAGGCGAGCGCCTGCCGGATCGCCAGGATGCCGGAATGGAAGTAGGTGCCGTCGCCGACGTTGGCAAAGACGTGGCTGTCGCCGGAGAAGGGCTGCTGCCCGACCCACAGGACACCCTCGCCGCCCATCGCAATCTGGCCTTCCGTTGTCCGGCCGGCCATTTCCGTCATCGCGTGGCAGCCGATGCCCGGCAGCGAGCGGGAGCCTTCCGGTGTCTTGGTCGACGTGGAATGCGGGCAGCCTGAGCAGAAGTAGGGAATACGGGCAGCGCGTTCCGCATGGCCCTGGGCCCACATGGCCTGTTTGGTCATCCGGTTGGCAACGGCGCGCATTTCTTCCGAAACCACATCGCCCGGCAGCCAGGTCATGAGGCCTTCGATCAGCTCGGCAACGGACAGTTCCAGAACGTCGGACAGGAACGGTGTCCCGTCCGGACGGCGTTTGCCCCAGATCTCCGGCCGGCTCATTTCCGGCCAGTGATAGGAGATGTCCTTGATCTGGGATTCCATGAACGCGCGCTTGTGCTCCACCACCAGCAAACGTTCTGTGCCACGGGCGAAATCACGCAGGCCGAGCGGCTCCAGAGGCCAGCTCATTGCCACCTTGTAAACCCCGAGGCCCAGCGCCTTGGCAAAGTCTTCTGTAATGCCCATCAGGTCGAGCGCCTGCAGCAGATCCCGGTAGGCCTTGCCGGAAGCAACGATGCCGTATTTGGGATTGGTCCTCGTTCCGAAGGTGACCCGGTCCAGACCGTTTGTCCGCACATAGGCCTGAGCCGCCGGAATACGAAGATCGCGCACCAGACGCTCTGTCTCCAGGCGGTTACCCAGAAGGAGATCGCGATTCTGGTGATAGTCCTTGCGCGGATCGCCTTCCAGCGGACGCACCATGCGCAGCCTGTTCGGAGAGATATTGATCGTTGCCGATGCATCCATCGTGTCGGCAACGCAGATCAGGGCCGTCCAGAGGCTGGTGAAGCGGGACATTTCCAGGCCGTGCAGGCCGTAGTCGAGAACATCCTGGATATCGGCCGGGTTCAGGACCGGAATTTCCGCATGCTCGAAATAGAACTCGCTCTGCGCCGGAAGGATGGAGGATTTTGCAAGGTGGTCATCACCGGCCAAGGCAAGCACACCGCCGTTGCGGTCGGTGCCCGAAGCGTTGGCTTGACGCAGCACATCGCCGGCACGGTCGACGCCCGGCGCCTTGCCGTACCAGATGCCGAAGACGCCGTCGTAAGAGGTTGCCCGTCCAACACCGCCCTCGCCGCGCAGCTTCTGGCTGCCCCACACTGCGGTCGCGCCCAGCTCTTCGTTGACGCCCGGCTTGAAGACGACGTCATACCCCTTGAGGTGGCGATGAGCCCGCATCAGCTCTGTGTCGTAACCGGCAAGCGGCGATCCCCGGTAGCCGGAAATGAAGCCGCCCGTTTTCAGGCCGGCCAACTGGTCCATGCGCGCCCGATCGAGCGCCAGCCGGACAAGCGCCTGTATGCCTGTCAGATAGACCCGTCCTTCCGTGGCGACGTATTTGTCCTCCAGGGTAACGGTTGGCATGTGCACGTTCATCCGAATTCCTCCTCAACCGACATCTGGGGCAATGTCCCCCGGCGGCAACCTCACATAATAGGTAATATCATCCTTTTCTCAGGCAATTTCTGTGCTATCGTCACGGCCAATCACCCAGAGGCAGAATAAAAATTCCTAAAATATCCAATGACAGATAAATATCTTCTCGACCCGTCGGACATACGTGTTCTGCGTGTACTGCAACGGGATGCGTCGCTCTCCATTGCCGAAGTGGCAAAGGAAGCGGGCATGAGCCAGACGCCTTGCTGGCGCCGGATCAAGCGCCTCAAGGAACAGGGAATCATCCGCCAGATCACTGCCATCATCGACCGCGAATCCGTGGGTCTTGGCTTCGTGGCCTACTCGTTCGTCAAGCTTGCGGTTCCCAGCCGCGAGAACATGGAAACATTCGACAAGCTGGTCCACCATTGGCCCGAAGTCGTGACGTGCGAGCGCATCACCGGTGCCGTCGACTATCTTATCAAGGTTGTGACGGATGATATCAAAACCTACGACAATTTTCTGCGTTTGAAGCTGCTGGACAATACACTCGTGTCCGATGTGCAGTCTCGCATCGTCGTCAATACGGTGAAGGATACCGTCGCCCTGCCCTTGCGCGAGAGCTGACATCCGACCTTGCACGACCGCCAGGTTAGACGCTCAGGTGGCGAACCGCAACGCAGACAGCCCCGCCGGGTCCAGGAAAGGCTGCTTGCCCGCAATCATGCTGGCCAGCAGCCGTCCCGTCACCGGCCCGAGCGTGAAACCGTCATGAGCATGGCCGAAGTTGAGCCACAGGCCCGGGATCTTTGCAGACGGACCAACCACGGGCAGCGAATCCGGCAGGCACGGCCTGCTTCCCATCCACGGCTGTTCCTGTAACGCCCGACCAAGCGGAAAAATTTCCTCGGCCCGTCGTTTCGCCAGCTTGACAATCGCCGGATTGGGCGGGGCATCGCGCTCGGCCAGTTCGACACCAGTGGTCAGGCGAATGCCATTGTCCGTCGGTGTCAGGGCGAAGCCGTTTTCGACATCCACAACCGGTCGTGACAGGGACGCCCCGGACAACGGACGATAATGCATGTGGTAGCCACGCTTGACTGCAAGCGGATAGGTTTCTCCAAGGCGTGCCAGCAGATCCGCGGTCCAGGCGCCGAGGGCAACCACTGCCTGGCGGGAAAACAATGTGCCGCGTTCCCCCTCGATTTGCCAGCCGCCACGCTCCTGCTTCAGCTTCATCGCATCGGCGCGGAAATACCCGCCCCCGTCATGCACGAATCCCCGCCAGAAAGCATCGACCACGGCACCGGGATTGGACACCGAACAACTTTCCGGCCAATGAACGCCTCTCAGCCCCTGCGCCGTCAGGCCAGGCTCCAGCGTTCCGATCTCGCCAGCCGACATTTCCCGATAGGAAACGCCAAACACCCGCGCGTATTGGCGTTCGGTCTCGCTTGCCTGGAAGGCAGTCTCCGAGCGGTAAAGATGCAGCCAGCCGCCCTGGCGGTAAAAGCGGTTGGCATTGGTCGCATGCGCCAGGTCGAGATGCTCCTCGACGGCGAAGGCTCTCAACGGAGCAATCGCCCGCGAATAGGCCTCAACCCCGCGGGCATTGCCTGCTGCGTGGAACTGGCGCAGCCACGGCAACATCCGCAGTACGGTGGCCATATCCAGCGAAACGGCACTTGAGCGGCCGAAAAGGATCCCCAGAAGCGTGAGCGGATGCGTCGGCACCGCATGCGGTACGAAGCCGTTGCGCTGGACAATCCCGGCATTGCCGAAGGAAGCTTCCTCGCCCGGGTGCTTGCGGTCGATCAGCGCAACGGACAGGCCCAGCCGCTGCAGATGCAGTGCCGTCGACACGCCGACGATACCGGCGCCGAGCACCATCACGTCGAAGGATTGCGTTTGCCTGGTTTTTGCTGTCATGCCTGTTCCGGACGGTGCCCTAATACTGGCGTCCGAGGTCCGGATCCTTTAAGAGGCGCGGAAGTGCCTGCCACAACTCGCGGTTCAAAGGACAACTTAAGATGATTCGATGGTGTGGTGCAGGCTTGGCATGGATCGGGCGCAACGGAACGGCCGCCCTTGCTGTGAGTATCTTCATCGGCATGGCCTTGCCGGCGCTGTCCGCCTATCTGCGGCCCTACCTGACCGTTGCCGTCTTCAGCCTGTTGACCCTGGCTTTTCTGCGGGTCGACACCTTCGCGATCCGCATGCGCCTGCGTCGCCCCACGCTTCTGATTGCCGCCCTCCTGTGGATGATGCTCGGCGCACCCCTGCTGACGTGGCTGCTGATCGATCTCTCCGGACTGAAGGCTCTTGGCCCCGATGTGATGTTGGCCCTTTTCATCGCAACCGCCGCTCCCCCGGTGATGGCAGCTCCTGCCTTCATCTATTTGCTCGGCCTTGATGGCACCCTCAGTCTCGCGCTTTCTGTTGCCGCTCTGATCATCACCCCGCTGACGGCCCCCTTCATCGGCGAGTTGATGCTCGGGCCTGCCCTGCCTCTCAGCGTCGGAGGGCTAGCCATCCAGCTCTCCCTGCTGCTCGCAGGCGCCTTTGCGGTCTCGATCGCCTTTCGCAAACTGGCCGGTGAAGAGCGCCTGGCTCGCTCCTCCCACCACATCAGCGGTCTCAATGTGCTGCTGCTGCTGGTCTTTGCCATAGCTGCCATGGACGGTGTCGCCGCAAGCTTTGCCGCAAAACCACTGTTCACGCTGGGCCTTACCGCCATCACCTTCTGCCTCGCACTGGTACAGATTGCGCTCAGCCTGCTGCTGTTCTCACCGGCGACCCGAGAAGACGCCTATGCAATCGCCCATACCTGTGGCACCAGAAACATGGGACTGATGGTCGCCGCCTTCGGTGGCACCCTGCCGGAATTCACCTGGCTCTGGTTCGCTGTCGGCCAGTTTCCGATCTACATCCTGCCCCTGTTCCTGAAACCGTTTGTACGGGTGTTCTGCCGTCTGAACGTGAAAACTGTGACGTAGCACACCTGACAGGCGAACGTGCTAGGCTTACCACTTGCCAGGTCAAACACTTCGCGTGAGGAAAGTGCCGTGTCCGTTCTGCCATCCACCGTCAAATCCCTGTGCTCATCGGCGGGCCGCAGTCTTCTGTGTGCCGCAACGCTCCTGCTTGCCGGCGCGAGCCTCGCTCCGGCCGCAATGGCTGGAGACACCGCAGAGCTTCAGCTTCTCGGCTTTTCCAGGAACGGCGATTTCTTCGCCTTTGAGCAGTTCGGCGTCCAGGACGGATCCGGCTTCCCCTATTCTGAGATCTTCGTTGTCGACGTGATCGGCGATACCTGGGTGCCGCCGTCCCCCTTCCGCCTGCGCAAGGATGTTGACCCGGGTCCGGGCGATGCAGCCGACAACGCCCTGTCGGAGACCAGGGCGGAGAACCGTCTTGCCGCCCAGCCGCTGCTTCAGGACAAGGCCATTGCCGGTAAAGGCCAGACGGTCGGTTTCAATCCTCGCACGGAATTGACATCCGATCCCCACAAGATGCTGGTTGCCACCCGTACCGCCTTCCTGTCCGGTGACGATCCAATCGACCTCACCCTGTCGGAATACCCCCTGCCGAATGCCCAGTGCCAGAGCTACGGTGCCGAGACCAAGGGGTTCCGCCTGACCATGGTCCACAATGGCGTCACCCGCATCCTCAACGAGGACAACAGCGTGCCTGAAAGCCGCCGTTGCCCACTGGCTTACCGGATTGAGCGCATCGTCACCCATTTCCCCGATGAAGCCCCGCCAGTCTTTGCCGTGCTGATCCAGATGGATAGCCTCGGCTTCGAAGGACCGGACCGCAGATATCTGGCGATAACGGGACGTCTTTGAGCTTCTAAACCGATTGAGGCCGGCTCGGGTATCTTGCCCAGTCGCATCAGAAGTGCTAGCGCGGCGGCAACATCAGAAAACGGGACGATAACGGCCCGTCTGGCCTGTCCGGGAGTTTGCCATGCCGCGCGACATCAAGATTGCCCCCTCCATCCTCGCCTCCGATTTTTCCAAACTCGGCCAGGAAGTCCGCGACGTGGTGGAAGCGGGAGCCGACTGGATCCATCTCGACGTCATGGACGGCCACTTCGTGCCGAACATCACCTTCGGCCCGGATGTCATCGCCAAGCTGCGCCCGCACACGGACAAGATCTTCGACACCCACCTGATGATCGCTCCCTGCGATCCCTACCTGGAAGCCTTTGCAAAGGCAGGATCCGACATCATCACGGTTCATGCCGAGGCCGGCCCCCATCTCGACCGGTCTCTGCAGGCAATCCGCAATCTGGGCAAGAAGGCCGGTGTTTCTCTGAACCCGTCGACCCCGGAAAGCGTCATTGAATATGTTCTCGACCGGCTGGATCTCATTCTGGTGATGACGGTCAACCCGGGTTTCGGCGGTCAGAAATTCATCCAGTCGCAGGTCGAAAAGACCCGCCGCATCCGCCAGATGATCGGTGACCGTCCGATCGACCTCCAAATCGACGGTGGCGTCACCCCCGAAACCGCCCCCCTCGTTGCAGCGGCTGGTGCCAATGTGCTGGTGGCAGGGTCCGCAGTCTTCAAGGGCGGCACGGTGGAAAGCTATGCCGGCAATATCTCCGCGATCCGCAAGGCCGCGGAAGAGGCTTGAAGGCGGCGCTAGCTCTTATCGAGTGCCCGGGTCATACGCCGTGGACTAGGCACCCATAAGGCAACCGCTTTTTTAGAGGAAACGCTGTGCGAGGCTGAGCAAGCGGCCCATCCTTCGAGACAGGCCTTTGGCCTTCCTCAGGATGAGGTGGTGGGGGACAGGGAAGCAACCACCGCTTCAGCCCGTCTACACTAACGACCTCATCCTGAGGAGGACCTTTAGGTCCGTCTCGAAGGATGGGCCACACCCCCAACCGGCCCGTCCATTATTTGTCCAAGCCATGATATCCAGCATCGATGAAGGTTACTTTCTATATCCTCAGATGTTCGAACGGCAGCTATTACACAGGCGTCACGCGAAAGGATCTCGCGAGCCGAGTTAGTGAACATCAGCAAGGAACGTACGACGGTTACACAGCGCGCTACCGACCGGTTGAACTGGTTTTCAATTGCGAGTTCGAGCAGCTTACAGACGCGATTGCCTGCGAACGCCAGGTAAAAGGATGGCGGCGTGACAAGAAAGAAGCCTTGATCAAAGGTGAGTTCGACCTGCTTCCCGCGCTGTCGAAACGGGGTGAAACCGCATCAAAAAATTGAGCAAATGGCCCATCCTTCGAGACAGCGCTTCGCGCTTCCTCAGGATGAGGTGGTGGATCGGTTTGGCGCTCTAATGCTCTAGAGCTCTGATGTTTTCAGGCCCAGAGACAACTTTCACTTCAGACCTCCAACAAGCACTTCCTCATCTTGAGGAGGACCGCCAGGTCCGTCTCGAAAGATGGGCTACAGATACCGTTTTCACCCACGACTTCCGGTCGCGAAGCAATTACTTCCGCAACGCGTCTTTCCGTCGAGACATTCCCTCGGTTAAGCTCTCCCCGTTAAAGACTGGGGGAATCGTCTTGGCGCATATGCAACGCAGTATCGGTCTGCTGAGCCTCACCTTTGTGGCGATCAGCGGAATTCTCGGATCTGGCTGGCTGTTCGCGCCCTTGATGGCTGCGCAAGCTGCCGGGCCGTCATCACTCATCGCCTGGATGATTGGCGGCTTCGCGATGCTGCTTCTTGCCGCGACCTTCGCCGAGATCGCGGCGATTCTGCCGGTTGCAGGCGGCATCGGCCGTGTGCCGCATTTCTCCCACGGGTCGGTCGTCTCCATGACAATGGGCTGGACGGCCTGGGTTGGCTACAACACCACCGCCACCATCGAGGTGGAGGCAGTACTGCGCTACTCCAAGAGCCTTGCCCCCTGGCTTTACGGGTCAGACGGACTTCTCAGCCCTGCCGGTCTGGCGGTTGCCTGCGTCCTGCTGGCGGTCTTCACGGTTCTCAATGCCTTTGGCGTCCGCTTCTTTGCCCGTCTCAACACGGCGCTCACCTGGGTCAAGATCCTTGTTCCGGCCGGACTGGCCGCCGTTATCCTCACGTCCGAGTTCCGATACGCCAATTTCAGTGAATACGGCGGCTTTGCCCCCGAGGGACTGAAGGGCATCCTGTCGGCGATCTCAACCGGCGGTGTGATCTTCGCCCTGATCGGGTTCCGCCACGTGATCGATATGGCCGGGGAAGCCCGCAATCCGAAGGTGAACGTGCCGCTGGCGCTTGTGATCAGCCTGGTCGTCTGCCTGCTGATCTACGGCGGGCTGCAGCTCGCCTTCCTAGGCGCCCTTGATCAGTCACAGCTCAAGCAAGGCTGGGCGGCGCTCAGCTTCCCGGGCGAGCTGGGGCCCATGGCGGCCCTTGCGACCGCCGTCGGCGCGCTCTGGATCGTCAGCATTCTGGACAGCAGCGCCCGCATCTCCAGTTTTGCCTCGGCGCTTGTGTCCGTCGGCTCAAATGCCCGCCTCGGCCTTGCCATGGCCCAGAACGGTCTCTTTCCGAAGTTCATGGAAACGCTTTCGGCGCGCGGCGTGCCGCTGTTCGCTTTGCTGATCAACTTCGTGGTCTCGGCTCTGTTCTTCTTCATTCTGCCATTCAACGAAGTGCTCGCCCTCAACACGTCATCCATCGTGTTGTCTTTCGTCGTCGGCCCTGTCGCCGTGCTGGCCTTCCGCCAGCTGATGGCCGACGCCCCGCGCGCCTTCGTGCTGCCGGCCGCTCCTGTCACCGGGTGTCTTGCCTTCGTCGTCGCCAGCCTGATCATCTACTGGAGCGGCTGGGACACCATGCTGCATCTGGGCGTCTGCCTGGTCATCGGTTTCCTGCTGATGATCTACCGCAACAGCAGAGGCGGCTTCGACAGCCTGGACTGGCGCGAGGCGGCCTGGCTTGCTCCCTATCTTGCAGGTCTTGTGCTCATTTCCTGGCTTGGATCCTTCGGCGGCGGCGCGGGCTACCTGCCGGTTGGACCGGATATCGCCGTGGTTTCTGCTCTGGCAGTCGCGGTCTACATCCTGGCGGTGCGCCTTCGCCTTCACCAGGACAAGTTCGATCTCTACATGGCCGAGGAAAAGGCTGACGAGCGGATGGAATACGGCGACGGCGCGTGAGGCGGCTCAGGATCCAGCCTAGCTGAAACGACGGCCCGGCACGGGTTTCCCCGCCTGCCCTGGCAGCTTGTCCTGCAAACCGGAGGGATAGAGCTCAAGACCCTTGGCGGCCAGTTCGTCAAGCGTGATCCAGCGTGCCGTCCCGACCGTGTCATCGTTCACCTCGTAAACGATGGTATCGGTCCGGTAGTAGCTGTTGTCGGTAAAATGGGCGTGGCACAGGAAAACGATCTCGTGGCCTGCGACGCCATGATGATCGTAGATGTTCTCCATGACGATATACTCGTCCAGCAGAGTGATCCTTGCTCCCAGTTCTTCCAGGAACTCACGCTGGAGCGTATCGCGCCAGGGCTCGCCAAACTCCACGGTGCCGCCGAGCGGCCGCATGCCGGTGATACGTCCCGTATCGTTCCGCACGTCTGACAGAAGCAGCGCGTCATCCTGCCAGATCAGGGCAAGAGCCTTGACCGCAATCGTGTTAGCCGGCCGCCAGATTGTCATCCGTGTCTCCTCAAAGACAGTCGCATCGCGCTCGTGTGCACCGTAAAATTCACATTCGGGCACTTTGCTGCAAGCAAAAACCGCGTCTCCGCATTGAAGGGGCAGCGCCCCTCTGCTATTCCGCAGCCAGATTTTCCACATACGAGGTCCATTCGCCGATGATCCCGCGCTATTCCCGTCCCGACATGGTTGCCATCTGGTCGCCGGAATCGAAGTTCCGCATCTGGTTCGAGATCGAGGCCCATGCCTGCGACGCACTGGCCGAGCTCGGGGTCATTCCGAAAGAAGCGGCCAAGACCATTTGGGAAAAGGGTGGCAGCGCCACGTTCGACATAGACCGCATCGACGAGATCGAGCGCGAGACCAAACACGACGTCATCGCCTTCCTGACCCATCTGGCGGAAATCGTTGGCCCGGATGCCCGTTTCGTGCACCAGGGCATGACCTCGTCCGATGTGCTCGACACCTGCTTCAACGTCCAGCTGGTCAAGGCAACCGACATGCTGCTGGCCGACATGGACGCCCTGCTTGCCGCGATCAAGCGCCGGGCAATGGAACACAAGGACACCGTCTGCATCGGTCGCTCCCACGGCATCCATGCCGAACCGGTAACCTTTGGCCTGAAGATGGCCGAAGCCTATGCCGAGTTCGACCGCTGCAAGAAGCGCCTGCTGGCAGCTCGTGAGGAAATCGCCACCTGCGCCATTTCCGGTGCGGTCGGCACCTTCGCAAACATCGACCCGGCCGTGGAAGAACACGTCGCCAAGGCCATGGGCCTCCAGGCCGAACCGGTCTCCACCCAGGTGATCCCGCGTGACCGTCACGCGATGTATTTCGCGACCCTCGGCGTGATCGCCTCCTCCATCGAGCGCGTGGCAACGGAAGTCCGCCACCTGCAGCGTACCGAGGTTCTGGAAGCCGAAGAATTCTTCTCCAAGGGCCAGAAGGGCT
Source organism: Roseibium sp. RP-7 (assembly GCF_053005225.1). Taxonomy (NCBI): domain Bacteria; kingdom Pseudomonadati; phylum Pseudomonadota; class Alphaproteobacteria; order Hyphomicrobiales; family Stappiaceae; genus Roseibium; species Roseibium sp. RP-7. The sequence continues at coordinate 231,132 of NZ_JBRKQA010000002.1, forward strand.
CGTCGGCAATGCCGCACAAGCGCAACCCCGTCCTGACCGAGAACCTGACCGGTCTTGCCCGTATCGTCCGCGGCTTCTCCATTCCCGCAATGGAAAACGTGGCTCTCTGGCACGAGCGCGACATTTCCCATTCCTCCGTCGAGCGCATGATCGGCCCGGACGCGACCATCACCCTTGATTTCGCTCTGGCCCGCCTGACGGGCGTTATCGACAAGCTGCTGGTCTATCCGGAGCGCATGATCGGCAACATGGACCGTCTCGGCGGCCTCGTGCATTCCCAGCGTATCCTGCTCGCTCTCACCCAGGCCGGTTCGTCGCGCGAGGACGCATACCGTCTGGTCCAGCGCAACGCCATGAAGGTCTGGGACAGCTACCAGGTGGCTGGGGCCGCCTCGGTCGACTTCCTGACCGAACTTCTGAACGACGCGGATGTGCGCAAATATCTGTCCGAAGAAGAAATCCGCGACCGCTTCGACCTCGGCTACCACACCAAGAATGTCGATGTGATCTTCGAACGGGTGTTCGGCGAAGCGTAAGGCTTCCCTGAAACGCGGTGGGTTCGTCATCCCGGACGCAGCGAAGCGAAGATCCGGGATCGGAGACCCAAAGCAGAACCAACATTGGGAGAGCCACGGCAAAACCTGTGGCTCTCCGATCCCGGCTCGCACTTCGTTTGGCCGGGATGACCCCGGAAGATAAAACGAAGACGGCGAGGACCGGAGGTATTCGCCTCCCTTTCCTCTTTGGTCGGGAGATTGCACATGTCCGGCGAAAAATCCTTTGTTGCCTGGCAGCGCATCGAAGCGCTTTTCATCCTGATTGCTTCGCTGGTCCTCTATTTCTGGACAGGGGCGCCGTGGCTGACGTTTGTCATCCTCATTTTGGTGCCCGACCTGTCGATGCTGGGCTATTTTGCCAATCCACGCGTTGGCGCCCTGATCTACAATCTCTTTCACACCTACATCGGCCCGGCCCTCCTGATGGGGCTTGGCGTCCTGCTCACGGATTATGATCTGGATCCCTACGCCTTCTGGGATTTTGCTCCGATCGCGATCATCTGGACCGCCCACATTGCGTTCGACCGGGTTCTGGGCTACGGCCTGAAGAGCCCTGAAGGGTTCAAGATCACTCACCTTGGCCGGATCGGCCGTCAGGATAGCTGAATCATGAAAATCGCCGTCGTCTCGGACATTCACGGCAATGTCCTGGCCCTTGAAGCCGTGCTTGCAGACCTGAAACTGGAAGCACCGGACCTGATCGTCAATCTGGGTGACTGCATTTCCGGTCCGCTCTGGCCGGAGGAAACTGCCGCCATCCTGCGTGAGACTGCCTGGCCGACCGTTCGCGGCAACCATGACCGCATCGTCCTGGACGATCCGATCGACAAAATGGGACCGACCGACGTCTTTGCCGCTGAGCGTCTTTCACAGTCAAGCCGCGACTGGCTGGCAACAAGTCAGCCGACCATACGCCTGACAGACGAGATTTTCCTGTGCCACGGCACCCCGGACAACGATGACCGCTACCTGACTGAAAAGGTGGACGGGCCGAAGGGACACCTGCCGGACGAACAGACCTTGCTGGACGAGTTGAAGGGCGAAACCGCTCCCGTCATCTGCTGCGGTCACACGCACATTCCCAGGGTCATCCGCCTCCAGAAAACCGGGCAGATCCTGCTCAATCCGGGCAGCGTCGGCTTGCCGTCCTACGAAGACGACCATCCGCACCGGCATGTCATGGAAGCCGGCAGTCCGCATGCCCGCTATGCCCTGATGACAAACAATCACGGAGCATGGAACTTTCAGGAAAAGATCCTGACATACGATTGGGACACAGCCTCCGCCGAAGCGGAAAAGAACGGGCGTTCGGGTTGGGCCCGGGCCCTGAAACACGGTTTTTACGGCCCACTTTCCTGAGATCTTCGCGATCACAAATGACGGAGCATGACCATTTCGGGGAACGAAGCCGGGCGCTCCACGTTTTATACCCATGATTAGCATGGAGTATGTGATGTCGATCTGGAAATCCGTTTTAAGTCACGCCGCTATCGGCGGTCTTGCCGTGAGCCTGGCTTTGCCGGCCTTCGCCGCTCCGCTGCCGCTGCTCAAGACCGTGCCGGTGCCGGTTCAGACGCACTCGGAAGCCCCGGCGAACGTCCTCAAGGTTGACCACAGAAGAGGTCATAACCCGCATCGCGGCTACAACAATCGTAACGGACGCCACTATTACAACGGGCACCGGGGTTACCGGAAATATCGCCAAGGCTATCGCCAGTATAACGGCTGGTGGTTCCCGCCGGCAGCTTTTGCCTTCGGCTTCGGCGTTGCTCCCGGCCCCCGCTATGCGGCCCCACCACGCTACGCAGCCCCCCCGCGCTACGCCGCCCCGCCTCGCTACGGCCGTGGCTACAGCCCCGCGCACTATCAGTGGTGTGGTCAGCGTTATCGGTCTTACCGCCCTGGCGATAACAGCTTCCAGCCCTATCACGGACCACGCCGTGTGTGCGTCTCGCCCTATGGGCCGTGATTTAAGCTGAAGCCGACAAACATCGAGCCGGTCCTTTGGGCCGGCTCCTTTCATTTGCCTCAGCCGTCACCTCGAAGGCTTTGAACGCAAACGGCGCTGAGATCCGAAGGCCGGTAGCTTGCCGGTTGCTTCTTCCAGCCTTCCGAACATCCGGCTCCTTCCTTGCCGCGATTGACAAGCGCCCGGAAAAACTGCGAGACAGCGGCACATCTTCGACAGCCACGCAAAAGGTGTAGCCCGTGAAAATTTCAGACACCGACATTCTGCTTGTTCCAGGTTACGGTCAGACACTGCCGGGCCATTGGCTGTTGCGCTGGCGCGACAAGATGCCGACGGCCCGGGTCGTGAAACAGGCAGAGCTGCATCGTCCGAGCAAGAAGGAATGGCTGGAAACGCTGGTGAAAGCGGTTGATGCCGCCGAACGGCCCGTTGTGCTTGTCGCACATTCGCTTGGCTGCATCCTGGTTGCCCACGGTGCCCATGCGCTGAAGGACAAGATTGCCGGCGCCTATCTCGTCGCTCCTTCCGACTGGGACCGCGAGGGGCTCGTGGCGGAATTCGATGGCGGGGACTTCAAGCCCATTCCCGAACATCCGTTGCCCTTCCCCGCGCATCTTGTCGCCAGCCGGGACGACCCATATTGCGACTACGCCCGTGCCGAGCATTTCGCCAAGGTCTGGGGCACCACTTTCCAGGACGCCGGAGCCGCCGGTCACATCAACCTGGAAAGCGGCCACGGCCCCTGGCCGGAAGGCATGATGTCCTTTGCCCATTTCATGAAGAAGCTCGGCTGACGGCTGTCAGGTCCGTGCAGAGGAAGCGTCCATCAACGCTCCGAGGCGCGTGGCCACCCAATAGCTCACCGGAATGGCGATCGCGGCGCCTGTCGCCGCGCCGCCGACCAGAAGCAGAGCATTGAATGTGCCGACACCGTAGATCGATAACGGAACCAGTGCACCAAGGCCGGCAAGCGTCGGGCCGATGATGATGAACAAGATCATTGCCAGTTTCCACATGAGGATCTCCCATCGGGAAAGCGGCGGTTCTCCGTCCTGAGCAACAGCGGCAACAGTGGTTGATTATGAGACATAATCAACTTTGTCGTTGAAGCTCAGAACCGTCGCGGTTTCGATATCTGAATACTTTCGCAATATCGAAATTAGAACATTGACCCAGGTCAAGCTTCCGCAAGAAGTGCAAATCAATATCCGGCGGCAGGTCCTGTGCCCTGCTCCGCCAGCCAGGCCACTTCCTTGAGCGCAGCCCTGGCGGAATGATCAAGAAAGAGCGTGTCGACGCCGTGTGACATCAACCGGAACCCCTGATTATAGGCTTCCTCGACCTTGTCGGCGTTGAGGCAGAAAATCCCGGCAAGTTTCCCTGCCGCGAGCGCCTTTTCCGCAATCTCACCGGCAACTTCGCCGGTATGTGCCCCGTTCGGATCGAGCGAAGCGCCTTTCGACAACGCAAGGGAAAGATCGCTCGGACCGACAAACACGCCATCAAGACTGTCGACGCTCAGGATCTCGTCCAGCGCGTCGATCGCGTCCTGGGTTTCGATCATGGCAAAGGCAAGGGTCTGTGCATTGGCGTTTTCGAGATACTGGTCCCGCGTCTGGCCGCTCAGCATGGCTGCCCGAAACGGCGACCAGCTGCGGTCGCCGATTGGCGGATACTTGACAGCCCGCGCAAAGGTTTCCGCGTCCCGAAGGGAATTGATCATCGGCGCGATGATGCAATCGGCCCCCATGTCGATCAGCCGTCCCGCTAGGGCGTTGTCACCGACGGGAATGCGGGCGATGCGGTGCGCCCCGGCAAGAGCAATGGCTGCCATCGCCTCGCACGCCGATGCAAAATCATACATGCCGTGCTGAAGATCGAGCGTAACCGCCTCGTATCCCGAGCGCGCAAACAACTCCGGAACCATGGGCGCGGACAATTGGGACCAGCCGGTAATGACGGCTTTTCCGGAACGCAACTTGTCGGCAAGAAAGGCATTATCTGACACGGGTCGTCTCCTCCGATAGAGGAGGTATCAAATCCGTCCGCCGACACAACCGCAAGCGCTGTTTTTGCAATTCTGGGAGCTTGGTTGACGCAAAGGGAGATGGGGATTTTCTTCTTCCAGGCCGGAAAAGCCCCAACTTGCCAATCATCATGCCCGTCAAAACAAAAACGCCCACCGTTTCCGGCGGGCGTTTGAAACTGACAATCGAAGAAAGCTTCGATCAGCCTTCTTTCTGCAACTGGTCCACAGCCGTGTGCATCAGTTCGTCCATGGTGCGACGAATCTGATGATCGGACTGCTCGACCTTGTTTGCGTCGAAATCTTCGCGAAGCTTGCGGAAAACGTCTTCCTCGCCCGGCTCTTCGAAATCGGCCCGGACAACTTCCTTGGCGTATTCGTCGGCCTTCTCGCCTTCAAAGCCCAGAAGACCTGCCGCCCACAAACCCAGCAACTTGTTGCGGCGTGCGGTTGCCTTGAACCGCAGCTCCTCGTCATGCGCAAACTTGTTTTCAAACCCCTGCTCGCGCTTGTCGAATGTGCTCATACTCATCGTCTCCTGAACTGCGCTGATGCACTTCCCCCCATATGGGGCTGATTTGGTCTCTTGCATATCCCCGCAAGCCGATCAAATCAACGCAGTACGTACACTCATGCGTCAAAAGCATAACCGCCCTGCGAACTCTCCGGAAACATAAGATTGTACTTTTGCCCGGCTTCGGTTAAGTTCCGCGCCGCAAAACAGGGCCTGCTGCCTTCAAGCATCGGCCGGTTGACGACAAACGTCCCGGTGGATTTTCAGACAAGGTAAGCATGTTCCGTCAAAGGTTTCTCTAAAAGATACGGTATAGCCTATGAACCGCCGCCGGCGCATTTACGAAGGTAAGGGCAAGATCCTTTACGAAGGTCCGGAACCGGGAACCCTGGTTCAGCACTTCAAGGACGACGCGACTGCCTTCAACAACAAGAAACACGAGATTGTTGACGGCAAAGGCGTGCTCAACAACCGGATTTCCGAATATATCTTCAATCATCTGAATGCCATCGGCATCCCGACTCACTTCATTCGCCGCCTCAACATGCGCGAACAGCTGATCCGGGAAGTCGAGATCATTCCGCTGGAAGTGGTCGTGCGCAACGTCGCCGCCGGTTCCATCGCCACCCGTCTTGGCCTGGAAGAAGGCACGCAGCTGCCGCGCTCCATCATCGAGTTCTACTACAAGAACGACGAGCTCAACGACCCGATGGTCGCCGAAGAACACATCACCGCCTTTGGCTGGGCCACCCCGCAGGAACTGGACGACATGATGGCGCTTGCCATCCGCGTCAACGATTTCCTGTGCGGCCTGTTCCTGGGCGTCGGCATCCGTCTTGTCGATTTCAAGATCGAATGTGGCCGTCTGTTCGAAGGCGACATGATGCGCATCGTCGTCGCCGACGAGATTTCCCCGGACAGCTGCCGCCTGTGGGACATCGAGACCAACGACAAGATGGACAAGGACCGCTTCCGCCGTGACATGGGCGGCATGCTGGAAGCCTACCAGGAAGTTGCCAAGCGGCTGGGGATCATGATCACCAGCGAACGTCCGGCAGGCTCCGGACCGACCCTGGTCAAGTAAGACCCGCTGCTGATGCAGTATTGACACAGGCCGGCGCAATCGCCGCTAACGGCCCTAACGTCAGTATTGCAACCAAAGGTATTGCAAACTATGACGCCCCCTTGTTCAACGAGGGGGCGTTATGTCTTTTAGATTTTCTTTCATTTTCAAAGCCGTATCGATTGCACTTCTGTGCGGCTTTCTTGCAGCCTGTCAAACCACGGGCCTGAAGCCCGGCAGCATATCCTCCAGCTTTGCACCCAAGGGTTGGGCCAGCAAGCAGAACGGCAACAAGGCCGTCTATGTTTGTCTGCCATCCACCTGCAAATCGCCTGAAGTTGTCGTTGTGGGTCCGATCGAGGTCAAGGGCGACACGGAATCGGCCATCCGGCAAAACCTGATCTCTGCCGAATTGATGAATGCCGTCGGCAACATTGCGAACGTGGCCTCGAAGGGGCAGGTCCGTCTCAAAACCAATCGCCGTGTCGTCACCAAATCCTATTCCGGCTTCGACATGACTGCCAGGTACCGGACGGACAAAGGCAACGTCTATGTTGCCGCACGCATCATCATTCAAAACGACCGCGGCAGCACCGTTGCCTCCTTTGCGACATCAAGCTCCAGGGCAAAGACAAATCTCGACCGCTTCCTGAAGCAGACAACGATCAAACGCCTGCCGTAAATCGCAGGTTTTCTGCACACAGGCCTTTCGCAAATGGGGCTCCTCGTGTATGGGGAGCCCCAAAGTCATTCAACTGCAGAATCTGCAGTCTGCTGCGGGGATCCCAATCATGAAAGCACGTGTGATCGTCACCCTGAAAAACGGTGTTCTCGATCCTCAGGGAAAAGCCATCGAAGGCGCGCTCGGCGGCCTCGGCTTCGGCGACGTCGGCTCTGTTCGTCAGGGCAAGGTGTTCGATGTCGAACTGACCGGCACCGACAAGGAAGCCGCCAAGGCTGAACTGGAGCAGATGTGCGAAAAGCTGCTCGCCAACACCGTCATCGAGAACTACGCGATCGAGATCGCCTGACCGAAACTTCGACACCGGGGCACCACCGATGGATGACGATACCCGCACGGCCCTGATCTTCATGGCCACCAAAGCGGCGATATTCATCCTGGTGCCCGCAATCGCGGCCTTGATAGCCGTACTTGTTCTGCTCTGAACCGACTGGATTGCCCACATGAAAACCGCAGTCATCGTTTTCCCCGGCTCCAACCGCGACCGTGACATGTTCCACGCACTGGAACTGATCACCGGCACCAGGCCGCAGAGCGTCTGGCACACGGAAAGCACCCTGCCGGATGTGGATCTTGTGGTTGTTCCCGGCGGCTTTTCCTACGGCGACTATCTGCGCTCCGGTGCAATTGCAGCCCGCTCCCCGATCCTCAAGGACCTTGTTGCCAAGGCCGACAGCGGCGTCGCCGTCCTTGGCGTTTGCAACGGCTTCCAGATCCTGACCGAGGCAGGCCTGCTTCCCGGTGCCCTGATGCGCAACGCCGGCCTCACCTTCGTCTGCCGCGAAGTCCTGATGGAAACGGTCAACACCGCGACGAGGTTTTCCTCGAAGTTCGAAAAAGGCCAGGTCTGGCGTTGCCCGGTTGCCCATCACGACGGCAACTATTTCGCCGACGCTGACACGCTGAAGCAGATCGAGGACAACGGCCAGGTCGTTTTCCGCTATGCGGGCGACACCAACCCGAACGGCTCCATCAACAACATTGCCGGCATCATGAATGCCAAAGGCAACGTTCTGGGCATGATGCCGCACCCGGAAAACCTGATCGAGCCGCTCAATGGCGGCCTCGACGGGCGCCTCCTGTTCGAAAGCCTGCTGGAAGCAGCCTGAAGCCATCCGGGAGGCGGACATGACGGACCTGACACTCGACAAGGACGCCAGAACCCGCCTCGCCTCCGAGATCAAGCATTATCTCGAAACAGACCTGGACATCGACATCGGCAACATGGATGCCGAATTGCTGATCGATTTCCTGACGCCATCCCTCGGGGCCAGGTACTACAACCTCGGCCTCAAGGACGCCCAGGCGCTGCTCGCCCGCAAGGTCGATGACATCAACGACGAACTCTACGCCCTGGAAAAACCGGTTCAGGATCGCGGTTGAGCTTTACGGCGATTAGTTGCGCGAATACTCCATCGCAGTCCTCGTTACCCGCGTCCCACGACACAAAAGCCGCCTCGCCCTTGTCATCCCCGCGAAGGCGGGGATCCAGTAACCGGCTGCCTCGGGCACATCGCATTATCCTGCCAGCTCCCACGACTACTGGATCCCGGTCCTGGCGCTTCGCACCAAACTGGGATGACAAGCGGGGTTGGGAAAGTCGCTGTAGCCTGACCATCTATGAGCGAAAGCAGTACCTCCTGCGCTCCAATCCGCCAGCACCTCACAAACCCGAGCCGCCCTCCACCTCCCTTGTCATCCCCGCGCAGGTGGGGATCCTGTAACCCACTGCCTGGACCGCTTTGCCTATTCCTTCAGCCCTGAAGGCTACTGGATCCCGGTCCTGGCGCTGCGCATCAAACCGGGATGACAAGCGGGGTTGGGAAAGTCGCTGTAGCCTGACCATCGAAGTGTGAATGCGGTACTCTCGCGCACAAATCAGCCATAACCTCACGAACCCGAGCCGCCTTCCACTCTCTTTGTCATCCCCGCGAAGGCGGGGATCCAGTAACCGGCTACCTGGACCGCTTTGCCCATTCGTTCAGCCCTGAAAGCGACTGGATCCCGGTCTTGGTGCTGCGCACCAAACCGGGATGACAAGCGGGTTGGGAAAGTCGCAGTTGCCTGACCATCGAAGTGTGAACGCGGTACACTCTCGCGCTCAAATCAGCCTGCGCCTCACGAACCAAGTCCGCCCTCATCTCCCTTGTCATCCCGCGAAGGCGGGGATCCAGTAACCGGCTGCCTCGGTCACATCGCATTATCCTGCCAGCTCCCGCGACTACTGGATCCCGGTCCTGGCGATTTGCGCCAAACCGGGATGACAAAAACAGGGGCTAGTGAGGTTCAGCGAACAGACGGTTCAGGCCGCCTGGCTACGCTTTTGTTTGGGGGAATAGCCGAAACGGCGGGAGAAGGCCCTGGAAAAGGCCGCCGGACTTGCGAAGCCGCAGAGGCTCGCGACGGCCTTGACCTGCCTGCCTGTTTCCAGCTCCGAGCGGGCAATATCCAACCGCCAGTTCGAGAGATAACCCATGGGTGTTGTCCCGACGAGCTCCTTGAACGTCACCGCGAACTGGGTGCGTGACATGCCGGCGGTTTCGGCCAGTTTTTCCAGTGTCCAGTGTTCTCCGGGCACCTCGTGGATTGCCACCAGAGCGGCTGCGATCCGCGGGTTTGCAAGACCGTTCAGGAGGCCGGTATCGGCCTTGCCTTCTTCCATGGCATGACGCAGCAGACGGATCACCACCACTTCGCACAAACGCTGGAAGGCAGCCTGCCCACCGCACCTGGGCATAGTCGCCTCCTCGATCAGCGGCGTCACGACAGCGGTGAGATATGGATCTTCCGACATCGGCACGGAAATGCAGTCCGGCAAGGCACTGACCAGCTGCCTGCCGACACCTGATATCGTGATCCGGGCAGCGACAAGCGACGTTTCGTCGGGGGCTGCTTCCATACCTGCACGCACGGCAGATCCGTCCCGCTCCGGGCAGAAAACCAGTCTCAGCCCTCTCTCAGGACTGTCATAGACCCTCAGGTTGGCATCGCTTTCGCTCCCGTCCGCTGCCAGTGAAATGTCCACCTGAACGCGGAGCCGGTCGATGAGCGAAGACAGCCGGTCCAGCCTTCCATTAAAGGACGTGCGATATGGGACCGACATTTCCGTACTCCTGAGCATATTTTTTGAATGTTTATAGCGCTTGCGTTCACTACCTTACAGCCATCGGCAGGGAAATGTGAAGCCTTGCCTAGCCAAATGAGGAAAACATGCTCGTTCCACGCCAACCGGTACCCGGCCTCACGGTCGAAACCCTGAGCTCCGGCACCTTTGATCTGTCCAAGGATAACGCCGACTTTGCAACGCTGGTAGTGTTCTACCGCGGCCTTCATTGTCCGATCTGCGCCACTTACCTAAAGGAACTCGGCCGTCTGACCGCCGACTTCGCGGCCAAGGGCGTCAAGACGATCGCTATTTCGTCGGACGAGAAGGACCGTGCGGAAAAGATGGCGGAAAAGGTCGGCCACGCGGATCTGCGCTTTGGCTACGGCCTGCCGCTGAGTGTTGCGAGGGAATGGGGACTTTATGTTTCAACCAGCCGCGGCACCACCTCGATCGGCATCGAGGAGCCTGCGCTGTTTTCCGAGCCGGGTGTCTTTCTTGTCAGACCGGACGGCACGCTCTATTTCGCCTCCGTCCAGACCATGCCTTTCGTGCGTCCGCACTTCCAGGAAATGGTCGGTGCACTCGATTTCGTTCAGAAGAACGACTATCCGGCACGCGGCGAATATACCGGTGCAGTCTGACGGCACCTTGATACGGAATTGAAAACAAGGATGCCGGACACGGGCTGCATCGTGTCCGGCATCAACAAAGACTCGCCAGGGGTAGCAGGTCCTTGTTTGGGGGGATCGCCAAAGATCTCCGCATCAATACCGGCCCTTGCGCCGGCTTTCGGTATCCCAGAAGGGGCGCATTGCCTCGGCAAGCGCAGCTTCCCGGGTCAGTCCGAGGTCCTCAAGGGCCGCGTCTGACAATTCCAGAAGTTCCAGGCGGGTCCGGCGCCTGACAAACCAATCCTTCAGATAGCTGAAAGCCGTTTTGGTAAAACCGCCGGGAATCCGGAGCCGCGATATCGGGCGCCCGGATATTGTTTCGATTGAACTCATTTGAGACATCTCCAGGGTGACAATTACATCAATTGGGCGCATTGTTGCGCTACAATCATATGAATTGACTCCATTCGGGATGCAATATATTAAATTGTCACCATGACAAATTGGCACCCAGAGATTCCCGAGGGCCAAGGGCCCCTCTACATCCGGCTGGCGGACCGCATCGCCGAGGATATTGCCACTGGCGCGCTTGGTGCCGGTTCCAAACTGCCGCCGCAGCGCGACCTTGCGTATGATCTGGGTGTCACTGTCGGCACCATAGGACGCGCCTACGCCCTGATCCGACAGCGTGGCCTCGTCAGCGGCGAAGTCGGGCGCGGCACATTCGTGCTCGGCAGCACCTATGAACCGTCACTCGAAGAAGACACCAAACCAAACCTTGACCGGCCGACACAGCAAACCAACGGCTCCGCCGCACATGACATGTCCGCCTCTTCCTGGACCCAGGGCGCGATGCACATGCCTAAGGATGTCGCCTTTGGCGGCACCAGGGTCATGGTGCCTTCGCCGGAGGCTATCCGCTTCGACAGCACATCCGCTCCCGAGATCGGCCAGGCCGGCGTCATCGGAAGGCTGACGGCAGACATCACCCGTGATGCCCCTTACGAAATTGCCAGCTATACCCGCTCCGTGCCTGAAAGCTGGCGCCAGGCCGGGCGGATCTGGCTGTCCCGTGCCGGCTGGCAGCCGCCGGAAGGCAGCATCGTGCCGACAACGGGCGCCCAGGCGGCAATCATGGCAATCATCGCGGCAACGACAGCACCTGGCGATCAGGTCGCCTTCGAGGAACTGACCTACAGCTCGATCGCCCGTGGCGCGGCTCTCTCCGGTCGCAGGCCAGTGCAGATCGCACGGGACGACGAAGGTCCCCTGCCCGAAGATCTCGCGAGGGTCTGCGCACAGAAACACCCGAAGCTGCTGTTCGTGATGCCGACCATGCATAATCCGACCCTCGGCATGATGGGTGAACAGCGCCGTGCGGACATTGTAACCATCGCCCGCCAGTACAATCTCTGGATCATCGAGGACGAGGTCTACGGTTCCTTGCGCGAAACCTCGCCGCCCCCGCTTGCCGCACTGGCACCGGAGCGTACCTTTCATGTCGGCTCGCTGTCCAAGTCCGTGACGGCAGGCGTGCGCGGTGGCTGGGTTTCCAGCCCGCTGTCTCATGCACAGCGGATCTACACCGCCCACAAGATGCTGACCGGCGGCATATCCTTTCTCCTGTCGGAATTGTCATCCCGGCTGGTTCTGTCCGGCGCTGCCGACGAATTCCGCCAGAAAATCCTCGCGGAAGTCTCCGCCCGTTTCGAACTGGTGCAGAAATATCTCGGCGCCTACGACATGTTTGCCGCCGCCGACGCGCCGTTTCTCTGGCTGAAGCTTCCCGAACCCTGGCTCTCCGGCACTTTCAAGGCGGCGGCCGCTGCCGCCAATGTGCTGATTGACGATGAAGACGAGTTCAAGACCGGCCGATCCGGCAAGGTCTATCACCGCGTTCGCATCGGCATCACGAACCCGATGACCCGGCAGGAAACCGCGAAGGGTCTGCTGATCCTGCAAAATTTGCTGGAGGACAGCGGCGCCTGCTACGACAGTTTCGAATAGCGACCCTTTGAAGGCGGAGAAACATGTCTGAAACCAGCTTGCTCTTCTTGATCCTGCCAGCCTTCGCAGTCGTCTTCGCCCTGTTCTGGTCGCTGATCGTCTTTGTCATTGCCCATACAGGCGGCTGGGCGGGACTGGCAAAAGCCTACCCGGCCAGCCAGAAGCCGGAAGGCCGCACCTGGAGCTGGCGCACCATCCGCTTCGGTCTCTTCGGCAACTACCGCAACAGCGTGGATGTGACCCTGTCCGATGCAGGGCTCCACATGTACCCGATCTTTGTCTTCAGGATCGGCCACAAGCCGATACTCATTCCCTGGACCGCAGTCTCGGACGCATATCGCCGCGATCTCTGGTTTGCGCCGACGCTGACGCTTTCAGTTACTGTGACGGGAAACGGCGATGAAAGACGAGTGTCCTTTTACGGTGCGGAGTTCGTCGAGGCGATCGAGGACTGTCTGAGGCGCAATGGCAACGGCAACGCTCTCCGCAGGTAAGCAAACCGCCGGTTTGCCTGCCTCGCACCGTTTGATACCGGAAACACGTTTTCCTTGTCCTGCACCGGCGCTGCTGACAATGTGAACCGACTACCGGGAGGTTGTGATGACAGGGTCTGTGCCTTTGTGGGTGAAACTGGCCGGCGTGGCAGCGGCTGTCTATTGCGTTGCCGTCTTCGGAACCGTCTACCGCTACAATCAGTCCATCCTGGAAAGCGCCAGCTTCGCCGAAATCACCGGCGGTGGCTTCATATACAACTACCGCATCGCCGACATTCGGGCGGGCATTACGGTTGGCCTCGTAAAACCCCTGCCCCTTGGCACCCGGCTCATTGCCGAGTTTGAAAGCCCGCAAGGTGGCAAGATCGAGGTCGAAAAGGCCGTTTCCCACGCCAAGCGGAACTACAGCTTCGAAACACCGTCCCTCAGCGATGTTGAAGCCGAACGCACCTATGCGGCAGTTCTTCATGTCATCGACGCAAAAACGGGCGAGGAAATAGAGCGCCACGAAAAGGGTCTCAAATCCAGCGTCGCGCCAAAGGCGATGCCGACAAAACCGCTTACCATCGGCCCCGGGTATCACGTCAATCCGGATATCCGGCCGGCGCCAAAGGGCTAGACCGATTGCCGCCGCGGGAAGTCCTTTTGCTATCGCGCGAAAAAAGTGTGCGCGACACCTCAAGAGCCATTGTGCGGTGCAATCCGGCACACCATCTGCCAGCGACGTGTCCTCGGGATCTCCAAAATGACTGTCTTTGAAATTGCGCTCGGCCTGGTTCTCCTCGTGGCCGGTGGTGACGTGCTTGTGCGCGGTTCTGTCGGCCTTGCAAAGCGCTTCGGCATCTCCGAACTTCTGATCGGCCTGGTCCTTGTGGGCTTCGGCACGTCGACACCGGAACTGATGACGAGCGTGCTGGCGGCACTCAACGGATCTGCCGGCCTTGCGGTCGGCAACGTCGCCGGCTCGAACATCGCCAATATCCTGCTCATTCTGGGGCTGACGGCCGTCATCTCACCATTGCTGGTCGACCCCAAAGCGTTGCTGCGCGACGGTCCGGCCAACGCTCTGGCAGCTCTCGCTTTCACGGGCCTCGCATTGTCCGGCTTGATTGGACGGGAAGCAGGCCTGGTCCTGATACTCGCACTGGCGGTCTATCTTGTTGTCACCTACCGGATGGAAAAAGGCACGCATACGCCTTCGGCGGAGCTGCACAGGGGGGAAGTCCAGCTGGTCGCTCCCAAAACCGGACAGCTGAACCTGCTACTCAATCTGACGATGGCATTTGGCGGACTGGTAATGATCCTGGGCGGAGCGCACTTTCTGGTCTCCGGGGCAACCAGCCTTGCGCAGGCTGCGGGCATCAGCGACGCGGTTATCGGCGTCACCATCGTCGCGGTCGGCACGTCCCTGCCTGAGCTGGTCACCTCGGTGATCGCAGCTCTCAAGCGGCAGACAGATATTGCTCTTGGCAACATCCTTGGCTCCAACCTCTTCAATATCCTGGGAATTCTGGGCATTACCGCGGTTATCACCCCCCTCCAGGTCCCGCAGGAAATCATGAGCTTCGACATCTGGGTCTTGTTGGGGGCTACAGTGATCCTTCTGGTCTTTGCCATGACGGGGGGCCGTATCTGTCGGCGCGAGGGCGCCATCATGCTCCTGGCCTATGCCGGCTATACAGGTTACGTCCTCCACAACGCCCTCGGGTGAACCTCCTCAAAAAAGCCGACCCTAGCGCAATGGGGAGATCTTCTCCTGCCCGCGCAAGCCGGCGGAGGCTTTTGCTCCGCCGGGCAGAAGTAAAGCTTCAACGACTGCTTCTGATCGGGACCGCAATCGGGCGGATCGGCGAGCCTGTGGCGCCACGCAGTTTCAGCGGCGAGGTGATGAAGGCAAATTCATGCACCCCGTCCCTTGCCAGGTCTTCCAGCCACAAGAGCTCGATAAACGAGACACCCTTCTGCGCCAGCAGATAGGAATGGACAGGTGCGAAATTGTCCGGATTGGTGGACGGGAAACTTTCCAGACCCAGGTTATCCGCGCCCAGCACCATCGCCTTTTGCTCCTCGGCCAGCCACCTTGCGGCATCAAGGCCAAGCCCTGACTGGCTGAACAGCGCCAGTTTCGACCTGTCCGGCCAATGCTGCATCTGGCCTGTACGGATGAGCACCACATCACCTTCCTGCAAGCTGGTTCCCTGCGCATCCAGCGCGGTTTTCAGATCATCCACCGTAATGGCGTAGGACGCCGGCAGCACATCCACACCCTTGGCCTTCGCTACGTCGATCAGCACGCCGCGCGCAATGATGGGTGGATACTTGTCCGCACCCGATTTCGCCCACCCGCGCGCCCCCTGCGCCTCGTCGGCGCTAACGTTGTTCCAGATTTTCCCGTGAAGTCCGAAGTGGCTGAGCGTGTCGATATGGGTTCCCGTGTGGGTATTCATCGAAATCGCTTCGCTGGAATGCGAAAGGAGCTCCTCGCTGCCATCCCCGCGCGCCGGCGCATGAAGCATCATCATCTGGTAGGTCGGATCTCCGAAGGCGGCACTGCAACAATCTGGCATGCCCACAAAGAGATCCACACCGAGATCATAAATCTTGCCGGCATCGATGCGCTGCAAGATCTCCAACCGGGAGGCATCGCTCATCATGTTGAGCGTGCCGATCTCGTCTTCCGGTCCCCATGGACTTTCACCCACCTGATCGTCTGCCGCGAAAACCGGTGAACCGGCAAGGGTCGCGGCCAAGAGTGTGGCGGCAAAAAGCTTTCGGGTGTGATTCATCAAGTCTTGCACCAGTGGAATTCCTTCCTCTCAAAACCCCGTGCATGCAGGAACGACCGGCAAGGCGATTCCGTTCATGGAGGATTGCTCCTCCACGTTTCAGCAGGACGGATTGCCTGACAGGGTTTTCGGTTTTCAGAACGGGCGCATTCGAACGCGCTCAGTACGATTAGGACAATTGCCCTAAAATCGAATTAGGACAATCGTCCAAATCTGTCAAGACTGCAACCAAATGCACTGAAACACCCGCATTGCAGCCATCTCCGCTTTGCCGGTGAGACTTTTACGAACCGTATTTTCCCTTGATACCGGGCTTGAATTCGAACTTGCGCCGGTTGGAATGCACTGCGCTGTCAGGTGGAAGAACGTCTGCAAGGCCAATAGCATCGCCCGCGATCAAATTTGTCGAATTTCTTTGCACCGCAAGGCTCCCAAATTGGGGGACAATCTGCTAAACGGCGGCATCATCGTCTGCCCGTGCCGTCGCGGCCCCACCCATTGGCCAGAAACACTGGCCAAAAACAGTGAAACGTCATGATCCCGAACGACATCAAGATCACGCCCGACCTGATTGCTTCCCACGGTCTGAAGCCGGATGAATATGAGCGCATCCTGGAACTGATCGGCCGCGAGCCGACCTTCACCGAGCTGGGCATCTTTTCAGCCATGTGGAACGAGCACTGCTCGTACAAATCCTCCAAGAAATGGCTGAAGACCCTGCCGACCGAAGGTCCGCGCGTGCTTCAGGGCCCGGGTGAAAACGCGGGTGTGGTCGATATCGGCGATGGCCAGGCCGTGGTCTTCAAGATG
Source organism: Roseibium sp. RP-7 (assembly GCF_053005225.1). NCBI lineage: Bacteria > Pseudomonadati > Pseudomonadota > Alphaproteobacteria > Hyphomicrobiales > Stappiaceae > Roseibium > Roseibium sp. RP-7. The sequence goes on from NZ_JBRKQA010000002.1 coordinate 247,817, forward strand.
GAGAGCCACAACCACCCGTCCTACATCGAGCCTTATCAGGGCGCTGCGACCGGTGTCGGCGGCATCCTGCGTGACGTCTTCACCATGGGCGCGCGACCGGTTGCAGCCATGAATGCCCTGCGCTTCGGCGAACCCGATCATCCGCGCACCCGTCACCTCGTTTCCGGCGTCGTTTCCGGTGTTGGCGGCTACGGCAATTCCTTCGGCGTTCCGACAGTCGGCGGCGAAGTCGAGTTCCATGCCCGCTACAACGGCAATTGCCTGGTCAACGCCTTTGCGGCAGGCCTTGCAAAATCGGATGCGATCTTCCTGGCCAAGGCCGAAGGCGTCGGCCTGCCGGTCGTCTATCTCGGCGCCAAGACCGGCCGTGACGGTGTCGGCGGCGCGACCATGGCTTCGGCGGAATTCGACGATACGATCGAAGAAAAGCGCCCCACCGTTCAGGTTGGCGATCCTTTCACCGAAAAATGCCTGCTGGAAGCCTGCCTCGAGCTCATGGAAACCGGCGCGGTCATCGCCATCCAGGACATGGGTGCGGCCGGTCTCACCTGTTCTGCCGTCGAGATGGGCGCCAGCGGCGACCTCGGCATCGAGCTGGACCTCGACAAGGTTCCGGTGCGCGAAGAACAGATGAGCGCCTACGAAATGATGCTTTCGGAAAGCCAGGAGCGCATGCTCATGGTTCTGCGTCCGGAAAAGGAACACGAAGCCGAAGCCATCTTCAAGAAATGGGGTCTCGACTTCGCCATCGTCGGCAAGACCACCGACACGCTGCGCTTCATCGTCAAGCACCAGGGCGAAGTCGTCGCCGATCTGCCGATCAAGGAACTCGGTGACGAAGCTCCCGAATATGACCGTCCCTGGGTCGAGCCGAAAAAGCGCCCCGTTCTGTCCGCGTCCGAAATCGAGGAACCGGCGGACTATGCCGAAGCGCTCAAGACCCTGGTCGGCAACGCCAACGGCTCATCCCGCCGCTGGGTCTATGAACAGTACGACACGCTGATCCAGGGCAATTCGGCCGCGACGCCGGGCGGTGATGCCGGTGTCATCCGCGTGGAAGGCACCCGCAAGGGCCTGTCCTTCTCCGTTGACGTGACACCGCGCTATTGCGAGGCGGACCCGTTTGAAGGTGGCAAGCAGGCCGTTGCCGAAGTGTGGCGCAACCTGACCGCCGTCGGATCCGAACCGCTGGCTGCAACCGACAACCTGAATTTCGGCAACCCGGAAAAGCCGGAAATCATGGGCCAGTTCGTCGGCTGCATCAAAGGCATCGGCGAAGCCTGCCGGGAACTCGAGTTCCCGATCGTCTCCGGCAATGTGTCGCTCTACAACGAGACCCATGGCGAAGCGATCCTGCCGACCCCGGCCATTGGCGGTGTCGGACTGCTTCCGGACGTCACGGTGCGCGCAGGTGCGGCCTTCGTAAACAAAGGTGACGCAATCCTGCTCATCGGTGGCAAGGGCACCCATCTGGGCGCATCCCAGTATCTCGCAGATATTCTGGGTCGTGAGGAAGGCGCTCCGCCGCCGGTCGACCTGGCGGCAGAAAAGCGCCGCGGCACGCTGGTTCGCCAGCTCATCGGCGCGGCCCGTCTGACGGCTGTACACGATATTTCGTCGGGCGGCCTGGGTGTCGCTCTCGCCGAGATGGCGATGTCCAGCGGCATCGGCGCAACGGTCAAGATCGATGGTCCGGCCCATGCCGCGCTCTTCGGTGAAGACCAGGGACGCTACGTCGTCACTGTTTCCCAGGACAAGGTGGAAGCCGTTCTGGAAGACATTCTGGACGGCGGTATCGACGTTCAACAAATCGGCACCACCGGTGGCACGGATTTGACTGTTGAGGGCATTCTCACCATATCCGTTGCAAACTTGAAAAAAGCGCACGAAGATTGGTTCCCGAATTACATGGCAACGGCATAAGCCGTTTGACCTTCAGGAACTTAACAACAGGACGGACGCACGATGCCGATGAACGCAAATGAGATCGAGACCCTGATCAAGGCGGCTTTGCCCGATGCTCAGGTCGAGATCCGGGATTTGGCTGGAGACGGCGATCACTATGCAGCGAATGTTGTCTCGGAATCCTTCCGGGGCAAAAGTCGCGTGCAGCAGCATCAGCTGGTTTACGAGGCACTGAAAGGCAACATGGGCGGCGCTTTGCACGCCCTCGCCCTTCAGACCAAGGCACCGGATTGAGTTGACACATTGCCGCGCAGGCAGCGCGAGCACTTGAATCTGCCGCCGGATCTCGCCAGATAGGCGGCAAAGAGACAAAGGACGGACCCATGAGCATCCAGGACTGGATCAAGAACGAAGTCGACACCAACGACGTTGTGCTTTTCATGAAAGGCACGCCGAACTTCCCGCAGTGCGGTTTTTCCGGTCAGGTCGTACAGATCCTTGACTATGTTGGCGCTCCTTACAAAGGCATCAACGTTCTGGAAGACGACGATCTGCGCCAGGGCATCAAGGAATTCACCAACTGGCCGACCATTCCGCAGCTTTACGTGAAAGGTGAATTCGTCGGCGGCTGTGACATCATCCGCGAAATGTTCCAGAATCAGGAACTGCAGGGCCTTCTCACGGAAAAAGGCATCGAGACCACTCAGCAGACCGCCTGAGCCGGCTGCAGGTTCCGATCGAGGCTTTCAAGGGGCGGTTTGACCGCCCCTTTTTCGTGTCTCAGAGGGTTCCTGCACTGGTGATAATCCGGAAATGGGGCGCCGGGCTGCGGCATGAAACGACCGGGATCCTTGACCGCAGGTGGCTCTCCGATCCCGGCTCGCGCTTCGCTTGTCCGGGATGACGATGGTGAGGGAGAGAGTCGGGCGACGGTTCAAGATGCGCTTTTTGGCGTGTTGAGTTGCGCCTCACCTTCCCGTCATTCCGGACAAGTGAGGCAACGCCGAACGCCGATCCGGAATCCAGACATATTTCGCGCCCGAGGCGCGGCCTTCCATTGAAATAAAGAGTTCGCTTTGCTCACGATGACATCTGGTTTCCGGATCGGCGCGCAGCTTCGCCGGACTTGTCCGGAATGACGGGTGCCATAAGGCACTCCGGAACCATTCGCCGGGTAAATCAGAATGATGCCAATCGGGCTCAAACCCCGTCAAAACCACTTGGACTTGCACTTTATCCAATGTTAACCGGAATCGGTTGCGGTCGAATGCAGGCACCATCTCGGCAAAAATTGCCGAATCACCTAAGCTGAACGCAAGGTGAATGCGGATTTCAGGGTGAGTACAGGTGCGTTCCGCCATTCTCCGACCATATCGCAGGGCTCCATCAAACAACGGAGCCGGGAAATGGGACCGGGGACAATGAACAAGATTGCAGTTGCTGCCACCTCCACTTTCGTTCTGGCACTTGTCGGAGCCGGCATCGTCATGTCCGGTGGCGTAAAGACCGATGGCGAACTGCGCCGCGTTGACTGCCAGGCGCTCACCATGTTTACTCCAGCCAAAGCCAAGAGTGCCGAAGAACTTTGCGCCAACTACGGCGGTGTTGCACTGAAGGATGCCGAGCCCAGCAAGGAAGGCCTCGTAATCCTTGTCCGCAACCAGCCGATGGGCGGATTTGACGGAGAACACACCGTCCGCTGAATTCCGGCGCGCTTCAGGCTGAGCGTTCGCTCGCTCAGCACTTGGCAGATGGTGACAGGCATCCCCTGAAACGTTGCGGCTTCCCGAAAAGATCTCCGAAGCAAGAGTGGCAATGGTCTTTGTAAGCTGGCCGACTTGAAGAATTCAGGTCTCTTGCTCAGCCATCCCGCGTCGTGACCGCATGCGCTGCCACAGGCCCGGCGACGTTGTGCAGGTCGACCGATCCGAGCGGGATCGACGGCAGCCCTGCTTCCAGGGCCACTTCCGCCGTCGCAACGATCTCCTGCCCGATAACCTTGCCGTAATCCCCAAGTCGTGCCGCGATGTTGGCTGCATGGCCGATCACCGTGAAATCAAGCCGCTCCCTTGATCCGACGTTGCCGTAGGTGACCTCACCAAAGGCGATGCCGATGGCACAGTGCATGGAGATGCCCTGTGTGTCCGGGTCTGGCACCTTCAGACGGCGAACGATCTCCTCGGCACTGGCAACTGCTTGCCGGCAGGCCTCTTCCAGGCCGACGCCCGCAGGGAAAATCGCCAGCACTGCATCGCCAATGAACTTCAGGACCTCGCCTTCATGCGCGTTGACGATGTCGGTTGTGACTTCGAAGAAACGGTTGAGTTCACCGACGTAGGCTTGCCGGCCAAGCTCCGTTTCGAGCCGAGTGGAATGCCTGAGGTCGCAGAACAGGATCGCCGCGTCGATGACATCACCGTCCCCACGCCGGATATCGCCGCCCAGAACCCGCGCGCCTGTCCGCTTGCCCAGATAGGTTTCCAGAAGGGATGTCGCGTTCGATGTCAGAGCAAATACCTCGAAAAGCCGGCTGATAAGGGCCGAACATTCGAACACCAGTCCGAGGTTTGCCGTGGTGAAACCGGCAGGATGATCCGAAGCGAGGGTCATCACATTGATCCGCCCGTCGGAAAAAGGCAGCGGCATGGCGACATAGTCGGTAACGCCCTGCTGCCTGAGGTCTTCCATGATCGGGAAATTGAACTCGTCGGGGTTCGAATCGATCTTTTGCCGAATGCCTCCCAAACCGTCGGCCACATGCTGAAGCGGGCTCAGGCGAAAGGCCGGGCTCTCCAGTGTCTCGTAGGACGGAGCAAAGCTCTGCACGGTATCGTCGTCGCGCGTCCACACATAATGACGGCCGGCAATCATCGGGTGCAGTGACCAGATCAGGATGCTGATTCGGCAGACGGCTATCCCGTCCTCCACCAGCTTTCGGCCAAGGGCGGCTGTAAGTTCTTCCGGCGTTTTCGCGGCCCAGGCTTCGCGCAGCAGCCAATCGACCGTAGGCCCCGTGATGTTCCCGACAGGCAGCGGATCAATCGGGGCGCCCTGAAAATCGACCCGGCTCGCCACACCCGGCATGAAGGCCACAAGGCCATCAACCGCCTTACCTTCAGGCAAAGCATTGAGATAACTCCAGGCGCCGTTCTCCAGCGTCTCATTGCCGACCCGGACGTGGCTGTAGCTAGCCGTTCCCTTGAACGGGCAGAAGGTTCTGCGCTCCGGAGCCGGTTCGAGGTCTGCCAGAACGTCGTCGCGCGGGAAATAGATCGCAGGCGCAAGCCGGGTTTCATACATCACCCGCGCCTTTGAAGACCGCGCCAGCAACTGGTCCCCCCGCCAGGCCGTCACTTCGCCGGCAAGCGGTTCCACAAGGATCCCGTAGTCGTTCGAGGTTTGCTGCGCGTGCACGGTCATGAAAAAAGAGATATGGAACACATGGCGAGCTGTCCAGTGCACATGCACGCGCCCCCTCTGCTCACACCTGTGTGGCGCGCCCCAGTCGCCGACACTTGCAAAAAACGCATAGGTGGTACCCGGGGCAGACTCCGTGGCAAGCCACGGTTTGACCTCAATTCGCGATTACGCGCTTGTGAGCAGCCAAGGTATGGAAATTGAGACCCCTGTCGGGTACTGAGATTGAATGCGCAACGTCTTGATCACATTGTTGATCTGCTTTTTTGCCGGGGTCACAACCGCCGCAGCCTACACGCATGTTCCAAAGAGCATTCGCGCTCTGGAACGCTCGATGGCGGTGGAAACGGACCTGGCCGCAAAGACGGTGCAATTTACCGCGCATCATGCCCAATGTTGCCAACCGGACAGCCAGACCGGAAAAACCACCAAACCCTTCGGGTGCGGCCCGGATTGCCTGTCTCATTTCTCCGTTGTGGCGCTGCAATTCCAATCCGCGGTGACCGGGCCGGAAACCACGTCACCTCCCGTCCTGACGGACGCTCTGCCGTCCGCGGAAGATCAACCTCCCATTAAAGGCTGACGATCCAACGGAACACAAAGTTCCGGCTTAGCCAACAGTATTGGAAGGTTGAACGACATCTTGCCGGGGCACAATTCACCGGCATGAGAACAGTTCGCCTGAAAGACAGGAAAAAATCATGAGTCTTCAGGAAAACGGTACACAGGCATCCTATGCCGCGCCTGTATTTCGAACTCAAAAATATCTGAACAGGAACAATCTCTTCATGTTCGGCTGCTGCCTGCTGATGGCGGTGGTGACCGGTCTGCTGATCGTTTCCGCACCGACCGGACTGACGGCTGGTGAAGCGTTGCTGCTGGCCGTGCCGATGTTCGGCTGCGTCGCCATGCATGTGATTCTGCATCGTGTCATGGGCAAGCCGTGCCACGTGCACGCACGAAAGGAGGCCGACCATGTCTAGAAGACCTTTCGCTTTTGCACTTGCCGGTGGGTTCCTGGCATTGTCCTCGGTCGCCTGGGCTGCGGAAGACAACACAATCACGGTCTACAAGTCACCCTGGTGCGGTTGTTGCGAGCTGTGGACCGAGGCTGTCGAGGCTGCCGGCTACAAGGTCGCCGTTCACGATATGGAAGACCTGAGCTCCATCAAGGCGCAGGCAGGCATTCCGGATGACATGCAGGCCTGCCACACGGCGGTGACCGGTGGTGACCGGAAATACATCATCGAAGGACACGTGCCGCTGGAAGCGGTTGAAAAAATGCTGTCGGAGCGTCCGGACATTCGCGGCATCGCGGTTCCGGGCATGCCCCAGGGGTCGCTCGGCATGGGCGACGACCCGACGGCGCAATACACGGTTTACACCCTCGGCCAGAATCCGGCCGATCCTCCCGTCCCTTATCTAGAAACAGGCCAGTAGCCTTCAAATGACGAACCTTACAAGAAGATCATTTCTTGCCGGGTCGGCGAGCCTTACAGGGCTCGCCGTCAGCGGCTGTATGACGACCGCTCCCCAGCAGCCACTCGCCCCCTGGCAGGATCCGTCCGTCCTTGCCATGTACCGTGCGATGCCGGAAGAGCAGTTTCCGATCCCTGCTCCGGATTTGAAGAAGGTACCGGAACGCTACTACCGCAAACAGGTCGATTATCAGACCAGCGAGAAGGTCGGCACGCTGGTCGTCGATACCAGCAACTACTACCTCTACCTCGTCCAGGAAAACGGCAAGGCGATGCGCTACGGCGTCGGCCTTGGTCGTGCCGGGTTCGAATGGTCCGGCCGTGCGCGGATCGCCCGCAAGGCCGCCTGGCCCAAATGGACACCGCCGGAAGAGATGATCCAGCGGCAGCCGGAACTGGAAAAATGGAGCTGGCGTAACGGCGGCATGCCCCCGGGCATCGAAAACCCGCTGGGTGCAAGAGCGCTCTACATCTTCCAGGGCAACAAGGATACGCTCTACCGCATCCACGGCACGGGCGAATACTGGACCATCGGCTCTGCCGTTTCCAGTGGCTGTGTCCGCCTGATCAACCAGGACGTCATCGATCTTTACAGCCGGGTTGCTGACGGATCCCAGATCGTCGTTTTGTAAGGTTCAAGACACGCTTGCGGAAAAGGGGCCGGCCAGCCGGTCCCTTCGCCATCTTCAGCCATCAGCAATGGCTGGTGCGTCCGCTGCCTGGTATCAGCCTGTAATGGCTTTCAGTTCAAGAAAGTCTTCCAGGCCGAATTCGCCATATTCGCGGCCATTGCCGGACTGCTTGTAACCGCCGAACGGCACATCCCAGTCCGGGCTGTTGCCGTTGATATAGACGCTGCCAGCACGCAGTTTGCGGGCTACGCGTTTCGCCCGTTCCGGATCGCCGGTCTGGACATAGGCGGCAAGGCCGTAAGGCGTATCGTTGGCAATCGCGACAGCCTCCTCTTCCGTCTCGAACGGGATCATCACCAGCACGGGCCCGAAGATCTCGTTACGGGCAATCGACATCTGGTTGGTGACATCGGCAAAGACTGTCGGCTGAACGAAATACCCTGTCTCGAACCCCTTCGGTTTGCCCGGACCACCGGCAACAAGGCGGGCACCGTCTGCCAGACCGCGCTCGATATGGCCCTGGATCTTTTCGTATTGCAGGTCACTGATCACCGGCCCGATGTGATCTCCCTCCTCCGCCGGATCGCCGACCTTGGTTTCCGCCGCAATCTTTCCGGCAAGCGCAATAGCCTCGTCATAGACGCTTCGCTCCACGAGCAGACGGGTCGGTGCATCGCAGGACTGGCCCGTGTTGGAAAAGCAGCCCGACAGCGACGTGCGCAGGGCCGTTTTCAGGTCCGCATCCGCAAAGAGCAGGTTGGCCGACTTGCCGCCGAGCTCCAGAGCAACACGCTTGACCGTCGGTGCAGCATTCTGACTGACCGCGACGCCGGCACGGGTCGAACCGGTAAAGGACATCATGTCGATATCCGGATGCGAGGACATGGCAGATCCGACGCCCGGCCCATCGCCATTTACCAGATTGAAAACACCAGCCGGGCAGCCGGCCTCATCCAGGATCTCGGCGAAGAGAAGCCCGGAGAGAGGCGCAATTTCACTTGGCTTCAGCACCATGGTGCAACCAGCGGCAAGCGCCGGCGCGACCTTTGCCGCAATCTGGTTGATCGGCCAGTTCCAGGGTGTGATCAAGCCACAAACGCCAATCGGCTCGTGCCGCAGCACGCTGCCGCCACGCGGGCTCGGACGTTCGAACACATGATGCTTCAGGGCTTCAAGCGTCGCTTCCAGGTGGCCGGATCCGGCAGGTGTCTGGCTGCCGCGCGCAAAGCTGCGCGGTGCCCCCATTTCAAGCCGGATCGCTTCGTCCATTTCCTCCGACCGGCGATGGTAGATCGCGATGACACGCTCAAGAAGCGCGGCACGTTCCTCGACACTTGTCTCAGACCAATCGGCAAATGCGGCCTTGGCTGCAGCAACCGCCTTGTCCACATCGGCGGCACTGCCCAGGGAGATCACGGCAACCGGCTTTTCCGTCGCCGGGTTGATCACCTCGAGCGTTTTTGCCTCGACCGGATCGACCCAGGATCCACCGATATAGAACTGCCGCTTTTCAATCATCCGCCTGCTGCTTCCCGTCTGTTCAGTTTCATGTCGTCGCCACTTCTTGGCATAACCTCATATCCGGCTTCTTCCGGCTCCTCGTCAACCATCTCATCCGGAAAACCCGGTGCCCGGATATCAAGACCGGTTGCATCTTCAAGACGTTTGATGATGTTGGGCGACAATTCCCGCGGACCATAGCGGTTGATCCCGTCTGCAAAAATACGGTTGAGAAGCGGCGACACTTCCAGCGGCACCTGATGATCGTCTGCGATTTTCTGGAACAGGCCGATGTCCTTGGCAACAAGATCCATGGTGAAGGAGATGTCGCGCGAGCCGTTGAGGATGACCTGGCTCTCCGTTTCATGGACGAACGAGTTACCTGAGGAAATCCGGATTGCCTCGTAAGCCGTGCCAAGATCCATTTCGGCTGCCTTGCAGGTGGTCAGCGCTTCGACCAAAGACACCAGATTGGCCGTTGCCAGATAGTTGGTGACGACTTTCAGAACAGATGCCGAGCCGATCTCGCCGGTGTGCAGCACGCGCCGCCCCAGAACGGTCAGGAGCGGCAGCATGCGCTCGAAGGTTTCCCGCGGACACCCGGCAAAGATCGAGATATTTCCGGTAGCAGCCCTGTGGCAGCCGCCCGAAACCGGGCATTCGATCGCCTCCGCCCCTCTGGCGACGACAAGCCCTGCCAGACGGCGCACTTCGCCGGCATCCGTTGTCGACATTTCCGCCCAGATCCTGCCCGGGCCAATACCTTCCAGAATACCGTCCGGACCTTCCACCACCGCAGCACAGGCTGCCGGACTGGGCAGGCAGGTGATGACGACATCGCAGCTTTCTGCAAGCTCCTTCGGGCTTTGGCCGCGTCTGGCTCCCCTGGCCGCAAAGCTTTCCATAAGCAGCGGATTGAGGTCCAGCACCATGACCTCAAGACCGTTGCGCAGCAGGCTGCCGGCCAGTTTGCCGCCGACGTTGCCCAATCCGATGAAACCGACCTGCATGAGAAGCGCCTTTCGTGAAACAGGGTTGGATGCCCTCACTTTGCGCCTCGCCTATAAAGTAGAGAAATGATATTAATTCAGCCAATTACCAAACTATTTTTATGAATGAAGAGAATGTCGGCACTTCCCAATCTCGTATGGCTGAGAAGCTTCGAAGCCGTCAGCCGGCTGGGCGGCTTCACCGCAGCGGGCGCGGAACTCGGCCTCACCCAGGCCGCTGTCAGCACGCATATCAGCGCACTGGAAAGCCAGCTCGGCCATCAGCTTTTCGAACGCACGACGCGAAAGCTGGAGCTTACCGCCAGCGGCCGGGCTTATCTGCCGTCGGTACGCAAGGCCTTGCAGGACCTTGCCGTCTCCACGGACAGCCTCTTCGGCAACCGAACGGCCGGCTCCGTCACCATTCGGGCGCCGATTTCCGAAACTGTTCTCATCATCGCCCCTGCCCTGGCGGAGTTCCAGAAGACCCATCCTGAACTGGACATCCGGCTCTTGTCGGCAATCTGGGCCGACACCGCCCTTGAGACCGGCACCGATATCGAGATCCGCCTCGGCACAGGCAATTGGCCAGGTGCGCATGCAGAACCGCTGGGGCCGGAAAAGATCGTGCCGGTGTGTCATCCAGCGCTGGCCGAAAGATTGAAGGAACCGGCGGATCTGATGGATCTTCCACGCATTCACATTCTCGGCTTCGACGATCACTGGCCACGTTTTTTCGAAGCTCAGTCCCTCACGCAGCCATCCGGACACTCAGGCGTCACCGTCGACACCTCCCTCGCCGCGGTTGAACTGGCGGCTGCCGGCGGCGGTGTCGCCCTGCTGCTGGGCAAGGTTGCAGCCCGGCTGGCGGGAAGCGGACGGCTGACGACCCCTCTGGACCCGGGGCTGCCTTCCATGCGCACCCATTACCTGCTGAACCGGGACAATTCCTCACCGCGAAAACCGGCAGTTCAACGGGTGGAAACCTGGCTGCGAGACCTGTTTGCAGCTTAGGCCGGTAGCTATTCCGGTCAGGTCAAGCGCTCACCTGCGCGCTGGAAGTGGGCAAGAGGCTCATATCGTTTTCAATAGATGCATGTCTCCGCGTTCACAGGCACTCACCCCAGCGAAAAACCGATAAGATTTTGAAATACATTTCTTTTTAGAGGTCCAATCGCAGGGCATACTGGATCCCGGTCTTGTCGCTGGTGCGACAAACCGGGATGACAAGCCAAGGACGTGTGACAATGACGGAGCAGGCTGAGCTGCGAGATCATCCCTTTCCGTGCCACACCCTCGTCATGCCATGGCTCGTCCATGGCATCCATGCCGATGCAACACGACATGGCAACGCCTGTCCATTTGGAAAGGCCAGGGAATGCATTGCAGGGTCAAGTCCGGCAATGACGGGGAGCGCGGGGATATGGAATGGGGCTATCTGAACGCTGTTGTTACCGCGGATACGCCTCAGAAGGTCACTCCGCTGCGAACAGCTTTGCCGTCATCGCCAGGCTTGCGCCACAGGGTTCTTCTGCTTCGCCGCTCACCTCTACCCCGCCCTCGGCAGGGCGCAGGTTGACGAAGTCGTAGAGCGAGCGGTCGAGAAGATGCGACGGACGGGTGTGACCGAGGGCGCGGGCCATGACGCCGAGGCGTCCCGGCGTTGCCTTTTCCCAGCCCTGCAGCATGCGTTTGACTTCCTCGCGCTGCAGACCGTCCTGCGAGCCACAGAGATTGCAGGGAATGATCGGGAACTGCATGCCGGTGGCAAAGCGGGCGATATCGCTTTCGGCGGAATAGGCAAGCGGACGGAGCACCAGAAGGTCGCCCTCGTCGTTGATCAGCTTGGGCGGCATGGAGGCCAGACGACCGCCATGGAAGAGGTTCATGAAGAACGTCTCCAGAATATCTTCCCGGTGATGGCCGAGCACGATGGCCTCGCAGCCTTGCTCCCGTGCAATCCGGTAGAGAATGCCACGCCGCAGGCGCGAGCAGAGCGAACAATAGGTGCGGTGCTCGGGGATCTTGTCGGTGACGATGGAATAGGTGTCTTCGCGCACGATGATGTGCTCGATACCGTTGTCCTCGAAGAATTTCGGCAGGATGTCCGCCGGAAAACCGGGCTGAGCCTGATCCAGATTGCAGGCGATCAGGTCGACCGGCAGCAGACCACGCCATTTCAGTTCGATCAGCACCGCCAGCAGCGTGTAACTGTCCTTGCCACCCGACAGGCAGACCAGCCACTTCGGCCGCTTTTCCTGGGAAGCCCCTTCCGGCAGCATCCCGAAGTCGGCAATCGCCTCACGCGCCTGGCGCAAGAGGCGCTTTCTCAGCTTCTTGAACTCGACGCTCGCAGGTGCATTGCGAAGCAACGCGGGTACGTCGATGTCGGTACTGTCGGCAATATCGTTCATTTGAGAAGCTCGGCGGCTTGTTGGGTTCGCTGTCTTTGCGCTGACATAGCGGATCAAGGCTGCCGGGAAAAGGGAAAAGCCGTGCGTATCAGGGGATGACAGTTCGCTCACTGGAGCTGTTCTTGCCACTTCTCTGCATATTGCTTCAGCCGAGAGAGACGTTCGCCGCCGCGTCCGCGTGGGCCAGCCTGCGGCCGTTTTTCCGTATCACCGTCCGCCACCAGCAACGCGGCGCCGATACTGGTTCCGGTGAGCGACCCAGCCGATGCTTCAACCGGCCGCCCGGTCGCAACCTCCAGCATGTCAAGGTAAAGCCCGTTCTGAGCGAACGGCCCCTCCACAACAATTGGACCTTCTGCACCGGTCATCGCCAGGCACTCTGCCGTCACCAGCGCCAGATAGAAGGACAGAGCCGCAAAGCATTCGCCGTCGCTCAGGAGCGTCTCATCCACGCTCCAGTGATACTCGCTGCCCTGGAAAGGGCCGGAGCGTGGGTCGACAGCGGGAAAAAGCATGATCTCGCGAGAAAGCACGGTATCAATCTGTTCTTCCGAACAGCCCTTCTCACGTCCCTTCAGGATCATGTCGAACTCACGTCCCCCCATGAACCTTGCCGAAGGCACAGGATCACCGAAAGCGTTGACGTTGATCAGCGTGTCGCGGGACGGGTCGAGGAGCACCCGGCCGCCTCCTATCGCCAGCACGATCACCCAGGTGCCGGTAGAGACGACCGAAAACGGAGGCTGTCGCAGGATCAGATGCGGATAAAGCGAAGCGTTGGAATCGTGAATGCCGCAGGCGACCGGAATATCCTTCGGCAATCCGGTCCGGGCCACAACCTCCGGCAGGACGGACCCGAGACGATCACCCGCCTTGCGCACGGGAGCCATCTTCTCCTCCAGACCGAGCTGGTCCACAAGCGAGGAGAACCGGTTTTCGGACGGACACCACAGGTCGGTATGGCAGCCGAGCGAAGTCACCTCGTTGGAAAGAACGCCGGTGAGCTTGAAGGTCCAGTATTGCGGATAGGTCAGAACTGTCGCCACCCGGTCAAGCAGACCCGGGTCCGTTTTCAGCTGCCAGTGGAGTTGCGCTCCCAGATTGAGGCCCATGCCGAGCCTGGGTGACCCGGTTTCCGCGAAGTCCGGCCGGATCGCATCATAGGCGGCCGCCAGGTCGTCCGGGCCGGTGAATTCATAGTCCAGCATCGGCGCGGCAAGGTTCCCTTCCGCGTCCAGAAGCACGGCGCTGGCACCATGCGTCGTCACCGACAGCGCATCGATACCATGGGCCTTGTGCAGCTCCGCCAGCGCATCGCAGATGAAATCCCAGTGGCCTTCCAGGTCGAAATGCGGATAGGGCGGCCCCGGCAGGACCGAGTTGGGCCGCGTCAGGACGCCAAGTTCCCTGCGCTGGTCCAGATCGACCACGGCAACCTTCGCATTGGTCTTGCCAATATCGATGACGCCCACATTCCGGATCGCTGCCATCAACGCTCAATCCATGTGAAAGACGGTTGTGAGCGGTGTTGCTACTGGTTCGTTGTCCGGCTTGGTCGCCATAACATCGGCCATATGTGCCCACCATTTCCGCATCACCGGGTGGTTCGGCAGATCGTCCATCTTGTGGCCATCCTGGCGCCAAAGCACGCCGAAGAGGATGTCGGTCTCGGGATCCAGATGAATGGAATAGTCGCTGATGCCTGCGTCTTTCAACAAGGCCACCAGTTCCGGCCAGATTTCGTCATGGCGCTTCCGGTATTCGGCTTCCATGCCCGGATTGAGCTTCATCTTGAAGGCATATTTTTCCATGGTTCAGGCCTTCCGTTTTGCGAGAACCCGGTGGGCGATGCGCGGCAAGGCAATGACGGCAATCAGCAGCAGACCGATGAAGATCGACATGACGATGCCCGGTACGTTGAGCAGGCCAAACCCGAAGGTGACCATGCCCATGACGAAGGCAGCGATCACCACACCCGGAATGGAGCCGGAGCCACCGAGAATATTGACGCCGCCCAGCACAACCATTGTCACGATCTCAAGCTCCCAGCCGAAGGCAATCGATGGTCTTGTCGCCCCGAGGCGCGAGGTCAAGCAGATGGCGGCAACACCCGACATAAGGCCCGTGAGCAGGAAAAGTGCGAATTTGACCCGCGGCACGCGAATACCGGAAAAAAGCGCGCCGACAGGGTTGTTGCCGACGACATAGACCGCCCGGCCAAAGTTCGTCTTGTGCAGGATGACGGCAAAGACGATGGCCAGCAGAGCGAACAGGACGAACTCGAAGGAGATCACCCACCAGACGTAGCCCTGACCGAAAAAGGCAAAGTCGGACGGATAGCCGGTGTAGGCCTTGTCGCCGAGCACGATATAGGAAATGCCGCGGAACAGGCTCATGGTGCCGATGGTCACAACGATGGACGGCAGGCCGAAGCCGGTCACCAGGAAGCCGTTGAAGGCACCGCACAACAGCCCTGTGCCGAGGCCGATCATCACCAGAACCGGCGTATCGGCCCCCATCTGGACGGCAAAGCCCATGGCCGTGGACGAAAGCGCGATAATCGAGGCAACCGAAAGGTCGATCTCGCCGGAAATGATCAGAAGCCCCATTGCAAAGGCGATCATGGCCTTTTCGGTGAAATTGAAGGTCGCGTCTGAGAGGTTCCACGGGTCGAGGAAATAAGGCGAGGCAAAGCTGTTCAGCGTGAAGACGGCGACGGCGACCACGAGTAACAGCAGTTCCCAGCTCACCAGAAACCGCTGCAGCGGCGACTTCAGCCTGTCCGGAATCTGACGCCCCTGCGCGCCGGTGTCTGGGGTGGCGAGGCTCATGCTGCGTGCTCCGCTTTTTTCAGGATCACCCGGCCCTTGGTCCGGTTGGACGTGGCGTTGAAGGCTACGGCGATGATGATTGCGCTGCCGGAAATCGCAAGTTGCCAGAAGGGCGAGATATTGATCACCGGAAGGGCGTTCTTGACGATACCGAGGAACAGCGCACCGAGCAGAGCCCCGCCGACAGACCCGATGCCGCCGGCAATCGAGATCCCGCCGATGACGCAGGCCGCGACCACCTCAAGCTCGAAGCCGCCGGCGATATCGACATAGGCAACGGCATAGCGGGCAACCCAGAGATAGCCGGTGAGACCGGCAAGTGCGCCGGAAATGACATAGGCCGCGCATTGGGTAAGGCCGACATTGATGCCCGTATAGACCGCCGCGTGCGGATTGCCGCCCACGGCAAAGAAAGCCCTGCCAAGTGGTGTCCGCCCGACCAGAACGATAAACCCGATCACGACGGCGATCGCGATCCACGACAGAACCGGCAGGCCAAGCACGACCTCACGCGGGAAGGCCTTGAAGGCGTCACTCATTTCATGGGCGTTGATCCACTCCCCGCCGGAAATGACGAAGATGATGCCCCGGTAGATGGTCATGGTGCCAAGGGTGACGACAATGGGCGGAATATCCAGCTTCCAGACAAGCAGTCCGTTTGCAAGCCCCATCAAGGCCCCAAGACAGATCGCCAGGGCCAGGATAACCGGCACCGGCAGACCGGGCATGGCCATGTTGAGCATGGCGACCACCATGCCGGTGAGCGCAAGGTTCGCGGCAACGGACAGATCGATACACCGGGTGAGGATCACCACCATCTGGCCGAGTGCCAGAATGATCAGCGGAGCCGTGTCGTTGAAGACATTCGCCAGGTTCGACGGCGCGACGAAGCCGGGAAAGCGAGTGGCGATGGCCAGCACCAGAACCAGGATGGCTCCGGCGAGAATGGTCTCGCGCGATTTCATCAGCGAGCGGATCATGTGCGCACCTCCGTGATGCCGGCAGCCGCCCGCACCAGATGTTCGGGCGACAGGTCAGCGCCTTCAAATTCGGCGGCGATACGCCCCTCCCGCATCACAATCACCCGGTCGGACATGCCGAGAATTTCCGGAATTTCGGACGACACCATGATGACCGCCAGACCTTCGGCAGCCAGTTCCGCCATGAATTCATGCACCGCGGCCTTGGACCCGATGTCGATGCCCTTGGTGGGTTCGTCCAGGATGATCACCCGAGGTTTGGTCGCAAGCCATTTGGCGATGACAACCTTCTGCTGGTTGCCGCCAGACAGTTCGCCAATATCCTGGTCAAGAGCTGCTGCGCGCAAGTCCAGCCGCCGCGTGTAGTCACGGGCCAGCTTGAATTCCTCCGCAAGCCGCAGGAACCCCTTGCGCGAGGTTTCTTTGAGCGACGGCAGCGAGACATTCTGGAAAATGGGCAGGCCCTTGATGGCCCCCTGTTTGCCCCGGTCCTCCGGGACATAGACAATGCCCTGCCGGATGGCTTCGTTCGGATCGCGAATGACGGCGATCCTGTCGTCTATCCGGATTGCCCCCTTGGAAGGCCTGGTCACGCCGAACAGCGCCTGCATGAATTCGCTGCGCCCGGCCCCCACAAGGCCGTAAAACCCAAGGATCTCTCCCGCACGAAGCGTGAAGCCGATGTCCTCGAATTCCGTCGGGTGGCAATAGCCGACAACCTTCAGCACTTCCTCACCCAGTTGCGGTGCCCGTTTCGGGAATACCTGGTCGACCGACCGGCCGACCATGAGCTTGACCAGCTCCTGTTCGGAAACAGCCTCGATCTTGCCCTTGCCGACCATCTGGCCGTCCCGGAAAACCGTGTAGCGGTCCGCGATGCGGAAGATCTCGTCGAACTTGTGGCTGATGAAGAGGATCGCCTTGCCTTCCGCCTTAAGGCGTTCCACCAGCTCGTAGGTTTCCTCGATTTCCTTGTGGGAGAGCGAGGCGGTCGGCTCATCCATGATGACGATCTTGGCGTCGATGGAGAGCGCCCGGGCAATCGCCACCAGGTGCTTGTTGGCAATACCGAGATCTTTCAGCGTGACATTCGGATCGATCCTGGCGCCGATCCGGTCGAGCAGCGCTTGTGCCTTGCGCAGCATTTCCTTGCGGTCGATCAAGCCGAAACGGGTTTTCGGCGCATGGCCGATGAAAATGTTTTCCGCCACCGACAGATCATCGAAAAGGACAGTTTCCTGATGGATCGCCGTCACCCCTGCCCGGCCCGCGTCCTGGGCGGTGGGAAAGGAAACCGGTGTGCCATTGATCGCGATTGCGCCCTCATCCGGCTGATAAATGCCGGTCAGGATCTTCACGATGGTGGATTTACCCGCGCCGTTTTCCCCCACCAGTGCAGTAACTTCACCCGGGAACAGCTCCAGCGATACCTCGGAAAGCGCCTTTACGCCCGGGAACGACTTGGAGATACCGCTGAGCGTCAGTACCGGCCCCGCGCCGTCTTCCGTTTGCGGATGCGTGTCCGCTATGCCCTGCGTGTTCGCAAGCATGACCATTTCCCGGAGCCTGGAGTTTCGTTGCTGGTTTCAAAGACCCGGTGCGCTTGGCACCGGGTCTGACATGTTTCTATCGTCCGGCCCTGGCGACCAGCTTAGAAAATGTCCTTGAAGTCGTCGATGTTGGAGCTGTCATAGACGAACGGGTCCGCCATCGCGCCTTCGTTGCTGTCGTTGAGCGTCAGCGTGCCCATACGGCCCATCGGAATTTCCGCGCCCGGCTTTGCTTCCGCGGCGCCGGTGGACAGGTTGTAGGCCAGCATGGTTGCCGAATAGCCGAGATCGATCGGGTTCCAGATGGCGAACGACTTGGATGCACCGGATTCGATGTGGCCAGCCATTTCTGACGGCAGGCCGAGCCCGGTCACGTTGACCTGACCGGCTTTTTCGGCGTCGGAGACCGCCTGAGCTGCGGCAACGATGCCCACGGAGGTCGGCGCGATGATCGCCTTCAGGTCCGGATAGGTCTGCATCAGGCCCTGGGCTTCACGGTAGGACTTGTCGGCAAGGTCATCACCATAAACGGTGGCGACCACGTTGATGCCCGGATAATTGTCCTTCACCTTGTTCATTTCCTCGATCCAGATGTTCTGGTTCGTGGCGGTTGCGGACGCGGACAGGACGGCGACATCACCGCCATCGGGCAGATGATCGGCGGCCAGCTTGATGATCATGTTGCCGATCAGCGGATTGGACGACGGATTGAGGTGAAGCTGGCGACCTTCCGGCGCAACGCCGCTGTCCCAGGAAATCACGGTAATGCCGCGGTCCATGGCTTTCTTCAGTGCCGGAACCAGGGCGTCCTGATCGTTGGCGGAGATCGCAATGGCATCCACCTTCTGGGCGATCAGCGCGTTGATGACCTCGATCTGACCTTCTGCGGTCGTGTCGGTCGGGCCGGTGTAGATGATCTCGACATCGCCGAGTTCCTTGGCAGCTTCTTCAGCGCCCTTGGCGGCAGCTTCAAAGAAGCCGATGCCGAGCGCCTTGACGACAAGGGCGATGCGTTTTTCCGCGGCACTGGCCGGTGCGGCGATGCAGACGGCGGCGACTGCTGTTGCCGCCAGAAGTGACTTGAGCAATTTCATGGTCTTCCTCCCTAAAGTGCTGCCGGCCCCTCCCAAGGTCCGGACAGTGTGCCGGCTACCCGTTCGAGGTTGCCTTGGTCTGTGCGGCGCTTGTTTCCGCCACGATCAGATGGATGTCGGCCTGTTCCAGCATGTTGGCCGCGCTGTCGGGGATCCTGTCATCGGTGATGACGGTGGATATCCGCTCGAGCGGGCACAGGATCAGGCTGGAACGTGCGCTGAATTTCGACGAATCCGCCAGAACCACCAGTTCATCCGCCTGGCCGATCAGCTTCTGCTCGGCCTGAATGAGCAACGGATCGGCCTCCATGAGCCCAAGCGGCCCAAGCCCCTGAGCGCCCATGAACATGCGCGTCGCGTAGAAGTTCCGGGTCACGTCATTGTCGAAGGGGCTCAGGATAATGTTCTGTTCGCGATAGATCACCCCGCCCGAGAGCATGATGGTGTTCTTGGAATTCTTGAGGAGATGCTCGGCAATCGGAAACGAGTTGGTGAACACCTGGCAGCGCTTGGTTGCCAGCGGATGCACCATCTGAAAGGTGGTTGTTCCGCCGTTGATGATGATGGCATCGCCATCCTCGCACAGCTCCACCGCCTTTTGTGCGATTGCGCGTTTCTGAGCGATGTTGATCGTTTCGTTGACACTGAACGGACGCCCCGCCAGACCGACGAACTGCGGCGGATGAATGCTCTCCGCCCCACCCCGCACACGGCGCAGCTTCTTCTGCACATGCAGCTGGGCAATATCACGACGGATGGTTGCTTCAGAGGAATCCGTCAACGCCACCAGCTCCTGCACCGTCACGACCGGACGATCCTGGACTGCGGACAATATGATCCTGTGGCGTTCTTTCTCGTGCATCTGGTCCTCCCATTGATCAAACGTTTCCACCAAAACCGGTCAATGTCAATCATAAAAAATCAAAAATGATCATTTTGCAGCGCAATATGATTGATATTGATCGTTTTTGATTGACAACCTGATCCGTTCAAGCGAGTTTCTAAACAACGAGACGCAAGCCGTCAGGCTTACCTGGGAGGAAAAGATGTTGAATTCCGCTGCCGGTTCCCGGCTTGCAAACCTGTGGGATGACCAGAAGGCTTCCGGCATGAGCGAAGCGGAGCTGCTGCTCTATCGCTCCAACCTCCTGGGCTCCGACAAGCGCATCACCAACTACGGTGGCGGCAACACCTCCGCCAAGGCGATGGAAAAGGATCCCCTCACCGGCGATCAGGTAGAGGTACTGTGGGTCAAGGGCTCCGGCGGCGATGTCGGCACCATCAAGATGGATGGTTTTGCGACGCTCTACATGGACAAGCTGCGGGCACTTAAAGGGCTCTATCGCGGTGTCGAGTTCGAAGACGAGATGGTCGCCTGCCTACCCCATTGCACCTTCAACCTGAACCCGCGCGCCGCCTCCATCGACACCCCGCTTCATGCCTATGTGCCGAAAAGCCATGTCGACCATATGCATCCGGACGCAATCATCGCCATTGCAGCGGCAAGCGACAGCAAGGCAATCACGCAGGAAATTTTCGGCGCCGACATCGGCTGGTTGCCCTGGAAACGACCAGGGTACGAACTGGGCCTGTGGCTGGAAAAATTCTGCCTGGAAAATCCGGAGGCTCGCGGGGTCGTTCTGGAAAGCCATGGCCTCTTTACATGGGCTGACGACGCCAGGACCTGCTACGAAACCACCCTGGAGATCATCAACAAGGCGATTGCCTGGTTTGAGGAAAAGACGGCAGGAAAAGATGCTTTCGGCGGCTCGAAACACCGCGCCCTGGCCCCATCGGACCGGCGCGCCGTTGCCGCCCGCCTGATGCCTGCAATCCGGGGGATGGTCTCCGGCAAGCAGCATATGGTCGGTCATTTTGACGACAGCGACGCTGTGCTGGAATTCGTCTGCGCCAGCGACATGGAAGCCCTTGCCGCCCTCGGCACAAGCTGCCCGGATCATTTCCTGCGCACCAAGATCCGCCCGCTCGTGGTTGATTTCGATCCCGCGACCCCGGACATCGAGGCAACGCTTGCCGGGCTCGGTCAGGCTGCAGAAGCTTACCGTGACGACTATGCGGCCTATTATAACCGTTGCAAGCACGACGACAGCCCCGCCCTTCGCGACCCGAACGCCGTTGTCTACCTGGTACCGGGCGTTGGCATGATCACCTTCGCCAAGGACAAGGCGACGGCACGCATTTCAGGCGAGTTCTATACCAACGCCATCAACGTCATGCGCGGCGCTTCCAGCGTTTCCACCTACCGCGGCCTGCCGGAACAGGAAGCCTTCGACATCGAATACTGGCTTCTGGAGGAAGCCAAGCTGCAGCGCATGCCCAAACCCAAGAGCCTTGCAGGCAAGATCGCGCTGGTCACCGGCGGTGCCGGCGGCATTGGCTCGGCCACCGCTGAACGCTTTCTGCGCGAAGGCGCCTGCGTGGTGCTGGCCGACATCGACGCGGACGCACTCGGGGCCGCCGCCGACAATCTCACCTCACGTTATTCCAGGGACGTCGTGCGCACGGTTACGATGGATGTCACCAGCGAAGACGCAGTGGCAGACAGCTTTGCCCGAGCGGCGCTGGAATTCGGCGGTGTCGACATTCTCGTTTCCAACGCCGGCATCGCGTCTTCCGCCCCGATCGAGGACACCACGCTCGACCTGTGGAACCGGAACATGTCGATCCTGTCGACCGGTTATTTCCTGGTGTCCCGTGAGGCCTTCAAGGTCATGAAGACGCAAGGGGTCGGCGGCTCCATCGTGTTCATCGGATCGAAGAACGGCCTCGCCGCGTCTCCCGGTGCCAGCGCCTATTGCACAGCCAAGGCTTCCGAACTGCACCTTGCCCGCTGTCTCGCCCTGGAAGGTGCTCCGGAGGGGATCCGCGTCAATGTGGTCAATCCGGACGCTGTCCTGCGCGGGTCCAAGATCTGGTCCGGTGACTGGCTGAAGGAACGCGCCGAAGCCTACGGCAAGGACACGTCGGAGCTGGAGGAACACTACCGCCAGCGCTCGCTGCTGAAACTGTCCGTGCTGCCGGAAGACATCGCCGAGGCAACCTACTTTTTCGCCTCCGAGTTTTCCGCCAAGTCGACCGGGAACATCATCAACGTCGACGCCGGCAACGTTCAGGCTTTCACGCGGTAAACGTCACATCCACAAAGCAGACCTCATCCTGAGGAAGCGCGAAGCGCTGTCTCGAAGGATGGGCGGCACACTCCAGACAAGCGGCCCATCCTTCGAGACGGGCCTCGCGGCCCTCCTCAGGATGAGGTTCTTCGGGCAGGAAAGGATCTTCTCATGATGATCGACACATCGCTGGTCGCCGGGGAAAACGAGACCCGCACAGCCGACCTGAAGCGTGACTATGAAACTCTGGGTGAAAGGCTCGACCGGCGCGGCGTCTCCATCGATGCCATCAAGGCGAAGGTCGCCGCCTATGGCGTCGCGGTGCCGTCCTGGGGTGTCGGCACCGGCGGCACGCGCTTTGCGCGGTTTCCCGGTAAGGGCGAACCACGCCATATCTTCGACAAGCTGGAAGATTGCAGCGTCATCCAGCAGCTTACCCGCGCAACACCAAACGTTTCGCTGCACATTCCCTGGGACAAGGCCGACCCGGCGGAGCTGAAGACCAAGGCAAGTTCGCTCGGGCTTGGCTTTGACGCCATGAACTCCAACACCTTTCAGGATCAGGACGGTCAGCCTCTTTCCTACAAGTTCGGCTCGCTCAGCCATACGGATGCCGGCACGCGCAGGCAGGCTGTCGAACACAATCTGGAATGCATCGAGATCGGCAAGGCCATCGGCTCCAGGGCCCTGACCATCTGGATCGGCGACGGATCGAACTTTCCCGGCCAGGCCAACTTCACACGTCAGTTCGAGCGGTATCTGGACGCGGCAAAAGCCATTTATGCGGAACTGCCGGACGACTGGCGGCTGTTCACCGAGCACAAGATGTATGAGCCGGCTTTCTATTCCACCGTGGTGCAGGACTGGGGCACCAACTACATGATCGCGCAGGAATTGGGAGAGAAGGCCTACTGCCTTGTCGATCTCGGCCACCATGCCCCCAACGCCAATATCGAGATGATCGTTGCCCGGCTGATCCAGTTCGGCAAGCTCGGCGGTTTCCACTTCAACGACAGCAAGTATGGCGATGACGATCTGGATACGGGCTCCATCGACCCGTATCGGTTGTTCCTGGTGTTCAACGAACTGGTGGACGCCGAAACGCGGAAGGCGCCCGGCTTCGACCCGGCGCATATGCTCGACCAGTCTCACAATGTGACCGACCCCATCGAAAGCCTGATGGTCTCCGCCATGGAGGTGCAGCGTGCCTATGCCCAGGCACTGCTGGTCGACAGGTCTGCCCTGGACGGATTTCAGGACACGAATGACGCCCTGATGGCGACAACTACGTTGAAAACTGCTTTCCGCACCGATGTCGAGCCGATCCTGGCCATGGCAAGACTGGAAAACGGCGGCGCTGTCGACCCTGTTGCGGCCTACCGGAGTGCAGGATACCGGCAGAAGGTCGCGGAGATCCGCCCGGAAGTTTCCGGGGCCGGCGGCGGGATCGTCTGACCCAGGAGTATTGACCAGGAAATACCGGCCGGGAGGGTTTCCCCTTCCCGGTCAGACAGAGGCGCGAATGAGCGAGACCAGGGCCTCGACTTCCGGGTCGAATTCATCCTTGTTCGGGATCAAAAGCCCGTATCGGCTCATGTGCTCTTCCAGCCTGACCGGCAGAATGCGGATCAGGCCGTTTTCCTGATAGTAGTCGGCAACCGATTGCGGCAGAACGGCCAGCATGTCGCTTTTTCCGACCGCCAGCGTCGTCATCAGCATCGACGACGTTTCAAGGCCGTAATGCGGTGCGGGCAGATCCGCATGAGCAAAAGCAAGCTCGATCGACATGCGCATCGGGCTGGGCCTTGGCTGAAGGATCCAGCTGAAATCACCAAGGTCCACTAGACTGAGCTGCTTGCTTGGCACCAGAGGATGCGACGGCGCCGCCACGACAGCGAGCCTCTCCTGCCAGAGCGGTTCAAACCGAATACCGGTCATGTCGAGATGTTCCACCGGCCGCCCCAGCACGATATCCAGCGCACCTTCGTTGAGCGCGGAAATGAGATTGTCGGAAGTCGACACCATCAGGCTGATCTGTGGGCCGACATTGGTTTCCATCAGGTTCATCAGAAGCTCGGATACCTGCCCCGGCAAGGCTTCCATGATCGCACCAAGCCGCACCTTGCCATATTCGCCGCGCTGCATCGCCGACAATTGCGCCTTCAGCCGCCCTGTCTCGGAAATGATCTGGCGGGCATGCCGGGCGACCACCACGCCATAGGCCGTTGGTTTCATGCCCCTGGAAAGACGCTCGAACAGCGTGACCCCGAGCGTGTCCTCCACTTCCTTCAAAAGTTTTGTCGCCCCGGGCTGGGAAAGGTTCAGCTCGCGCGCGGATTCATGCAGATTGGTCGTGACTTCCAGGCTCGCCACAAGGGCAAGCTGTTTGAACCGCAGGCGAGACAGGATCGCCATGTCGAAGGTTCCATGCATATCGATCGATCCGCTCAGTCGTTGGCGTACCCGCTTGGCGGTCTCAATCGATACCGGATTTTTTCCTTTCCAGACAGTCAAATACCCGGCCTCATGTCTTTAGGTGGATCAAACGGCGGCTGACCGCCCCGGAGTTCTCCTCACTGCCCCCAGCGCAAAACCAGGGGATCGAGCCGGCGCAGAAGCGTCAGTAGCCTCTCGCGCACCGGCTGCGGCAGCGGGTCGATCGGATGCCGGCAGAAATCGGATTTGATGACACCGCCTTCGACCATCGCCGCCTTGCAGGAGCGCCAGCCGCACAAGCGGTTCTCGTGATTGATGACGGGCAGAACCCGCGCATAGGCATCTGCTGCCTCGTCGGTTTGGCCCGCGTGATAGAGCTCGATGACGGGCTTGATCTGGTCGACGATCATCCCCGAGGTCATCGATCCGCGCGCGCCTGCGTCCAGATCCGCCAGCAACGTGATGCCTTCTTCACCATCAAATGGGCCTTCGATGGCAGGGCCGCCTTCAGCAATGAGAGACCGCAGCTTGTTGGCAGCCTGCGGGCATTCGATCTTGAAGAGCTTCACCATCTCGATCTCGCGGGCCATCTTCACCAGAAGCGGCACCGGCAAGTCGACGCCGGACAGGGGCGCATCCTGGATCATGATCGGAATGCCGACCTCGCCAACGGCAGCGAATTGATCGAACGTCTGCTGGGCGTTCCCTTTCAAAAGAGCACCGTGATAGGGCGGCATCATCATGACAATGGCTGCGCCAAGCGACTTGGCAAGCTGCGCCCGCTCTACCGCGATCCGTGTCGCGAAATGGCTGATCGTGACGATGACAGGAACGCGGCCGTCGATATGCTCGATGCAAAGCCGAGTCAGCAACTCGCGCTCTGCATCCGACAACAGGAACTGCTCGGAGAAATTCGCCAGGATGCAGATGCCGTCCGCGCCCTGGTCGATAAGGCAATCCAGCACGCGGCGCATGCCCGGTTCATCAAGCGAACCGTCTTCGTGAAAGGGTGTCGGGGCGACAGGCCAGATACCGGAATAAGGGGTCATGGGGCTACGTGCTTTTGTCTTTCAGGATAATGGTTGAGCTTCCTGCCCCGGTTCGCTGGCCGGAGCAGGAAACCCGAAAGGTCACTCGGCAATGTCGAAATGCTGGAGATGCTTGTCCGAGATCGTGATGCCGAGGCCGGGCAGATCGTCGTCAAGCTGCAGATAGCCGTCCACGGCTTCCGGGTCGCCTTCGAAGATGTAATAGAAGAGCTCGTTGCCGACCTCGACATCGAACACCGGAAAATACTCGCTGATCGGGCAATTCGTGTTGGCCATGGTCAGATGGTAGTTGTGCATCTGGCCCGCATGGGGAATGACCGGGATCTGGGCAGCTTCGGCAATGGCGTTGATCTTCTGCGCCGCCGTGATGCCGCCAACCCGGTTGGTATCATACTGCAGGATGCTGACGGCCTTGCGGTTGATGAGCTCGGCACAGCCGATCACCGAAAACTCGTGCTCGCCGCCGGAAATCGGCACGATGTTCATAGCATTGAGTTCGGCATACCCGGCAACGTCATCCGCGATCACGGGCTCCTCTAGCCAGCGTGGCTCGTAAGGAGCAAGTTTCGGCAACATGCGCTTGGCATAGTCGAGGTTCCAGCCCATGTAGCATTCCAGCATGAGGTCATTGTCGTAGCCGATGACCTCGCGAACCGCCTCGACCCGCTTCAGGTTTTCCCGCATGCCCGGCATGCCGTCCTTGGGGCCGAAGCCAAAGCGGGACTTGAAGGCCTTGTAGCCGCCCTTCATTGCCTCCTCGGCTTCCTTCTGCATCGCCTCGATCGACCCGGCGTAGAGCTTGGAATAATAAACCGGGATCTTTTCCTTGGTGCGGCCGCCCAGAAGCTTGAAAACCGGCTTGCCGACCAGCTTGCCCATCAGGTCCCAGATCGCGATATCGATGGCCGAGATAGCCGTCATGCCGATCCCCTTGCGCCCCCAGGCGTGGCTGCGCCGGTACATCTTTTCCCAGATGTAGGCATAGTCGAACGGGTCTTCGCCGATCACCAGTGGTGCATACCAGTCGTCGATGGCCTTCTTGACGACCGAGGGAGCCAAGGCGGCGTTGCCGATGCCGATGGTGCCGTCTTCCGTCTCGACTTCGCATGTCAGCCACTGGTGAAAGCGGAAAGAGGACATTGCATCGCCCTTCATCCACAGGGCATCGGAAGCGTTGGTGCAGAAGTTGCCCTGCGGCGGGACCGTCGGACCTTTCCAGGTCCAGACGCGCGTGCGTACGGATTTGATTTTCATATGGTTGATCCACTCAATTGGAAATTCGGGAAGTCCGGCGCCGCGTTCCTATGGCGCAGGCAATGTTCCAGGCGTTGCGCATCGGGCCGACATTGGCCGTTCCCTTGCCGCGAATGTCGAATGCGGTTCCGTGTGCCGGTGTGGTGATCGGGATCGGCAGACCACCCTGCACCGTCACCCCCTGCCAGAAGCCCAGCAGCTTGATCGCGATCTGCCCCTGATCGTGATAGAGCGTCACGATGGCATCGAGTTCCTTGGCGACCGCTTTCAGGAAAATGGTGTCGGAGGGATAAGGCCCTTCCACAGGCAGACCAAGCGTCTTCGCACGTTCGACTGCGGGCGTGATGATCTCGATTTCTTCCGTCCCGAAATTGCCGTTGTCGCCATTGTGCGGATTGAGGCCGCAGACACCGATCCGCGGGCTCTCGAACCCGGCATCCTTCAAGGCCGAATGGATCAGGCGTGCAGCCTCGATAATCTTGTCTTCGGTGATGAGGTCAGCCACATCGCGCAGGGCGATGTGGCTCGTTACCCGGCTGGTCCAGAGACCGTCCATCACGTTGAGTTCCGAGACACTGCCATTGTGGCCCAACCGGTCGGCAAACCAGTGCAGCTCGTCCGACTGGCTCATGCCGGCCGAATGAAGTGATGCCTTGTTGAGCGGGGCAAAGACCAGCGCATCCGCCTTGCCTGCCCGAACCATGTCGACCCCCATGCCAAGCGTTTCCAGGCAATGTGCGCCACCTTCCGCGCTCACCTCGGCACGTTTCCAGCCACCTTCCGGAGCCTTGCCAACTTGCAGGAATGCCGGAACCCCGGACCCTTGCTCGGGAAACGCAGCTGCTGAGACGACCTGATAGTCGAAACGGACACCGGCGATCTCCATGCCGGTTTTCAGCTCTGCCTCGTCTCCAAGGATCAGGATATCCGCCGCCTGGCGGGCTTCCTCTTCGCCGAGAAGCCGGGCGACCAGTTCAGAGCCGATACCCGCCGGATCGCCAAGGGTCAGAACCAAACGCGGTTTGGGCGTCGTCATTGAATAAACTCCGTCAAAGCAAGGGAAACCTGGGGAACGTAGGTCACCAGAAGCAGGATCAGGGCGAGCACGCCGATGAACGGCAGGTTGGCACGGGACGTTTCCCAGATGCCCGCCTTGGCAATCGAGCAGGACGTGATCAGCACCGAGGCGACCGGCGGTGTCTGCTGACCGATTGCAAGGTTGAGTGTCACCATGATGCCGAAATGGATCGGGTCGATGCCAACCGCATTCACCAGCGGCATGACCACCGGCACGACCAGGATGATTGCTGCCGCCCCGTGCAGGAACATGCCGAGCACCAGCAAGAGCAGGTTGAGCAAGGCCAGCACGATGAAGGGATTGGTGGTCAGTTCGGTGATCTGCGCGGCCAATTGCTGCGGCACCTGGGCCTGCGTCAGGAACAGCCCCAGCGCGGCGGATGTTGCCACCAGCAGCATGACCACACCCGTCTGGCTGATACCTTCCAGCATGGTCTTGCGCAGGCGCCGGACATCGAGATCCCGGTAGATGAACAGGCCGATCACCAACGCCGCCAGTACCGCCAGCCCGGCGCCTTCCGTTGCCGTCACGATACCGGAGAATATGCCGCCCAGGATGATCACCGGCATGGTGAGCGCCCAGAACGCTTCCCGGAAGGTCCTGGCAACGTGGCGAAGGTCGAAGCCTTCGGCGCGCGGCAGGTTGTAGCGAACCGCCAGAATGTAGGTGACGATCATCAGCAGTCCGCCGCCGAGAACGCCCGGAACGATACCGGCTACGAACAGCTTCAGCACCGAAGTTTCGGCAATTGCACCATAAAGGATCATGGGAATGGACGGCGGAATGATGATGGCAAGGGACGCCGAAGACGAAGTGATTGCCGCCGCAAGCGTCCGGGAATAGCCGCGTTTCTTCATTTCCGGGATCAGCACTGTACCGGTGGCGGCCACATCGGCCACGGCTGACCCGGAAATTTCGGCAAAGACCATCGAGACACCGATGTTGACCATGCCCAGCCCGCCCCGGACAAAGCCGATGAGAGCAGTGACAAAGTTGATCAGCCTGACGGAAATGCCTGACGTGTTCATCAGGTTGCCGGCAAGGATGAACAGCGGGATAGCGATCAGCGGAAAGGAGGTCGAACCCGAATAGAGCGCGATGGCCATGTCGTAGAGCCGGTCCGTACCCGAAGTCAGGACGAACCCACCGAGAGCGACAATCCCGATTGCCACGGCAATCGGCACGTTGATCAGGATCAGTCCGATAAGGACGATTGTTGTCAGAAGAAGGATCATCGCGTGCCCTCCCGTGCGTGCATGGCCTGGGCCTCTTCTTCAGCCTCGGCAATTGCGTGTTCGATTTCCGCGTGTTCCCGATCAACCCCGGCGGCAGCATCGCGCAGAGTGCGTGGCAGCGTCAGCAACGTTCCGATGATCATGAGACCTGAGGTGATGGGGATAACCGATTGCACGATGTCGAGCGTCATCCACGGAAGGCTGAGGAGTGAATCCCACTTGGCAACCGCCAGAACCGCATAGCCGTACCAGGCAACAATTGCGAAGAAGGCGATGACGAGCAGTTCCGAAAAGGCTGTCAAGGCCACCGCCAGCCCTCTCGGCATGGCAGTCACCAGGCCGGAAAAGGACATGTGATGCCGCATGAAGACAGCGTAGGTCGCGCCGAAGTAGGTCAACCACGCCAGCATCACGCTGGCCAGTTCGTCGTACCAGGACGGCGAAGCCCCCAGGTAGCGCATTGTCGTCGAGTAGATGACCGCTCCCGTCAAGGCGAGCAGAAGTGCGATGCAGACAGCCTCGATTGCGCGCAACAAAAGGCGCTCGAACAAAGCAATCATGGCTCCTCCCAGAGAAATTGCCGGCCGGTTGACCCGGCCGGCTGTTTTGTCAGTGTCTTGTTTGATCAGTCGGCAAGGCTCTGCGCCAGCCCCACCAGCTTGTCGCCACCCTCAACCTTCGCTGCAAAGGCTTCGTAGATCGGCGCAGACGCTGCGATGAAAGCGGACTTGTCGGCCTCGTTCACCTCGACCCCGGCGGCACGCACCTTGTCGACCAGCTCCTTGTCCGCAGTCTCGCCTTCATTGAGCGACCAGTCCTGCACCGAAGCTGCAACTTCGGATACGGCCGTCTTGACGTTTTCCGGCAGCTTGCCCCAGGTTCCGGCACCCGTCGTCAGGTAGGTCGGCGAATAGACGTGGCCTGTCAGGCTGAGATACTTCTGAACTTCCTGGAAATTGGCGCCGACAATGTTGGTGAGCGGATTTTCCTGCCCGTCCATCGTGCCGGTCTGCAGGGCCACGAACACTTCCGAAAATGCCATCGGCGTCGGGTTGGAGCCCCATTCCTTGAACATCGCGACACGCCACTCGGAAGACGGTGTTCGGATCTTCAGCCCGTCCAGGTCGGCCGGTGTGTTGATCGGGCGGGAGTTGTTCGTGATCTGGCGGAACCCGTTTTCCCAGGTCGAAATCACGTGAAGACCGGCGGCTTCAGCCTTGGGAGCCAGTTCCGTCTTGACCAGATTGGCGTCGATGGCCTTCAGGTGCTCGCGATCCTTGACGAGGAACGGCATGTCGAACAGGGCGAATTCCGGCGCCACGTTGGTCATGATGGACGAAATCAGGGTGAACTGCACGGTGCCGAGACGCAGCTTCTGCATCAGCTCCTTCTCGTCGCCCAGCTGCGCGTCGGCATAGAATTCGACCTTGTCGGCATCGCCGAGACGCGCCTGCAGCTCCTCGGCAAACTTCTGCGCGCTGCGGCCCTGCAAGCTGTTGGAAGCCGCGCCAACGGCAACGATGTAGGTCTCGGCCTGCGCGGGCAGCGCACCGAAAGCAAAGACGGACGCGAGCAGGCCTGCACAAAGGCCCTTGTGTATCTTGTTCATTGATGTCTCCTCCACTTGACGGGACCGACGACCGGCGACGGACGTCAACTCCCACCTAAGGGAACCTAGTGAAAGTCCGTTGCCAAGAATAATGGGAAGACAGGATCGACCGATAACCAAATGGAATTGATCACACCTGTTGCGAAAACCATGAGAGCAAGTACCAGCGACAGCTGCAAGCCCGATAACGGCGGTTTTCGCCCCTTGTCCCAAGCCGAAATGCAGCGCTCTGTAGCCTGATCAACCGAACTTTGGCACAGTCTGGCACTGCCAGAAATCAACCGGAAGGCCCATGGCGTGAAAGCCCAGTATGTGGAACTGATCGACGCTGTCGCGACCCTTGGAAGCCTGGCGGCCGCCGCGAAGGTCCTTGGAAAATCTCAGCCTGCAATCACCAAGGCGTTGAAGAAGATCGAGGGCGATCTCGGCGTTGTTCTGTTTCACCGGGTGCCGAGCGGCATCGTGCCCACGCTGGAAGGCCAGACGGTCATCGATCGTTGCCGCCGTATCCAGAGCGACCTGAAAAAGCTTTCGGAAGATGTCGCCCAGTCACGCGGGCAATATGTCGGCATGATTTCGGTCGTGGTCTCACCGCTGGCCGCGCTCAAGATCATTCCGCCTGTGCTGCGCCGGTTTCAGAACCGGTTTCCGGGCATCGAGCTGAACATCACCGGAGGCCACGCCCCGAAGGCCTTTCACGCGCTGAGGTCGGGCGAAGCGGATTTCGTCATCGGCCCGGCTCCTGACGGACAGCCCAAGGCAGGGCTTCATGTCGAACCGCTGCTGACGACATCGGTGACCTTCCTTGCGGGCCAGCAGTCCTACCTGAAGGACCTTTCAAAACCGCAGGACCTGTTGAACGCACGTTGGGCCGTTATCGGCCCGAGCAGCCGCCGCCCTCTTTTTCAGGACTTCTTCCGCCTGCACGGCCTGCAAGGGCCCGCCCCTGTCATCCGCTCCGATTCGATCCTCAGTATCCTGTCCGTTCTGGAACAGTCCGACATCGTCTGTTCGTTTCCATCGCTCATTGTGGACGAGGTCAGGGAACGGTGGTCCGTGACGGCGCTGCCTGTCGACCTGAGCATGCTGACGGTGGATATTGCCCTTACCTGGACCAAGGAAAGGCTGCTGACGCCTGCGGCCCTCGCCTTTGCAGACATCGTTCGCGAAGAAGGCCGCAATTGCGCTCCCCAGACACGAATGGATATAACCTGAAGTTATATCCATGAGTTCGAGTTAATTGAGGGATATACCTCCGGAGTGCTAGTCTTCCCCCCAAGAAGGCCGCAGAAGCGGCACCTTGGGAGGACATCTGAGTGAATATCCTGTTCGTCATGTACGACCAGCTGCGCTTCGACTATCTGAGCTGCGCGGGACACCCTTATCTGCAAACACCGAATTTTGACCGGGTTGCCGCCAGGGGCGTGCGCTTTACCAACGCCTATGTGCAATCCCCCATATGTGGCGCCAGCCGGATGAGCTTCTACACCGGGCGCTATGCGTCCTCCCACGGGGCACAGTGGAATGGCTACCCGCTCCGGGTCGGCGAACACACGCTCGGCGATCACCTGCGCAAGGCCGGCATGGACTGCTGGCTTATCGGCAAGACGCACATGAAGGTGGATACGGAAGGGATGACCCGGCTGGGGCTGTCCCCGGACAGCATCATCGGTGCCCGGCAGGCCGAGTGCGGATTTGATGTCTGGGTGCGGGACGACGGTCTCTGGGGCGAAGGGCCGGACGGCTTTTATGACGAAAAACGTTCGCCTTACAACGAATACCTCAAGTCCCGCGGCTATGCGGGAGAGAACCCCTGGGCGGATTTCGCCAACGCCGGCGTCGAAAACGGCGAGAAGGCGTCCGGCTGGATGTTCGACAATGCGGACAAGCCCGCCAATATCCGCGAGGAAGACAGCGAAACACCCTGGCTGACGACCCGCACGATCGAATTCATCGAACAGGCAACTGCACCCTGGTGCGCGCATGTCAGCTACATCAAGCCCCATTGGCCATACATCGTACCGGCGCCCTACCACGACATGTACGGGCAGAACCACGTTCCCGCTGCGATCCGCGCCGATATCGAGCGCGACAACGCCCACCCTGTCTACGCGGCTTTCATGGCCAACAAGATTGCGGCCGCCTTTCAGCAGGAAGATGTGCGCCGGAAGGTCATCCCCGCCTACATGGGCCTGATCAAGCAATGCGACGACCAGCTCGGCAGGCTCCTGGACTACCTGGAAGAGACCGGCCGGATGGAGGACACGATGATCGTGCTCACCTCCGACCACGGCGATTATCTCGGGGACCACTGGCTCGGCGAAAAGGACCTGTTCCACGAGCCTTCGGTCAAGATCCCGATGATCGTCTACGATCCGCGGTCCGAAGCTGATGCCACAAGAGGCACCACCTGCGACGCACTGGTGGAGGCGATCGACCTTGCCCCGACATTTCTGGAAGCTGTAGGCGGGGTCGAAGCCGGTCACATTCTGGAAGGCCGCAGTCTGAGCCCCTGGCTGCGCGGGAAGACGCCCGACTGGCGAGAGGCGGTCATCAGCGAATACGACTATTCCGTCACCCCCATGTGCGCTTCCCTTGGCGTCAGCACCAAGGATGCCCGTCTCTTCATGGTGTTCGACGGCCGCTACAAGCTGATCCATGCCGAAGGCGGTTTCCGGCCGATGCTGTTCGACCTTGAGAACGACCCGGAAGAATTCCACGATCTGGCCAAGGCCGACGGCCATGAAGCCGAGATCGCCCGCATGTACGACCTACTGGCCCGCTGGGGCCGGCGTATGTCGCAGCGTGTGACGCGGTCGGATGCCGATATCGCCGCCATGCGCGGCAAGTCCGCCCGGCGCGGTATTCTTCCGTTCCTGAAGGATGGGTCGGAAGTGCCGGAGGAACTGACCGAGGCCTATCGCGGCCCTGCCCTGCAGGATCATGTTTCGCCCGAAAAGGGAGGACGTTGAGGTGAGCACGGCAACAGGCGACACCCCGGCTATTGCCCGCAGCGACAAGTGGATTGCCGACTGTCTCGCCGTGCTTTTCGTGCTCGTGATCGTTACCTATGCGGCCTCCGGCCCGATCACGGATTTTGTCCGCTGGTTCATCGAGACCACAACACAAGGCTTCGATGAACTGTCGCGCCGCGATCAGCGCGCTCTGCTTCGCGACCACTGGCTTGGGGCTGGTTACCGCTCGTTCGAACGATCCTTCCTGCTGCCGACCGGGCTGATCATCGGCCTGCCAATCGTCTTTTCCTTTGCCATCTGTCTGCTGACACTGCACCGGGGCCGCGCCTGGCGCTGGCTCAACTGGGCGCTGACGCTGCTTGCGCTCGCCGCCTTTGTGTCCTGGATGCTGAAGATCTTCGCGACTGACGGCGGTGCGCTGCCAAGCGCCAGCCCCATCGACTTCGTGATGTTCCCGATCGCCACCGCCATTACGCTTTATCTGACCTGGCGCATGTTCGGCGGCTTCATCGTCGCCTTCTGCCTGTTCTGGGTGGTCTATTTCTTCATTCGCGGTTACCTGCCGGACTGGACCGGCATTCTGGCCGGATCCGACTCCACATTCGGGCAGAGCCTTCGCGCCATGGTGTTGAACTTCTGGGCCCAGACCGGTGGCCAGTTCGGTCAGCCCCTGCAGGTCGTCTCCGGCAGCGTGCTGATCTTCATCGTTTTCGGTGCGGTGATGATGGCCTCGGGCGCGGGCGACCTGCTGATGAAGATCGCCAACCGGCTCACCGGCGGGCTCGTCGGCGGTGCCGCTCACGCGGCGGTCGCCTCCTCCGCCCTATTCGGCACGCTTTCCGGCGCCGCGATTTCCAACGTGGTCTCCACCGGCGTGATGACCATTCCCGTCATCAAGAAATCCGGCTTCAAGCCGGCCTTTGCCGGGGCTGTGGAAGCTGCCGCTTCCACAGGCGGTCAGATCATGCCGCCGGTGATGGGGGTTGTCGCCTTCTTCGTCGCCGGACAGATCGGGCTGGAATACCGCTACATCGTTGTGGCCGCCATCCTGCCCGCGATCATGTTCTACTTCGCCACCTTCCTGACGGTCTATTTCGAGGCCCGGCGTCTTGGCATCGGGGCCCTGCCGAAAGAGCAACGGCCGCCGCTGACAGGCAAGGAATGGGTGCAGTGCCTCGTGTTTGTCGTGCCACTGGGTGTACTTACCTATTTCCTGTTCAGCCAGCCGTCCGTACCCAAGGCGGGGTTCTACGGCTTTGTTGCCGCCATCGTCTCCGCACTGGTCCTGTTCAGCGAATTCCGGTCCCGCACACGTCTCTGGCAGGCGTTCGTCAACGCGGGTCGCATGGCGGCTACGATCGTCGTCATCGTTACGGCCATCGGACTGATCGTCGGCCTGATCCAGGTGTCCGGTTTTGCCGGTCGCCTTGCACTGTTGCTGACACAGCTTGCCAGCGGGCCGCTGCCGCTCGTACTGGTGGTCGTTGCCCTCGGCGCCATCGTGCTCGGCATGGGTCTGCCGCCTGGCGCAACCTATTTCATCATCGTGATCGCGCTCTCTTCCGGCATTGATGCGGTTGGTATCCCCGAACTGACGCTGCACCTGTTCGTGGTCTTCTTTGCGGTCATGTCCACGGTTACCCCGCCCGTTGCGCTCGCCGCCTTTGCCGCCGCCCCGATTGCCGGGGCCGACCCGATCCGCACGGGTTTCGAAGCGGCCCGGATCGGCATTGCCGGCTTCCTGATCCCCTTTGTCTTCGTCTATCACCCGGCGGTTCTCTACAAGCTGCAGGTGCTGTTCGCCTGGTTCGGCACCGGCGCGCCGGACAGCAAGGCGATGGTCGATCTCGCAACAGTCTCCTGGGGAGCATTCTTCTGGATCATCGCCGCTTTCGCGCTCGCCATGTGGTCGATCGCTTCCGCTTTAGCCGGGTTTGACCGGGGGCGCCTGCCGTACTGGGAGCGTATTTTGCGCATTTGCCTCGGCCTGCTGGTTCTGGTGCCGCACGTGGCCATTGCCGGTGCAGCCGCGGTTCTGATCCTGGCAGACCTCGCCTTTCACGCAATGCGGCACCGAAGCCCAGCCGCCGCGCCCAATCCATCACAATGAAAAGAGCAATTTTCCACGGGAGGACGGAATGAAACGATTTGCCTTTACAGCCCTTGCGGGCCTGATGCTGGCCGGCTCTGCGTCGGCTCAAGACACCACGCTCAAGATGCAGACCATCGAGCCAAGCCTCGGTCAGGCAATCACCATGGCGACCTTCGCCAACATCGTGACGGACAAGCTCGATGATGTTTCCATCGAAGTCGCAGGCGGCGGCGCGGCAACGCTGCACCAGATGGAAACCGCTCGCGGCAATCTCGACATGTACATGATCTCACCCACCATCCACATCCTGATGAGCAACGGTGCGGCCATGTACAAGAACGAGCCGGAAGCCCCGGAACTTGCCAAGAATGTGCAGGTGCTGATGTGGTTCCCTTACGGCCAGTATCACTTCGCCGTTCGTGGTGACAGCGACATCACCGTTCTGGATGACATCGAAGGTGCAACGGTCTTCCTCGGACCGCAAGGTGGCGGTGCGTACAACGCAGCCAAGGGCTGGATCGAGGCCACCACCGGACTTGTCGCCGGCGAGGACTACGACGCCATCAAGGCAAACTGGGCAACCGGCTTCCAGTCCTTCCTGGACGGCAAGGTGGAAATGTATGTCAACGGCTGCATCGACCCGTGCCAGCAGTTCATCCAGTTCACCGAAACCGAGACAGTCCGCTTCATCGGGCCGGAAGACGATCAGGGTGAAGAGGTCGACAAGTTCCTCGGCAAGTTCCGCCAGCGGGCTGAAATTCCGGCAGGTCTCTACGAGAACCAGGTGAATGACGGTCCGGTCATGTCCAACGACACGGCTGTCGGGATCGGTGTGCGTGCGGACCTTGACGAAGAACTCGTCTACCGGATCACCAAGGCCTTCTGGGAAAACCTTGGCAGCATCACAACCGATGCCCCCTGGGCCAAGGCCTTGTCGCCAGACTATGCCGCACAGACACTCGGCACAGCCACGTTCCACCCGGGCGCTGCCCGTTACTACAAGGAAATCGGGGTTCAATAACCGGCGTTAGCCCTGACCGACGAAATGCGGCCCGGCAAATCCACCAAGACCGGGGGTCTCCAGCCGTGAGCGCAGACCCCCGGTAAAGTTGCATCTATCGTTTTTCCGCCAAAACGTTGTACCCTTGTCAAAGCCGGCTGGGGGCAGCGGAAGATACCTGAGACTTTTTACGCGGAAGGTATTGATATGACTGTAACTCTGGATATTCAGCAACCACAGCCGTTTGATCTGGTGGGATCAAGAATACTGATCGCGGGCAATGCGACCGCATTCGAAGGAACCTTGAGCATTCGGGTTTCCGAAGGACACGACGAATATGCCTCCTTTACCCAGGTAGGCTCACTCGGCCTCAAGCAGTTTCAGGGATTTATCGATATCCCGGACACCAACCAGTTTCAACTCAATCGCCTGTTCCTGACCCTGGCCGACGACACCGGCAACGAAAATGGCCCGTCCGTCGTCATCCCTGTCCTGTTCGGCCCCAGGATCCTGGCGGGATACGGTGGCTGGCAGCCCTACACGGTGAAGTCGGGCGATACCCTGACAAAGATCGCGCAAGACCAGTATGGCACTAGCGACTATCAGCCGATCTTCGATGCCAACCAGCACATCCTGAGCAGTCCAAACGTTATTTTCCCGGGTCAGGTTCTTCGAATACCGCGAAACGACATCTGACGCCCGGCATTCGTTGCAAACAAAGGCCGGCAAAAAAAAGGCCCGCCAGAGGCGGGCCTTTCCGTCAAACCGTATTCGGCGCTGATTAGCGCGAATAGAACTCGACCACCAGGTTCGGTTCCATCTGTACCGGGTACGGTACGTCAGAGAAGCCCGGAACGCGGGAGTAGGTCGCGGTCATCTTGTTGTGGTCGACGTCGATATAATCCGGAACATCGCGCTCTGCGGACTGGGTTGCTTCCAGAACCAGGGCGAGCTGCTTGGACTTTTCACGAACTTCGATCACGTCACCCGGACGGATCTGGTAGCTCGAGATGTTGACGCGCTTGCCGTTCACCTTCACGTGGCCGTGGTTGATGAACTGACGTGCTGCGAAAACGGTCGGGACGAACTTCGCACGGTAGACGATGGCGTCCAGACGGCGCTCCAGCAGGCCGATCAGGTTTTCGGAAGTGTCACCCTTCATACGGGACGCTTCAGCATAAACCTTGCGGAACTGCTTTTCGGAAATGTTGCCGTAGTAGCCTTTCAGCTTCTGCTTTGCGCGGAGCTGAACACCGAAGTCGGACAGCTTGCCCTTGCGGCGCTGGCCGTGCTGACCCGGGCCGTATTCACGCTTGTTGGCCGGGCTCTTCGGACGACCCCAGATGTTTTCGCCCATCCGGCGGTCAATTTTGTACTTAACGCTATGGCGCTTCGACATCGCGGTTTCCTTTGAATTCGCGTTGTTATTTAAAAGGAAACGCGCCCTCCTTTATCGTCACAACCCGTCTTGCGACGGAAAGGTCAGATCGACAGGGACCCGGCTAGACGGCGCCGGCCGGATGCCCACGGGTGCGTAGATCCGGAAGACATTGTCTGCCGGACCGCGCGGAGATACAGGCAGAGCCTTGAAATGTCAATCCGGGCACCCGGTCCGCTTCGGAAAAGACCCGCCAAACCCGGCCAATTCTGCTTATTTTGTCGGACAAGCAGGCATATTTAACGGTTCAGATGGAATTCGTTGCCATAATTTATGACGTAGCGTCCACAAAATGGGGAAAACAATGCATACATTTAGAGATTTTTAATTGCAGCTTTTCACTATGCAATCGCCGTTGCAACCATAGCGAATAATATCAGTGCAACGGACTGTTCCGAGACCCCATCAAACAACGGAAGCTTATCGGCCGGACCTCGGCAATAGGATCTAGAATGTCAGCGAATCGTCAACCAGTTCTTCAGACAGTTCCGGAAGCGCCCGGCTTGCTCTGTCGTACGCCGAAGGACACGCTGGCGAAACTGGATTATGCCCTTCAACCGGTCGTCGATATCGGCACCGGTGTTGTTTACGGCTACGAGGCCCAGATCCGGAACTGCGATCTTGTCGGTGCGCAATCTCCTGACGAACTGATCGATTTTGCCCACGCCGAAGGATATCTGCCCCAGTTGGAGGCCCATCTTCTGGCAAAGGCGATGAACCGCTTCGGCAGGTTGAAGATCGCCCAGGGCACCAAACTCTATTTCAAGCTGGATGGACGCGACCTCGGCCAGGACAACGATCCGCGCATGCGGCTGGCAGGCCTTGTGGCGGAAGCCGGCTTGCAGGTGAACCAGATCTGTCTGGAATTTTCCGAGCGGCACCAGCAGACCTTCACCGACGTTACCCACCACGCCGTCAACGACCTGCGCCAGTTGGGTTTCCTGATCGCGCTTGACGATTTCGGCCGGGGCTCTTCCGAGCTGCGTCTGCTGCACGACATGTCGCCCGACTACGTCAAGATCGACCGTTTCTTCCTGAACGGCATCGATTGCGACGCCAGGCGCAAGCTGTTTGTCACCACGGTGGCCAACCTGGCGCACGTGCTGGGCGCAAGGGTGATTGCCGAAGGTGTTGAAACGGAGAGCGAGTTCAAGGCCTGCCGGGAAGCCGGCTGCGACCTGATCCAGGGATACTTCGTCGCCAAGCCCTTCCAGGAAGCTTCTTCCGCCAAGCTCTTTTATGACCATGTGCGCGCGCCGGGTGTCGGCCGCAAGCGCCGGGAGGAGCTGGACCGGATTCGCAACGAGCTGATCAAGGTACCGACCATCCAGTCGAACGCTTCCATGAACGACCTGCTCGACATGGTGGTCCATAACCAGGAGGCCAGTGTGGTTCCGGTTGTGGATGCCAACAACGAGCCGCGCGGCCTGATCCACGAACGCGACCTGAAGGCCTATCTTTATGCGGGCGCACCGGACGACGACGATGCCAAGGCAGCCCTCGATTTCCCGCTGCGCTCTTTTGTGCGCGCCTGCCCGATCGCCGACATTGATTCCAATGCGGACATGCTGCTGGTGACCTTTGCCTCCTCGATCAATTCGGATGGCATCATCATCACCGAGAACTTCCGCTATGCCGGTTTCCTGTCAGCCACCTCTCTTCTGAAGATCATTCACGAAAAGCGTCTTCAGGAAGCGCAGGACCAGAACCCGCTGACCCGCCTGCCGGGCAATGGCGCTATTTCCAGGTTCATTGCCGAAAGCGGGCGCAAGGGCACGTACGACCGGCACATGTGTTATTTCGACTTCGATAACTTCAAGCCGTTCAACGACACCTATGGCTATCGCCAGGGCGACCGGGCGATCATTCTGTTCAGCGAACTGCTGCAGCGCCATATTTCGGGGTCAGGCACGTTTTACGGCCATATCGGCGGCGACGATTTCTTCGCCGGTTTCCAGAATGTCGACCAGACAGATGTTGCTGCGCGCATGCTGGCGCTGAAACGTGCATTCCGCCTGGATGTCGAAAGCTTCTATGAGCCTGAACACCGGGAACGCGGCTTCATCGAAGCCCAGGACCGCTTCGGCACGACGCGGCAGTTCCCGCTGCTGCAGTGTTCCATATCGATCCTCAGCCTGCCCAAGGGCCTGACGCTGCATCCCGATACGCTCAACCACGAGATCATGGAACTGAAGCGCGCAGCCAAGCGCTCCGACGACGGCCTGGCCGTCAAATGCCTGGCTGCGTGAGGCCAAGCCACACTTCTACACTTCTCAGGGAACACGTTGCACGTTCTCACCTGACCGGCGGGACACGGCTCTGAGCGCACCTCTCAAAGGAGGGCACGTTCGGGATGATGCCTTGCGCTGCTGTGTGACTCGGTTCGCGGAAAGATCCGTGCGACCGATGGCCAGGGAAAAAGGCCCGTGCGACTACGCTGCCAATCAGTCCAGCACCAGGCCAAACCCGGCCAGCAGCCGTGACACCCCCGCATCCTTCGTACCCGAGGTAAAGACCGCCCGATCTGGCAGATGGCGGGAAGGTTCACTTGCAGCCCCCTCCCCCAGAACACGGACCAATTGGCGGGCGATGGCTTCCGCCGGATCCAGCCAGTCGACCGGCCAGGGAGCAATCCTGCGGAAACGGTTGGCAAGAAACGGATAGTGGGTGCAGGCCAGCACGACGATGTCGGTTCGCTTGCCGTCCTGTTCCAGGAAACAGTCAGAGATTTCCGGCAGAAGGTCTGCGTCGGAGACGGTGTCGCCACGCAGATGTTTTTCGGCCAGTTCCGCCAGCTTGTCCGATCCGACAAGCCGGACATGGCACTGGCTGGCGAAACTCTCGATCAGGCTTCGTGTATAGGTTCTGCGCACCGTGCCCGGCGTTGCCAGAACCGAGATCAGCCCGGATGAAGTGCGCTCCGCCGCCGGCTTGATTGCCGGAACAGTGCCGACAAAAGGCACATCCGGGTGCGCCTCGCGCAGCGCGTCTCCAGCCAACGTGAAGGCTGTATTGCAGGCAATCACCACCGCCTTGGGGCCGTGTTCGGCAATCAGATCGTCGAAAAGGGATACGATCCGTTCTTTCAATTCCACTTCCGGCCAGCGGCCGATGGGAAAGGCCGCATCGTCGGCGACATAAAGGAGCGGCTCATAAGGCAGCAGATATCGCGCTTCGCGCAGCACCGTGAGCCCGCCAAGACCTGAATCGAAAAAGAGTACCGGCCCCGAACCCTGCAAGATCTGCCTCTATTCTTCGCTGCCTGAACCTGATCTGTCCTTGCGCGGTCGCGTTTCCCGTTTTTCCAGCGAGGCCACGACACCGCGCAGCGCGCGCACTTCCTGGTCGGTCAACTCCGCCTTCTGGAAGATGTTGCGCAGCGTGCGCACCATATGCGGCCGCCGCTCCGGCGGACGGAAGAAGGTTGCCTTGTCGAGTGCCCCTTCCAGGTGCTCGAAGAAACGCAGCACTTCGTCCTTCTTCGCCGGTGGATGCACTTCTTCCGACAGGATAAAGGGCAATGCGCCGGACGTCGCGGTCTTGCGCCATTCATAGGCACACACCAGCACTGCCTGCGCAATGTTCAGCGAGGCAAAATCCGGATCGACAGGCAGCGTGACGATCTCGTCGGCGAGAGCTACTTCCTCGTTGTTGAGACCCCAGCGCTCTCGGCCGAACAAATATCCGGTCGCGGCACCCTGTTCTCCAAGTTCGACGGATTTTTTGGCAGCTTCATCCGGCCCCCGCACAGGCTTGGGCACTTCGCGCGAGCGGGCCGTGGTGGCGAAGACGAATTGCAGATCGGCAATAGCCGCCTCGACACTGTCGAAAACCTGCACCTTGTCGATAACATGATCCGCCCGGCTTGCCGCGGCTCTTGCCTTCTCACTCGGCCAACCGTCGCGCGGATTGACGATCCGCAGGTCCACCAGACCGAAATTCGCCATCGCCCTTGCCGCCGTGCCGATGTTCTCGCCAAGCTGCGGCTCGCAAAGGATCACCGCCGGCGGCTTGGCCGTCACGGCGCGGGCTTCGTCTCTGATGTGTGCATTCTTGCTCATGAAGCGGGGATTTAGCGTTTCTTAGCAGGATTGGAAAGCTGCATTGTGCGCGTTTCTAATTCAATGACTGCTGTAAATCCTGCTTCAACTTCAATTAGAGCACATACTTACGCGTTTCGCTTGTATTCACGGCCCCCGTCTCCAAATCCAAGTCCTGAAAAGTTCAAAGCAATCAGGCTAGGAACGAAAGATATTCACAACACAAGAAATTTAGAGCGTTTACATTCAACTGAACGGGTGGCGATGCATTGCGCCGCCACCCTGAAAAGTTGCGAATTATCGTAAATATTCCGCACCGCAATTAAATTTAGCGGTAAATCTTCGTCTTTAGGTTCTCACTCAAGCACAAACCTGACATGCAGATCACACCGGACAAGAATCTTCAGTTTCGTTTTGCAGGCTACAAGTTGTTGCTCCGGTTTGTGATCACTGTCTTTGGCTTGATATTTGCCGCGTTATTTGTTTTTTCCGATACCAGTTCCGGTATTGCTGCGAAGGTTATGCCTACATTTCTGCTAACTATCTTCGGCGTCTCCACGCTTACACCCTTGGCCAGATTTGTTCAGATCGACCGGGCCCTGATTTCTCCGCTGTCCAGCAATCCGGAGCAGTTCAAGCTGATCAAGACAATCGTCGACATGGCACACGGGCTCGGCATCGAAGCCCTTGCCGAAGGGGTCGAAACGGAAGATACGATCAACAAGCTGCGCATGCTCGGTGTCAACTACGTTCAAGGATATGCCTTCAGCAAACCAATGAACATTGTCGACCTGCAAGGCTTCCTCGTTCGCAAGTCAGCCTGACGCGGGCGGTCCTTTCCGTCAGCCTAATGGATATTCCGGGCCCGATCGGAAAGCTCCGGCAGATCGCCCATAACTGCCGGCCAACCTCCGCCGGAACGCCGGTCTGCCCGGTTCAAATCAGGCCATGGCCGATGCCGATCCCTCCACTCCTGATTGCCTTTTCCAGCGGCTTTGCTAGAACACCTGCGGACTTCACACCCTTCGCCTTCCGGAGGGCTTTCAATTGATTGCGTACAATTGTATACGCATGTCGAAATTCATCGGGAGCGGCCCCGCACCACTCCTTTGACCAATGTTCGAACGCTAGGAAATGTGACTGTCATGGCCGACATTATCTACACCAAGGTCGACGAAGCACCGGAACTGGCCAGCGCCTCGTTCCTGCCGATCATCCGCTCCTTCACCAAGGCAGCCGGTTTGACCGTCGGTACCAAGGATATCTCCCTCGCAGGCCGTATCCTGGCGAACTTCCCCGAGTATCTGACGGACGCACAGAAGCAGTCCGACGATCTTGCCGTCCTCGGCGAAATGGTCAAGCAGCCGGACGCCAATGTCATCAAGCTGCCGAACATCTCGGCATCGCAGCCCCAGCTCAACGCCGCCATCAAGGAACTCCAGGCCCAGGGTTACAAGCTGCCTGAGTATCCGTCCGAGCCGAAGACGGACGAGGAAAAGACCGTCAAGGCCAAGTATGACGCGATCAAGGGCTCTGCCGTGAACCCGGTGCTGCGCGAAGGCAACTCCGACCGCCGCGCGCCGAAAGCGGTCAAGGAATACGCCAAGAAGAACCCGCACCGCATGGGTGAATGGCTGCCGTCTTCCAAGACCCACGTCGCCACCATGGGTGAAAACGACTTCTTCTCCAACGAAAAGTCGGTGACCGTTTCTGCCGGCTCCGCGGGCAATGCGAAGATCGAATTCGTCGGCAAGGATGGAACCGCAACGGTTCTCAAGGGCGACTTTGCCCTGGACGAAGGCGACGTCGTCGACGGCACCTACATGAGCGCCAAGGCGCTGTTCGCGTTCCTGGAAAAGGAAATCCAGGATGCCAAGGACATGGGTATCCTGTTCTCGCTGCACATGAAGGCAACCATGATGAAGGTCTCCGACCCGATCATCTTCGGTTACTGTGTGCGGGCGTTCCTGAAGGACGTCTTCGACAAGCACGCCGCAACCTTTGCCGAGCTCGGCGTCAATCCGGACCTCGGCATCGGTGATCTGGAAGCCAAGGTCGCCACGCTGCCGGCCGACAAGGCCGCCGAGATCAATTCCGACATCAAGGCCGCTCTCGACAACGGCCCGGCCATGTACATGGTGAACTCCGACAAGGGCATC
Organism: Roseibium sp. RP-7; assembly: GCF_053005225.1. Lineage (NCBI taxonomy): Bacteria > Pseudomonadati > Pseudomonadota > Alphaproteobacteria > Hyphomicrobiales > Stappiaceae > Roseibium > Roseibium sp. RP-7. Next base: position 292,103 of record NZ_JBRKQA010000002.1, read on the forward strand.
ACCAACCTGCATGTCTCTTCCGACGTCATCATCGACGCCTCCATGCCGGCCCTGATCCGCGCAGGCGGCAAGGGCTGGGGTCCGGACGGCAAGGAAGGCGACGCCAAGTGCGTGATCCCGGACAGCTCCTATGCCGGCGTCTACTCCGCCGTGATCGACTTCTGCCGCGAAAACGGCGCGCTCGATCCGGCCAAGATGGGCACCGTGCCGAACGTCGGACTGATGGCCCAGAAGGCAGAGGAATACGGCTCGCATCCGCAGACCTTCAAGGCTCCGGCTGACGGCACCATCCGCATCGTCGATGCCGCCGGCAACACCCTGATCGAACATGCCGTTGAAGAAGGTGACATCTGGCGCGCATGCCGCACCAAGGACGCCCCGATCCGCGACTGGGTCAAGCTCGGCGTCACCCGCGCCCGCCTGTCCGGCATGCCGGGCGTCTTCTGGCTGGACAAGACCCGCGCTCATGACGCGGAACTGATCAAGAAGGTGGAAGCCTATCTGCCGGAACACGACACTTCCGGTCTCGACCTGCAGATCATGGCTCCGGCCGATGCGGCGAAGTATTCCACCGAGCGTATCGCCCGCGGTGAAGACACGATCTCCATCACCGGCAACGTGCTGCGTGACTACCTGACCGACCTCTACCCGATCCTGGAAGTCGGCACCTCGGCAAAGATGCTGTCCATCGTTCCGCTGATGAACGGTGGCGGTCTTTTCGAAACCGGCGCAGGCGGCTCCGCTCCCAAGCACGTTCAGCAGCTGATGGAAGAGAACTACCTGCGCTGGGACAGCCTGGGCGAGTTCTGTGCCCTCGGTGCATCGCTGGAACACCTGGCGAACGTCAAGGGCAACGACAAGGCACAGGTTCTGGCGGACGCGCTTGACAAGGCCGTCGAGAAGCTCCTCGACAACGACAAGTCCCCGTCCCGCAAGGTCGGTGGCCTGGACAACCGCGGCAGCCACTTCTACGTCGCGCTTTACTGGGCACAAGCACTGGCCGCACAGGACAAGGACGCCGAGCTGAAGGCGCATTTCGCACCGATCGCCGAAGCGCTCTCTGCCAAGGAAGATGCGATTGTTGCCGAGCTCAACGGCGTTCAGGGTTCACCCGCCGACACCGGTGGCTACTACCATGCCCCGCAGGAAAAGGTGAACGCCGTCATGCGTCCGAGCGCAACGCTCAACGCCATTATCGGTTGATTTGCGAATACACCCTTGGGTAGAAGTAGGGCGGCTCCGGCCGCCCTCTTTTTTGCGCCAGGGAGCTCATTTCAAATGGCCCTTCAAAACGAGAACCATCAGCCGGTTGTCCGGAATGGAGCCGGGGAAGAGTTCACCCTCTTCTCGGCAACAAACGACCCTCAATCCGCCAAATGGTGGCCGGACACGAGTTTTCTGGTGCATGCGCTCAGCGATGGCGATTTTTCGACCCTGCGCGGTGCCATACAGCTCATGGACGATGAGCACGAACCAGTCTTTCTGACCGGGCCCGGCAGCGTCACGAACGAACTTTATGCCCGCCTGGAACACCTCGGCTACATGAGGACCACGGAAAAGCCCCTGCCCGAAGAAATGCAGGGGCTTGTGGTCGAGCGCGGGCTGACCGACTACGGCAAGGAACATATCGCCGACTTTGTAATCGCCCAGCGCATCCAGATGGAAGAGCTGGATGGCAACAGGGAAACGCTGGAAGACTTCTGCACGAAATTCGACAATCTGCGGGAGCATCACACGGGTTTCCCGCTCGAGGCGCTGCACACGTTCCGGATGTTCTTTTCCGATCCACGCTACGATTTCGATCTGGACCAGTCTTCGAACTATCTTTTCCGCCTCTACAAGATGTTCGGCATTGTGGAGATCTCCGACGAAGGTGTCGCACGCGCAAGCCGTTTCGGCTCCATGAATGTGCCGTTTCTCTTCGATCTGCTTCTCAACGAGCGTGGGGCAACAGTCAGACACTAGCCCCGAAAAGCGCTATTGCCTGGGTGCAGGACATCCCGGGGCTTATGACGATCGGTTGCCTTAGTTGACCTTCCCGAGCCGCAGTTCCGGGCCTGTAACTTTGCTGCGCTCCGTGCGGGGAGACGATTTGAGGCTGGCAACGAAAAAGGGCGGCTCACCGAGCCGCCCTTTTTTACCGACGCCGCTTATCCGCGGATGAATGCCAGAACGTCGTTGTTGAACTCCTCGGCCTGCAATTGCGCAAGACCGTGGCCGCCGCCAGCATAGATCTTCAAGGTGGCGTCGTCGACGATTTCCGCCGCCCGGTGGGCAGAAGCCTTGATGGGCACGATCTGGTCGTCGTCGCCATGCACGATCAGCGTCGGCACCTTGATGGCCTTCAGGTCACCGGTGTAGTCGACTTCCGAGAACTCGCGGATACAGTCGTACTGACCCTTGATGCCGCCGGCCATGCCCTGCAGCCAGAAGCTTTCCTGCAGACCCTGATTGGTGTCGACCCCATCGCGGTTGAAACCATAGAAAGGTACCGTCAGGTCCCTGAAGAACTGCGACCGGTTGTAGGCGGTCCCCTGGCGAATACCGTCGAACACTTCCATCGGCGTGCCGTCCGGATTGTCTGCCGTTTTCAGCATCAGCGGCGGCACAGCACCGACGAGAACGACTTTGGCGACCCGGTCATTGCCATGCCGGCCGACATAATGGGCAACCTCGCCACCACCGGTGGAATGACCGATCAGGATCACGTTCTTCAAATCCAGATGCTCGATCAGTTCGGCCAGATCGTCCGCGTAGCGGTCCATGTTGTTGCCGTCCCATGGCTGGCTGGAGCGGCCGTGGCCGCGGCGGTCATGGGCAATCACCCGAAAACCGTTCTGGCCGAAAAACAGCATTTGTGCGTCCCAGGCATCAGCCGACAGCGGCCAGCCGTGGGAGAAGACGATCGGCTGCCCCTGCCCCCAGTCCTTGTAGAAAAGCTCTGCGCCATCGGATGTCGTGAAAGTCGTCATTTTCAGATTCTCCTGTTCAAGCAGTTGTTTTGCGGCACCGAACTTCGGTGCCATCACCAGACCGAGCCCAAGGACACCGCCGCCAATCAGCGCCTGGCGACGGTTGACCTGCGGCCCAACGATCTTGTTTCCCATCGGATGATCTCCATTTACCTCGCACACGATTTAATCGTGTGCGATGTATATGTATCGGCAAGTTCGCTCTGTCAACGCTTGCCAAGAAAAAAAATGCTGCTTAGGAACGTTTCATGTCAGAACGCACTGAAAACAAAGGCGCCTCGAAGCCCTTGAAGAACGCTGGCCCGGACGCCTTGGGCGGAGATCTCGACGATTTTCTCTGTTTTGCCGTCTATGAGGCCAATCTGGCCTTCAATCACCTTTACCGGTCTTTGCTGGAAGAGCTCGGCCTCACCTATCCGCAGTATCTGGTGATGACCCTGCTTTGGCGCAGAAACGAGAGGACGGTCAAGGATATCGGCGACGCGCTCAGCCTGGAATACAACACGCTGACACCGATGATTAAGCGCCTGGAAGCAATGGAGCTTGTCTCCCGCGTCCGCGATCTGGAAGACCAGCGCGTCGTCAACGTCTGCCTGACAGCCAAGGGCAACGCGCTTCGGGAAAAGGCGGCTGCCGTGCCGCAATGTGTTGCCGAGGCATCCGGTCTTTCGGAAAAGGCTTTCGAGGATTTGAAGTCCGCCCTCGACACATTGCGGTCCAACCTGAAATCCACGGGAGACCGGCCTTGAACAACCTCACAGGCAACATCACCGCCATCCTGTTTGACAAGGACGGCACCCTGCTTGATTTCGACGCGACATGGGCACCGGCCTATCGCGAAACCTCGCTCCATGCAGCCAGAGGCGACCGCGCCCTGGCCGACAGGCTCCTGGAACAGACCGGCATGGATCTGGCGACCGGAAAGTCCGCGGCCGGGTCTCTGCTTGCAGCTGGCAACTCTGCGGAAATCGCGGCTGCCTGGATTGCCTGCGGTGCTAATTTTCAGGAAGGCCCGCTGACCGCAGACCTCGACCGGGTGTTCATCGGCTGCATGCATGATGCTGCGCCCCTTACTGGCATTCCGGAAGCTGTCGAGACCTTGAGCGGAACCGGGTTCACTTTGGGTGTTGCCAGCAGCGACAGCGAAGCGGCCATAAGGGCCTTTCTCGCCGGCACCGGACTTGCGCCCCGATTTGCTTTCGTCACGGGTTACGACACAGGTTTTGGCCCGAAGCCGGAACCGGGCATGGTTCGCGGCTTTGCCGAGGCAACAGGTCTTGCACTGGACCGGATCGCCGTTGTCGGTGACAACACGCATGATCTGGAAATGGCCCGTTCGGCAGGCGCCGGACTTTGTATCGGTGTCCTGACGGGCACAAGCGCGCGCCACGACCTGGAAACCCTGGCGGATGCCGTTCTGGAGAGCGTTGCCGATCTGCCGGCCTATCTGGCCGCCAACTGATTCACATCAGGCCGGCACCGCCGCGCCTTGCCGTCGCACCTGTCCGGGCGTCTGGTTGAATTGACGCTTGAAGGCCCGGTTGAAGGCGGCTTCCGAGCTGTAGCCGATGTTTTCGGCAATATCGATCAGGGGCAGATCCGTCTCCCGAATGTCGCGCCGTGCCCGTTCCATGCGCCAGTGGGTGACATAGGCCAGCGGCGTCATGCCGACGAGGTTCGTAAACCTGTCCGCAAAAACCGTCCGGGACATGCCGGCTTCCCGGGCAAGGCTCTCCACCGTCCAGGGCTTTTCCGGCGCCAGATGGATCTTGGACATGCTGCGCCCGAGCTTCGGGTTGAGCACCGCCGCCAGGCATCCGGCCCTGTCCCCCTCCCTGTCGACGAACGTTCGCACCACCTGGATGAAGATGATCTCCGTCAACCGGTGGATGATCGCCTCGGACCCCGGCTGCCCGGCGCGCACCTCGCTGGCAACAAAACGCATCACTGCTTCCAGCCAGAAGGCGTTCATCGTCTGTGTGTTGGGCAGATGAATGACCGATGGCAAGGCATCGAGCAGCGGATGGACCGAGCCTTCCTCGAATTCGAAATGGCCACAGAACAGTTTACAGGCCAGTTCCTCGTCCGGACCGCCGTAATAGAGCGCACCTTCCCCCGTATAACCGGATTGCCGCACGACCTCGTCCACTTCGGCGGCGGGACGGCCCGGTTCATCGCTCAGGATATGAGCGGCCCCGTGCGGAATGACGGCCAGGTCACCGGTCGCAAGGCGGATCGGCTTGTCAACACCGTCTACCGCGAGCCAGCAGCCACCACGCATGGCCATGTGAAACCGCGCGACATTGCCGAAAGCCGGCACCCGCACAGCCCAGGGCGGCGAAAAGCAGGTATGGAAATAGACGGATCCCCGTAGCTTCAAGGCATCCAGGATCTGGGTCAGGGCGTCATGTTTCATGAAAGGCCGGTTCCGGTTGAAGTCTCATTCCCGCATTTTTGCCTCAACACCGCAAAGCGCAAGGCTCCCGGACGATCGGTCAATTTTCAGGGACTTTCATGCATGGATAGAACCGAAGTCGACCAACATCTTTGGGCTCGTGGGCAATCCGCCCGCAGGAAACCAACCTGGAGCACTTGAAAGATGTCTGTTCGCTTCGTCACCAAGACCATGCACGCCTATCTCGATTATCCCGTCGCGATCGGCCTTATTGCCCTGCCCGTATTCCTTGATCTCGGCCAATCCAACCCGATCGCCTTCTGGCTATCCTTCCTGACAGGCTTTGCAGCCCTGGCCCTGACGATCCTGACGGATCACCAGACCGGCATCATCCGCATTCTGCCGTATTCGGTTCATCTGGCGGTCGATTTTGCCGTCGGCATCGTGTTCCTGGCAGCTCCCTTCGCACTCGGCTTCACCGGACTCGACTTCGCCTATTACCTGGTCAACGCCATTGCCGTTCTGACAGTGGTCAGCCTTGCCAAACCGCAGGAAACGGTTGCTCAGGCCGCTTGACAGCCCCCGTCAACGCACAATGACACCGGCCCTCGCGCCGGTGTCTTTTTTTGAACTGCAATCCGGACGATCTGCAAATCCTCGGGAACTTGCGAACATGGAGACGCCTGAGCTTCGGACGCAAGGTAGAGGCACCGGAGCAAATCCGGCCTTCAACCTTCATACCCTTTCAGGAGTAGAACATGTCCTTGATGAAATCCGCCATTGCCGCAACGCTGCTGTCTCTTGCCGCTCTCTCTGCCCCGGCAATGGCCGCGGACGAATACAACACCTCCAGTGGCCTGACGGCCGCCGGCAGCCCGCTCGGTCTTCATGGTGTCGATCCCGTGGCTTTTGTCAGCCTGGGCAACCGGATTGACGGAACCGCGCAATATACGGCCGTCCACGACGGTGTTGCCTATTACTTCGCATCCCAGGAAGCCATGGATGCCTTCACCGCGCATCCGGATCAGTACTTGCCGCAAAACGGCGGCTTCTGCACCTTCGGTGTTTCAGTCGGCAAGAAGTTCGACGGCGATCCGCAGTTCGCGGCTGTTGTGGACGGCAAGCTTTATCTGTTCCTGAACGAGGCCATCTTCCGCGAGTTCCAGAAAGACCAGTCCGGTACGATCACCAAGGCGGAAGCCAACTGGAAGAAGATCCGCTCCACCGAGGCAACGAAGCTCTGATTGTTCGTTGTCAAGGCGTCGGAACGACAAACAAAAAGGGCGGCCCCAAGGCCGCCCTTCGTGACTTGATTTCGGCAAAAGCCCGAAGACTTAAGCCGCGTTGTGCAGCCGATTTTCGAAAGCAAGGTTCCGGGTCAGCGGTGCCAGTGTCTTGGCAGCGGCCAGAACAGCCAGATCAGCCAGCGGCTCGCCCAGGATCACCAGCATGTAGGCAAAGCCGAAGGAACCGACGGAAGCCATGTTCTCGGCACCGAAGCCCTGGCCGTAGAATGCCCAGAAAGCAACCCAGCCAACGATACCGGCCTGGAACGTGGTGGAAAGAGCCAGTGCCTGAACGTAGGAAACGTCAACATAGGCGGTCTTATCCGGAATGATGCGGTTTGCCAGCATGCTGACAGCCCACAGCGGCACGAGCAGCGTGGTGACGTTGATGCCGTACTGCGGCAGGTCGAAAGGAGCAACCAGCGTCCCCTGGAGCAGAAGGCCTGCAGCGAGGCCGATTGCTGCCGGACCAGCGCCGAACATCAGGAACAGGGTGGAGCCCAGGATAAAGTGCACTTCGGAAACACCGACCGGATAATGCGGCAGGATTTCGAAGAAGCAGAATACGGCAACCGTCGTGATGACGGAGCGGACGGCAAGGCTGAGAACGCCGCTTTTGCGGATCGTGTCGAGAGCCATTTTGCCCAGAAGGCCGAAGGAAGCAGCCGCGGTACCGTAGCTGAGTACGATTTTGGCACCGTCGACGATGCCCGGTTCGATATGCATGTCATTTCTCCTTTGCGCACCCTCCGTGCGCGAGCAGATGGTGTGAACCGGCCCCGATGGGACCGCTGGATGGCAGGTTTCCTGGCTCGCGAGTCTCTGCGCTGCCCGCCTTCCCGGATCGATCCAGTGGCTTGAAGGGCTTTGCTCGTCGCATACAGTTGCGGGGGCAGCCACGGTATTGGTCCCTGTTGGGTACGCCTCACCGTGTTCCCATTTCATCCGCCCTTACGCTTGTTCGGGCGAAACCATCGCATCGTCTAGATTTGCAAGGATTGGCGATATTCTGCAAGCGAATTTTCGCCATATTCGGTCTGAATGCGACATTGCACCGAAATTTTGCCGCCTGAAGATCCCGCCGAAATCAGCCTGATTCTCAACACCGACAAGCTTCAGATCTCAAAACACTTCTTCAGGAAATTGCGTCAGCCACCTGAAAAATCTGACCTTTGAAGCACCCAATCAAAGATGAAAATCAAAACCGTTGTTTATTAAACTTTTCTGTATTTAGGGTAATTGTGATTTTTACTTGCAGAAACCCTAACGAAAGATAACCTCACTCGCATACAAAGCACATCATGAGAGTTTGCAATGCCCTTTACCAAATTGGGAACGCTTATCGCTGGTGTCGTCTTTTTCCTTGGCTGCATTCAGCTGGCACTTCTGGCCGGCGTTACTCTTGGTGCAGTCACTGAACCAAGACCGGGTTTTTTCCTTGGCAATCTGACACGCGAACAGGCGCTCGACAGCGGACTATTGAAGATCATGGCCGCCGTCGCATTCGGCGTGATCACCGAGATCAGCCGCTCGGTTGAAAAGAAGTAGACCACAACCAAAGACTTGCCGCAGGCGGTGACCTGTGAAAGTCTTCGGCCATGTTGAAATCGATTCCCCTGACCGCTCTTGCGGTATCTCTCCTTGCTGCCACCGTCACTCCTGGCTGGGCGGCACCTGACAAGCTGTTCGGCGCCATCAACGAACGTCTGTCGTTCATGCAGTCGGTTGCAGCCTGGAAAGCGGATAACGACAAACCTGTCGAGGATCTGCCGAGGGAAAAGGTGGTGCTGGATGCTGCCCGCGAAAAGGCAGTCGAAAACGGCCTGTCGGCTGACAATGTCACCTTGTTTTTCCAGGCGCAGATCGATGCGGCCAAGGACATCCAAACCTGCTGGATCGAACGCTGGGAGAGCGGTGAAGCTCGTCCGCAGAACGTACCCGACCTGATCAAGGATGTCCGTCCGGAGCTGTTGCGCCTCGGCAACGAGATCCTGACGCTACTCGCAGAAAGCCCCGTCGAAGCCTCTGACCAGCAGGCCTTCACGGAGGCGCTGACCGTGGAATGCCTGTCCGACGGATCAAAGAGCGCTCTGTTTGAAGGTCTGGTCGACGTACACGACTAGGCACATACAGCCATCAGGACATCCCTCATCGGAGTTCAGGAGGCTGCCTGCCTCCAGGGCTCGGCCGCATTCGCCTCTTCTTCCCGCTTCATGACCATTCGCGAGAACTCGCCGAACGGCACTGCCGGGCTCCACAAGTAGCCCTGGCCGAGCGTCCCACCCCACAGATTGATGTAATCCATCTGCAACTGGGTCTCGACCCCTTCGGAAACTGTGTTGAGATTGAGCTGCCTCGCCAGCATCAGGATCAGCTCGACGATGGTCCGTCGATCCTCGCAATTGGCAATGTCCATGATGAAGGACCGGTCGATCTTCAGCGTGTCGAATGGCATGCTTGCGAGACTGTGCAGCGAGGAATAGCCGGTGCCGAAGTCGTCGATTGCAAATTTGACCCCTTCTTTCTTGATCGGCAGGATCTGATCCAGAAGGTTCTGCGAATAGTCGACAAGACTCGATTCCGTCACTTCCAGTTCCAGCTTCTCCGTCGAGAACCCGCTCTCGCCAATGATCCCGAGCATTCTGCCGGTAAATCCCTTCGCCTGCAGCTGCGCGGGCGCAACGTTCACGGCGACAGATACATCGACATTCTGCCGGTGCAGGGATTTCATGTCGGAGAGCGCGGATGCCAGCACGAATTCTCCGATCGGAACGATCAGACCGCATTCTTCTGCCACGGGAATGAACTTGTAGGGCGGTACGGATCCGAGTTCGGCATCGTTCCAGCGCAGCAGCGCTTCAGAACCGACAATCTTGCCGGACGAAATGTCGACCTTCGGCTGGTAGTGAACGGATAGCGTGCGGTCTCTCAGTGCGCTTTGCAGCCTGTGCCGGATCTGTTCGCGCTCGGTCATCCGTTCGCGAATGATATCGTTGTAGGCGATCGACTGAGCCCTGCCGGCACCCTTTGCTTCATACATGGCCATGTTGGCGTTTCGCAGAACTTCCTCGGCCGTTGTACCGTGCTCCGGGTATCTCGCGATCCCCGCGCTGACGGTCAGCGAAAGGGAAAGCCGGCCAATTCTGTAGGCCCCACCCAGCCGCTCGACCATCGTTCTGGACAACTTGGCAAGCGTCTGCAGATCATCGACGCCGGGTAACAGTACGACGAATTCGTCGCCGGAAAACCGGGCAACGCAGGGGGGTTTTGACGTCAGTGGCTTGGCCAGCTCGTCGACCAGGACGGCCAACCGGTTGCCGACCAGCCGCAACAGCTTGTCGCCTACGGCATGTCCGTGCATGTCGTTGATCAGTTTGAAGCGGTCCAGTCCGATGTAAAGAACGCTGCCCGTTTCCTTGGGTCGCAGATCGATCAGCGTCATCGCGACATTGTCCAGCTTGGCCCTGTTGGGCAAACCGGTAATGCGATCGGTGTAGGCGAGTTCCTCGATCCGCAGAATATTCTCGCGCAGCTTGACCATCATTCCGCGGAACGCGGTTTGCAGGTCACCCACCTCGCCTGGTGCATCAGTTTCCAGATTGCAGTCGAGGTAACCGGCAGCGGCCTCATTGGCTGCCTGCGTCACGCGGCTGACACCTGCCGTTGCCCGGTACATCAGCGCAGCAATCACCGGAACGAAGGCAAGAAGAAGAACCGCCAGGATCAACACCACCTGAACAATCTTTTCCCTCAGAACGCCCGCAAGCTCGTGCTTCGAAATGCGCACCAGCACGGACCCCACCACTTCCCCACTGCGGGAAACCGGCAGGATGTATTCGATCATGTCGGCGGTTTCCGAATACTGAGCCTTGCCCGACTGCGCGACATTCAGGGCGCCTTCGTTGAACTGCACGGCGCTCGAGGGTTCTGCGGAGGTAAAATCGCTGGCGAACTCCTGACCGAAGCGGCTATAGGCCTTGGCTGCGATAATGTATTTGTCACCCGCAATCGCATTCAAAAGCCGCTCGACTTCACCATAGTTCTTGTTGGCGATTTCGCGCGCCGCAATATTGGTGACAAACAGCGCCTTGTCGTGAGCAGTCCGAGCAAGGCGTTCCTCGATCTTGTCCGTCTGGGTCAGATAATCGATGCCGATCAGAACCAGCGAAAAAGCCAGCAATCCGAACACACCATAAAGCGTTGCCCGCACAAAGACGCGCTTGAACAGCGCGTTTCCTCTTGATCGAACGGTTTCGAGCACGAAACAAGCCCCTTCGGTCCATTGCGTTGCCCGGGTCGAACTGCGACCCGATACCAGCAGTGTTTCGGCAGCCGCCTCAACAAATTCTGAACCTGAAAGAGGAAACACGGCCCTATTCTGGAACTATTGAACCTACGAGCATCTATTTCTTTCACACCGGCCAAATTGCTCGTCAAATTTTCCTAGGCACTACTGAATTCACGAGAAACCCTGTCCGCGTAGAATTACCAAGCCGGACCGGCATCTACGGAAGATTTGAATCGATCACACTCTCAACTTGGCCCGATTTCTGTACCGAAAGGTGCGATTTTCAACCAAAACCCCAAATCGACGCGCGTCTGAGCAGCGCCTGAACATGTTGTTCTTGACGTTGTCGGTTCGTAGGCAATTTTCGTGGTTTGTTGTCGAGCAAGGGCAACTAAAAATAGTTTTTACTTTACCGGGACCGGATTCGGCATATTGGCACGGGCGCAGTGCAGGCGCGGCCCTACGTGGACACCTGGATTGCAGAAGCCCAGTTGCCGCGCGGTGAACCTGGTGCGGCCTTCAATCGCCTGATCGACGTGCGCCGGTTCGCCCGCCGGTTAGGATCTGACCTGCAGCTCTCGAATGTCCTGCCCCATCTCAGCAGTTTTCTCGCGGTTTAGGTCCGGCGCTAAATAGATTGCCGTTGTCCAAATTCACGTTCAAAGGCACTATTTTCGTATCTGGAATATCAATCCTGGGCGGGAGGCCAAGGACATGTCCGGCAATGCGAAACACGATTCCTGGAGTGCAGGTCGCAGTTACGATCACTACATGGGCAGATGGAGCCGATTGATCGCAAGAGAGTTCGTGTCCTGGCTCAACGCGCCTGCTGATGCAGACTGGGCGGACATAGGGTGCGGCACCGGAGCCTTGACCGAAACCATACTCGATATGGCCAAGCCAAAATCGGTTGTCGGTCTCGATCTTTCGGAAGGCTTCGTGATGCATGCGCGGGAAGCGATCACCGACGAGAGAGCCCGCTTTGAAGTCGGGTCTGCACAGGACCTGCCGCTTCCCGACAACTCCATTGACGTATCAACGTCCGCGCTCGCGCTCAACTTCGTTCCGGACAAGCTGCAGGCACTTGCCGAGTTGCGTCGCATTACCCGCCCTGGCGGAACAATATCCTTCTATGTCTGGGACTACCCGGGAGGTGGCATGGGCTTCATTGACGCCTTCTGGAAAGCAGCCGCTTCAATCGACCCCGCAGCCGAAGACCTTGATGAGGCGCTTCGATTTCCCTTTTGCACTCCGGACGGGCTCCGCCAACTTTGCACTGAAGCCCGGTTGCCGGGTGCCAGTGTTCACACCCTTGAAGTCGACACCGTGTTTCCGGGGTTTGAGGAATTCTGGCATCCGTTCACGCTCGGGGCCGGGCCTGCGCCCGGCTATTGCATGAACCTGCCACGGGAAAAACGGGATGAGCTGAAAGCAAAGCTCCAGGGTCAACTCGATACCGGCGGAGAAATCCGCTTGCCCGCACGCGCCTTTGCCGTCCGCTACCAGCAGACGTGAACACGCAGTTCATCCAGAGCGGAATTTACAGGCAAGACCAACGGCAAGCACAGCAAGCGCGAAACACGAACTCGCCGGATAAAGCAACGCTGCAGCCGCAGCATCCCGGTACAGAGCCTCACTACGACCTGCCGCCAGAACCTGGAAGAAGATCTGGCCCTGCACCGCGATACCAAGCGCCATGCCGATCTGCTGGAAGGCCTGGAGAACTCCGGACCCCGCTCCGGCATCCGGTCCGGAAACCCGCGACAACACGAGCTGGAACAATGCTGGAATCATCGTTCCGGTACCAAGTCCGACAATCAGGAATGGCAGCGCCAGCAGGCTTGCCGATAGTCCATCGGAAACAAGCAGGCGCACCACCACCAGACCGCAGAAGACCGCCAGCATGGCAAGGCTGATCCTTGCCGCCTGATAGCGGGATCCGAACCGGCCTGTCACCGCGGACGCAAGGATGACACCAACCGGATGCGGCGCCAGGATGAGCCCGGCCGTCATGGGCGATAGTCCAAGGCCTGCCTGCAGGAAGAGCGCCATCATGAAGAACATGCCTGCAAGACCGGAAAAGAACAGCGCGACAAACGCGACACCCGCAACAAACACGCGGTCCCCTGTCAGAAGCACCGGCAGAAGCTGCGCCTGGCCGAGGCGAGCCTTCTGAACCTGCAACCGGTAGAACAGGACAGCCAGAACTGCGCTTAGCCCCATCAAGGCAAAACACCAGAACGGCCAGCCGAATTGCCTGCCTTCCACAAGCGGAAACACCAGCGCCAGCACTGCGAGGGCAAAAAGAAACGTTCCGGACCAATCCGGCGTCACCCGGCTTTCGGTTTCAAGGTGCGGCAGAAAGCGAAGAGCACCGGCCAGCGAGATCAACCCGACAGGCAGATTGATCAGGAAGATCGGCCGCCAGCCCAGCCCGAAGATATCGGCCGCCACAATTGCCCCGCCCACCAGCGGCCCCGCCACGGCCCCAAGTGCGCTGATGGAGCCGAACAGGCCGATGGCCTTGCCTTTTTCCTCTGCCGGAAAGATCACGTGAACAATGGCAAGTACCTGCGGCACCATCATCGCCGCGCAAAGCCCCTGCAGGCCGCGGGCGGTAATCAGGGTGCCTATATCGGGTGCCAAGCCGCATGCCAGGGAACTGGCGGTAAACCCGGCGACACCCCAGCGGAAGACCCGACCCCTGCCGACCACGTCTCCAAACCGGCCGAAAGGCAGCAAACCGGCGGCAAAGGCCAGCACATAGACAACCAGCACCCATTCCAACTGGGTGTCCGTGGCGCCAAGTCCTTGGCGGATGGACGGCAGCGCCAGATTGACCACCGACACATCGAGAATATTCATGAACATGGCAAGGTAGAGCGCCGCGAGCGCCGCCCAGCGATTGCGCCTCTCCCTGGTCGCATCGTCAAACAAAAGGGACATTCAGAACTCCTGGCAAGGCGTGAATTCGATTTTGTTACTTATAAAGTTACATATTCACACACGTCAATCTCATGTGTCTTGAATTGTCACGTAATCGAATCCGGCATAAGGTTTTCCAAACGGAGATTTCCATGCGAACCGACAGCCGATTGCCGCGCGTGCTTCACGTGCTCCTGCATCTGGACCAGACAGAAGACCCGGTGACGTCCGACCAGATCGGGAAGATGCTCAACACCAACCCTTCCCTGGTCCGGCGCACCATGGCGGGGCTGCGGGAAGCGGGTTTCGTCGGGGCCACCAAGGGTCATGGCGGCGGCTGGGTGCTGGCCAAGAGCCTGGACAGCATCTCGCTGGCCGAGGTCTATGCCGCCCTCGGCTCACCACAGCTTTTTGCCGTCGGTCAATCCGCCGACGCCCCCACCTGCCTTCTGGAACAGGCCGCCAACAGGGCAACTTCAGCCGCTCTGAAGGCGGCACGCGAAACATTTCAGGAGAAGCTTGGGCAGGTCACGGTGGCCGATCTGGTACGGCCGCATGCGCAGGAAATCCGGGAGCATCAGGAAAAACCTTAGGTCCGAATTTTGGCCGCAAACCTTGGGCAATCTTCGGAACACCTGTGAAGACATCCATTAAAGAACCTTCTTCGAGGCATGGTCCGGGGCAAACTGAACAGCCCCCTTGCCTCGCGGCGCAACATTGTATACAAGCGCACACAATAGAAATCAGGTACAACCGCACCATTCAGATTTCCGTTTCACCGTCCCATTTTCCAGACCCGCGAGGCAATGCGTCCCATGGCAAAGATCAAAGTCGACAATCCGGTCGTCGAGCTCGACGGCGACGAGATGACCCGGATCATCTGGGCCTTTATCAAGGACAAGCTGATCCACCCCTATCTCGACATCGACCTGCTCTACTTCGATCTGTCGATCCAGAAACGCGACGAGACCGACGACCAGATCACGGTCGATGCGGCCAACGCCATCAAGGAACATGGCGTCGGCGTCAAATGCGCCACGATCACACCGGATGAAGCGCGGGTTGAGGAATTCGGCCTGAAGCGCATGTACCGTTCGCCCAACGGCACGATCCGCAACATCCTTGGCGGTGTCATCTTCCGTGAGCCGATCATCATGCAGAACGTGCCGCGCCTCGTGCCGGGTTGGACCCAGCCGATCATCGTCGGCCGCCATGCCTTTGGCGACCAGTATCGCGCCACCGACTTCCGCTTCCCCGGCAAGGGCAAGCTGACCATCACCTTCACCGGCGAAGACGGCCAGGTGATCGAACACGAAGTCTATGACGCGCCGTCCGCCGGCGTTGCGATGGCGATGTACAATCTCGACGACTCGATCCGCGATTTTGCCCGCGCTTCGCTGAACTACGCGCTCAACAGGAAGGTGCCCTGCTACCTCTCCACCAAGAACACGATCCTGAAAGCCTATGACGGCCGCTTCAAGGACCTGTTCCAGGAAATCTACGAAGCCGAATTCAAGGACCAGTACGCCGAAGCCGGCATCTGGTACGAACACCGGCTGATCGACGACATGGTCGCCTCCGCTCTGAAATGGTCCGGCGGGTACGTCTGGGCCTGCAAGAACTACGACGGTGACGTCCAGTCCGACACGGTTGCCCAGGGGTTCGGCTCGCTCGGCCTGATGACGTCCGTCCTGATGACACCGGACGGCAAGACCGTGGAAGCGGAAGCCGCCCACGGCACGGTCACACGCCACTATCGCCAGCACCAGAAGGGCGAGAGCACGTCGACCAACTCCATCGCCTCGATCTTCGCCTGGACCCGCGGGCTCGCGCACAGGGCCAAGCTCGACAACAATCAGGAGCTTGCCCGTTTCGCCCAGACGCTGGAAAAGGTCTGCATCGACACGGTGGAAGCCGGCCACATGACGAAGGACCTTGCCCTGCTCGTCGGCCCGGATCAGGCCTGGCTCACCACCACCGGCTTCCTGGACAAGATCGACGAGAACCTGGCCAAGGCCATGGCCGCACACTAAGGCATTGCCTGTGAAGGCCGAAGGAGCAACACCGCGGACATTGTCCGCGGTGTTTTGCTTTTCGGCCCAACAACAACCTGCCGATTGTCCCTCTTCCCGGCCCGCGCTAGGCTCACCTGGCCGGCAGCCAGAGGAGAGCACGGTGTTGACGATCCGCGAATTGAAGACGCCTCTGATCGGCCCCCTGAACCTTGCCTTGCAGGCAGGTGAAGCCGTTGCGATTTCAGGACCCTCCGGCGCTGGCAAATCCCTGTTTCTCAGAGCAATTGCCGATCTCGATGAAAGCGCTGGCCATGTTGCCCTGGATGGCACGGAGCGCGAATCCATACCGGCTCCTGAATGGCGCCGAAAGGTGGCTTACGTGCCTGCCGAAAGCGGCTGGTGGGCGGACCGTGTTCAGGATCATTTCGCCGAAACTTCCGACCTTCCCAACCTGCTGCACCAGGTTGGTCTTGCCGATGCGCTTGCCTGGGAGGTCTCCCGGCTTTCCACCGGTGAGCGCCAACGCCTTGCCCTTGTGCGCGCTCTCCAGACAGCACCGCAGGTTCTTCTCCTGGATGAACCCACCTCCGCGTTGGACCCGCCCTCCGTTGACCTGGTCGAAACTCTCCTGAAACACCAGCTTGCTGCCAATCGCGCCCTTCTGATCGTCACACACGACCCCGGCCAGCCCGAACGGCTCGGGGCACGACGGCTTGTCATGGACAAAGGCCAGCTGACGGTAGGTGCTGGCCAGGGGGCGCCCGCGTGACCGGTTATCTCGCCCTCACCTATTGGGACCTCGTGGCTGCCTCGGTGTTCCTGCTATTGAACGCGGCTTTTTCGATCGTGCTTGATCTCGGCCTCACCCGCACGCTCATCATCTCGGCCTTGAGAATGAGCGTGCAGCTGATCCTGGTTGGGCTTGTCCTCAAGGCAATCTTCTTTGCCGGATCCCTGTTGTGGACACTGCTGGCTTCTGCCGTGATGCTGGCTTTTGCAGGGCGCGAAATCTGGGCGCGGCAGGACCGTCGCCTGGCTGGCCTCTGGGGCCCGGGGCTGGGCGTCGCCGTCATGCTGGTCGCAGGCACCCTCGTCACGATCTACGCCCTGGCAGGGCTCATCCGCCCCGACCCGGTCTGGATGCCGCAATATGCGCTGCCGCTATTCGGCATGGTGCTCGGCAACACCATGACCGGGGTCAGCCTCGGCCTTGATACACTTCACACGTCGCTTGCCCGCGGGCGACGCGATGTGGAAGCCCAGTTGCTGCTGGGGCGCACCCGCTGGGAAGCGACACGCCCCTTCTCCCGTCAGGCACTGCGGTCAGGATTCACGCCGATCATCAACGCCATGGCGGCAACAGGCGTCGTGTCATTGCCCGGAATGATGACAGGGCAGATCCTGTCCGGGGTCGATCCGCGTGAAGCAGTCAAATACCAGCTCATGATCATGTTTCTGCTTGGCGGCGCTACCGGCCTCGGCGTCCTTGGCGCTACCTTCGCCAGTGTGTGGCGCCTGACTGACAACCGTGACAGGCTGCGTCTCGACCGTTTGAACGGAGGGTCTCGATGATTGAACTTTATGGTGCTGACTATTCGGTGTATGTGCGCTCGGCCCGAATGGCACTTATCGAAAAAGGAATTGCTTACGAACTTGTCCCGATCGATGTGTTTGCCCCGGGAGGACCACCGGAAAGCTATCTTGAGCTGCAGCCTTTCGGCAAGATCCCCACACTGAAGCATGGCGACTTCACCCTGTTCGAAACAGCGGCCATCCTGCGCTACATTGATGAAGCCTTCGACGGCCCTCCGCTTCAGCCAGCCTCTCCGCAACCGCGGGCGCGCATGGCTCAGCTTCTCTCCATCCTCGACAATTACGCCTACAAGACCCTCGTCTGGGACATCTTCGTCGAACGGGTGTCAAAGCCCTCTGGCGGCGCCCCCGCGGATGAAGTCAAGATTGCCTCGGCGCTCGGCCGGGCAAGAACGATCGTCGAAACACTGGAAGCGCTTGTGACGGAAGGTCCGTTCCTGATGGGGGATCAGCTCACCCTCGCCGACTGCCATGCCGTCCCGATGCTTGCTCTCTTCGAGCTGTCAGAAGAAGGCCGGCTGCTGCTGCGTTCGGCGCCGAAGCTGTCCTCATGGCTGCATATGTTCAAGGAACGCGACAGTTTCAGAAAAACCGGATTGTCTGGTTGAGCGCGATTACGCGTCAGGCCTTTATCTTTTCCGCAGGTCAGATCCACTGCAAACATGTTAGTCTTTTGCCGTTCCACAACGCCCGTTGTTCCATTTATCTTCAGGCAGGCGCAACATTGAATCATTTTATGAAGAAAGGGATTTTTTGATGAGGTTTCAAAAGCTTGTAATTGTTTTCTTGAGCAGCCTTTTGCTGATGTGTGCCGGTTTGGCAGCATCGGCACAAACCGTCCACGAGCCCTCCCGCGGCACTGCCGAGCGCAAGGACATACTCGATGCAATGCGTCCGATGATGGAGGCGAGGGTGGGACCGCCGGTCGAGTTCGTCGTCAACTGGATGCGTTCCGGCCATGGCTGGGCTTTCGTCCAGGTCTCGCCGCAGCGCCCAGGTGGTGGCGCCATTGACCTGTCCCGCACGACCTTCGCCTCGCAGGCGGACTATATGGATGGCCTCGTCACCTTCGCCTTGCTGCGTTACCAGTTCAACCGATGGAACCTGGTCGACTTTGTCGTCGGCCCGACAGATGTCTTCTGGCAGGGCGATCCGCTCTACGCCCAGGTGCCGCGCGGCCTGACACCCTACTGAGCGCCTTTCTGACTGGCCTACTTTGCCGGATCCTTCTGCGTTCCGGCAACTTCCTCCATCATGTCATCTTCAGAGTCGGCTTCGTCCTTGGAATCGTCCCCCTGGAAGAGCTCCGGCTCCTGGTCGGTGTTCTCTGAAGATGCAAACACGCCCGACTGCTGAAGTTCCTCTTCCGCCAGCTCGCCCAGAACGCGTTTTCCCGCCGCCACACGGTCGCGCGCTTCATCCATGATCTTCTTGGCCAGCCCTTCATCCCTGTCCATCAGGTGTTTGAGGGCTTCCGCCTCCAGCACCAGAAGCTGGCAATCCTTGTAAGCGACCACTTTCGCGGTTCTGGGTGTCTGATTGATCAGTGCCAATTCGCCAAAGAAACTGCCTTCTCCCAGATAGACCGTGTCGTGCTGCAGCCGGATTTCGACTTCTCCGTCGGCGATGAAATACATCTTGTCCGCAACATCGCCCTGCTCGGCAATCGTGCCGCCCTTGCGCACGCGAAGCGACTGCAGCAGCTTCGCAACTTCGGCAATCTCCGTCGCTTTCAGGTCTTCGAACAGGGGTACGCGCGCCACCATCGACCAGGTGACGACAAAATCCCGGCTATGGATTTCCCGGGCAAAGGCCGAAGCAATGATGCCGACCGGCAAGGCTATCAGCCCATAGCCCATCAGCATGACGATACCCCCAACCGTCTTGCCGAGATTGGTGACTGGCACGACATCGCCATAGCCGACGGTCGTCACAGTGGTAATCGCCCAATAGATGCCGTGCAGAATGCTGCGGAACTTTTCCGGCTGGTCGTCATGCTCGATCAGATACATCAAGGTGGCAGCCATCAGGATGACCCCGCAGATGATCATGCTCGATCCGAGCAGCGCCCTGCGCTCGTTGCCGACAGCGGAAATCAACGAACGCAACGCGGGTGAATACCGGGCCAGCTTCAGGAAGCGCAGCAGCCTCAGGATGACGACCATCGTGACGGCCTGATTGGGCAGGAACACCACGAACAACAGCGGCAAGGCCCCGATCAGATCGATGATCGCGTCCGGCTGCATCGCATAGCGCAGCCTGGAAAACACCGGCCCGTAACGGCGCAGTGGCGGATGGAGATCGGCCACGTAAAGACGCATGACGTATTCGGCCAGAAAGACAAGTCCGCTGCCCAACTGGATCAGACGCAGGTGCGTGCTCAGGATGTCGCGGATTTCCGGCACGGTTTCCAGCACCGCAAGCGCGATGTTGATCAGAATGAGGACGATCAGGAAGTTCCGCAGCACGCGCGCGCCGATGCGGCGTTTGCCCGTGTCCTCAAGCACCTCATAGAGCGCCCGTTTGAATTCGTGGCCGGACACCGAGCCCCCCGTTTCTGATTTTGCTCGCGTTTTCATGAATAGCCGAAAGACAGGCTACGACAAAGCTCTCCACGCGGACAGCCCTCACCATGCCGCACGAAGCTGTGCATAGGGGTGAGCGGAACGTGATTGGGCAATTTTGTCGCAGGCCCCATCTCCATGGATAGCCAACCGAACTGAAGGAGAACACCATGACCATAGACACCGACAAGGTTCGCGCCGCAGAAACCACGCCTCACCACATCGTGCTGAAAATGTTGCTGGTCTCGACGTTCTTCGCAGCAGCCGCCCTGGCAGTGACTGCTTTGCTGAACTGAACCAACCGGCAGGCCGCCGGAGGTAGACCTGACCAGGCCACCTCAACCGACGCCCCCTTCCATCGTCATCCCGGCCAAGCAAAGCGCGAGCCGGGACCGTGGAGCGACAAGCCTTGCAGGACCTCAAGAGGCCATGCCGAGAGCAATAGGGCTCCCCGATCCCGGATCTTCGCTTCACTGCGTCCGGGATGACCAAAGGGGGGGTTGATTGAACTCGGTAGCGAGGAAGAGACCTGATGCCTTCAGGCGAGCGGGAAAAGCGCCAGTAGGGCCGCCTTCCCTACAAAACAACCAATATCCCCTCCGTCGTCATCCCGGCCAAGCGAAGCGCGAGCCGGGACCGGGGAGCGATAAGCCTTGCAGGACCTCAAGAGGCCATGCCGAGAGCAATCGGGCTCCCCGATCCCGGATCTTCGCTTCACTGCTTCCGGGATGACCAAGGAGGGGTTCGCGTAATTTCGCCGGGGAAATGACCGAGCGCCTTAAACGAACAAGGGCGGCCCTGATGGGACCGCCCTTTTCAATTTTGATTGCCGGAAGGACCGTCAGAGCCCCGAGAGGTGCGCCTCGATTGCGGCAACGGCTGCGTCGGCCTTGGACCCATCCGGTCCACCGGCCTGCGCCATATCAGGCCGACCGCCACCACCGCGGCCGCCGAGCGCTTCCGAACCGATCCGCACCAGATCCACGGCGCTGACCTTGTCGGTCAGGTCCTGCGTGACGGCAGTCACGATGGCAGCCTTGTCGTCTTCGGCAACGCTGATCAGAACGACCACGCCGGACCCGAGCTGGGTTTTGGCCTCGTCGGCCATGCCTTTCAGATCCTTCGGGTTGATCCCCTCGACGATGCGCGCCATCAGCTTGAACGCGCCGGCGTCCTTAACCGGCGTGCCGCCTTCCGCGCCACCGCCCATGGCAAGCTTCTTCTTGGCATCCGCCAGTTCGCGCTCCAGCTTCTTGCGATCTTCAACCAGCTGCGCCACGCGAGCCGGAACATCATCGGCGCTGATCTTCAGCAGGCTGGCCAGTTCGCGCATGCGCTTGTCCTGGGCATCCAGATATTCACGGGCTTCTGCGCCGGTCAGCGCCTCGATCCGGCGAACACCGGCAGCAACCGCACCTTCGGAAACCAGTGTCACCAGACCGATATCGCCGGTACGCTTCACATGTGTACCGCCGCACAGTTCAAGCGAATAAGGCTTGCCCTGCTTGGGGCCATGGAGAGCGGTCCCCATGGAAACGACGCGAACCTCATCACCATATTTTTCGCCGAACAGAGCCATGGCGCCAGCTTCAATTGCGTCGTCGACCGCCATCAGGCGGGTATCGACGGGCGCGTTCTGCAGCACGATCTCGTTGGCAAAGCTCTCGACCGTTGCCAGTTCCTCATCGCTCACCGGCTTGGGATGCGAGAAGTCGAACCGCAGGCGCTCCGGCGTTACCAGCGAGCCCTTCTGAGCGACGTGATTGCCAAGGACCTCGCGCAAGGCCTCATGCACAAGGTGCGTCGCCGAGTGGTTGGAACGGATCGACTTGCGGCGGGAATGGTCGACCTTCAGTTCCAGGGCAAGGCCCGGAACCAGCTCGCCTTCTTCCACGGTGACCGAATGAACGAAGAGCCCTTCGGCCTTCTTCTGCGTATTGGTCACGGCAACCTTGACGCCATTGGCCAGCATCCAGCCGGTGTCGCCCACTTGGCCGCCGCTTTCGCCGTAAAACGGCGTCTGGTTGAGAACCACGAAACCGCTTTCACCTGCGGACAGTTTGGCAACTTCCTTATCGTCAGCAGCAAGACCGGCAACGACGCCTTCGGCCGTCTCGGTCTCATAGCCGAGGAAGTCCGTGGCACCGTGTTTTTCCTTCAGTGCGAACCAGACTGCTTCCGTCGCGGCGCTGCCTGACCCGGACCAGGCCGCACGGGCTTCCGCTTTCTGGCGCTCCATTGCAGCATCGAAGCCATCCGTATCAACGGAAATGTCGCGCGTTCTGAGCGCGTCCTGGGTCAGATCCAGCGGGAAGCCGTAGGTATCATAAAGCTTGAACGCGGTTTCCCCATCCAGACGCCCCCCAGCCTCAAGGCCTTCGGTTGCAGCGTCGAGCAGGCCGAGGCCACGCTCCAGCGTCTTGCGGAAACGCGTTTCTTCCAGCTTCAGCGTTTCGGTGATCAGATCTTCAGCGCGGCTCAGCTCCGGATAGGCACGGCCCATTTCACGCATCAGCGCCGGAACCAGCTTGTGCATCAGCGGTTCGCTCGCCCCAAGAAGATGGGCGTGGCGCATGCCGCGGCGCATGATCCGGCGCAATACATAACCGCGGCCTTCGTTGGACGGAAGCACACCATCGGCAATCAGGAAGCTCGTGGACCGCAGATGGTCGGCAATCACACGGTGGCTGCCGGTGGCGTCGCCTTCTGCTTCCACACCCGTGGCGTTGACGGACGCCGCAATCAGCGCCTTGAAGAGGTCGATGTCGTAGTTGTTGTGAACGCCCTGCATGACGGCGGCGATACGCTCGATGCCCATGCCGGTGTCGATGGACGGACGCGGCAGGTCGAGACGCTTTTCCGGCGTCTGTTCGTACTGCATGAAGACGAGATTCCAGATCTCGATGAACCGGTCGCCATCTTCTTCCGCAGAACCCGGAGGGCCGCCCCAGATGTGGTCGCCATGGTCGTAGAAGATTTCAGAACAGGGGCCGCACGGGCCGGTATCGCCCATGGACCAGAAATTGTCTGACGTCGCGATGCGGATGATCCGGTCTTCGCTGAGACCTGCGATCTTCTTCCAAAGATCGAACGCCTGATCGTCTTCGGCAAAGACGGTTACCAGCAGCTTGTCCTTCGGCAGGCCGAATTCCTTGTTGACGAGGTTCCAGGCCAGTTCGATCGCCTGGTCCTTGAAATAGTCACCAAAGGAGAAGTTGCCCAGCATCTCGAAGAAGGTGTGGTGGCGTGCGGTGTAACCGACGTTGTCCAGGTCGTTGTGCTTGCCGCCGGCGCGAACGCATTTCTGTGCCGTGACCGCACGGGAATAGTCGCGCTTTTCCAGACCGGTGAACACGTTCTTGAACTGGTTCATGCCCGCGTTCGCAAACATCAGGGTCGGATCGTTACGCGGCACCAGCGGCCCGGACTCGACCACTTCGTGGCCGTTTGTCTTGAAATAGTCCAGAAAGGCAGAGCGGATTTCATTTACGCCGGTCATTCGGATCTCGCATCGGTCACAGCCCCGCATATGAGGGCCTGTTGAAAATCTTGAAGGCGCTGGATCTGGGTCGCCGATCCGCGCCGGAACAGCCTTTTAACTTTCACCTCCAACCCTGTCCAGCGGTTGCGCGGACCCGACCCAACGGAAAGCTGCCGCGAAACAGGCGATTTCCGGAATGAAGGCTGCCGTCATGCGCAGGACAATCGCTCCGACAGGATCTGACCTCTTCCGATTTCGCTCCGTTGCGGGTCCCGAAAAGCAAAAGGCCCCCTTCCGGAGTGCGGAAGGAGGCCCTTGGAAGACCGGACAAACGTCCGGAGCTTTCGCAGACGGAGACCGGAAGCTGAGGATCAGTCCTCTGCTTCTTCCGATGCAGCGTCCGGATCGATGATCGCATCGGCGATCAGGCCGGCGTTCTGGCGGATCGCCAGTTCGATTTCATCGGCAATTTCCGGATTATCCTTCAGAAACTGCTTGGCGTTTTCCCGGCCCTGGCCAAGACGCTGGCTGTTGTAGGAGAACCAGGCACCCGACTTTTCAACGATGTTGCCCTTGACGCCAAGGTCGATGAGTTCACCGGTCTTGGAGACCCCTTCACCATAGACGATGTCGAATTCCACCTGACGGAAAGGAGGCGCAAGCTTGTTCTTGACGACTTTCACGCGGGTCTGGTTGCCGACGACTTCGTCCCGGTCCTTGATCGCACCGATACGGCGGATATCCAGGCGGACGGAGGCATAGAACTTGAGCGCGTTACCGCCGGTCGTGGTTTCCGGAGAACCAAACATCACGCCGATCTTCATGCGGATCTGGTTGATGAAGATCACCATGCACTTCGACTTGGAAATCGACGCGGTCAGTTTGCGAAGAGCCTGGCTCATCAGACGGGCCTGCATGCCCGGTAGGCTGTCGCCCATCTCGCCTTCGAGTTCGGCCTTCGGCGTCAGCGCGGCGACCGAGTCGATGACCAGAACATCAATGGCGCCGGAGCGCACCAGCGTATCGGCAATTTCCAGTGCCTGTTCACCGGCGTCCGGCTGGGAGATCAGCAGATTGTCGATATCGACGCCAAGCTTGCGCGCATAGATCGGATCCAGCGCGTGCTCCGCATCGACAAAGGCGCAGATACCACCGGTCTTCTGGGCTTCGGCAACCGCATGCAGGGCAAGTGTTGTTTTACCCGAAGACTCCGGCCCGTAGATCTCGACGATACGGCCGCGCGGCAGACCGCCGATCCCGAGCGCGATATCAAGTCCGAGCGACCCGGTCGAGACGGCTTGCACCTCAACCACCTGGCCCTGACCCATCTTCATGATGGAGCCTTTGCCGAAGGCGCGTTCGATTTGGCTGAGCGCTGCGTCCAGCGCTTTTGTCTTATCCATCTGGCTGCTTTCTACGAGACGAAGTGTACTTTGCGACATGGCTTACGCTCCTTATTCCACGATGGACGCGCCGTTTCAATGAGAGCCTTTGTACACATTTTGTTCTCACTTGACAAGTCGGCAAAACCGATTGGTATTAAAATGAAAATGGCTGTTTGTTTCCAATATGTTCTCACTTATCGATTTCAGAACTTACCTTGCGTAATCTATTGATCGGAACATCCCGTGATTCCGCGATCGTGCAGAATCACCGGCGCTTCCCTGCCGCCAGTTGCCGCCCCGGCCTTAATCTGCTAGCCCGCCACTTTAACGGTTGCCAGTACCGGCGCATCGAACGCTTCCGTTCTGATGCCGGCTTTTCGTGAGACAGTCCAGAACGTGACTTCAGCCATCTCCTCCCCCGTCATCGCAATCGGTGCGATCCATTACGATACGATCGCCCATGCAAGCGAGCCGATCCGCCCCGAGACTTCGACCCCATCGAGGTTGAACGCAAAGCCGGGCGGCGTTGCCACGAACATTGCCCGTGCGCTGGTTCGGCTCGGGGTTGGAACACGCCTTGTGGGAGCGGTTGGAGAAGACGGCGCTGCCGACATGCTTTCCCGCCAGCTCAGTCAGGAAGGGCTCGAGCTGCATGTGAAGACCCGGAAAGGTCTCGCAACGGGCCAGTACCTCGCACTGCATAATCCGGCAGGTGATCTTGCGGCCGCCTGCGTTGACGACCGTGTTTTGTCCGAAGCTCCGGAGGATCTCTTCGACGGTATCGTTGCGCATCTTGCAGCAAACGCAACGGACGATACGATCTGGTTTCTGGATGCAAACCTGCCCGCTGCAATGCTGGTCCGGTTGACGGGGCGTGCCTTGCCCGGGCGTCTTGTTGCCAATGCCGTTTCGGATGCCAAGGCAATCCGGCTGCGTGGGGTTCTCGGCAAACTGGATTGCCTGATGCTGAATCGCGGCGAAGCGGCCACGCTTACCGGGCTTTCCCGTGGCACGTCTTCCGAAGACCTGGCGGCGGCCTTGTCGCAGACCGGTCCCAAGAGTTTTGTCCTGACCAGCGCAGCATCTGATGTGCTGGTGCTCGAAAGCGGGAAACTTCACCGGTTCGCACCGCTTCAAACAGATATCGTTGATGTCACCGGAGCAGGCGATGCATTAACCGCCGGAACGGTCGCGGCGCTCGCCAGAGGCTATGGCCTGAAGCAAGCAGTCCCACTTGGCCTTGCAGCTGCAGCCCTGACCTTGCGCAGCACCGGCGCCCTCGCGGAAGAGCTCTCCTGGGATGCCCTCGCCAACTTTTGACCATATGGACAAATTCCAATCTTGGCGCTGCTCCGCCTTGCGCCTATAAGACCCGCAGAATTGAACCGGCCCGAGCAGCCGGACGAAAACAGAAAGGCACACGCCGTGACCACTCCGACAACGCCCTCCGCCATCAGGGATCTGATCGTTTACAGCGATGAAGTGCGCGAGGCACTTGCGAACGGCAAGCCGGTCGTTGCGCTGGAATCGACCATCATCACGCATGGCATGCCTTTTCCGAAGAATGTTGAGACCGCCCGTGAGGTGGAAGCCGATATTCGCGCGGAAGGCGCCGTTCCTGCCACCATCGCTCTGATGGACGGCAAGATCATGGTGGGCCTTTCCGATGAGGATCTCGACCGCCTGGCACAGGCCAAGGACGTGATGAAGTGTTCACGTGCCGACATGACCTTCGCACTTGCCACCGGAAGCTACGGTGCGACAACCGTCGCCGCCACGATGATGGCGGCGCATGCGGCGGGCCTGAAGGTTTTTGCCACGGGCGGCATCGGCGGCGTTCACAAGGGCGCGGAAGAAAGCTTCGACATTTCCGCCGACCTTGATGAACTTGGCCGCACGCCGGTCTGTGTGGTGTCCGCCGGTGCCAAGGCATTGCTCGACATTCCCAAGACCCTTGAAGTTCTGGAAACCAAGGGCGTTCCCGTCATTGCTTTCGGCACGGAAGAACTGCCGGCATTCTGGTCGCGGGCCAGTGGTCTCAAGGCCCCCTACTCCCTGAATTCGGCTGCCGAAATCGGTTCGCTCCTGAAGATGCGGTCCCGTTTTCCCGATCATGGCGGTGTCCTGATCGCCAACCCGGTACCGGAAGCCGACCAGATCCCGCGGGATGAAATGACCGGCTACATCGATGCAGCTATTGCGGATGCCACTGCGAAGGGTGTTCGCGGCAAGGACGTGACCCCGTTCGTTCTCGGCGCCATCCTGGAGTTGACCGGCGGCCGCAGCCTCGACACCAACATCGCGCTGGTGCGTAACAATGCCCGCCTGGCCGCGCGTATTGCCGCTGAACTGGTCTGACGGCACGTTTTCTCGAGAAACCAACTGGACCCCAAAAATCTGCCGGGCTTTCAATCCGTTTGAAGTGAAAGCCCGGCAGACTTGTCAGGACGGTTTGTCTTCCACCGGTTGAGGAACATCCGGCGCCTGACGGCGCTCAAGCGCCGCCGCCAACCGGTCGATGTCCTTGAAATGCAGGTCACGCTGCGGGAACGGTATCTCGATACCCGCCTTGCCAAGCTCGTTGTAGACCGTGAAGTAAAGGTCCGACTTGGTAATCATCACATTGCCGATGTCTTTCAGGAAACATCTCAGTTCGAAATTCAGCGAGCTGTCGCCCAGCCCGATGAAAAGAACCTGCGGCGTCGGATAACGTGCGATGGTGTTGTGTCCGCGTGCCGCATCGAACAGGATGGATTTTACCTTTTCCAGATCACTGCCATAGGCAACGCCAACCGGCAGGATGAGCCGGCCCGACTTGTTGGTCAGCGTCATGTTCTTGACCGTGCCGGCAATCAGGTCCGAATTCGGAATGATGACGTCATGCCGGTCGAAGGTTTCGATGCGCGTTGAACGGACAGAGATCTTGCGGACATAGCCGGATTGTCCGGAGACCTCGATCCAGTCGCCTTCCTTGATAGGCCGTTCAATCAGCAGAATGACGCCGGAGACAAAGTTGGAAACGATGGTCTGGAGACCAAAACCGATACCGACCGACAGCGCACCGGCGACGACTGCAAGACTGGACAGGTTCAGTCCAGCGGTGGAAATCGCAATCAGCGACGCCAGCGTGAGCCCGACATAGCCTGTACCGGTGACCACGGCGTTCTGCGCACCGCTGTCCATCCGCGTCTGCGGCAGTACGGTCGCCTTCAGCAGGTTCTGCAGCCAGCGCGTCACGACAACGCCAATGCCGAAAATGGCAACCAGGACGATGAAGGAGTCCAGCGACAGGTGAATGTCGCCCAGTTGCACGCCGTTCGTAAGCAGATACCAGACCTCGACGATATCCGTTCCGCGTGCGCCCCAGGTCATGGCGATCAAGGGCGCGAAAATCAGTGTCAGAACACAGATCAGCCCAAAGGCAACGAGGACCGGAGCAGGTTCGTCTTCCCGCTTGCCGATAGCCGTTTTCACGACAACGAGCACGAGATGGTAAAGCATGAAGCCGAAACCAAGCTGCGCAACCGTCATGATCACCGGCAGGATCGCCACCCGGGCAAGCTGGACATAACCGACCAGCGTCACGGAGACTGCAAGAACGGCGGATGTTTTCATGAGCAGCGACAAGAAAAGCAGAAAGCCGGATTCCTGCGGCTTTACTGTTGCCTCTTCGGGCTCTTCTGCTGTCTGCTCGCTCTCCTCGGCATTGCTTTCAACGGACTTGTTGGACCTGATGACGCTGGCCAGAGACCAAAGCAGTACCGCCGCCATCGCGATTGGGGGAGCCGAGAGTACCGAAATCGCCGCCGTACCGAAGGCGTTATCAAGTTCGAATGCCTCGACCGCCACTTCAAGGGCCATGAAGACGCCCAGTCCTTGGCAGAGACGCAACCCGAGTTTTGCTTCCCGGTCACCCAACTCCAGGAGACGCCAGCGATCCTGCCCGGGGGCAAAAATCGTGTGCCCCAGCCAGTTCGCTATGATCATCACGAGAGCCATCACCGGCACGGCGGTTACCGCCGTGCGAACCGAGTTCGGATAGATATCGAGAATGGGAAAGATGGAGACCAAGGCGGTGGCACCGATGGTCGGCAGCACGATAAAGCTGGCATTGTAGAGCACCGCCAGCATCAACGCCTTTGCACCGGTGGCCGGCTTTTCGCAATAAAGTTTCAGCGCCCGTGAAATCGGATGCTGCAGAACCGTCAGGAACAATATCCCGAAAATTGCCAGACCGAGGGAAAGCGGCACCGTCTCATGCAGTTTCTTCGAGACGCTCGGACGGGCCAACTCGTTCTGCACACCACGTTCGAACCGCTTTATGAATTCCCCGATCTCCTGAAAGCCCGCGGCCCAGGTCGACGGCGCAAGCGGCGAAGGATACCTGTCCAACAGCGTCGAAAATTGCCGCGCACGAAGCTGCCTGTCGACCTGACGAATGTAGAAGATAGCCTGATTGTTGATTTCGCCGGCCACACGGACCGGTGCATTTGCGGCCGCCAGCGCATTGGTAAGCTCCAGGCGTCTTGCTGCAACTTCTTCAGCTTCCTTCTGCCCGTCTGCAGGCGGTGCACCGAGGCTGTTCAGCTGGGCTTCCAGGGCGCTCGCCCGAATGTTCCCGCGATCGATGATCTCCGCGCTGGCGTCCCGAACCTCTACGAGCTGAGACCGGAGCTGATCGAGGGTCTTGGGAGAAATGCTTCTTTCTTCCAGCGCCGTTGCCGCCCGGCTGAACAATTCGGCCGACCGCGCTAGGGGCTCCGGCGGAACCTGCCCGGCCTCCTGGGCAAGCAGCGTTCCGGCCGGCATGCCGCCGGCAAAAGTGATGGATAAGGCAAGAACCAGCAGGATACACTTGAGAAACTTCATGAAGACGCCATCACTTTTGGGACAAGGCCCGGTTCCGGTTCGCAGACTGACCACGTTGCCTAGGAAGCCAGGTGGGCTTCAAGGCATATGCATCCATCCGCGGCCCGATTCGAACAATCAGCTTATTTGCGAATTTCGGCAGATCTTTCACCATGGAAACACATTTGTCGCAAAACGGGCCTAAGGAAAGGCTCTGGCAGGTTTCAAGGCTGCCCGGCTTTGGCCCGAAATACGTGCCAAGCCGTTGACAGAGCGGCGTAAGCCTGCCCTAACATGCGAAATTATGACGTTAACAGGACGTTGCGGCAAAATACCTGAAAACAAGCCGCGTCCTTCAAGGAGGTCAGACATGACAGACGCGGCAACCCCTGAAACCCCGCAGACTGCAACGGCTCCGGCAGGAAGCATTTCCCCGCTTCAGTACCTCGACCGTGCGCTGTCGACCCTCCGCGACATCGGCATCACGCCGGAAAGCGAGCAGGATGCACCGATAAATGCCCTTCTGGAACAGATTACCGATCTTTCTCCCGACAAGGTGCTGATCATCACCCGGACCCTGGCCCAGGCTTCCAATTTCAACGAGGTTG
This sequence comes from Roseibium sp. RP-7, assembly GCF_053005225.1. NCBI lineage: Bacteria > Pseudomonadati > Pseudomonadota > Alphaproteobacteria > Hyphomicrobiales > Stappiaceae > Roseibium > Roseibium sp. RP-7. The sequence continues at coordinate 322,463 of NZ_JBRKQA010000002.1, forward strand.
TTCGCTCGCAGGTTCAGCAGATGGATATCGGCGAACGCTACGAGCAGATTACCGAGGCGTTCAATTCCATCCGCGATGACGCGAAGGCGCTGGTCGATCAGCTTGCCGACGGCAAGATCTCCTTCACCGAGAACCTGTCCAACAAGTGGCGCGACTTCCGCCGCGGGACCATTTCCGATCGTTTCGATGATATCCGGGGTACCTACAAGGACGTTGCAAAGGCAACCAAGGACCAGATCGAGCGGGAACAGACCATTCTGGAAGCCTATCGCGATTTCCGCGGTGCCTTGAAACAAGCGGAAGTCACCGCACTGGAACTGCTGAATATCGCAACCGGCAAACTGGACGCTGCCAAGGGTGCCCTTGAAGCTGCCTCCGGCGAAGTCGAAGCCTACACCGGTGACGACCCGGCGCAGAAGGCACGCCTTGAACTGGCACGCGACGAGAAGCTGCGTGAAATGCAGGACGAGGAAAAGCGGTATCAGATCGCCAAGGACCTCTCCGACAACCTGACGATTGGCTACAACACGTCAGAGGTCATCATGGCGCGCCTGGTCCAGACAACCAACGCCAAGGAGCGCGTTTATGCCCAGTCAGTCAGCTTCTTCTCCACCAACGAATCCGTTCTCACCGCACTCAACGCCTCGTTCACCGGCCTGCAGGGCCTGCACGAAAGCACCGAGACGCTGAACGCCATGAAGGACGGCATCAACAAGAGCCTGGAAACGCTGGCGGACATCGGCGACGAAGTGCAGAAAAAGGCACTCGAAGCCGGCTATGGACCGACCGTTGCCGCAGCCTCGGTGAAGAAGCTTGTCGACTCCGTCGTCAATTTCCAGGTGCAGTCGCGTGAAATCATCGACGAAATGCGCGAGATGTCGACCAAGAATTCCGAGGAAATCCGCAACGCCGTGGAAGACGGCAAGCGGCGGCTTGCCAAGCTGACCGCCCAGGGCAAGGCCCTTTGATCTGACGATAATCCGGCAGGCCGGACCCTCCGGCCCGCCCTTTTTCAAGAAGACATGCATTCATGGCAAGCAAATCCGACGCCCCGCTTGACGATCTGATGATGGCGATGGACGTGGTCGACACGCTGCGTCATGAAGAAGGTCAGGTGGCCCGCGAGCTGAAGACCGATGAACGCGATGCCGCCATGGTCGAGCGGCTGCGTCAGGTCTATGCGTCCCAGGGCATCGAAGTTCCGGACCATATCCTGAAGGCGGGTGTCGAGGACCTGAAGCGCGACCGCTTCGTCTATTCTCCACCTTCCGCAGGCTTCCAGCGCACGCTGGCGATGATCTACATCTCGCGCAGCACCTGGTCAAAATGGCTGGCGGCGGTCGTTGCAGTCGTCATCGTTTGCATTGCGGCCTGGTACTTCATCGTCAAGCTGCCGGCGCAACGCGCGGAAGCGGACCTGCTGGCAAGACTTCAGGCCCTGCCCGCGACCTACACCGAATTGGTCGGGCGGATCGATTCCCTGACCGAAAATACCGAAATCGAAGCCAACGCCGCACGTCTGGCCACCGACGGCAACCTTGCCCTTTCGGACGGCAACAACGAGGCAGCCTTCAAGGCGGAGGCCGACTTGCGCGATCTTGCCGGACGGCTGCAGGAAGTGTTCGAGGTCCGGATCATTTCCCGCGAAGGCGTGCCGACCGGCGTTTCCCGCATTCCCGAATCCAATCCAGACACCGAGAACTACTACATCGTGGTCGAAGCCGTGGACGCGGACGGCAAGATCCTGGAGCGCAGGATCGTATCGGAGGAAAGCAGCGAGGCCGAACTTGTCGACAAATGGGGCCAGCGCGTTTCGGAAACCATCTACAACGCCGTTCGGCGCGACAAGATGGAAGACGGCATCGTGCAAAAAGGTGTCCTTGGGCAGAAGCGGCGCGGAGAGCTGGATATCAAATGGCGCAGCGGCGTTCAGGACGGAGCAATTACGAAATGGTAGCGGTTAGGATTGCACCGCCTCACCGGGAGGCACCGGCATGCTGACGGGACGCCAGACCCTGGGCACCATCGAGCAGTCGCTTGCCGATTTGCGCCGTGAAGAAGCCGAGCTGAGCAAGCGGATCGAGCGTTCGACCCGCGCCCTGACAGACCTGCAGGAACGCCAGAGTGAAGCCTACCGTGACCTTGCCCGGTTCCGACTGGATACCGACAGTGCCGGAGCACTCAACACACGCCTCGACAGCGCCGCGCGGGAAGCCCGCAAGCTTCTGGACAAGCGCAATGCGGACTACAAGGTTCTGACCGACCAGTTGCGTCAGTGCGAAAGCGACCGCAGCCAGTTGCAGAAGAAGCGCGTCGAGCTCGATAGCGCCCGTGATGCCGCCGAAAACCAGATGGACGAGTTGATGGAGGCTGTCGACGGCCGTCTGGAAGGCGATGCCGATTATCAGGCACAGCGCGAGAAGACAGAAGCCGCTCTTGCGACTGCGGAGGCAGCCGCCTCCAAGGCTGCTACATCCGAAAAAGACCGAAAGGAAAAAGGCAAGGCCTATGAGGCCGATCCGCTGTTCATGTATCTGTGGCAACGCGGTTTCGGAACACCGGCATACGCGCACCGCGGTCTTGTGCGCTCGCTCGACCGATGGGTGGCCGGCCTTGTCGGTTTCAACGACGCCCGCGCCAATTTTGCGATGCTAACCAGCATTCCGGACCGCATGGCACGCCATGCGGAGCGCTGTGCCGAAATCGCACTGGAAGAACAGGACAAGCTCGCGGAGTTCAGCCGCAATGCGATGACCGACGCTGCCGGAACGGATCTTGTCGGCACCATCGAAACCCTGAGCGCGGACATCGACCGTATCGACGGAGAACTCGACAATCTGGACAGGCGGATCGAAACGCTATCCTCCGCCCTCGCCGAATTTTCCAGCGGGGAAGACACCGACTTCCAGAAGGCGGAAGAGCATCTGTCCGTTTCTCTGCAGGCGGATGACCTCAAGGATTTGTGGCGCGCCGCGCTCGATACCCCCTCGCCCGAAGACGAGAAAATCGTTCAGCGGATCGAGGATCTGAAGGAGCGCATCGACCAGGTTACACGCGAGATCCGTCAGGACAGGGAACTGCAACGCGATATTGGCCGACGCCGTGCGGAACTTGCAGACGTCATCAAGCGTTTCCGTTCCAGCGGCTATGGCAGCTGGGAGTCCACCTTCTCTGACGAGAAGCTGACGACCGTCCTGTTGGGCGAGTTGGTCAAGGGTGCGATTACCGGTGCCGAATACTGGGCCCGCGCGGAGCGTTCGCACAAACGCCGCAAACCGAAGGGACGCCAGGTCGCGTTCCCCAACGGTTCGGGTCTTCCCAAGTCCATGGGAGGCTTCGGTGGCGGCTTTGGCGGAAGTTCCGGCAAACGGTCCGGTAGCAGTGGCGGCTTCGGCGGTGGTGGTTTCAAAGGCGGTGGAAGTTTTGGTGGCGGCGGTTTCAAGACAGGCGATACATTCTGACCTTCACCGATTGAAATCCCTGCCCCCGTGAGGCCACAAGGCTTCGTTAGGAGTGTTATGTCAGTTTACTGGCAGAAGATGGTGGCGGTCACATGCAGTTTTCTTGTGCTTTGTGAAGACGTGTTCTAGACCGGCTCTTAAGTTGACCATTTTAACCTTGGGACTGCCCATGCGACGTATCGTTTTATCCGCTTTTTGCGCTCTTGCTCTTGCCGCCTGCCAGTCCGGGTCCTCTCAGCGCCCCACACAGCCGGATCAGCCAAGGCTGGACGTGCCGGCCGGCGCGCAATCGGTAAATATCGCAGCCGATCCGGCAAGCGTGCGGTCCGCACTGGTCTCCAGTGCCCAGGAACGCGGCACCGTCGTACTGCAGGACCAGCCGAACATGGTGGTTCTGGAACGCCCGATGACCGGCGCGAACCCAGCGCTCGATTCCGAATTCGGCCCGTCCGACAACGGCCAGCGCGTGATCCGCATCCGGGTTCGCTTCACTGGAACGCCTTGCCAGACACTGGCTGTTCAGGATCTTGCCGTGATCAACAACGTGCGCACGGCACTTGAGCAGAGCTTCGTTCTGCCGGGCAACCCGAACACGATGCAGAGCCTGCAGGGTCTGAAGTCGCGCGCCGAACAGGGTAGCTCCTGTCCGCCGGTTTCCTCCTGACGCATCAACAGTCAGTCTTGAAAATGACGAGGCGTGGCCGGGTTTCCGGCCACGCCTCTTTCATGCCGGCCTACTCCGAAGCGGATCACAGCAGTGGGAGACTTCCCTCACTCCGGACGCATTCACCGGCATGACTGTCGACGCGTCAGGCAGGCACAGCTTCAGCGGCGAACTGCTTCAGGAACTCTTCGCTGGGCGGGATCGGCTTGATCACGTCGATCAGCACTCCGTTCGGATCACACGTGATGAAATGGCGCTGGCCAAAGGCCTCGTCCCGCAGCACCTGCAGAATGGGTAACCTGTTCGCCTGGGCGGCCTCATAAACCGTATCGACATCCTCGACCTCAAAATTGATCAGAAGCCCTCCTGCGCCCCGGCCACGACCGGCTTCCGGAATGGTTTCGTGGTTCTGGTCGAGGATCGCGAGATTGACGCTTTCGTCCTCCTCCGACTGCAGGTGCACGTACCAGTCGGCTTCAAACATCGACTTGAAGCGGAAATGTTCCGAATAGAACCGGGCAGTCTCCGCGACCTTGTCGGTCATGAGGACCGGATAATACTGGGTGCATTTCATCGTTTTTCTCCTGTTCCTCGCCAATTTCGGATGTGGATTGCCTGTTCCATCCGGCCTCCGGCTGTTTCCGAGGCTTTCCAATCGCAACAAAAAGACATACAGTCTGTATGTATTTTTCAACTAACATACAGGCTGTATGTATGCAAGGCAAAAACCCCGAGAAGTCAGGTGAACGCCGTACACAGGCGGAAAGGCGCGCGGAAACGCGCAAGGCCCTGCTGGATGCGGCAAGGGCGCTAATCGTTGAAAAAGGCTATGCGGAAACCGGAACACCTGAGATCGTCAAGGCGGCAGACGTCACCCGCGGCGCGCTCTATCATCACTTCGCCGACAAGGCAGATCTGATGCGGGCGCTGGTCCACCAGGAATCGGAAGCGATCGCGGCGGAAATCAACAGCCAGACGAACACGGGCCAGACACCACTCGATGCCTTCATGTCCGGCGCCAGCGCCTATTTCTCGGCCATGTCCGTTGCGGGCCGCGCGAGGATCATGCTGCTGGAAGGACCGACGGTGCTCGGGCTGTCGGAAATGGCGGAGATCGATCGCCAGACCGGCGGTGCCACGCTTCTGGAAGGCCTGCGGCATGCAGCCAATCACGGTGCACTGAAAGATATTCCCCTGGAGCCTTTGGCCGACCTGCTCTCTTCCGCGTTCGACCGCGCGGCGCTGGCAATCGCAAATGGCGGTGACAGGAAAGCGTATGAAGCGGCGACCCGCAAGCTATTGGCCGGCATCCTGGCAGACTGACAATCGGCTCTGATGTCGTGATCCTTCAAGACGGCCTTGCACCAACCTTCTATGGCTGGCCCCAAACCAACCGACCGGGAGACCCAAGTGATTCTGAGATACACCATCCTCTACGTCGAGAATGTCGCCGCCGCTCTCGACTTCTACGAAAAGGCCTTCGGGCTGGAACGTCTGTTCCTTCATGAATCCGGAGACTACGGCGAACTCGCAACGGGCGAGACAAAGCTCGCGTTCTCATCCAAAGCACTGATGAACCAGCTCGGAAAGACACCGGGCACCCCCGAACCGAAGTCACCTGTGTTCGAACTGGCGTTCGAGACGGATGACGTTGCAGCCTCGCTTGCCCGTGCAGTCGCCGCCGGTGCAAACAAGTTGCAGGATGCACGCGAGGAACCCTGGGGGCAGATCACATCCTATGTGAGCGATCCTTTCGGCTACCTCGTGGAGATCTGCTCGCCGATCCAGTTGCCCAGTGCTGGTTGAGACAACAGCGACAGGCTATCGGGGTCCCGGCGCAATTGCGCCGGTGACCGTCCGAACCAGCGCTGCAGGTCGCGCGTCATATGGGCCTGATCGCTGAAGCCGCACACAGCGGCGATCTCCACCAGCGGCACTTCCGTCGTCAGCAGTCCTGCAGCCCTGCGCGCTCGCGCGAGCAAGCGCCAGTATTCCGGTGGTGGCAGGCCTTGCTCCCGAAACCGCCTCTGCAGTGTTCTCACCGACACGCCTGCCTGTTTCGATGCCCGCTCGACGGTCGACTGTGGCAACGTCAGGGCAACGATCACGTCATCCAGGTCATTGGTCTCGTCAAGTACGTTGCCGAGGATGTCTTCCACTCGTTCGCAGTCGCGTTCAATGGCCTGAAGAACCTCGTCCTCAACGACGCCACCCGGGCGCAACCGGAACCCCGTGATATGCGTCCCGGCCGCGAGTTCGGCGATGCGCGGCTGGAAATCGAGGTCCGTCAGCAGAACCTTTTCCCGCTTGCCCTGCTCACGCACCACCAGCACATCCCGGCAACCATCCGGAAAGATCAGCGCATTTTCCGCTGTGTCGATCCGGTGATGCCATTTTTCAAATCTGACCGTGCCACTCATGGCCAACCTTTAGCAGGTGGCGGCAGCGCAAGCGAGATTGTTCAACCTGGCGTGGGCAGCTGCAAGTAAACATCGATCGAAAATTCTGATTGAAAACACTACTTTCAATTCCCCTGGTCAAATGTCATGAAGCAAGGACCTACCCACTACTGACCGGTTCGGAGCCTTTGTGATGATCGAAAAACTGGAGATGTTTCTCGCCGTGGCCCGGGAAGAACATTTCGGCCGTGCGGCCGAAAGCCTCGGCATCGCCCAACCGACACTCTCGACAGGCATCAAGCAGCTTGAGGATCAGCTTGGTGTTCAGCTGTTTTTCAGAGGCTCCCGGTTCGGCGGTCTGACACCGGAAGGCCAGCGTGCCCTGGTCTGGGCCCGACAAATCGTGGGGGACGCCCGCCAGTTGCGCGAGGAGATGCGGTTCTCCCGCGACGGCCTAACGGGACAATTGCGCATAGCCGTCATCCCGACCGCCCTCACCTGGGCAGCCAAACTGACGACATGGTTCGGCAACAAGCACCCGAACGTGCGTTTCACCATCTTGTCGCGAAATTCGATGGAAATCCTGTCGATGCTGGAGAACCTCGATATCGATGCCGGCATTTCCTACCTCGACAACGAACCGACCGGCAGGGTCAGCACCGAGCCGCTCTACAATGAAAGCTATATGCTGGTTTGCAACGAAGCTTCGTCCTTCGCTGGCAGAAAGTCGGTCAAATGGAAGGAGCTGGCCGAGGAACGGATCTGCCTCCTGACGCCCGACATGCAGAACCGGCGGATCATCAACCGTCATTTCGGCGAAGCCGGAATCATGCCGGAAGCCCGGATCGAGTCCAATTCCACGGTCGTGCTGGTGGCAAATGTGCTGGACGGCGGCTGGATAACCGTCCTGCCAGCGGATCTCGCAGAATTTCTGACAGCCGGAAAACCCTTGAAGACGATCCCTCTTGTCGGCGTTCACACCGGTCACACTGTCGGCCTCGTGGCCCCCTATCGCGAACCGCACACCCCGGTTTTGCGGGCTCTTCTGTCCGAAGCAAGGCGTATTTCCGAGGTCTGACCGGAAGTTAGCCGAAACGGTCAAATCATGTTCGATCACGATTTCCAATCGATCAACGGAAAATCATTATTGATATCAAATCAAACTTAATGGTGTGATGCGCCTCGAAATATACGGGAGGACGCGCATGCCGTATGCGACGGGAGAGCCCACGACCGAACAGATCTCGGCCGTGATGGAAGATTTTATTACCTTGGAAGGTCCACTTCTGCCCATGCTGCACGGCTTGCAGGCGGAATTCGGCTATGTGCCCCAGGCAGCGGTCGAGCTGATTGCAGAGGCGCTCAATCTCTCCAAGGCGGAAGTTCACGGCGTCATCTCCTTCTACCATGATTTCCGCAAGGCCCCCGCCGGGCGCCACGTCGTCAAGATCTGCCGGGCAGAGGCCTGCCAGGCCGTCGGCGGCGAAGCCCTTGGCGAGGCGGTTCTGGCCAAACTCGGCCTGGACTGGCACGGCACAACCCGCAACGGTGACGTCACTCTCGAACCTGTCTACTGCCTCGGCCTGTGTGCCTGCGCCCCTGCCGCGATGGTCGACGGCAAGGTCATCGGCCGTGTCACCGAAGATCGCATGACACGTATCCTCCAGGAGGCCGGTGCATGAAGATCTTCGTTCCCCTCGACAGCGCTGCCAAGGCACTGGGTGCCGATGAAGTTGCCGCAGCAATTCAAATCGAAGCCGGCAACCGTGGTCTCGATGTCACCGTGGTGCGCAATGGCAGCCGTGGCATGGTCTGGCTTGAACCGCTTGTCGAAATCGAAATCGACGGCACCCGCAAGGCCTATGGCGCCGTCACAGCCGAAGACGTTCCCTCTCTTCTGGATGGCACGCTGGAAAGTCTCGGCACGGTGGAAGACATCCCCTTTTTCGCCCGCCAGACCCGGCTGACTTTTGCCCGTTGCGGCCTGATCGATCCGCTCAACCTCGCCGAATACGAAGCCCATGGCGGACTTGTCGGCCTGAAACGCGCTCTTGCTCTCGGCGAAGAAGAGATCGTTGCGGAAGTCACCAACTCCGGCCTGCGCGGCCGTGGTGGCGCAGGGTTTCCCACGGGGATCAAGTGGGACACGGTCCGCAAGGCAGTTTCGGCGCACAAATACATTGTCTGCAACGCGGACGAAGGTGACAGCGGCACCTTCGCCGACCGCATGCTCATGGAAGGCGATCCCTTCACGCTGATCGAAGGCATGATCATCGCCGGCCTCGCCACAGGGGCTACAAAGGGCTTCGTCTATATTCGCTCCGAGTATCCGGACGCCATCGCAGTCATGGAAGCCGCTGTCAGGATCGGTCTCAAGGCCGGCCTGCTCGGCACGAACGTTCTGGGTTCCGGCAAGGCTTTCGACCTGGAAATTCGCACTGGCGCAGGCGCATACGTGTGCGGTGAGGAAACGTCCCTCCTCAACAGCCTGGAAGGCAAGCGCGGCATCGTGCGGGCCAAGCCGCCGCTGCCGGCGCTTGAAGGCCTCTTCGGCAAGCCGACCGTCGTCAACAACGTGCTCTCGCTGGCAACTGTTCCGGTCATTATGGAAAAAGGCGCGGAGTTCTATGCCGGGTTCGGCCTCGGCCGCTCCAAGGGCACCATGCCGATCCAGATCGCAGGCAATGTCCGCCACGGCGGTCTTTTCGAGACCGCTTTCGGCATGCCTCTGGGTGAGCTGATCAACGATATTGCCGGTGGCACCGCCAGTGGCCGGCCGGTCAAGGCTGTCCAGGTTGGTGGCCCCCTCGGGGCATATATGCCCGTCTCCAAGTTCAACACGCCGTTCGGTTATGAAGAATTCGACGGCCAGGGTGGCCTCATCGGACATGCCGGCATTGTCGTCTTCGATGACAGGGCTGACATGCTGAAGATGGCCCGCTTCGCCATGGAATTCTGCGCTGTGGAAAGTTGTGGCAAATGCACACCGTGCCGGATCGGCGCCGTGCGCGGTGTCGAGACAATCGACCGGATCGATGCTGGCGATGCAGGGGCTGTCCACCTCCTGACGGATCTCTGCGACACGATGAAAGACGGCTCGCTTTGTGCCCTTGGTGGGTTCACGCCCTATCCGGTCATGAGCGCCCTTACCCACTTCCCTGAAGACTTTGCCCGCCAGAAGGAGGCCGCCGAATGACGGATCTCGCCAACATCCATGACGATCGCGACATGGGCACTCCGGCAAAGGAAGGCGCTCCGGTCACACTGACCATCGATGGCTTCGAGGTCACGGTGCCGGAAGGCACCTCGGTGATGCGCGCGGCCTCTGAAATCGGTCTTCAGGTTCCCAAGCTTTGCGCCACGGACAGCATTGACGCCTTCGGTTCCTGCCGCCTCTGCGTGGTCGAAATCGAGGGCCGGCGCGGCACACCCGCCTCCTGCACCACACCGGTTGCGCCGGGCATGGTCGTTCACACCCAGTCCTCCAGGGTCAAGCAGATCCGCAAGGGCGTGATGGAACTCTACATCTCCGACCATCCGCTGGACTGCCTGACTTGCGCTGCCAATGGCGATTGCGAGCTGCAGGACATGGCCGGCATGGTCGGCCTGCGTGATGTCCGTTACGAGCCGGGCCGCAACCACTTCGAACAGCGTACCTCTGTTGGGCCGAACCCGGAGTATATCCCGAAGGACGTGTCCAACCCCTATTTCGCTTATGACCCGGCCAAGTGCATCGTCTGCTCGCGTTGTGTGCGGGCCTGTGAAGAGGTTCAGGGCACATTTGCCCTGACCATCGAAGGCCGTGGTTTTGAAAGCCGTGTTTCGCCGGGGGCAGCGTTCGACGATTTCCTGTCTTCCGACTGCGTGTCCTGTGGCGCCTGCGTGCAGGCCTGCCCAACCGGCACGCTTCAGGAAAAATCCGTCATCGAACTGGGAACGCCGGAACGTTCCGTCGTCACCACCTGCGCCTATTGCGGCGTCGGCTGCTCGTTCAAGGCTGAACTCAACGGTGACGAACTGGTGCGCATGGTGCCTTACAAGCACGGCAAGGCCAATCGCGGCCATTCCTGCGTCAAGGGCCGCTTCGCCTATGGCTATGCGACCCACAAGGACCGGATCCTCAACCCGATGATCCGCGACAGCATCGATCAACCCTGGCAGGAAGTTTCCTGGGACGAAGCCCTCAGCTTCGCCGCCAACCGCCTGCGCGGCCTGCAGGAAAAGCACGGCCGCAAGTCCATCGGCGTGATCACCTCCAGCCGCTGCACCAACGAGGAAACCTTCCTGGTGCAGAAGCTGACCCGGGCGGTCTTCGGCAACAACAACACCGACACCTGTGCCCGTGTCTGCCACTCGCCGACCGGCTACGGCCTCGGTCAGACCTTTGGGACCTCTGCAGGGACGCAGGATTTCGATTCCGTCGAACATACCGATGTCGTCATCGTGATTGGCGCCAACCCGACCGACGGTCACCCGGTCTTTGCCTCCCGCCTGAAGAAGCGTCTGCGCGCCGGTGCCAAGCTGATCGTTATCGACCCGCGCCGCATCAATCTGGTGAAAACGGCCCACATTGAGGCGTCCCACCATCTGCAGCTGCGCCCCGGCACAAACGTTGCCGTGGTAACCGCCCTCGCCCATGTCATCGTTACCGAAGGTCTTTTCGACGAAGACTATATTCGCGATCGTTGCGACTGGGACGAGTTCCTGACCTATGCCGACTTCGTTCGCGATCCGCGCCACAGCCCGGAAACCAGCGAAGGCCTGACCGGCGTTCCGGCGGAAGAACTGCGCAAGGCGGCCCGCTTGTTCGCGACCGGCGGCAATGGCGCGATCTACTACGGCCTCGGCGTGACGGAACACAGCCAGGGCTCGACCACGGTCATGGGCATCGCCAACCTTGCAATGCTCACGGGCAATGTCGGGCGAAAGGGTGTTGGCGTGAACCCGTTGCGCGGCCAGAACAACGTCCAGGGCTCCTGCGACATGGGCTCCTTCCCGCATGAACTTCCGGGCTACCGCCATGTGAAGAACGAGGACGTCCGCGCGATCTTCCAGGACATCTGGGGCGTAGAGATCGATGCCGAGCCGGGCTTGCGCATCCCCAACATGCTGGATGCCGCTGTCGATGGCAGTTTCAAGGGGCTCTATTGCCAGGGCGAGGACATTCTCCAGTCGGACCCCGACACCAAGCATGTGGCGGCCGGCCTTGCAGCCATGGAATGCGTCATTGTTCACGACCTCTTCCTGAACGAGACCGCCAACTACGCCCATGTCTTCCTTCCCGGTTCCACGTTCCTGGAAAAGGACGGTACCTTTACCAACGCCGAACGCCGCATCAACCGCGTGCGCAAGGTGATGGCGCCGCGCAACGGCTATTCCGACTGGGAGATCACCCAGATGCTCGCCAACGCCATGGGTGCCGGATGGACCTATAGCCATCCGTCCGAAATCATGGCTGAAATCGCTGCAACCACGCCCTCCTTCGCCGGCGTCACCTACGATCTGCTGGAGGAAAAAGGGTCGGTTCAATGGCCCTGCAACGAATCTTCGCCGGATGGCACGCCGCTCATGCATGTCGATGGTTTCGTGCGCGGCAAGGGCCGGTTCATTGTCACCGAGTATGTGGCGACGGACGAGAAATCCGGGCCGCGCTTCCCGCTGCTTCTGACCACCGGCCGTATCCTGTCCCAGTACAATGTCGGTGCCCAGACCCGGCGAACCGACAACGTTATCTGGCACGATCAGGATCTTCTGGAAATCCACCCGCATGACGCTGAAAACCGCGGACTGAAGGAAGGCGACTGGGTGAAGCTGGCATCGCGTTCCGGAGAAACCACCTTGCGGGCCCATCTCACCGACAGGGTCAGCCCCGGCGTCGTCTACACCACCTTCCACCATCCGGACACCCAGGCGAATGTCATCACGACCGACTTCTCCGACTGGGCCACAAATTGTCCGGAATACAAGGTGACGGCGGTTCAGGTCAGCCTGTCCAACGGACCGACCAACTGGCAGGAAGACTATGCCGCCCAGGCAGCTATGTCCCGGCGGATCCTGCCGGCTGCGGAGTAACTGGTGATGGATCGCCCGCTCTCCCGCTCCATGCCCGGCCGTGCCGTCCACGCGGACGGCCAGGTGGCGGTCGCGAGAAGCCTGCCGGAGGAAAGCCCTGTTGCGCTCGTCTTTGATGGCACCACGCAGGCGGTGATGATGGCAACGCCTGGCGATGTTGCCGACTTTGCCGTCGGCTTCGCCCTAAGCGAAGGCATCATCAGCTCGATCACCGAAATCGAAGCCTTCGAGGAGGTCTCTCATGACCGCGGCATAGAGGCTCGACTTTGGTTACGCGCAGACCGCTCGAAACGGCTTCTTGCCCGCCGCCGTGCCATGGCCGGTCCGGTTGGTTGCGGCTTGTGTGGCATCGAAAGTCTGGATCAGGCCCTGCGACCTTTGCCGAAGGTCGACGCAACAACAGTCCTGTCCCGCCTGGATGTGGCCAGAGCGACCGATGCGCTCAGCCGGCTGCAGCCGCTTCGGGACCAAACGCGCGCCACCCACGCCGCCGGTTTCCTCCAACCGGGCAAGGGCGTGGTCGTGGCGCGCGAGGATGTTGGCCGCCACAATGCGCTCGACAAGCTGATCGGCGCCCTTGCCCAAGCCGGGACCGACCCTGCAACCGGCGCTTTCGTCCTCACCAGCAGGCTGTCGGTGGAACTGGTGCAGAAATGCGCCTTTGCCGGTTGCCCGGCCCTGATTGCCGCCTCGGCCCCGACGTCGACCGCACTCCGCCTCGCCGACGAGGCCGGCATAACGGTCGCCGCATTTTCAAGGGACGGCGGCTTTGATCTTTACGCGCATCCAGAGCGCGTCTTATCCGGAGTTGCAGATGTCGCCTGAAAAGATGGTCTATATGGCCAACCAGATCGCCACCTTCTTCAAGACCCAGCCAGGCGTTGACCAGGCGGAGAAGGTCGCGAACCATCTGAAGGACTTCTGGGAGCCGCGCATGCGCGACCAGTTGAGAGCCCATGTGGAAGCCGGCGGTGCCGGTCTCGACGCCGTCGTCCTGGAAAGCGTGCGCAGGCTCTGACGGGAGGGTTTCCCTCTTCAATGCCACGATACTGAAATTTGGAAATTCTGCCGCTGCGAATCTGCGGCCCATCCTTCGAGACGGCCCTGATGGTCCTCCTCAGGATGAGGTCGAAAGAGAGATTTCGGCCTCGCAACAAATACAACCTCATCCTGAGGAAGCGCTGTCTCGAAGGATGGGCCACAAACTCCGGCCTCTTTTCAAATAAGACTACCCGCCGGCAGATACCCCGGCCGCTCCGCTGGCCGCAAGCGTCCCATCCCCGCGCCGTTCCCGCCCCCGGTATCGGACAAAGGTCTCCAGCCCGACCAGGGCATTCGTTTCAGACCCCTGAACCGATCTCGCCAGCAGTCCGGCGAGATGCGCTGCCGCCGCGCTGGCGCCGCGAATATCCTCGCGCCCGGCAGCCATTGGACAGGCACCGAAGGTGGCCTGCGGCAGATCCAACTTTGACAGCTCCGCAGGGCCACAGCGGGCATCGCCCTGAACGGACAGAACGCCGTCATACGCAGCCGGATAGGCGTTCCCACCGCGCGCCGGAGCAGAACCGACAATCAGACTGCCCGCCTGCTGTAGCCGAGCCACTGCCACCGACATCTCGATGGAAGATCGCGCCATGCCGAAGGCACACAGGACAATGTCGGGTGGATCCTCAGCCAACCAGCTCAAGGCAGCGCAGATGGCGTCAAGCGTGGTCGAAAGCTGCCCCGGAAACACAACGGCGTTGAGAAGCAAAACATCTGCCGCATGAGTGCACACGGTCTGCGCCATCGCCTCCGCATGCCCTGAGGCAAGTTCAGCGGCATCCGGCCTGCAGAACCATTCCTGTCCCACCAGGCCCGGCCAGTCCCCCGGCAAGGCGCCGTCTATCAGCCCGACCCTGATCAAACCCCGACCTCTCTTGCTTGTAGCACCAGCTCACTGTCAAAGGTCCCATACCGTTCCGCATCCCCATGCGTGACGACAAGGCGGGTACGATCACCAAATCGGGTGTCAATCCGGGTCATGATCCGTGACACCCGGTCCGCATCAACCTCCGAAAGGCTTTCATCCAGGATCAGCACCTGGAACGGCTGCAACAGGGCGCGGGCAAGGCACAGCCGCTGACGTTCTCCGCCGGAAAGGTCAAGCCCTCCCTCACCAAGAGCCGTTTCAAGTCCCTTGCCAGAAAACCGGTCCTCCAGCTCCACGAATTGCAGAACGACATGCATGTCTTCCTCGGCTGCCTCAGAAGACCCGAGACAGAGATTGTCCGCCACCGTTCCGGAAAAGACATGCCCCTTTTGCGGCACAAGGGCGACAACCGTGCGGAGATCTTGAAGAGAGAGATGACGTAAGTCCGTACCATCCAGAAGGATCGTTCCGGCCTGCGGATCGTCATGGCGTTGAAGCAGCGACAGAAGCGACGTCTTGCCGATGCCGGACGGACCGCTCAGCCGGATTTTCTGTCCTTTGGGGACGGTCAGGCTAACATTCTCAAACAGCGGCACGCCGCCATCCGGTGCATAGGCAACACCTGCCAGCACCAATTCACCACCACCGGCAGTCAGTGACACAGGTGAAACCGGGTCCTGGACATCCGGTACGGCACTCATGATCCGGTCGAGCCGGTCGAGCGCCGCCTTCATGCGCGCCTGTCCATGCCAGAGGGAAATGAGCGACTGCATCGGCCCGATCAGGAAGGCGAGATAGGCAGTGAAGGCGATCAGGGACCCGAGCGGCATGGTGCCGTCGATCACCGCGAGCCCGCCAACCAAAAAAACCGCACCACGCAGGAGCGCCGTCAGCACCATCGGCACTGCCCGCGTTACTTCGTTCCACATCTGCGCAGACATCAATGCTGCGACAAGGCCCTGTTGCCGTGTTTCGATCCGTTTTGCCGCAGCTCCGGTCGCATTCAGCGCCCGCAGTGCGGAAAGCCCGGTAATCGTCTCCGCAAGCCCAGATGCCAGCACTCCGCGCGCTTGCCGTACCTCAGTTGCCTTCGCCTGGGTGACGGGTCGTGCACGGGCGAAAAACAACAGTTCGACCGGTGCCAGCGCCAGTGCAAGAAGAGCCAGCTTGGGCGCCAGCACAAACAACATGACCAGGCCGCCGACCAGTCTCAACAGGCTGCCACCGCCGTTCACCAGCACGGCAAACGTGAATTGCTGTACTTCCCCGGCATCGCCATCAAGGCGGCTCATGAGTTCGCCGATGGATTGTTTGGCCTGCCAGCGGGGCGACTGGGCAAGGATCCTGTCGACGGCCGAACGGCGCAGGTCCTTCAGCAGCCTTGCCGAGAACCTCAGGTGCAGCAAGGAATTCAGTGCGCCCAGCGCCAGTGCCGCCAGGCCAACCCCAAAAAGGATGGCCACAAAAACCACAAGCGCGTGCTTGTCGCCGGCCATCAGGCCCCGGTCGATGACAAGCTTGGTCAGGTAAGGCGGCACAAGCGCCGCACCTGCCGCCACAAGGGATAACAGAAACAGCATTGCCAGCGGCCAGCGGTATGGCGCGACCAGCGGCACCAGCCACGCCGCCTCACGGGTGCCGAAGACCCGGTTGAACACCCCACGCAGCAGCGAAGGCCGGGTCGACATGGTCCCGGCCCGGTCTGCTCCTCTCAAGGAAACTGCCTGTTTCATCCGTGTTCCTTGTTTGCAACCTCCCCATTGTCATCCCCGCGAAATCGGGAACCCGGTAATCACCGGCAATGAGATGGGAGCACTTCAGTCGCCACCAGGAATACCGGGTCCCGATTTGCCGCTGACGCAGCAAACCGGGACGACAACCGGGATCCTCGCAGGTTCGGTTCTCTCCTAGCTTCCGGTGCTGATCACCTGCATCGTACCGGCGGCCATGTCGCCGCCCGAAGGCAGGAGGATTTCACCGATACGTTCCAGGGTTTCTGCATCATAGACGCCAATGTCGTCATTGGTGCCGCCGACATAGATCTCCTTGCCGTCGGACGAGATGTTCACACAGTAATAGGTGTGTGGCAGGTCGACCCGCTTGATCAGCTCTTTCTTCTCGACATCATGCTTGGAAAGCTGGGTGTAGACACCGTAAAGCTTGCTCTTGTCGTTGGGGTCACGCACGGCGGAGAACATGATCACTTCCAGGCTGGCGAAATCCTGGATATCGCTTTCCCCAGTCGTCAGATCGACCGACTGGTACCCCCAGACGAAATCGGCAATCTCGCTCATCGACTCGTCGGTGAACTTGGCGGCCGAATAAAGCAGCATGAACTCGTCTGCCTGTGTACCGATAGGCCAGAAGGCAAGGACGTCCGGCGGAGAATAGGTCGGACGGTCCCAGGTGGCATTCTTGATCTTGATGGAGATTTCGCCGGTCTTCGGGTCAATCGCATAGATCTCGTGCCCGGCGGCATAGAGCATGCCGTCGCGCCCGGTTGCCATCACCGTCATGCGGCGCGGGCTCGGGAACGTACGGGCCGGTTTGGCGTCAAGACCGGCTGCTGTCTCATAGACCGCGATTTCCGGTTCAAGAACCTCGTATCGGTCTGCAAGCAGCCGAACCGGATTGCGCACCGTGTAGACCTCCTTGCCATCCTTGGAGACGGCCAGCGAGGCGATCGACTTGCGCCGGATGTCGCTTTCTGACTGATGCGCGGAAAACACCGTCTCGCAGGTGGAAAGGTCAATACCGAAAACATCCTCCCAGCGATTGCCGAGGATATAGGCGATCTTGTTGTCGGGCGAGACAACGATGACACCGGGGATCAGGTTGAAGTCGAGCTTGCAGTCGGTCTCTATCGTCCGTGCCTTGGCGTCGATCACGTAAAGCCGGTCGGGCTTTGCGGCCGTGACAATCAGATCCTTGGCGAGGGCCGGCAGAGCGGTAAGGCTCAAGGCCAGGGCTGCGCTTGCCGCAGCAATAAGGTTTCGCATCGGGTTTCTCCGAATATCTTGAAGGGCGTCTGCCGGTCAGGTTTCGCTGTCGGACGGGAAAACCGTTCCGAGCGAGCGCCAGTCCTTGCCGGCATTGTCGGCATCGGCGTTCCAGTCCCGATAGGAATTGATCGTGTCCGGCACCTGGGCCGGCCACCAGCAAGGGTCCGAGCAGCCGTAAAGATCGGCCTCCATCGGTTGGCACAGGGCGGCGACACCGCCGAACGGGTCGACTTCCCAGCCGGGATCGAGGGTCGATGTGCAGCCAACCACAACGGTCTGCATGGCCCGCACTTCGTCCATCTTGTCGGTTTCGACCGCAGTGACGACGCGGTCGGCTTTCTGGTTCAGGGGTTTCAAGTGTCTCATTTGCCGAATGCCCTCCGAGGCATGATGTGATCCGAAAAGAAGGCCGGAGCGCCGGCGATCAACTCGCCATAGACGCCGATGCCGAAATCCACCCAGTCGCGCATGAGGTCGCAATAGTGGTAGGTCGGCTTCATCGGATCGGAGAAATGGGCGTAACTCTCGTGGTAACAGCCACCCGCGCAGATGTTGCGGATGCGGCAGGTGGAGCAGCCCTTGTCGGTGCGGTCCGCCCGGTCCTCGATGAAACGGGCGAGCTTCTGCTTTTCGATGCCGCCGTCGACCGTACCATAGGTCTCCATGTCGGACCCGGTGAACCGATGGCAGAGATTGAGACCGCCCTCGTGATCAACCGCCAGCATGCCGAGCCCTGCCCCGCAAGGCAGTGCCTTTGACCGGCCTTCGTAAAGGTCGTTCATGAGCTGGTGCATGTTGGAAAAGCCGATGTTGCGGCCAAGAAGCGCTTCATCCCGGTAGTGCCGTCCGAGACGTTTCATCTCGTCGAACACTGTCTGAAGCTCGTCGCCGGTCAGGTTGAACGGCGCGATGGGACCGGAGGTCACCGGCGAGAAGCCGACTTCATGAAAGCCGATTTCGTTTTTCAGGTGATCCCAGATCTCGTAGACGGCAGTCACGCCATGGGTCAGCGTCACTCGCCCGCCGACCGGGCGGGAGGTGTAGCGTTCCAGCAGCATCCTGGTCTTGGAGGCAACGACGTTGTAGGTGCCCTTGCCGCCTACGGTCTTGCGGTTCTTGTCGTGAAGCGCCTTCGGCCCGTCCATCGAAACGGTCAGACCGAACCGGTGGGTATTGAGCCAGTCGACGATTTCCTCGGTCAGAAGCGTCGCGTTTGTCGTCAGGGTAAAGTCGACACGCTTGCCGAGATTGCCGAAGCGGTCTTCCGCATAGGCAACGACTTCCTTGATCAGGGCCAGGTTGCTGAGCGGTTCGCCGCCGAAGAAGACAACATTGTAGCTGTCCCGGTCGGGGCTTTCCGCCAGCAATAGTTCGATCGAGCGCTTCGCCGTCTCGAACGCCATGCGCCGGCCCTTGGACGGCGTATCCAGATCCTCCTTGTAGCAATAGGTGCAGGAAAGATTGCAGCCCGTGTTGACGTTGAGAACGATCGTCGTCAGCGGGAAGTTCTGGATATGGATAGGCGGCCGTTCCGCCCGGGGCGGGCGGCCGTCGGTGATAATGTCGAGATCGAGAAACGAACGGATTCGCTCTGTCACCTCGAGCGGATCGACCCGGCCGCTGAACCGTTCCCGGACATCGGCTTCGGAAACCCTGGTCCGGTCTCTGAAGAGGTCGATCACGTCATTGTCGAGCCGGTCGATCTCGAACAGAGATGTCGTCGGCACGTGGAAGAGCAGATGGCGTCCGTCCACTTCGACCCGGTGCGCATTCTGCGGCTGAAAAAAGAGATATCCCATGATTACAAACTCCTGTTTCAGCGGATCGGGGGATCGTTCCAGCGCTGCACCGTGACGATGAGCTGACCTTCGCCGGTCGCCTCGCCGCTGGTTGCCAGCACCTTCAGATTGCCCGCATTGTTGGTGGAGAACGGACGCTCGGTATTCGGACCTGCAACGCCAGGCATGAAGATGCCGAGCGTTTCATCCATCACGCCTGCATATTCCGTATCTTTCAGGTGCTCGGCCTCTTCGTTGAAAGGCGCAACCGACCAGGATGCCGGCACGGAGCCGATGCGGATATCGTCCTCGGTCCCCGGCTGACCGTCCGGACCATTCCAGTAACCGACCGCATCGAAGCGGGCGGGAACCTTGCCGGCAGACCCGCCACCGCCGCCGACACGGGCAACGGCAAAGGCCGGCTCCACCTTGAGGCTGTCGACATGGCTATAGACCGCCAGCGTCTCATCCGTGGTGACGTCTCCGGACGCAACGGTGATCAGGCCATCGGTATCCGCCGCGGGAGAGACTTCAATTGCGGATCCATAGGCGTTGGTAGCGCCGCCGGTGGCTTCAAGCGCACCGCTGAGGGCAACATCGCCAAGCCCTGTGCCGACGATCTGGACCGTAGCGCTGCTGCCGGCCGGAACCGTGGACGGAACGACGCCGACGATCGCAGGAGCACCGCCAGCCCTGGCCGCCCTGAACGCACCACCGAGGCTGTCTTCGGCATGCAGGAACTGGCGGCCGCTCAGGCTGCTGCCGTCTTCGGAGATCGCCAGGATCTGCCGGTACTTCGTTCCGCCGATGTCCAGGTTGGCGCGCCATTCGTAGCCGGTATAGACGTTCAGCTTGCCCTCAAGGGTCAACTCCTCGCCGCCGACGGTCATCAGCGTACCGGAAACCGTATAGGGCTGGCTGTCACCGGAAACCTCAAGCGTGCCGTAGGCCTCGCCCTTCTCCGGCAGGCTGGTTGCGAACACCCAACTTCCAGCGGCCTCAGGCTTCTGTGCCTCGAGCCACGTGTTCCAGGCGTCGGACTCGAGCGGATAGCGCTCAGCCAATAGCGGCACCACTTCCTCGCGAGCCAGTTTCAGCCATTCACGATCACGCCCGAGCGCCTGATATTCCAGGGTTGGCCATTGACCGACATGGAAATCGATATGGAGCGCCCATTCCTCCTGGGTGCGCCGCTGAAGCTTGAAACGAGCGGCTGAATGGCAACGAGAGCACATTTCGCCGAGCGGGGCCTCGACCTCTTCCATATGCGCAGGTTCACGTTCCAGAACGTAACGCAGCCCTTCGGTCTCGCTGGGGGCAAGACCTTGCGTGTCCGATAGGTAGTGCACCAGCTCGCTCTGCACGGCAGGCTCTATTTCCATGCCATGGAAGAGCCGCATGCGCACGATGGTCATCAACCAGCCTTCCGGCGTCTTTCGCTGACCGCTGATGCGGCTGAGCGCACCATTGTCGTCGGCCATGTGACAGCCGCTGCAATTTTCTTCCAGAAGCGTGGCACCGTCCTGCGCCCCCGCCGGAAGAGGCATCAGAAGCATGAGTCCGGCAAGGCCGGCCAGATGCCCCTTTCGCATTCGTTTGATCATGCTGTTTCCCTCGTTTTGGTCTGCTGTTGTTTTGTGCGGCTCAGCGAGCCATGCAGTAGTCCGCGGCTCTCGAGCCAGCCGAAGGCGGCCTTGAGCGCGGGAGACGGTGCGCCTGGCGGCGGCTGCGCCAAGGCTGAAGACGGAAAGAAAGGCTTCAGGTCGCCCACCGGAATGCCCGCGACATAAGCAACGCCGCCGGGATCCTGCGGCGTCACCAGCACTTCGCGCTCGACCAGGCGGTTACTTTCGACGACAACGCGCTTGTGCAGGCTGGTTTCGAACACGGTCGGATGGGACGGTTCGTCATCCGGCCATGAGACCCGTTCCGCCCAGAAAGGATTGCCGGAAAGGCCTGTTTCCAACCGGTAGAAATCGCGCCCTGTTCGCGCCTGACGCCAGAAGGTTTCCACGACGCGGTCCCGGTAGAACCGGGAGGCAAGACGGCTTCCTTTCTCCACGTTCTCGAGAATGGTCAACACGCTCGGCACCGCAGAAAGTGCGGACGACAGGGCCCAGAACAGGCCGTGACCGGACAAGGGATCGATAGCAACCGCGGCATCGCCAACAGGGATTACCGGCAGCTTCAACCATGGAGCTGCCAGAACAAGGCCGGCCGAGCGGGCAATCAATGGGTCCTGGAAGACGAGGTCAGAGAACCGGCCAGCAAGTTGGTCCTGGGAAAGGAAACGGGCCATTCGGTCCCGCAAGGCTGCTTGTCCGGCTCCAGCGAGATCATCCGCGCCAACGGAAATCTGCAGCCAGCGGCCAAAACCCGGATCTTCCGCCACCCAGAGCCAGCCTTCAGGGGTGGCCTCCACATGGGTACCGGCGGCACCTGCAGCTTGCGTGGCCAATCCTGCAATTGCCAGGGTCTGTGGTCCCTTGAGGCGCTGGCCGGTAGAAGTCTGCCGTCCGCGTGCGTCGATCAACAGGCGTGCGCGAACCTCCTCACCAGTCGTAAGCTTCAACACGACGCCCTGCTGTTCGTCGGATTTCAGGATTCGGCCAAGGCGCGCCTGCCGGGTCTGTGCGCCTGCCTCAATAGCTGCACGCCTCAGGGCCTCGTCGAAGACATGACGTCGAACCAGCCGCTCGCCATTGGCCGTTCCGGTGAGGCCAGCCCATGTCACGTGTCGGGGTAAGGGGTCGCTGGCAGCACCCAGCGTGTTGCCAAGTCCCTTGGCAATAAGAAGCTGCGCCACCCGCTCGCCGAGGCCTTCCAGCCTGGGCCGGCAGGTTGCCGGGTCGATCAGGAGCACGCTGAGCCCGGCACAGGCCAGCTCACGCGCTGTGAATGCACCGGCGGGTCCACCGCCGGCCACTGCCACATCGATGCAGGTCACCAAATCTGTTCCCTCGTCCGGACGCCCAAGTTTTCAAGGTGCTGAACCGGATCTCTCTGTACCTGCCATTAGAGAGAGGGCTTTTTCGTACTTCTCGACAATTTCGGCCAATCTTTGCTGGCCTATTGAAATCCCGAACTGGTCAATTGCAACAACTCCGGAACTCTGCTGTAGTTGAAGCTTCCACTTGCCGTTTACTGCGGCAGGTGGGCCAAGCGGGACTTTCGGGAGAGGCGGGGGTCATGCCAACAGGTGCCACGATCATCGCAGGTGCCTTGAGCGGTCTGCAGTCAATGCTGATCGACAAGGGGCTGGAGCCGGCAGCTCTGGGACGCCAGAGCGGCGTGCCTGTCGACGCCTGGCAGGACGCACACTTCGAAATCCCGCTTTATGCGTTTGTCGAGATCTACGAGCACGGCGCCGCCATGCTTGGCCAGCCCGGCATCGGCTGGCAATCAGGCCCCAGGCTCAATCTTCACGACCTGGGCGAACTGGGCGAAGCCCTTCTGACTGCGTCCACCGTCGGTTCTGCTTTGCGCACGTTCGAACGCTTCATCAAATTCATCCAGAGCGAGACGGATCTGCAGCTGACCGTTGAAGACGGCGTTGCCACTCTCACCTACCGTATCCTCAATCCGGATATCTGGCCGCGCAGGCAGGATGCGGAATTCACGCTTTCCGTCCTGACAGAGCTCATCCGGCGTGGTGCCGGACCCAACTGGCAACCGGACCTCATCTGCTTCGAACACACTGCGGCGCGCCCGCTGTCGATCTGGGCGGAAACCGCGGGCAGCTTCTGCCTGTTCGACTGTGAAACGAACGCGCTCAGTTTTCCAGAAAAGGTCCTGTCCGCCTCAATGCCACGCGACAGTGGCGGTGGTCATCGCAACGCCCTTGCCAGCTTGAGCGAGGCACTTGCCAACAAGGCCCGCACCAAGTCTTTGACCGCACGCACACGCACAGCCATCTACGAAGGGCTCGGCGCCGGGACGTCCGACCAGGAAGCCGTTGCCCGGCGCCTCGGCCTGTCGCGCCGCAGCCTGCACAGGCATCTGGGTGAGGAAGGCTTGCGCTTCTCCACTCTCCTGGACGACTGCCGCTACCGCATAGCCCGCCATGCCCTTGTCGACACCAGCCATTCCCTGGCGCAGATCGCTTTCGAACTGGACTATTCCGACCAGACCGCTTTCGAGCGGGCGTTCAAGCGCAAGACCGGCATGACACCGAAGCAGTATCGGCAAAGCTACGGCCGAACGCCTGCGCGCTAGCTGACGCCTGAAAGACAGACCAACGACACGTATCTCGCCTCCACGCCACTTACAGCGCCCCTGCAAGTTCGGGATGCGAATAGGCCTGCGGGTAAGGCATTGGCCGGAACGGCCCTAGCGGCACGACGTTGTTCCAGGAGCGCCCGAAATACCCCTGCCTGCAATGGACAAGCGAAGAACTGTCGGCAACACCCGGCAATGCATGCACCCGGCACAGCCAGTGCCAGAGATTGGGATAGTCCAGGATCCGCGCGCCGTTCAACTTCATGCGCACAAAATAGACCGGGTCGTGCCGATAAAGCGTCGGAAACAGCCTCAGATCGGCTTCCGTAAAGCTCTCCCCGGTGAGAAACGGTCCACCATTCGCTGCCAGCCGGTCTTCCAGCTCTGCCAGCATGGTGAAGTAACTTTCGTATGCTGCCGCATAGACGCTCTGATCGGAAGAAAAACCGGCCTTGTAGGCACCATTGTTTATGCGTGTGTAGATTGCCTCGTTCAGGGCATCGATCTCCGACTGCAAATCCACATCGTTCGGATAAAGGTCAGGCCTTTTTTCCTGGACTATCGTACTGCCCAGCGCCCCCGCATGCGCGTTGAGCATGCGGATGATCTCGGCGCTTTCGTTGTTGACGATGCGCTGTTGCTTCTTGTCGTAAAGAACCGGGACGGATCGTTCATCAGATCCTTCGGCGCGGTATATCTGTTGCACCAGGCGCAGCCCCTCGCCCGTCGCCGTTTCCTCAGTGCATTCCGGCAAGGGCGTCCCCGTCAGGCTCGCAATCCGTCCGGGATTGAATTCCCAAAGGTTCTCCCCTGCCGGATCGTCTTTTTCAGTCCGGCCCGGAAAGGCGACATCCATGGAAACACCGGACTGAAGCCCGAGGATGTTTCGGGCAAGGGTTACACGGTGGCACCAGGGGCAATTGAGCGCGACAAAGAGATGATATCTCCCGGGTTCGGTCGGGAAATCCGCATCGCCGATAGCAGACCGAAAGCCGCTGACACCGCGCACGAACTCTCCTTGCGCACGTCGGCTGGCCACATCAGACTGGTTTTCTTCCTTGGACAAATCGGCATTCGGCTTGGGCATCATCTTCCTCCGGGGCTGTCAGTCTAGAACCAACTAGCGGCCGGGAGCAAAACCGCACCCGGCCGCTTGTTGCTGTTATCCGCGCAGGCGATGGTGAAGAATGATCGGCACTGCCAATTCCTCTTCATCACTCAGGTGGCGCGCCAGCAGGCTTTCAATCGTCCCGGTTACCGGCTGCAGCTTGCCGGCTTCCTCGCGCGCCTGCGCTTCGTCCAGCTGGACCAGCTTGATGGCGCGATTGGCGGTTCGCGAGAGCTGGAACAGCATCGTATCCAGCGCCCCGTGGTCCTTCTCCAGGATCTCCAGTCCCTTCTCGAAACGCGGGTCGGCCTCACAGAGTTCCGGAAAGTAGCTCTTGTCTTCCCAGGTGTGGTGGCCATGGAGATTGCGTACCAGCAGATCGCCGTAACGAGAGAGCCTTGCAGCAAAATCGTCCGGGTCTCTCAGCTTCTCCAGATAGGCTTCCGTTTCGAGACGAACCAGTTCCGCCAACTGCCGGAACATCACATGTGCCCCCAGCCAGTTGCTGGTTTTCTCCTTGAAACCGGGATGTGCCTCCCAGGTATCGCGCGGATACGCATCCAGCAGAATGCGCATGTCCGCGGGCATTTCCGTGGTGCGAATTTCAATATCTGCGTTCATGACGTTTCCAATCTGATTGTTGGCGGGCCGGATAAGAAGGCACCTGGCGTGAAACGATCCGGCACTTCAGGTCTTGCCACAGATAGGAAGTTGCATTTTTCATAACCAGATATCAAAATCAGGGATCAACGTTCTGATTTGGAGAACACTTGGGACAGATAGAAGACCTGCGCCTGTTCGTTCAGGTGGTTGCCAGTGGCAGCATCTCGAAAGCCGCTGGAGAACTCGGCATTGCCAAGTCGGCCGTCAGCCGTCGCCTGTCCCTCCTGGAAGATCGCTATGGGACCCGTCTTGTCGACCGCTCGCCCGGCCACTGGGACCTGACCGAGCCCGGGCGCGAACTCTTTCAGCGCGCGAACCGCGTCGTCAGCGATGTCGACGACATCGAGGACGATTTCCTGAGCAGCGGAACATCCCCTTCCGGACCCTTGTCGATTTCCATACCCAGAGATTTCGGCCACGGTTTCCTCAATGCGGCGCTGATCGATTTCCAGGCTCGTCACCCGGATATCCAGCTGACCGTGGATTTCGATGACCGGCTGGTCGATCTGGCCAGAGAGAACTACGACTTTGCGGTCCGTATCACCGAAACACGGCCCGAAGATGCCATCACGCTGAAACTGGGTACCGTGGAGCATTGCCTCTTTGCCAGCCCCGACTACTTGCGCCAGCACCCTGCGCCGCAATCGATCGAAGATCTGCAGCAGCACCGGCTTCTTCATTTCGGCTGGGCCAGGCGGATCGTTTGGGAGTTCCAAACGCAAAAAGGAAAGCGCCAGCAACTTGAGTTTCAGCCCGCACTCAATTCCAACAGTGGCGCGTTCCTGCTGGATGCAACCATCAAGGGGCATGGCATCAGCAGGCTGCCGGATTTCATCGTGACGGGCGCACTGGCAGCCGGAAAGCTGGTGCCCCTGCTACCGGACATCGCTGTGCCGGCATGGGGCATCTATCTGCTCCACGCCCGCGAGCGTCGTCTCAATCGCCGTATGCGCCTGTTTGCGGAGGAGATCCGGGCAGCTTGTCTTTCCGGCCTTGGCAACGAGCCGCAAGTCCCTGCCCCGGACTGAAACCCTTCCGCACTGAACCCATTGCAGCGCGAAGTCTCGATCAGCCACGCCCCACGAACGGCATGCCGGTTGCCATCACCGTCAACGTCAGCACATTGGCATCCAGCGGCAGGCTGGCCATGTAGGTGACGGCATTGGCGACGTGGGCCGGGTCAATGGTCGGCTCGGAAGCGGTTTCGCCATTTGCCTGCAGGACACCACCGCTCATCTTGGTCGTCATGTCACTGGCCGCGTTGCCGATGTCGATCTGGCCACAGGCAATATCGAAGGGACGTCCATCCAGTGCGGCCGATTTCGTCAGGCCGGTAATGGCATGTTTGGTCGAGGTGTAGGGAGCCGAATTCGGTCTTGGCGTCGTGGCCGAAATCGAACCGTTGTTGATGATGCGCCCGCCTCTTGGTTCCTGCGCCTTCATCAGCCGGAAGGCCTGCTGGGTGCACAGGAAGGCACCAGTCAGGTTTGCAGCCACGACAGCGCTCCATTCCTCGAAAGAAATATCTTCCAGTGGAACGGACGAATTCGAGATCCCTGCGTTGTTGACCAGGAGATCGAGCCTGCCGAAAGTCTTCGAGATCTCGTCAAAGAGCGCCTTCACAGATGCCGGGTCACCGACATCCGCGGCAATCCAAGAGACTTCATTGCCGCTGTTGCGGGAGAGTTCGGTCGCAGTCTTTTCCAGGACATCCTTGCGGCGGCCAGTGATCAGAACCCGCCAGCCGGCGCGGCTCAAACCAGCGGCAACTGCCTTGCCTACCCCCGTGCCGCCACCGGTCACAAGCGCGATCCTTCCCTTCACGTCAAATCCGTCTGCGGTCATGGATTTCTGCCTTCCAGTTCATCTTCGATATGTATGCGGATGATGTCGTCAAAGCTTGCTTCCGCCTGGAACCCAAGCTCCAGCGCACGCCTAGCATCGAAATTCCTCGGCCAGCCCTCAACGATACGTGCAATAGCCTCATCCGGTTCCCGGCGGATCAGCCTGACAGCCTTTTCCCCCGCGACCCGCCGCAAGGCCTCGATCTGCTCCCCGACAGTGGCGGAAAGACCCGGCAGCGTGACCGTTCTGCGTGGACCGATCCCAGCAGCGTCCATCCGTGCGGCATGAACGAAAAAGCCGACCGCGGCACGTGGGCTGGCAAACCAGTGGCGTACGCTGTCATCCACCGGCAGAACAGCTTCCTGCCCGGCAAGCGGCTCGCGCATGATGTTGGAGAAGAACCCCGAGGCCGCCTTGTTTGGCCTGCCCGGGCGAATGCAGATGGTCGGCAGGCGCAGGCCTATGCCGTCGAAAAAGCCCTTGCGGGAATAGTCGGCCAGCAGAAGCTCGGTGATCGCCTTTTGCGTGCCGTAGCTTGTCAGCGGCGTTGTAAAGAATTCATCGCCAATCTTTTCGGGAAACGGCTGACCGAACACTGCAATCGACGATGCGAAGATCACCTTCGGAAAATACGGCTCCCGTGCGCCTTCGATCCGGATCGCCTCAAACAATTCACGGCTGCCGTCGAGATTGACCGCATAGCCCTTTTCAAACTCCTGCTCCGCTTCGCCGGAGACGATCGCCGCCAGGTGAAAGATGACATCGGGGCGCGAAGCGACCAGCGTCCGGGCGGCTCCTGCCTTCGAAAGATCCACAGTGACTGCCTCGGCAATACCGGGCAGCGCCGCTGGTGCGGTTGGCGAAACAGCATCGGCCAGCGTCAGCCGGGATACCTCAAAACCAAGAATCTCCGGCTGCGCAGCCAGCTTTTCAACCAGCTTGCGGCCAACCATACCGGCAGCGCCGATGACGAGAACATGCATGGAGGGTCTCCGCGGAACTTGATGGCAGGAACGTTCCTCGGGAGACTTGCGGAGATTGGACGGAAGGGCAAGGCGGATTAAGCGGAAAGGTGTTCTCCCGGCCGAAACACAACCTGAAAGAATTTACATTCGGCCAGTGAGCGGCCCGAAAAAAAAGGTTATCCCCCTGAGCCGCTTGCGCAGATCAGGGGGACAACGCGGTGGCTCAACCCGCCTTGATGAAGTTTTCCAATTTGCCCAATGTCTGCTGTCCAAGTTCCACAGCGCCAAAGCCCTTGGCTTCCTGAAATTCCGCAGCAGTGCTGAAGACCATCCCGAGCGTGACCTTCGTTGCGCCGTTCTCTTCCTCGAACGAGGCCCAGGCGTCGGCATGCTTCGGGCCATTCTCGCCCCAGAGCAGCGTATAGCTGAGCCGTTCATTTGGCCGAACGTCCGTATAGAGATGGTGGTTCGGAAAAACCGTACCGTCAGGTGCGATCATGTCGAACACCCACTCGCCCCCTGCGCGCAGATCAATCCGGGTGGTGCGGCAGGAGAAGCCGTCCGGTCCCCACCATTGCGGCAGGGTTTCGGGGTTCATCCAGGCGCCCCAGACAACGGACCGCGGTGCACGGATCACCCGCTGCAAGATCATCGTGCGCTCGGCAGCGCCTGCCAGATTGTCCAGGCCCGCATTGAAGCCGTCCCGATATCCGCCTTCCATATTCGCGGCCAGCGAGGAAAGCTGCACGGTCACGGACAAGCGGCTGCTTTCACCCAGATCCGCGATCGACGCCGTAACCAGCGCGACGGACTGAGTTTCACCTTCGCACGAAATCACCTCGTAATTCACGCTGCGCAGAGGTGGCTGAAGGTCCAGCCAACCGCATTCGCAGCGCATATCCGGCTGACCATCCACCTTGCAGAGCGAAATTTCGCGTCCGCCCACCCTGGTATCGGCTTCGAGAAATTCCACGGTAACGGCAGGTGACGGTGCCGCCCAGACAGCTCTTGCCGCCGGAGCGGTCCAGGCCTGCCAGAGGGTTTCGGCAGGGGCGGCCATGTCGCGCTCGAAGACAAGCGTCGCAAATCCGTTTCTTCCCTCGCCAGCCGCGTTGGAGGCAGTGTTGTTCAGAACCACGCTCTGCGTCATTCTCCGTTCTCCTTCATCACGTTCATTACAAACGCATCCAACCTGTCGAGGCGAGCCTCCCAGATGGCGCGCTGTTCATCGATCCATGTCCGCACCGGCTCCATGGCCTCCGGAACGATGGCGCAGGTGCGTATGCGTCCATCCTTGGCGGTGGTGATGAAACCTGCCTCCTCCAGCACGGAAAGGTGCCTCATGACCGTCGGCAACTTCAGCCCGGTCGGCTCCGCGAGGTCCGTCACCCGCGCCGGGCCACTTGCGAGCCTTGTCAACATCGCGCGGCGCGTCGGGTCGGACAGCGCGTGGAACAACAGGGAGAGATCAGGATCATGCTTAGCCATATTGCTAAGTATTTCGAAATTCACATCAGGCGCAAGAAAAAACTTCGTCAATTGGCTAAGTTTCAACCTGCAACAGTCAACAGAAAGAAACAAAAGTCTTTTAAATCATATGTTTAGAACAGAACCCTGAAAACTAGCCGCAAGAACGAACCTGGCCATTCTGCCGTCCGTCCCCCTGGCTGCAGAAGCCAACGTCCATCGCACCCCGTCATC
Source organism: Roseibium sp. RP-7 (assembly GCF_053005225.1). Classification (NCBI taxonomy): domain Bacteria; kingdom Pseudomonadati; phylum Pseudomonadota; class Alphaproteobacteria; order Hyphomicrobiales; family Stappiaceae; genus Roseibium; species Roseibium sp. RP-7. Next base: position 352,251 of record NZ_JBRKQA010000002.1, read on the forward strand.
CCATCAGCAAAACCCGAGCCGGCATCCACAGCCCCATGGCCGTCATCATCAGGCTTTCGGTCAATGAAACAAAGCCGAGCGGAACGGAAGAACTGCCGCCGACGCAGGCGCATTTCAGTTCCCGTTTCTCCAGATAGACCGCCTTGAATATGCTGATAGCGCCGATAAGGCCAATAAAGAAGGAAACCGGCGCCGACAGCCAGACCAATGCACCGGCCGTCATCAGGATACCGGCGAAGGCTTCGGCATAGGGATAGATCCTGGAATAGGGAACCCAGCGCCGCGCCAGCAGGTCGTAGTTGAGAAACATCGTGGAAAAACTCTCCACGTCCTGCAGCTTCTGGATTGCGAGGATTGTCATGGAAAGCGACACGAACCATTCCAAGGCCCGCAAGCTGAGCAGGGTTCCATATTGATGCCAGGAGAGGCCAAGCGCCAGAAGCAGGGCCACTGAAAAGATGGCGATCACGGGCCGATAGGTCGTGTCGCTACGCTCTTCCTCTGGCGGATCAAGTTTGAAATAGACGCGCAAGGAGTCATAGCCCCCGATCCGCTGGTTGCCGACGAAGGTTTGTGGGGTCGTCTCGACGCCGTGTTTTTCCATGAAGGCGTCTGTCTCCTCACGGGTGGTGAGGTGATGATCTTCAACCTCGAAGCCCTGCCGTTCCAGAAGGTCCTTCGATTTCAGGCCATAGGGACAGATGTGGCCGGGCATGACCATTCGGTAAAGCCTGGCGGTCTTTTGCTCGTCAGTGCCGTTCATCGGAAAAGCTCCTCAGTCAAACGGGATCCGACCGGGAAACGACCACTCACTTCGACATGATATTGATTGCGCGAGCATGCCTGTTCCGCACCGGCCGGCTGTAGTTTTCTGACAGGCAAACGCGGCGAGCCACGGATGGTTGCGAGGCTCAGCCTCCAGCTGGCTTCATCGCGCTTTCCAGCACGTCATAAACCTGGCCCTCGCCCATCTGGCTGACATTGAACCTCAGGAACCCGGTCATCGTCTGCGAAACACTGAAGACGTTGCCGGGGGCGAGCACGACGTTCCGGCGCAGCGCGGAGCGGGCAATGGCGGCTGCATCCCGGCCGTCCGGCAGACTGCACCAGAGGTAAAAGCCACCCTTGGGGCTGAGCCAGGGCGTTATACCAAGCCGTTCCAGCCTGCCGGCAACCTCACGCCGCTTCTTCGCAAGGCGCACCCGCAAGGCTTCCATGTGCTTGCGATAACTGCCGTCGCTCAGGACGCCATAGACAAGATCGCTCGCGACCGGTCCCGGGCCACCGAAATTGGTGGCCACTTGCAGGTCAACAAGAGCCTCGATCCAGTCCGTTCGAGCGGCAATGTAACCGCAGCGCACGGAGGCAGACAGGGTCTTGGAAAAGCTGCCGATGCGGATGACACGCTCCAGTCCATCGAGAACGGCGAGGCTCGGCAGGGGGTCTGGCGCAAAGCTGCCGAAAATATCATCTTCTATCACCACCAGGCCGTGGGCTGTCACAAGGTTCAGGACCTTGTGCGCAACCTGGGGCGAGATCGTCGCGCCGGTGGGATTGTGAAGGCCGGAATTGGTGATGTAGAGCTTGGGCTTGTGCCGGGTCAGCGCTTCTTCGAACAGCTCGGTATCCGGTCCGCTGCGTGTGAACGGCACACCGGCAACCTCCACCCTGTGCGCCTTCAACAACGCTTGAAAGTTGAAGTAACACGGGTCATCGACCAGAACCGTGTCCCCCGGCCGCAAAAAGAAGCGGCAAATGAGGTCGATGGCCTGTGTACCCGATGGCGTGAGCAGCACCTGGCCCGGGTTCACCTCAAGGCCTTCTTCGGAGAACTGCCGGGCGAGCAGGTGGCGCAGGTTCAAAGCACCCCGTGTTTCGCCATAGTCGAACAAGTGGCCACCGCCGGTACGCGCCAGCGCTCGCAAGCCACGCTGCATGGCCTCGCTTGGCATCCAGTCCGCCGGCAGCCAGCCACAGCCGGGCTTCAGTACATCCGGCCCGGCATCGAGCGACTGGCGCGACACCCAGAACGGGTCGATTTCCCGGTCAAGCTGCGGTCCGACGTCGGCGACCGAGAACGGACGGGCGGCATCGGCAACATAAAAGCCGGAGCCTCGACGGGCATAAATGATGCCCTCTGCCGCCAGCCTGTCGTATGCGGTCACGACTGTTGACGGCGACACCCGCATGGTCGCGGCAAATCCGCGGATGGACGGCAGCTTTTCACCAGGTTGCAGCAAACGGCTGGCGATCTTCCGCTTGACGGCTTCCATTACCGTGGCCGTCCGTGTGTCCTGTTCCATTCGTTTGTCCGCTGAAGTGTATGGCAAGTGTGTACAGTACAGTTTTACAAAATTGTATTGCACTGTCTCTGTCCTGACCAGCCCCTCCGGATTATTCCTGCCCCTTGCAACGTGTCGTCATGGACGTTCAGGAAGGGGCTACGTTCGGCAAGCCTCGCTTTGTCTGCCTGCTTCTCGGCTTCGCAAGAGAGCAGCACGGATGCCGCAGCCTCCCTGACACGCCAGGAACCTTGAAAAACAAGACAGCAGAAAGACCAGACATGCAGGCATCGATGGCAGGATGGGGCAGCGGGCTCCTGGGCGTCCTCATTTTCAGTGGCTCCCTGCCGGCAACACGGGTTGCGCTCAGTGGTTTCAACCCGATGTTCCTGACGTCCGCCCGTGCCGTTGTCGCGGCGCTCCTTGGCATTGCCTTGCTGCTAGTGCTGCGGCAGGCCCGGCCGGAGCGGCGCGACGTGATCTCGCTGCTGATTGTTGCAGCCGGTGTCGTCGTCGGCTTTCCGCTGCTGACGGCGCTTGCCCTGCAACATGTCACTGCGGCCCATTCGATTGTCTTCATTGGCCTTCTGCCCCTGGCAACCGCCCTGTTCGGCATGTTGCGCGGGATGGAGCGCCCAAAGCCCCTGTTCTGGGTATTCTCCTGTACAGGCAGTGCGGCTGTCGGCGCCTATGCGCTGTCACAAAGTGCAGACCTTTCACTCAAGGGCGATCTCCTGATGCTGGCGGCGGTCATTGTCTGCGGCTTCGGTTATGCAGAAGGTGGCGCCCTCTCCCGCCGCCTTGGCGGCTGGCAGGTCATTTCCTGGGCGCTTGCCCTTTCGCTTCCCGTCATGGGAACACTTGCACTGCTGACATGGCCGGACAGTTTGACAGGTATCGAAATGCCTGCCTGGGTCGGGCTCGGCTATGTCTCGATTTTCTCGATGCTTGTGGGCTTCATCTTCTGGTACCGGGGCCTCGCCATCGGCGGCATCGCAGGTGTTGGCCAGTTGCAACTGCTGCAGCCCTTCTTCGGGCTGATGCTGGCCAGCCTGCTGCTGCATGAACCGGTGTCTTCAATCATGCTCCTCGTCACCACCCTGGTGGTGGGCTGCGTTGCCGGCGCCAAGCGCTTCGCCTGAAGCCTCTTTTTTCCGGCCCGCCGCACACGTCTTTCCCAACCGGAATTCGCTTCCGCCCCCCGGAGAATTTTGCAATATGGTTCCGTATCGTGAAATTGCCTCCGCAGGGGCGTACCGGCGGATTTCGGCTGAATTGACTTAAAGGAAAAATGACATGGGTTTCTTTGATTTCGTGAAGGATGCGGGAAAGAAGCTGTTCGGCGATGACGAAGCGCCGGAAGCAAGCGCTGGAGCCATCGAAAAGGAAGTTGCCGACCTCGGTCTCGATGGCGACGTCAAGGTTGAAGTCAGCGGCGACACCGTCAAGATCGCAGGCGCCGCCCCCACCCAGGAAGCCCGTGAAAAGCTGATCCTTGCCGTCGGCAACGTGCTTGGCATTTCCAAGGTCGAGGAAGAAATCACCGTCGAGAGCAGCGAACCGGAAGCCAAGTTCCACACGGTGGTCAAGGGCGATACGCTTTGGAAGGTTGCCGAGGCGGCCTATGGCAACGGCGCAAAGTACCAGGCGATCTTTGAAGCCAACAAGCCGATGTTGTCCGATCCGGACAAGATCTATCCGGGTCAGGTGCTGCGCATCCCCGCGCTCTAAGACCGAATTTCCGCAAGCCACGGCGTCCCCGTGGCTTGCCTCCTTTTCCCGCCGTTACCCGTTGCGCTCCATGTCCGCCCGCAGGGCCGGCACCGCTCAGAACCTCTCTCCAGGTATATTTTCCGAGACGCCCGGTCCCCATTCGTCTGGGGCAATCTGGCAGCTGCGCCCTCGACTTTTCCGCTTTTCAAAAGGCAGCACAAAACTGCCGGATAGAAATCTGAGTATTTTTTTCAAGTTTTTTACAAACCAGCCTCGACACCACCCGTAAAATTATGATTATAAAGCTCAAGTTTTCTCATTCAGTGGATTTGGGGCGGTTTTCGGATGGTGCGCCGGCTGAGCCACAGGCTTGTCCAATCGGTAATACTTCTGTTCCTGGTGTCCGTTGCCGGCTTCGCCCTGTTGCGCCTGTTGCCGGGGGATTTTGCTGAAGTACTGCTGTTGTCCCAGATGGACGGCACCTTGCCGGATGCGGCCGCGGTCGAGCGATTTTCAGCCGAAAACGGCTTTGACGATCCTCTGCCCGTTCAATACCTGCGCTGGCTTGGCAATGTGCTGACAGGGGATCTCGGCACTTCCTTCGTTACCGGAGAAAGCGTTTCCGCCGATATCCTGCTGCGGATACGCCAGTCACTGATCCTGGCACTGCTGTCGATCGGCCTTGCCCTTGTCCTTGCAGTGCCGATCGGCTGTTTTTGTGCCTATCACGCCGGCGGCCTTTCGGATCGTCTATTGGCGGCGGCAAGCGTTGCCGGCCTGTCCATTCCCAATTTCTGGTACGCGCTGCTGCTGGCGCTTCTGTTCTCGCTTACCCTCGGCTGGCTGCCGAGCTCGGGCCACGGCACGATTGCACATGCGGTGCTGCCGACGCTGGTCATCGCGACCACCATGACCGGCGTGATTGCGCGCTTCGTGCGGGCCAGGCTCTTGGACGAGTTCCACCACGCCTACATCCGCACGGCCAAGGCCAAGGGCCTCAGCCAGACTCGGATCCTGCTGCATCACGCCCTGCCCAACATCCTGCCTTCGCTCCTGACCCTGACCGGGCTGCAATTTGCCCGCGCCTTTGACGGCATGATTATCGTGGAAACGATCTTCGCCTGGCCGGGCATCGGCAGCCTGCTGGTCGCTTCGCTGCTCAACCGTGACTACCCGCTGATACAGATCTGCTTCCTGGTGATCGCCTGCGGCTACGTCATCATCAATCTCCTGGTCGATTACCTGGTGACGCTGGCAGACCCGCGCGTGCAGGAGGCGATCTGAATGGCAAGATCCCGACGCCTGTTTCAGACAAGACCTGATGCACAGAGCCGAGAAACGCGTGCAGGACTGCTGGCCCTTCTCATAGTTCTGATCGTGCTGGCACCGCTCGCAGCGCCCTACCCGCCGGACCAGATAGACATCCTGAACCGTCTTGCGCCTCCGGGCTGGCAGCATTTTCTGGGCACCGACCAGATGGGCCGTGACGTCTTTTCCCGCCTCCTTTACGCCGGCCGCCTCACAACCGGCGCGGCCCTGCTGGTGGTGCTGGCGTCCGCGCTCACCGGCACGCTGCTCGGCTGCATCGCCGGCTATCTCGGCGGCTGGCCGGATCAGCTTCTGATGCGCTTTTGCGAGGGACTTTCTGTCCTGCCAGCACTGGCGATTGCCATGATCATCGCCGGTGTCATGGGGCTTGGCCTTGCCGTCGTGCTTCTGGCGCTCACCGCCGTGCACTGGACCGAATATGCCCGGCTGGTGCGCAACATGATCCTGGTGGAACGGGCCAAACTTTATGTGCAGGCGGCTGAAGCGCTCGGTTCGTCACGCAAACGCATTGTCCATCGCCATCTGCTGCCGAACATTACGGCGCCTCTCCTGACCATGGCCGCCTATTCGCTCTCCTGGGTCATTCTCTCCTTTGCCGGGCTCAGCTTCCTTGGCCTTGGCGTGGAACCTGGAACAGCCGAATGGGGCCGGATGATCGCCGATGCGCGCAACCACATGCGCAGCCATCCGCATCTCGTCCTCGCCCCGGGCCTGACGATCACCGCCTTCGTCATGCTGGTGAACCTGCTGGGCGACGGCATCGGCGATCGGATGCGCGCCCGCCACACCAACCTTTTGACCCTTCGAAAAACAATTCTCAAACCAAGGAGCTGATCCTCATGATCTCCCGCAGAACCCTGGGCCGTCTTGCCGTTTCCGTGGCAACGGCCGCCATGCTGAGCCTGCCACACATGCCGGCGCAGGCCGAAGGCAGTTCAACACTGACCGTTGCCACCATGTGGGAAGCCCTGCCGCTGTCGATGAAACCGCGCCGCAGCCGGTTCTTCAACGAAAGCGAGATACTGGACACTCTGGTAAAACTCGATTTCGACATGAAGCTTGTGCCCGGTCTTGCCACGTCCTGGGAACGCGTTTCACCCAATGTCTGGCGCTTCCAACTGCGTGACGGCGTCACCTTCCATGACGGCAGCGCTTTCGACGCGGAAGCCGCAAAGTTCTCGCTGGAGCGAGTGATCGCGTTGCTGCCCTATGCATCCGACCTGCTCAACATCAAGGAAATCCGTGCCGTTTCCGGCCTTGAACTGGAAATCGAGACCAACGAACCTTTCACAGCCCTGCCAAACCAGCTGACCGACGCCATCACCGTCATCTACGGCAAGGCCTCGTTCGACGAGAACGGCGAGTTCGTGAAGCCTGTCGGCACCGGTCCCTGGGTGTTCAAGGAGTACCAGAAGCAAGACCGCACCACCGTTGTACGCAACGATGACTATTGGGGCGAAGTACCCAAGCTGGAAGAAATCGTCTACCGCTACATCCCGGACCACAATGCCCGCGCGCTGGCCCTGGAAACCGGCGAGGTCGACTTCGTCGTCCACCTGTTGCCTTCCGATGTGGAACGCATGAAGGCCGACGAGAAATTCGAAGTCTATGCCGAGCCGAGCGCCGGTCTTTATTACGGCGCTTTCAATGCCGGTGAAAACAGCGTGCTGCATGATCCGAAGGTCCGCCAGGCGGTCAACCTGATGGTTGACCGGGAAATCCTGGTCAAAGGGGCGCTTGACGGCATCGGCAAGCCGGCCTGGACGTTCTTTCCGCCGGAATTCCCGTGGGCCGCACCGGAACTTTCAGCCTATTCCTTCAACCCGGAAAAAGCAGCCGGGCTTCTGACCGAGGCCGGTTACGAGAAAGACGGCACCACCTGGCAGAAGGACGGCGAGCCTTTGAGCCTGCGTATCCTCAGCTATTCCAGCCGCGCCGAAATGGCCACGATCAGCGAGACAATGGCCGCGCTTCTGCAGCAGCAGGGCATTGCCACGAAGCTGGAAATGTACACCTGGGAAGGCATGCTCGATCTTGTCAAGCAGAGCGACTATGACGTTTCCGTCGTCTTCTGGACCCCGGAAATGACCGGTCATCCGGATCTGCACCTGAAGTCGCAGTTCCATTCCAAGGCGGGCCTCAACTACCAGAACTGGTCGAACCCGGAATTCGACGCGCTTGTCGACAAGGGCCGCACGCTGGAAGAAGGTCCGGAAGCTCTGGAAATCTACGCCAAGGCACAGGAAATCCTGCAGACCGACGCGCCGATTATCCCGCTGGTTCACAAGATCTATGTAGCTGCCTCTAGCGAGAACGTCAGTGGCTACAAGGTCCATCCCTCCGGCTTCTTCTACAATTTCAAGGCCGTCAGCAAACAGTAACTGCGCCTGACCTTTGCCCGGACGGTTATCCGTCCGGGCCTTTCCGGGAGACCCGAATGGCATCCTGCCTTTTTCTGAAACCGATCAAGGGCGCCGGCAACGACCTGCCCGATGTTGGTGATTATGTGCCCGACATCGACGTGATCGGCCATTACGACCTCGAAACCGCCGACCTGTCGCGCTATCCTGCACTCTGCCTGCCGGCCCATCTCGACCAGCGATTTTTCGGCAGCCTGACAGCGAAGATCGAACAGTTTCTGGATGCTGGCGGCACGCTGGTATTCAACGGCCATGTTGCCTGGCCAATGCTGCCCGAATTCCAGCCTTTCGTTCCCCTGAACCGCTTCTCGCTGGAAGACCTGCAAATCCACCGGTTGACCGACCACCCGGTGTTCGAAGGCGTTTCAACCGAGGAATTGACCTTTCGACGGGGCGTTGCCGGCTTCTACGCCCGCGGTTTCAACCCGCCACCGGAAGGCGCTGTTAGCCTTCACGGTGTCGGTCCGGACCACCTGCCCTGCGACTGGGTCTATGAGCGCCCGTCCGGCGGTCGCATCTTCATGCATGCCGGTAATGATCTTTGGATGTACGTCGGCTCCAGCGACACAACGGCGCGCATTGCCCCGCAACTCTGCGCCTGGGCCAGCGGAAAAGGACCCCAGCAATGACCACGCTCGCAGTGCTCGACGCCGGCACCTACTACCATCATCGCACCATTTACGAGCCACGCTACCGCGACTTTTTCGACGAGATCATCTACACGCGCGAGCTGCCGGAAGCAGATCTGTCCGGCGTCGACACCCTGCTTGTTTCCTGCCGCACCGATCCTTCGGTGCTGCGCCCCCGACGCAAACAAATCGCCGACTTTCTGGCAAGCGGCAAGACCGTTGTCGCCATGGGCTCCACCGGACATCCGGACTGGTTGCCCAATGTGAACTGGACGGACACACCGACCAATTTCTGGTGGTGGAAGGAAGGCGGCGAGATCGGCCTGAAGTTGGCAACACCCGACCATCCCCTCTTCAACCAACTCTCCCTGGCCGACGTCACCTGGCACTATCATGGTTATTTCCAGGTGCCAGACGGGGCGCAGTCGCTGGTCGATGTCGGAGATCTCGGCTCGATCTTCTACGAGGACACGGTTTCCACCCCTGGCCGCCTGCTGATCACGTCCCTCGACCCGATGTACCATCACGGCAGCTACTTCATGCCGGCGACAACCCGGTTTCTGGACGGGTTCCTGCCGTATCTGAAAGGGACTACCGCAGAGCTTGCGAAAACGACATAGGCCTCCTGCGCGCAGCCCGTTCCGCTGCGTTCCCGATGCGCTTCAAGTGAAACGACATTGTCAGAATTCGTCATGATTGTTCAGAATTGGTAGGTGGAACCAGCCAGTCGATCCCCGGTATTTACGAATATGTTGAGCGGCACTCACCTGTGTCGACGAAGTACATCAGGAACATACCGAGGAGTGGCGGCAGAGAAATTGGTTTCCGGCAATACCCAAGTCGCAGCTGGAAAAGACCATTCTCGTCCCCCCCACACGCAGATCCTGCGCTTAGACCGCCTCTCTTTTCCTGACGCTCTGACGATGGCGCTTGTGTCCCACGCCGCTCTGGCCGGCGACGCACTGCCAACTGGCGGTGCGTTCGCTGCCGGCACGGGCCGTTCGTGGATCTCTCACCTCGTCACAGGGTAAGCGCCCGGTCTGCACCACCCTGTCTCGTCAGCGGATACGGCCAGCCCTAGTCTGCCAAACCTTCGCGCGCCAGGGCATCGCGGACAGCCTGCCGCCCTGCAACGTCATCGGAATGTCGTTGCAGGGCTGGCCAGTCCGCAATCGAAAGCTTCTGATCGTCAAGCCAACGGCAAACGGTAAACAGATAGGCGTCGGACAGCGAAAAGGCTGGGCCCGTCAGGTACCTGTGCTGTTGGAGATGTCGCTCAATCACATTCAGCCGCAGCGACAAGTGCGCGCGGCCTGGGGACAGAAATGCCTCCGGCGTCTTTGGGCGAAACAGCGGGCTGAAGCTTTTGTGAACCTCGGTTGCAATGTAATTCAGCCATTCCAGGGCTCTCAGGCGCTCCAATGCTGCGTCCGGCAACAGGCCGGCCTCGGGACGGATCATGTCGATATATTGCAGGATCACGGGGACTTCGGTCAGAAGTTGGCCCTCCTTCAGTTCGAGTGCCGGAACGTACCCTTTGGGGTTGATCCGGCGAAAGTCGTCCCCTTCTTCAGTCCGTCGTGATTTGTAATCGACTTTTATCAATCGAAATTCCAGACCGGCCTCACGCAGAGCGATATGCGGTGCCAGCGAGCAGGCTCCCGGCATGAAATAGAGTTTCATTCCGATTGCCCTCCAGATCCCATGTCAGGAATGCCATCCAGCAGGACGAGCGCAAGGTCATAAGCCCGTCCGTTCGCTTCCTCCATCCTGTGTCCCAAGCCATGCAGGTCAGCAGCCAGAAACTGATCGCCGGGTGAAAGCAGCCGCGTGTCTCCATCGCTCGTTTCAATGCGGACCAAGCCACCGAGAACGGTTCCAAGAACAGGTGCAGGCGCGCAATGCCATTCGTCCTTGTAGCCGGGGGGGTGATGCATCATGAGAACGCCGGTTGCATCCATGGTTTCGGTGACACTGTAGCCCTTTGGCGAAGGCGGCGTGAAATCACCCTCCGAAAGCGTCCAGAACTCATCCGAAAAATGGGAGCCGCCGTTTGCGCATGCGCAGATTTTGACGAATTTCATTCTCTTGGTTCCTGTTCGAAACGTGTTGCGCCCGTTGCAGCCCGGGTTACCGACATGCCGGGCTTGCACCGGCCCCGGGCGGCTACATCAAGTGGATGCGTTTGCAGGGACGGACCCTCCGTTGTCGGCATGAACCTTCCGCGCTCCGTGGTCGTCAGAAGGTAAGCCACGCGTCGTTTCAGCGGCGATCCCGGCGGCAATCCTGTTGGCTGCGATCCCGGCGGCATCAAAGTAACCAGTGAAAATCGGCTTGAACCCGGTGAACCAGAGACCGGGATTTTCCGGGTCACGCTCGCCCATCGGGTAATGCGGCACCCCATTGGTGTCGAGCACGTCGAGATGTCCCAGCAGCGGTTCCAGCCCCGTGCGATAGCCCGTTGCCGCGATGACAACGTCGGGTGCGCAGCTTGAGCCATCCGTGAGGATGACGTTGTCCCCCTCGAAGCGGTCAACACCGGGAACCACCCGGAACCGCCCGGTCTTCAGGGCGGCCACAAATCCCTCATCGATCGCAAAGGTGACACCGTCCCGCAAAAGCCGGGTTCCGCCTCCTTCTGGATGGGTGCTCAGCCCGTATCGGCGAAGATTGCCAAGAAAAACCCGCTCGGTCAGCCGAAAGGCCGGATCCAGAACCCAGGCAGGAAGGGCCGCGAAAACCCGGGCCAGTCGGTGCAGCGGAAACCCGAAGATGCGCTGTGGTACGACTGCAGGCCCGTAGCGGACAGACACGATGACCTCTGCCGGGCGGTGCCGCGCGAGATGGTTGAGCGCGTCCGTGCCCGAATTCCCGGCGCCAACAACCAGAATGCGCTTGCCATCGAAGCGGGACACATCACCGAGGTTCGCCGTGTGCAGCAACTCGCCCGAAAACTGGTCGCGCCCCGGCCAGTCCGGAATGTGCGCAATGTTTTCGCGGCCCGTCGCGATTACCAGATTGTCTGCCTGATAGTCACCGGTCGCGGTGGAGACGTGCCACCCGTCTGGCGTACGGGCGACACTGGTTACCTTGCCACTGTATCGGACATGTTTGTCCAGTCCCGCTACATAGGCTTCAAGAAATTCCACTACGGTGTCACGCTTCAGAAAGACGCCATCGGTCTTGGGCGCCTTCCGGCCGGGCAGGCTGGCAAACTTGCGGTGTATGTTGAGCCGAAGCGCCGGATGCCGCGCCCGCCAGGGTTCAGCAACCCGGTCCCGTGCTTCCAGCACGGTGACCGGCAGGCCACGATCGGAAAGAGAGCGTGCCACGGCAAGACCCGAAAGTCCTGCTCCGATGACAAGCGTGTTGCTGTGTTGTTGGGACTTCATGATCAGTCCTTTCGGTGTCTTCTCAGCAAATGCTGAGGAAATTCAGGGTCACGCAGATGTGCGTATTGTTCGAGGCCCAAATCCTGCAGGAGATGGTCCGAAAGCCGCGAGAGGTCTCCGAAATTCCGGCGAAAGCGTCGTTGTTCGCGCGCTTCTCTGATCCGTTGCCAAAGGCTCTTCACGCGACTTGAGACAGTCCTGTGCACCCCGTCGACGAACGGCAATATCATCGTCATGTCATGTATCCTTGTCGGTGCCCGGTCAGATCCGGGCTATGAAATACGCGTTGATGGGATCGTGCGGCAGCCGGTGGGTTTCGACCGATGCGAAGCCGGTTTCGGCAAGGTACTCTTCGGCTGTCTCCACTCCCCACATCGCCCCCAGACCCGGACCACCCTGGCCGATGGAGACGGGTGTGCAGTGCATGCTCGAGATCGTGTACAAGAGCGGCGCGAAGGGATTTGCGATGTTCTTTTCAAGATCGCGCGACCCACCGATATCCTGCATCAGGAAGACGCCGCCCGGCCGCATTGACTGCCGTACGAGACGCAGAAACGCCTTGGGATCCGCCTGGTCGTGAACCGCATCGAAGGCGGTTACCAGATCGAACCGGCCCAACTCGTTTCCGGTCGACAGATCACGCACTTCGAAGTGCAGGTTCTTCAAACCTTTGGTTCTGGCTTCAGCGGCCGTCTCTGAGAAAGCGTCCTCGCAAAGATCGAAACCGTGAAAGCGACTGTTTGGATAAACGCTCGCCAGCGCCATCATCGCCAGACCTCGTCCGCAGCCGAAATCGGCCACGTCGATGCCGTCCTCCAACCGTTGGATCAGGCCCGGGACTACCGGCAGGATAGCGCTCACAAGGTTGGCGACGACCAACTGCGCACTGTCCTCGGCCATCACCTCGTGAAAGCGATCGAAATGGTGGTAGCAAAGGCCCTCGCCACTGCGGAAACGCTCCAGTAGTTCGTTTTCGATGGACGCCGCGATGCTGATGAACTGGGTCGTGACGGCCATGTTGTCCGGGCTGGCGCTACGGGTCAGAAACGCGGCATGCTCTGGCGGCAACGTGTAGCTTCTCGCCCGCGGGTCATAGTCGACGACACCCGCCGTCACCATCACGCCGAGCCATTCACGCAGGTAGCGTTCGTTGACAGCGGCCTTCTGCGAAAGCACCTGCGAATTGAGGCCGGGGTTGGCCCCAAGCGCATCGAACAGTCCTGCGCGGTGCCCGAGAGAGGTCATGATCGCGAGTGCCGCTTCGTTCAGCGTACCGACAAAGCGTTCGGCGAAGGCTTCGGCTTTCGCTTCGTTGAATGCAAGATTTGGGTTCTGGTAGGTCATCCGATGCTCCTGAAGTGGTAATGTGCAGCACGATCTGCCGCTGTCCTGACCATGGAGATGGACCAAATCCGCCAAGCACGTTAGAAGTGAAAAAGAATGAAACGGTGATAATCAGACTAAAGTTGAGGGGTTTTGTGCAATATGAGCTTGAACACGACCGTTATAGGAACACGCTTGACCGGAACGTCCGTGCTGTTCTCGATCCTTGACGTGCTGGCCTCCGTGGGTCGCGATTGGGAAATGTTGCACGGCTTGCCTGCGCAATCGCCGGTGTTTCAGGTCAGCCTCAGAACCCTCGATGGCGCACCTTATTGGGACGTGAACGGGCGCAAGATCACACCTGACGGGATGCTGACCGAAGCGCCGGAACCCGACTTGATTATCGTGTCCGATTTGCACCTCGACCCAAATGGCCACCTGCCGGAAGAGTTTAACCCGGTCGCGGACTGGCTCAGTGAAGCCTACGCACGCGGCGCAATTGTCACCTCCGTCTGCTCTGGCTCGATCCTTCTGGGTGCAGCAGGATTGTTGGACGGCAAGGAAGCGACGACGCATTGGGGCTATGCGGATATGCTTGGACGAAACTTCCCGAAGGTGAAGGTTTGCCGTGAACGCATTCTCGTCGCGGCGGGGGACGGTCACCAGGTGGTCACCGCAGGTGGTGCCTCGGCGTGGGCTGATCTCATGTTGTATCTGATCGGACGGTTCGCCGGAACAGAAGAAGCCCGCAGGATCGCGAAGATCTATTTGATCGATCCACATGACCAGGGCCAACTGACATACGCATCCCTTGCCTCCGGGCGACAACATGATGACCAGCTGATTGCAGAGGCGCAGGTCTGGGCCGCACGAAATTACCACAGATCAAGTCCCGTAACCGCCATGGCGGTAATGGCCCAAATGACCGAGCGCGGGTTTCTGCGTCGCTTCAGGAAGGCGACCGGACAGGCGCCAGCCGACTATGTGCAGACTTTGCGTGTCGAGGAAGCCAAACAGCTGCTGGAGACGACGGCGATGTCGATCGAGGAAATCTCAGCCGAGATCGGATACACCGAACCCTCGAGTTTCCGATCGGCATTCCGAAAGCGCGTCGGGACCTCGGCGTCTGCTTATCGAAAGAAATGGCAAGCGTTGGTTCCGGTTTCATCCTGAGTTTGCTCCCTATCCCTTACGAGCTGGGCCACCAGGTTTGCATCGCCATCTCTGCTGTTCCAGGCAACTGCCGTTCATGCGCATCGCAGCACGTGGCGAAATAGGCAAAGCAGTCTTTCGCTGCGAAGGACACCAACGGTATGTCTGGCTCAGGAACCGGTCGTCCGAAGGCCTGCGGCAGCAGGCAGGCGGAGGGGTTGAACGACAGCTAGCCGTTCGGCCACCAGCTGAAGCTGCGCGACGACACCAGATTCCTGATTGCCATCCGGGCTGCCGTCTTGCTGACCGTCAAGGCTAGCCGCATTGTTTGACAAATCATCAAATATTGACGTTACGGAAGTTATCGAATAAGTTGTAGATATAAGATTTATATCGTTTTTAAATATGGAGTTCGAGATGACGTGGAATATGCACACGTTTTTTGCAGTACTCTTTACCGCGACGATCGCCTTCACGACCATGTCTACGGTTCCGGTTGAAGCCTGCAACCCGAGATATCAGCGCTGTTAGTACAGCTGGTCTGGAGCCTTGTCCGTTTCAAAGGTTCGGCACGTTCAAGGCTTTCTCGAACTGGTGAGGAATAGGCGTGTCGTTCTGGTCGGGAAAGAAAGAGTCGCTCAATCAAAGCCTGGTGGAGATCACCTTCAGAGCGGTGCTCTCCGGCCTTGTGATCGTGTTTTTCGCGCAATTCCTGATCGCAAGGGTCGACAACCAAATCGAAGTCGCGTCGAAACGCGATGCGCTGAACACCTTCAGGAACAGCCATTTATCCAAGCTGACCACGCGGTTTTCAGACGCTTTTCTGGCCCTTGATTGTACGCGAAGCGTCAGCACCCTTTCGACGAATACCTGCAAAAGCGATATCGCGACCTTCCTGACGGAGTTGAATACGATTTTCCTGGAACTCAAGGCGATCTACCCGACTTCCGGGTTCCCGAAATTGGTCGAGCTGCAAGACCAGGCAGACCTGATGTACTCAACACCGTCGCAAGTGACCCAGCAGAACATAGACGGCTTCGCAGCCACCTTTGGAGCATCGCTGCACGAGATGGCGCAGAACTTCAGATAAGAAAGGATGCCTGATCATGAAATGTATGTTTCACAGCTTGCTTTTTATCTGCTCAATTTCTGTCGCATGTGCTCAGGACCCGACCGGCGATATTCCCGAAGGAGCACGCTGGGTCGTTGGCGGCACGTTCGCGCTGTCCAAAATTGGCGACAACGAGCTCAGAGGCAGCAAGAGTTATTCGGGCGCAGAAAAGGAGGCAAACAGACTTGCGACTTTCCTGCCCGGAATGACGATCATGTTCAATCTGGAAAGAAGCACGGTACCGGGACGATCAGAGTACCTTGAGGGCACCACACACTACGGGATCCCCGTAGCGGTTCTGGCCCGCGACATATCGGCAAACGACTTTGGAAACCGCGACACGACAGATGTGGTCACGCATCAATCCTATACGGGATGCCGGGATCTTGCCTGTACGCTGGAGGCTGAAGTCGGCATTGGCTATTCCTTCAAGATTGAAGAAGAAGACGATGAAAGGCTGGTTCTGTACAACCCGCAATCGGAACTGCGGATCATACACACTCTGGACGCTTTCGATCAGAATGAAGCGCGGGGATATTCCACACGCGTCAAGGACAGAGTGCACCCGCGCCTGAAGGTTCACGACGGATATGCTTCAGAGATTTCAACCGGTTGCGGGCTGACACGCCCGGTTCAACCGCTGATCAAGGTGCCGAAAGATCAATACGATACTCTGCCTCTGACCTGGGAGGTCAACAGCCTGAACTGGTCGTTGAAAGCGCTGGAGCTGTTTGATGTCGGCACGGTCGAGATGAACCCGGAAGGCACGCACTACGTCGGACGGCTGAATTCCGAGCTCGGGGTCGGTACCGAATCCGATGAGGGTCCCGTGGCGCTTGACTTCACTGTCTTTGCCTATCGCGATTCCGAATGGACAAATCCGGACTTCTATAAATTTGGCGGGTTGGCGCAGACCGTTACCTGCCGCAAACGCAACCCGATCGCCGGTCAACCTCTGCCGCGCTACGTCAAGAACGCCTTTCTCTATTTCGATATTCAGGAAGGCGAGCAACCCCAGGACTTTCCGCTGGACCCTGTCCAGTTGCCTGACCAGTTCAAGGACAACAAGGAACTACAGGACGAATTGCGAACCTATCTGCCCCGCGCCTTTTTCTACAGCGTGAACAACGCAAGGCAGTACAAAGAGCTGTTTGAATACATCGTGGAGGACACAAACATCGCCTTTCCGTCGGCAGTTGCCAACGTGATTGCGCGACTGAACGCCACCTGCGGACCTCAGAGCCGTGCCGAATGCGCAGATATCGTGGATCGTGTCGGCGCTTTGAGAAACGACTAGCAAGACATACCGCCGCAAGATTTTCACCTGGATCGTTCAGTAGGTCACGGCAATCGATGCCGAAGTGCATCCAGGACCAGCTTGAAGACGGGAAGGTTCTGTCGCCGGGTCGGGTAGTAGAGAAAGTAACCGTCGAAATACGGAGACCAGTCGTCGAGAAGCAATCTCAGATCACCAGACTCAACGTGTGGATCTGCAAGACTGTTCGGAACAAAGGCGACCCCCAAGCCATTTAGCACGGCGTCCATCATGGCGTAGGAATTGTTGAAGGTGAGTTGGCCGTCAACACGAACATTCACTTCCTGCCCCTCCTTCTCGAACTCCCAGGCATAAAGTCCGCCACGTGTTTCGTGCCGCATGTTGATGCAGTCATGATCGAGCAGATCACGCGGATGTTCCGGGCTTTTCCGCGACGCCAGATAAGCGGGAGAAGCCACGGCGACCATGCGCCAGTCAGGGCCGATGCGCGCGGCAATCATGTCTCTCTCCACACTTTCGCCCAAGCGCACTCCAGCATCAAAACCGTCCTCCACGATATTGCGAAAACCACTATCCAGACTGAACTCGATCCTGATGTCGTGATGGTGGTGAAGGAACGGCTTCAGCTTTGGCCAGACGACCGTTTGAAACGCGTGATCAGAAAGCGTCAGCCGGATTGATCCGGACGGCTTTTCACGCAAGGCCAGCAGTGCTGCAACTTCGTCCTCGATCTCTTCCAGTCGCGGCGCGACGGTTGCCAGCAGACGTTCGCCGGCGGGTGTGGTCGCTACATTGCGCGTCGTGCGGTTCAAGAGGCGCAGACCCAGGTTGGTCTCCAACCGCTTGATGGTGTGGCTCAATGTCGATTGCGCCACGCCAATCCTTGCGGCGGCGTTGGTAAAGCTCCGCTCTTCCGCAACGATGCGGAACCACATCAGATCATTGAAATCGGTTTTTGACATGGCGGCATCATTAATCGACCTGATCGATTAGTCCATGCCGTTTGTGACAGCTAATCACATAGACCGTTCGTCTCTATCTTCCCGGCAATACAAGAGACCGGAGAACCTAAATTGAGCGATGCGAGTGTCACCACGTCCCAAAGCCAGCCTCTTGCAGCCTGGGGTGCGGTCCTGTCCATGGCGCTTTGTGTCGCCATGCTGATCGCGTCGGAATTCATGCCGGTCAGCCTCCTGACGCTGATGGCGGAAGGACTGGGCTCGAGTGAAGGCCAGACGGGTCAGGCGATTTCGATTAGCGGATTATTCGCCGTTGGTGCGAGCTTGCTGATCACGACCACCGCGGGCCGCTTGAACCGCAAATGGGTGATGGTCGCATTGACCGGGCTGATGTTGATATCGCTGGTGATGGTTGCAATGGCACAGAGCTTTGCTGCGCTGATGTTCGCCCGCGCGCTTTTGGGTATCTGCATTGGTGGTTTCTGGGCCCTGGCAACTGCTGTCGTCATGCGGCTGGTTCCCGAAGCAGACGTTCCGCGTGCACTTTCGCTGATGTATGGAGGACAGGCAATCGCCGCGGCCTTCGCAGCCCCGCTTGGCAGCTACCTGGGAGATATCATCGGCTGGCGTAACGTCTTCTGGTCGCTGACACCCGCCGTCGCAATCAACCTGATCTGGCAACTGGTAGCGCTTCCTTCATTGCCTGCGCGCCGCAGTCGGAGTTTTGGAGCCCTGGTCGCGGTGTTGCGCCGCCGCTATTTCCTACGCGGCATCTTAGCGGCGATGCTGTCCTGGGGCGCAGCCTTCACCATGTTCACCTACCTGCGCCCGTACCTGGAACAGGTAACGCGGGTCGATGTGACCGCTTTGTCGATCCTTCTTCTGTTGCTGGGGGGCGCGGGCTTCGTCGGAACCTGGGCGGCGGGTCGTTTCATCGCGGGTAACGTGGCACGGCAATTGAAGTACCCGGCACTTATCATGGGCACAGTTACATTTGGCCTCCTGTTCACGGGAGGCTCGCCACTTCTGACCGGAATTCTGCTCTTCGTCTGGGGCGCGATGAACACCGCCATGTCTGTCATCTTCATGACCTGGATGGCGCAGAGCGTCGATGACGCTCCGGAAGAGGGCGGCAGCCTGATGGTAGCCTCGATCCAGGCCTCGATCCTGCTGGGCGCAGTCGTCGGTGGGGCGTTGCTGGACAGCTGGTCTATCACCGCAACCTTCGCCGGCAGCGTCATCCTGTCCGTCGCTGCCGTCGCCGTGATTGGCAACGGTCATCTCCTGCTCAAGCCCCAATCGGAAAAGCAATGAACCAACCGGAGAAAAAATGATCGACAAATCCAACGAACGGACCGCCGGCACGACGCTCGGTCGTCGTGCCATGCTGAAGATGACTGGTGCGGGTGTCGCCGCCATCGGCATGGCTTCAGCAATCAACATTTCAATAGCAAGGGCACAGACCATGACAGAAGTTTGGGACAAGACCTTCCCGCAAAGCGACCGTGTCGATCATGAAAAGGTTCGCTTTACCAACCGCTACGGTATCACCCTGACCGGTGATCTCTATTTACCCAAGGACCGTGCAAAGAGCGGCCTGCCAGCCCTGGCCATCAGCGGTCCGTTTGGCGCCGTCAAGGAGCAGTCCTCAGGCCTCTACGCCCAGACCATGGCCGAGCGTGGCTTCGTAACCTTGGCCTTCGATCCGTCTTACACCGGCGAGAGCGGCGGCGAACCGCGCAACGTCGCCTCGCCCGACATCAATACCGAAGACTTCATGGCAGCGGTCGATTACCTTGGCCTGCGTGGTTCAGTGGACCGCGAGCGTATCGGTGTTATCGGCATCTGCGGCTGGGGCGGCATGGCTCTGAATGCCGTCGCGGCTGACAAGCGTGTCAAGGCAGTCGTGGCCAGCACCATGTATGACATGACCCGTGTCATGTCCAAGGGTTACAATGACAGCGTGACCGCTGAACAGCGTGCGGCAACGCTGGAACAGCTGAGCCGCCAGCGTTGGGAAGATGCTGAAAACGGTGTCCCGGCAATGCAGCCGGCATACAACGAGCTACATGGTGGCGAGGCGCAGTTCATGGTCGATTACCACGACTATTACATGACATCGCGCGGCTACCATGAACGTGCGGTCAATTCCGGTAACTCCTGGACAATCACGACGCCGCTGTCCTTCATGAACATGCCGATCCTCAGCTATATCGCAGAGATAGCGCCACGTCCGGTCCTGTTCATCCACGGCGAGAATGCCCATTCGCGCTATTTCAGCGAAACCGCCTATGAAGCAGCAGCCGAACCGAAGGAGCTGCTGATCGTTCCTGGAGCTAACCACACGGATCTCTACGACAAGGTGGATGTAATTCCCTTTGACCGGATCGAGACCTTTTTTGAACAGGCACTCGCCTGATAGAGGGTCTGCCTCGCCACGGAATATCCGGGCGGGGCAGATCTGTGCCTTGTGCTGACATTCATCATCATCGCTGGTTCAGATTTTCAAGCTCTAACAGGTCCTTTTTTGCTCAGGACTTGCAGGTCAACTCCGGGCTGGTATTGCCGCTGCCTCCAGCACCGACAAATGTCAGCTACGCCATGGCTGAACCCGCAAGCAGGCAACCCGCTCCCGAGTCTTTTCAGCATCGCCCCTCGTCATACCCTTGCCGCCCCTGTACCCTACCCTTCATCCTCTAGACAGGATGATCCGGTAACGCCCACCACGGGAGGCGGTCGTGATTCAGCTTGCTTCGGTTTTTGCAAAACCCCTTTTGGGGAAACTTGGTGTCAGTGATGAGGCCAGGGAGCGGTTTGTGGCGTTACAGAAGGCCGTGACAGGGGAAACGGGCACGGCCTGGATCCCGCTGTCCCGACCTTCCGCAACACTCGATTTTTCCACGCACCGGCAGATGGCGTCCGACATCCACAACACCGGTGAAATCGGCCCGGAAAAGGAACCCGTGACCTGGAAGGAGTTCGTCTGGACATCGGACCAGACAATCAAGGACTGTGTCCTGCACAAGATCTCCTGGAGGTTCTACGAGAACGGGCTGATTTGCCTGGAGGTTTGTGGCAGCAAGGATGCGGTGGGGCTGGATGGCAGTGACCTGATCGGCCACCGGCTGGAGCTGCGCGACGATACCGGTTTTCTGATCGGCATCTGGGCCGCTGCCTTCCTGATCGTCAAGGACACCGAGAGGCGCAGTTTCCAGACGTCGACCGAGGATGACCACAAGCTGTTGAAACTGCATTTCGGCAAGCTGGCCGAACAGCAGACCGGCATCGCTTTCCGCATCTGATGCTGCCAGAAACTCGACCGGTCTGTCCCGCCAGATGCTTCCTCAGGCGGGGATCAGCGTTTCGGCGATGGCCCTTGCGGTTCTGGAGGCGGCCGGCATGCCGCGCACCTGTGCGGTAGCGATAGCGCCTTCCTTCAAAAGGGCAAGCTGTTCGGCAAGGGCTGCCGGGTCTTCAGCGCCGGCCTGACGACACAGGGGCTCAAGGTAATCGACGATCCGCTGTTTGTGCTCGGCCGCCGTGCGGTGGATCGGGTGCTGATGGTCGCCGAATTCGCTCGCCGCGTTGATGAAGGCGCAGCCGTTGAAGCCGAGCCCCTTGAAGGCACGGCCGTTGAACCAGTCCTCCAGCGCGTCGAACATGGCCAGAAGCCGTTCTCGCGGCCGCGGCGAGGCTTTTTCCATTTCGCCCATCAGCCAGTTGCGGAACTGCTCGTCCCGGCGGTTGAGCGCGGCCAGAATAAGCTCCTCCTTCGAGCGGAAGTGTTTGTAGAGCGTCATCTTGGCCACCCCCGCCTCGGCGAGGATCTTGTCTATTCCGGTCGCATTGAACCCGCGGGTGTAGAACAGCCTGAGCGCTGTATCCACGAGCTCGTCTCGGCGTGATTGCACCATCATCTCCATATACAGACAGGTTTGTCTACTTTACTATCCTGTTCGCCCCCTTCTCGTCCATCCTCACACGAGGTTATCACGGCTTATTGACATATAGACAGACCTGTCTGTATAAATTTCCTCAACGTCACGTTTTCGATAAGGGAGGCGGTAGTCATGTCCGGAAGTCAGATCGCGGTTCACATTCTTGCAGACACCGGCATTTGTTCCGGAAAACGGTCTCACTGGAACTTCGTGGCTCTTGCCAGCTGGTCTGTATCCAGTGCGCGCTCTGAACTGGCGCAAGGTCAAGCCCCTGTCCTGGCGCAACGTGCAGCAAGAGGGGTCTGACGATGGCGAGTGTCATTGCCGCCTTTGCGCACACCATGGCCGCTACCGCAGGACTGACCATGACCAGCGACGGCAAGCTGGTCGCAGCAGATGGAACCGTGCGCCATGAGGTGCGCACCGAGGACGGCCGCATACCGGACACAGCCCACTTCGAGCTGCTCGACTGGATACGCAGCTGGTATCCGGATGAAACAGGTCTGGTATTTGCCTATGCGCAGAATATCAAACCGGATGATCTCGGCGTTCTGGGTCTTGCCATCAAAACCGCGCCCACTCTTCGCACCACACTGCAATTGATCGAGCGCTACTTCCGGCTGGTGACCGACACCGCGGTATATTGCCTGGAGGAAGACGGGCCACTTGCCGTCTTCTCCATTGCCGGGCAGACCTCCCCTCAGCCGATCCTGCATCTTCGTAACGAATGTGCCCTTGCAGGCTTTGCTCATAATCTGGTGTCTCAAGTCGGTCCGCGCCTGAAAATTCAGGCTATCACCTTTCGCCATCCCTGCCGGGGCGATGCAGAGCGCTACGCGGCGTTTTTCGGCTGTCCGGTCCGCTTCGGTGAAGCGCAAGACGCAATTATAATGACCCAGCCGATGCTGGACCTGCCGAACCGGCTTGGAGATCAAGGCGTCTGCACTTTCCTGACCGATCATCTGGAGACGGAAATCGACGCCCTGCCTGCCGGCAGCGCGTTGACGCGCGATCTTCTGAACCGCCTGACGAAAACACTCAGCAGCGGCGTACCGTCCGCGGCTGCCATCGCGCGTGATCTCGGCATGAGCGAGCGCACCCTCTATCGCCGCCTGGCGGAGGAAGGGCTGACCTACCGCGACATGCTGCGCGAGGCACAGACGAAGCTGGCCCGGGAGCTGCTGGCAGGCAGCAGCTGTTCCATTGCCGAAATTGCCTTCCTCACAGGCTTCTCCGAACAGAGCACCTTCACCCGCGCGTTCAAGCGCTGGGTCGGCCAGCCACCGGCGCAATTCCGGCAACACAGCGCAACCGTCTGAGAACACACCCGCCCGACGCACTGGCTCGCGGCAACGGTCGCGGCCAGATCTGGCAAAACCCGAAACATTCGCAAATCCCGGAAGAGCCCGGCCAAACATGGCCAGGCTCAACCTGTTTTGCTGCCTTCTGGCAGGTCAGAACAGGCTTGGCAGATAGGGCCAAAACAGTGGCAGGCCCGGCCGATACCAAGAAGGCACTCCTCGCGTATTCAAAAGTCATCGAACGACGGAGCGGTCATCACCGGGCACTTTCCCGCAGCGCTCCAGGGCTTTTGAGACAAGGAGCGCCACATGATTATCGAACAGATCACGGCCCGCAGTCCGGCCAGGCATGACCATGCACCTTCGACTTTTCCGGCAGCGCTGCCGCATTCGGATAACGTGGCCGACAGCAACGCCTATGGCCGGACGCTTTCCATCGTCGCCCACGACCTGCGCGGCCCCCTTGCCAACCTCTCGCTGTTGATCGAGCACATTGCCCAATGCGCAACCTGGGAAGGTCAGCCCGCGATTGCGGATAACGCCGCAAAGGCCGACCGCATCCTCCAGCACCTGACCGGCAGTCTCAGCGCCCTGGTCAAGCGCGGCAAGGAAGGACGGGATCCGCTCTCCTGTGTGATGCGGCCAGTTGATCTGACCGAGGTTCTGGCGCTGGCGGTCGCCGTCAACCAACCGCGGGCTCGCCGCCATGCGGTCAGTCTGGAAATCGTATCCCTATCCCCCTGTCTGATCTGCGGCGATGCGGAGCTGTTGTTCGAGGCTTTCGACAATCTTATCGGCAATGCGGTGCGCCACAGCCCGGACGACGGCACCGTTCTTTGCGCTATCTCCCGGGAAGATGACGGTAATGTCTCCGTACGTATCAGCGACCAGGGTCAGGGCTTCACCGCTGCCGATCTTGCCCGGGCCTTCCGTCCCTTCACCCAGCTGTCCGCAAAGGCCGCCCGGCCTGGGCCGTCCTCGGGACTTGGCCTCTGGATCGCCCGACTGATCGCCGAACGCCATGGCGGCAAGATTGCGGCTCAGAACGGAGGCGGAAGCAGCAATAGAGGCGCTGTTCTGACCGTGCGCCTGCCGACCTTACCCGCAAATGATGCGAAACCGGCTTCAGTCCGCCGGAAGGTTCCCGAACGTGCCAGCAAGGCACCGGACCACGCAACTATCTGACCTCAGCTTTCTGACCTCAGCTTTCTGACCTCAGCTTTCTGGCACCGGCATGCCGGTGCCGCCCCCATGGAACGTGGCCAAATCCGACGCCAACCCGGCCCTGCGCCGGGAACGGGAGAGCCGTGCCTTCAGGCACCCGGTGATCGGCCGCGAACCTGACAGCGTTTCAAGTTGATGCGCTGCCCATCGCAACCCTGTCCAACACAAGCAATGGAGACTTCATATGGACAACGAACATGACAAGGCCTGCGCCTGCTGCGTAACACCTGAAACGGTTGATCACGCCCGCCGCCGCCTGCTTGCCGGGGCAGCCGGTGCGGCAACCGTGGGTGCCGTCGCCATGGCCACCGGTTCCGCCACCGCTGCAACAGAAGAAGCCCGTGCGCTCTATGCCGATCCGGAAAAACCGGGCCTGCCGCAGATCGACATGGAAATCGAAGCCGGCCGCACCGCGCTTGTCGTCACCGATCCGCAGATCGACTTCCTGTCCGAAGACGGCGTCACCTGGGGTGTCGTTGGCGAAAGCGTCACCGAGCAAGGCACCGTCGACAACATCGAACGCCTGTTCAAGGCGGCCAAGGCTGCCGCGATGCCGGTGTTCATCTCGCCCCACTACTATTATCCGCACGACCACAAGTGGCAGTTCGAAGGCACCTTGGAAAAGACCATGCATTCCATCGGCATGTTCGATCGCCCAGGCCCGCTCTCCCTGGAGAATTTCGAAGGGTCCGGCGCCGACTGGATGCCGCAGTACAAGAAATACATCGAGGACGGCGAAACCGTCATCTGCTCACCGCACAAGGTCTACAGCCCGGCGCAGAACGATCTGAACCTGCAGCTGCGCAAGCGCGGGATCGACAAGGTGATCCTGGCCGGCATGTCCGCAAACCTGTGCACGCAGGCCCATCTTTACGAGCTTCTGGAACTCGGCTTCGAAGTGGCCGTGGTTCGCGATGCGACCGCAGGCGCCAAGGTGCCCGAGGGCGACGGCTACCTCGCCGCCATCATCAATTTCCGCATGGTCGCCAACGGCGTCTGGTGGACCGACGACGCAGTCGAACGCATCGCCCGTTCCGCCTGACCGCCAGCTCTCTCCTCAAAACCGACTACCCCAACCCAAGACTGGATCAAACCGATGAAACTCAAATTCGCCCTTCCGGCCCTGGCCGCAGCCCTTGTTCTGTCCACCGCCGCCCTTGCTGCGGACGAATACAACGTTGCCAACGGCCTCACCCTCAACGGCAATCCGCTCGGCATGCACGGCATCGACCCTGTTTCCATGTTCGCAGGCGCAACCCCGGGCCTTGGCGATGCGGTCCACACTTCCAGCCATGATGGTGTCGACTATTATTTCGCCACGGCCGAAACCAAGGAGCAGTTCGACGCTGCTCCGGAAAGCTTCCTGCCGCAGTTCGGCGGCTTCTGCGCCTTCGGCATCTATGTCGGCAAGAAACTCGATGGCGACGTCCGCTTTGCCGATATCGTCGACGGCAAGCTCTATCTCTTCGTCAACGCGGTCATCTTCGACAAGTACCTGGAGCAGAAGGACGAGGTTCTCGCCGGCGCTTACGCCAAGTGGCCGGAAATTCGCGAGACAGCCATTGGCGATCTCTGATCACACATGAAGCCAAACAGAGACGAGCCCCGACCGGGGGCTCGTCTGCCGTTTTGGTGGTCGATAGCCTTATTGAGCTGTCCAGCCACCGTCGACGGGGATTGTCACGCCCGTCACGTTGTGCGCCACCGGGCTGCACAGCCAAAGCGCCAGCGCACCGATTTCAGACGGGTCGGACGTGCGGTGGGAAGGCTGTTTTTCCGCCAGAAGATCTGCAACGCCCTTGTCGCGATCGCCGCCATGAAGGGCGGCGCGGGCTGCCACCTGCGGCTCGATGATTGCGGTTTCCGTCCAGCCGGGCGCGATACAATTGACCGTCACCCCACCCGAGGCTCTGGAACCGCTTGCCGCATATTCAAGCGCGGCCACCTTGCTCATACCGACGACACCGAATTTCGAAGCCACGTAAGGCGCCTTGTTGACCGAGGCGACCAGCCCGTGCACCGAGGCAATGTTGATGACACGGCCAAAGCCGCGTTCGGCCATCGCCGGCAGGGCAAGACGCATCGTATGGTAGACGCCTGACAGATTGACGCCGATGATGGCATCCCATGTGGCAGCATCCGCCTCGGCAAAGCTGACAGTCTTCTGGATACCTGCATTGTTGACCAGGATATCCGGGCCGCCCCAGGCGGCAACGTCCGCCATCATCGTCTCGACAGCCGCCACGTCGCGCATGTCCGCAGAAAAGAACCGGGCGTCCGGTGCCCCGGCAGCCTTGATCTCTGCCACAGCCGCTTGCGCCTCTTCCAGGTTCGCCAGACCGTGGACGGCAACGCGTGCCCCTGCCCCCGCCAGTGCCTTGGCAATCGCCAGGCCGATCCCCTGAACGGACCCTGTGACGAGAGCTGTTTTTCCGGTGAGATCTGTCATGCCGTTTCCTCCGCTTCGAGCTGTTGTCTCAGGTACGTTTTAAGGATCTTGCCGTAGTTGTTTTTCGGCAGGGCAGCCGGGAAATGATAGTGTTTCGGCCGCTTGAACCGGGCGATCCGGTTCAGACAGAGCTTGTCGAGCTCAGCCTCGCTCACGCTCTGGCCCGGGTGACAGGCAACAAAGGCGACAACGATCTCTCCCCACTCCTGGTCCTGCCGGCCAACGACTGCCACCTCGTGCACAGCCGGGTGTGTCAGCAGCACCTCTTCGACCTCGCGCGGGTAGATATTGGAGCCACCGGAAATGATGACGTCCTTGGACCGGTCCTGCAGCGTAACGTAGCCGTCCTCATCCATCCGGCCAACGTCTCCGGTCCACAGCCAGCCGTCACGGATGGTCTGGGCTGTTGCCTCCTCGTTTTGCCAGTAGCCCTTCATCACCGTATCTCCGCGCACGGCAATTTCCCCGACTTCACCGCGTGGCAGCTCCCGGCCTTCGCCGTCGACGATCGCAACCCGCACGACGGACTGGGCCGTGCCGACGGAATTCAGCCTCTCGCGCCAACGTGGATGGGTGCGGTCACAAACTTCGGCACGCGGCAGTGCGGTGATGCCCATCGGGCATTCGCCCTGACCGTAGATCTGCACGAACCGTGCGCCCATCACTTCAACCGCTTCCAGAATATCCGCCTCATACATAGGCCCGCCGGCATAGACGATGGTCCGCAGCCCCCGGCCAGTGCCCCCCGAAGCCTTGGCGACATCCACCAGGCGGCGGACCATGGTGGGCGCGGCAAACATGGAGATGGAGCCGATCACAGGCGCGATCTGCAGGATTTCGGCGGCATCAAACCCGCCGCTGACCGGCACGACGTGACGCGCCCCTTTCATCACGTGCATGAAATTGTAGAGCCCGGCACCATGGCTCATCGGCGCGGCATAGAGGATCGCATCCTGCGGCTTGACGTCATCGACATCGACAAAGTAGCTCAGCGCCATCGAAGCAAGATTGCCGCAAGTCAGCATCACGCCCTTGGGCCTGCCGGTGGTGCCGGAGGTATAGAAAAGCCAGGCAAGATCTGCAGGATCCAGAGGTTCCGGCGTGGTGTGCGGTGCTGCCTGGCACATGGCGCCGAATTCAGGGCTGTCGAGTGAGACAAGACCCACGCCCTCCGGCAGATATGGCGCCAGAAGTTCGGCGGTCTTTTTGTCGGCGAACACAAATTCTGCACCGGAATTCTCCACCATCCAGGCGGCTTCCTTTTCGTGCAGCTTGGCGTTTATCGGCACGGCTGCGCCGCCACGCCACCAGATGCCGTAAAGCGCTTCCAGATAGCGCGTGGAATTTGCGGCAAAAAGTGCGACCCTGTCTCCCTTGCCGATGCCGTAGCCGGCAAGCGCAGCGCTTATGGCCCCGGCACTACGAGCAAACTCCAGATAGTTTGCCTTGCGCTCGGTCCCCTGCAGCAGCGCCGGGCTCTGCGGGTTTCTCGCCGCGCTCCGGTATAACCATTCTGCCGGATTCATCCTGTTTTTCTCCCCCCGATACGCCGTTTGGCGCAGTGCGACCGCGTTGGTCCGCCATCCCGCTTTTCTCATCCTGAGGAAGCGCCGAGCGCTGTCTCGCAGGACGGGCGGCATATTGCGGACAAGCAGCCCATCCTTCGAGACGCGAGCAAGGCTCGCTCCTCAGGACAAGAATGACCGACCGGGCATGCCCTCCTCCGGACACACCCCAGCCGGTCTCCTCCCGGCACCTCCCTCATCCCTTCGGCTCGCTGGTTCTTCCGGACCAGATGTGGTTTCCAGAAAAACGGCCGTGCGGGACAGCTATCTGATACTCTTCAGACCCTTAGAGCGAAAATTCCGTCAAAACACGTAACGGGGAGCCCATGGACGACTTCGCAGCGCTTGCTTTCGACAATGCGCCCGTCGGCCTGGCCTTGACGGAAGAGCGGCAGATCCGACGCTGCAATGCGCGTCTTGCCGATATGTTCGGCTTTGAGCCGGAGGAACTTTCCGGTGCCTCGCTGTCTGTCCTTTATCCCTCTTCGGAAGAGTTTCTCCGCATCGGCAAGATCGGACTGGAACGGATGAAAGGCAGTGGTCGCTACCGGGACGAACGCATCATGCGTCGCAAATCCGGAGATCTGTTCTGGTGCCGCGTGCGTGGCCAGTCTCTCAACCTTGAAGCCCCGTTCGCACGGGCGGTCTGGAGCTTTGCCGACATTTCCGAAGACCGGCCACTGGCTGAAATGAGCCTGCGAGAACGCCAGGTGGCCAAACTGCTGGCCGAAGGAAATACAACCAAGGAAATCGCCCGCCTGCTCGGGCTGTCACCGCGCACGGTCGAGGTCCACCGGGCCCGGCTGATGAAGAAATTCAGCGCCCGCAACAGCCTGGAACTCATCGCTCATATTGCGGGCATTCCGCTTTAGCGCCACTCTTGGGCAACAACTGCCGGGAGAACTGCGATGGACAAATGGGTGCGGGACGCTGTCGCCAGGATTAACGCGGATGCGCATCGGTCCGCCGACACGCATCTGTTCAAGCTGCATGGCCTCAGTTGCGCCGGTGTCGATATCTATCTGAAGGATGAAAGCACCCACCCGACCGGCAGCCTGAAGCACCGTCTCGCCCGGTCGCTGTTTCTTTATGCGCTGTGCAACGGCAGGATCCGCGAAGGCACACCGGTGATCGAAGCCTCGTCGGGCAGCACGGCCGTTTCGGAAGCCTACTTTGCGCAAATGATCGGCGTTCCATTCATTGCCGTGGTGCCGCAAAGCACCGCCCACAGCAAGATCGAGCAAATCCGGCTTTACGGCGGTGAACCGCATTTCGTCGGGTCAGCGCCCGAGATGCACGGCGCGGCGGTGGACCTTGCCGAACAGCTCGGCGGGCATTTCATGGACCAGTTCACCTATGCGGAGCGGGCAACCGACTGGCGCGGCAACAACAACATTGCCGAAAGCATCTTCAACCAGATGGAATTCGAGCCACATCCTGTGCCGAAGATGCTGGTGATGAGCGCCGGCACGGGTGGCACATCCGCAACGCTTGGCCGGTTTATCCGCTACCGGGGCTACGACACCGGCCTGACCGTGGTCGATCCGGAAAACTCGGTCTTCTATGATGCCTACCGTACCGGGAACCACGCTCTCACCGAAAACTGCTCAAGCCGGATCGAAGGCATTGGCCGGCCAAAGGTGGAACACTCGTTTCTGCCGGACGTCATCGACGACATGATCAAGGTGCCCGATGCCGCAAGCATTGCAACGATCCTGTGGCTGGAGAAACTGATCGGCCGCAAGGCGGGCGCTTCCACCGGCACAAATCTGTGGGGGGCGCTGCAAATCGCCGGCCGGATGATCGACAAAGGCGAGACAGGCTCGATCGTCACGCTGATGTGCGACAGCGGTCAGCGCTATCTCGATACCTACTACAATCCGGGCTGGGTCACGGCGAAGTTCGGCGATATCTCGCCCTACGAAGAGGAACTGGCACGCTGGGTCTAGACAAGGAGCAGGGCTGAGCGAGAAGGCAGGCCAAAGGAATGTCGTTCACTTTCACCGCAGCTAGCTCGCCACCCGCATCCTGTAGGCTTCATACGTCAGGACGTTTGCCCCGCTCTTCTTGGCTTCATACATGGCCTGGTCCGCGTGGGTGATCAGCGATTTGGCATCATCTGCATCATCGGGATAGAACGACACCCCGATGCTGATGCTGATGTTGATATCCTTGCCCTTGATTTCCATCGGCCGCGAGACCTCCCGGTAGATGCGGGTGGCACAGGCCAGAACATCCTTCTCTTCCGCATAATCGCCGATGATCACGGCAAACTCATCCCCGCCGATCCGGGTCACGACATCCCCTTCGCGCGTGCAGCGCTTGATGGTGGAGGCAACGGCCTGGAGCAGCGCGTCACCCACCGGATGCCCGTGGCTGTCGTTGACCGGCTTGAAGGTATCAAGGTCCAGCATCATCAGTGCAAACTTGCGGTTATCCCGATCTGCAATGGCGACGTTTTCCGCAAGGCTCTGGCTGAAATGTGCCCGGTTCGAAAGGCCTGTCAGATGGTCGGTCATCGCTAGCCGCCTGACAGCTTCTTCCGTCTTCTTCAGACGGGTAATGTCCGAATGCGTGCCGGACATGCGCAAAGGCTTGCCGTCTTTCGTCCATTCGACCACACGTCCCCTGTCGAGAACCCAGACCCACCTGCCCTCCTTGTGGCGCATGCGAATTTCGTTGTCGTAGGCTTCCCTTGCTCCGGAAAACACCTCTGCCAGCTTCTGCTCAGATTTTTCCACATCGTCCGGATGGGTCAGCCGGTACCAGGTCTGTCGGCTGAGCGGCTGCAACTCGGCCAGCGAATAGCCGAGAATTTCAGCCCAGCGTTCGTTGTAGACCACCTCCCCGGTCTGAACGTTGCATTCCCAGGTCCCGACGTTGGTGCCGAAGATGATCTCCCGCAAACGCTGCTCCGAGGATCGCAGCCGCTTGTGCGCGGTGTGTCTTTCAAGCAGCAGAAAACTGACGACGACAAGCGACAGACCAAGCGTGCCGACCAGGCCCAGCATCCACTGGTTCCGGGCGTTATAGGCAGAGGAAAGTTCGGCGCTCTTGCTGTCGACCATTTCCTCCAGGCGGTTCTTGTAGTGCCACAGTTCTTGTTCCCGCTGCCGGTCGTCGGAAATATCGTGCACCACGGAAAGCAAAGCCTTCCTGTCGTCGTAGTCCACCGGAGTTGAATGAACTTCCACGCTTCGAACGGAGCCATCTGCCAGCTTGTGGCGGAAGATGAAGAAATTTCGGTGTTCAGCCTTGGCAAGTTGACGTTCGGCTTCAACCTGCTCGGCCGTCAGCTGATTGATGTTCTGAATGGACATGCGGCGCAGCGTATCCCGGTCGAACCCGTAGAAGTCTGCCGCGGCATTGTTGGCATCAAGAATGCTTCCGGTATCCGGATCGATCAGCATCATGGTTGCGCTGTGACGCAGAAAGAACTGATCATAGGACAGGGATACCTGCTCGGCCTGGGCAGGCGTCGCCAGCCAGGACAAAAAGACAATCATTGCCGTTTTCAGCAGTATTTCCCCAAATTTCGTCAACATTTACCGCCTTTTGTTGCAGTAAAGACTCATCAGATTAAATTTTCGAGAACAAAAAACGTGCAATTGACCGACTTCCGCAACGACACGCGTATTGGTTTACCCAACGGGAAAATCGGTCAAATGTCGCCTCGCCCCATTCCGGTCCCACTCCGCCAGTATTCCGGCTTCAGATCTATGGGAGCTCTCACATGAAGCGGCGTACATTCCTGTTCGGAACCGGACTTCTGGCAGCAGGAGGCGCCTACGCGGCACACACCCTCCCCGCTTATCGGCTGCAAACCGGGTTGCAGCTCGTCAGCAAGGCAATTGCCGGACCGTCCACGCCGCCCACTGATGCAACGTCAAAAAGTTTTGCTTTGCCCAATCCGTGGGCGGGACAGCTGATTGAGGCGGCAGAAAGCCAGATCGGCGTTACGGTGGTCTACGATCCGGCCTATGTCTCGCTCCCGTTTCCAAATGGCGACCTGCCGCGCGAACGCGGTGTATGCACCGATGTGGTCGTCAGAGCCTACCGCGACGCTTTCGGCTACGATCTTCAGTCGGCCATTAATGCGGACATGAAGTCGGACTTTTCGTCCTATCCAAAGATCTGGGGTCTCAAACGCCCGGACAGGAACATCGACCACCGGCGGGTGCCAAACCTGCAGACCTTTTTCAGACGAAAAGGCGCAGCTCTTCCGGTCACTGCAAACGCCAAAGACTATCAGCCCGGCGACGTTGTTTCCCAGATGCTGCCTGGAAACCTGCCGCACATGGCGATTGTCAGTCACCGTGCCTCCGCAGACAGCGAACGACCAATGGTGGTCCACAACATTGGTGCTGGAACGCAGCTGGAAGACCGGCTGTTCGATTTCGAAATCACCGGCCACTACAGGTTCAAACCCGCCTGACGCTCCAGGGCTGAAGTTTGCCTTTGACGGGGGTCACCCCTCCGTAAGCGTCATCAGAATGTCCGCATACCAGGCGCAATTGAGGCCTAGCGCCTCATCCAGCACGAGATCGCGCGTGCCGACATCGAGGCGGGCGGAGTGAACGCCAAGCAGTTTCCACGGCAGTTCGCTTGCGCTGTCTGCCGTATTGCGCATGACCACCGGAGCCCCACTTGTGCCGCGATGCGTGCGGGCATCGGTCAGGAAATAGCCCATGCCCTGAAACCGGAAGCCGAAGGAGGAAGCCACGACCGCGTGGCGGACCACCGGCATGTGATGGAGCGTGTCATGAAACCCGAGCGGGAAACCGACAACCAGAATGGATGATCCGATCTCGACATGCTCTTGCGGGTCACTCAGGTGTTCGGGCCCGAAAGCCCGATAGACGATATTTTCAGGTAGCGCTGCCCGGTCAATCTCGATCACCGCAACGTCGATATCGCCTGCAGTGTCCTCTCCCTGGCGCCAGAGGCTTTTGCCATCCCGGAAAAGCGGGATCGAAAAAGCGATGGAGTCAGCGAGGTTTTCAGGATCGTTGTGGAGTTCTATTTCGATACGGGAGGGATGATGCCCGCTTGGCTCATCCACCATGACATGCCGGCTGGTCACGAGAAACAGGCGCTCATCACGCGCAAAGAAAAAGCTGCTGGCGTTCGTGAGATAGGTCTGGTCATCAAAGGTGGAAATACGGGGCGAGGTCAGCAGGACAGCGTCGATCATCGTCAATCGGTTCTCCAAAATAGCGGGAAGCCTTGCACACATGGACAGGCTGCTTGCTCAGCCAGCATAGGGCAGTATCGGGAAAACGACAGAGCTCCGGGTTTTGTTCCCGTCAGGAGACATTCGCAGTGCCGGAAACCTGCGGTGGCCGGGAAGCGGCCCAGGCCCCCTTGTCGCGCAGATCCAGGATAACCTCGCGCAGCAAAGCGTGCACCGCTTCCAGCGCCCGCGTCACCGATCGTCCACTCGGCGACATCAGATGAGCCCCGCGCCACAGCCCCGGCGCGGCAATGCGGCTGACACAAAGGGAACCTGCTGCCACCTCCTCCGTCACCGCGTAGAGCGGCAGGATCGACGGGCCAAACCCGGCCGCCACCAGGCGTTTGATGTTGTTGAAGGAGTCGATTTCCATCGCGATTTCTGGTGCAAAGCCCAGCGCCTGGAACGTCCTGTCAATCAGCACCCGCAAGCCGTGCGCTCCGCTTGGCAGCACCATTGGCACGTTGTCGAGTGCCTCCATGTTCATTTCCTGCGGACGTTCGGCATCGGCGGGCCACAGAACCACAAGCTCTTCTTCAAGCAATAATTCAGACCGGATGCGTGCATCCTTGGAACGGCTGTAAAGCACGGCAAGATCGATCTTGCCTTCGCTCAGCCAATCGCCAACAAAACCGCTCATGGCCTCGGTAATATTGAGCGTGATCCGCGGAAAGCGCTCACGCGCCGCCAGGATCAACGGTAGAGACACCATGGCACTGATCGTGCCCGGCAGGCCGATCCGCACGATGCCGGACGGATCGGTTTCCAGATTGCGGATATCGTCTTCCGTGCGCGCCAGATCCTCCAGAATTGCCCGCGCCCTTTGCAGCAGCAGCTCTCCCGCCTCCGTGGGCGTGACACCGGAGCGACTGCGCGTCAGCAGCCTGGTGTCAAGCTGCTCCTCCATGTTCTTCAGGTGCAGCGACAGGGCCGGTTGCGCCACATGCAGGCTTTCGGCAGCCCGCGTAAGCGAACCCTGCGCAACGATTTCCAGAAAATAGCGGAGTTGGCGGATGTCCATGGCAACAAGTTAGCATATAAAATTTATATGATACCAATCCAAAACATATATTTGTTCAATAGCAGTTCAGCGGCTTAACTGCGGTCAACAAACACGCCAGACGAAAAGCCCACATGACAAGCCAACCTGATAGCTACCAGGACATTCGTGACGGCATCCGCGCGCTATGTGCCCAGTTTCCCGCCGAATACCACCGCAAGATCGATGAGGACCGCTCCTATCCGGAAGAATTTGTCGACGCCCTGACACGCGAAGGCTGGATGGCCGCACTTATCCCGGAGGACTACGGCGGATCGGGCCTCGGGCTCACCGAAGCTTCGGTCATCATGGAAGAAATCAACCGTGTAGGCGGCAATTCCGGCGCTTGTCACGGCCAGATGTACAACATGAACACGCTCGTGCGGCATGGCTCGGAAGAACAGCGGCTGAAATATCTGCCGAAGATCGCAAGCGGCGAATTGCGGTTGCAGTCCATGGGCGTGACCGAGCCGACCACTGGCACGGACACCACCAGGATCAAGACCACCGCCGTGAAGAAGGGCGACCGCTACGTCGTCAACGGCCAGAAGGTCTGGATCAGCCGTGTGCAGCATTCCGACCTGATGATCCTCCTGGCGCGCACAACGCCGCTTGCCGACGTGCAGAAGAAATCGGAAGGCCTTTCGATCTTCCTGGTCGATATCAGGCAAGCCATGAAATCGGGCATGGAGGTTCGCCCGATCCTGAACATGGTCAACCACGAGACCAACGAACTCTTCTTCGACAATCTGGAAATCCCGGAAGAAAATCTCATCGGCGAGGAAGGAAAAGGCTTCAAATATATCCTTACCGGCCTCAACGCCGAACGCACGCTGATTGCCGCCGAATGTATCGGCGATGGCTACTGGTTCACCGACAAGGTGACTGACTATGTGCGAGAACGGGAAGTCTTCGGCCGTCCCATAGGCCAGAACCAGGGCGTCCAGTTTCCCATAGCTGAAGCCTATATCGAGATCGAGGCGGCCAACCTGATGCGCTACAAGGCCTGTAGCCTGTTTGATGCCGGCGCTCCCTGCGGCGCGGAGGCAAATATGGCCAAATACCTGGCCGCAAAGGCAAGTTGGGAAGCGGCAAATGCCTGCATCCAGTTCCATGGCGGCTTCGGTTTTGCCTGTGAATATGACGTCGAGCGCAAGTTCCGCGAGACGCGGCTCTACCAGGTAGCACCAATCTCCACCAACCTCATCCTGTCCTATGTTGCCGAGCATGTGCTTGGCCTGCCGAGGTCGTTCTGATGGTGTTGCCGCTGGAAGGATTGAACGTCGTCGCCATCGAACAGGCGGTGGCTGCTCCCTACGCCACGTCCCGGCTTGCAGATGCCGGAGCGACAGTCACAAAGATCGAACGGCCCGAAGGTGATTTTGCCCGGGGGTATGACGACGTAGCCAAGGGCCAGTCGAGTTACTTTGTCTGGCTGAACCGGGGCAAGGACAGCATCACGCTGGATCTTGGTTCCGACACGGGCAAGGAAAAGCTGGCGCAGCTGATCGCAGACGCCGATGTCCTGATCCAGAACCTCAAGCCTGGCGCCTTGGCCCGCCTTGGTTTTGATCCGGACAGGTTGGTGCTGGATTATCCGCGCCTTATTACCTGCTCCATCAGCGGTTTCGGCGAAACCGGACCGATGGCCGACCGCAAGGCCTATGATTTGCTGATCCAGGCTGAAACCGGTCTTTGTTCGATCACCGGCGGGCCGAACGAACCCGCGCGTGTCGGCATTTCCCTTGTCGACATCGCCACCGGGGCAACGGCCTACACCGCCATTCTGGAAGCCTTGATCCAGCGCGGGGTCACCGGCAAAGGCACGCAGATCTCGGTTTCCATGTTCGATGTTCTCGCCGACTGGCTGACCGTCCCCCTTCTCAACCATGAAGGCGGCAAGAGCCCCCAGCGGGTCGGCCTCGCCCATCCTTCGATTGCGCCCTATGGCGTCTTCCAGCCAAAGGAAGGTCCGGCAATTCTGATCGCCATTCAAAGCGACCGGGAATGGAGGACCCTTTGCAGCGACTTCATCGGAAAACCCGAACTCGGCACCAATCCAAGGTTCGCAACAAACGTCGCGCGGGTGAACAATCGCAGGGAAACGGATGCCGCTGTTGGCGAAGCCTTTGCGAAATTTGATGCCGAAACGGCCATCAGGTTGCTGACGGAGGCTAATATCGCATTGGCCTCCGTCAACGATATGGAAGGCCTGTCGACCCATCCGCACCTGAGGCGTATCACCGTCGACAGCCCGAATGGCCCGGTCTCCTTCCCCGCCCCTGCGGCCATCTTTTCGGGCGAACCGCGCAGCTACGGCCCGATCCCGGCCCTCAAGCCCCTGGAGGCGTGATCATGGACCTCGACATCGACCACCTGCGCAGCTGGATAGGGCGCGAAGACAGCGCCTCGGAGGTCTTGAGCCCCGCACTGGTTCGCCAGTTCAACGCGACCTTTGACCGGACATCAGGTGAAGCTCCAGGCGATGTCGCGCCGCTGCTGATCCATTTCTGTCTTGCTCAGCCGACCGTTCAGACCGCCGGTCTGGGACCGGACGGTCATGCAGCCCGTGGCGGCTTCCTGCCGCCCGTGCCCCTGCCCCGGCGCATGTGGGCAGGCGGCGAGTTTACCTTCCAGGGTGACATCCGGATTGGCGAAGAGGTCCGGCGGGTATCAACCGTCAGGGATGTGGTCCTGAAACAGGGCCGCACCGGGCCACTCTGTTTCGTCACGGTCAATCATGAAGTCACTTCTGACGGTCGACCTGTCTTGAACGAGCGTCAGGACATCGTCTACCGGGAGGCGCAGAACGTTGCGGGCATGAAGACGACCCCGGCGCCTGCGACGACTGGAGACGACGTCATGCAGATCACGCCATCGGCCGCTTACCTCTTCCGCTATTCGGCCATGACCTTCAACGGGCACCGCATCCACTACGACAAGGACTATGTCCGCGACGTGGAAGGCTATCCAGGGCTTATTGTTCACGGTCCCTTGCAGGCAACACTGCTTTGCCAGTTCGCTGCGGATCTCAAGGAAAGAGCACCGAAAACATTCCGGTTTCGAAGTCTGTCGACCATATTCGACACTGCGGACTTCACGGTGAACGCGCAAACGGAGGGAGAAACCATGAAGCTCTGGACTGCGCAGCTTGGCGGCCCGGTTGCCATGGAGGCCACGGCAGCATGGTAACGGCAGTCAGGACACCTCTGTTCGTGCCGGCAAATAGGCCCGACCGATTCCCCAAGGCAGCCGCAACCGAAG
Source organism: Roseibium sp. RP-7 (assembly GCF_053005225.1). Classification (NCBI taxonomy): domain Bacteria; kingdom Pseudomonadati; phylum Pseudomonadota; class Alphaproteobacteria; order Hyphomicrobiales; family Stappiaceae; genus Roseibium; species Roseibium sp. RP-7. The sequence goes on from NZ_JBRKQA010000002.1 coordinate 389,850, forward strand.
CCGACGCGATCATCCTGGATCTGGAAGACGCGGTCCCCGCATCGGAGAAAGAGGCCGCCCGCACCAATCTGACAATCGGCTTCACCGAAAAACCTGTCATCGTGCGCATCAACGCCGTTGGGACTTCGTGGCACCCGGAGGATGTAATGGCTCTTCGCAAGCTGGCACCGGATGCCGTCATGCTGCCGAAGACGGAGGCTCCCGGAGAGATTGCCACGCTCCACACTGCCCTGGGTGGCTCGGTCCCGGTTATCGCGCTCATTGAAAGTGCCAGGGGGCTTGCCAATGCCAGGAGCATTGCAAGCACCGATGGGGTGGTTCGACTGGCTTTCGGGTCCATCGACTATTGCGCCGATCTAGGCTGCGCGCATTTGAAAGACGTGCTCTTGCCCGTTCGCTCCGAACTGGTTCTGGCGTCCCGGCTTGCCGGCATCGCGGCCCCGATCGACGGCGTCACAGCACAGCTCGACAACCCTGCGCAGACATTTGAAGACGCCTGCCATGCACGCGATCTCGGTATGGCCGGCAAACTCTGCATTCACCCAAGACAGCTTGCCGAGATCAAACGCGCCTTCGCCCCGAGCCTCGACGAAATCGAGTGGGCCAGGCGTGTTCTCGCCTCGGGTGATGGCGCAGCCAATGTCGATGGCGCAATGGTCGACGAGCCGGTCCGCATCCGTGCCCGGACAATCCTCGCCTCCACGCAAGAGGCCGATGCATGAGCCTGCCGCAGATCGTCCTGATCCCGGGGCTCCTGAACGATGCGGATCTCTGGCGGGATCAGATCACCGGTCTCGCTGACATTGCTCGCCCCCGGGTTGCCGACATAACACGCGGTAGTTCGCTGGGGGCTCTGGCGGAGATGGTTTTGGCCACCAGCGAGGACCGCTTTGCACTGGCCGGGTTTTCGCTCGGCGGTATCGTCGCTCAGGAAATCCTGCGCCGCGCCCCGGAACGCGTGACCCATCTCGCCCTCCTCGACACCACCATGCTGCCTGACACGCCGGAACGCGCCGCAGAGCGCGAACAATTGATTGCCCAAGCGTCGAAACCGGGCCGTTTCCACGGCTTCGGCAGAAAACTCGCCCAGTCCTATCTTGCCCCGGAAAACCGGGACAATTCCGACATGATCAATCGGGTTCGTGCCATGACGCAGCGGCTTGGCCCGGACGTCTTCATTCGCCAGACCCGCATTGCTCGCCCCGACAGCCGCGCGTCGCTCACCGGCATTATCTGCCCGACACTGGTGCTGTGTGGCAATCATGATCAGTTGACGCCGCCGGAGCTTCATCGGTCCATGGCCAACCTGATCCCGTCAGCGGACCTTGTCGTCCTGGAACACAGTGGCCACCTGACACCGCTGGAAGAGCCGGAAAATGTTACTGATCACCTGAAACGCCTGCTCCAGCGCGACCCTGTCAGGAAGTGACAGCAGGCAATTGAAATTCTAGCGTGCACCGGGTGCTCTATACCTATATCTTTCCCGAAAATTAGTCGGGAAAGTTTTTGAATGCCAACGATTTACCAGCTGAAGTCCCGTTTTCAGGACCTGCTTCGCCCCGTGTGCAGATCGCTTGCGGCAAACGGGGTGACGGCCAATCAGGTAACCCTGGCCGCGCTTGGCCTGTCGATTGGCGAAGGCCTGCTGCTCTGGATCTTTCCCGGCGCTTTCCTGCCCCTGATCCTGCTGCCGCTGGTTCTGTTCATACGCATGGGCCTCAATGCCATCGACGGCATGCTCGCGCGGGAACACGACCAGAAATCCGACCTTGGCGCGGTGCTCAACGAACTGGGCGATGTGCTGTCAGACGCTGCGCTCTACCTACCCTTTGCACTCCTGCCTTTTGTCGATGGGCCGATTGTCGTCGGACTGGTCGTGCTTGCCGTCATCGGCGAAATGACCGGCGTGATCGCAGTCCAGATCGGTGCAAGCCGCCGGTATGACGGCCCCTTCGGCAAGAGCGATCGGGCAGCCCTGTTCGGTCTTTGCGGGTTCCTGATGGCCTTTGGACTGACCACGCCTCTCCTTTATCAGATCCTTTTCAGTGTCGGGCTGGCGCTGTCCGCGGTTACCATTTTCAACCGCGCCAGGGCGGCAATCAGGGAGAAACAATCCGCATGAACCTCCTGACCATCCATTGGGCCCTGATCGGCATCTGGGCCGTGCTGTGCGTTGCCAGCGCCATCGTCTTCGTGATTTCGAAACGCTCCGCCAAGAACATGAGCGAACTGGTTCAGCGCACCGTCAGCTGGTGGGTGATGGTGGCAATCTTCACCGTCTCCTTCCTGGTCAGCAACACGGTCTCGATCATTGTTTTCGCCCTCATCAGCTTCCTGGCGCTGAAGGAGTATTTCTCGATGATCCCCACCCGCCGGGCTGACAGGCGGGTGCTGTTCTGGGCGTATCTGTCGATCCCCGTGCAGTACTTCTGGGTCTACGACAGCTACTATGGCATGTTCGCGGTGTTCATCCCGGTCTACATGTTCCTGTTCCTGCCCTTCGTCAGCCTGCTGACCCAGCAGACCGAGGGCTTCCTGCGCGCTGTCGGCACCCTCAACTGGGGGCTAATGCTATGCGTCTTCTCCATCAGCCACGCGGCTTTCCTCCTGATCCTGCCGGCAACCGAGGCCAACAGCACCGGCGGTCCGGGTCTGCTGCTGTTCCTCCTGTTTCTGACCCAGTTCAACGACGTTGCCCAATACACCTGGGGCAAACTGTTTGGCCGTCACAAGATCATTCCGGGCGTCAGTCCCAACAAGACGTGGGAAGGCTTTCTTGGCGGCGTTGCAACCACTTTCGTTCTGTCCCTTCTGACGGCACCGCTGGTCACGCCCTTTGACATGATCCATGCCGCTGCCGCCGGCCTGCTGATCCCGGTCGCAGGGTTCGTTGGAGATGTCACCGTCTCGGCCCTGAAGCGGGATCTCGGGGTCAAGGACACCGGCAGTCTTATTCCCGGTCATGGTGGCATCCTCGACCGGATCGACAGCCTGACCTACACCGCGCCGCTGTTCTTCCACTTCACCCGCTATTTCTATTACTGAAGGGGGATGTCAGGATGACCGCTTTCACTCCGCGCACGCAGTCGGCAGGCTTCTCTTTTTCTCTTCTCCAAGCCCACGCGCCTCTCCTCTCGTCATCCCGGCCAAGCGCAGCGCGAGCCGGGATCGGGGAGCCTTTCAATCGGCTGAAAGGTTCAGCCACTGATCTTGCGCCTGGGTTCCCCGGCCCCGGATCTCCGCTTCGCTGCGTCCGGGGTGACCGAGGAGAGGACGACCCTGGAACAAGCGCTCGACCGTCAGCATTCAGGAACAATCACTAATGCTCCAGAAGATCTTCTACATTTTCGTCAAGATCGCGGTCCTGTTCCTGCTCGGGCTGAACGTGCGTCGCAAGGAACTGCTGCCGGCCAACGGTCCGGCGATCATTGTTGCCAACCACAACAGCCATCTGGATACGATGGTGCTGATGGCCTTGATGCCCCTGTCGAAGCTGAAGGACATCAAGCCGGTTGCGGCGGCAGATTATTTCTTCTCCTCCCCACTCAAGGCCTGGCTGTCGGAACATGTCCTCGGCATTATCCCGGTGGAGCGTGGCCGGAAAGAGAAGAACGTCGACCCGCTGGAAGGCTGCTACGAGGTTCTGCGTCAGGGCAAGGTTCTCATCCTGTTTCCGGAAGGTTCGCGCGGCGAACCGGAACAGATGACGGATCTCAAGAAAGGCGTTTCCTTTCTTGCCGAACGGTTCCCGGAAGCACCGGTCGTGCCCGTCTTCACCCACGGCCTCGGCAAGGCCTTGCCGAAGGGGTCGTTCCTGCTGGTGCCGTTCTTCTGCGATATTTTCGTCGGGGAACCAATTACTTGGAACGAGGACCGGACTCATTTTATGACCGGGTTGAAGGAGCGCTTTAACGCACTCTCGACGGAAAAGACCTTTGCATCCTGGGAATAGTAAGTTGGCACTTTTCTGCCTGGCTGCGCTCTGGAGCTTTGCCGAGGCAACGCTGTTCTTCATCGCTCCCGACGCGCTTTTGAGCATCATCGCGCTTCGCTCCCTGGGCAAGGCCATGATAGCGGCGCTTCTGGCATCCTTCGCGGCCGCGTTCGGCGGTCTGTTGGTCTGGACCTGCGCACAGCATTTTCCGGAAGAAACGCTTCAGGTGCTGCTGCTTGTGCCCGGGATTTCGGGATCAACATTTGAAATGGCCAGGCAGCTGTTGCAGGCAGGCCTGTTCGAGGGATTGCTCGGTGGAGCCTTCAGCGGCATCCCTTACAAGGTTCTTTCGGCTGAAGCGGGCTACGCCTCGATCCCCGCACAATCGCTTTTTCTTGTCTCGCCGGTGGCACGGCTACCAAGGTTTGTCCTTGTCGCCTTGATTTCCTGGTCAGTGTCCCGGCTTGTCGGTGCCCGTCTCAGCGACAGGAGAAAACTCGCCCTTTGCCTTGCAGTCTGGCCATTTGTCTATGCCAACTATTTTCTCACTGCGGGCTGGTGAGCGGGCACGCGTCCCCTCATCCCACTTGTGACAGCAGCACCCCGCCAAGTGCCGCCGTCAGCAGCACCCAGATCAGCCCCATGTGAAACCGCAGGAGCAACAGGCCACACAGGGCCGCGAGGACCGGCACGCGCCAGTCGAGGTTGGCAAGGTCCGGGATCCAGAGTGTCACGACACCCCACTTTGTCGCCGTGACCTCTTCGAAGAAGACATGCAGCGCGAACCAGACCGACAGATTGAGCACGACGCCGACCACCGCCGCTACGATGGCCGAAAGTGCCGACTTGAGCCTCGGCTGCGCCGAGATCCATTCGATGTATGGCGCCCCGGCAAAGATCCAGAGAAAACAGGGAGCAAAGGTCGCCCAGAGCGCAACCAGCCCCCCTGCGAGGCCAAGCAGAAGCCCACCTTCGTGAAAGGCCGCCAGAAAGCCGACGAACTGGGTCACCAGAATGAGCGGCCCCGGTGTTGTTTCCGCCAGACCCAGCCCGTCCATCATTTCACCGGCGCTCAGCCAGCCGTGAATGGCGACGACGTCCTGGGCCATATAGGCAAGCACCGCATAGGCGCCGCCAAAGGTGACGACAGCGAGCTTTGAAAAGAACCAGCCGATATCCGCCAGCAAGGGCACGTTGCCGGCCAGATCCAGCAGCGCCAGTGGCGCGATCCAGATGAAGGTCCAGAGAAACACCGTGCGGAGTGTTTTCGCAATCGGTCTGCCAATCGCAACACCAGGCTCACCGTGGCTTTCAGTCTGCGCCACGCTGAACGCGGCACCGTAAAGACCGGCGGCCAGAACAATCAGCGGGAACGGCAGAGCCAGAAAGAAAATTCCGACAAAGGCCAGAGCTGCAATGACCCATTGCCGCCTGATGGTGAGTGCCCGTTTGGAGAGGCGCAGCAACGCCTCCAGAACCACGATCAGGACGGCTGCCTTGATGCCCAGAAACAGCTGACTGACCAGCGGCACATTGCCGAAGGTTCCGTAAACCGCGGCAAGTGCGAAAATTGCGAGTGCGCCGGGAACGACAAACAGAAGGCCCGCCAGCAAGCCACCGGCAACGCCGCGCAGTTTCCAGCCACAGTACGTCGCCAGTTGCATGGCTTCCGGACCCGGCAGCAACATGCAGAACCCGAGAGCGTTGACGTAACTTTTTTCCGAAAGCCAGCCTGTCTCATCAACCAGCTTGCGGTGCATCAGCGCGATCTGTGCGGCCGGACCACCGAAAGACAGCAGACCAATGCTGCCAAAGACGGACATCAGCCGCCGCCAGGATGCTTCCTGGTCGAAAGCTGTTCCATCCTTGCCCGGAGCGCCTTCACCAGGTGCATGATGTGCGGTCAACGTGTCAGCCCTTTTCGTCGCAGACAGCCTGTCGTGACCTTCCTCTAACGCATTCGGGATGGAAGGGTAACTGCAATCCTTACCCAAATGCCGTCAGACCTGAACCGGTACAACACAGTGGCAGGCGGTAGCGACCAGAGCCTGTATCAAGCGCTATCCCTTGACCGGATAGCGGTCAGGCTCCTCGAAGACATCGATCACCTTGGTTCCGGCCTTGATAATCGCACTGTGCTCCGCCCCACTGGGAATATCGTAGACAGCGCCCGGACCCATCGTCCTTGTTTCACCAGCGATGGTGAATTCGATCTCGCCGCTCAGGACAGTACCCCATTGCGCCAGATGCGAATGCGGCGGCAGGACCATGTCTTTCACGAAATCGAAAAAAACGACCAGTCCGGCGTCCGAGCGCACTGCGTAGGATCTGACAACGTCCTCGGGAAAGGGAACATCGAGAGCTGGAAACTTTCGGATGAAATCTGGAAGCTGCATGGACCTCTTGCCTCAAACGGATGGTGTTGAGGCAAGTCTGGACCAGGTCGGCCTATCCGTTCAAGACATCCTTCACAGTCGTCGCAAGCTGCTTCAGCGTGAAAGGCTTGGGCAGGAAGAAGAACTGTTCGCCCGGTGGCAGGTTTTCCTCGAAGGCGTCCTCGGCATAACCGGACACGAAGATGATCTTGAGGTCCGGACGGGTCTTGCGCAGCTCGACCAGAAGCGTCGGCCCGTCCATTTCCGGCATGACCACATCGGAGACCACGAGGTCGATCTTGCCGTCTGTCTCTTCCATGACCTCCAGCGCCTCGTTGCCCGAGCCCGCCTCGTAGACGGTGTAGCCACGCGACGCGAGGGCACGGGCGCCAAAGGCACGCACGGCCTCCTCGTCTTCCACCAGCAGGATCGATGCGGAACCGGTCAGATCCTTGACCTTTTCCGGCTCGACTTCCTTCGGCTCCGGCTTTTTCTTCTCCACGACCTTCGGAATGTGGCGTGGCAGGAAAAGACGGAACGTCGTGCCGACATCGACTTCGGAGGTACAGAAGATGAAACCGCCGGTCTGTTTGACGATGCCGTAAACCGTCGACAGGCCAAGGCCCGTTCCCTTGCCGACTTCCTTGGTGGAGAAGAACGGATCGAAGATCTTCTCCATCACGTCGGGCGGAATGCCGTGACCCGTGTCGTCCACCTCGACAAGGGTGTACTCGCCCGGTGGCATGCCGCGGATGTTGTCGAACTGAGTGCTTTCGGCTTCGTTGACGTTGCGCGTGCGGATGGTCAGACGGCCACCGTCGGACATTGCATCGCCCGCGTTTACCGCCAGGTTGACGATCACCTGCTCCAGCTGGTTCAGGTCGGCCATGACCGGCCACAGGTCCCGGCCGTGGATCACCTTCAGTTCCACCTTCTCACCCAGCAGGCGGTCGAGCAGGATGGAGAGATCTGCCAGAACGTCGTTCAGCTCCAACTGCTGCGGACGCAGCGTCTGACGACGCGAGAAGGCCAGAAGCTGCCGCACGAGGCCGGCTGCACGGTTGGCGTTCTGCTTGATGTTCATGATGTCCTGGAAGGACGGATCGGTCGGTCTGTGGCTTGCCAGGAGCAGATCCGAGAAGCCGATGATCGCAGTCAGGACGTTGTTGAAGTCATGCGCGACGCCCCCGGCCAGCTGGCCGATGGCCTGCATCTTCTGGCTCTGGGCGAACTGGGCTTCCAGGGCTCGCTGCTGGGTGGTTTCAAGCGCGTAAACGATGGCGGCTTCGCCGTCACCCTCACCTTCCTGCACTGCGGAGACGTAGAAGGTTGCTGAACGCGGGTCATTGCCCTCGACCAGGGGAATGTCTATCGGCGCAATCTCGCCGATCCCGTTGGCAGCGGCCTGGAGAGACTTTGCCAGTTCCTGCCGCCCGCTCTCGGCCACATAAGCCTCCAGCTTGGGAGATTCGTCATCCGTGTCGACCGCACCGAACAGCTTCAGGAACGGCGCGTTGGTTCTCAGGACCCGGCCTTCCTTGTCGAGCGAGGCAATGGCGATCGGCGTGTTGTTGAAGAAACGGGCAAAGCGGACTTCAGCCGCCCGAAGCGCCTCGGAGGCTTCCTCACCGCGAGACCTGTTGAGAACCAATGTGCGGCTGTCACCCGGCTGGCCGTTTTCACCGAAAGGCACACGGTGGAGCAGTCGCACCGGCAGGCCGCGTCCGTTGCGGGTGACGAAGTCGAGATCAAAGGTTTCGCTCTTGACCTCGCCCGCCTGACCCTTGATCGAGCGGATCAGCTCGGTGCCGTCGCCGCGCACGATGCTCGAAAGATCGAGGTCGCCCGCGTCGAACTGGGCAAGATCGTAGCCAAGCCAGTCGGCCAGGGTGGCGTTGAGATAGACGATGCGGCCTTCCGCATCACAGGAAAAGAAACCGGCCGGCGCGTGATCCAGGAAATTTATGACGCGCTGCAGTTCCTGAAACGAGTTTTCCTGTTCGGCCCGGTCGCGGGTGATATCGGCCAGCTGCCAGACCGCCATGGGCTTGCCGCCACCGCGTTCCTTGGACACCTGCAACGGGCGGATCGACACCCGATACCAGCGCGCAGCGCCGTCGGCCCTGCCGAGCGGGAACGGCATGCGGATCTCTTCTTGCGCCCTGCGGCTGTCGCGCATGGCCTGGGACAGGCGGAAAATGGCGTCGGCGGCATCCGGATCGGAGGAAAACACACGCTCGACCACACGGATGTCGGCAGCGGTTTCAGCGCCGGTCAGATCCGCATAGGCCTTGTTGGCATAAACAAGCCGGCCGTCCAGGTCGGTAATGAGCGCTCCGTCTTCAAGGGTATCGACAAAAGCGGAGGCAAGCGGATTGGCTTCGCCTGGGCGGGCCGACAAACGCAGAAAGCCTATGGCTCCGGCAAACAGGCAGAAAACGCCGACGACGGCCAGGATACCGAGCAGCGCAAGAATAAACGGCTGCGCCACTTCGCGGTCCATGACCGCAAAGGCAGCAGCAGCGCCGACGAGCAGCAGTGCGAGGCCTATGAGAAGGCCTATATTACCGGAACGTTCCGGGCGGCTGATCATCGGCCCGCTCGGCGTCCCGTCCATGTCACTCATCAATCCTGTCTCCCGGGCCCGATTCGGTTCTTGAAGGGGCCGTACATAAGCATTCTGTGCTTAATAGCCGATTTCAACTGATATGCGACCAAGTCCTGTTGAAATTCACCTGTTTGCCGCGGACTTTTTCAGTCCGCTATCCTTGAGAGCAACTTAGTTGGCGCGCCAGGATGCGCGCTTGCGCATGCGGAAGACGAAGCCGATGACTTCGGCAACGGCCTTGTAGTGTTCTTCCGGAACTTCCTGGTCAATCTCGACTGTCGCATAAAGCGCGCGGGCCAGAGGCGGATTTTCGACGACAGGAATATCGCTTTCCTTGGCGAGCTCACGGATTTTGAGCGCGACCGCATCGGTACCTTTCGCAAGGCAGAGCGGTGCTCCCATGCCTTCTTCATACTTCAACGCCACAGCATAGTGCGTCGGGTTGGTCACGACCACTGTGGCCTGCGGCACCGCCGCCATCATGCGCTTGCGCGACCGCTCCATGCGCAGCTGGCGGATCTTGCCCTTGACCTGCGGATCACCTTCGGTCTGTTTGTATTCTTCCTTGACCTCGCGCAGGGACATCTTCTGCTTGTTGAACCATTTGTTGCGCTGGTAGATGAAGTCGGCCGCGGCAACCACCGTCATCACAGCCAGCACGGCAGCCAGAAGCTGCAGGATCAGGATCCTTGCCTCCTCCAGGATGATGTTCGTATCGGCGAACACCATAACTTCCGCTTCGTCGCGGTGCGGCCACATCACCGCCACCATGATGGCGCCGACAACGGCGATCTTCACCATCCCCTTGGCAAAGTTGACGAGACTGTCGGCGGAAAACAGCCGCTTGAAACCGGAGGCCGGTGAAACCTTCGAGAATTTCGGCTTGATCGTTTCCGCGGTCAGCAGTGGCTGATGCTGGACGAGATTGCCCGCCACAGCCATGATCACCAGCGCCAGCAACGGAATGCCGACGATAAGAGCCACCGACTGCCCCGTGTCCCGCCACAGGGCTTTCAGTGCGTAGCCGTCCACCGCAATCTGGTGGGCATGCTCCATGTAGCCCTTCATCAACTCGCCCAGCGACACGGCGGTGCTAGGCGCGAAAATGGCAATCATCAGCGTCGCACCGGCCAGTGTGAACCAGGTGCTGACTTCCTGAGATTTCGGTACGTCCCCCTTGTCATGCGCCTCTTTCAGGCGCTTGTGCGTGGGGTCCTCTGTTTTTTCCGAGTCGTCGGTATCGTCAGCCATAGCGCAGCGCTACCCCACGATGAACTTGCCGAGCGATTCCTGAAAATGATCCAGATAGAACATCATCAGGGTTGCGATCAGCACCATGAGCAGGAACAGCCCGATCGCGATATTCACGGGCATGGCGATAAAGAAGATCTGCATCTGCGGCATCAGCTTGTTGAGCAGGCCAAGGCCGAAATAGAAAACCAGACCGACCACCAGAAAAGGCGCGCTCATGCGCACCGCGATGGAAAACACATGCGCAACGGTTTCCGTAGCGTTCTGTGAGAAGTCCCCGACCGGCGGAGCAAGGCCAGGCGGAAAAATCGTGAAACTGTCGTGGAGCGCCGCGATCACCAGGAAGTGGCTGTCGCTGACGAAGACCAGCGTAATACCGAGAATGGACAGGAAGTTGCCGAACAGTGCCCCCTGCTGGCCCTGGTTGGCGAAATCCGTTCCAAGCGCGAAGGCAAGGCCGGACTGGTTGGCCATGATCATGCCGGCGATCTGCAAGACGGACGTGATCATCTTGGCGCACAGGCCGATACCGAAGCCGATGGCCAGTTCTCCGAACAGGAGCGCAATCATGCGATAGGTATTGGATATCAGGTCGGCAGGGTAATACTGCGAACCGACGGGGTAGAGAACAATCGTCAACGCCAGGGCAATGGTCAGCCGAAACCGTGTCGGGATCGTGCTTTCGCCCAGAGCCGGCAGCAACATGACCATCGTGCCCATACGTGCGAACATCAGCATGAAGATGGCTGCGATATTCGGCAGATAATCGAGCTGGATGGTCATGAAGGTCCACGTCCTAACCGGTGGTCAGGATCATTTCGGCAACCCTGCCCATGAAGGCCTCCAGAACCTGGCTCATGAAGGGCAGCGCAATCAGGATCGTCACGAAGATCGCGAGGATCTTGGGAACGAAAACCAGCGTCATTTCCTGGATCTGCGTCAGAGCCTGGAACAAGGCGATGACGACACCCACCAACAGACCGATGACCATGACCGGTCCGGCCACCAGGATCATGGTCCAAACGCCTTCACGGGCGAGATCGAGAACTTCACCAGCGGTCATCAAAGGCCCCCTTGCCGCATCGGATCAGATCGGCATCCGCATGATTTCCTCATAGGCGGAAATCACTCGATCGCGAACGGCGACCATCGTTTCCAGAGCAACTTCCGTTTCGGCGATCGCGGTGACAACGTCGACCACGTCAGCCTTGCCCTCGACAAGGCCGACAGCCTTGTCATCTGCGACACGGCCCTTGTCGACGACACCGCCGACAGCCTCTTCCACCAGCTTGGTAAAATCGAGACCGGCAGCTTCGGGAGCGCCCGCCTTGTCCTCGATCGCACGCGCCTGCTGCTGCAGCTTGGCGGCCATCTGGTAGGCATTATTTGCGATCGACGGAGTAGACATGACTAAGGCTCCCTTCCCGGATTAGGACTGCCGCTCAGGCGCGCAGGATATCGATGGTCCGCTGCAGCATCCGCCGCGTGGAATCGATGACGTTCAGATTGGCTTCATAGGATCGCTGCGCTTCGCGCATGTCCGTCGTTTCGATCAGCGTGTTGACGTTGGGCTGCAGCACGTAACCGTTGGCATCGGCCGCCGGGTGCCCGGGCATATGCACCGAACGGAAGTCCGTATTGTCTTCCGCGATCTTGCCAAGCTCGACCATATCAGCGCCCATTTCCCTGTCGAAATGGCTCTTGAAGGTCGGAATCTTGCGCCGGTACGGCAGTTCTTCAGGCGTCTTGGCAGTGGAGTTCGCATTCGCGATGTTCTCCGCGATGATGCGCATGCGCCCGTTCTGAGCTCTCAACCCGCTTGCCGAGATGAACAGGGATTTGATCAGGTCCATGTTATCGGTCCTCTAGCTTGTGCTGCCTTGCCTCATACACTCTTGGAAAGCGCGGTCCGGATCAGACCGAGCCCCTTGGTGTAAAGCGTTGTCGCAGCCTGGTAATCCATCTGGTTCTCGGTGATGTGCATCATCTGCTCTTCCAGATTGACGCTGTTGCCGCTCGGCGTGACTTCGAAGGTGTCGTCTTCCTCGATCTTGGCCGAACCGGTATTTCCCAGCTTCCCGGGAATGTGCCCGGCCACCGTCGTCGTCGTCGCCAGGTTCAGTGACTGCCGCCCGATGTGATCCTTGAAGGTATATTCCTTCACGTCCCGCGCCATGTATCCGGGCGTATCCGCGTTGGCGATATTCTGCGCCAGCACGCTCTGTCTCGTCTGGTGCCACTGCATCTTGGATTTCAATGCCTGGAACAGCGGCAGATCCGTTATGGCCATTCCGATTCACCATTCGTTAACCAACCCGGCAATGATTGCCGCTCAAATGGTTAATGAAAAGTTAACAGCCATTTACCTCTTCCGGCCCAAACCCTTCAAAAACCAGTGGAGGAGGCAACTTTCCTTTGCATTTCGCAAAAAGAGAGGCACCGCCAACAGGCAAAATTTGCCTGCCTCTGTTAACTTTAAGTCCTAGAGAGATTCGAAGCAGATCAGCAAGCGGCTGAACCGGTACCGACGGGGCAAAACATTCCCGCCGCAACGGGGAAAAACAAAAAAGCCGAGAGGTTTGCGAGACAGGAGCCTGCACAGGCTCAACCGCCGGAATTACTGGGGATAAAGGCAAACCTCCCCAATTGAGGCAAAAAACCGGAGTAACCGGCACACGCGATCAAACCGCAAGCGGGGCGGCACGAGGGTAAGATGTATAACTGGATTGAGACCACATTCAACGTGAGCGGGGGCATCACGCAGGCTATTGCAGTCATCCTGGCTTTGGCCGTCGTGCTGCTGCTGTTCGGACTGTTTATTTTCATTCTGAAGCGCCTGATGGGAGCAAGTGCTCCACAAAGCCGCAACCGGCAGCCCCGGATTGCCATCATGGACAGTGCTTCTGTCGACGCTCGCCGCCGGCTGCTGCTCATTCGCCGGGACAATATCGAGCATCTCATCCTGGTCGGCGGCCCGAGCGACGTGGTGGTGGAACAGAATATCGTTCGCAACACCCCGCTGGCCCAGGCCCGGCCCGGGCAACCGTCTCCCTCGAACATGCCGATGCCGGTCAAGGCCGCAGTCGCCCCAGGACCGGAGATCCCGGCCCGGCCCGACGACTTCCTCGAAGAACAGGAAGTCGCAGCGCCCGCAGTCCAGGCACGTACGCCGGTTCCGTCTGCCGCGCCGCTAGCGCAGCCGTCTCCACCGGCGCCACAGCAGGCCACCCCGGCACCGCAACCTGCCGCTCCGGTGGCACAGCCATCCGCACCGGCCTCACCTTCGTATCAGGCAGCAGCCACCCCGGTTGCCACGCCGGCAGCCCCCAGTGTGAGTTCGGCTGCACCGCAACGCAATTATTCGGAACCCGCTCCCTCCCGGCTTAGCGCCACGCGTGCGGCCGAGAGTGCTCCGGCAACCGTACAAGCCCCGACGCCCCCGGCCCAACAGGCAACGCCCCCCAAGACCACCCCCGACAAGCCGGAAAGCGGTGGAGGACTGGGCCGCGCGAGCGATCTGCTACGTGCCGCCACTCAGAACGGCTTCAACCGGGCCGCCACTAAACCAGCCGCTCCCGCGCCTGCTTCGCCGGAAGTTTCGCCTCCGCGAAGCACCGACGAAGGCAAGGTCGACATTGCTGCTGCCCTGGAAGCTGAGATGCAGGCAAGCGAACCTGCAACAGCACCCGTAAAAGCGCCGGAAGTGCGTCCTGCCGTTCCGGCTCCCTCTGCGCCGCAGGAAAGCAAGACAGCTTCCACATTGAAGTCCCTGGCACGCCCGTTCACGGCCCGTGATCGGCCTTCCTATGGCGGTACGATCTCCCCGCCCGCTTCCGGACCGGCGGCACGGGCCAAAACCGCTCTCTTGAAGCCGGTTGAGCAGGTTCTGCCGGAGCACAAGGTGGAGCCGGTGCTCGTTGCCGCAACATTGACCGCAGCATCCACACCTCAACAAGCCCCTGCGCAGGAAGATCCGGCGGAAGAAAGCATGCCGAAACCGGACCAGCCCGCCGACCTCGGCCAGGCGATGGCGGACACGGCGGACGAAAACGTCCAGATGGCCGATGCACAACACTCTTCAAGCGATGTTTCAGAGCCCGAAGTGACTGAAGCAATCGAACCTGCCGACGTCACGGCGGATGATGAAGCCCGGACAGCGGCTTACTTGGAAGGGGAAGGCGCCACAGCCGAAACGCAGTCGGTCGCAGAAGCCGCCCCTTCCAGGGAACTTTCGCTGGATATCGGCGATCTCCTGGAAGACGTGCCGGAAGCGTCCACCCCGGCTCAGGACAAGCCCGAAGCGTCTTCCGCAGCGGAAATGCCAGCTGACGAGGCATCTGCCGACGAGGCTGAAGAGGCGCAGGAAGAAACCGCAAGCGCTACTGCAACGGTCGCGCCGTCTGCTGTGGCATCGGTAGCAGCCCCTGCCCCGGTAACCAGCGGTCCCGTGACGAGCTCTGCACCACCGGTCAAGGCGCCCGTCAGGCCTTCCGCCGGTTTGGGCGACAGAAATCCGATCGAGGAAGAAATGGCGAAGATCCTGGACGAACTGGGTGGACAGTCAAACGGATGATGCGCTTGCAATCGCTCCTGCGGCCTGGCGGTCTGATCCGCCTGATGCTTTTGCTGACCGCATTGCTCGCGGTTCTGGCCGGACCGGCTGCTGCGCAAGAAATCTCGGTCGGTTTTGGCGATGACACCACCTTGACGGAACGCGCCGTCCAGATGGTTGTCCTTCTGACCATCCTGTCGCTGGCGCCTTCCATTCTCGTCATGGTGACCAGCTTCACCCGTATCGTGGTGGTGCTGTCGCTCTTGCGGTCTGCCATCGGCCTGCAGACGGCCCCGCCCAACATGGTGATGGTCAGCCTTGCACTGTTCCTGTCGGCCTTCATCATGATGCCTACCTTGCAGGCCTCCTATGATGCCGGCGTTCAACCACTCATCGACGGGGACATAGAATTCGAGCAGGCCTTCGAGCGTGCCTCCGATCCGTTCCGGACGTTCATGCTGTCCCAGGTCCGCGAAAAGGACCTCGCCCTGTTCGAGGAGCTCTCCGGCAGAGAAGAAGCACCGGAAGGCCCGGAAGACCTTTCCATGGCCACGCTCATTCCCGCTTTCATGATCTCCGAACTGCGACGTGCTTTCGAGATCGGCTTCCTGCTCTACCTGCCGTTTCTCATCATCGATCTCGTGATTGCATCCGTCTTGATGTCCATGGGTATGATGATGTTGCCGCCGGTGGTAATCTCTCTTCCGTTCAAGCTGATCTTCTTCGTACTTGTCGATGGCTGGAATCTGGTGGCAGGCTCGCTGGTCAAGAGCTTCGGCGGCGGCTAAAGCACCCGGCCAAGTCGTTAAAAGTAGAAGAAAATTAAGATAGGACTGTAATAGTTACAGCCGTGCGGGCCCGAATTGTGCCCCTTCGTTAATAGCGGCAGGACAGTGTTAAGAGAACAATTAGAACAGCTCGCCCGGATCAAAGAACCAGAGGCGAGATCAAAACTCATCCGCACGCTCGTCGGCGAATATGCGCGGTCGGAAGACCACGAGCCGACGGAGATGGAGCGGGAACTGTTTTCGCGAATTGTTCTCTCGGTTTTCGACCAGCTGGACCGCGCAGCACGTTACGAACTTGTCGTACGCCTTGCAAAAACCGACCGCATCATCCCCGACCTTGCGGACCGGCTCGCCCAGGAGGATTACGAGCTGTCGGAACCGGTGATCGAATGCTCGCCGATGATCAGCCAGAACGGTCTCATGCAGATCGCCAAAAACGGCGGCAACGACAAGCGCAAGTCAACGGCAAAGAGACCTGATCTTTCCGAAGAGATGACCGACACGATGATTGCGCGGGCCAGCCGGGATGTGGTCCACGAGCTCCTTCATAATATGGCAGCGCCCTTTTCTGTCCGAGGCACACTCGCCCTGCTGATCTTTGCAAACACGGAAGCAGACGTGCTCGCCGGCATTGCAAGGCGTGCGCTGGAAGACGAAGAATTTCTCCAAACCCAGATGGACATTCTGGAGACCAACTGTCCGCTGATCCCGCCTCCCCTCAAGAAGGCCCTGGAAACCGGCGAACTGCAGCGCCTGGCAAAGACCATCGAAGAACGACACGACGGCAGCATCGACCTCGATGGCATCACCTATTCGCGCCACGAAGCCAGCATCCAGATTGCCAACGGCGAGTTGTCCTTCGACGCAATTCTGCGAACTCTGTTCGAAGAAGGCCGCCTCGATGCGGCCATCTGGCTGATCAGCCGCAAGATCAACCTCGCCGACGAGGTTGTTTCCGACACGCTGAAATCCGATGCGGATGGTGCGATCATGCGCCTGATGCTGCAGACCGGCATCCATGAAAAGACCTATCGCGACTTCCTGAAAGCACGCTGCGAGTGGCTGGACCGGAGCACTCGGTCCATTCCCGAACTCGTCATGCGCTACAAGTCCGAACTCAAGAAACCGCATCAGAACCCTGGTCAGCCGCCGTCACAGTCGCTTCTGAAGGCAGTCACCTGACACGAG
Organism: Roseibium sp. RP-7; assembly: GCF_053005225.1. Classification (NCBI taxonomy): domain Bacteria; kingdom Pseudomonadati; phylum Pseudomonadota; class Alphaproteobacteria; order Hyphomicrobiales; family Stappiaceae; genus Roseibium; species Roseibium sp. RP-7. The sequence goes on from NZ_JBRKQA010000002.1 coordinate 406,546, forward strand.
TGCGTGGTCAGCCCGCCGCCCTCGGCAAAGTCACGATGCCAGAAGATTTCTGTCCAGAAATGTCAGCAGGTTCTCGTGATGCTGGTTTTCTGCAGCACTGGTCGGGATATGGTCCTGGCCTTCGTAGATATGAACCTCCGGCTTCCGGCCATGGGCAAGAAGCCGCGCTTCCAGACGCTTTGTCATGTCCACTGACCAGACCCGGTCGGCCGACCCGTGACTCAGGAAAACCGGTCCGTCATAGCGTTCTATTTCGATCTGTTTCGTAGGAAGAAGGTTTTCGGAAGAGCCGCGCCAGGACCATGCCCGCTCACCGGGGTCCCATGGCTGCCAGCCTGGATCTCCAGCGTCGCGGTAAGCCTTGCTGTCGAACGCCCCGCACACAACGTCTGGCGGACTGTGCACTGCCACCGCGTCAGGCAGGCCGTCAAGACCCTCCTCCGCCATCAGGGCTGTCAGCAAAAGGGCATGTTCAGCCCCACGCGACACGCCGTAGAATGCCGCCTTTTCACCAACGGCCTCAAATGCACGCAGCGCCCGGAAGGCTTCCAGACTTCTGTCCAGTGACACGTTTTCAATGCTGCCGGCATTCCAGGCATTGCCCCCCTTCGAATAGCCGAAAGGAAAGGCCAGATAACCATGTGCTGCCAGGAGAACCGCATTTCGATGGCTCCAGCCTGACCATGCCCCCTCTGAGCCATGAAACACCATGACGGCAGGAAAGGGTCCCTCGCCTGCAGGACCATAGGTCGTGCCCCATTCCGGGATAAGACGCCGGACGATTTTCAAGGACATGAAGGAGTTCCTTTGTTCCGGTGTTCCAAAGCCATCGAACCGACACATCCACCGCTGCAAAGCGGATAGGTGGGGCCATGAGGCCGGATAATCAGGTTCTTTGTGAGAACGTGCGGCGGATCGCGACACGTGTGGAAGGTGAACGACCGCAACTGAACAGGAGTTGGCACCGGTGCGCAAGTCCCCCTGCAACCGGACAACATTCACACAGCGTCAGCTTCAGCCGGCATTTTCTTCCGTGACGGGCGCAGCGGCAGACTGATCCGGGCTGCGATCGGGAGACATGTACTGACGCCGGTATTCTTTCAGGAAGGTTTCCAGTGAATCGACATCGGCAAGCCTGTTGGCGACTTCGAGGAACTCGACACCCTGCGCCTCGATCGGCCGGGTCACGACCTCAAAGGACATTGCCTCGGGGCTGTCGGACATCTTGGACATGTACTTTGTCTGCAGGCGTTCCAGGCTGAGCTGGTCGCCCGCCAGCGAATAGGCGATGGCCGCCCGCAGGATGTCGCGGCGTTCAAGATCGTCGAGCGGAATGTTGTCGGACCAGCGCGAGCCATGCATCGCTTCCAGCTGTTCACCCGCATCCCGCCAGCTTTCGGCTGCCCAGAATGTATCTGCCCTCAACCTATCGACATCCGAGCCGCGCATGTTGCGAACCAGTTCCAGGGCAAGATCCGGGCGCCCGCTTTCGGTCAGGGCACGGGCTTCAACGATGTTGCGCTGACGCTCCAGGGTCGACGGAAGGCTCGCCTGCCGTGTCCGGTTGAGCACCCGCAGTGCTTCTTCAGCCTTGCGATCCATCAGGTAGATCGCCGCAAGATCCGCTGCAATCTGTGCCCGTGCCGCACCTTTCAAGCGGTTGTCAACCTGATGGCGCAGCAACTCGGTTGCCTGGTCCAGCAAGTCGACTTCCACCAGTCTCTTGGCCAGTAGGCGGACCATCTCGTCTCCCTGACGACCGATCGGCACAAGTTCGCGGAAATCATAAAAGAGTGCCAGCGCCTTCACCGGCTGCATCTCGTCCGCCTTGCCGTCCAGGAACAAGGCGTTGAAGAGGCCATTCATCTCTTCCTGCAGCAGCCGCGTGGTATCCGCATCGGGTTCAGCCTGAACGGCCGATTTCATGGCTTCGAACGCTTCGCGGTACTGGCCCTGCTCGGCATAGAGCTGTGCCAGGAACCTCAATGTCTTCAACTCGATTTCATCACCACGCCAGGACGTTGCCAGCCCGGCAAGCTGATCGATGGCCTGCTCCATGTTGAGTTCGCCATCCCGGTAACGGATCCGGAGCGCGCGGTATTCCGCTTCGGCCGCCCGCGGCCGATCGTCGGACCTGGTCACGAGATCGAACACGGTCAAGGCTTCCTGAGACCGCCCGGAGGCATCGGCAACACGGCCACGCAGGATATCGTAACGGGCAGCCTGCGTCCGGGTCACTTCGGCGGGCTCGATCTCGGCCAGCACGCTGTTGGCAACACCGAAATCATTGACCTCGACCATGGCCTGTGCGGCGGCGAGCTTGAATTCTGTCTGGATGGCTTCCGGGTAGTTGCCGACCACGGCACGTCCGCGCGGCATGGCAATGCGGGCGGACGTCCAGTTACCCAGTTTCACATCGACAATCGTCTGCCAGACAGCAGCATCGGGGCTGTTCTTCAGGTCTGGCCGGTTCAGATGCGCATAGGCCGCGTCGGGCCGGTTGGCCAGGGTCTGGGCCGCCCCCATCATCAGGTTGAAGGAACTGTCTTCGGCAAGTGCCGGCTCTTCTTCCAGCGCAAGCTTCATCAGCCCCAGCGCTTCCTGCGCAAACTGATGCGCCAGATAGAACCGCGACAAAGCCATCAAGGGTTTGCGGCGCTTGCCTGTCGGCGACTTCGCCAGCTTATCTTGCAGCTCCAGCAGGCGGGTGCGGTAAGCCCCCGGACCTTCGGTGCTCAGGGAAACGAACTCGATGAAATTGCTGTCTTCCGGATCGACGATTGTCTGGCTCGATCCGGATCCGCCTCGCAGATGCTGGCTGGAAAGCGCAAGACCGCCTTCCTTTTCGATGATCACGTCATCTCCAAGGATCTTCATCTTCAAGCCGTCAGACTTCGGCACGACGGCAATGCCCTGCGCGGAACTCAGGGCGTCCAGGTCGACAAATGTCTGAGGCTTCAACAGACCGCGTGGCGGACCGAAGCCGGTGACGAGAGATATCGTGTCGCCAACGAACGGGTCAGTAATCTGACGGATGTTCTGCGGATCCTGATAGAGCACACGCAGCACGGAGCCGCCATCGCCTCGCACAGTCCGTTCCAGCTGCAGCGGAATGGAGGGTTCCAGAATCAGGTCGCCAATAACGAGCGACCAGGCGTTGCCGTCAACACCCACCGTCGCCAGTACAGGATCGGTCATGTCCATCCGCAGGATCTGGTAATCGTCGAACTGCTGAACCTCGATCGTTTCCGCCGTTTCGGCCAGCGCCGAGACCATCCCCCGGGTGTCGATCGTGGCATCGGTATCGAAGATCAGCCAGATGCTGTCATTGCGCCGGAACACCGCGCTGGAAACCGGTTCGGAGAACGGAAACACAACGCGGACCGTGTTACCGATGCGCCGGGCTTCAGCAGAAACGAAATTGCGCACTTCCTCAGCGAAGTTTTCCGGCGGCTGCTCCGGTGAGGGACGCCCCTGGTTCAAATCCTGACCGCCGTTGGCGCGCCAGGTCTCCGGTGCTGATTGCTGCGTGCCGGGAAGCTGGATCCCGGCTGGAACGTCGCCGCTACCAAGCGTCGGCGTGTTCAGGATCTGCACTGGCGTTGCGCCATACGGCGCATTCGGCTGGCTACCCCGGTTGATTGTGTCGACCTGCTGCAGTGTCGGAATGCCGTTGTTTTCGGGCGCGGCTTCCTGTTGCTGGTCGCCGATCTGCTGCGTGGACAAGTCCAGCATCGGCGCTTCCCGGACGATTTCCTCATCCTCCGGCAGCACTTCGTTCAACGGCAAAGCACCGGGCTCAGCCTGGGCAACGGTTACCAGACCAGCGTTGGACGGGGCAACGGCGTCGTTTCCGTTGGTTGCTTCGGCCGCGGGAATGGCCGCTGTCGTCAGCAATTCAGCTGCGCCATCAGCCGAAATCGGCAGGACAGCGGTAGCAAGCTCTGGTGCAGGAAGCGTTTCGACCGCCAAGGCGGTCGGAGTGACGTCAACACCAGCGGCAGCGATCTCGGTTCCGCTACCTGGCCCTGGCAGCGCTTCTTCCCCGACCAACGGTTTGATGCGCGGGACCATGGCAAGCTGAGTTTCGGCCGGAGCGTTCGCACGTCCGGCTTCCGGATCGGGCTCGGCCGACAGTGCGGCGGACTGATCAGAATTTTCAACGGCTGACGGCTGGGGCACTTGCGGTGCCTCGGCCCCTTCATCCGTCTTGCCACCTCCCAGCGGAACAATCGTATAGGCCGGCGATTCATCGGCCTTGGATTCCTTCAGGACCCCGCCTCCGCTCGCCGTGCTCCCGCCGGACGTCGGATTCCCGCGCGGGTTCTTGACCTCACGCGTGTCGCGCAGACCCGGCGCGGTAATCATGTCCTTGCGGTTTTCGTTGTCCTCGACGGATAGTTCCTTGTTGATCAGCGCATTTGCCGGATCATTCACTTCCATGTTTTCCGGCGTCACGTCGATAACGTAGGTCTGTTCCTCCCGGAACGCCCGAATGTCGACCGACGGCTCGACGCGCATAAGGAATTTCAGCTTGCCCTGATCCAGGAAGGAGGTCGCGTCGATCACCCCTTGGGGCAGATGCGCGCGCAGGTGGGCAATGTCCAGCTGTGCCGGATGGTTGAACGTCACCTTGATGATGTCGTTTTCGCGCACGAAAGCGGTGTCGAACTTGATCGACCAGTCGAACACCAGACGGGTGAATGTCGGATGTTCACCCACATGCAGCGTCACCTCCGGCCCTTCCTGAGCCTTGAGTCGCGCCTGTTCGAGGGCACGAACCTTGCGCATCGCCTCTTCGGCACGCTTTGCAAGATCACGCACGACATCGTCGGGAAGTCCTGGCGGCAAGCCCTGCCAGTCCATCGGCAGGATATCGACAAACAGCTTTTCGCCGGCTTCCAGAGTATTGATCTGGAACTGGTTCTTCAGTGCAAAGCGGATGGCACTTCCGTCCGGATCTCGCCGGGCGATGGTCACGTAGTCGCCCAGGTCCAGCGGAACATCGTCAACGTTGATGTCGATCGGATCTTCAAATGAAATCCGCAGGACCCCGCCTGTGATGACCGCATCATAGATCGGAAGCAGCGTGCGGTCCTTGAACGTCAGGACGATACGGCCATAACCCTCCCCCGGAGAAACGGTCAGATCAACCGGTTCCAGATTGTCGGATTGGGCCAGCGCGGCACCCGTGACGCAGGCCAGAACAAGCCAGAACGAAACCAGCAGGCGCGCGAAAGTTCGCACCCTGTCCGAAAACGCGGGAGTTCCGCCGGTCTGGGATGTCAGGAACGGTCCTGGCAAGATGTTCTGTCCTCGGATGACGCCAACACACTATTGTTAGTCAGGTCTTGTTAACGTGCCCTTACGCGATACGCCGAAATCCGGTCTTCCCGGTCAGTTTGACGGAATTTTCGGCAAGGCCTCCGGCGCTTGCGCCTGTGCCTGCACCGGTTTTGTGTCCGCTGAGGGCAACGGAGAGGCGTTCGCGATTGCCACTGTCATGCGCTCGGCCGCTTCGGGATCCATTTTCCCGAGGATATCTGCCATCTTTCGAGGTTTCATCTGGCGCACCACCTTCAAAAGGACCGGCAGGCTCAAGCGATCGAAGATCCGGGCTGCATCTTTCGGCTTCATGCTTTCGTACATGGTCACGAGGCCGGCAATTTCGTTTTCTTCCTGCTCCTGCTTCTGTCCGACAGCTGCCTCGATGCGCTCTTCGAGCTTCTTCAGTTCATCAACGCGCTTTTGAATGCGCTCTTCGGTGGCCTGCAGAAGCTTTTCACGCAGGTCCAGCTGGCCTTCATGCTCCTGCAGCGACTCGCGCCGTCTGCCAAGACTTTCCAGAACAGCGCGCTCCGCGGCCGAACCACCGATTTCAAGACTGTCCGGAAGCACCGGCTGATCGGGCTGCCCGCCCCCCGGCGGCGGTGGCGGCGGCGGACCATCCGCGGCCATTTCAGCCGTTGGATCAGCCATGTCACCGCCGTCAGCCCCCGGCGTTTCCTGTGCGACTGCGCCATTGATGGGCAGGTTGCCGCTTTGCGGGCCCAGCGCGAAGCCAAGCAGCTTCAGGGCCAGCAGAGCGCTTGCCGAAACACCCAACAAAGGCAGCAGTCTCAAGTTCATGCAGCAGCACCGTTCCGTTTACGGAATTGTTCCAGCCGCGCCGTTGCTTCCGCCGCAGCACTGCGAATGTCGGAAGCCCGGCTGCTCCTGCGGCGCTCCGGCTCCACGGCCGGAGCTGCCTGGCCATAGCCTGCAGCCTGTTGCGCGTATTGTTGCGGTTCCGGTTGCGGCTGAGCCGCATAAGGATCGCTCCTCGTCACCGCCTCGCGCTGCGGCGCAGCCGAACGGGCCGCCTCCGCAATCTGCGAAATCCGCGTGAATACTATCTCACCTTCGCCGACTTGTTCGGCAAGAGTGTGAGACATGGTTTCCGCTTGCTTAAGACGGCTGCCAAGTGTCTTGTCAGCCTCCGCCGCGGTCGTCTTCAGACCGAGGATGGCACGCTCGGCAATTTCCGTGGCCGTCATGAGCTCCGAAATGGTCGCACGCAGCACTTCTTCGTCGGCCCGCAAGCGCTGCAGACGGCGGTTCAGCGTGAAGCAGTAGCCGATGGTAATCACCAGAAGAACCGCAACCAGTCCTTCAATGATCATTCCGAGTGGCAAAGTGCTCATTGGTCCCCCATTTCGCTTTGCATGGCGCGCTCGAAGGCGGCCAGCGTCATTTTTGGCTTGCGCAAATTCTTTGCGACACGGATGGCAATGGAATCCTCCACCTTGCCGAGCGTTCCCTCGGTCAGTGGAATGTTGCCGCATTTGATCGTCACCGGATCGGTCGGTTCCTTGTCGAAGACGAGCGTCTGGCCGACATCGAGGCTGAGCACCCGTCCGAGCGGCAGATAGGTCTCGTAAAGAACCGCATCGACCTCGACTTCCGCGGCATGAATTTCGGTCGCCAAATGGCCTTCCCAGATCGGATCCCGGCCGAATTTTTCCCCCATGAACATCTGCAGAAGCAGATCGCGGATCGGCTCCAGCGTTGCATAGGGCATCATGATTTCGACGGACCCGCCCCGGTCTTCCATGTCGATTCTGAGCTCGACGAGAATGGCGGCGTTTGCGGGCCGGGAAATCGCGGCAAAGCGCGGGTTCGTCTCAAGACGTTCCAGGTTGAAATGGACCGGAGAAAGCGGCGCGAAGGCGTGCTCGGCATCCTGAAGGATCAGCGCCACCATCTGCTGGACCAGACCGGTCTCGATCGTGGTGTAGGGCCGGCCCTCGACGCGCACGGCCGATGTTCCCCGACCTCCACCAAGAAGCACGTCGATAATCGAATAGATCAGGCTGGATTCAACGGTGATCAGACCAAACCCGTCCCATTCCTCGGCCTTGAAGACACCGAGAATGGCCGGCAGCGGGATGGAATTCAGGTAGTCGCCGAAACGAACCGAGCTGATGGAATCGAGCGACACTTCCACGTTGTCTGACGTGAAGTTGCGCAAGGACGTGGTCGTCAGACGCACGAGACGGTCGAACACGATTTCGAGCATCGGCAGACGCTCGTAGGAAACCATTGCCGAGTTGATCAGTGCGCGGATGCCGCTCTGGTCACCAGCAATCGTGTCCTCGATGTTGAAGCCGAGGAGGTTGTCGATTTCTTCCTGGTTCAGGACACGGTCAGCACCGCGCGTGGCATTTTCAAGGTCCGGTTCGCTGTCGTCGATCATGGCTGCCCACTGGGCCGCCATGTCGTCGGAACTGCCGGCGCCCTGCTCCTCTAGAGCAGCACCCCACGCCGCGGCGAGATCTTCGTCGTCGTCGCTGCCGGCACCCTGCTCTGCAAGAGCGGCGCCCCAGGCATCGGCCATGTCCTCTTCGGACAGGTCGTCATCGTCGTCGATATCAGCCATTCACAAAGTCACTGGACAAGGATTTCCTTGAACAGCACCCCTTCAACTTTCGCCGGATAAACCGACAGATTGATCCGTCTGAGCAATTCTTCCTTCAGGCGGAACAAACCGGCAGACCCTTCCAGGTCCGCAGGGCGAAGCTCGCGCAGATAGATCTGAAACGCATCCAGGATGCGCGGCAGATACGGCTGGATCTGATCGATCATCGCACGGTTCTCGACTTCCAGGGCAATCCTGACCTTCAGATAGGTCGTGCGCCCTTCCGTCGCCAAATTCACCGTCATTTCCGGAAGGTCATAGAAGACCACCGGCTTTTGCACTTCCTGCGGCGCTTCCGTCTCTCCGGGAACCGGTGCCGGTGCACTCGATCCCATCAGGAAATAATAGGCCGCCCCACCTGCGGCGAGCAGAACCACCAGACCGATGCCGCCGAACAGGATAAGCTTCTTCTTGCGGCCACCGCCACCAGCTTCAGCTCCATCCTCGCCGTCTTCTCCGGCTGCGGCGTTTTCGTCTGTCATTCCGCACTCCGATCTGCAGGCGCTCGCGCGCGCTTATTTATTACTAAAGTGTTAATGGTTAACGAATGGTTACCGAGCCATTAACGCGAGTCACCGGGCAAAAATTGCCAAGTGGTTAACTTCTGCCGGAATCTCTTGCCGCGTGCACCCGCCCCTTTTGATTTTTACCCAGATTTCCCAAGGATTTAAAAACTGGCACGCCTCGTGCATTAACCTTAACGAGCCAGCGGATCTGGGGAGATCGGCCGGCTTACTCGGGGAGCACGAAGGGAACCGTTCACTATGGAGAACGCTCAACTAGTTGCCTTATCAAGGCAATCGATCCTGCGGAACCATCTGGATGTGATCGCCAACAACATGGCGAACATCAATACGTCCGGGTTCAAGTCGCAGAATCTGCATTTTTCGGAATACATCATGCCGGTGGCAGACGGCTCGGCTTTTGAGCCGCAGGACCGCGCTATTTCCTATGTCGACATGTTCACGACACGGACCGACTTCACGCATGGCCCGATCAAGATGACGGGTAACGAATTCGACCTGTCCCTCAACAGTGATGGTTTTTTCGCGGTCCAGATGCCGGACGGCACCGAAGCCTATACGCGCAGCGGCGCGTTCAGGCTCGACTCGACCGGCCAGCTGATCTCGGCAGACGGCAGCCCTGTCATGACCGACCAGGGTCCGATCTCCTTCAACGAACAGGATGGCCGCGTCGAGATTGCCCAGGACGGCACGATCTCCACCCGTCTGGGCATTCGCGGCCGCATCAAGGTCGTCGACTTCGAAGACGTTCGGACGATGGAGAAGATCGGCAACACGATGTTCAAGGCTGATAACCCGATACCGGCCCAGGAAGTCCGCATGGTGCAGGGCGCCGTCGAAGGCTCCAACGTCTACGGCATCACGGAAGTCACGCGCCTCATCGAAGTGACGCGCGCTTACGACTCCACTTCCAAGATCGTGAAAGACCTGGATGAGTTGCGCCGGCAGGCGATCTCCACTCTCGGCAAGATTCAGGCCTAAGCGCCTTTAAGGGATCACTACCATGAAAGCACTTCATATCGCCGCAACTGGCATGAAGGCCCAGGAACTGAACGTCGAAGTCATTTCGAACAACGTCGCCAACATGCGCACGACAGGCTTCAAGAAGCAGCGGGCCGACTTTCAGGACCTGCTCTACCAGAACCTGCGTCGCATGGGCACGGAAACATCGGATTCCGGCACCATCGTCCCGACCGGTATCCAGATCGGTTCCGGCGTGAAGATCGCAGCCACCGGCCGCATCATGTCCCAGGGCTCTCTCGAGCAGACCGGCAAGGAACTGGATCTGGCCATCCGCGGCGAAGGCTTCTTCCAGATCGACATGCCGGACGGAACCACGGCCTATACCCGTGACGGTTCCTTCGAGCGCGATGCCAACGGACAGCTGGTGACCATCGACGGCTATTCCGTCAATCCGGGCATCACCATTCCGCAAACGGTCAAGGACGTCACCATTTCCAACACCGGTGTCGTTCAGGGCGTCGACCAGGGCGGCAATACTGTTCAGCTCGGCCAGATCCAGCTTGCCCGTTTCGTCAACAAGGCTGGTCTCGAAGCCATTGGCGACAACCTCTACCTGGAAACAGACGCCAGCGGCGCACCCGATACCAGCAATCCGGGCGACGAGAGCTATGGCACGGTGCAGCAGTATTTTCTTGAAATGGCCAACGTGGATGCAGTCACGGAAATCGCCGACCTGATTTCCGCACAGCGCGCCTATGAGATGAACTCACAGATCATCCAGGCAGCCGACGAGATGTATTCCACCACCACGAACCTCCGCTAAGACCGAGGCTTGAGACGATGATGAGACATCTGCTGAAAGTCGGGTTGCTGCTGGCGGGCTTGCTTTCCCTGCCTGCCCTGGCGGACGAAAAACCCGTGCTCCGGTCGCAGGTCATGACCCTGTCGGACATCGTGACGGTAGGCGACTTCTATTCCAATGCCGGGCTGCTGGCGTCCAAGCCGCTGTTCCGTTCACCGGATATGGGAACCTCCGGCAATGTGCCCGCGGATGTCGTCGCCGAACGCGCTCGCGCGGCCGGCCTCGAGACGGCAGGCACCGATGGCCTGCGAACCGTCGTCGTCTTTCGCGGGGCAACAAGGCTGAACCGGGACCAGCTTGCCGGCCTTGCCCGCAAGGCTCTGGCAGACCGCAATGCCGGCATTGATCCCGAGCGCCTGGATATCCGCTTGCTGCAGGCACCGGATCAGGTTCTCGCCGATCCCAAGGTACACGATCCGATCCGCATCGACCGGGTAGAATGGTCCCAGTCGAACGGCCGCTTCACCATCCACGCAGCCGTCGCGGTCGAGTTCGGAACCGAGCCTCTGACCCTGACCGGTGTTGCGACGGAAATGGTCGATGTGCTGGTTCTGGTGCAACCCGTGCGCCGGGGCGACATTGTTCGTGAAGAAGACCTGAACATCATTCGCGAAGCCCGCACCAAGGTACCGGCAGGTGCCCTCACCGAAATGGAAGACATTGTCGGCAAGCAGGCCCGCACCACCTTGCGTGCGAATTCGCCCCTGTCCCGAAATGACGTCCAGCGCCCGATCCTGATCGAACGCGGTGAGAAGATCACTGTCACCTATGTCATGCCGGGCATGAAGCTGACTTCACGGGCCCAGGCCATGGATACCGGCGCCAAGGGCGACGTGATCGACGTCATGAACCTGCAGTCGCGGCGCATCGTGCCGGCGACGATTACCTCCCGCGGCCAAGTACGCGTTCACGCCGCCAATCCGATTGTTGCAAGCTTGAACAGCGAGAAAAATTAAATGCTGAGCACCTTTCCCAGACACCTCCTGGCAAGCATCGCCCTTTCCGCCCTCGCCGCGGGTTGCGGCACTGCCGACAAACTCGCGAATGTTGGCCAGCAGCCAGCCCTGAACGCCATTCAGGATCCGACCACCACTCCGGGTTACCGGCCCGTGCAGATGCCCATGCCGGAACCGCAGCAGGCCCATTACAATCCGAATTCGCTGTGGCAGTCCGGCAGCCGCGCCTTCTTCAAGGACCAGCGCGCCAGCCAGGTTGGCGACATCCTGACGGTCGTCGTCACCATCGACGACCAGGCCGAGATCGACAACAAGACCGAGCGGAGCCGGTCTGAGTCCAGCGGTGCCGATGTTGGTGGCGCACTCGGAACGGCAATCGACACTATCTTCCTGCCGGCAAGTTCTGCCGCCAGCGACCTTGCCAACGTCAACAGCAACTCCAGCTTCTCGGGCGACGGCAGCGTTGACCGCAACGAAGTCCTGCAGACCACGGTCGCCGCCGTGGTGACCCAGGTTCTGCCGAACGGCAACATGGTGATCGAAGGCCGTCAGGAAGTTCGTGTGAACTTCGAAGTCCGCGAGCTGATCGTCGCCGGCATCGTCAGACCTGAAGACATTACGTCGGATAACCGCATCGCCAGCGAGCAGATCGCCGAAGCGCGGATCGGATATGGTGGCCGCGGCCAGATTACCGATGTCCAACAGCCACGGGTCGGCAACCAGGTGCTGGATATCCTGCTCCCCTTCTGATCCCCAACCTTTCACAGTCCCCCGGCCGAATCCGGCGACGCGTTCTAGAAGCGCCGCCGGCCCGGCTGATGACGGGCACGATGTCTCGCTCCCCGAGCATCGTGCCCGTTCTCATTTCCAGGCCGGAAAAGACCGTTTAGGGTGTGGCCCGTTACCTGATTTGTCGCTCATTCCGGAAGACCCTACCGCGTGACCACCACCCTCATCGTTCTCGCCCACCCTGCTCAGACTTCCTTCAACGCTGCCTGGGCGCGCGCAACCGAAGCCGCGTGCCGAGCTGAAGGCGATGAGGTGCTTTGGTCAGACCTCTACCAGCTTGGCTTTGATCCGGCGGAGCGCGCAGCGCACTATGTAGAGGAGATCGTCACCGAACCTTATGACGTCCTGAAAACGCAGGAAGCGGCCTCAAAAACCGGGAACCTTCCCGCGGTCATTACGGAAGAAGTCGAGAAGCTGCGCCAGGCGGACCGGATCGTGTTTCATTTTCCGGTCTGGTGGTTCGCCCCACCTGCCATCCTGAAGGGCTGGTGCGAGCGCGTGCTGGCCAACGGCGGCCTGCACGACACTTCCAACCGTTTCGATACCGGCCATTTCAGGAACAAGCCGGTTCTTTTCTGCGTCACGACCGGATCCAAGGCGAGCGAAAGTGCCCACAACGGCAAGGAAGGCGACATTCAGATGCTGCTTTGGCCGCTCGCCTACACACTGCGCTATCTGGGTTTCGATGTTCTGGTTCCCAGGATCGTCCACGGTGTTCACGGTTATCACAAGGGGGCGGCACGGGAAGACCTGGTAACGCGACTTCAAAACGAGATCGAAGGCCATCGGGAGACGATCGCAAGGTTCGCAACGCTGCCGAAGATCAGCTTCAATGCCGACAGCGAATTCGACCGCGCCGGCACCCTTAGCCCGGGTGCGCCATCTCACAGCCACTTCATCCGGCACGACCCCTGATTTTGCGGCAACCGGAAAAGACGAGACCGGATTTGTCCGCCCCCACCCCTCTTTTTCCTGTATCTGCCGGATGACGCTACCGCTTTTTCGGATAGAATGTCGGTAATCTTATATTGGCCCAGCGGGGATTCGATGCGCCTCCTTTCTGCATTCGTCTTTGGTTTTGTTCTTCTGTCCGCACCTTCTGCCTGGAGTGCAAGCTGCGGCAATGGCCCGGGTGGTTTTGAAGCCTGGAAACAGTCGTTCATTGCAAATTCCCAAAGCTACGGCCTTAAGAAAAGGGTCGTTGAATCGTCCCTCAAGAACGTGAAATACAACAAGAAGGTGGTCTCGCTCGACCGGAACCAGAAATCCTTCAAGCTCAGCTTCAACCAGTTCTATGCCAAGCGGGTCAACAACGCGATGATCCGGCGGGGCAAGCAGCTCGGCAAGACCTACGCCCGCATCTTCCGTGGCATCGAAAAGAAATACGGTGTTCCAGCACCTGTACTGCTGGCGATCTGGGGGCTTGAAACCAACTACGGCAGCTTCTCCGGCAACATGCCGGTCCTGCAATCCCTAGCCACGCTGGCCTATGATTGCCGCCGGTCCGATTTCTTCACCGCCGAACTGGTCGCCGCGCTCAAGATCGTGCAGGGCCGTGACATGCAGCCGGCCGAAATGAAGGGTGCCTGGGCCGGCGAACTCGGCCAGACCCAGTTTCTCGCCACCAGCTATGTCCGTTATGCGGTCGATTATGACCGCGACGGCCGCAAGGACCTGATCCGCTCCATTCCGGATGTGTTGGCTTCCACAGCAAATTATCTTGCCCAGAAAGGCTGGCGCCGCGGCCAGGGCTGGGGCCCGGGCACCGCCAATTACAACGTTCTCAAGCAATGGAACAAGGCCAGTGTCTACGTGGAAACGATCTCGGTCATGGCTGGCCAGATCAGCGAGTAGACCCCGCTCGACTCCCCATAAACCTGCTTGACAAAACTGACGATCCGGGCAGCAATTTGCGTCATACGGTTGTAATCCTTGCGGATCAAAACCGTGTGCCGCGGAAACATGCCGCCCGGCGGGCACCGGCAGCTGTCGGTCCGGCACGCACTGTTCCGCAAGGCTGAACAACACCAATCGCCGAGCGACCGAACAGGAGCCATTTCATGTCCAGTATCAAAGACTTTTCGATTTCACGGCGCACCCTTTTGATGGGCGCGGCGGCAACTGGCTTCACGGCAGCTCTGCACCCCTATTCGGTTCTGGCCAAGGAAGGTACGGCTCACCTTCGCCTGATGGAGACCACTGACCTCCATGTCCATGTTTTCCCTTACGACTATTACAGCGACAAACCTGTCGACACCGCCGGCCTCGCCCGAACAGCCACACTGATCCGCGATATCCGGAACGAGGCGACAAACTCGGTTCTGGTCGACAATGGCGACTTTCTGCAAGGCAACCCGATGGGGGACTATGTCGCCTATGAACGCGGCATGAGTGAAGGCGACCTGCACCCAGTCATCAAGGGCATGAACGTCCTTGAATTCGATGCGGCAACACTCGGCAACCACGAATTCAACTACGGTCTGGACTTCATGATGAAGGTGCTGGCCGGGGCCAATTTCCCCGTTGTCTGCGCCAATCTTGTCAAGGGCAGCACGCTGGCCGGCAACCCGCGAGACGACGCCCTTTTCCTGAAGCCCTACGTGATCGTTGAAAAACAGGTCACCGACGGTGCCGGCAAGTCCTATCCGATCAAGATCGGCTTCATCGGCTTCGTGCCACCGCAGATCATGAACTGGGACCGCCGCCACCTGGAAGGCAACGCCAATGCGCGTGACATTATCGAAACCGCCAAGGCCTTCGTTCCGGAAATGCGCGAACAGGGCTGCGACCTTGTAATCGCCCTCTCCCACTCGGGGATTGACGCCAACGATTATTCCGAAGGCATGGAAAACGCCTCCCTGCACCTTGCCGGCGTGGACGGGATCGACGCCGTCTTTACCGGTCACCAGCATCTGGTCTTCCCCGGTCCCCAGTATGAGGGGCTGCCGGGTATCGACAGCGAGAAAGGCACGTTGTTCGGCAAGCCTGCCGCGATGGGCGGTTTCTGGGGATCGCATCTGGGCGTCATCGACCTGATGATCGAGCGCGACGGCAACGGCTGGCGTGTCGCCAATTTCATGACCGAAGCACGCCCGATCTACGAAAAAGAAGGTCGAACCGTAACACCGCTGGTGGAGAGCCAGCAGGATGTACTCGATGCGGTGAAGGAAGATCACGAGGCAACCCTTGCCTATGTCCGCCGCCCCGTCGGCAAGACGTCGGCTCCCTTGCATTCCTATTTCGCCCTCGTGGCCGACGACCCGAGCGTCCAGATCGTTTCAAAGGCGCAGATCTGGTACATCGAACAGATGCTGAAGGGTACGGAATGGGAAGGCCTGCCGGTACTTTCCGCAGCAGCGCCTTTCAAGGCCGGCGGTCGTGGCGGCCCGGACTACTACACCGACGTTCCGGTCGGCGATGTCGCCATCAAGAACGTGGCCGATCTCTACCTGTATCCGAACACCATTCGCGCGGTCGCCATAAAGGGCAGCACGGTGAAGGAATGGCTGGAACGTTCAGCCGGAATTTTCCAGGAAGTCGAGCCGGGCAAGGCCGACCAGACACTGATCAACGCGGAGTTTCCAAGCTATAATTTTGATGTGATCGACGGTGTCACCTATCAGATAGACCTGAGCCAGCCATCGAAATACGACGCGAAAGGCGAGGTCCTCAATCCGGACGCCAGCCGCATCGTGAACCTGGAGTTCAACGGTGCACCGCTTGACCCTGAAGCAACCTTCGTGGTCGCGACCAACAATTACCGTGCAGGTGGCGGTGGCAATTTCCCCGGCATCAGCGACGACGTTGTCGTTTTCATCGGCCCGGACACCAATCGCGACGTCCTGGTGCGTTACATTGTCGAACAGGGCACGATCAACCCGTCGGCAGATGCCAACTGGTCGTTCAAACCGATGCCGGATACCAGCGTCCTGTTCGAAACCGGCCCGGGTGGCACGGAACACGCCGCCTCCGTGGAAGGTGTCCGGATTGAACCGGCAGGTGACGGCACAGGCGGCTTTGCCCGTTACAGGATCACGCTTTGAACGTCAGCACCTATTAACAAGCCCCGTTAGCCAAAATAGCGCCACAAAGAAATACAACCTGAAAGAGTTGTTTTTGTTCATTGTGGATTTTAGGGGCTGAAAATGCGCTATTTTTCTCTCGTTATGCTCGCCAGCATCCACCTGCTGGCGAGTGGCATAGACGCAAACGCTTGTATTACCTTCGCTCAAATGGACTTGAGTGACGTCAAATTTGCCGATGTTGTCGTTGTTGGAAAAATCCGAAACTACAAAATCGTTGAAGACCCCAAAGTCAGAGAAATCCAGAAAAAGCGCTGTGAAAACAAAAATACCGCGGACGACAGATACTGCAAAATGCGGAGCTTTCTTTCTGACTACGCCCAGTTTCAGATCGAAGTGGACACCGTGCTCAAAGGTGAGCCTGATGAGTCAGTTTCCGTGACGTGGGACAATTCGACCTTTGGTGAGCCGATCAGCCTGGGCGAAGAAAACGAGCGTTTTCTGATTGCGCTGAGAGCTGCGAATTCAAACATGCCGCCGTTGCGCGGACCAAGCGCCTTTATCTCCGCGAATCCAAGTCCGGAATTGCTGACGGTCTTGCAGGCGCCTTGCTCCTCCCCATTTATTTTCAAATTCCCCGGCGAAACAGCCTCCAAGGTCAAGGACATTCTGGACGGCAAAGATCCTGGCGACGCCGGAAGTACGACCCCAAGAAGCGGTCTCTATTGACGTTGACAGCATAAAAAAACCTTCCCACGAGGGGAAGGTCTTGAAAGTCGTTACGGATCTGCCGTCTGTGCGGCAAACCGGCCGTTTTCTGGAAATCAGTCGTCGCGATACACTTTTTCCCGACGCTCGTGGGCTTCCTGAGCCTCGATCGACAAAGTCGCGATCGGGCGCGCCTCGAGGCGCCGAAGAGAGATCGGCTCGCCGGTCTCTTCGCAATAGCCATAGCTTCCGTCTGTAATGCGTTCCAAGGCATCATCGATCTTCGAGATCAGTTTCCGCTGACGGTCCCTGGCGCGAAGTTCAATGGACCGATCCGTTTCGGACGACGCACGGTCGGCAAAGTCAGGATGGTTCTGGCTTTCCTCCTGAAGATTGGCGAGGGTTTCCTTGCTTTCCTTCAGGATCTCTTCTTTCCACACAAGCAGCTTGTTCCGAAAGTACTCGCGCTGCCTGTCATTCATGAACGGCTCGTCTTCCGAGGGTCGATATTCAGACTCAATTTCAACCGTCATCGATAGCTCCGGATTACCGTTATGCCGGGCGCAATATATAGGCGGTTCCGCCAGCGGACAACGGTTCATTTGCTAAAAATGGCGTCAAGGAAAGTTTATACCTTTCAAGACGTTGCGTAAATTTTGAACACTAAGCCGACAAATTTTGTCGATTTGTGTGCACGCTCAATCCTGGAATCGGCCGAGCTTTGCAAGCTCGACTTTGACCCGCAATTCGATCTCCTCGAGCACCGAATCAACCTCAGGATCACCACTCGACTGGCGTTTGGAAACCTGCCTGGCGAGCAGCTCCAGCCGGTCCTCCGACACGTGTCCGGCAAGCAGATCCGCCCGCACCGACTCCAGTGTGTCCAGCAGATTGTGCCCGTGCTTGGTAGCGCGGGATCGGCGCTCGGCGCGGTCGTCAACCTCCTGCAGGGCCAGCAAGGCATCCATGCCCTGAATGGACGCTCCGCCCGCGGTCTGGGAAGACTGTGAAACCTCCCCCCCAAGGTCCGGTGCGAACTGGTCGCCGCTTGAAGAAACGCTCTTCTTGGCGCCTCGTCCCTGAACGCCGGAAATGGGTTTATTGCCTGTAATACGCATGATCGATCTTCCAGTCGGACTGACGGCAATTCTGGCGCATGGGGTGGCTCTGCCCGTCAGATTCTGCCGAGAAGGGTAAATGAGTCCTTGGGGGTGAGGCAATATTTGCCGACCAACAGGTACATTTCTTTAACCTCAAGCGACAGTTTTGCGTGGATATGCTCGTGATCATACCAGCAAAGAGCCCGGATTTCCGCCACTTTTATGGAAAGAACCAACGCCTTTGTAAAAAGTGGCACGGCTCTCGCATTGCGCATTTCGAATATATGTATCCCGGCAGCAAAGCCGGAAACACGATGGCGGGCCAGATCGGTAATGCGAAAAATTGGTGAAATGATCTGCGGAGGGTTCAAGCGGCTGGCACTTCTGGGTGCTGCCGCCGCCGTTGCTGCAACAACCTTGCTGGCACCGGTACACGCCGCCTCCCGTATCAAGGATATTGCCGATTTCGAAGGCATTCGCGAAAACCAGCTCATTGGCTACGGCCTCGTGGTCGGCCTGAATGGCACCGGCGACTCGCTCAACAATTCGCCTTTCACGCAGCAGAGCCTGCAGGCCATGCTCGAACGTCTCGGCGTCAACACCCGCAACATCGACCTGAACACCAACACCGTCGCGGCCGTCATGGTGACTGCCAACCTGCCGCCCTTCTCCACACAGGGTACCCGGATCGACGTCAACGTCAGCGCCCTCGGCGATTCAGAATCGCTTCAGGGCGGCACGCTTCTGGTCACACCGCTGGTCGGTGCCGATGGTGAAGTCTACGCTATCGCCCAAGGTTCGATCGCGATCGGCGGCTTTTCGGCTCAGGCGGATGCCGCGTCGGTTGTTCGCGGTGTTCCCACCGCCGGACGGATCGCCAACGGCGGCCTTGTTGAACGCGAACTGGAATTCAAGCTGGCTTCGCTGACCACGCTTCGTCTCGCCCTGCGCAATCCGGATCTGACCACAGCGCGGCGCATCGCGCTCTCCGTCAACGAACTGATCGGCATGCCGACAGCCGAACCGCTTGATCCGGCAACCGTACGCATCGACCTGCCGCAGCAATATGATGGCAACATCGTCGACCTTCTGACGGACATCGAGCAGCTGATCGTCGAACCGGATCTGGCAGCCCGCATCGTCATCGACGAGAACTCCGGCATCATCGTCATGGGACAGGATGTGAAGGTTTCCATGGTCGCCGTTGCCCAGGGCAACCTGACCGTGACGATTGCTGAATCTCCGCAGGTCTCACAGCCGCTGCCTTTCGCAAACGGCCAGACCGCCGTGGTGCCGCGTTCCGACGTCACCGTGGATGAGGAAGGTTCCAAACTCGCCATCGTTCCACAAACCGTCACGCTGAAGCAGCTTGTTGATGGTTTGAACGCTCTCGGGATCGGTCCACGCGACATGATCTCGATCCTGCAGGCCATCAAGGCCGCAGGTGCCCTCCAGGCCGATATCGAGGTGCTGTGATGGCCGAGCTTGTTTCACCGACATCCTTTCAACAAAGCCCGCTGGACACGCTGCGCGGCGTTGACCGGACCAACAAGACGCGGGTTCGCGAGGCCGCCGAAGAGTTTGAGGCCGTTTTCCTGAACACCATGCTCCAGAACATGTTCACCGGCCTTGAAAACGGTGGCACCTGGGGCAAAGGCCACGGGGCGGATGCCTGGCAGAGCCTTCTGGTCGACGAATATGCACGCAACATCGCCCAAACAGGCGGCATCGGCCTTGCCGACAGCGTGGAACGTGAACTGCTCGCATTGCAGGAGGGGTCAAGATGACCGCACAACCCAACGCATCCACCTTTCCGTTTTCCCTTGAGCGGCCTACCAGCCAGCAGGAAGCCGAGCAGTTTTGCTCTGCCTTGTCCGGCACCATGGAAGCCCTCCTGTCCGTGATCGAAATGGAAACCGATCTGGTCAGGGCCGGTAAACTCCGGGAAGCCGGCGAGCTGCAGCCCGACAAGGCCCGGCTGATCCACGAATACACCCGCGGCATGATGACAGCGAAGGAACACGCGGTCGCCCTGGGCAATCTTTCCCCGGCATCCACCCAGTCGCTGCGTCGCCAGCACAGCGAATTCCAGCCGGTTCTGCGCATCAACCTGGCGGTGCTTTCAACGGCAAGAGACGTTGCCAATAACATCGTTGCAACCGTCGCGAAGGTCGCCGGCGCCAAGAATGCCAATGCACCGACCACCTACGGACGAAACGGTTCTGCGCCAACCGGACCGCAATCCGCTCGGGGCATCGCTGTCAATCAGTCGCTGTGATGATTGCTGATAGCTAGCAAGAACCACGCCGGGTATCCTGAAACGAAGAAAAGCTCCCCGCCGGGAGCTTTTCGTGTATTTATCCCCCTCGCGAAACCTGCCCAGAGGTTTCCCCGAACGGCAGGACGGGACTGCGAGAGCGAATCAGGAACAGGCGCAACCGGATAGATCGCAATCCTTAAAAGTCTAATCATTTCGTTAACAGACGATTCATTCCCTTACGTTATCTTTCCAGATTGATCGGGTAAAAGTTGTTAGTCACCCGGAGGAAAAGATGTTGGACACGGGATTGGCCCGGCCGCCATCGCCGACATATACGGCGATTACGCCGGTAGCGCGGGCTCCGGAGCGCAATGCTCCTTCAGTTGAGACGGACCTTCCGGTCGAAGAGACCGTAAGACCTTCTACCGAGACGCAAAACGCACAGCGCAGTGCGAACAACGAGCGCGACCAGCGTTCGTTTGGCGAACGGTTTTCTTCCACGGTCGAACGACAGAACATCATCGACCCGGAATACGACGCCCTGGTCTATGTCGCGACCAACACCGAAACCGGTCAGGTCGTCCGGCAGATACCTGCAGAGACATTGCTTCGTCTGCGGGCGTACAACGAGTCGATAGAAACCCGGCAAACCCAGCCCCAGGCAGAACCGGTTCAACGCGTTATCTGATCAGGCGCAGCCATCCACATACCCTGCCCGTTTCCCAGCGGCGCCCGGCTGTGCTGCGCCCTTGGCAGTCCCCTGCCTGCACGACTTTCCTCAATCCTCTCCCGCAGGTTTGCTGCCCTCCTCCAGCGACGCCTTCAGCTTCGCCCCCACACGGTCTTTGAACTGATCGCTTACAGCCTCCTCACGCCCCCTGACGCTTGCTCTATAAAGCTTGCTGGCAAACCCCACGTGCAATCTGCCTAACGCGTCTTGCCGGCGCATCTGTCTATCGTCCTCGATTTCGACACCTTCACCTGCCTCGTTCCGCACACGAGTTAACAAATCCGTCAGGTTTCAGACAAGCCGACCGCCTTTAGGGGAAATTTGTGCTGCCCGAGCACCTGGCAAGAGGCATCCTTCAAGCTTTCGCTGCGCCTTGTTAAGATCTTTACTCAGCTAAAATTAGTCTTTCAAAACAATATACTCAACTTTTTCTGGCAATGATTTTAGTTGCTCGGCTTAGGGGGCTGTTAAGGTTAATTTACGCTAACCATCTTTGTTTAGAACTTCTTACAAGAAAGCGCCGATAGATGTCCCTCGGACCCAGGAAGGGTCCTCGTATCTTGTACTCCTAGAAAGGACACAAAATGGCCGACATTACTCTGTCGAGCGCGGTTCGCGCGAACCTCAACACCCTTCAGTCCACCGCACAGTTCATGTCGGACGTCCAGAACAAACTGGCGACCGGTAAAAAAGTGAACTCCGCTCTGGACAATCCGAACAGCTTCTTCACGGCTTCCGGCCTGACCTCCCGTGCAAACGACCTGTCCACTCTTCTGGACGACATGGGCCAGTCCACGCAGACCCTGAAGGCAGCCGACCAGGGTATTTCGAGCATCACCAAGCTCGTTGAATCTGCAAAAGCAAAGGCCAACCAGGCCCTGCAGACCCAGAGCCAGTACGAGCGCAAGCAGTTTGCTGCTCAGTACAACGACCTGCTGACGCAGATCGAAGATCTGGCGAAGGACTCCGGTTATAAAGGCAAGAACCTGCTCGCAGGTGAAGGCAACGACCTGAGAACCATCTTCAACGAAGACTCCACTTCGAAGCTCGACATTGAAGCTGTTGACTACACGGACACCGCACTGTCCACCGGTCTGAACCTTTCCGACCTGGCAGAAGGCGAAGGCGCTTCCGCATCCCTGCAGCTGCAGGGCGGCAAGACCGTCATCACCCTGCAGGATTCTGGCGGTTCTGCTCTGAACACTTCCTCCACCCTGTCGGACTCCACTCTGATCTCCACGACCCAGAGCCTGTCCTTCGTCAACGACACTGCCACCAACCCGGCCGTGCTCTCCGGTGGTGTTTCCTCGACGGCTTCCGTTCAGGATCTGGTTGATGGCCTCAACGCCATTGCCGGTGTTCGTGCAGAATTCGACAACGGCACGGGCGAACTGACCATCTACTCCGATGAAGACTTCTACATCGGTGGCAACGGTTCTGCGACCACGAGCTTTGCAGGCACCCTCGTCGACGCGACTGCGTTCTCCTCGACCACGGATGCTCTGATCAACTCCGGTTCCTTCTCTGTTGGCGACACTCTGACGCTGACGGACGGCAACGGCTACGAGCTCGGCTCCTTCGAAGTTGAAGAAGACAGCACGGTTGATGATCTGGAAAACTTCATCAACGACTTCAACGGCGTCTCCGCTGACTTCGACACTGGCTCTGGCCGCATCACCATCACTTCGGAAACCGACTTGTCGCTGACCAGTGACAACGACGACTTTGCAAGCTCCGGCTTCACCGCAAACTCCACCGGTATCGGCATCTCGGCGATCTCCGACAGTGGCTTTGCGACGGATACGGACATCAACCGTACAGTTGACCGGTTGAACACTGCACTGTCGAACCTGAGAACGCAGGCTTCCTCCTTCGGTACCAACCTCTCCATCGTTGAAAACCGTCAGGACTTCACCAAGAACCTGATCAACACGCTGGAAGAAGGTGCTGGCAAGCTGACGCTGGCCGACACCAACGAAGAAGGTGCAAACCTGCTGGCCCTGCAGACTCGCCAGAGCCTGGCTTCTACCTCGCTGTCCTTCGCAGCACAGGCAGACCAGAACGTTCTGCGTCTCTTCTAAGCCAGACATTTCGGTTAGAACGACATTGGAAAGCGGGCCACGGCCCGCTTTTCTTGTTTCCGGATCCTCAAGCGCGTTTCCCGATCCAGCCGTTCGCGCCCGCGGAAAACTTTAAGCGCATCTATATTCGGCCCCACTCCCCAAGCTCACTCCCAAGACACGCCCCCAGCCCGAATCCTCCCCTCTTCACGAACATCGGTTTCAAAGCCTTGCCTGATCCCAATCGTTAAGATTCTGGCTCAGGTGGATATAAACGCAGCTCGGAGCCTGCGCCCATTCATTCAAATTGCCATGGCTGCTCGGGCCCTCTCTCGACGCCAGAGCAAACATGCAAGGCCGGCTTCGGCCTCCATGACGCCTCACATTGATTTTTTTGGAGATTGCCTGTCCCGCCAGAACCCGACGAGGACAAAACCCGCTGAACTCCGGGCTTTGCATCCCTGTCGCGGTAACCTGGCACCCTGCCCTCGCAGTAAAGACACTGGCACTTTTTGGAACCCTGCATCGGCACTTGAAGGCAATCGTCCTGACAGTTCAGACAGGGCGCAAAACGGCGTTAACCTCCTGATAACCCTATTTTTCAAGCGTTTAACCATTGATTAAGGTTAACGCTCGATGATCGGTCCCAACCTGCTCAGGAAGAGCAGTTGAAATTTGACCCAGGAAAGGGATAATTCGATGCGTGACATTACGCTGTCAGCCGCCGTGCGGCAAAACCTCCTCACACTTCAATCCACTGCAGACCTGATGTCGGGCGTCCAGAACAAGCTGGCAACCGGCATGAAGGTGAACTCCGCGCTGGACAATCCGAACAGCTTCTTCACGGCATCCGGACTGAACTCCCGCGCAGGCGATCTCAGCACCCTGCTGGACGATATGGGCCAGTCCCTGCAGACCATCAAAGCCGCGGACAAAGGCATTCAGACCATCACGGATCTGGTTGAAACCGCGAAGGCGAAAGCCAACCAGGCCCTGCAGACACAGAGCCAGTACGAGCGTAAAACCTACGCAGCACAGTACAACGCCCTGCTGGAACAGATCGAAGACGTCGCCAAGGACAGCTCGTACAAAGGCAAGAACCTGCTTGCAGGTGACGGCAACGACCTGACCACCATCTTCAACGAAGATGCGACCTCAAAGCTGACAATTGAAGCGGTCGACTACACCGACACCGCACTGTCCACCGGTCTGAACCTTTCCGACCTCGCAGAAGGCGAAGGTGCAACCTCTTCCCTGCAGCTGCAGGGCGGCAAGACCGTCATCACCCTGCAGGATGCAGGCGGTTCTGCCCTGAACACTTCCTCCACCCTGTCGGACTCCACTCTGATCTCCACGACCCAGAGCCTGTCCTTCGTCAACGACACTGCCACCAACCCGGCCGTGCTCTCCGGTGGTGTTTCCTCGACGGCTTCCGTTCAGGATCTGGTTGATGGCCTCAACGCCATTGCCGGTGTTCGTGCAGAATTCGACAACGGCACGGGCGAACTGACCATCTACTCCGATGAAGACTTCTACATCGGTGGTAACGGTTCTGCGACCACGAGCTTTGCAGGCACCCTCGTCGACGCAACCGCGTTCTCCTCGACCACGGATGCCCTGATCGACTCCGGTTCCTTCGCTGTTGGCGATACTCTGACGCTGACGGACGGTAACGGCTACGAGCTCGGCACCTTCGAAGTTGAAGCAGACAGCACCGTTGATGACCTGGAAAACTTCATCAACGACTTCAACGGCGTCTCGGCCAAGTTCGATGACGGCTCCGGTCGTATCACCATCACGTCGGAAACCGACCTGTCGCTGACCAGTGACAACACGGACTTCAACAGCTCCGGCTTTACCGCGGACACGGATGGCATCGTGATCGAAGCGATCTCAGACAGTGGGTTCGCAACGGATACGAACATCAACCGCGTCATAGACCGGTTGAACACCAGTCTGTCAAACCTGCGGTCCCAGGCTTCTGAATTCGGTACCAACCTCTCGACTGTTGAGATCCGGCAAGACTTCACGAAGACCTTGATCAATACTCTGCAGGAAGGTGCAGGTCTTTTGACCCTGGCCGACACCAACGAGGAAGGTGCAAACCTGCTGGCCCTTCAGACCCGTCAGCAGCTTGCTTCCACCTCTCTGTCCTTCGCCTCCCAGGCGGACCAGACCGTGCTATCCCTCTTCTAATTCAAAGAGAATCAGTCGGACGCACGACTCACAGACAAGCATCAGAAACGGCGGGCCACTGGTCCGCCGTTTTCGTTTACGCCGTGAATTACTGTCTGAACCCGAAATTTTTTATCATTGAGAATCAACATCTTAAAAGAAACCTTTTGGTAACTTTTATTTACGGGACGTTAATACGTGCATCAGTGATTAACTTTCCATTTAGATTTACGGCAAAGGTGCATGCTCGACTTGGATTACCCGCATGTTGCCTTTGGCGAGACCTGAATAGGGAAAGCGGTGAAGTCTGATGCCTGATATTGTTCTCTCCAGTGCTGTCCGGGACAATCTCCTGTCGCTGAAACAGACGGCGGATTTGCAGTCGATCACGCAAACGCGCCTGGCAACGGGCCTGAAGGTCAACACGGCGCTCGACAACCCGAACTCCTATTTCACGGCACAATCCCTGAACGACCGCGCGAGTGATCTGTCCAACCTCTTGGACAACATGGGCCAGGCGGTTCAGACGATCCGGGCAGCGGACAAGGGCATCACGTCGATCACCAAACTGGTGGAATCGGCCAAGGCCATCGCGAACCAGGCCTTGCAGACCTCCAGTGAATACGAACGCAAGCTGTTCACCAGCCAGTACAACGATCTGCTCGAGCAGATCGAGGATATGGCACGGGACTCCAGCTACAAGGGCAAGAACCTTCTTGCCGGTGCCGGCAACGAGCTGGAAGTTATCTTCAACGAAGACAGCACCTCGAATTTGACCGTTAATCCGGTAGATTTTACTGACACTTCACTCGATGACGGTCTCAATCTGGATGACCTGGATGCCGGAGGCACCGGCACCTCGTCCTTCAACCTCTTCAGCGGTACCACCTCCATTTCCCTGTCAGGCCTGCAAGCGTCCTCGAATCTGACGGACCTCGCCGACTGGGCAACCGGCAACGTTGTCAGCATCACGGATTCCTCCGGCACCACCAACCTGACGGTCGGTACCGACATCACCACGGTGCAGGACTACGTGGACGCATTGAACGATCTGAACGGCGTGCACGCCACTTTTGACGAAGCCACGGACTCCATCACCATCACGTCCGGTCTCGACAACCCTCTCTATATTTCCAAGGACAACACCGGTGGTGGCGCAGCGACGGACGGTGGCGACACCGGCGGCACAACGACCACGATGACGGTGTCTCCTCTCAGTTCCACGGCAACGCTGGTCTCCTCCGGCGGCTTCCAGGCCGGCGACACGATCACGATCACCGACGGCAACGGCTTCGAGCCGGCCTCTCTGGAGATCGACGAAGAAACCACGGTCAGCGATCTCGTGACCTTCATCAACAACGTAAAGGGCCTGGATGCCACCTTCTCGGGCGGCAGCATCAGCCTTATCGGCGAAGTCTCTTTCGACATTTCCAGCAGCAACAGCGACTTCAACCGAACGACGCTCGGATCGACGACAGGAATCGTGTCGCTGACGGCAGCGCCGTCCGAATTCAAGTCGGATACGGATATCGACCGAACGCTTCAGGCCATCAACGCGGCGCTCGACGAGCTTCGCAATGCGGCCCGTTCGATGGGTACGGCTCTTTCGACTGTGGAAATCCGGACCGATTTCACCCAAAATCTGATCAACACGCTGGAGGTTGGCGCTGGCCACCTAACTATTGCGGACATGAACGAAGAAGGTGCTAACATGCTGGCGCTGCAAACCCGTCAGCAGCTTTCTTCGACTGCTCTGTCTCTGGCCAACCAGGCAGATCAGAGCGTCTTGAGCCTGTTCGGTTAACACCGGCGGCAGTTATCATTAAGGTATCGGGGGCAAATCGTTAACGATTTCGTTAACGTTTCACAGCGATACTTCTGCGTGGAGGTCACGGAATGGCGCTCAAGGTCGAGCTGAAACCGGGCGAGCGAATTATCATTGGGGAAAGCGTTATCACCAATGACAATCAACGCACTCGCCTCTTTATCGAAGGCCAGGCTCCCATTCTGCGAGAAAAGGATATTCTCACGCCGGCCACTGCGGATACACCAGCCAAACGGGTCTACCTGGCCGTTCAGCTGATGTATCTGTCAACTGACTTGGAGAAGATACAGGAGAGTTACTTCAGCCTCGTCAATGACATAGTGAAAGCCGCGCCGAGTACGATCCCTTTTGTCACCAGGATTAGTAACGCCATACTAACCGGCGCCTTCTATAAAGCACTGAAAGAAGCACGTAAGCTCATCGAGTACGAAGGGACGCTGATCAGTCATGTACAAACAGGCAGCGCAGGCTTACCAGAAAACAAGCCAGGTGGCGATGTCACCGAGGGAGCTGGAAGCGAATCTGCTGATGAAGGCCGCAGCCCGGCTTCAGTTGATCAAGGATGAATGGGCAAATTCCTCGCTTGCGGAAAAAGATGACGCCCTGGTGTACAATCGCAAGCTCTGGACAATTCTCGTGACGTCCGCGACCAGTCCTGAAAGCGAACTGCCTCAGGACATCAAGAACAACATCGCCTCGCTGGGCGTGTTCGTGTTCAAGCAGACCATGACAGTCATGACGACTGACGACGAAAACAAGCTCGATACCCTCATCAGCATCAATCGCTCGATTGCCGAGGGTCTGAGGTCCTGATCCCGGCGCGGCCGGTTCAAGAACAGCCTCGGAAAACACGATAGAAGATCAAGAAAGGCCGCCAGGGTAACCTCGGCGGCCTTTCTCTTGACTGCAACGTTCACCTGCCCTCCTCCGGCAGAAACGGAGGAAGCCTCCACCGGAGATCAGCGGGTCCTCAAGCTGCGGGCAGGATTTGCAGCCATGAGATATTCAGCACCGGACCCGTGCGAGCCCGGCAATCCATTCAGAACCTCCGCGTTGGCCGGGCTTTGAAAGCCCAGCCTTCCGGAAGCCGGCCCTCACGGGACTACAGATTGCCGGCACTCATTTCCCGGGCGATATGATCGGCCTGACGGATGGCTAGTGCCACGATCGTCAGGGTCGGGTTTTCGGCAGCACCCGTGGTGAACTGGGACCCGTCCGACACGAACAGATTGGCAATGTCGTGGGTTTGCCCCCAGCGGTTGACCACCCCGTCCCGCGGATTTTCCGACATCCGGTTGGTACCCAGATTGTGGGTAGACGGGTAAGGCGGCGTCGGGAAGGTCCGGGTCGCCCCGACGGCATCGTAGATGGCCATTCCCTGCTTGTAGGCATGATTGCGCATTGCGACGTCATTGGGATGATCATCGAAATGGACATTCGCCACCGGCAGGCCAAAGCTGTCCTTCACATCATGATTGAGCGTGACCCGGTTGGTTTCCTGAGGCATGTCCTCACCGACGATCCACATGCCCGCCATGTTCTCGTAACCGTCGAGCGCACTTGTGAATTCCCGGCCCCACGACCCCGGATCAAGGAACGCCGCCATGAACGGCAGTCCAAGAGCCAGGGTTTCAAGTTCATATCCGCCAACAAAGCCACGGGACGGGTCGTGACGGGCTTCGTCCTGAATGATCCCCGCCATCGTTGTTCCACGCCACATCTTCACCGGCTGGTCGAAAATGGCATAGACCGAGCCTGTGGTATGGCGCATGTAATTGCGACCGACCTGGCCGGAGCTGTTGGCAAGACCGTCCGGGAACATGGAAGACGCTGAATTCAGCAACAGCCTCGGGCTTTCGAAGGAATTGCCGGCAACGCAGACGACACGGGCTTTCTGAAGCTGCAGATTGCCGTCCTTGTCGAAATATTCGACCCCGGTCACCTTGCCTGCATCGTCGTGCAGGATTCGTGCGACATGGGCCTTGTCGCGAACTTCCAGATTTCCGGTTGCCTCGCCCCGCGGAATATCCGTGTAGGCGGCGGACCACTTCGCTCCCCATTTGCAGCCCTGAAAACAGAAACCGGTCTGCTGGCAGGCAATACGCTCGTCGTAGTCGGCCGAGTTGATGGCCATCCGGCCTGTATGGACTTCCTTGTAGCCGAGCGCCTTGGCACCTTTTTCGAACACCAGGTAGTTGTTGTTGCCCGGCAGTCCGGCCCGCCCCCCTGTGCGCGTCACGCCCAGCTTTGTTTCGGCAAGCGTGTACCAGGGGTCCATTTCCTCCGCATCCAGCGGCCAATCGAGCAGATTGGCTCCCTGGACGTTGCCGTAGGACGTTTTTGCCTTCCACTCATGTGGCTGGAAGCGGATCGACGCCCCGGCCCAGTGAACGGTGGTCCCCCCGACGGCCTTGACGATCCAGGCCGGCAGGCCGGAAAAGTCCTTTGCAACCCGCCAGTCGCCCGACGTGGTTCTGGGGTCGACCCAGGCAAGCTGTCCGAAGCTTTCCCACTCGTCGTTGACATAATCATCCGGAAGATAGCGTCCGCCCGCCTCCAGAGCCACGACGCTTACGCCCTTCTGCGCCAGCTCGTTGGCAAGCACACCGCCACCGGCGCCCGTTCCGATCACGACAACAACCGTGTCGTCATTCAGGTCAAATGGTGCAGCCATGGTTTCCTCCCTAAGGCTCAAAGCCAGTTGATGTCGTTGAAGCCCCGGTCGATGTAGCCGCCCAGTTCGTAGGAAGCTCCCTCGTAGCCAAACAACGGCCAGACTGCTTTTTGATTGTAGAGACCCGTTACCAGTCCGCCCCTGACCCTTTGAAAGAACGGGCTGTCCTCCATGGACCGCAGCAGGTCCGCCCTGTCACGCTCCCAGCCGATCGCAAGATAGGAAGCATGCCCTCTCCCCTGGGCAGCTCCGTTCAGGGCCTCGATACCGGCCTCGATATCCTCGGCGTGGTCGGGCGTGTCATATCCCTTGACGGCAATGACATAGTATTCGTCGCCGACATGGTCGTGCGGGTAGATGTCCCGCGCCATCTGCACCAGCGTCGCGAAACTGTCCGGCTTGAGTGCCGTCAGCTCCGTCGCCCAGGCGCCGTCCCTTGCTGCCAGAAACCCGGTCCCGGTGACGAAGGCAGCGCCTGCCGCCGTCGCCCGGGCCAGAAGCTGTCGTCTGGTCAGACCTCTCGGACTGTTTTCGGTTTTCATGCTCTCCTCCCGTTCAATTCAATTCATTCGTATCGACCGCCGCGCTGAAGCACCTCGATCTGATAGCCATCGGGATCCGCAACGAAGAAGAAGCGCGCTATGACGTCTCCCGCCGGTGCGAAATCGACCAGTTTTCTTGGATTGAGACCTGCTGCTTCGAAGCGTGCGTGTTCGCTGTCGAGGTCATCGACACTGAACGCAAGATGCCCATAGCCATCGCCAAGGTCATAGGGTTCTGTCCGCCCCTTGTTGACGGTCAGTTCCAGCTCGAAGCCGGAGTCGCTGTTGCGCAGGTAGATCAGGGTAAAATCGGGAAAATCCAGACGATCCGCTACGGTCAGCCCGAATGCTTTTTCATAAAAGGAAAGAGACCTGTGCTCTTCCAGAACACGGATCATAGAATGTATTGCTTTCGCCACGCGTTACTCCGCTCTGCTTGTATTTGCATGACGGAAGCGTAGCGCGTGGCAACTATCGCCCGGGTAGTATGCTTATACTGCGAGCGGTAAAACTTGCGCTGCAGCGCAAAATGTCATTCAGCGGCAATCGAAGCCGCGTGCTGGTTCGACGAAATCTCGAGGAACTTCAGACAGGCGCAACGCAACAGCGATGTGAAATTCTTCGGTTCACCGCGCAGTTCGATCACTTCTGAATGCAGCGTCGAGATGAAATGTGGTGTCGTCACCCCTTCCGATGCGGCAATCTGATCCAGAATTGCCCAGAAGGAATTTTCCAGTCGGATGCTCGTGCTCTGTCCGTTGAGCCGCAACCGCCGGGTCTGGCTGGCATAGCGTTCCGGATCCTGTCCGGCAAATACGTGACACATCGGCTCTCCCTCCCATGGTGTCGATCTTTACGCGGTATGCCGCGATCTGTTTTTTGAAAAGGGATAATGAAAAGAACGCGCCGTTGCCAAAGGCCCCGGCGGCAAACCGGTTGGAACTGGACACCAGAAGATATCCGTCGGGAAGAAAGGCAACCAGGAGAGTGTTTCCCCAAAGGGGGAATATTTCAAGGCCTTTCCCGGCCTTGACCGGCAGTCCAGGCAGCAGTGAGCGAAGACCGCCCGGAGAAAAGCCGGAAGTTCCGTGCGATCCTAGAGGTAATCGGACAGGGTCAGATTGAACACGATCGACGAGGCCCTGTAGGAAACCTCGATATTGGTCTGCAATTGCAGGATCTCGGCGGCGACCTGATCCTGGTCGATACCCTCGATATCCGCGATCGTGCCTTCGTAGCTGCTCTTCATTTGCACGTGCCGGTCATCGGTCAGCGACACTGTCCGATGCGTGATGGCAATGTCCGTGGCAATATCGGTGATCCCGGACTGATCGACACCTGGCGGCTGCAAGGTCGTGCGCAGGTTGGTCGACAGGGTATTGTAATACTCTTCGTCGATAGTCGAGCCGCCCGAAAAATCCGCGGCAATGAAAGCCGCAAGCGACTGGACCAGTTCCTGCAGCGGTGTTTCATTGGCCCGAACGCCGTAGCTGACCGTGAGATTGCTGTCGATCACCGCGTTCTTGTCCGTGCGCGGATCGTCGGTGGCCGTGTTGCGGCCCGTATACCAGGCGACAGTCGTCGAGCCGCCACCGATCAGCGCGGTTGCGCTGTCGAAGGGAGGTCCGTCGACCCGCTGCGGCTCTTCCCCGCCGAACGTCCTGAAGAACTCTTCTGCCGCCCATTCGTCCGACACGGCGCGAAGGGTTGTCTGAGCCTGGTGCTCGATCTCCGCTTCCAGGGCATCGCGCAGGTTCTGCGCCGTTTCCTCAAGATCGGCGCCGATCGCGAAGGTTCCGTCTTCAGCCGTGCTGTTTGCTGCCGTCAGCTCGATGGAGATCGTCTCGCTGTGATCAGGCGGTAGGGAGAATTCCACCGTGATGGTCTCGCCAAGTTCCGGCTGACCGGTGAACTGAACGTCGAAGCTGTCCGGATCAGTGCCCGAAGGCCCGGTGATCGCGACGTTTGTCAGGGTCGAGGCAACCGATGCGATGTCGAAACCGAAATCATGTGCTCCATCTTCGGCAATGGTGAAGGTGGAATCCGTTGGCACGGGGCCGGCGTAGTTGGTTGTCAGCGCGGAGGTCGATGTGCGGCCATTGTTGCCGGCACCCAGATTTGCCTGGGAATACTCGCTCATGACGGTTTTCAGCCCGTCCCGGCCGTTCGCCCCTTCCAGAATGGCATCGATCTTTGCAACCGGGTCCTGAACGGCATCCGTGCCGCCAAAGACGTAAAATCCGGCGACTTCCGTGTTCAGGATGTTGAGCGCTTCGTTCAACAGCAGTTTGGCGCGGGACTGGGTCTGCGTCTGCCCGTCGTCCTGCAGCACGAAATCGTTGGTATCGAGCGCGGATTTCGCATCCTGCCGGATATCCTCCAGACGTTCCAGCGACATGGTCGAGGTCTGCAGGTGCAAGTTGGCGATGGTGATGGTGTCCTGGTAGCTCTCGATCATGCTGACTTTCTGGGTCAGCTGAATGTCCAGAAGCCGGCGGTCGCCTACTTCGCCGTATGTGGTACCGACCTTGCCTCTGGCGAGCTGGGTTGTCTTGCTTGCCAGCAGATCGTTGAGCTCGCCGAGCTGGCGGGTCAGGTAAGTCCGGGAGGTGGTGATATTCGAAACTGCCATAACGCACCCAACCTTAAACGATGTTCAGGAGCTCTTCGAAGAGATCCTTGATGGTCTGCATGACGCGGGCATTGGCCGCATAGGCGTTTTCCAGCTGAACCATGAAGGCCAGTTCGGCGTCGAGATCGACCGAGTAGCTCTGCTCGTAACGAATGGCGAGGTTCATGGTCAGCGCTTCCTTGGAATCCGCATATGTGGCTGCGTCTTCCGCCTGGTTGCCCTGAAACGCGACAGTCTGGTTGACAAAGCCCAGCAGCGTTCCCTGGAACGGTGTCGACGCGCTGCCGATACCCGAGCCCGGGTCATAGTGTTTCGTGCCGACGCTGAGAGCATCCGACAGGAACTGCGCACGCGCAGGATCGTTGGTCGTATTCGGTGTCGGCGTGGTCTGATAGTTCACCAGTAGCGCACTATCGGCCAGAAGATCCGGATTAACGCTGATTCCGGAGGCATAGCCGAGCCGCTGGCCACTGCCTTCAAGCGCATCGGTGAAGAGGTCCGTCCCAGCCCTCTGGTCAACGAAGATGGCAAGTCCCAGCCCCTGATCGGAATTCGCCGTCACGGTGACATTCGCACTCAGGCTTTCAACGCTGGTCGGCGCCGTGTTGTCGCCGAGAACCCGAAGGTTGTCCGACCCGTCGTTGCTGACAAGAAGACCGGTGCCGGCAAGTGCTGCGGTGATGTTGGTGATATAGGTTGCCGGTACACCGCTGGAAATGTCGATACCGAAGACCGTGTCGCCCGGATTTGCTGTAGCGGAGTTGTCCAGCGGCAGCAGGGCGGGATCGTCCACGGCCACGAGGGTGACTGTTTGCGGATTGCCGCTGCTGTCGGTGTAATCCAGCGTGATCGTGTTGCCCGGCTGAAGCGCGGACACATCGAGATCGAAACCGCTGTCCAGACCGACGGTCGCAGCTGTGCTTTCAACATTCACATTGGAAAAGGCAAGTGACAGTTCGGCAGCAATCGTGTCGAGCTGTGTCTGCGCCTCGACTAGGATATCATCGCGCAGTTCAGCAGTTGCCTGCATCGAACCAGATTTCGACGACGCGATGAGATCGAACTGGGTGCCGCCTGGCGTTCTCACCATCACCGAGTTGCCTGCCTGGCCCGGCTGCAGCAGATGCGTGGCATCGAAGGTCAGCGTCGATGCCTGGCCGTCTGCGTAAAGCTGGTCGCCGCTGGCGGTGCGGATGGAAATTGAATTGTTGTCGTTCTTGGTGACGTCGATATCGATATAACCGGACAACTGCTCAATCAGCCGGTCGCGCTCGTCTTCCATGTCGGCGGTCGAAACACCGGACTGGGTCGCGTTCTGGATCGCCTCGTCGATGTCTTCGATGCTTGAGAGCAGGCCATTCACGCTATCTGTCTGGGAAGCCAGTGCGTTGTCCGCTTCCTGGCGCAGGTCCGCGATCTGCTCATAGGATGAGTTGATTTCGCGCGCAAAAGCTT
This sequence comes from Roseibium sp. RP-7, assembly GCF_053005225.1. Classification (NCBI taxonomy): domain Bacteria; kingdom Pseudomonadati; phylum Pseudomonadota; class Alphaproteobacteria; order Hyphomicrobiales; family Stappiaceae; genus Roseibium; species Roseibium sp. RP-7. The sequence continues at coordinate 440,780 of NZ_JBRKQA010000002.1, forward strand.
CTGCGGCCGAAACCACGTCCTTTTGAACGGCATAGTTGCCCGGATCGTTTACCAGGCCGGCAAGTGCTGCAGAAAGATTGCCTGCAAGGGACGACAACGAACTCTTGTCGTCGATCGTGCCGAAGATATCGTCCAGACGGTCGGTAAAATCCGCAATCTGCCGGGAGTAGCTGGTGTCGGCGAGAGAGTTGAAATAGTCGGACTGGATCTGCTCGTTGACAATCCGGCGCACTTCCGTCGCATTCATTCCGGCGACGTTGCCGTTGCCGTCGAAGTAGACATTCGCCGAAATTATTTTTTTCGAATAGCCGGCCGTATCCGCGTTCGCAATGTTGGACGCGGTGACGTCCAGCTGACGCTGATTGTAGGTGATTCCGAAAACCGCGGTATTCAGGGCACTTGTAAGACCCATGGCGGCTTCTCCTTCCTTATACGCGACCAGGCCAGGTGGCCGGCGGGTCAGTGCCCCGCCGGCCTAGGCGGTGTTACCGGACCATATTCAGGGCATCGTCGAGCATTTCGTCTGCTGAGGTGACGATCCTCGAGTTTGCCGAATAGGCCTGTTGGGTGATGATCAGTTTGGAAAACTCGTCCGCGATATCGGCGTTGGAGAGTTCCAGCTTCTTGGCCAGGATCTGCCCGCCTCCGGAAAGATCCGCGTCTCCCGATCCGGCTGTTGCCGCAAACGCGGCACCGTCAACGCGCTGCAGGTCCTGCTCGGCCTCGAACGTCGCAAGCGGGATCTGGTAAACGGGACGCTGCTGGTTGTTGGAATAGCTGGCAATGACTCGGCCGGAAGCGTCTACAGCCACCCCGATCAGCTCACCTGCAGGATAGCCATCCGGATCCAGCGACACGGAGCTGGCCCTGCCGTCCTTGTCGGAATACTGGGTCAGGGAGCCGTCGGCAAAGGAGAACTCGACGTCCGTTGCCGTTGTGCCGCCGATGGTCAGCGAGGAGATTGTAAAGCCGTCGCCCGTACCGTTCACTGCGGAACCGGCCATGGCACCGGCGGTCAGGGTCGTCATCTCGCCGGTATCGTCGAATTGGACGGTACCAACATCATACCAGGCATCGGTCGCATCGCCGCCAGTACCGATATACATCGACCAGGCGTCCTCAACGATGGGCGGGCCAGCATCGTAGTTCGCGGTCTTGGCATAACGGATTTCGACGTTCATCGCCGTACCGTTCTGATTATAGATCGTTGTGGATCCGCCGGAAATGGAGCTGTTCAGGAAGTCGGTTTCATCTGCAACGGCAACGTTACCGGCACCGACCGAAGCGTTCAGGAGGGCGGTGGTTTCATCCGTGCCATCATAGTCGGTAGTCGCGGGAACCCGTGGAAGGTTGGCCTGGTAGTCCACAGTCGTGGTTGCGGATGCTGCCAGCGGCTGGTTCTCGATCTGGATTACGGCTGGGTTGTCGCCGATCGCATTTCCGGTGTTCGGGTCCAGCGGGAAGCCCTGCAGGTAATAGCCGGAGCTGTTGATCAGATAACCTTCCTTGTCGCGCTCGAAGTCACCGGCGCGGGTGTAGTAGGTCTCATCTGCGAAGGTGGTCGAGCCATCGACCACGTCGGACGCCTTGGTCACGACGAAATAGCCAGCGCCGTTGATGGCCATGTAGGTATCGACGTCGACCGACGTGATATCACCCTGCACGGTGTTGGTGGCGCGGGATGTGGCGAAGGTGGTTCCGGAAACCTGCTGGGCCTGCTTGGCCCCACCCCCGGAAACCAGATCCGAAAAGGTCGTGTCGAGCCGTTTGTAACCGGTCGTCTGCGAGTTTGCGACGTTACCGGAAATATTCTCCAGAGCCGTAGCCTGCGCAGCCAGTCCGGAGACAGCCGAGTTGATAGCCCCATAAATACCCATTTGCGGTCCTCTTTATAGATCGGGCACTGCGACGCGGGCTTACGCCCATAATCGGCCTTCCTCCGCAAAGGCCGTGCCAGTTTGACAAGGACATAATTTATCGTTTTTTTTCATAAGCTTAGGGAATTTTCCTTTTCCAGAAGCGGAAAAAAGAACCCGGCAGGTCACGACCCGACAGGCAAAAACTTCCGCTCTAGCCGGTGGCAGATGTTCAAAATTGCCGTGCGCCGGCACTCCTGCCTTTTACGGGCTTGCACAGCCGCGCGCGGCCTGCCACCTTGCGGCCAACCTAGGAAAAACGGACGGCCAAATGCGCTTTGAAGGAACTGAAAGCTATATTGCCACGGAAGACCTGAGGGTCGCGGTCAACGCCGCAGTCGCCCTGGAGAGGCCGTTGCTGATCAAGGGTGAACCCGGCACCGGCAAGACCGTGCTCGCCGAACAGGTTGCGGTCGCCCTGAAAGCCCCGCTGATCGAATGGCATGTCAAATCCACCACCAAGGCTCAGCAGGGCCTGTATGAATATGACGCCGTTTCGCGCTTGCGCGACAGCCAGCTCGGTGACGAGCGCGTCAAGGACATCAACAACTACATCCGCAAGGGCAAGCTCTGGGAAGCATTCGACGCTGAAGAACGGCCGGTTCTGCTGATTGACGAAGTCGACAAGGCCGATATCGAGTTTCCGAACGATCTTCTCCTGGAACTCGACCGCATGGAGTTCCACGTCTACGAGACCGGTGAAACCGTCCGTGCAAAGCAGCGCCCGGTGGTCATCATCACATCAAACAACGAGAAGGACCTGCCCGACGCCTTCCTGCGCCGGTGCTTCTTCCATTTCATCAAGTTCCCCGATGCCGATACCATGGCGGAAATCGTTGAAGTGCATTTTCCCGGCATCAAGCAACAGCTCCTGTCGGAGGCGCTGCGCCTCTTCTATGACGTACGCGACGTCCCCGGACTGAAGAAGAAGCCCTCGACCTCGGAGCTGATCGACTGGATCAAGCTGCTGCTGAACGAAGACATCGATCCTGAAACCCTTCGTCAACAAGATAGCTCCAAACTGATACCGCCGCTGCATGGCGCGCTGTTGAAGAACGAACAGGACGTGCACCTGTTCGAACGCCTGGCATTCATGGCGCGGCGGGAACGGTCCTGAAGACCCGGGCCTGCCTCAACGTGAAAGCTGGTCGAGGCTGAGCGCCCGGGCGGCGGACCGGGCAAAACGCGATCTTCGGGTCGGGGTGACAAGGAGACTGACTTGGTGAAACAGGCCACCGCTCTTCTGGTGCTGGCGATGCTCACGCTGCCGATGGCAGCGAGCGGGCCTGTTCTTGCACAAGTGCCTCCCGAAAAGGACGCAGGCTGGCAAAGCGATGTCGGCGGATTGCGCCATTTCACCGGCCTGCGCTGCCCCGACATGATCGGCGATTACTACCGCATCAAGGTGATGGAGGGTGATGCCGTCAGCCAGGCGGGATGCATCTACACCGGCCGCGACGGCATTACCGCTGTCCTGCGCAAGCACCTGCAGGGCACTGGCCGCCGCGAAGCGCTGACATTTTCCCGCAATTACAAGGCAGCCGGATTCGAACCGATCAAGCTGACGGGCGCTGCCGCCTCCGGCATCTCGTTCCGGACCCGCAACTGGACGCCGACAAGCCTGTGCGAAACGATGTGGTACTTTTCCGGTGCCACATCGGACTATACATTGTGGCTGTCCTACACGCTGCCGACTCAGGAAGTGGAGATCGGACCGGCAGTAACCGCCTTCACCATGGCGCTTGCCAACCAGAACTGACCGGAAGTCCGGCTTTTGACCCGCCGGCACACTTTCCACTTTCAAGGAACCAGGAAAGACAATGCGGCTCCTTTTGTTCAGACACGCTAAATCAGACTGGGGCGACGCGAACCTGGCCGACATCGACCGGCCTCTGAACAGCCGCGGCAAGGCCGCCTCCGTCAAGATGGCCCGTTACATGAAGGAACAGGGCCTGCAGCCCAACCAGATCCTGTGCTCTACTGCACAGAGGACCCGGGAAACCCTGGCCCGCCTTCTGCCGACCCTCACACAGGAAACACAGATCCACCTGGTGTCCGACCTCTACCAGCAAAGCGAAGACGACTATGTCGGGCTGATCCGCCGCTATGGTGGCCGGGCCCAGAACCTCATGGTCATTGGCCATAATCCGGCTACCGAGGATACGGCGTTGAGCCTCAGCGGCACGGCATCCAGCGACGCGATTGCTGATATTCAGGAAAAGTTTCCGACTGGCGCTCTTGCCGTGATCGATTTCGACATTGCCGACTGGTCGGAGCTGCAGCCGAAGACCGGCCATCTGGAACGTTTCGTCAAACCACGGGACCTGAAGGAAGACCTCGACTAGAGCATCAGCCGAGTCCCGGATTGTACTTGTTCCCGCCTGCGCCTACATGAACGCGCTGGAGGCCCTTGTGAACCCATTGACGACACTTGCAGAAGAAACCCGGCTGACACTGGCCAATCTTGCCGATGCGGCAACCGATCTGGCAGTGCCGAGCGTCCGGCTGGGCGTGACCGGACTTGCGCGCGCAGGCAAGACCGTCTTTCTGACCGCGCTGGTGCACAACCTCGTTCATGGTGGCCGCCTGCCGCTCTTCAGCGCCGCTTCCGGGCACAGAATGACCGGTGCGAGGCTACAGCCGCAACCTGACGACGCCGTGCCGCGCTTCGACTATGAAGCGCACGTGCGTGCCCTGGTGAGTGAGCGTATCTGGCCGGAATCGACCCGTCAGGTCTCCGAGCTGCGCCTGACCATCGACTATGAGAGCGCCTCCTACTTCCACCGCAAGCTTGGTCCCGGCCGCCTTCATCTCGACCTGATCGACTATCCCGGCGAGTGGTTGCTGGATCTGCCGCTTCTCGGCAAGGACTATGCCACCTTTTCCGCCGAGGCAATGCGGCGCGCCCGGGCGGAAAACCGGGCGGACATCGCCGCGCCGTTTCTGAAAACCCTGGCCGCCACGGATGCGAACGCGGAGGAAAGCGAACCGGCGGCACAAGAGCTGGCGGCAAAGTTCAAAACCTATCTGGCTGCCTGCAGAGCCGACGCCCACGCCCTGTCCATGCTTCCCCCGGGACGCTTCCTGATGCCCGGGGATCTCGACGGCTCCCCGGCACTGACCTTCGCGCCGCTGAACATTCCGGCAGACGCCGCCCCGGCAAGGACAGGCACATTGCGGGCGATGATGGAGCGGCGATACGAGGCCTACAAGACCCACGTTGTGCGTCCGTTCTTCCGCAATCACTTCGCGCGCCTCGACCGCCAGATCGTGCTGGTCGATGTCCTTCATGCCCTGAACGCAGGGCCGCACGCGATTGCCGATCTGGAAACCGCCCTCACCGAAGTTCTCGGAGCTTTCCGTCCGGGCAAACGCAGCTGGCTGTCCTCCATCCTGTCGCGCCGGATCGACCGCATCCTGTTCGCGGCGACCAAGGCAGACCACCTGCACAGATCGGATCACGACCGACTGGAGCTGATCCTGAAGAGACTGGTTGCCCGAGCAGAAGAGAAGGCAACATTCAAGGGTGCGGAGGTCGAAGTGCTGGCCATGGCTGCGGTCCGTGCGACGCGTGAGGCAACGGTCAAACATCGCGGCGAAGCTCTGCCTGCGATCCTTGGAACACCGTTGCCGGGCGAACGGCTGAACGGTGACACCTACGACGGAAAAACCGAAATCGCCATGTTTCCCGGTGACTTGCCGGACGACCCTGAATCACTTTTTGGACAAGCTGACTCAGTTTCTGAAGCACTTCGAGCAAGCTTTCAAACCGCTCAGGCAGACCTTCAGTTCCTGAGGTTCCGGCCGCCGGAACTCGACAAGACCGCCGAAGGCCTGACTTTGTCTCTGCCGCATATCCGGCTTGACCGCGCCCTGGAATTCCTGATCGGAGATCGCCTGGCATGACCGGTTCCCAGCCCCCGTCCAATCGCAAACCGACCGCCTTCCGTCTCGATGATTCCAAGGTGCGGATGACCGATGACGAAACAAGGATGCCCTCGGCCGGCGAAGCCCTGGTCACCCAGGCCTTCATTGACGACGAAGAACCTCGCCTTCCCCGCGCTGCCAGCACTCCCAGATCCGGATTTCGGTTCGGCAAGTGGCTGATGATCGGCCTGTCCGGCCTCGTTTCGCTGGCTGTCGGCCTTGCGGTCGACAGCCTGATACGGGATCTCTTTGCCCGGACCGACTGGCTGGGATGGCTGGGTGTGGCTCTTGCCGTTCTGGCGGCCCTTGGCCTGCTCGGCCTGGTCATTCGCGAGATCGCGGGCCTCATGCGCCTTGGCCGAATAGACCACCTGCGAGACCGGCTGCAGAGCGCCGCCGAAGCAGATGACGCGAAGGCGGCATCAGTCGGCCTGAAGGAACTGCTCACACTCTACAAGGACCGTCCCGAAACGGCCCAGGGCCGCAAGGCGCTGGCAGGGCATATGCGGGAAGTCATCGACGGCCGGGATCTGGTGAAACTGGCCGAACGCGATCTGCTCAGCCCGCTCGACCTGGAAGCCCGGCGCATCGTGATGAACAGTGCAAAGCGCGTTTCCATCGTCACGGCCGTCAGCCCACGGGCACTGGTCGATCTGCTGGCGGTCCTTTTCGAGAACCTGCGCACGATCCGGCGCCTGTCCGCCCTTTACGGCGGGAGACCCGGCACACTTGGCTTTCTGCGCCTCGCAAAACACGTCATGGCACACCTGGCAGTGACCGGCGGCATGGCAGCAGGCGACAGCCTTGCCTCGCAGGTGCTGGGTCACGGTCTGGCGGCTCGACTTTCCGCCCGCCTGGGCGAAGGCGTGGTCAATGGACTGCTCACGGCCCGCATCGGCATTGCAGCAATTGCAGTCTGCAGGCCGGCACCGTTCGTGGCCGGCACTGGACCGACCATCTCGGACTTCATGGGTGAGCTTGTCTCGTTTGCCAAAAAAGAAGACCCGGCCGACAAGTCTTAAAGTTTAGATTTCAAATAATACACGGCATGGTTCTGCGCACAAAGCAACCAAACCGATTGCTATTTCTACCGATGACACATAAACGTTTCATTCGTTAAGGTTTCTGCGGACGAGCAGTGGCGTCTTCCTCGGAATACAACAATAATAGCCAGGTGAGACGTTAACTTGTGTAGCGACAGGCCGTTGCCAATCCAGACGAAATCCGCCCTTCAGCATCGCCGCCAACTCAAGGCTTTTCTGCTTTGCAGTTGCGCCCTGGTTTTGCTTGGTCCGGAAAAAGGCCTTGCCGGTGACATTACCATCGGCTCAGGCACCACGGTCACCACAACACAGACGCTGACGGACGTTGGCGATACCGGAACAGTCGAGAGCGGCGGCACCATCGAGGTTACCGATCAGGATGGCCTGGTTCTGGACAACGACGACCAGACAGCAACCAACAACGGCACCATTACAGTCACCAAGACAACAACAGGGATACCGAATTTCGCCGGTATCGGGTCCGATGAGGACAATGCCACCGTTCACAACAACGGAACCATTACTACCACGGGCAGCCGCGCCTTTGGCATTGCTGGAGACGGAGACGATTTCACGGTCACCAACTCGGGCACGATCACCACTTCGGGAGAGGAATCCGACGCCATTTTGTCCCTTGGCGCGAACACAAAGATCACCAACTTCGGAACGATTCTCACCACCGGGGAAGATGCCGATGGCATCAATGCGACTTCCAACAACCCAACGGTTTCCAATTCGGGTACCATTACTACCTCTGGCAAGGACTCGGACGGAATTCGGTCAGGGGGTACGGACGCGGAAATCACCAACTCCGGCACGATTTCCACAACCGGTGAAGGCGCCTATGGCATCAATGCCGTGGGAATCCGACCGACAGTTTTCAACTCAGGCACGATCACCACGACAGGTGACGACGCCTATGCCATCGACACCGATGAAGACGACGCGAAGATAACCAACACCGGAACGATTACAACGACTGGAGAGGACGCGGACGGCTTTGACAGCGACGGCGACGATGTCATCCTGATCAATACCGGTGTGATGACCATGTCCGGTACGCTGGCAGACGGCATCGACAATGACGGTGACCGCGCCGCGATCACCAACTCGGGCACCATCACCGTTTCGGGAGAAGACGCCAACCCGATCGAATCCAGTGGCGATGACGTCACCATCTCCAACAGCGGCACGCTACGTAACACTGGCACGATTTCCGGAGATCATGACGATGTCGGACATGGCATTGCCGTTGACGGCGACAATGTCACGATCACCAACTCCGGCGAGATCTACAGCAGCAACGGGTCCTCGATCTATGTCGATGGTTCTGATGCAACCGTTACCCTGAACAATGGCACCATACTTCAGGGTGTTCTGACCTTTACCGATCCGACCACAGCAACCCTGAACTACGCGACCGGGCGAACGGCGATCCTGACCTTCAGCAGCATCCCGGGAACGCTGACGACGGCAGGCCTCACTTCAGCGACCAACGGCAACACGATCACCATCCTCAATCCGGACGACTTCCGGCTGGACACGGTTGCCCAGACCTTCAACACCATGACGCGCGCTGTCACCGGCAGCCTTGAACAGCAGATGGACCTCAATCGACTGGGCGGCACGTCTTTCGTCGCAACCAACGGTCCGGCTCCAGAAGAGCAAAACGCCACCGCGCTTTGGGTCACGCCTCTTGGCGGTGTTTTTTCCAGGCAAGGCAGCGACGGGTTCGACCATACATTCGGCGGCATCACTGCCGGGGCTGAGAAGACATTCGCCGAAGGGCTTGCCGCCGGTATTGCCGGTGGTTTCACCATCGGCAGGACGACCAGCGACGGCGACATTCACTCGGCCTCCAGCTACAGCATCCACGCCGGTGGCTATCTCAGCCACTCCTGGCAGGCGACCTTTGCTCAATTCAGCCTTCTCGGCGGCTACCTGAAGAGCGATGAAGAGGTCACCGTCCTCAACAACATGGTTGTCGGTGGCCTGCAGGACCTTTCCATCGACTACGACTATGTCTACGTCACGCCCTCTGCACGCCTCGGCCATGCCTTCGCCCTGAGTGAGGGTACGCTGACACCCAGCGCTCGTGTGCGCTACTCGGGTCTCTGGCAAACGGGCGACGCCGATGAAAGCGCAACCGGCCTTTCGGTTTCCGGCCGGTCGCTGCACGTTCTGGAACTGCGCGCGCAGGCGACCTACGATCATGCCCCCATCGTCCAGAATGGCGGCACGCTCTATCTCAGTGCGAATGCGGGTATCGACGGCATCTTCACGCTAAACGACAGTGTCGACGGCACCCTGCAGGGAGCTGCCTTGAACCTGTCCGTCGACGACGACGATGCGGTGCTCCGCGGTTTTGCGGCAGCCGATGCCGTGTGGCAGGTCAATGACGGCACGAAATTTCTCGCCGGAATAGAAGGCGGTTACGACAGCGCCGACACACTATCCGCATCGGTTCGCCTGGGCGCCAAGATCAGTTTTTGAGGACTTGGGAAAGCCCCCTTCCCTCAAACGCTGTTCCGATGCCGGCCTCCACATCGTCGTGAAACCTGTTAGTCTGTCCCTGGGTCCGGATGGGCCGCGAAGCTTGCGCGAGAAAAACGGTCGTTGGGGTCTGGCAATTCGATGAAAACCGAAGAAACGTCAATTGAAGGCGTGATTGTCCATGACCTGGTCTCGCACATCGATGATCGCGGCAGTTTCACCGAAATCTACCGGGAGACCTGGCTCACCGGTTTCAAGTCGATCCAGTGGAACATCGTCACCTCGAAAGAAGACACATTGCGCGGTGTTCACGTGCACAAGGATCACTACGATTATCTGATGGTCCTGTCCGGAAAGATGCTGCTTGGTCTGCATGACATACGCCGCGACAGCCCGACCATTGGAACATCGCAGTTTCTCGATCTTTCAACGGAAAACAGACGAGCTGTTTCAATTCCGCCGGGTGTTTGCCACGGATTTTATTTTCCGCAAGCCGCGACGCATCTTTATTCCGTTTCCACCTACTTTGACCCGACGGACGAATTGGGCTGCAAGTTCGATTGTCCGGAACTGAACCTGTCTTGGCCAACGAAGGACCCTGTCCTTTCCGATAGAGACAGAACAGCCGACAACTATGCGCAGATGCTTGATAAATTCTATGCGGACGCCAATGCCTGATTACGCAGTCACCTGCAATTTCACATCGCCGGCTGTTGGACACAGCCATGACTGATATCGGTCTGGTTGGCTTTGGCCGGTGGGGAAAGCTCATCTTTCGCGATCTGCGCAGCTTGGGTGTAAACGTGCACGTGGCGGTGCCCGGTTCGGACAGCCAGCGCGCAGCCCGGGAGGCCGGAGCCGTTTCGGTGTGCGATAGCGCTGCCAAGCTTCCTGACTGCGCGGGATATGTCGTTGCGCCACCAACAGTGCTTCACGCGGCCTGCATCGACGCACTTGCACCGCGGAACCGGCCGATCTTCTGCGAGAAACCGGTCACCAACGACGCACAGGCGGCGCAAAGACTTGCCGATACGCTGCACGAACGTCTCTTCGTCATGGACAAGTGGCGCTATCATCCCGGCATTTTGAAACTTGCGGAACTGGCAAAATCCGGCGCCCTGGGCCAGATCGAAGCGGTGCGCACTTATCGGCTCGGCTGGGGCAATCCTCACAAGGATGTCGACAGCCTCTGGATCCTGATGCCGCATGATCTTTCGATCGCACTCGAAATCCTGGGAACATTGCCCAAGGCACATTCGGCGATCGCCCAGATCCCGGGCCTGGGTGGTGAGGACCTGATTGCCCGTCTTCAAAACGATGGCGAACCGCTCACCGTCACCATGGAGATCTCTTCCCTCCATCCGGCCCCAAAACGCTCCGCCGTCGTGATCGGCAGCAAGGCGGTGGCCCAACTGGCCTCATCCTATGACGATCGCATTCTCCTTGCCCCGAGAGATCAAGGCCAGAAGCCTCAGCAAATCGAGGTTGGCACGAAGATGCCTCTTCTGGCCGAACTGGAAGCATTCGTCGCGCATCTGGAAGGGGGGGCTGCTCCAAAGTCCTCGGCTGCAGAAGGCGCATTGATCGTCAGGCGCATTGCCGAACTCAGAGCGCTCGCAGGATTGCCGTGACCCATCCGCGCTTCACCGTCCTGCTGCCGGTCAACAGACCTCCCGCGCTTCTGCCATTCGCCGTCGAGAGTGTTCTGGGCCAGTCCCTGCAAGATTTCGAACTGTTCATCGTATGTGACGGCGCCCCCCAAGAGACCGTGCAGGAAGCGGAGAAGCTGGCCGGGCGTGACGAGAGGATCCGTGTTTTTTCCTTCCCCAAGGGAGAACGGCACGGCGAAGCTCATCGGGACACGGCTCTCAAGCAAGCAAACGGCAAATTTGTTGCCCAGATCGGCGATGACGACATCTGGTTTCCCGAACATCTGTCGGAACTGGGCCGCCTACTGCAAACCTGCGACTTCGGTAATCTGCTTCAGGCTGAAATTCTGCCTGACGGGGCGTTCAAGGTTCATATCGGAGATCTGTCGGACGCGGACACGCGCCGCAAGATGCTGGAGACGCGTTGGAACTTCTTCGGCCCGTCGACGGTTGGCTATTCCCTTGAGGCCTATCAGTCTCTGGATGTTGGCTGGAGCCCGGCACCACCTGACTTCTGGACCGACCTCTTCATGTGGCGGAAGTTTCTGGCACGCCCGGACTTCACCTTTGCAACACGGCCCACGGTTCAATGCATCAAGCCTTCCGCCGTGCACCGTCAGGACATGTCGCTTGCCGAGAGGCAGGGTGAAATGATGGCGCTGATGCAAAGGTTTGCCGATCCGGCGGAAAGGCAGGATTTCCAGACCAGCTGCAATGAAATGCTGATCAGCCACCTCAGGTCCGAAAGCCGGCAGCATGCGGACAACGCGGCCCGGCAGACGCAAACGGTTTCCGCCCAGCAGGGGAAGATCCGAGAATTGCAGGCCGAACTCGACCTGCAGAAACGCCGTTACGACGCAATCCTCGCCTCGTCTTCCTGGAAGATGACGGCGCCCTTTCGCAAAAGTGGCAAGCTGCTTCGTAAACTCCTGTCGAAGCGACCTTTTTGACCCCTCGACAGGCAACTGCCGGGAACTTACCTTTCGCACATGTTCATTACCTTCTTCACCGAACTGAAATCGGCCGGCATCCCGGTCTCGCTCCGCGAATATCTGACGCTGATGGAAGCGTTGGATAAGGATCTGGCGGAAAAGAGCGTCGAGGATTTCTACTATCTCGCCCGGCTCACGCTGGTGAAGGACGAGAGCAACCTGGACAAGTTCGACCGCGTCTTCGGCCACGTCTTCAAGGGGCTCGACCTCATGAGCGAGGTTGCCACCACCGAAATACCGGAGGAATGGCTGCGCCGCCTGGCGGAAAAGCACCTCAGTGAAGAGGAAAAGGCCCAGATCGAGGCACTCGGCGGCTTTGAAAAGCTGATGGAGACCCTGCGCGAACGCCTCAAGGAGCAGCAAAAGCGCCACCAGGGTGGCAACAAATGGATCGGGACAGCCGGCACGTCGCCGTTCGGTGCCTATGGCTACAATCCGGAAGGTGTACGCATCGGCCAGCACGAAAGCCGGCACCGTCGTGCGGTCAAGGTCTGGGACAAGCGCGAATTCAAGGATCTCGACGACACCCAGTTGCTAGGCACCCGCAACATCCAGGTTGCCCTGAAGCGACTGCGCAACTTCGCACGAACGGGTGCTGCTGAAGAACTGGACCTCGACGACACCATCCGCGCAACAGCCCACAAGGGCCTTCTGGACATCAAGATGCGGCCGGAACGCCACAACGCGGTCAAGGTGTTGTTGTTTTTCGATATCGGCGGGTCGATGGACGATCATATCCGGGTCTGTGAGGAGCTGTTTTCAGCCGCACGTTCCGAATTCAAGGTGATGGAACACTTCTACTTCCACAACTGCCTTTACGAGTATGTCTGGAAGGAAAACCGCCGCCGCCACACAGAGCGCATGCCGACGATGGACGTGCTGCACAAGTACCCAGCCGACTACAAGATCATCTTTGTCGGCGATGCGTCCATGAGCCCCTACGAGATTGCCTATCCCGGTGGCTCGGTTGAGCACTGGAACGAGGAAGCCGGAGCCGACTGGATGCAGCGGATCACCGGGCTTTACAAGAGCGCGGTCTGGCTGAACCCGGTTCGGCAGGAACACTGGCACTACACGCATTCCATCCAGATGTTGAACGAACTCATGGAAGGCCGCATGTTTCCCATGACCGTCGAAGGTCTGACGGACGCCATGAAGGAATTGGCCAGGTAGATTTTCCGCACAAAAGGCGCAGAAAGGGAACACATGGAACCGCCCCCAAAACCCGATCACCCTTTCGCGCAACCTGTTTCCCACGCAACCACCACCGGCATGTCCGGCGGGGGATTTTACAACGCCAACTCGGCTGCCCAATGGTCTGCCATCGAACAGATATTGCCACTCGTTGAAGAGGCGATTGCGAACCTGCCGGTTGAGGGTACCGGCCCCGTCGGCATTGCTGACTACGGCTGCTCGGAGGGCCGCAATTCTGTTGCGGTCATGAAACACGCCCTCCCGGCATTGCTTGCGCGCACTGAACGGCCAATCCAGACCATCCATTCAGACCTTCCCACAAACGACTTTTCTGAACTTTTCCGCAGTCTCAGACCGGATGGCGGCTCGGTCTTCGGGTCTGACAGGATTTATTCGGCCGCAACCGGTGGCTCGATGTACGATCAGCTCTGCCCGCCGCAGAGCTTGCACCTTGCCACCACCTTCAACGCCATCGGCTTTCTCTCCTGCCGCCCTGTCGACACGTTGCCCGGCTATATCCTGCCCAACGGCCCAAGTGTGGCACGGGCAAATGGTTATGTTTCCGAAGAAGACCGGCATGCCTTTGCCGAACAGGCGAAGAACGATATCGCCCGTTTCCTCACCGTCCGCGCAAGGGAACTGGTTCCAGGTGGCAAGCTGCTGGTTCAGGTGTTTGGCTCCAAAGGACCGGCTCGAACCTGTGACGGCCTTTATGATCTTCTGAACGACGCGGTTCTGGACTTCGTCGAGGCCGGAGACATCAGCAGGGAGGTCTACGACCGCTATTACCAGCCGGTGTACATGCGGGACCTGCAAGAACTTGCAGACCCGGTCACCAACGATACGTATGGAGCTGCCGGCCTCTATTCACTCGACCGGTCAATGGAGTACGAAATTGCGGTCCCGTTCGTCGACCGCTTCAAGCAGGACGGCGATCTTGACCGCTATGCCCGCGACTATGTCAATTTCTTCCGCGCCTTCACCGAAGCGGTGTTGCGCGCCGCCCTGCCTGAAAGCCCATCACGGAAGGATCTGATCAACCGGATCTTTGCAAGGGCCGAAGACCGCCTGAAGGCTGACACCAGCCTCTACCCCTTCCGTTATGCAGCCGTCGCCATGCTGCTGACGCGCAACGGCTGACGGCTGGGGTTCACGAGCCGATCGACCTTTCAAGGCCCTACAGCATCGAACGGCATGATCGCTGCTTGTCGCTCTAGCTGCGCAGCACCATGACCGAGCACGGTGCGTGGCGGACAATGTGGGCGGCATTCGAGCCGATGAAGTAGGTCGACAGGCCGGGCTTGTGCGATGTCATCAGCACCAGGTCACAATTCGCCTTTTCGGCTTCCTCGATCACTTCATGATACACCGACCCCATACGCACGGTCACATCGACAGTGCCTTCGGGAACGTCCAGATCAGATGCGATCTTGTCGAGGATTTTCGCGGTTTCCTCGAATTCCCGCTTTTGCCAGCCTTCCGGAAGCTGACTCGCCACGAAGCTTTGAACTTCCGGGCAAACCGCCATCAGGTGGATCTTGGAGCCATAGTCGCGGGCAAACTGCGAGGCTTTGGCAAGCGCCTCCGTGGCAAAGCCGCTTTCGGCCGGGTCAACGGGAACGAGGATTTTCTTGAACATGTCTTGTCTCCCCAAAAAATCAGGTCGACTTTTTGTGCGCCCGGAAAACATGCACCGCCATGACAAGGATCAATCGGCTTCGACACCGTCAAAGTATCGGCCGGGTGTCACGCCGAAGGCCTTCTTGAAGGTCGAGACGAAGGCACTCGGCCCCTCGTAACCGAGCTTGTGGGAGACGTCGGAAACGCTTCGCCCGGACGCCAGCAACTCCAGAGCCCGGAACAGTTTCACCTGGCGGCACCAGGTTCGGTAGCTGAGCCCCGTCTCCGCTTTTATGCGCCGCTCGAAAGAACGCACGGAAGTCGCACACCGGTCCGCGGCCTCGCTGAGCGAGGGAATATGTGCCGGGCATCGGACGACGCCTTCGCACAGGTCGCGCAGCCGGGCATCCTGCGGCATCGGCAGTTGCAGGGGTGCAACCGGCAGCATCTTCAGCTGATCCAGGATTACCGCGGCGATCCGTGCCGCCGGTCCCTTGTCCGTCTCGGAACGCGGATAGGACATGAACTCGAGAATGAGTGCCCTGAGCAGGGTCGTCACCTGCATCACCTGCGGTGTTTGCGGCAGATCCCTTGTGTAATCATACTGGACATAGATGTAACGCAGCTCCGTGTCGGTCAGATACCGGGTCTGGTGGCTGACCCTGGGTGGCAACCACACCGCCCGCTCGGGTGGCACGAAATAGGTGCCCATCTCCGTGTCGATGGCAATCGATCCCCTGATCACATGGAAGAGCTGCGCTGCATCATGCGAATGCCAGCCATTGTTCCGGCCCTGCAACTGGGTCCGCGCGTATCCGATAATCGGCGCGGCGACAGCCTCTTTTGGAAACTCGGCAAGTTCGGGATGAATGCTCATGCGCCGGATCGTATACCTTCACCCCGATATTGCACAGAGGGCCAATAGCACCGGCGGACCCGGCAACGCAGCACAATCGCGGCAACTATGCCCAGTTCCTGCCGGAAAGGTGAAAGGCTTTCCCTGCGCCAAGCCATGATCGACAAGGATCATTTCGCGTTTTTGCCGGATACCAAGCGCTGCACCAGCCAGAATTTGGCGCGTCGGAAACATCTCATGACAAAACAGCGCTAACACGCAAACCGCAATTGGCGTTAGAAACAGCTCGCAACTCTGCCGAACGTTTTCTTTTTCCACGGCCACACAATGTCTTACTTCACCCAGAATGCGCACCCGAACGAGGCGACCGGCTGGCGGTCTCCTGTGGTTCTCCTGATGATCATGGCAGGTGCCATGCAGCTCTCCTTTGCTGCCTGGTGGAACCTGATGAACAACTTCGCCGTCCAGGAGCTGGATTTCACCGGCCGGGAGATCGGCATTCAGCAATCGATCCGGGAAATCCCGGGCTTCCTGAGCTTCCTTGCGGTCTATCTCTTGTTGATGATGCGCGAGCAGACGCTCGCCTATGTGTCGCTGCTGCTCCTGGGCGTCGGCGTTGCCGTCACGGGCTATTTTCCGACCGCGATCGGCTTTTATGTAACGACGCTGATCATGTCGATCGGCTTCCATTACTATGAGACTATGGCGCAGTCGCTGTCGCTGCAATGGCTGCCCAAGGCAACGGCCGCTGCAAGCATGGGCAAGATCCTGGCCGTTGGCGCCTTCGCCCAGTTGATCGCCTATGGTGTCATCTTCCTGGCGTGGAAGATGTTCGAATTGTCCTTCACGGTGGTTTTCGCCATTGCCGGTGGCCTGACGCTGGTCGTTCTTGTTTTCCTGATTTTCGCCTATCCGCATTTCCGTGAAGGCGTGCCGCAGCACAAGAAGCTGATCCTGAGAAAACGCTACTGGCTCTATTATGCCCTCACCTTCATGGCTGGTGCGCGGCGGCAGATCTTTACGGTTTTCGCCGGCTTCCTGATGGTCGAACGCTTCGGCTATGACGTTCACGAAGTCGCAGGTCTGTTCCTCCTGAACGGCGCCTTCAATATGGTGCTGGCACCCAAGATCGGAAAACTGATTGTTCGCTTCGGCGAGCGCAAGGCGCTGGTTCTGGAGTATGTCGGCCTGGTCCTGGTGTTCATCTGCTATGCCTTCGTCACCAACGCGACACTGGCGGCCAGCCTTTATGTGATCGATCACGCCTTCTTCGCGATCGCCATCGCCATCAAGACCTACTTCCAGAAGATCGCCGACCCTGCCGATATCGCCCCCACCGCCGGTGTCGCCTTCACGATCAACCACATCGCTGCGGTGTTCATTCCGGTGGTATTCGGCTTCATCTGGCTGGTGTCCCCGGCTGCGGTCTTCCTGGCTGGCGCTGCCATGGCCCTGGTCAGCCTTGTGCTGGCAACGCTGATCCCGAGCAATCCGGAAGAAGGCCATGAAGTGGACTTCTGGTACCGCAAGCCTTCTGCCCAACCTGCAGAGTAAACTCTGTACCTGGACAAAACAAAACGCCCGCCGGAGTGATCCGGCGGGCGTTTTGTTTGAAATCCTGTCTGAACGGACCTGATCAGGCCTGCCGCTCAGGCACATGCACCACAAGGCCGTCGAGATCGGACGTCACCTTGATCTGGCAGGACAGGCGCGAGGTCGGCTTAACGTCGTAGGCAAAGTCGAGCATGTCCTCTTCCATCGGCTCCGGAGATCCGGTCTTGCCGCTCCAGGCATCATCTACGTAAACGTGGCAGGTAGCGCAGGCGCAAGCACCGCCGCATTCCGCTTCGATACCCTGGACCATGTTCTTGATGGCGTTTTCCATCACCGTAGAGCCTTCAGCGGCGTCAACGTCGGTCCGGGTTCCATCGGCGGTAACAAATGTGATTTTCGGCATATGTCGCGTCCAAGCCTGAATTTGCGGGTCTTCGAAGCACGACATAAAGATTTACGGCAAAAGGTCAAGGACCGTGCCATTTCCACGCGGCAATCTGCCTCTCCCGTTCTGGCCGGGGTCTGTCCTTTAACCTTCCAGAAGGTCCCGGATGTATCGGTTCGCCTCATCGACCGCCGCAATCAGGCCTTCTGTGGCCGTATCGGTGCTCGAGCGCATCTTGCCTTCCAGATTTTCGCAAACGATCGCGACCCGCTCCGCGCCGATGGCCCGGGCGGACCCTTTCAGGGTATGCACGAGGTCGAGGCGAACGGAATTGTCGGTTTCCTGTTTCAACCGCTCAAGCGTCGAGATGGACTGTGACTTGAACAGATGCAGGACCTGCACTTCTAGATCCCGGTTACCCAGCGTATTGGTTGCCAGTTGCACCAGATCGATCGGTGCCTCCGGACCGGCGCGTCCGGCGACGCGGGCCATGGAAGAAGGGGCCATAAGGGTGCTCCACATTACTCGATACCTGCCTGACGGCACCCCGCCGCAAGCTGTAGAGCCACAACAATGCGCCCCAAGCCCAAACACCCGGTTAAACCGGTTGCTCAAACCGTCCCTTTCGGCCCATGTCCCCAAAAAATTGATTTCATGGTTAATGCGTTTTAACGCAGGTTACGAAACAGGATTAAAAAAGTCCTTGCGTTTCCGCCGATTTCCTGAATCGCTAAAATTTTAATGATCTGATTCGCCGTTAACTTTTTTTGACTTTTTGACTTGCAGAAAGTGCTTCGATGGCGGCGGGCGTGAGCTTGCAGACCAGCCAGTCGGGCTTGATTGGGTTGGAAAACCAAGGCTCTGCCCAACCTGCATCGATGCAGGCGCGGATTGTACGTGCCGGAATTTCCCGGCCGTTGTCATCGAACAGAGGCAGCTTGCCCCCCGCCTGCCCGAGCCCTTTTTGCAACCAACGCTTTTGCGCAGCCGTCAACTTTCCCGCTTTGAGAGTAACTTCCAGAACCGTATTTTCAGCATCTGCCGATGCGTCAACCTGCTTTGAATCCGGCATCCAATCCGCCCCCTAAGTGACTCACGCTATTGCCGTTTCTTGTTCGTTAGGAGAGATTGTGCCATTACAGTTACTGATGCGGCAAGGTGGGGAGTGTACCGTCGAACGGAAAGTTCACGGTCGGTCAGCGGCGGCCCTCTCGCACGAACAGGTTTTGCGGCGTTGCCACAGCTGGGCAACGCTCGCAACGAGGACGCATCCGGTAGATAACTGTAAGGAGCTGCGCCAGCGGCTCTGCACGATTACCGGTGTGTAATGAGTACGGATGTGAGGCGACCCTAAATGGCAAATCCGACAAAGGCGAAAGATCCGGCAGAAGCGGCTCTCTCAGCAGTTGAAGAAGCCCTGAAACTTGATTTCGGCGGCCCGGATACCACAGAAACAACCTCCGCGGCAGAGGCTAGCCCTGCCCAGGCGGAACCGGCACGCCGGTCCCAGGGGGAAACGCGAGGCCAGTCCCAGCGCGAAGAGCAGCGTCAGTCAAGACGCCGTGGCCGCGGCGGACGCCCGCCGGCAGCCAACGACGATCGCCGGAACATCGGCAACCTGATCTACTCCTTGCAGCGCCGTCCCTCGTCCGCGCCGTTCTGGGGCGCCCTCGCCCTCAGCGCCCTTTGGGCCGCGCTTGGCAGCAGCCTCTTCATGACAGCGTTCCCCGACAAGGTCGGATCGCTGACCGATCCCCAGACGCTGCTCAGCTCTCCTGAAATGATCCTGGCCGTCGTCGGCATCGTCGTTCCGATCATCTTCTTCTTCGTCATGGCCATGATGATCTGGCGCGCGCAGGAAATGCGCATTGTCGCCCGTGGCATGACCGAAGTGGCCCTGCGTCTTGCCGAACCGGAAGACATGGCCAAGGAAAGCATCCTCAGCGTTGGCCAGGCCATCCGCCGCGAAGTCGCCGCCATGGGCGACGGCATCGAACGCGCGATCGCGCGCGCAAGCGAGCTGGAAGTCCTTGTCCATAATGAAGTGTCTTCGCTGGAACGCTCCTATAATGACAACGAACTGAAGATCCGCGCCCTGATCGACGAACTGATCAGCCAGCGCGAGTCCATCGTCATGAACGCCGAGCGCGTGCGCGAAACCATCGCCGGTGCCCATGAGAGCTTCGCCTCACAGCTCTCCAGCACCTCCGGTGAACTCGGCAGCACCGTGGACCATGCAACCCAGCGCATGATCGATGCGGTCAACAGCCGTGTTGAAGAACTCACATCCACCGTCGACAGCCGCATCGAGTCTCTCGGTGCAACGCTGAACGCCTCCGGCAATGAACTGGTCGACAGCCTCACGGTCCGCGCGGAAGACTATGTTGCCCGCCTCTCGTCTACCGGCAACGACCTGGTCGACAGCCTGGCGGAAACCGGTTCCACCATGTGGGAAACGCTCACGGCACGTGGCAACGAGGTCAACGAACGCTTCGCGGACACCGCGAACACCTTCGTGGAAACCCTGTCCGCTCGCAGCACGACGATCAACGAGACCCTGGCAACCTCCAGCAACTCGGTGATCAACACCTTGAGCGAAAAGGCGGACGAGTTCCGGCTCACCCTGGAAACGACCGGCAACAACGTCGGCGAAGTGATCACGGCGCGTGGCGAGGAAATCAACGCCAACCTGTCGCTCACCTCCGGCCGTCTCATCGACACCATCACCTCGCGCACCGAGGAACTGGTGGCAACCGTCGACAACCGCGTCACCACGCTGGACGAGTCCCTTGCCGAGACCGGCAACCGTGTGGTCGAGAGCATTTCCGAAAAAGGCCAGGCAGTTACCGACACCATCTCGATCCGGGGTGCGGAAATCGTCGAGACCCTGTCCAGCCGGTCTACGGAAGTTGCGGAAATCCTGCGCGGCACGGGCGAGAGCATCGTGGTCGATCTGTCGCTGCGCGGTGGTGAAATCGCCTCCAAGCTCGACGAAACCGCAGGGTCCCTCACCCAGACCATCTCCGTTCGTGGTGGAGAGCTGGCCGAGAAACTCGACAACATCTCCGAACGTATCTACACCGCCATCTCCATCAACGGCAGCGAACTGGACGAACGTCTGGCTGCCCGCAGCAACGAGATGGCCACCATCCTGGAACAGCAGACCATTGGCTTCCGGGAGACCCTGGAAAGCGTCTCCGGCGAATTCTCTGCGAGCCTCGGCGACCAGACCGGTGCACTTACCCAGAAACTGGCGGAAACCGGAACCCAGCTTGCCGAACTCATCGGCAGCCGCGGCGACCGTGTCGCCGGCGACATCAACCAGATCAGCGGCAAGATCGCCGAAACTCTGGAAGTACGTGGCCAGGCGCTGCAGGACGGCCTGTCGAGCCGCCTCACCGAGCTGGAAACCATCGTCACCGATCGCGGCGGCCAGCTGATCGACGCTTTCGACACCAAGACCCTGCTGTTGTCCGAAGCGCTGGATTCACGCCTGTCCACGCTGGACACGACGTTCGCCACCCGTATCGACTCCATGGACGCCTCTCTGGGCGATCGCATCGCGACAATGGATGCATCGCTCGACCAGCGCTATTCGGCAATCGATGCAACCCTGACCGACCGTATCGCGGCCATGGATGCGACCCTCGAGCAGCGTTACACCGCCATCGACACGACCCTGACCGATCGTATCGCCACCATGGATGCGACCCTCGAGCAGCGTTACACCGCCATCGACACGACCTTGACCGACCGTATCGCCACCATGGACAGCTCTCTGGAGCACCGCTTCACCACCATGGATGCGGGCCTTGGCGAGCGGATCGGCACCATGGACGCTTCGCTGGAACAGCGCTACGCCCTGATGGACGCCACCCTCACCGATCGCATCAGCACGCTGGACAATTCGCTTGAGCATCGCCTCTCGTCGATGGACAGCTCGCTCAGCGAGCGGATCTCCACGATGGACTCCTCTCTCGGCAGTCACATCAACACCCTGGACCTGACGCTCGATCAGCGGACCGCGGCCTTCGAGGCAACCCTGGAAGCCCGTACGCAGATCCTGTCCGATGCCATCGAGAACCGCACCACCGGCATCAGCGATGCGCTGGAGGAAAAGACCCGCAACATCACCGATGTACTTGCGGACCGTTCCGACGCCATCACGCTGCAGCTTGGTCAGCGCATCGAAGCGGCCGGCAATACCCTTGCCGAGCGCGCCGAGGAAATCGGCCAGTCCCTGTCGCAGCGCGTTGATACAGCAACGTCTGCAATGGCTGACAAGGCCGAGCTGATCTCCGCCTCCATGACCAGCGGTACCGACCGGATCGACGAGACCCTCGATGCGCGTGCACGCCAGATCTCCGAAACCCTGATTTCCCGCACAAAGGAAATCGCCAAGGCCTTTGTCGACGGTCAGGACGAGATGACCTCTGCCCTCGACAACCGTCTGGCGGAAGCAGGCAGCGTGCTGGGCAAGCAGAGCGAGCAGCTGACGGAATCCCTGTCCGAGCGGATCGCCGAGATCAACGTCTCCCTGGGTGCCAAGGTGTTCGAGGTTGCCGAAACCCTCGACAGCCGCGCCACCCAGCTGGAAACGCTGCTGAACGAGCGTCTGGAAAGCATTTCCGGCACCCTCACCGGCGAGAGCGAGCGTGCCCGTGACATTCTCACGGCCGTTATCTCCGAAGCCGGAGCAACGCTCTCCACCGAAAGCACGCGTCTGCGTGATGTGGTTCAGGAAGCGGTCACCGCCGCTGTCCAGACCCTCTCCGACGAACGCAATCGTACGGTCGAAATCGTCGACAGTGCTCTCAGCCAGGCGACGGAGAAGCTCTCCGGTGAAGGCGATCGCATGCGCCAGATCGTCCTGGGCTCCGTCGGCGAAGCTCGCGGCGTCCTGGTTGGCGAAAGCCAGAAGGCAGCCGATGCGGTTACCTCTGCAATGAGCCAGGCTACCGGCGCAATGTCCGGTGAAAGCGGCAAGATCCGCGAGCTGGTGCTCAGCGCGGTTGGCGATGCCGCCCGTGCCATGGCCGCCGAAAGCGAAAAGGCCCGTACACTCTACGCTGGCACCCTGGCCGAGTTCTCCGGTTCGCTGACCGGCGAAAGCGACAAGGTCCGCAACGAACTGTCCGGCCTGATTGCCGAAATCTCCGGTAACCTGTCCGCCGAAAGCGAGCAGGCCCGCATGACACTGGCAAAAACGCTGGAGGAAATCCGCGGCCAGATGTCGAGCGAAGCCGGCATGGTTCGTGCCCGAGTCAACAGCGCCGTTACCGAAGCAGCAGATCTTCTGGTCGGCCGCGGCAACGAGGTCGCCAACGAACTGCTGGACAAGGCAACCGCGCTCAACGAAGCCTTCGGCGCCCGTTCCGGCGAGCTGGCGAAGATCGTCGGCACCGACGGCAACGAACTCATCAGCGCCATCGAACTGCGTGCCAACGACCTTACCGGACGCCTGTCCGAGGTCCACACGGCGATCCTGGAAGCCATCACGGTCAAGGGCCGCGATGTCACCGATACATTCGCCCATACCGGCCTCGACGCGACCCGCTCGCTGGTGGAAGCCGGCGACCGTATCGTCGCCAGCATCAACGAGCGCAGCGAACAGGCAACCACCCTGCTCACCGACACCAAGCGTCGGCTGGAAGCGGACGTTACCGAGATCCTCAACAAGATCGAGACGTCCAACAGCAACCTGCAGGGTATCGTCGCGACTGCGGGCGAGAACCTCAACGAAGTGGAGGGCAATCTGGCCCGCCGCGCCGGCGAGTTCCGCTCTGCCGTCGACCGGGCGGTTTCGGAAACCAACTCCACCACGGCCCTC
Source organism: Roseibium sp. RP-7 (assembly GCF_053005225.1). Taxonomy (NCBI): domain Bacteria; kingdom Pseudomonadati; phylum Pseudomonadota; class Alphaproteobacteria; order Hyphomicrobiales; family Stappiaceae; genus Roseibium; species Roseibium sp. RP-7. The sequence continues at coordinate 464,239 of NZ_JBRKQA010000002.1, forward strand.
ATCACCGAACAGGTTGCAAACCTGCGCGATGTGACGGACACCACGCTGGCGGACATCAAGAACCTCACCGGCCGCTTCGGCGACCAGTCGGAGGAACTGACCAAGGCAGCCCGTCACCTGGAAGACACCAACCGCTCCGTCGAGAGCCGTGTCTCCGAGCGCCGGACCGCGATCGAGGACGTTGCGGACACGCTTCTGGCGAAGACCGAAGCCGTCGACACGCTCATGCGCTCCTTCACCAAGACCCTGTCCGAAACGCTGGAAACGGCAGACGACAAGGCACGCGATGCAGCCAACATGCTGTCCGCGGCGGCTGAAGCAGCATCCAAGCAGGTGTCCGAGCAGTTCGAATCCATGCGCCTCACGGCAGGCATGGAGGGCCAGAAGGCCCGTGAAGCTATCCGCTCCGCACAGGACGACATCATCGCCGAGATGACCCGCACCGTTACCGAAGCGTCCGATCGCTTCAACGATGCGGCCGCCCGGATGCGCGATGTTGCCCGCGACGTTCACCGCGAGCTGGAAGCAACCCGCAGCGAACTGAAACAGGGTGTCCTGAACCTGCCGGAAGAAGCGGAAGAATCTTCCGCAGCGCTGCGCAAGGTGGTCAACGAGCAGATCCGCGCTCTGACGGAACTCTCCGAGATTGTCGCCAAGCAGTCCAACGCGCTCGACATCTCCCGGCCGCAGGCTCAGGCAGCAGTGGCAAGCGCCGCTCCTGCTCCTGCCCCGCAGCAGCAGGCTCCGGTGAACTATGCTCCGGCAGCCCCTGCCCGTCAGCAGAGCGCCCCGGCAAGCGAACCGCGTCCGGCACCGGTCCCCACTCGCCGGCAGCAGCCGGCTCCTGCCGAAACCACCAGTTCCGGTGGCAAGGGTTGGGTTGCCGACCTGCTGCGCCGCGCCTCGCGCGACGACGATGCCGGTTCGGACACGGACATGAGCCGCACGCCGCTGCACACGGTTGAAAGCCTCAACTCGCTGTCGGTCGACATTGCCCGCGCCATCGATCACGAAACCTTCGTCGATCTGTGGAATCGCTACCGCAATGGCGAACGCCACGTGTTCACCCGCCGCCTCTACACACTGCAGGGTCAGCAGACCTTCGACGAAATCCGTCAGAAGTACTCTCGCGATCCGGAGTTCCGCACTGCCGTCGAGCGGTATGTGGCAGACTTCGAGCAGCTCCTGGCCCAGGTATCGCGCAACGACCGCGACAACATGCTCGGCCAGACGTACCTGACGTCGGACACCGGCAAGGTCTACACCATGCTGGCCCACGCCAGCGGCCGGCTCGACTAAGAGACGGACAGTCAGACACGAAAAAGGCGGCCACTGGCCGCCTTTTTTATTTGCAGGGGCAAAAAACGGCCGCCGACTTCATCGCTGGACGCAAGCAACCCGTTCAAGGCCAATTACCTGCATGAGTTCAAAACGGCATCAATATCCTCCCAAGCGAAGCGGAGCGTCGGGGGACACCCGCATTTCCGCTTGGATAGGACTGCGGGCATTCCAAAGTAACGCCCGCACCGACCCACCAACGCTCTGCGAACGAGTAGGCCCCGGGTCTCACTTCGTTCGCCCGGGGTGACGCCCTGCCTGGATTGATCCAGGGACGCAAAGCGACCGACGCCGCTTGACTTGAAGATGCAAAACGGTTGTACCGTCAAATGCAATTCACTTCAGAGGTGAAGCTTGACCTATTACGTTTACATCCTGGCAAGCCGGATGAACGGCACGCTCTACATCGGGGTGACAAACGATCTTGCCCGGCGCGTTGAGGAGCATCGCGGTGGGGCAGGCGGCGATTTCACCCGCAAGCACGGCATCGGCAATTTGGTATTTGCAGAAGCGTTCGACGATGTGAGCGAAGCCATCGCCATGGAGAAACGCCTCAAGAAATGGCGCAGATCCTGGAAAGTTCAACTAATCGAGAAGTCCAATCCCGAGTGGCATGATTTAATGGCACCCTAACCCCGGTGTCACCCCGGGCGAGCAGCGCGAGACCCGGGGCCTACTCGTTTGCAGAGCGTATGAGAGTTGGATGAGGCGATGCCTCTTTCAAGTCGGACGCAAGATCCGGCACGCAATGCCGTCTTAGGGCATCGCCCGGCCGCGGGAAGTCGAATGACCACCGCCTCTCAATCGCTCACCCCGTCCAGCTCGTCCGAGAGGTTTTCCCGGATCCGCCGGGTAACCGCGAGAAAACCCTCGATTTCCGCTGGTGAGAGGCCGCTGAGCATTTTCTGTTCGACGGCTTTCAGCTTGGGAGCAAGATCCTCGAAAGCCGCGCGTCCTTCCTCTGAAAGCTGCAATAGAAAACTGCGGCCGTCGGCCTCGTTGCTTTCGCGGGTCAGAAAGCCACGCTCTTCCATGCGTTTCACGGCCCGGCTGACAACGACCTTGTCCATGCTGGAGCGTGCAACGATCTCGCTTGCCTGCAGTCCGCCAGAGGCCGAGCCGAGAATGGCCATAGTGCGCCATTCGGCAGGCATCATGCCGTAATCGCGCTGGTAAACCGCTGAAAGAGCCCGTGTGACGTCGGAATAAAAGACACGCACCCGATAGGGAAAAAATGTTTCCAGCTCGAAGTCGGGCAATGGCATCTCCGGCGTTTCGCTCGCAATCCCAATGGCTTCTTGGGTCTCGGTCTCCGGATCGGTCAGCTTGGTCATCGGCGCTCAACAGTATTGGTTAGGTCGTCTGCACGATTTTACGATTGACTTGGTTTCATGTGTAACTATTTTGTTGCATATGTAACTATGTTTGGCATCACGTTTCAAGTCCGGGATCATACCGGCAAGAACGGCCTTCATGAAATGAAGGGGAGGAGAAAATCGTGAAACAGTTGAAGTGTCTTTCCATTCTCGCAGGTGTGGCAGCGTCCGCATTGACCGGTTTCATCGCCAGCGCATCTGCCGACGAACTGGTTCTGTCGTCCTGGCTGCCGCCGAAACACCCGCTCGTTACCGACGTGATGGAGCCTTGGGCAGCAGAAGTTGCCAAGGCTACCGATGGCCGCGTAACCGTGCGCATTCTGCCCAAGCCGGTCGGCTCGCCGCCCGAGCATTTCGACCTTGCCGCCGAAGGCATCGTCGACATCACCTACGGCCTGCATTCCTTCACGCGCGACGACCGTTTCCTGCGTTCGCGCATTGGCCAGTTCTCCTTCATCGCAAACACCGCAACCGAAGGCTCCAAGGCCTATTGGGACGTCTATGGCGGTACTCTGGACGCGCAAGGTGAACACAAGGGCACCAAGCTGCTCGGCCTTTGGGTTCACGGCCCCGGCATGTTCCACAACAACCAGCGCAAGATCGAAAAGCCTGAAGATTTTGCCGGTCTGAAGATCCGCACTCCGGGCGGCTATGTTGCGGACCTGTCTCAGGAACTTGACATCATCACCCAGTTCATGGGCCCGGGCGAAGTCTACGAGAAGCTGTCCCGCGGTGTCATCGATGGTGTCACCTTCCCCATGGAAGCGTTGCAGGCCTTCAATCTGACCGACTACACCAAATACTCCATGAGCCTGCCGGGCGGCTTCTACAACACCTCCTGGTTCATGGTCATGAATGAAGATGTCTGGGACGGCCTGTCGGAAGAAGACCAGGCGGCCATCGACAAGATTTCCGGTGAAGCCCTTGCCGAAATGGCCGGCGGCGTCTGGGATGGCGCGGATGCCCGTGCGGCTTCCTACATTGCCGACAAGGACATTGAGGTCTACGACGCACCGGCCCCGGTTCTGGAGGCGGTCAAGGAACTTGCAGCCAAGCATGAAGCTACCTGGGCCGCTGCCGTTGCCGAAACCGGCTTTGACGGCACCGCCGCTCTGGCCGAGTTCCGCGACAAGACCGGCATCAAGCACTAAGCATGTCTGCCGAATCCAACGGCCAGGCCCCTCGCCGGATCGATACGATCCGGCGAGGGGCCGGTTTCCTGCTCGGGCTGGCCTGTTTATGTGTGCTGGCCGCCCTGATCGGGCTAACCTGTGTCGACGTCGTCGCACGCTATGCCTTCAACAGCCCCGTGAACGGTGCCTATGAGCTGACGGAGCTGCTGCTGGCCACGCTGATCTTCCTGGCCCTGCCACTGACGACCGCTGCCGGCGAACATATCGAGGTGGAGCTGCTCGACGGGCTCAAGAGCGTCCTTCTCAAACGGCTCGGCACCTTGGTTGCCGCTGTTTGCACGGTCGGTGTCCTGGCCCTGATCGCGTTCAAGCTGTTCGAGCATGCCGAGAAGATGGACCGTCGTGGACAAGTGACGGATTCCCTTCAGATCCCGCTCTCGCTGATCGGTTGGCTGGGAGCTGCCTCCTTCGCGCTCTCCGCCATCGCCGCCATAGTCTTCGCGGCCAGGCGATTCCGCGAAAAAGCTTGATACCAGTGAGTATTGAATATGCTTGAAGCTCTGATCGGTTTCGTTGCGCTCTTTGCGCTCGTGCTGCTGCGCGTGCCCATTGCCATTGCAATGATCATTGTCGGCACTGCCGGGTTCGCGGCCCTGCGCAACTGGAATGCTGCGCTGAACCTGCTCGGAAATGCGGCCTTCGAAACCGGCCTTTCGTTCACCCTTTCGGTGATCCCGTTGTTCATTCTGATGGGCAACCTCCTGACCATTTCCGGTGTCAGCCAGTCCCTGTTCTCGACCGCTCACCACATGCTTCACCGCATGCGTGGTGGCCTTGCCATGGCGGCCATTGTCGCCTGTGGCGGCTTTTCGGCAGTTTGCGGCTCGTCTCTGGCAACGGCCGCCACAATGTCCAAGGTGGCCATGCCTTCCATGCGCAAGGCAGGCTATGCCGACAGTCTGGCAACCGGCTCCATCGCTGCCGGTGGCACGCTTGGCATCCTGATCCCGCCTTCTGTCATCCTGATCATCTACGGCCTGCTGACCGAGGCCGACATCGGCAAGTTGTTCATTGCCGGCATCATCCCGGGCCTGCTGGGCGTATTGTTCTATCTCGGCGCCATTTACGTCACGGTTCTGCTGAAACCCGAGCTTGCGCCAACCGCGTCCGAAGACATGAAGCTCGAAAAGCGTGACGTCTGGGGTGTTCTGGCAGTTGTCGGGCTATTTGCCGTGATCATGATCGGCATCTACGGCGGCTTCTTCACGCCGACAGAAGCAGCCGGCATCGGTGCTGCCGCCGCCTTCGTGATCGCGCTCGTGTCCGGTGGTCTGACGTTTGAAAAGCTCTACACCGCCGCGCTCAACTGCGCGCGTACCACGGCGATGATCTTCGCGATCATCATCGGCGCGGAAGTCTTTTCCAACTTCATCAGCTATGCCGGTGTGCCTGACGCATTGTTGACCTTCGTTCAGTCGCTCGACGTCAACGCCTATGTCGTTATTCTGGTTCTGGTACTGATCTACGTGGTGCTGGGGGCAGTGCTGGAAAGCCTGTCGATGATCCTGCTGACGGTCCCGGTCTTCTTCCCGCTGGTCAGCTCGCTCGATTTTGGTGGCGGTTTGCTGGCAGATCCGGAGATGGTGCTGATCTGGTTCGGCATCATCGTGGTGGTGGTCACCGAAATCAGCCTCATCTCGCCGCCGATAGGCCTCAACGTCTTCGTACTTCGCTCTGTGCTGACGGACGTGCCGTTGAGGACGATGTTCGCCGGCATTCTGCCGTTCTGGCTGGCCGACATCCTGCGACTGGCGCTGTTGATTGCTGTTCCTCTGCTGTCACTGGCGCTCATCTGAGGCTTCACCAACCGGTGCATGGCCAGGAAAACCGAACTCCAAAGAATTGCCGGACGGTGGCCACACCGCCCGGCATACCTTTCATCAGGCCGCCAGCGCCTCTGCGTCGCTGCCGGCAGGAAGGTGGGCGGGACACGACGGATCGGTTACCGCCTGCCAGATGGCTTTGACCACATCTTCCGACCGGGTCGGTTCCTTGTCGGCATCTGCCATGAAGGCTCCCATCACCTCCTCGACAAAGGGCTTGTAGGCCGCAGGCGCCTCCATCGCGTCCGCCATCAACGCTCGTGCATTCGTGCCAAAGCTGGTCGAAGGTGCGCGGCCCGGCAAAACCAGCTGGACGCGGATACCAAGCGGCGCAAGCTCCAGAGCCAGGCAATCGGTATAGGCATTCACGGCCGCCTTGCTGGCGGTATAGACCGGTAGCAGCGGCAAGGACTTCAGCGTGACACTGGACGACACGTTGACGATAACGCCCTCGCCCTTCTCCCGCATCTGCGGCAGCACCGCACGGATCATCTCGAACGTCCCGAAGGTGTTGGTATCGAATATCCTGCGCACCACGTCTTCCGACGTTGCCTCGAAGGGCGACAACCAGCCAACACCAGCATTGTTGACCAGCACGTCAACCGGACCGGCGGCAGCCACCGCCTCGGCAATGCTGGTGTGATCTGTCACGTCCAGCGGCAGTATGCGCAAATGTTCGGAGGCCGGCAGCAAGGTGGCGTCGGGTTTGCGCATGGTCGCAACCACCCGCCAGCCCTCATTCAGAAAATGCCGCGCCGTTTCCAGCCCGAAGCCGGAGGAACATCCAGTAATCATGATGGTCTTCATGACAAAGTCTCCTGTTGTTGGATGCTCCCCATATCGACATGACGGACAAAACTTTCTATCATGAGAAGTCTCAGTCTTTTTATCGAAAGTCCGAAATGGCAGATCCCCTGTCCGAAGTGATCACACTTCTGCGGCCCAGAGCCCCCTTCTCGAAAATCGGGGAAGCCTCCGGCCCCTTCCGGGTGCGACGGGATGATGTCAACGAAGCGTTCTATTGCCTGGTGCTGATGGGGCGGCTCAACCTGGAAGTCGACGGTAGAGCACCGGTGATATTGTCAGCGGGTGATTTTGCGCTGCTGCCCGCTGTTGGCGGACTGACTGTCACCAGTCTCGATCCTCCACCACCTCCAGGCTATTTCAGCCAGCCTGTTTACGGGGAAGATGGTGTTGTGCGCGTCGGCATGCTGGACCCGCGTGAAACCCCGCCCCAGGTTCAGCAGCTGGTTGGCCATTGCAGCTTCGGCAGTCCGGATGCCGAGCTGCTGGTCTCTCTTCTGCCGGAGATGGTGGTTGTGCGCGGCGAAGATCGTCTGGCGTCGCTGGCAGCCCTGGTACGCGACGAGGCACGGGCCGATCGCCCTGCAAGGGATGTGGTGCTGGAAAACCTTCTACAGGTCCTCCTGATCGAGGCTTTCCGTTCAAGCGTCCAGTCCACCGCTTCCACCGGGCTTCTCAGCGGCCTGGCGGATGCTCGGGTGGCCCCTGCCCTGCGTGCCATGCACGGCGCGCCGCAACAGGCCTGGTCGATCCGGGCGCTGGCCGGCGAGGCAGGCCTCTCCCGCTCCGCGTTCTTTACCCGTTTCAACCGCATTGTCGGCCTGCCGCCAATGAGTTACCTGCTCAACTGGCGCATGACGCTAGCCAAGCACATGCTGCGCTCAGGTCTCCACAGCATCGGCGAGATTTCCAGCCGGACCGGCTATGGCTCCACCAGCGCCTTCAGCACAGCCTTTACCCGGCACGTAGGCTGCCCGCCCGTCAGATACGGCAAGGCAGGTGCAACGACCTGAACACCGTCTATTGTTCCGAGAAACCCTCCCAGGATGGCTTCACCCGGCGCGTAATCGGCAGAAATTGACCGGCTTCGTAGTAAAGGTTCGGCGATATGTATCGGGCGCTGACCCAACCTGTATGCCCTTCGAACTGTCCCTGGTACCAGATGCCGACCTTGTCTGCGCGGATCATGCAACCGGTCAAGGAGAGCGTGGCGCCGGCAGGCAACATACCCAGTACCTGCCCCCCCACATCAGGGCTGGAGCGGAAATTCACATTGCTTTTCACCCGGCCCGACGGGCCACCGTTTTCGCCAGCCCAGCTGTTTTTGGAAACAAGCCTGTTGTCCGAGCACCCAAGGACGTTCCCCATCAGACCCAGGGTTACAGGGGCTGAAACGACTTTCCTGGAAGCACACCAGCCCTGCAAGCCACCGTTGACCTCCTCGTTTCCGGGGCCCTGTTGCAGACAAAGAGGTTTGCCACGCCAGAGTGCAACGGACAGAGCCCCTTCTGGCGTCATCGACAGCTGGCACGAGAACGTATCGGTATAGAGAGTTGCCGTTCTGCCTTTCAAAGCTTTCAAGTCCGAAAGCGAGAACTCCGAGTTCATAAACTGAAACAGGTCGGCGACCTCGTAGTAGGCCTTGAAGGATCGCCCCGCCACGTTGACGGTGTTGCAGATTTCGTTGGCATCGTAGTCGACACCATCTCCCACATAGACAAGGTTTGCTTCAGCTTCGTTGGAAACGGGAGAAAAGCCGAGGTTCCAGGTGTTAATTCCGCCGCGCAGATAGAAGAAGCTGTCTGCCGTCGAATGCTTCAGGGCTTCCATCATCAGTTCAGGCGGATTGATGTTGAAGCCAATCAGCTTGCTGTATTGTTCGGTCACCTGATAGCCAAAGGCCAGGATCTTGTCGATACGCTCGACTTGCGCGCCCTGATTTCCGGCCAGATATGCCATGTGAAAGCCCAGTTCCGCACCTTTTTCAACGTAGCGGGCATCGCTGGCAAAGGGGTGCACCATGTCCACGGACAGAGAGAATGCCAGAGCACAGGCAGACACACAGCTGGTATTCTTCAGCACGAAGACGCCACCAATGTCCGGGTCCTGACTTTCAAGATTGTACCGGATGCTGTCAGCGATCTTGAACCCTTCGAGGAAATCGCCACCAGGACTGTTGAAAACGAGGTAGCGCATCGACGGGCCACTTATGCTGTCCAGAAAGGCAGACAACTTGCCGGCATCGCCCTTCACGATCGGGCCTGAAAGCTCGATCACATGCGTTGCCATTTCCGGTTCCGCAGGATAAAGCGCAAACTGATCGATCTGCCTAACCTCCCCGTCTTCCAAGTTCGGAAGCTGCGCCAGAACGCTGTGCGGTCCCTCAGGGGGATAGATAAGTTTGAGGCTTCTCAGGTGCGGCTCGAGATCCGGCCGCAGCCTGAATTCGGCTGCATTTGCAAAGGGCATGGAAAACACCCCCAGCAGAATTATGAAAAGCACGGCACCAGCCTTGCACCAGAGATCACCCGCAACTCTCGTCATGTCTCGTCTCACGTTGAACATTGGCCACCTGACTAGCAGGCAGCCGCCTTGTTCACTGCCCCCAGATAGGGAAGACGGCAACGATTATTTTTTCAGGACGCTGGATGTCAAACTGCATCAAGCAGACAAGCGCACACCGGAGAACGAGGATCATTCTCCGCCGCATGAGAGCCGGAGGTAACATGCGGATAAGGTTTCCAATTGCGGCTGTTAAGGGTACCCGCCTCAGACGTTCTGCAGCGTCCAGGCAGCCATTTCTGCAAACACCCGGTCCGCTGAAGCGTTCATCGCCTCGACCGCCTTGTCGACGGTCGTGCTACCGGAAGACGTTTCCGCCCGGAAGACCTTGTTGGCAACTGTGCGACCGTTGCGGTCGTTGACGATGCGGGCCGAAATTTCGACGACACCTCGATTGGCACCCGCCACCTGCAGTTCGAAGGCACGGATTTCCGTCTGAAGCTGATAATCGATCAGCAGGCCGTCGCCCGGCAGGCCAACCCCGCGCAGGCGGTTGGTGTTCTGCAGGGTTTCGACCAGTTTCAGCTGCACCACGTTGGGCAGCGTGTCGGCCCAGGCAGAATCCGGGAAGTAGCTGTAGACCGGCCCCTTGTCGACAACCGCGATGTAACTGGTGTCGAGTGCTTTCAGCGCCCGGGGTGCGGAAACGAGAACCTGAACACGGCTGGACCGGCCCTGAAGGCCACCGACGTCGGCCGCACCGATGCTGTAGTAGGCCGACGGCGCGGAACTGGCGCATCCGGACACAAGCACGCCGAGCCCGAGAGCGGTCAAGACGCCCCGGCGGGTCATGTCAGTGGTTGCCTTCGTCATACGCCCCTGCCTCTGCACATTCAGTCTCACCGGCGCCGCCCGCCGGAATATGTCGGCACATCTTCACCGCCGAAGATCACCCGGTTCGGACTGCGTTCAAAGCTTTCCGCCGCCCGCTGGATCGAGATCAGTGTCCGGTTAACCTGCGCCAGCGCCGCAGCGAAATCCGCAGAGCCCTGGGTCGCAAACTTGGAAAGCCCGCCGGCGATCGAATCTGCCCGGCTTTCAAACGCAACCGCAACCTTCCGGATTGCCTGCGCGGCCAACGTCGCTTCCTTGATCAAGCCTTCACCATCGCCGTCCACCATGGTGGAAACCTTCTCAACCAGGCTTTCGACGCGCACCGAGGTGGAATTCAGCGTCGCGGTCATCTGCTTGGCATCGGTGATGATCTGGTCGACGTCAGGTGTCCGCTTGGAGAGATCGTCCGTCATCTGCTGAACGTTGTCCGCAGCCTTGCGGGCACTTTCCAGGATGGCCGGAATGCCGTCTTCCGGGTTTGCAAGACCTGCTGTCGCCGTTTCGACGGAACCGACGATATTCGCAACCTTTTCCGGATCCACGGCCTTCATAAGATCATTCGCGGTCTGAAGCGTCGTCGCAAAACGTTCGGCAGCCGCCTGAACATCCGTTATCAGCGCCGCGATCCGGTCATCCTGGCCGCGAACCGTCGCTGAAACCGCCTCGAAGTTCTGAACGGTGGACTTGGTGGAAGCGATGATCTCGTTGATCTGCGTCTGCTGATTGTTGAAGTTGTCGATGATGCTGGAAACATTGTCGACGGCCTTGCTGACCTTCTGCGGATCGACACTCGCCACAAGCTCGTCGACCTTACCCAGCGATGCATTGAGGCTGTCGGTGAAGGTGCTGACATTGGCAACCACTTCCTCGACCTTCAGCGGATCAATGGCAGCGGCAATTTCCACGCCGCGCGTCATGATGGCATCCACCTTGACCACGACATCACGCCCGCCTTGCACGATATCCTTGATCGCGCCTTCCTGGTTCCTGATGTTTTCCACCACTGCATTGACGTTCTGCATGGTTTCGCTGGTGGAACTGATCAGCTTGTCGATGTCCCCGGTGCGCTTCTGCAGCACCTCGCCAAGGGCTGCGGCCCCTTGCACCACCTTCTGAACATCTTCAGGATCAACGGCGCCAACAATCTTGTGAACGCGATCCAGCCCTTCATTCAGGTTCACAGTAAAGGTCTGCAGTTCCTTGGCCGCGCTCTGGGCATCGGCCATCAGGAGATCGATGTCGCTGCTGGCCTTGCCGAGACTTGCAGAAAACTTGGAAAGGTCATCGACAATGGCAGTGACCTTGTCGGAAGGCACGGCAGCCAGCAGGCGTTCACCTTCCTGCACCAGCGTCTCAAGCCGGCCGGACAGGCTGGAAAACGCATCGGAAGCCTTGCCGATGCTGGCCATGAAATCCTTCACGCCATCGGAATTGGCGGCCAGCGCGGCCGAAAAGGTCTCTGCGTTGTTGACGATCTCGGTGATTGCTGGACCGTTGTCCTTCAGCAGGTCGTCGACCGTCTTCATGGTCGAATCCGCACGCTTGAGAACATCGCGGGCACCATCAACGATGTCATCGAAGAAGGACCGTTCGGCGTAGATGACCGGAACTTTGTCCTCGTCCTGGTCGTCGGCCATGCTCAGCAGAAGCGGCGATTCAGATGTTCCGCCACTGAGGTCGACATAGGCGACACCTGTCAGACCGGTAAAATTCAGCGTTGCCTTGGTATCTTCGCGCAAGGGCGTCGAGGGCTTGATGCCAACGGTGGCCACAACCTTGGTCGGATCCCCCGGTGCAAAGTCCAGCGATTTCACATCGCCGACCTTGATGCCGTTGAAAAGCACCTGCCCCCCGACCGGAAGCCCCGTCACAGGTCCGGGATAGACGATCTTCAGTTCAACATTCTGCCTGGATTCCGCGGTGACGGCGAGCCAATACACAAAGCCGAACGCACCGATCAGGATTGCGACCATGAAGGCGCCGATCAGAATATAGTTCGCGCGGGTTTCCATTCAGTCCAACCTATACTCGGCGCAGGGCCCGTTCACCCCTGAAGTAAGATTTAATCCAGGGATCATCATTTTTCATCATATCGTCCATCGTGCCGATGGCCAGAACCCGCTTTTTCCCAAGAACAGCAATCCGATCACAGATAGAATGCAAACTATCAAGATCATGGGTGACCATATAAACGGTCAGTCCGAGGGTCGAACTGAGATTTGCAATAAGCGAATCAAAGGCCGCCGCCCCGATCGGATCGAGTCCGGACGTCGGTTCGTCCAGAAACACCAAATCCGGGTCGAGTGCAAGGGCGCGAGCCAGGCTGGCCCTTTTGATCATTCCCCCTGAAAGTTCAGACGGCAGCTTGTCGGCGGCATCTTGCGGCAGCCCGACCAGTTCCAGTTTCAGGGTCGCCAGTTCGTCCATCAATTGCGGTGAAAGTTTCAGGTGCTCCCGCATCGGCACCTGAATGTTCTGCTTGACCGAAAGCGAGGAAAACAGCGCGCCCTGCTGAAAAAGCACCCCCCAGCGGCGTTCGATTGCCGTGCGTTCCTTCGGGCTCGCGGTCGACAGGTCGTGTCCGAAAACCGAAATCTGCCCGGTTCGCTTGGGAGTCAGGCCCAGGATTGTGCGCATAAGCACGGACTTGCCGGTTCCCGATCCACCGACGAAACCAAGCACTTCGCCCCGGCGCACATCCAGGTCGAGATCCTGCAGAATGATCTTGGAACCGAATCCAACGGTGATATCGCGCACGGACAGGACATTGTCCGACTTTTCGCCCGTCGCGGCGGTCTCTTTTGCAGGCGTCACGCTTTGGCTTGGCGTCATCGGTCGGTCAAACTCCAATCGCGGCAAAGAATATGGCGAAGAAACCATCCACCACGATGACTAGAAAAATCGCTTTCACCACCGACATGGTGGTGTGACGGCCAAGAGATTCGGAGGAGCCTTCGACTTTCAGCCCTTCCACACAGGCAATCAGGCCGACGATCAGCGCCATGAAAGGCGCCTTCACCAGACCCACGACCAGCGTATTGATCGTGATGGCCGCCTGCAACTGGGTCAAGAAGGCGGCCGGTGGAATGTCCAGATAGGCCCATGTCACGATGCCGGACCCCAGCAGTGCCGCGAGATCGGAAATGAACGTCAGGATCGGAAGAGCAATCATTAGCGCCAGAATTCGTGGCAAAACGAGGACTTCAGTCACACTGAGGCCGATGACATGCAGTGCGTCGACTTCCTCCTGCATCCGCATCGCCCCAAGTTCCGCCGTGAAGGCGGATCCCGAGCGCCCTGCCACCATGATGGCGGTCAGGATCACGCCGATTTCCCTGAGGACCAGGATGCCTGCAAGGTCGACCACGAAGATATCGGCACCGAATTGCCTGAGGTAGAAGCCACCCTGCTGCGAGATGATGGCACCGATGAGAAAACTCATCAGCGCGACGATCGGCACGGCTCCAATGCAGCTCCGGTCGAACTGAACCGCGATCGATATGCTGCGCAGGCGTTTGGGCTGCAGCAGAACTGTCGACAGAACCAGGCCGAGCGAGCCGAGAATATGCAGCATCGCCAGGGCGTCGTGATAGACGTCCACCATCTGACGACCCGTGGCTTCCAGGAAGCCGGCAATCGAAAATCCGTTCCTGTCAGGCTTGTATCTGGGAGGATGGTGGCTCTCGATTTCCTCGAACAGGGTCTGGCGGACGGGAGAGACACCGGTCAGGCCAACCTTGCGTCCCTCGAATTCCAGTCGGCCGCGCGTGCGGTGGATCAGCCAAGCGCCGCTCGTATCCAGATGCTCGATCTGGGACACATCGATGCAGGTCAGGCTTTTTTTGTCGATCGTGAGGCTGTTCAGCTCTTTTTCTGCGTCGGCGATGGTGCTGACAGTCCAGTCGCCGGAAAGGGCAAGGTATTGATGATCCGGCCCGTCTGCTTCCAGAACCATCTCCGGTGCGATGTTTTTTTCCAAGAATGCCATTCCGGCTGGCTGCCCTCTTGCCGCTGGTTCACCATCCCTCGTATACCTGATGGAGAAGTTCAATACCAACCGTCATTCACCATGAAGTTGGTAAACCCTCCAGCAGCCACTTGAAAGCTTAATCCATGGAAATTGCACGTCCTTACCTGTTGTTTCTCGGTGATGTTCCCGATGCCCTCGCCGCCAAGACCGCGATCGGCATCGTCGATTGGCGCAAGGACTGGTGCCTGGGCCAGGTCCGCATGCCCGGATGCGCCGCCGACACAGGCCTTGCCGACATGTCGATTGCAGAGGGGGCGGAAGCTGGCGCCAAGACGTTCATCATCGGAGCTGTGAATGCCGGTGGGCGCCTGCCGGAGCACTGGGTCGAATCTGTCGTCGAAGCACTCGATGCCGGCATGGACGTCGCTTCCGGCCTCCATGTGCGCCTTGCCAGCGTGCCGGCGATCAAGGAAGCCGCAGAACGGAACGGTCGACAGCTCCACGACGTGCGTCACAGCAGCATGGCTTTTGCCACCGGCAAGGGCACCAAACGCGCCGGCAAACGGATCCTGGCCGTCGGTACCGATTGTTCCGTCGGCAAGAAATACACCGCCCTTGCCATGGACAAGGCAATGAACGACCGGGGCTATTCCAGCACCTTCTGCGCCACCGGCCAGACCGGCGTGTTCATTTCCGGCCGCGGTGTCGCACTTGACGCGGTGATTGCCGACTTCATTTCCGGAGCTGCCGAGTGGATCTCTCCGGAGACCGATCCCGATAACTGGCAGATCATCGAAGGCCAGGGTTCCCTATTCCATCCGTCCTTCGCCGGCGTCACCCTTGGTCTTCTGCACGGCTCCCAGCCGGACGGTTTCATCGTCTGCCATGAACCGACACGCACCAAGATGCGCGGCGTCGAAGCGGCACTTCCGACGATCCAGCAGGTCATCGACATGACCATTGCCTGCGGCAAACTCACCAATCCGGACATCCGCTGCGTCGGTATTGCGGTGAACACCACCGCACTCGATGACGATGAGGCCCTCGCGTACCTGGCAAAGGTCGGCGAAAAGCACGGCCTGCCGGCAACCGATCCGGTCCGCTACGGCATGGAAGCCATCGTTGACAAGGTCTCGGCGGAATTCGGTGCGCCATGAGCCTTGAGGTCAGCATCGAAGCGCAACGCTTCGAAATCGCGGGAGGTTTCAGGATCTCCCGCGAGACCCGGACCCATGCCCAGGTCGTGGTCGTCACCCTGAGTGACGGCAAGGCAATCGGCCATGGCGAAAGCGTGCCCTATCCGCGTTACGGCGAATCGCTCGAAACCGTTCAGACGCAGATCGAGGAAATCGCGCCCCTTTTGAAAAACGGCCTCAGCCGGGAACAGCTTCTGGAGGCGATGCCCGCCGGAGCAGCCCGCAATGCCGTCGACTGCGCTCTTTGGGACCTGGAAGCAAAACGATCCGGAACACCGGCAACGGACATTGCCGGTGTCGGTCCGCTGAAGCCGGTCACGACAGCCTTCACCATTAGCGTCGACACGCCGGAAAAGATGGCTGAAAAGACCCGCGCAGCAGCTCACCGCCCGCTTTTGAAGATCAAGCTTGCCGGGCCCGGTGATGACGAACGGATTGCCGCCGTACGCCTAGCTGCGCCTGACAGCACCCTGATCGTCGATGCCAACGAAGCCTGGGACGAAAGCTGCTTTGAGATCAACATGGCCGCCTGCGAAGCTGCGGGCGTTGCCCTGATCGAACAACCATTGCCGTCAAAGAATGATGGCTTGTTGGCAGGGCTCGAGCGGCGTGTTGTGATCTGCGCGGACGAAAGCCTTCATCCGGGCAAGAGCATCGATGGGCTGCGCGCAAAATATGACGCGGTCAACATCAAGCTCGACAAGGCAGGTGGTCTGACGGCTGCGCTGAAGCTCTGCGATGAAGCGCGCGCCCGGGATCTCAAGGTCATGATCGGATGCATGCTCGGCACGTCTCTCGCGATGGCGCCTGCGGTCCTGATCGCCCAGAAGGCGGATTTTGTCGACCTCGACGGACCTCTGCTCCTGGCCGAAGACCGCTCACCGGGACTGAAGTTCGAAGGCAGCACGCTCTATCCGCCTCAGCCGGAGCTGTGGGGGTAAGCGCTTCGACCTCGGAGAACAGAAAAAGGACGGTTCCTTGTCATTGGGCCGGCGTTTTTTGTGGGCATGCGTATCTGCACTACCGAAGGGCGCTGAAATCCCTCTTCAGCGGGAGAATACGGACATTCCCCAACCTCACTCCGCCGCCATGCGACTTCGCAGCATTGGCGTCATCGCCAGTGTCAACAGCGTGCCGATTGCCGCAACCACGGACATCACGAAAAAGGGCCAGTCCGGATTGATCTCGTAAATGGCGCCGGAAATGCTGAGGCCGATCGCCATCTGGATGCCTACGGAAGTCGCAAGCAGCCCCTGCCCCGTTCCCGCCCAACGGCTCGGCACGACCCGTGCAAGGATCGCGACGGCCCCCAGATGGGCCGCGCCGAAAGATAGGCCGTGCAAAGTCTGCAAGGCAGCCATGGCGGGGAGCGTGTCGGCGAAGGGGAACAGCAGCCAACGCAAGGTTGCCGCTACCCCGGCAGCCAGCAGAAAGATTGGCGGATCAAACCGTTGCGCCAGTTTTCCGGCAACCGTGAACAGGGCGATTTCAGCCGCAACACCCGTCGCCCACAAGAGACCGATCGCAAAGTCAGGCACATCCATCGCCTGCCAGTAGAGCGTTCCGAAGCCGTAAAAGGCTGAGTGGCTCGCCTGGTACAATCCAAGCACCATCAACAACGGCCAGAACCAGACGCTTTTGAACGGCGTGTCCTTGTGGTTGTCCGAAGTCCCGTCAGCCGCTTCGGAAGGCGTTTCACCACGTTTTTGCCGGGGAAGCGACATGGCAACAGCACCCGTTGCCAGGGACGCAAGGCCGACGGCAACCACGATGAGCCAGGACGTACCTTCCGCAGCCAGCGAACCTCCGAAGATGCTGGCAACCACGAAACCGGCTGAACCCCATAGCCGCATGCGGGCGTAATCCGCTCCCGTATTGCGCTGGACATCCAGCGCGTAGGCATCGCTGAGCGGCACCACTGGCGCATTCATGACCATGTAGCCGATCACCGCGACGGACAGGAACACCAGCCCTAACGGCAGAAAGTAGAGCCCGATGAAAAACGCGGCGGCCAGGGCATAGATCAGGATCGACAGCCTGCGCTGCCCGGTGCGGTCGGAGAGATTCGACAGAAGCGGGCTTGCTCCGATACGCGCAATAGTACCTATCCCCAGAACAAGTCCGATCTCGGCAGCAGTCAGCCCGCGGAACCCGAGCACCACCGGAAAAAACGGCAGAAACAAGCCAACGCCAATGAAATGGCTGGCGAACAGGGCCGAGACACGGCTGCTGATACTGGAACGGTCGAGCGACATGGGATACCGGGCGAAGTAGCGCCCTAAAAGGATGTTAACGTTTTCCGCCTTACCTTGGGGGCGAAGTTGTCCGTGTTACGGCAATAAACGACCCTTAGGCAAGTTGAGATTCGCGTCCACATGAAAGCGGAAGCAGCACAGGAACAGCCGGAGCTGATCGGCGAAGCCGAATACCAGACTCTCGAACAGACCCTGATGGAGTCCGATCGCGGGCGCAGGTTTCTGAAAGAGTTTCTCAATCGCAACAAGACCCCGGAAACCACCGAGATCCTGACCGCGATTGGCCGGCTAGAGAAAATGATGACCCGGCAGCGCAAGGTGCCGGATCTCGACAAGATCCGTCTCGACATTGCCGACATGCACGAGGCTATCGAGCGTACCAAGGCCGAGATTGCCAACATCAAGGCGGAAGGCGAGGAAAGCAACCGCTTTGTCGACGCCTCTCACGAACTCGATGCCATCGTCACCCAGACCGAAGGCGCGACCCAATCCATTCTGGAAGCTGCAGAGCAGATTCAGGAGAAGGCCTGGGTCCTGCGCGAGAATGGTGCGGACGATGCCGTGTGCGACGACATCGATGCCAAGGCGACCGAAATCTTCATGGCCTGTTCCTTCCAGGATCTGACCGGCCAGCGGACCAACAAGGTTGTTCAGGTACTGCGCTATCTTGAAAGCCGCATCAACCTGATGATCAACATCTGGGGCATCCAGGAGCTGGAAGCCGAAGCAACGGCTGGCCCGGTCGACACTCGTCCGGATGCACATCTCCTGAACGGCCCGCAGCTTGCGGGCGGCGTTTCCCAGAACAACGTTGATGAGCTGATGTCCGTCAGCGACGACGTGTTTGACGCCGCACTGAAGGAAACCGGCGCGGAAGCAGCCCCGGCAGAAGCTCCGAAGCATGCCAGCGAAGCTGATGTTGATGCCATTATGGCAAGCGAAGCCGACGTCGATGCCATCATGGCCGGCGGTGACGAGCCGATGGACGCAGCCGCTATCGACGACATGTTCGCCTCCGCTCCTGCTGTCGACGACGAGGAAGAAGACGACGAATTCGCCGGTGCCGACCCGGACGCCACTCTGGATGAAGCTGCCATCGAACGCCTGTTCGACAGCGAAGTGGGTGGTGGCACTCATGAAGCGGCAGACGAAGCCGAGGCCGACGCCGAATGGGAGCTGACCGAGGAAGTCAGTGAAGAAGATGGTGAAGATCCGCTGAAGCAGCTGTCCGAAGCCGAGCGCCAGGCACTCTTCAACTAAGTCTGCATCCGGCAGGAAATTCGAAAAAGGCGCCCGTTGCGGCGCCTTTTTTGTTGCCGTTCCTATCGGTTCTTGCGGATGGAACGCTACGGATTTCCAGGATCGGTGAACTGAAAGCTGGCGATAGTAAGGTCGCGAAAACGGTTGCGCCTCGGCTCTCCGGTCCCGGCTCGCGCTATGCTCGGCCGGGATGACGATGGGGAGGCTGGTTTTCCGGGCAAGCTAAGGTTTGGCGCTTATTCCGCTTCTCACACTCCCCCCCTCTCAGTCGGTCATCCCGGTCGCAGCGCAGCGGAGGTCCGGGTTCGGAGAGCCGGGGTGCGTGAGCGGAAAACCCTTTGCCTCCGAGGTCCCGGCGCAAGGCCGGGACAGCAAGGTGGCGGTCAGCGGCCGAAATTGATCTTGGCGAAGAACTGTTCCGCCTGCAGACCAAGCTGACCGGCCTGGTCTTTCAGCGCCGTCGACATATCCTGAATGGTGCCGACAGCCCCCTCGACATTTTCGACCGACCCGCGCACAGCGGTAATCTCGTCGGTAAAGGCTTGGGTGCCCTGTGCAGCGATCTGGACGTTGGCCGAGATTTCTGCCGTTGCCGACGCCTGTTGCTCCACCGCGGAGGCAATGCCGGTCGCGATTTCGGACAGGGCACCGATTATCGAGGTGATGCCTTCGATATCCTGCACAGACTGTCTGGTCGCCTGCTGAATGCTGGCGACCTGTTCGGTGATTTCTTCCGTCGCCTTGGTGGTCTGGC
Source organism: Roseibium sp. RP-7 (assembly GCF_053005225.1). Lineage (NCBI taxonomy): Bacteria > Pseudomonadati > Pseudomonadota > Alphaproteobacteria > Hyphomicrobiales > Stappiaceae > Roseibium > Roseibium sp. RP-7. The sequence goes on from NZ_JBRKQA010000002.1 coordinate 483,604, forward strand.
TGGCGAGTTCCTTCACTTCGGCTGCGACAACCGCAAATCCGCGGCCCATGTCCCCGGCACGCGCCGCTTCAATGGTGGCGTTCAGTGCCAGCAGGTTGGTCTGTTCGGCAATTTCAGAGATCAGCCCGATCACTGATCCGACCTGATCCGCGAAGCCGGCAAGTTTCGTTACGGAGTCGTTTGTGCTGCGTGCACCTTCCACGGCCTTCAGCGCCATCTCGCGGGACTGGCCTGCCTGGCGACCGATCTCGGTGATGGAAGCGGACATTTCCTCCGTTGCCGTCGCGCTTGACTGGACACCGCTTGCGGTTTCGGCAGACGTGTTGTCCATCTTGACCATCCGCTCGCCGATGGAGCCCGTCTCGCGGCGCAGACTGCCCGAAGACACTTCAAGTTGTTCGGATGCCGAGCCAAGCGTGCCGACCGTACCGCCCAGAACGCCCTGAAACTCCTGGATGGCGGCCTTCAGTTCGGTCTCGCGTCCGACAGCGTCTGCCACCATTTTCTCGTGATAGGTGGAGATCGCGACATCCATGTCCAGCATGACCAGCTTCGTCATCACCTGCATGGCCCGAACGCGCTTGCCGGTCGACATGAAGCGCTTCTTCAGGACCGTCTCCGTCAGTTGCGTGAGGGCGAAGGAATAGCCACCGATGTACCAGCTGGGATCGAGGCCGATCCGCACATGTGTGAGGCCGATCTGCACAGCGCGCTTGTGGTAGGCTTCATCCGGGCCCGTTGCAAACAGCCCTTCCCAGTGGCTCATCTGTGCCTTCACCAGGCGCGACTGCTGGTTACCGACCAGTGCCGCCAGATGCGGCACGGTTTTAACGTGTGCGTAGAACCCGTCCAGAACGCTCGGCAAGGCTTCCTTGATTGCCGGCCACATGGACTGGGCCACAGCCCGATCCTCGTCCGTGAAACGGAAAAACTTCAGCCGATCTTTCAAGGTGTTTGTCTGCATGAATGCCTCTTGGATCAGCCGATGGAGGTCCGGTTTGACGGGCCCGTGAGCTGATCGCTCTTCAGTTGCCGGACCTCCGAGCCTCACAGTGAAGAGGCAGGAGATCCTGATTCAATAAAGCACGTGTCACCTGTTCCCTCGCGAACCCAAGTGGGCTGTTGAAAGGCACAACAAGGCGTTCCGCGCCATGCTCGATGCATCGGTACGCTGGCAATGTTCAGGTGATGAAAGGAGAAGACGCGGCGCCGTTGCCTGGCAATCCACGCTGGAATTCAATTTTCAGCAGCCCTGTTCGCGCCGTCCCGACGAAAAGGCAAACAGGACTGCCTGGTCCGGTCTCCTCCACCCGACTTCGGCAAGTCATGCTTGTGGAACCGCTCTAGCGGGTAGCCCCCTAAAGGCGCGTTAACGGGAAAGCGCAGTCTTTAGCATTTGTGGATCGATGTTTCCGCCCGTCAAAACGATACCGACGGTCTTGCCCCTGAAAGGCAGCTTTCCGGCCAAAAGTGCTGCAAGTGCAACTGCTCCGCCGGGCTCAACGACGAGCTTCAGTTCGGTGAACGCAAAGGCGACGGCAGCCAGAGCTTCCTCGTCCGTGACAGTCACGCCTTCGCCCGCTACGCGGCTCAGAATTGAAAAGCCGATATCACCCGGCGAATCAGACAGAAGCGCATCGCAGACAGAGCCAGTCTTTACGGCATTGGAAAGCCGCTCACCGGCGTCAAGCGAGCGCTTGTAGTCGTCGAACAGCTCCGGTTCAGCAGTATGGAAGACCGTACCGGGCGACTTGGCTTCCAGCGCCAGGGCAATACCGCTGGACAATCCGCCACCGCCGGTGCAGGCGAGCACATCGTCCAGTTGCAGGCCCAGCGCAGCTGCCTGGGCTGCCATCTCCAGTCCGACTGTACCCTGCCCTGCGATGACACCGACATCGTTGTAGGGGTGGACAAACGTCGCTCCTGACTTGGAACACAGGTCTCCTGCAATCGCGTCACGGTCTTCGGTCTCACGATCGTAAGTGATGACGGTCGCCCCGTAGCCGCGTGTGCGCTCCAGCTTGATCCTTGGAGCGTCGGACGGCATGACGATGGTTGCGGGCATGCCGAGCAGCTGCGCGCTTGCAGCAACGCCCTGCGCGTGGTTTCCGGACGAACAGGCCACAACGCCCCTGGGTCGGTCTGCCAGCGGGATGAGGCTGAGGCGGTTGAAGGCGCCGCGAAACTTGAACGAGCCGCTGCGTTGCAGGTTTTCCGGTTTCACGACGACAGTTGCCCCGGTTACCTCATCCAGCAACGGATGTCTCAGGAGCGGTGTCACCAGCGCCTCGCTTCGGATCCTCTCCGCTGCGGCTTCAACATCTTCTATGGAAACGGTTTTACCAGCCAACTTCGAACCTGCTTCAGACACAGGCAGCGATTGCATATTCGTCATCGGAACTCGCTCTAAACGTCAAACAACTGCTTGGAGGCCTGCCGCAGAAGCGTACAAGGCAATGCCTCGGCCTCTTTCAGGGCCGGGTCTCGATGCAAGTGTTTTCACAGGAAAGCGGGCAGTTCCAGCGGGAACTTGTCTTGGTGTCAATTTCGTTTGCCGCACTGCGCGACGTCATCGCACATCAGGGCAGCCGCCTTATTCGGCGGCTTTTCCCTGCGTCGTACGGGCGTTGTGTATGTCCTGGGCTTCAATGCAATTGTCCAGGAACTGGCGTGCGCTGGCCGCCCAGGTGTAATTCATGGCAATCGTGCGGCAATGTTCGCGTGGGATATCCAGCGCGGCTTCAGCCGCTTCGCGCAGATCTTCCGACAAGACACCCGCCCCCGTATCGCTGATGACGTCGAGCGGGCCCATTACCGGGAAAGCGGCAACCGGCACGCCGCAGGCCAGGGCCTCAAGCATCACGTTGCCGAAGGTGTCGGTGAGTGAGGGAAACACGAAGACATCCGCGTCGGAATAATGCCTTGCGAGATCTTCGCCCACCTTGGAACCGGTAAAATGCACCCCCGGGTACTCCCGGCGCAGACTGTCGAGCTGCGGGCCACCACCGACCACCACTTTCGATCCCGGCAGGTCGAGATCCAGAAACGCCTTGATGTTCTTTTCGATTGCGACCCGGCCGACATACATGAACACCGGGCGCGGCAGGTCGGCTGGCAGAACGGAACCCTCGTAAGGCTTGAACTGCTGCTCATCCACACCGCGCGACCAACGCATCAGATTGGTAAAACCACGGTCACGCAGATCCTGCTCCAGCGACCGTGTTGCGACCATGCAGCCGCAGCCGGAATTGTGAAACCGGCGCAGCCAGCTGTAGGACCAAGTCAGCGGAACCGGCAGCCGGGCTGAAACATATTCGGGAAACCGGGTGTGGTAACTCGTGGTGAACGGACGCCCAGCCTTCTTGGCGACGCTTGCCGCCAGAAGCCCGAGCGGGCCTTCCGTTGCAATGTGCAGATGCTCGCAGCCGTAATCCTCGATCTTCCGACGCACGATGCCGCGATGGGTCAACGACAGGCGAATTTCCGGATAGGTCGGACACGGCAGCGTCGTGAATTCCTGAGGGGTCAGGAATTCCACCCGCACACCGATCTTCTCGAGTTCTTCGGCCGTGCGCTCCAGCGAGCGAACCACACCGTTTATCTGGGGATGCCAGGCATCCGTCACAATCAGAATGGAACTCATGCGGCGACCGGTGCTTCCTTGGCTTTCGCCGGCACGGCCTCCTCCTGGGTACGGTCCACCCATCGGATCACCTCAAATGTTCCATCGTGGTGCTCGGCAACCGCAGTGCAGCTTTCCACCCAGTCACCCGTGTTGATGTAGTGAATGCCGTTCATATCACGGTCCGCGGCGTGGTGAATATGACCGCAAATGACGCCATCGACGCCCTGCCGGCGCGCCTCGTCGGACAGGGCTTCTTCGAAACGTCCGATAAAGCTGACCGCGTTCTTGACCTTCAACTTGGCCCAGGCGGACAATGACCAGTAGGTCAGGCCGAGACGGCGCCGGACCACATTGAGCCAGGTGTTGACGCCGAGCGCGGTCACATAGGCCTTGTCGCCAAAGAAGGCCAGCCACTTGGCATGGCGGATCACCACGTCGAACTGGTCACCATGAATGACCAGGTAGCGTTTGCCGTTGGCAGCTTCGTGAATGATACTGTCGGTCACTTCCACACCGCCGAAATGCGTACCGAGGAAGCTGCGCAGAAACTCGTCGTGATTTCCCGGAATATAGATGACCCGGGCTCCCTTGCGCCCCTTGCGCAGGATCTTCTGCACCACGTCGTTGTGAAGCTGTGGCCAGTACCAGGACCGCCGCAGACGCCAGCCATCGGCAATGTCGCCGACCAGGTAGATGGTCTCGGCTTCATTGTCCTTCAGAAAGTCCAGCAGCATCTCCGCCTGACAACCGCGCGTGCCAAGATGGACGTCGGAAATAAACAAGGCCCGGTAATGCCGCGATGCCTCAGCGGTAGACATAGCACTTCTCCAAATTCCCTTTGGAGCGCTATAGACGCGATTCAAGTATCACTATTATGACAAACGGCGTGACTTCGCCGGGCCTGTTTGTTTTCCAGCTTAATGATTAACACCGGCACGGATCGCGTATTGGCCTTCTTCACTTCATTCCGTTGCTTCACGAACATCTTGCGGGATGCTGACCGGCTCCATATGTCCCTGACGGCATTTGACAGCATCGGGTTTTGCCAGCCACAAAGCATGTCCAACCTGCATCAAGGAGAACGTTCATGGACCTCGGCCTCAAGGGCAAAAAGGCAATCATCTGTGCGTCAAGCCGCGGCCTCGGCAAGGGCTGCGCCGAAGCACTGGCGGAAGCAGGCTGCGACATCGTCCTGAACGGACGTAACGAAACGGTTCTGGAAGAAACCCGCACCCTGCTGCAGAACCGCTTCGGCGTGAGCGTTGCCGCCATCGCAGCGGATGTTTCCACACGGGAGGGACAAGAAGCGCTTCTGGCGGCCTGCCCGGATCCGGACATCCTGGTCAACAACAATGGTGGCCCACCCCGGCGCGACTATTCCGAGCTGGACCGTGCGGCGCTCATGGAAGGTGTGGTGCAGAATTTCGTCACCCCCATCGAGCTGATCCAGGCGGTTGTTCCCGGCATGAAGGAGCGCGGTTTCGGCCGCATCGTCAACATCACTTCGCTTTCGGTAAAGATGCCGATCGAAGGTCTCGATCTGTCCAGCGGTGCTCGGGCGGGGCTCACGGCATTCCTGGCTGGCGTCTGCCGCCAGCTTGCCCCCCACGGCGTGACGGTCAACAACTTGCTGCCCGGCAAGATGGACACCGATCGTCTGAAAGGCGGCTTCGAGCGCGCCGCGCAGCAGTCAGGCAAAAGCATCGAGGATGTCCGGGCGGCACAGGCAGCGGAAATCCCAGCAAGACGTTTCGGTTCAGCCGAGGAGTTCGGCCAGACCTGCGCTTTCCTGTGCTCTCGCCACGCCGGTTACATCACCGGCCAGAACATCCTGATGGATGGCGGGCTCTATCCGGCGGCGTTCTAAGGTCCTGCCGAAACAAAAAAGGCCGGAGCATATGCCCCGGCCTTTCCTGAGCGGCTAATCTTTCTGATCAGAACTTGTAGCGCAGCGCGGCAGAGATGATGTTGACGCTGCTGTCGACATCCCCCGAATAGGTACCGAATGCCGCATTGTAGTCCTGGTGACTGGAATCGATGTTGATATCGGTCGATTCCGGAATGATGTGCGTGTAGCCGACATCGAACGCCAGGTGCTCGTTGAAGGTATAGCTGGCACCAGCCGACAGCCACCAGCGGTTATTGTCCGGCAGACGCGTGGAGCGGATCTTTTCATCAATCGGCGAGATTTCGTAACCGACGCCACCGCGGAAGGTCAGCTTTTCGTTGAAGTCGTATTCACCGCCCAGAGAGAAGAACCAGCCGTCGTCATAGTTGAAGTGCAGGACGGTGGCCTCTGCGCCGGTTGCGTCGTTGATCGCACGTGGCGACTTGAGCCGGCTCCAGTTGGTCCATTCCACCGTTCCAAGAACGCGGATCTTGTCGGTCACCTTCTGTTTTGCGGAAAGGTTGATCATGTCCGGCGTAACGACACCCAGGCCGATCGCCGTTGTGACACCACCGGCGAACAGGTCGCCGTCGAGATCGTGACCTACACCGGAGCGATATCCAAGTCCGATTTCAGTCCCCTCGAACGGTCGCACCGTCAGACCAGCCGTCACACCGAAACCGATGTCATCACCAGTGATCTGGTTCGAACGGGGGAAGCCCGCTCCGGAAGTGGCGTCGGCGGATTTCAGCGACACGTCCAGGTATTGCGCCTGAACACCGATCGCGATCGCGAACATATCGTTGATCTGAAGCGCAACCGTCGGGTTGACGTTCAACGAGAACACGGAAGACGAACGGGAATAGAACTGGGCCGCCCAGTTCTGCTCCGGTTTTGTCGACAGGCCGAAGGGTGCGTTGATACCGACACCGAAGATCAGCTTTTCATTCAGCCGGTAGGCTGCGTACGAAGCGGGAATGAACGCGTCGGAAGCAATGTCGCCACTGCCGATTGAAGACGTACCGAGGAACCCGCCGGACAGCGTGCCGTTGATATCTGAACTTGGAAAGAGCCCCGTATTATGCGCTTCGATGGTGAGACCCTGCTGAGCGCCGATAAGCGACGCCGGGTTCCAGTACATCGAAGAGATCGAACCGCCGGACGTACCATACCCGGCAAAAGACATGCCCTGAAAGTACGAGCTCTGCTCTCTAAGTGCGAAACCACCTGCGAACGCAGAACTCGCAACCATTGATAGAGCTACAGCTGTAGAAGCAAGTAGAACTGATTTCTTGTTTACCCACGGCATTGAGTTTCCTCCCATCCCCTAGCCACCGGATGTGTGATGACAACCTGAGACAGGGTTTTAGGAGAATGCCGTCCGTTTCAACTGAATATTTACGTCAGTTATGCGGTCGTTTTTTCATGCTGCAATGCGAAATGCGCGGCTTTTCTGGTAGGTATTGCTGCGTAGACATTCAAAACACTTCAAAAACGACAGGTTCAGAGTCTCTTCGTCATCGCACCGACACACTTTCAGACATTTGCCTAAAAAACAGGCACCCGAAATGTCAGTTTCCGATAACGTAATTTAACAGTGAATCGTTGCGGCTTTGCCACAGGTTTCGTGACGGAATGTGGATCTTTTGTAGGACAAGTTCCTTGATATTCCTTGGTAAAAACGCCAATCACCTTTCCTAACGGAAACCGCGTCGGCACACCTTTGCGCGGTAGCCTTTCCTTTCGAAATTGAATTTTTGTCAGGAAGTTTGTCAGCAGGCGACGCGCCACGGTCCGGCCAATTACAGCTTTTCCGGCAAGGCGGGTTGCAAGCTGCGAACCGGTGGGTTGCACCGGCTCGCAGCAAGAGATGGTCTAAGACCGCACTCCATTCCTTGTTTGCAGCCTCAAGCGGCAAGCCTAGCTGTCGCGAGCTTCGAGAAAGCGGCGCATGGCAACGTCACTCCAGGGGGCAAGGCGTGCCCGCGCAGCCATATGACTGTCGTAGATCCTCTGGCTAAGCGCATCCTTGCTCGCGAACTCGGACAGCACGACTGCCGAAGTCTCCCGCAAAGCATCCAGAACGTCGTCCGGATAAGGACGGACGGTAACGCCGTCCTCTTCCTGCAGGAGCTTCAGTGCGCCTGCATTCTCCCAATCGCTTTCTGCAAGCGAGCGGCCGTTTTCTGCCTTGCAGGCCTCCAGAACGATGGCGCCAAGGTCTTCCGGCAGACCTTCCAGCGCCACCTTGTTGAACAGCGCTTCACCGGTGCCGTTGGGTTCATGGAACCCCGGCGTGTAGTAGGACTTGGCTGCTTTCTGGAAACCCATTGCCCTGTCCGACCAGGGACCCAGGAATTCCGTCGCATCCAGCACACCGCTGTCCAACGCCTGGAACAACTCTGCAGGCGGCAGGCTGACTGGCGTCGCTCCAAGCCGATGCATCACTTCGCCGCCAAGGCCCGGCATACGGATCTTCAGTCCCTTGAGATCGTCAAGAGTGTTGATTTCGCGCTTGAACCAGCCCCCCATCTGGACGCCGGTGTTGCCGGCCATTACGGGCCTTAGTCCGAACGGGGCATAAAGTTCGTCCCAAAGCGCCTGGCCGCCCCCCTGCTCAATCCAGGTGATATGCTCATGCGGCAGCAAACCGAAAGGGATCGCGGTGAAATAGACCGAAGCCGGGATCTTGCCCTGCCAGAAAAACGAGGCCGTGTGCGCCATCTGCGCCGTCCCCGCCGAGACAGCCTCGAACACGCCCAGAGCCGGCACCAGTTCCCCTGCAGCATAAAGCCGAACGCGCAGGCGACCGCCGGACATCAGCTCGATCCTGTCGGCAATGCGCTGCGCCGTGATCCCGGGCCCCGGCAGGTTCTTTGGCCAGGATGTGACCATCTTCCATTCCAGCGTCGCCTGCTCCTGCGCCACCGCCGGGGCGGCCAATGCGCTTGCACCGGCGGCGGCGGAAGCCCCCAGAAGTCCGCGACGGCTGATCCGTCCGGTTTCGGTTTTTGGCTGATCGGTCATCTCACTTGCTCCAGAACGCGTGGAAATGATGGACTGGCCCGTGACCACTGCCGATGAGAAGCGTGTCGGCAGCGGCGATGGCAGCCTGAATATAGGACTTGGCAGACCTGACCGCCGCTTCCATCTCCTGCCCCTTGGCGAGACCCGAGGCAATCGCGGATGACAGGGTGCAACCGGTGCCATGCGTGTTGTCGGTCTTGATCCGCTCTGACCTGAGCCAGACCGCATTGCCTTTGTGATCCAGAAGCAGATCGGCGCTATTCGCGCCAGACCCGTGCCCGCCCTTGAGCAGAACCGCGTTGGCTCCAAGACCAAGCAGACGTTCTGCCTGCGCCTGCATTTGCGTTTCGTCTGCGGCGACGTCGCCCTGCAACATGCGGGCAGCTTCATGCAGGTTCGGGGTAACAATATCGGCCAGCGGCAGCAGCAAGGCAATCAGCGTGTCGACCGCACTGTCGGCAAGCAACGGGTCACCGGAGGCAGCCACCATCACCGGGTCAAGCACAACCGGGCCAGTCTCATGTGCACGAAGCCCTTCAGCTACCACCTCGATCGTATCGACACGCGACAGCATGCCGATCTTTGTCGCCTTGACGGCAAGGTCGGAAAAGACGGCCGTCATCTGGGCCCGCACGAACTCCGGCGGCACATCATGGATGGCGCTGACGCCAAGCGTGTTCTGCGCCGTCAGGGCTGCAATAACACTGGCACCAAAGACGCCGTTTGCGGAAAAGGTCTTGAGATCAGCCTGAATGCCGGCTCCGCCGCCGGAATCCGATCCTGCAATGGTTACCGCAATTGCGGTCATGGGAACCTCCTGGGAGTAGATGCCGAAAAGGCGGCGTCAGCCGGTCTTGAGACGGGCTTCAATGTCGCGGTCAGTCAGGCAGTAGAGTGTGTCGAGCAACTCCGGCACCAGACTGCCTGGCCCGCCTGACCGGCTGGCCGCGATTTCGCCGGCAATGTTGAAGACGGACAGTCCGCAAGCAGCTGCAAGCGCCCTGTCCTTTTCGATGCTCAGGAACGCCGCCAGAACCGCACCGCCGGCACAGCCGGTGGCCGTCACGCGTGACATCAGCGGATCGCCGTTGCGCAGCAGGAAATCCTCGCCGCGGCTCTCGACCCTGTCTTCCGGGCCAGTGACCGCAAAAACCGTTCCGGCCTCGATCAATGCATCGGCATCCGCCCGCTCCGGCAGGAGAGCGTTGAGTTCTTCCGGATTGAGCCGCACCAGATCCGGCTTCAGGCCCAGCAATTCGCGTGCATAGGCGCAGCGCACGGGAGACCGGTTGACGAAAACCGGATCGACACAAACCGGACGTCCGGCAGTCCTGGCAGCTTCGATCGCTAGCGGAATGGCTGCACGGCGTTCCTCGTCAAGGGTGCCGAGGTTCACCAGCAGTGCATCAGCCCCACCGGCAAAAGCCGCAACTTCCTCCCGCGCGATGGTCATGGAAGGAACGGCGCCGAGCGCAAGCAGCACATTGGCGGTGAAACTCTGGGCGACCGCATTGGTGATGGCGTGAACGCGCGGCGTTTTCTGTCGCACCCTTTCCAGAAGGGTGAAGACCTGTTCGGCGCTCAGGGCTTGCGTGGAAGCAGCAACGGAAAGGCTCATGACGGCTCTCCTGCGACAGAAAGCCCGTTGCCGGTATTCCGGAAAGGACGTGTTGAAGGGAGTGGTGTGTGCATCATGATCTCAAATCCCTCCGCCGGTATCAGCCGGATCAGGTTCAAGGAGTTGGCAGGCCGCCTCTCAGCCCGGTCCAGAATGGCCAGGCACCCCCATGAGATGATTGCACTGCTAACAAGCCGGCCGTGCGATTGCAAGACCCGGCTTGTGCAGAGCGGCTACTCGGCAATTGACTGGCGGGAGGAGATAGGCGATGTCCTAGTCTGCTTTCGTGAATCTGTTGCCCGGCATGCTTGGCTGACCGAACAGCCCGGCTGATGGTTCAGGTGACACGTTCGCCCCCTTCAAACACCAACTGCCCGGAGCGCCCCATGGTACCGTTTTTCGTGATGATCAAATGCCAGTTGGGCAAGACCTACCAGGTCGCCAATGCGATCGCCGATGCGGAAATTGCGTCCGAAGTCTACTCCACCTCCGGCGACTACGATCTTCTGGTGAAATTCTATGTCGACGACGGTTCGGACATTGGCCACTTCGTGAACGAGAAGGTCCACCCGATCGACGGCATTCAGGACACCAAAACCATCATTACCTTCAAGGCCTTCTGAACTCAGACCCGGAAATTTTCCATGAAACTCATTAAAATCGCCGCCCTTTGCCTGCCCCTCGCTCTTGCTCCGATCGGATCGACCGCGTCCGCGCAAGGCATGCCGCCGGAGCAGATCAAGCAGATCCTGGACCTTACCAAGGCCAACTGGGTGTCATTCCGCGACTGGCAGGGCCAGGAGCTGATCTATTTCACCCACCTGGAATCCTGGAAGTGCGGCATCGACTATGTCTTCTACGGACTGAACGACGATCCGATTGAGCAGGAATGGCAACTGGAAGCCTGTGACCCGGACAACCAGAATGTCGTTCTGAAGGACAAGCCCTACCTGGAGCTGCCCCTGGGGTCGGCACAGTCGATCAGCGTGCAGCTGATCTTCAAGGACGGCACAAAGAGCGCTGTTGAGCGGTTCGAATACAAGTCGCAGTAAGGCCGATTTCGGAAACCACCCGCATTCGCCGTCATTCCGGACAAGCGCAGTAAAGCTGCGTGCCGATCCGGGATCCAGCGCATCAGCGTGAGCAAAGCGAACTCTTCTCTCTTTGTCTAATGCCGCGCCTAAAGCGCGAAATAAGTCTGGATTCCGGATCTGCGCACAGCATTGCTGTGCTTGTCCGGAATGACGGGGAAGACAGCAGGCCCCGCCCTCTTGTCTCCCCCCCTACGAACGCGAGGGCGATGACGCCCGGCGTGCCTTTGTCCGGTCCAGCCCGAGCTTGTGTTCGCGGTAGATGACGAAAATACCGGCGGCAATCACGATCAGCGCCCCCAGCACCACTGCAGGCAAAGGCGTTTCGCTGAACACCACCCAACCGACAATGATCGCCCACAGCATGTTGACATAGTCGAACGGGGCAATGGTGGAGGCATCCGCGAACCGGTAGCTCTGCGTCAGCAGGATCTGGCCGACACCGCCCGCAAGGCCGATCAGCAGAAGCAGACCTGCCGTGGGCAGGTCCGGAATGATCCAGGCCTGACCCGGCAGCAGAAAGCCCAGCGGCAGCGTGAGCAGCGACAATACGGACGACATGCCCGCAAACCAGGTAACGATCGTGGACGTGCGCTCCGTCTCGCACAATTTGCGCACGGTGATCATGGCGAGCGCGGCAAAGCCGGCTCCTGTCAGGCCGATCAGGGCCCCGATCATCGAGTTGCTGTCCAACTCCGCGTCACCCAGATGCGGTGACAGCACAACCAGAATGCCGACAAAGCCGACACCGACTGCGCTCCAGCGATAGACCCGCACCTTTTCGCCAAGGAGCAGAAACGCCAGCACCACCACGAAGAGCGGCGATGCAAAGCCGATCGCCGTCGCATCCGGCAAGGGCAGCAGAGACAACGCGGTGAAGCCGCAAACCATCGCCGTCAGGCCGACGGACGCCCGGGTAAGATGTCCCAGCGGGTTGGCCGTTCGAAAGGCGAGCCCCAACTCCCGGCGCATCGCCACCATGATCAGCACCGGAAACAGCCCGAAGAAATTCCGTGCGAACACAAGCTCACCGATCGGCACCGTCTCTGCGGCGATCTTGAGGGCCGTTGCCATGACGAAGAACACCATGGTGGAGGCCACTTTCAGCGATATTCCGATAAGAGGTGCCTGCCGGGTCATCCCGGTAGGCGCCGGAGGTCCGGAGAAACGGGACTTCTGGCTCAAGAACGCCATGACAACTTCCAGGCCCGGCGCTCTTCATGAAGCCACGGGCGGTGCGTCGGACCGCGGAACCGCCGGGACAGAAAACTGGCTTGAACGTCTTGCGCAGACCTGACCTTAAGCTTGCGCCCCCGGTTCAGGAGTGGTGCCACCGGCAACCGCGAGCTCCCGCTCGGCAATGGAGACCTCAAAGCCTTTCAGACGTTTGTAGATGGACAGGAGCTCGATGATCGTCGTCCAGGAATTCACCAGGAACTGGAAGGACGAGGACACCTGGCTGAAGGCCGTCAGGATTTGCTGCACGATACCAAAGGTGATCTTGCCCACCACAATCGTCGGAATGAGGATGAAATAGGAGAAGATGTTGTCCGACTGAAGGTAAATGCCGCGGGCCAGGTTAAAATAGAGATAGTGGAAGTAGAGCCGGAAATAGTTTTGACGGACAAAACCGAACAGCTCGCGCAAGGTCGCCGGATTGGCGCGATCTTCATGATCTTCCCCGTACACAAGTTCCTTACGGTAGGCTGCCTCAACGCGCTGGTTGTGGAACTCCAGTCCGGGCAGCTTGATGCCGACAAGGCCGAGCAAAACCGTCCCAAACAGCGACCAGATGATTGCCGCGGTGAACAATGGCGCTGGAATTTCGCCTACGATCGGCAGGGACGAGACGTGACTTGAAAGCGCAAACAGCACCGGCAAGAAGGCAATCAGTGTCATGATCGAGTCGATGAATGCAACGCCAAGCCCTTCCATGATGGAAGCAAAGCGCATCGTGTCTTCCTGAATACGCTGCGAGGCACCTTCGATGTGGCGCACATTCGACCACTTTTCGACGTAGTAGTCGTTCATCGCCGTACGCCAGCGGAAGACGTAGTGGCTGACGAAGAAGCGCGTGAAGATGTAGAGAATGACCCAGACCGATGTAATCTGCGCGAAGATCAGCATCAGGTTGTAGAAGTCTGCTGCGGTGACACCGCTTTCCTCTCCATTGAGCGCGTTTTGCAGCGTATCGAAGAACGGTCTGCGCCAGTTGTTGATCGCGACTGACACCTGAACGCTGTAGTAGGTCATGAAAATGATCAGGGACGAGCCCCAGATCGACCAGATCTGCCAGCGGTGGTCGCGAGAGAACATCCACCAGAAACCGCCGAAGAGCAGCGTGCAGATGCCGTAATAGATATAGAACCAAAGAAAATCAGGTGTGACGAAATAGGGCAGCCCGATGGGTGGCTGCTCACCCTGTGGCGGCGTGCCGAAGCCCAGTGTTTCTGTCAGTCCTTCAGCAAACCCGTACCAGGCAAGGATTGCGGCGAGTGACCAGAGTAAGGCAGACAGGAAGAAAAGTTTGGGCTTGGGAAAGAAGGACTGAAACAACGGGAGGATCCTATTTCTTGAAGCGGAAGGATTCGCGCCACGCACCGATGAACCGCAAGATTGCGGCAAGAACCGGATAATTCATACGTTTATTTAAAAGAAACCACAGACACAATCTTGAGAACCGGGCTTTACCGGTGTCAACTTGCTGCCTGAAAGATAAAAGGCGCCTCGAAAGGGCGCCTTTTTCAGTTTCCGTTATTTTGCTGCCTGGATGGCTTCCCACACGCGAAGCGGGGTCGCCGGCATGTCGATCAGCTCGCTGACCCCTGCCCCGTCCTTCAGCGCCTTCTGCACCGCATTCATGACCGATGCACAGCCGCCGATGGTTCCCGCTTCACCCGCGCCCTTGATGCCCATGGCATTGGTGGTCGAAGGAACGTTGCGAGTCTCGAAATGAATGTCCGGCAGGTCTGCCGCACGGATCATGCGGTAGTCGAGCAGCGAAGCCGTCAGAAGCTGGCCGTCTTTGTCGTAGATCGTCTGTTCGCACAGAGCCTGACTGAGTGCGGAGGCCGCACCGCCATGCACCTGACCGGCCAGAAGAAGCGGGTTCACCGTGACACCGAAATCATCGACGATCACGTAGTTGACGATGGCAACGTCACCGGTATCCGGATCGATTTCCACCTCGCACACATGGGTGCCGTTCGGATAGGTCGCCTCAGTCTGATTGACCTCTTCGCGGGCGGTCAGGGTTTCCCCGGCGCCTGCTGCAATCTCGGCTAGTGTCACCTGCTGGTCGGTTCCGACCACACGAACCATGCCACCGTCGAGTTCAAGATCCTCGATCCCGGCCTCAAGCCGGTCAGCGGCAAGTTCCTTCACCTTCTTGACCAGCGCAATGCCCGCATCGCGGACAGACGGCAGGCCGATGGGGATGGAGCGCGACCCACCCGTGCCGCCCCCCTTGCGCACCCGGTCGGTGTCGCCCTGGATAACGTCGATGTCCTCGATGGAGATGCCGAACTGTTCCGCGATCACCTGGCTGTAGGCCGTCGCATGGCCCTGGCCGTTGGTCTGCGTACCGATCAGCAACGTCAACGTACCCTTGTCGTTGAGCTCAAGGGTGGCTTCCTCGCTGCCAGGGAAGGCACAGGCCTCGATATAGGAACAGATGCCGATGCCGCGGTACTTGCCGTGCTTCGCGCTGTCGTCCTGCCGGGCCTTGAAGCCGTCCCAGTCGGCAACTTCCAGCGCCTTTTGCAGGTGGCCGGAAAAATCGCCGGTGTCGTACATTCGCCCGGTCTGGGTCGTGTAAGGCAGTTGCTCCGGCTTGATGAAATTGCGCTTGCGGATCTCTACCGATCCGACACCGGTTTCCTCTCCCGCCTTCTCGATCAGGCGCTCGATCAGATAGGCAGCTTCCGGACGGCCCGCGCCGCGGAAGGCATCCGTCGGCACCGTATGCATGTAGACGCCCTCGACCTTCGCAAAGACGGCCGGAATGTCGTAGAGACCGGAGGTCATCGATGTGCCGACGAAGGGAATGAACGGGCCGAACTGGTGCAGATAGGCACCCATGGCAGCCTTGACGTGCACCTTGAGCCCCAGGATCCGGCAGTCGGCGTCCAGCGCCAGTTCCGCGTGGGTGACGTTGTCCCGGCCATGCGCATCCGTCACGAAGTGGTCCATGCGCTCACCCGTCCAGCGCACTGGCCGTCCAAGTTCGCGAGCCGCGACCATGCTCAGTGGGTATTCGCGGTAGCAGAACATCTTGGTACCGAAGCCACCACCGACTTCCGGCGTGATCACCTGCAGTTTGTCAGCTTCCAGATCCAGAATGCTGCAGATGATGTCACGCAGTCCGTGACCGCCCTGGGTGCCGACCGTCAGCTTGAACCGATCGCTCGCAGCGTCGAATTCGGCAACGCAGCCACGCAGTTCCATGTAGTTGGCGACGATCCGGTTGTTGACGACGTCGATGGAAACGACCTTGTCAGCCTTTTCGAAGGCAGCGTCGGCCTTGGACTGATCACCCTGACCGTATGTGAAGGCAACGTTGGTGCCGAACTCCGGCCAGACCTTCACGGCGTCCGGTGCAAGGGCCTGCTCGATCCCGACGACAACGTCCAGCGGGTCGTAGTCGATTTCCAGCATCTCGGCGGCATTCCGGGCTGCGTTGACATCGTCCGCGACGATGAAGGCAATCGCATCGCCCACATAGCGTACTTCGTCGGAGCACAGGACAGGCTGATCGGGCGCTGCGAAATTGGAGCCGTCGATCTGCTTCGGACGCGCCCGGCAAGGCATCGTCCGGCCTTCCAGCTCGGCTCCGGTGAGCACCAGCCGGACACCGTCCATCTCACGGATCTCGTCCACATTTCCAAGGCTGATGCGCGCATGCGCCATGGCGGACCGAACGACGACCCCGTGCAGGCAGCCTTCCGGCATGTAATCGCCCGTATAGATGCCCTTGCCCGTTATGAGCGGCTCATCTTCCTTGCGGCGCAATGGGGCGCCAACACCGAACTTCGGAGTGACCATCTGGTTCATGAATCTGGACCTGCTTTTATTGGGAAGACTTTCCCTTGGGAAATATCCACGCGCCGGGAGCGCCGGTTTTGTTCAACATAGTGCCCGAAAGCCGACGTGGCCAGAGGTTTGGACAATTCTGCTTCGCACAATTGTTTTTCCGGGCAAGCTGTGGGGGCTGAGACGGCTTGCTCATTCGGTGCCAGTGGCCCATCCATCGACATGAGCCAGCCCCTCCCCTGAAGCATGCGATAGGTGGGTGAGCTGCTGTACACGCGGAGAAACGCTGAAACCAAGCCGCCTCTAGATGATTTCGTCTTCGTCGAACAGCGGATCGGCCTCAAGCTGGGAAGCCAGGCTGTCGAGGGTCGTTTCAGCGTCGTATCGTTCGTTGAACTCGGCGATATGAAACAGCCCGTCCCCTTCGTTGACCACCGGAAGGTTCGTTCTGCCCACAATGAGCCCACCCAGTTCGGCCAGCACGTTCCGTTCCTTCTCGCCGAACGGATCAGAGGTGATGCCAAGCAGCATACCGGGTTCGACAACATCGCCGACCGATTTGAACGGCCGCAACAATCCCCCGGCTGGCGAACGGACCCAGTAGCTCGTCTTGCTGAGGATCGAACGGGCCTTTGGCCGCGTGATGCCCTTGGCTCCCAACATCTTCAAGGACCGCATCACGCGCAAGACCCCGGAAACGCCGGCTCTGATCGCCATTTCGTCAAACCGCAGGCCTTCGCCCGCCTCGAACACCAGGACGTCGGTTCCCTTCAGTTGCGCGGCCTGTCGCAACGACCCATCGCGCACCTTGGAAGTCAGGATGACCGGAGCACCGAAAGCTTTCGCGAGCGACAGCGTGTCTGCACGTGAAGGCGAAACGCGGATCTGCGGCAGGTTGGTCCGGTGAATGGCCGCCGAATGCAGGTCGATGCCATAATCGGACCGGTTGACGATCTCGCTCATGAAAAGATGCGCCAGCCGCCCGGCCAGCGAGCCGCGCAGGCTACCGGGGAACGAGCGGTTCAGGTCACGCCGGTCGGGCAGATAGCGCGAATGGTTCAGAAAACCGAACGCGTTGACGATCGGGATGACCATCAGCGTGCCCTTCAGCTTGTCCAGTTCCTGGATTTCAAGCTGTGGCGCTTTCAGGACACGGCGTGCGATCTCCACACCGATGACCTCGTCACCATGCACGGCCGCACTGACGAACATGACCGGCCCGGGTTTGCTTCCATGCAGGACATGCACGGACATCGTCACGGGCGTGTGGTCCGACAGCACGCTGACCGGCAGATCGATCGTACGCCGGGTTCCCGGTGCGATCTTGTGGTCGCCGATCTCGAAGGCTTTCACTTTTGTGGTCAACCGCGTCCCTTGGTCTTGGTTTTGCCAACCTGGGCATTCTTGGCAATAAAGTCGATGATCTTGCCGGCAACATCAATACCCGTTGCCTTTTCAACGCCCTCCAGCCCGGGCGAGGAGTTGACCTCCATCACCACCGGGCCATGGTTGGACCGCAGCATATCGACACCGCAGACGTTCAGCCCCATGGTCTTTGCCGCGCGAATGGCCGTCGAACGTTCCTCGGGAGAAATCTTGATGGCGGCCGCACTGCCGCCGCGGTGCAGGTTGGAACGGAATTCGCCCTCCGCACCCGTCCGCTTCATGGCCGCAATCACCTTGCCGCCAACCACCAGCGCGCGGATGTCGGTGCCGCCGGCTTCCTTGATGAATTCCTGCACCAGGATGTTCACGTTGGCACCGCGAAACGCCTCGATCACCGATTTGGCAGACCGCTCCGTATCGGCAAGAACCACACCGATGCCCTGCGTGCCCTCCAGCAGCTTGATCACAACCGGCGCACCGCCAGCGGTCGCCAGCACTTCCTCGGTCATCTTCGGATCGTGGGCGAAGGTCGTTACCGGCAGGCCGATCCCGTCGCGGGCAAGCAGCTGCATCGACCGAAGCTTGTCGCGCGACCGTCCGATGGCAACGGATTCGTTCAGCGGGTAGACGCCCATCATCTCGAACTGGCGCAACACGGCCAGACCGTAAAAAGTGACCGATGCGCCGATCCTCGGAATAACCGCGTCGAAGCCGGTCAGCTTGCTGCCGTTGTAATAGATTTCCGGCCGCCGCGAGGCGATGTTCATGTAGCAGCGCAGGGTGTTGATGATTTCCAGTTCGTGACCGCGCTCCTCGGCAGCGTCCTTCAGGCGCTTGTGCGAATAGAGCTCGGGATTCCGTGCCATCATAGCAATTTTCATTGGTTCAAGTCCCTCGGTCTCAGCCTCGTTCCGACCGGTGTTGCGACACCGAATTTTCAGTGATTGTTTCCTGCCGCTTAAACGCGCAGCTTAGTGTTTTGTTGCCAGTGCGGGCTTTCCCGCCAGGAAAGACCGGCCCGCATGCACCAGCACGTTGTGCCGCCTGATCGCCGTCCGGCCGAGGATCATGTCGAACCCCATGTTCGACCTGTCCGCCAGCGACACATCCACATGCCAGTGATGTTTTCCAAGATGAAGTAACGTCCGGATGACAATGCGCCGCTCGGGAACACCGCTGGTGTTCTTGATGTTGCGCTCGTCCAGAACCGGAACCTCCGCCCGGAAATCGCTGTGATGACGCGAGGCAGGCACCCGGAAACGTACCCAGGTCCGGCCGTCGCGTTCGAACACTTCCTGTTCTTCGGCATGGAGCGCCGAGGTGCGTGCGCCGGTGTCGATCTTGGCACGCATATCGAAAACGCCCAGTTCGGGAAGGCTCACGATTTCACGCCAGCCGATGATATCGGCAGCGGCCAAGGGACGCCCCTTCTTAGCCATTGTCATTCAAAAAAACCCTGGAGCCCCCTTGCTGGGGCCTTTCCCAAACGACCTTGTTAACCGAGCATTGCATGGCCCGCCGGAGAGCGCAACTGAGGTTGCGGTCCGGTCTGAAAACAAGATTTCGGACGCAGCTCATCATCATGATTCACAGCGGCGCGCAAGCGAATTTGCGAGCGAGGTGCAACACCCGGATGACGCCCTACCGCTTGTACGGGTTCTTCGGGCTCCGGTCGTCAGACAGGCTGCGTCTCGTTTCGCGCGTCAACTGCTCGATGGCATCGGCAAGATGGACTTCCTGAATGTTGTAGTCGCCCCGCGCCACCCGGATCTTGTGTGCTTCCAGCATGACCTCGCCCATGGCCACGCCTTCCGGCGGTACGAAGCGATAGCTGGCCAGTTCGATCAGCAGCCCGAGCGGGTCACGGAAATAGATGGAATCCATGAAGCCGCGATCCTTCGGACCGCTGTGCGATATGCCGCGTGCATCAAGCCGCTCGGCAATCTGCCGAAAGGTTGCCTGCGATACGGCAAGTGCCAGGTGATGAACGCAGCCGATTGTCTGGGGAGCCGGCTCCGGGTCCGGTTTGCGGTCTTCGTTGGTGAAGATCGTGATGAGACGGCCATCGCCCGGATCGAAATAGAGATGGCTCTGGTTTTCATCGTCCAGATTGGGCTGCTCGAACACGAAAGGCATTCCCAGCAGCCCTTCCCAGAAATCGATGGAAGTCTGCCTGTCGGCCCCGACAAGAGTGATGTGATGCACGCCCTGCGTCTGGATTTTTTCCATGGAAGTCCTCCCCGTTCGGCGCAGTTTAAATTGCATCCGCTTGCAATGGCAAACTGCCGCCCTCTTTCCTTCTCAGCGAAAAGCGCTAAGCTTGTTTCAACTGCAACAAACAGCCTTATCCGAGTCTTGCCTGTGCTCCGGCCCCATTGCGCCGCCGCATCCGCATACCCTCCGGCAAGGATTCACTATGGACATGCCCACCCAACAGCCGGAGCCTTCCGAGGCAACCGGCAACCGTCTTCGGCGCAAGGTGACCAGCCTGACGGAGAACCTGCCGTCGAACACCATCGGCGCGCTCTGGATCCTTCTGGCCGCCTTTCTGTTCTCGATCATGGTCACCCTGATCAAGCTGCTCGGCAAGGACCTGACGGTGTTCCAGATCCTGGTGATCCGCCAGGGCATCATGCTTGCCATCGTTGCCCCGAAGATCCTCAGCGGATTGCCGACCTCCCTGGCAACAAAACGTCCCGGACTTCAGCTGACCCGTATCGTGGTTGCCGCGACCGCCATGCTCTGCGGCTTCACGGCCGTCATCGAACTGCCGTTGGCCGATGCCACGGCAATCAGCTTCTCCAAGACGTTCTTCCTCACGATCTTCGCCATCTGGTTGCTGGGAGAAACGGTCGGTGTTCACCGCTGGGGCGCAACCATCGTCGGCTTTCTGGGGGTTGTTCTGATGCTTCGCCCGCAAGGCGACGGGCTGATCGATCCCTTTGCGCTACTCGCCATCGCCGGGGCGGCCTGCGCCGGCCTGGTGATGATTGTCGTCCGCCTGCTGACGCGCACCGATCCCCCGGTCACCATCCTGACCTACCAGGCTTTCGGCGTCGGGCTGATCATGATCATCCCCGCTATCCTGACCTGGCAGAGCCCGACCCTGGCACAATGGGGAATTCTTCTTGGGATCGGCATCGTGTCCTGGGCAGCCCAGATGGCCAATATCCAGGCATTCCGCGCCGGCGAAGCCACCGCAATTGCCTCGCTGGACTACACCAGGCTGCTCTATGCCACCGTGTTCGGTGCGCTGGTGTTCCACCAGTGGCCGCGTGTGGAAACACTGGTGGGCGCTGCCGTCATCATCGCCGCGTCGATCTACACGGTCCGCCGCGAGGCCAAACGCGGCCAGAAACTGGCAAGGGCCTCGGACGGTCGCGGTTACAATAGCTAGTGCGTCAGGCAATTAGGTCCCCTGCCGGCTCAGGCAATAAGGTCGCCTGCCGGCTCAGGCAAGCACGTGCCAGAAATCCAGATCGACGCTGGCGGGATCAAACAGACTCAAAAGCGGCGCACAGGCCGCGTTCGACACATAGCCTCCGCAGATCTCCCTGGCAGCACCTTCCGTTTCCACAAAGCAGATCTCCGAATAGGTATCCTCCCCTGCCCGCGCCATCAGATGCGCCCTGGTTTCCGGCAAGGGGGCAAGATACTCCCTCTCGATCCGTCCGGACGCAGCCATCAGCGCCTCTTCTGAAAAGCTGCCGTCGTCCCTGGGACGAAACGTACCGAATTCGATGGCGGAAAATCCGTCCGGCACCGCTGTGAGGTCTTTCATCAGACGGTTGAGACACAGGCGAATGCTGCCGGGCTCCAGCAGTTCCATGAATGCCCTTGAGCTTGCTGCCTGCATATGCGCCTCGGACATGGCTGCGAAACTGGCCTCGTCCCTTGCCAGAATTGCATCGGCATAACCGCCTGTTGCATTGCCTAAGAAGCAGTGAAAGGCAATGCCTGGCTGGTTGCTCAGGAATTCCTTCTGCCACAGGCGGGCGGCCGCTATCAGTTCCGGCGCGCCAACGCCTGGTTTCGCCTCGTAGCGGGCAAACCCCATCACTTTCATCGGTCCCAGTTCTTTTCGCAGCATGAGATGTCCTTCCGTGTTTCTGCTGCCAGCTCTATAGAAGAGGTCAGAGACAGTTTTTGTCAGGGAGGTGCGTCTATGGTCGCCAGAAACTGGACCGCAGCGAGCGCCTTGCAGAAACCTGCTGGAGACCGACACCCATGCGAACCATCAGGCTGTTTTCCATCCTGGATACCCTGCGCAGCCGCAGAGGCGCCGTTCCGGCCGCCATGCTTGCGGAGCTGCTGGGCGTGACGGAACGCACCATTTATCGGGACATGGCCACGCTTAAGGCGATGGGCGCGCCCATTCGCGGTGAAGGCGGTGTCGGCTACGTTCTCGAACGCGGCTATTTTCTGCCGCCAATGCAGTTCGATCCGGACGAGCTGGATGTCATCCTGCTCGGCATTCGCATGGTCAAGGCACGTGGCGACAAAACCATGCGCGAAACGGCCGAGCGGGTGCTCGGCAAGCTTGGAGCAGTTCTGTCCGAAGGCGAACGCTCGCTGAACCGTCCGTTGCTTGCGGTCGGCAAGGCCTCCTCGGCACAAGGACATGACGCCCTGTCTCCGCTGCGCGATGCCATCCGCAAACGGCGCAAGGTGCAACTCGGCTACAGCGACCTGCAGGACCGCGTCAGTGAACGCCTCACCCGCCCGCTGGGACTGACCGCCTTCGAAAGTGTCTGGGTGCTGACTGCGTGGTGCGAAGTACGGAACGGCTTCCGGAATTTCCGGCTCGACCGCATCAGGTCATTTGCGATCACCGACACACGGTTTCCGAAAGAACCGGGCAAGGAATTTCAGGACTATTTGAAGACGCTGTGAGGCAATCACGCCGCTTCGTTGCAACGGGTTTATGCGACAGCAGTGTGACCGCTTGTCAGGTGGAAACCCGCTCTGCGTGACTTGAAAATTGTGCCGGTTTAGACAGAAAGCATTGCACGGAAGCGCTCGATTGAGAGCGCTTCCGGTGTTTTCAGGAACGGTGCGCTCAGGCGCTCCGGGCTTCCGCCGCTGCCCGCTTCTGGGCTTCTTCCTCGACCAGTTCCTTCTTCGACAATTTGCCGACCATGGTTTTCGGCAACTCGTCACGGAACTCATAGTCTCTTGGCAGTTCGATCGTCGACAGATGGTCCTTCAGGAAGGCCTTCATGTCATCGGCGGTGAGTGAATGGCCTTCCTTCAGCTTGATGAAGGCCTTCGGGCTCTGGCCGCGATAGGCATCAGGCACGGCAATGACGATGGTCTCGTCCACGGCCTCGTGCTGGTAGATCGCTTCCTCGATGACACGCGGATAGACGTTGTATCCAGAGCACAGGATCAGGTCCTTGATCCTGTCGACCAGATAGATGAAGCCGCCATCATCCTGATAACCGACGTCACCCGTATGCAGATAGCCGTCATGGGTGATGGTCTCGGCGGTCGCGTCCTCGCGCTTCCAGTAGCCCTTCATCACCTGGGGCCCGTGCAGCAGCAACTCGCCCTTCTCGCCTGCCGGAACCACGGTTTCGCGGTCCACGATGCTCACGAAGCGGGCACTGGTCCCCGGCACCAGCCTTCCGATGGAACCCGCCCGGCGGCTGTCGTCCAGCGGGTTGACCGCGGCAACTGGCGACGTTTCGGTGAGGCCGTATCCTTCCACCAGAATGCAGCCCGTGATCTTTTCAAAGCTTTCCTTGACCTCCACCGGCAAAGGCGCGCCGCCCGACAAGCAGATCCTGATGCTGGTGAGATCGTAATTCGCCGTCATGGGCGAGTTGTTGATGGCCGTGTAGATCGTCGGTACGCCCGGAAAGAGGGTCACTTTCTTGCGCTTGACCGCTTCGAGCAGTGACTTCAGCTCAAAGCGCGGCTGCAGCACCATTTCAGCGCCCAGAATGATTGACAGGTTCTGCCCCACCGTCATTGCGAAGACGTGGAAGAACGGCAGAACGCACAGCATCTTTTCTTGGCCCGGCCGCGCCTTTTCGAAGACGCAGCGCATCTGCTCGATATTGGCCGACAGGTTTCTGTGCGTCAGCATCGCGCCCTTGGGAACGCCGGTGGTGCCCCCGGTATACTGCAACACCGCAATATCGTTTGCCGGATCGATTGCGACCGGCCTGGGCTTGTCTCCCCTCGTCTGCAGGTCTTCGAAACGAATGTGGGCGTCATCACGGGGAATGTCCGCCAGTTCCTTTCGCTTGAACAGACTGAACAGCACCTTCTTGATCGTCGGCAGACACCAGGCCATCGGGCAGACAATGATCTTGTCGAGCGCCCGTTCCCTGCGAACCTCCTCGACCTTGTCGTAGATCACCTTCAGATCCATGGTCACCATGATGCGCACATCGGCATCTCGCGCCTGGAACGACAGTTCGCGCTCGACGTAGAGCGGATTGAAGTTGGCGACCGTGGCGCCGATCTTCAGAACCGCGAAATAGAAGATCGTGTAGAAAGGCGTGTTTGGCAGGCACAGGCCGACGTGAACACCCGGGCCGACGCCCATCGCCTGCAGTCCGGCAGCCGTCCTGTCGACCAGCGCGCCGAACTCGGCATAAGTCCACACCTTGCCCATGAAATCACAGGCAGGACGGGTCCCGTATTGGGCAACGGTCGTCTCGAGATACTCGTGTACTGGACGGGGCTTGAACGCCGCGTTCCACTCCTCCGCAGTCGTCATTACGTTCTCCAACGCGTTTTATCGCTTCACTGCGCGGACGGGCCTTTATCCTGAAATTTCGTGATCCGGACAAAATCCGTACCGCGAAATGGTCCTCCTCAAGGGCCCGGCCACCAATGAGGCGTCACCTCTTTGGGTCTCTTCTGACATGACGCAACCTTCCGTTCACGTCAACTCGCGACGTAACGACACCTCGTCGTTTTTTTGCGCGTGAAGAACCATCCGCTTAAGATAAGCCAGCTGAGCCGGTTGGCAATAGAGACGTCAAATCAAAAACTTATAGACAACTCCGCAAAACAGGCGGTTTATCTCTTTGGCCAGTTCCAGCGAGGTGTATCAGCGCTATCCACAACCGTCTCGCCAAGTTCCTTGCGCAGATCGTAGCGCATGCAGCCTCTTTCCGACGACAGCACGGACACCAGTTCTTCCGCATGGGAAACGACGATCACCTGCGTCTTTTCCGCGGCCCGTGCAATCAGCCGGGCGAGAGGCTCCAGCAATGCCGGGTGGAGGCTTGTCTCGGGCTCGTTCAGCACCACCAAGGGCGCCGGGCGCGGCGACAGGAGCGCCGCCGTCAACAGGAGATACCGGAGCGTTCCGTCAGACAATTCACTGGCCCGTAGCTCGCGCAACAGCCCCTTCTGCTGCATCAGCAGTTCAAAATAGCCGTCATTGACCGAAATCCTGACGGATGCTCCGGGGAACGCATCATCGACAGCCTCTTCCAGGGCCCGCTCGTCACCAATTTCCAGGATGGTCTGAAGAGCGGCTGCCAGATCCCCGCCATCCCCGCTCAGCACAGGTGTCCGTGTTCCTATCTTGGGAAACCGTGCGGGAGCGTCCCTGTCGGTGCGCAGGTGATCATAAAAACGCCAGGCGCGCATGCGCTCACGCATGACCAGAAGTTCCAGACCGTCTTTCGGATCGGCGGCATGGGTCATCATGCTGTCGAAGCGTGCAAGGTTCTGGAAAACCGGTATGCGCTGCCCGTGGGCATTGAGAACCCTTACCGTCGGGCCGTTTCTGGCTGCAATCTCGTTCGAGCGGGACAAGGCTTCGCCGGCCCACAGGGCCTCGGCCTTGATTTCCGGATCCATGGAAAACAGCGAACGCCCGGCGTCCGCCGGCAGACCGAGATCTATCGCATAGCCGTAGTCCTCATCGGCAAAGCCAAGCTTCAGACTGACCACACCCTTGCGCACGGTTCCCTGAACCGGCACTTCGCCCTGTTTCATTGCCCTGGAAAAAGCTTCAGGCCCCGCCCAGAGCGTCGAATTGAGGCCACCTTCCGCAGCCAGCGAGGCAATCGCCTGGCCTTGCGAGACTTCCGCCAGCAAACGGATCGACCGGTAAAGGCTCGACTTACCGCTGCCGTTCGCACCCGTCACCAGGGTGATGCGGTCGAGAGGCAAGACGATGTCGCGTAGCGAGCGGTATCCGGAAACGGCAAGAGTGAGGATCATCGAAAGACCTGTTTCAGCTCCCCTGATCCACCAGTTCGAGCTTGTTGACATCGAAGAAACCGAATTCGGTGATCTTCAGATGCGAAATGCCCGGCAAAGGCAGGAAGGTGTCGCGCGCATTCCGAACGCTGGAGCGAACCAGACCCATAGATTTTGTCTTGAGGAATTGCGTCACTGCTACTTTTAGGTGCATATCTTGGTGCAATACTCGAACGAAAGGTGTTGCCTTTGTATAACCCGAAAGAAGCGGCAGAAGACAGCCACGCGCTTCACCTGGCCATCCTGTTTTTTGTAGCTAGCGCTGTCGCGATCTCAATTTATTTCCACCACGACAGCGGTTTGAAGTACTGGCTTCTGAAGGGCTTTGGCGAAACCACCCCCGGCAAGGTTCTGGTCATTATCAACGACACGCCCGATGGGGACAAGGCTTGGGCGCATTATCGTTCCAATTACCGGAACACTTTCAAGAACTTCAAAAGCTGGCACGACGAAAGGATCGTCGTTGAAATCAACCCAACGAACGCACCGGCCCAAACTCTGGATTTCAGGATAAAGCCTGGGGAGATCATCCGAGAGACAGACGGCGCTCTGAACGTCACTTATTTGCCACTCAATCCGAAGATTGCCTATCCCACCCGCAGTTTGGACAGGTTTTCTCTCGACAGCCAGATCCTGTTCTGGTCCCTTGTTGCCGGAGCAGTCCTCCTGTTTCTGGCGTTGCGATCCGCGCGGAAATGGGCACGTTTTCGAGCACGATTGCGCCAGTACTGAAGGCGCGCATCAACTCCCCTGATCGATCAGTTCGAATTTGTTGACATCGAAGACGCCAAAATCGGTGATCTTCAGATGCGGAATGACCGGCAAAGGCAGGAAGGCGACCTGCAGAAACGGTTCGGCCAGCGTACAGCCGAGATCCTTGGCGGCGGCGCGCAGGTGCTCCAGTTCCTCCTTCACCGTTTCGAACGGCTCCAGGCTCATCAGTCCCGCCAGCGGCAGGGCAAGTTCGGCTTTCACACCATCCTTGTCGGCAACGGCAAATCCGCCCTTCATGGCGATCACCCGGTTGACCGCGTGGGCCATGGCTTCCTCATCCGCGCCAACCACGCAGATGTTGTGGCTGTCATGGCCGACGGACGAAGCAATTGCGCCCTGTTTCATGCCGAAACCATTGACGAAACCGAGGCCAATGTTGCCAGTGCCCTTGTGCCGCTCCACGACGGCGACCTTCAGCACATCCTGATCAAGATCGGCCAGCGTCTTGCCGCCGGTCACCGGCAAGGTGCGCTTCAGGTGTTCGGTGATGATCCTGCCCGGCACCACACCGATAACGTCGGCCTCGCTGTTGCGCGCCGGTATATCGAACTTTGACGCGGTGACCTGGCCGACATGCACGCTGTCGAGGCCAACCGGCGGGACGATGGTTCTATTTGCAAATGCTTCGTCCGTCGCCAGAACACCGCCGCAGATCACTTGCGCCACACGGCAATCGGCAAAGTCGCTCAACAGCGCAATGTCTGCGCGCTTGCCCGGTGCAATCACGCCCCTGTCTTTCAGGCCAAAGGCATTGGCCGCCGACCAGCTTGCGGCCCGATAGGCGTCCAGCGGACGGATACCCTTGGCGATCAGGCGGCGGATCATGCTGTCGAGGTGGCCTTCCTCGGCAATATCGAGCGGATTGCGGTCGTCCGTGCACAGCGCGACGAAAGCCGAAACATCCGGTGTCAGGATCGGAGCCAGCGCTTCCAGGTCCTTGGAAACGGAGCCTTCCCGCATCAGGATCGTCATGCCTTTGGCGAGCTTTTCCAGCGCCTCCTCGGCGGAGGTTGCCTCGTGGTCGGTGCGGATGCCTGCGGCCAGATAACCGTTGAGGCCAATGCCCTGAAGCAGAGGCGCATGGCCGTCGATATGACCGTCCTGAAAGGCGGCAAGCTTCGCCAGCACCTTGGGATCGCGCGCAAGCACACCTGGAAAATTCATGAATTCGGCAAGGCCGATCACGCTTGGATGATCGCGGAACGGCAGCAGGTCCTCGATCTCCAGGCAGGCCCCGGCTGTCTCGAAAGCCGTTGCGGGAACGCAGGACGAGAGATTAACCTTGAGGTCCATCACCGTTTCCAGCGAACTGTCCAGGAAATATCGGATCCCTTCGGCACCCAGAACGTTGGCAATCTCATGCGGATCGCAAATGGCTGTGGTGACACCGTGCGGCAGCACGCAGCGGTCAAATTCAAACGGCGTGACCAGAGACGATTCCACATGAAGATGCGTGTCGATGAAACCGGGAACGGCGGTCAGTCCGCTGCCGTCGATGGTTTCCTCGGCTTCATACTGCCCGTGTGTGCCGACGATCCTGTCACCGACGATCGCAATATCCGTTTCGACAGTGGATCCATTGACAACGCTGAACAGGCTGACGTTCCTGATCACCAGATCGGCAGGACGCTCTCCTGCCCCGGCAGCAATTGCCCGCTCCAGAAACGCTTCATCATGTGTGGCCGGCATTTTTTGTCTCCGATTCTCGTCCCTCCCCGACAATACGGATGTTGAAAGCTCCGGCAACGATTTCGCGAAGGTGTGTTAGGATGTCCTGCACGAAAGAGCTGAAACACGGATCGCCCGTCAATCCCGCGCGCACCCAGGCTGCGCGGATGTGCCAGACCGGCCCCTGCCGGAAAAATGTTACCGAGGCAGGCGAGAATTTTTCGTGTTGTTGCGCAGAGACTTACCGCGCCACAATATCGAAAACGTGCGTTGCAAAACAGATTGCGATTGACAGCCGGGCCACTTGGGCGAATAATTTTATCAAACTTATTTATTCTGGTGCCGCCGACGAGAGCAGGCAGTTCCTGGGGAGGAGCAAGACCGGTGGAGGACACGCCAAAAAGCGGCCGTGGTTCGAATTCCGCGCAATTGCGCCGGTACAACGAACGCATCGTACTTCAGATCCTTCGGCGTGCCGGTGAGGCCTCCAAGGCGGAACTCGCCCGGGCGGTACAGCTGACCAACGCGGCCATCGGCGCCATCATCCAGAACCTCATCGAGGAAGGGTTGATCGTGGAAGCCGGCAAGCGCCACGACGGCAGCCGCGGGCAACCGGCAACCATTCTCCGGCTTGCCCCGCGCGGCGCCTATTCCTTCGGGGTGCGGCTGGACCGGACCAACATGGAAACCGTGTTGATGGATTTTTCCGGCCAGCTGATTGCCCGCCGGCTTCATGACATGATCCTGCCTGCGCCCGAAGAGGCCATGGAAATCCTCAAGGACGATCTGGAATTCCTGCGCCAGCATCTGAGCAAGGAAGACCAGTCCCGCATCACCGGCATTGGCCTGGCGCAACCGTTCAACCTCGGTGCCTGGCTGCATGAATTGGGCCTGCCCCAGGCCGATTTCATGAAGTGGGAAGACTTCGACCTGACCGACGCCCTTGAAAAGGCAACCGGCCTGCCGGTGTTCAGCGAGAACGACGGCACGGCAGCCGCGGTGGCCGAACTCTTCTACGGTCTGGGCCGGCAAAACGACAATTTCGTCTATCTTTTCCTTGGACCTGCGATCGGTGGCGGCCTGATCCTGAAGGGCGATGTGGTGCGCGGTGTATCCGGCAACGCAGGCGACGTCGCCATGATCCCCGTCCCGCCAAGCACGTTGACCACCGCACCAAAGGCCCGCAATTCCTGGGACCTGCTGCTGACCCGCGCATCGCTGGTGGCACTCGCCCGGCACATGTCGCCGGAAGATTTTCCAAAGCTCAACCGTTCCGATTTGCAGCACGCGGTTGAAACCGGAGATCCGAAATACACCGAGTGGCTGGAAGACTGCGCCGAAGCGCTCGCACTTGCCCTGCGCTCGGCCTATGCGCTTCTGGATGTTCCGCTGGTCGTCCTCGACGGCGACCTTGGTGGCCCGTTCCCGGAAACGTTCCGGGCCGCCTTGAAAAAGGCCGTGGAAAAGGCCGCGCCTGAGAAACGCCATTCACCCGACATCGAAATCGGCAGCTTTGGCCACGACGCAGGCGCCATCGGCGCAGCCAGCCTGCCGCAATTCTTCAATTTCTCGCCCAGGGCAGCAATCCTGACGGGCGGGAAAGACACCGGACCCGCCGGGGCTGGCAGCTCGGAGGATAGAGCCAGCTTTCCGGCACGGGCAGCACGGTTGGGGTCACATCTGGCCACACCCAACCGTTCAACCTGAATTGGCCAGGGAGGAAAAACACAAATGATCCGCAAACTACTCGCGACCGGTTCCGTTCTCGCCGCCATGGCTGCCACTCCGGCAGTCGCAGCAGACATCTCCGCCTGCCTGATCACCAAGACGGACACCAACCCGTTCTTCGTGAAAATGAAGGAAGGCGCTACCGCAAAGGCTGAAGAACTCGGCATCGAACTGAAGTCCTTCGCAGGCAAGATCGACGGCGACCATGAAACCCAGGTGGCAGCGATCGAAACCTGCATTGCTGACGGTGCCAAGGGCATCCTGCTGACCGCATCCGACACGTCGTCCATCGTGCCGGCTGTCCAGCAGGCGCGCGACGCCGGCCTTCTGGTGATTGCACTCGACACGCCGCTCGATCCCATCGACGCAGCCGACGCAACCTTCGCCACCGACAACTTCAAGGCAGGTGAGCTGATCGGCCAGTGGGCCGCGGCCAGCCTGGGCGACGAGGCAGCCAATGCCAAGATCGCCATGCTTGATCTCGGCATCAGCCAGCCAACCGTCGGCGTGCTGCGTGACCAGGGCTTCCTGCAGGGCTTCGGCATCGAGCTTGGCGACCCGAACAAGTGGGGTGACGAAACCGATCCGCGCATCGTCGGCAACGACGTGACCGCAGGTAACGAGGAAGGTGGCCGCAAGGCCATGGAAAACCTGCTTGCCAAGGATCCGATGGTCAACGTGGTCTACACGATCAACGAACCCGCTGCTGCCGGCGCCTATGAAGCACTGAAGGCCATCGGCCGCGAAAACGACGTGCTGATCGTTTCTGTCGACGGCGGTTGCCCGGGTGTTCAGAACGTCAAGGACGGTGTTATCGGCGCCACCTCGCAGCAGTATCCGCTGCTGATGGCATCGCTCGGCATCGAGGCCATCAAGGCCTGGGCCGACAATGGCACCAAGCCGGAGCCGACCGAAGGCAAGGACTTCTTCGATACCGGTGTTGCCCTTGTGACCGACAAGCCGGTTGAAGGCGTCGAATCCATCGACACCGCCAAGGGAACGGATCTCTGCTGGGGCTAAGACACCCCTGGACGAGATCAAAAGGGGCATGGGCGACCTTGCCCCTTTTTTCAAAACCGGCGCAAAGAAGGTTAAACGGGCATGACCTTAGAAAGCAAAACGGCCAAGGGGCCGGCGGACTACGAATCCGCTGCCACCTCCGGACCGCAAGCTGTCGCCTCATTCGATGACGAACGTCATGGGATCGGGCAAAAAATCCAGCACACGCTGCACCAGACCCCATCACTGGTTCCGCTGATCGTCCTGGTACTCTCCCTTGTCGTTTTCGGGCTGCTGCTCGGATCGAAACTGTTCTCCCCCTTCGCACTGACGCTGATCCTGCAGCAGGTCCAGATCATCGGCATCGTGGCGGCAGCACAGAGCATCGTCATCCTGACCGCCGGCATCGATCTGTCGGTCGGCGCGATCATGGTGCTGTCCTCCGTTGTCATGGGGCAGTTCACCTTCCGCTATGGTTTGCCGGTGGAGGTCTCCATCGTCTGCGGCCTTATTTGCGGTACCTTTTGCGGGTATCTCAACGGCTTCCTTGTCGCCATCGTCAAGCTGCCCCCCTTCATCGTGACGCTCGGCATGTGGCAGATCGTGCTTGCCACCAACTTCCTTTATTCGGCCAATGAGACCATCCGGTCTCAGGAAATCGCCGAAGTGGCACCACTGCTTCAGTTCTTCGGCAACAAGGTCAATGTCGGCGGCGCAGTCTTCACCTACGGCGTCATCTTCATGGTGCTTCTGGTGCTGGTGCTGGCCTACGCCCTGCGTCAGACAGCCTGGGGCAGGCATGTTTACGCCGTTGGCGACGATCCGGAAGCCGCGCAGCTTTCGGGCGTGCAGGTGAAGAAGGTTCTGATATCGGTCTACATGCTGTCCGGGCTTATCTGCGCCTTCGCCGGCTGGGCGATGATCGGCCGCATCGGTTCGGTCTCCCCGACCACGGGGCAGCTCGCCAACATCGAATCCATCACGGCCGTGGTGATCGGCGGCATCTCGCTCTTCGGCGGACGTGGATCCGTGCTCGGCACCCTGTTCGGCGCACTCATCGTCGGTGTGTTCACGCTCAGCCTGCGCCTGCTCGGCGCCGATGCGCAGTGGACCTACCTGCTGATCGGCATCCTCATCATCGGCGCGGTCGCGATCGACCAATGGATCAGAAAGGTATCTGTGTAATGGAACCTGTCCTGCAAGCGCGTAAACTGGTCAAGCGCTACGGCCGTGTCGTGGCCATGGACCGAGCCGATTTCGAACTCTATCCCGGCGAGATCCTCGCCGTGATCGGCGACAACGGGGCCGGCAAATCCACCTTGATCAAGGCTCTCAGCGGAGCCGTGCAGCCTGATGGCGGAGAGATCCTGCTCGATGGCAAGCCCGTCCACTTCACCTCGCCCATCGACGCCCGCGAAGCCGGGATCGAGACGGTGTACCAGACCCTGGCCATGTCCCCTGCCCTGTCGATCACCGACAACATGTTCATGGGCCGTGAGTTGAAGAAACCTGGCTTCCGCGGCACCTGGCTGCGCCAGCTGGACCGAAAGAAGATGGAAGAGATCGCCCGCGAAAAGCTGAACGAACTGGGGCTGCTCACTATTCAGAACATCAACCAGGCCGTTGAAACGCTTTCCGGCGGTCAGCGGCAGGGGGTGGCGGTGGCACGGGCGGCCGCTTTCGGCTCCAAGGTCGTGATCATGGACGAGCCGACCGCCGCTCTCGGCGTCAAGGAAAGCCGGCGCGTGCTGGAGCTGATCAAGGATGTCAGGGCCAGGGGCTTGCCCATCGTACTGATCAGTCACAACATGCCCCATGTCTTCGAGGTTGCCGACCGTATCCACATTCATCGGCTGGGCAGTCGGGCTTGTGTCATCAAACCGTCGGACTTTTCCATGTCCGATGCGGTGGCGATCATGACCGGAGCCATGGATCCGCCGGACAGCATGGCGGCCTAGGCCAGGGTAGAAAAACGGGAGGTGCCTTTCATCCGGCGCCTCCTACCCGGGACCTCATCCCGAAGAGAACCGAAAGGCTCGTCCCGAAAGATGGGCAGCAAATTCGGTGCTTGTGGCCCATCCTTCGAGACGGGCCCATGGCCCTCCTCAGGATGAGGTGGTGGTTTGATAAGCCGCTGTAGGGAGGAGAAAGGTCATTCAACGGGTGCCATTGGCAGGCCTCGTTGGAACAAATAAGGGAGCGGGAGAATCCGGGTTCAGCACCTCTCCCACCCGAACCCTCGTCCCGAAGAGAACCGAAAGGTTCGTCTCGAAGGATGGGCGGCAAATTCAGCACCCGTGGCCCATCCTTCGAGACGGGCCTATAGCCCTCCTCAGGATGAGGTGGTGGTTTGATGAGCCGTTGTGGGGGCAGAGAAGACACATGCAACGAGCGCCATTGGCGCGCCTCGTTGAAACCAATAAGGTGGCGGGAGACACCGGGTTCAGCCCACTCCTACCCACACCCTCATCCTGAGGAGAACCGAAAGGTTCGTCTCGAAGGATGGGCGGCGAGTTCGGCGCCTTGCGGGCCTCCTTCGGATGAGGCGGTGGTCTCAAAGGCCGCTGCCGCGAAATGACACAAAGCCATGAATCCGCCGTCGATGCGGTTCCTGACAAACGACGAAAGACCAGAACGTATATGTTTTTGATTTGCGGCGAAGCACTGTTCGATCTCTTTGGAGAAGCCGGTTCCGGCGACAGTGTTTCTTTCGACGCCCGTATCGGCGGATCCCCCTTCAACGTGGCCATGGGGCTGGCGCGCCTTGAAGAGGGCGCCGGGTTTTTCGGCGGCATTTCACGCGATGCCCTTGGCGAACGTCTGGTCCAGAAGTTCCGCAGTGAAGGCGTTTCGGAACGCTATATCCTGAGGACTGACTACCTGACGACGCTCAGCCTCGTCCAGAAGGATGAGCATGGCTCTCCTGCCTATACGTTCTACGGCGAGAACGCGGCTGACCGCATGGTGACCGTCGATGACCTGCCGCAGTTCGACGAACCGCTATTGTTTCTGCACATCGGGTCCTACACGGCACTGGTCGAGCCGGTTTCGGCCGCCTTCAGGGCTCTGATCGAACGCGAGCGAGACCATACGCTGGTCTCCTTCGACCCGAACATACGCCCGACCGTGGTGCCGGACATGGCGCTCTGGCGCCGCAATACGGAAAGCCTTGTTCCGTTGACGGATGTCGTCAAAGTGTCGGACGAAGACCTTGCCCTGATCGCTCCCGGTGAACCCGTTGAAACCATTGCCCGCGCCTGGCTCGGCATGGGGGCTTCGCTGGTCATCGTCACACGGGGCGGCGACGGTGCAACCGCATTTGCCGAAGGCATCGAAGTCAGCCGTCCGGGCATCAAGGTAACCGTTGAAGACACCGTTGGCGCGGGCGACACCTTCCAGGCAGCCCTGCTTGCAGGGCTGAAACATCTAGGTGCAACCAACCGTGATGCGCTTGCAGCCCTTGACGCCGGCCAGCTAAATCGTCTTCTTGACTTCGCTGTCGGGGCAGCTGCCATCACTTGCTCCCGGAGGGGAGCGGATCTGCCGCGCAGGAGCGAATTGGAAAAAGAGTGGTCGGCCCTGAAATGAGGGGCTGACAAGAGAATTAAATCGATTTAAAAGGCAGTCGAAAACGGTCCAGGCCGGAGCGGCCCATCGGACTGGCAGCTGTGAGAAGGGAT
The DNA here is from genome assembly GCF_053005225.1 of Roseibium sp. RP-7. Taxonomy (NCBI): domain Bacteria; kingdom Pseudomonadati; phylum Pseudomonadota; class Alphaproteobacteria; order Hyphomicrobiales; family Stappiaceae; genus Roseibium; species Roseibium sp. RP-7. The sequence continues at coordinate 518,351 of NZ_JBRKQA010000002.1, forward strand.
GTTTTATGGCGGTACGCGTCATTGAAGTTGAAGAATTCGACCTCGTCGTTTTCGGAGCCTCCGGAGACCTCGCCCACCGCAAGCTTCTGCCTGCCCTTTACCACCGCGACGCGGACGGCCAGATGCCGGAAAACGCCCGCATCATCTGCAGTGCTCGCCGGGACTATTCCGACGACGATTATCGCGACTATGCCAAGGCCGCGCTTGAAGAACACGTCAAGGATCTGGACGACGAGCATCTTCAGCAGTTCCTGAAGCGCCTGCGCTACGTCAAGATCGACATCGCCACAGGCGATGGCTTTGAAGATCTGAGAACCATCCTGGACGAACGCCCTGAAGTCATCCGCGCCTTCTATCTTGCGGTCGGCCCGGACCTCTTCGGCACAATCTGCGAGAACCTCGGCCGTATCGGCGTCGTCAACGATCATTCCCGCGTCGTCATGGAAAAGCCCATCGGCAAGGACGGCAAGTCCGCCAGGGCGCTCAACGACACGGTCGGTGCTGTGTTCAACGAACACCAGATCTTCCGTATCGACCACTATCTCGGCAAGGAAACGGTGCAGAACCTGATGGCCCTGCGCTTTGCCAATGCCCTGTTCGAACCGCTGTGGAACGCGGCCCATATCGATCACGTCCAGATCACCGTGGCCGAGTCGCTCGGCACCGGTGGCCGTGCCGGCTACTACGACACTGCGGGTGCCCTGCGCGACATGGTGCAGAACCACATCCTGCAGTTGCTCTGCCTTGTTGCGATGGAGCCGCCGGAAAGCATGAACGCCGACAGCGTGCGCGACGAAAAGCTGAAGGTTCTGAAAGCTCTTGCCCCGATCGACGAGCAGAGCATCGACAAGCTGACCGTGCGCGGCCAGTACCGCGCAGGGGCTTCGGCCGGAGGTGCGGTTCCCGGTTACCTGGAAGAGCTCGGCAACAACGAAAGCCGGACGGAAACCTTCGTCGCCCTGAAGGCGGAAATCGCCAACTGGCGTTGGGCCGGCGTGCCCTTCTACCTGCGCACCGGCAAGCGTCTGGCGCAGCGTGTATCAGAAATCGTCGTCCAGTTCCGCCCGATCCCGCATTCGATTTTCGACGCGGAAGCCGGGGCGATCACCGCCAACCGCCTCATCATCCGTCTGCAGCCGGATGAAGGCGTCCAGATGCAGATCATGATCAAGGACCCCGGCCCCGGCGGCATGCGCCTGCGTCAGGTTCCGCTCGACATGAGTTTTGCCGAAGCCTTCAAGGTGCGTAACCCGGATGCCTACGAACGCCTGATCATGGACGTGATCCGCGGCAACCAGACCCTGTTCATGCGCCGTGACGAAGTTGACGCCGCCTGGGCTTGGATCGACCCGATCCAGGCTGCATGGGCAGCCTCCAAGGAAACGCCGAAAGGCTACACCGCCGGCACCTGGGGTCCGTCCGCCTCCATCGCTCTGGTCGAGCGTGACGGCCGCACCTGGGCCGAAGACGACAGCAACTGATATCACTCGCGCAAGGCCCGGCCTTGCGCGTTTCCGGCCTCTTAAATCGATTAGAGAGCGGCAAGCTCGCCGCAACGCCCTATGTGCCGGACATAGGACCAGCCAGGCCGCGGCGCGGCTAGCAAAGGATTTGAAGCAATGACCATCCAGGATCGCATTGGCGACGTCACCGAACGGATCGTCAAACGCAGTCACGACAGCCGCTCAAGATATCTGGACCGCATCGGCAAGGCCGCCGACAAGGGCCCGCAGCGTTCGCGCCTGTCCTGTGGCAACCTCGCCCATGGGTTCGCCGCCTGTGGCCTCTCCGACAAGCAGGCCCTTTCCGGCGACGTGGTACCGAACCTCGGCATCATCACCTCCTATAACGACATGCTGTCGGCCCACCAGCCCTATGAGACCTATCCGGCCCTGATCCGCGAAGCCGCACACGAAATCGGCGCGGTTGCCCAGGTTGCCGGTGGCGTTCCGGCCATGTGCGACGGTGTCACCCAGGGGCAGGACGGCATGGAACTGTCGCTGTTTTCCCGCGATGTGATCGCCATGGCTGCTGCCGTCGGCCTGTCGCATCAGATGTTCGATGCAGCGGTCTTTCTCGGCATCTGCGACAAGATCGTGCCCGGTCTTGCCATCGCGGCCCTCTCCTTTGGCCATCTGCCGGCCGTGTTCGTTCCCGCTGGTCCGATGCCGACAGGCATTTCCAACGACGAGAAGGCCAAGATCCGCCAGCTCTATGCCGAAGGCAAAGTCGGCCGTGACGCCCTGCTGGAAAGCGAGTCCCGCGCCTATCATTCGCCGGGCACCTGCACCTTCTACGGCACGGCCAACTCCAACCAGATGCTGATGGAGATCATGGGCCTGCATATGCCGGGTGCCTCCTTCGTCAATCCGGGCACGCCCCTGCGCGACGCCCTGACCAGGGAAGCGGCCAAGCGCGCCATCGCGATTTCCGCTCTCGGCAACGAGTTCACCCCCGCCGGTGAAGTCATCAGCGAAAAGGCGATCGTCAACGGCGTTGTCGGCCTGCACGCCACGGGTGGGTCGACCAACCACACCATGCATCTGGTGGCAATTGCCGCTGCTGCAGGCATCAGGCTGACCTGGGACGACATCTCCGATCTCTCCGATGTCGTGCCGCTTCTGGCCCGCGTCTATCCGAACGGCAAAGCCGATGTGAACCACTTCCAGGCCGCCGGTGGCCTTGCCTTCCTGATCCGTGAACTGCTGGGTGACGGTTACCTGCACCAGGACGTGAAGACCGTCTACGGCACAGACCTCTCCGGTTACACCGTGGAAGCGAAACTCGACGCAGACGGCAACGTGCAACGCGAAGAGGTTCCTGAGACCTCCGGTGACGAAACGGTGCTGGCTCCCGTTGCCAAGGCCTTCCAGCCGACGGGCGGCCTGAAGATGCTCACCGGCAATATGGGCAAGGCCGTCATCAAGATCTCGGCTGTTGCCAAGGAACGCCACATCATCGAGGCACCTGCCCGCGTCTTCCACGACCAGAACGATTTCCTGACCGCCTTCAACAACAAGGAACTGACCGGCGATGTTGCCGCCGTGGTCCGGTTCCAGGGCCCGAAGGCCATCGGCATGCCCGAACTGCATAAGCTGACGCCCTGCCTCGGCATCCTTCAGGATCGCGGCCACAAGGTCGCCCTGATTACCGACGGCCGCATGTCTGGTGCTTCCGGCAAGGTCCCGGCGGCAATCCATGTGACCCCGGAAGCTGCGGCCGGCGGCCCGATCGCCAAAATCCGTGACGGAGACATGATCCGCGTCGATGCGGTGACGGGTAAATTGGAAGTGCTGGTCGACGAAGCCGAATTCAACGCCCGCCCGCTGGCGGAAGCTGACCTGAGCCAGAGCCAGTTCGGCACCGGCCGGGACCTTTTCGCCGCCTTCCGCGGTGCGGTTGGTTCGGCCGACACTGGCGCGCATGTGTTTGGTGAGTAAGGATCAGGTCCCGAACGGCCAGGTGAATTCGGCACGATAGAGTCTGCGATCTGCTCCGGCTGCTGCGGTCGGTGCAGGGACGACAAGAAAGAGATTTTGGAGGCGATATGGCCCAGGACATTGAAAAGATCGAGAAGGTAATGTGCGCGGCACCGGTGATACCGGTGCTGATCGTGGAGGATCCCAGGAAGGCCGTCGCCATGGCCGAAGCGCTTGTGCGCGGCGGCCTGCCTGCCATCGAGATCACCTTGCGCACGGCCCATGCCCTGGAAGCGATCAACGCGGTCAACGAGCACGTGGAAGGCGCGATTGTGGGTGCCGGCACGGTGCTGGACGGCAAGCAATATGATGCCGCCGTTTCTGCAGGTGCCCGTTTCATCGTCTCCCCTGGCGCAACCGCCAACCTGCTGGACGCAGCCGACCAGCACAGCGTGCCTCTGCTTCCAGGTGCAGCCACTGCATCGGAAGTCATGTTCCTGCTGGAACGTGGCTATGAGCGGCTGAAGTTCTTCCCCGCCGAACAGGCAGGCGGTGCGTCCTACCTCAAGTCTCTCTCCTCCCCGCTGGCGGCGGCCAAATTCTGCCCCACCGGCGGCGTCAGCCTCGACAAGGCTCCGGACTATCTGAAACTGCCGAACGTCCTGTGCGTTGGCGGTTCCTGGATTGCCGACGCAAAGGCGATTGCGGAGGACGACTGGTCCGGCATTGAAACCCGTGCAAAGGCGGCAGCCGCCCTCAAAATCTGATCAGCAACCAGCAGATCAGCAATTTCGAACGAAAAGAGCCGGGCGACGGATCGCCCGGCTCTTTTTCATCTGTTCGACGATCAGTGGCGACTTGCCCACTCATCGACTTCGCGCTCTGCTTCGTCGCGCGACTTGCCGTAGAGCTCCTGGATCTTGCCGGCAAGCTGGTCGCGATTGCCTTCGATCCGGTCCAGATCGTCGTTGGTCAGCTTGCCCCACTGTTCCTGGGCCTTGCCTTTAACCTGTTTCCAATTGCCTTCGATAATGTCCCAGTTCATTTTCATCACTCCAGTCAGGGTGCAGTCAGCTTCTCGACCGGAGGCTTCCGGCCAACTGCTGCATGTGTTGAGGTTTGAGAAAGTGACAGACGCCTGTTGAAGCCATCTGTCTCGGGATAGGCGTCCGGATATCGGGAAGGATCTCGATAGAACCGGACGCTGTGTCAGGCTGCCCCGGGTGATGACACCCGGAGCAGTCCACTACTCTTACTCAGCGACGTAGTCCGGCTGAGCTTCCAGTTCTTCCTTGGTGGCGCCTACATAGACGCGCAGGTCGGAACCGTCTTCGTTGCGAATGATCTGCAGCTCGTCAAAGGTGACGGCAACTTCACGCTCGCCGATACCCAGGAAGCCGCCAACATCAAGGATCACCTTTTCGATGGTACCGTCCTGGCTCACGATGAGTGAATCGATTTCACCGATGTCTTCATCGTTGGCGTCGTAGATGGTGGCACCTTCAAGATCGTCGGCCGTAAGTTCGGCAACGACCGCTTCGGTGTAGCCTTCACGCTCGACTTCGGCACGCGGCAGAAGCGCACGACCATCAGCATCGGTCTGGGGCGCCATTGCAGTTTCCGGAGCAGCCGTCACGCCGGCGTCGCTATCCTGGCTCATCGCGGTTTCGGTCGACGTGTCGGTTTCCGTCGTCATTGCCGTATCAGCAGGCTTCTCCATACCTTCAGAAGTCTGTGTGGCAGCCGTTTCCGCTTCGTCAGCATACGGGTTCTCATACGCCGCAGCATTGGTCAGCACGTCCTTGTTGGCGTTGACCACCAGGAAGTAGCTATCGGCGTCATCCTGCTCGCGGACGACCTTCAGCTGCTCCATCGGAAGGGCGATGTCTTTCTCGCCAATACCAAGGAAGCCACCGACACCCAGGATAACGGCCTTTACCGAGCCGTCGAAGCCAAGGATCACATCGTTGACTTCACCGATGTCGTCCCAGTCTTTTTCTTCGTCAGCCTGAGCCTGATAGTCTTCGTTGAACCGGTCATAGTTTTCTTCGACCGAGTAGATCCGCATGCCAATCAGATCAGATGCAAGAACATCACTCATGTTTGCAGACTCATTGAATTCATAAGTCTGGAGCGGTTTTACTTCGTTTGCCGCGTAAAGTGATGTTGTCAGCATCAAGGACATCGCGGTAGCGGTGATAATCCGTTTCATAATATTATTTCCTCTCACTGTGATTTCCCAAGCCGGCAACATCAGTATTGCTATTGATGAGGCGGTTACTGTGAGAACAACCGAGAGAGAAAGAAGTTCCGGATTAAAAACTAAATTTTTGAAAAAAGTGACAATCCCCTTTTCGAAGACAGGCCGAACACTCGCCCAGTCCCCAAGGTACGGATGGACGCGTGAAACCACCGCTCGCCGCGTTTCCTTCACGTCCTCGCGGGAAGTTCAGTCAATTGTGGGAAGTTGATTGGGACACACGCCGACCGCAGTATAAGCGGGCCATGTCAGACGCTCTGGGCTTCTTCGGTATCCGTTTCTGAGGTGACGTCGGTCTCGTCGTCGTCTCCGTGATCGTCGTCCTGCTCAAGCGTCCGATCCCACAAGAGACGCATGCCGGCAGAGGTGTCATTGCGCCAGGCGAATTCGGCGACGACCGGCCTTTCGAATTTTTTCATCGTCAGCAGAACTTCCTCTGGAAGCGCTGTCAGACCTTTGGCAGTTATGCGGCAACCGTTCTTGCCGGCATCAACGATCGTGCCACTGATTTCCGTAATTCCGTCCAAGTCCGCGATCTTTACCGGAATGCTGACGTTGTTCCGTTTCTCGCGGCGCTTGTCCGAAACGGATTTCTCGCTCTTGGCGAAGACCACAGCAGCATCATTGCCCTTCACGGAAGTGACGTGGGCCTTCACCAGTTTGCTAGCATCCTTGGGCCGAACCCCGATGTTCTTGTAAAGCTCGCCGATATCCGGAGAGGTCAACCGGAAGCCCCACTCGCTGACGTTGGATGCAACCGCGTTGATGACCGAGAGATTGTCGAAATCAACCACGAGGACTTCTTCCTCGGCATCAGGTTGATCGAGCAGATGGGTCAGACCGTGTGATTTGTTTTCGGAATTCATAGATTTAGTTTACCTTGAGCAAACTTTCATTTCACTTAAAATACAGTCAGACAATTCAATTTATCGTTGTTTTCCGCCAACTTCGGAGCTTTTTGCCCTGAACGGTGATCTACCCTGAGCAATTTTTGCAATTGGCGTTCCTTTCAAATGCGCGTTCAAATCATCCTCGCCTCTTCGGCTACCTTTTCTTGAATGCGCCCAACAGCCTGCCTCAACAACATTCGCAGGAGACTACCATGGCGAAATACATCGGACTTACATTTGCGGCCCTCGCAGGCCTCGGTTTTCTCTCCCAGGCTCAGGCAGAAGAGCTCTGTCAGGGTTTCGGCCCACAAACTCCACGCGATATCTCTCAGACTGCGGGGCTGAACACCTCCTCTGTCTCGATAGCGCCATCCGCCGACAAGCTGAACCTGTGCAACATCCACACGCATACCAACGCGGAACACAAGGGGCCTGGCTTCACCGTTTTTGCCGGCGATGGAGATCATGGCGGATACAAGTGCAACGAGACCGCCGACCTGACCGAGGCTGAACTGGCAGAACCCGCTGGGTCAGCTTTCCATGGCGTCAAGCCCGGCGACACGATCGAAGTCCACTGGGTGCATACATCCTGCAACATCACCCCGGGTGAAGGACTTGGCTCTTGCCTGAGCGATGCCTGCGCCAATCCGCAACTTCGTGTCGAGGCTCAGGTCTTCCTCGTCGTGAATGATCCCGAGGCACTGAGCTTCCTCGACTTCGATTATGACGGCAACATCGTGAATAGCCTGCATCAGGCCAAGTCATTGCCGGAAGGCACGGGCACACCGGTCACCTTCATCGGGTCGACAACAGGTCCCAGCTTCACCCAGTCGACATGCTCCCCGCTTCAGGTGACCTGGAGCGTGCATCCGCAATGCGCCAAGCTGGACATCAACTCGCTCAACGCCTGGGCGGAAAAAGGCAACGTCTTCAAGGAAGATCATTCCCACGGCATTCGCCAACTTGTGACAGCCCCTGAATTGCTGGCCCCGATTTCCAACTGATTGGCCTCAGCCGCCGGAATCCACCTGCCTGTTTCCGGCGGCATTCTCCTTGAATTTCCTCTCCCCCTCGCCGGGCGGGTATGCTAATGGATGCCCCGCGCGCGTCAGCGCGAAAACAAGCTGTTAAATCGATTTAAGAGGATTGTTCATGGCGCTAGAAGCAGCATTTGAGGCTCTCAACCGGCAGGCGGAACAATTGAAGGGTACCTCCCTGCGGCAACTGTTTGCGGCCGCCCCCGACCGGTTCGACACATTCTCCGCCAGGACAGACGACCTGTTGCTCGATTATTCCAAGTCCCGGATCGACGACAAGGCGTTCAACCTGCTGCTCGACCTTGCCCGCGCTGCGGATGTGGAAGGCAAACGTGCGGCCATGTTTGCCGGCGAGAAGATCAACGGCACCGAAAAGCGCGCCGTCCTGCACACAGCGCTTCGCAACCAGTCGGACCAGCCGGTTCTGGTCGACGGTGCCGATGTGATGCCCGATGTACGTGCGGTTCTGGACGCGATGGCAGATTTTGCCGAAGCGGTCCGCTCCGGCGATCTGACCTCCTCCACCGGCGACGCCTTTACCGACGTGGTCAACATTGGCATCGGCGGCTCGGACCTTGGGCCAGTCATGACGACAATCGCGCTCAGCCCCTATCATGATGGTCCGGAGCTGCACTACGTCTCGAATGTGGACGGCGCTCATATTGCCGATACGCTGGAAAAACTCGACCCGGCCACAACGCTGATCATCGTCGCTTCGAAAACCTTCACCACCATCGAGACCATGACCAACGCGCAGACCGCGCGCAAATGGATTGCGGGCACTCTTGGCGAAGAGGCTGTCGGCGACCACTTCGCAGCCGTTTCCACCGCCCTCGACAAGGTAGCCGCCTTCGGCATCGACGAAAGCCGCGTCTTCGGTTTCTGGGACTGGGTCGGCGGCCGGTATTCCGTCTGGTCGGCCATCGGCCTGCCCCTCATGATCGCCATCGGACCGGACGCCTTCAGTGACTTTCTGTCCGGCGCCCATGCGATGGACACACATTTCGCCGAAGCACCGCTTGAAAAAAACCTGCCGGTGCTGATGGCGTTGATCGGCGTCTGGAACCGGGACGCGCTTGGCCTTTCCGCCCGCGCCGTTCTGCCCTACGACCAGCGCCTGTCTCGCCTGCCCGCGTACCTGCAGCAGCTCGACATGGAATCAAACGGCAAGCGCGTGAAGCTGGACGGCAGTCCCGTGACCGAGGAAACCGGTCCACTGGTCTGGGGCGAACCAGGCACGAATGGTCAGCACGCGTTCTATCAGCTCCTGCACCAGGGCACGACTGTCATCCCGTGTGAATTCCTGATTGCCGCCAACGGCCATGAAGAAGACCTGAAACATCATCACGACCTTCTGGTTGCGAACTGCCTGGCCCAGTCCGAAGCCCTGATGCTCGGCCGGACGCTTGACGAGGCAAAGGCACTCCTCAACGCTTCCGGAATGGCTGCAGACGAAGTCGATCGTCTGGCACCCCACAAGGTGTTCCCGGGCGACAGGCCGTCCATGACCCTTGTCTATGACCAGCTGACACCCTTCGCACTCGGCCGTCTGATCGCCCTTTACGAGCACCGGGTTTTTGTCGAAGGCGTCATCTGGGGAATCAACTCCTTCGACCAGTGGGGTGTGGAACTGGGCAAGGAACTGGCCACTGCCCTGCTTCCTATGGTCAAGGGCGAAGTCTCTGCAGATTCCAAGGACGCCTCGACAAAAGGCTTGCTTGCCGCCCTGAAAAGTTGACGCGGGAACCACACCTTTGTTTACGCGTTAATACGTGAGGCGTTCTCGTCATAATTTTGCCCAACCGGCCCTATCTGGTTCACATCGTTGAAGAACTCTAATTGGTATTCACGATGAACACGGGCCGGCTGTGGCAAACAGAGATTGCCCCAACGTGCAAAGCAGCTTAGGCTTGGAAAGATTTTATACATTCGACCCGCCAAGGTTGCGGTCCGACAGGGAGACTGATTTCATGAAAAAACTAGTTCTGCTCGCAGCAGTAGGCCTTGCCCTGGCGGGCTGCCAATCCGATAGCTCACGCGACCGCGCCCTCGTAGGCGGTGGTCTTGGCGCGGCAACCGGTGCAGCAATCGGTGCTGCGGCAACCGGCGATGTCGGCGGCGCCCTGGTTGGTGGTGCAATCGGTGCAGCCGGTGGTGCAATTGTCGGCAGCGCAACGACTCCGAAGAATTGCGTTGCCTATGACCGCTACGGCAATCCTTACCGGGTCGCTTGCCCGTAATCGGGAGCGATCCTTTTTCGTTTCGGTAATAGACCGTTGGGAAGAAAACTATGAAGAAACTCCTTCTGATTGCCGCTTCGGCCGCATTTCTGGCAGGCTGCCAGTCTGACAGTCAAAGAGACCGCGCGCTTGTTGGCGGCGGTCTTGGCGCGGCAACCGGTGCCGTGATCGGTGCTGCCGCCGGTAACGGCGTCGGCCCGGCACTCGCCGGTGCGGCAATCGGTGCTGCAGGCGGTGCCATCATCGGCTCCGCAACGACACCCAAGAACTGTGTCGCCTACGACCGGTATGGCAACCCGTACCGCGTCGCCTGCCCCTGATCTCAACTGACCTGAGTCGATCGGGTCTTCACAGGTTTACGAAATGAAAAAGATCCTGCTGGTGGCCCTTGCGGCCATCGCCCTCGCCGGCTGTCAGTCAAGCAGCCAGAGAGACCGCGCGCTTGTCGGCGGTGGACTTGGTGCCGCGACCGGCGCCATTGTCGGTGCCGCTGCCGGTGCCGGTGCAGCTCCGGTTCTCGCCGGTGCCGCTATCGGTGCTGCGGGTGGCGCTGTTATCGGCGCTGCGACCACACCGAAAAACTGCGTGGCGCATGACCGGTATGGCAACCCCTACCGAGTCGCCTGCCCGTAAGGCCAGGTTCTCTGTCGTCCTGACCATCGTCAGAGCGGACGAATTTAACGACAATACCGGGCATGCCCATGGATTCATGGGCATGCCCGCTTTGCTTTCAGGATCTGCCTTGGATAAATCCGCCTTGGTAAGAAACTGTTAACCATAGATCTCCACCCTTGGTAGACACATGTTTTTCGCCAAGGGGTTCTGGATGAGATCCGTCCTTGCAGCCGCAAGTCTCGCCATTGTGCTGACAGGCTGCGCCAACACCGAAAGTCAACGGGACAGGATGCTGATCGGGGCAGGTCTCGGTGCTGCAACCGGTGCCACGATCGGCGCCGTTGCCGGTTCCACGGTGAACGCGACCCTTGCAGGCGCCGCTCTCGGCGCCGTCGGTGGTGGCCTGATCGGTGTCGTCACCACCCCGCGCAACTGCATTGCCACGGATGAACAGGGCACACCTTACAAGGTCCGCTGCCCGTAACCCCTTTCGCACAGCAAATAAGGTTTGATTGCTCCCCTGTGAAATCAGGAATGCAATAACCTGCGAAACAGACCGACATTTTCAACGCGAGTTGCGCCGAACAGCAGGTCACGGGCTCACCGCTGTCACGTCAGTCCAAAATCCCGTTGAGAAAGCAAAAAGCCGGCCCAACGGACCGGCTTTTCTCATCTTTGAAGCGAAGTCCCCTTATCAGGCAGCAGCGCTTTCCTTGGCCTGCTCAAGAGCAACCTTCGGATCGACGTAGGCATAGCCGAGAGCGGTTGCGACCGCCTCACATGTCACCTGACCGCCGATCACGTTAAGGCCCGGCAGGAAGTGCGGATCATCGAGCAGCGCCTTCTTGGCCCCCTTGTCTGCCAGTGCGAGAGCGAACGGCAGGGTGGCGTTGTTCAGCGCGTAGGTGGACGTCTTCGGCACGGCGCCCGGCATGTTGGCGACGCAGTAGTGAACGACTTCATCGATGATGTAGGTCGGCTCGGAATGCGTCGTTGCCTTGGAGGTTTCGAAGCAGCCGCCCTGGTCGATGGCGACATCAACGAGAACCGAGCCCGGCTTCATGCGGCTGACCAGCTCGCGCGAAACCAGCTTTGGTGCCGCCGCACCGGCAACCAGCACCGCACCGACGACCATGTCGGCTTCCAGCACATGTTTCTCCAGGGCAGCCTTGGTCGAATAGACGGTTTTCAGTGCCGGACCGAACGTCTGTGAGAGATTGCCCAGAACGGCGGTAGACCGGTCGAGAACGGTGACATCGGCTCCGAGGCCAAGCGCCATGGTAATGGCATGCGAGCCGACCACACCGCCGCCGATGACAACGACCTTGGCCGGTTCGACACCGGGAACACCACCCACGAGCGTGCCGGAGCCACCCTGGGCCTTTTCCAGCGCCTTGGCACCGGCAATCACCGACAGGCGGCCGGCAACCTGGGACATCGGCACCAGAAGCGGCAGACCGCCACGAGCATCGACAACGGTTTCATAGGCAATGCAGGTCGCACCGGACTTTACCAGGTCCGCGGTCTGCTCCGCGTCTGGCGCCAGATGCAGATAGGTGAAGAGAATGTGGTCGGGGCGCAGCATGGCGCGTTCGACGGCCTGCGGTTCCTTGACCTTCACGATCATGTTCGCGGCATCGAAGACTTCCTTGGCTGTCGCCAGGATCTTCGCGCCTGCTGCTTCGTAGTCGGCATCACTGGCGCCGATGCCGACACCGGCATTGGTTTCAACGACAACTTCGTGGCCATGAGCCACCATTTCAAGAACACTGTTCGGGGTCAGACCAACCCGATACTCGTGGTTTTTGATTTCTTTCGGCACACCAATGCGCATAACTCGACTCCTCTGGAAGCATTATTGATTGCCGATTATTTTACGCCTGTTTTCGTCGAATGTGCTTGCGTTCCCGGGGGACTCCATTCAAATACGCGCAATTTTATTGTGTCGAATTGATATTTCTTCAAATTATCTGCTATGTATTATCTTGAACTCGGCATTATGTGCGGTGCAGCAAAAATGAAACTCGATCGCCTCGACCAGAAGATCCTGAACGTTCTGCAAAGCGACGGCCGCATCGCCAACGCGGACCTAGCGGAAAAGGTGGGGCTTTCCCCTTCCGCTTGTTTGCGGCGCATGCGCGCGCTGGAGGAAGCCGGCATCATCGAAAAATACGTCGCGCTTCTGGACCAGAAGAAACTCGGCCGGCACATGGACGTTTTCGTGGAAATCTCGCTGACCGGCCAGTCCAAGGAAACGCTTGAGAATTTCGAACGCGCCGTGGCCCGGTCCGGCGAAATCATGGAGTGTTTCCTGATGGCGGGTGATGCCGATTACATCCTGCGCCTCTCGGCCCGGGACCCGATCGACTTCGAACGCATCCACCGCGACCACCTTGCCCAGCTTCCAGGCGTTCTCAGAATGAAATCGTCCTTCGCCATCCGGCCGATCGTCAGACGCACGGCGATTCCCCTGAACGGCGAAACATGAGTTCCCTTCAGGACCGGTCCACAACCAAACCGCCTGCAATTCCGCCACTAAATCCAGCGTCTCGACGCAGCCAGCACTGGCAGGTATAGTCCGCATCCATTCAAGTGCCCGGCTTTTCAAGGAACCCGCTCCGGTGACCCATACGATCACCCGTTTCATCGATACGACTTACCAGCTTGCAGAATGTCCGACTTGGGACGACAGATTGAACCGCTTGCTCTGGGCCGACATCCAGGGCCGCTCCATCCAGTCCATGGATTGGGCCAGCCGCGAGATCACCACATGGCAATTCGACAATGAGGTCGGTTCCTTCGGCCTGACGGATGACAATCGCCTGATTGTCAGCGTGTGGGACAAGATCGTTCTGTTCGATCCCGAAAGCGGTGCCAGCGAGGTTCTGGCGGAAGTTCAGGCGGATGAGCCGCGCACACGGCTGAACGACGGCAAGGTCGGCCCGGATGGGGCCTTCTGGGTCGGCACCATGGACACCAGCTCACCGCGTGAACCGATTGCCGGTCTTTACCGGGTCGACGGCAGCGGCGACGTTGCCGAGATCCGTGACGAACTGCAATGCTCCAACGGGCTCGCGTGGACGCCGGACGGCACCTACATGTACCACTCCGACACCTCCCCCGGCTGGATCGAATATTACGGCTTCGACCCGGAGACCGGTGCACTTGGCTCCAAGATGCTGTACGCCCAGCAGACCAACGACACCGGACGGCCGGATGGCGCAGCGGTCGACACCGAAGGCAACTATTGGAGCGCAGGGGTATCCGCCGGCGTGCTCAACTGCTTTGCCCCGGACGGCAATCTGCTTGCCGCCATCAAGCTTCCGGTCGACAAGCCCACCATGCCCTGCTTTTGCGGCCCGGATCTGGACCATTTGATCGTTACCAGCATCAAGCAGCCCGCCGACCCGACCGCAGTCGAACCCGACACATTGTCAGGCGGCCTGTTCCTGGTGGAAGGTCACGGCAAGATCGGCTTGAAGACCTACCGGTTCAGGACAGCAAAAAGCTGATCAAAAGCAACGCATTGGGCAAGTCGGTTTCTGTTGTAACCGGCTTCTGCCGCACATTTGGCCTGTCATCCGTTCCGCCGACCCGGGCACAACATCAGGGTGAAGATAAACATCCCTCCTCCTCAGGATGAGGGAGAGCCTTTGGCTCGGAGGCCATGCCGGGACGAGTTTTTGAGCGGCCCGCCTGACGATTGTCTGTCGACGGCAGTTGTTTAGGGCCGGTTATTCAGCATCCTTCGGAGGCTGGCAGTCCCTGAGAGCCTCGATGATCTGCTCCGCTTTCACACCCGGTACCTGGATTTTCGTTTCCCCGTAAAGGTGAACGACGGCCCCTTCCCCCTTCACCGATTGCTCGTTGAAAATGCGGACCGACTGGTTTTCGGGAATGAGCACGGCCATGGAGCCGTCCTCCATGCTGAGCAGGATGGAAGACGCAATCAATGTGCAAATCATGTTTCAGCCCCACAACTGGTCAGGTAACCGGCTTTCAGCCTGCTCCGGAAAACGGACAGAGGACCGATCTTGACCCAGTCACCTAGTAGCGGCAACCCCGCACCTTTACGGGCTTCCAGACTGTCTGGGCGGGTTGAACCAGCACCTGGCGGCTGACCGTCTGGTAAACCGCGGGCTTTTGCACCCGGTAGCTCGTGGCAGGCTGAACCAGCACCTTTTCCTTCACGGAGCTGTAAATGGCAGGCTGGCGTACAGCGACACGTGAGGCCGACTGCACGAGAACCTTCTGGCTGACGGTTCGATAAACAGCGGGGTTCTGCACCTTGCACAGGATGTTGCGGCCGTTAATGACCCGGTATTCCCAGCCGACGCTGGCGGGTTGAACCAGAACCCGGCTCTGCCGTGTCTGGTAGACGGCAGGCGATGTACGATAGCTGACCCGCTCCGGCTGCACCAGAACACGCCGGGCCTGATAACTGTAGACGGCCGGCTTCTGCACCACGTAGCTGGATGCCGGCTGGACGAGCACTCGCTCGTTCACAGTTTTGTAGACGGCCGGCACTGTGGCCTGTTCATAGCAGGACAGTGCCTTGCCTCCGGCCAGCACGGACGTGCTGACCAACGGACTTACGATCAGCGCGGCAAGCGCGCTCCAGAAGCTGTGACGCATGTACTTTCCCCCAGTCTGGCGCAGGAGATCTCCCGCAACCCTGACTTTAGGGAAGTTCCACAAGGCATTAAAGCGAAAAAGTTAATATCCGTTAAGAAACGGCCCTGACGATCTGCTGTTCGCCCTCTTCGTCATCAGCTTCAGCGCGGGCACTCTTCTCGTAGTCGGTGTCCTCGTTGATGATGTGACGGGCCTCTTCGGGGATCCATTCTCCCCAGCGTGGCTGCAGCTGATGGTCGACGGACACCCGGTCGTCGAAGACGAAACATTCGCCCTTCCAGAGGCTGTCGGCTTCCGGCACCTTCTCCAGATAGTTCAGGATGCCGCCTTCCAGGTGATAGACTTCCTCGAAGCCGTTTTTCAGCATCCAGGCCGTCGCCTTTTCACAGCGGATGCCACCGGTGCAGAACATGGCGACCTTCGGCTTTTTCTGAAGCTCGTCTTCGCCGTCCACCCAGGCCGGGAATTCCCGGAACGACTGGGTTTTCGGATTGAGCGCCCGCTCGAACGTGCCAAAGGCGAATTCGTAGTCGTTGCGCGTGTCGATGACGACGACATCCGGATCGGAGATCAGGGCATTCCAGTCTTCCGGCTTGACGTATTCGCCGACGATCTCATTCGGGTCGATCCCGTCAACCGCAAGCCGCACGATCTCCTGTTTGAGCCTCACCTTCATGCGCTTGAAGACATGTCGGTGGGTCCAGGCTTCCTTGTGGTTCAGCCCGGCAAGCCGCGGGTCCGACCGCAGATGCGCAAGGACCTCACGCACACCGGCTTCCGGCCCGCAAATCGTGCCGTTGATACCCTCCCCTGCAAGCAGCAGGCTCCCGCGCACATCCCGTTCCTCGCAATAGGCCTTGAGTGGACTGCGCATGGCCTCGAAGTCGTCGAGCGGCGTAAACATATAAAGGGCGGCAACGAGAAATTCGTTCATGGGGCTTGTTCTGTTTCTTGAAAGACGCCGGGCCCAAGGGGCAAAAGCACCACCCGGCTATTGGCGCCCTCTATACAGCCTAAGCCCCCCTTCTGAAAAGTCCGCAGTTTCTCGGACCCGGTTCTCTGCAGGCGATGCCGCCCTGCAGGTTTTGCTTGAGCACAACCGAACATGCGCCAGGGGCCATGCAACGCGGAACTTGCCGATTGAAGTTCCTCCAAAGGAACATCGCCCAAACCCTTCGGAAGAATCGAAGAATAGCGTCAGAGTAACAAATAGATCGGCAACAATTCGCCTCAACAAACCTCTCTACAGCGAAAGATGACATCGTTAGAAATACGAATGAATTCATATAGTTAAAAATCAAACCTCATCCGCTTTCATTTAAGGATCATTAAGCAC
This sequence comes from Roseibium sp. RP-7, assembly GCF_053005225.1. Lineage (NCBI taxonomy): Bacteria > Pseudomonadati > Pseudomonadota > Alphaproteobacteria > Hyphomicrobiales > Stappiaceae > Roseibium > Roseibium sp. RP-7. The sequence goes on from NZ_JBRKQA010000002.1 coordinate 534,783, forward strand.
GCAACCGTACCCTAACCCTGAATTGCCAACATGAGCGGGCGCACCAAGGATGACCCAGTACAAGGTCACCCCGACGGGGGTGGAACGGTTCTTTTCCGAACGGGACCTGATCGTCTCGAAAACAGACACGCGCGGGCGCATCACCTACGCCAACAACATCTTTCGGGATATTGCGGGTTTCGATGGCAAGGCTCTGGAGAATGCGCCGCACAGCCTCATCCGTCACCCGGACATGCCACGCTGTGTCTTCAAGCTGCTGTGGGACACGATAGAGGCCGGCGGAGAAATCTTCGCCTATGTGGTCAACATGTCCGCGAACGGCGATCACTACTGGGTGCTGGCCCATGTCACGCCGTCCTATGGCGAGAGCGGCAAGATCATCGGCTACCATTCCAATCGCCGGGTGCCCAACCGCCGTATCGTCGACGACATCATCACCCCGCTTTACGCCCAGTTGCGACAGACAGAACAGCAGGCGGACAACCGCAAGACCGGCATGCAGGCCGGTCACGATCAGCTGGTATCGATCCTTCAATCGAAAGGCGTGAGCTATGATGAGCTCATTCACACTCTTTAACGCCACGATCGCGTCGGGTGTCGCACTTGTGGGCGGCGCGGCGACGGTGGTCTGCGCCCTGCTGGGCCTGACCATGGCTACAGTCTTCTGTGGCGCCATCGTAATGCTGGCCATGCTTTTCGCGCTGCCCGCTGTACATCGGACCCGGCGGGGGCTTGGTGCTGCGACGGAGGTCTGCAGCCAGATCGGCTGGGGCAACTTCGAGGTGAGAGCCAAGGATTACACCGAAGCCGGTGAAGTTCGTGAGCTGATGACTTCCATGAACCACATGATCGACCGGACGGACGCCTTCCTGCGTGAAGCTGCCGCCTCGATGACGGCAATCGAGAACAACCGCTACTACCGCCGCATCCAGCCAGGTGGCCTTAATGGCAGCTATCTGCAGAATGCGGAAATCATGAACATGGCCATCGAGACCATCAAGGGCCGGGTCGGAGCCTTCCGCCAGTCGACGGATTCCTTTGAAAGCCAGATCAGCCAGATTGCCCAGAGCCTGATGGCTTCCGCCGAGCAGATGACAGGAACGGCCGAGGAAATGGAAACCTCTGCCGTTTCCAATTCGGAAGTCGTGACCGCCATTGCCGACGCGGCCGACCTGACAGCCGAAAATGTGAATGCGGCAGCATCTGCTGCCGATCATCTGTCCTCGACGGCCAGCGAAATCAGCGGCCAGATCGAACGCTCCATCGAAATCGCCCGTGCTGCCGTTTCCCAGGTCACGCAAGGCCAGGACAAGGCAAACAGCCTTCGGACTTCCGCCGAAGCGATCGGCGAGATCATCGACCTGATTTCCTCCATTGCCGACCAGACAAACCTGCTGGCACTCAATGCCACCATCGAGGCGGCCCGTGCCGGTGAAATGGGCAAGGGCTTTGCGGTGGTTGCTGCCGAGGTGAAGGAACTGGCAACGCAGACAGCCAAGGCGACACAGGAGATCACCCAGTCTTTGGAGGAAGTCGACGCGGCCAGCCGTGATACGGCTCAGTCCTTCGACACGATTTCCAAAACCATTACGGAAATCGAATCCATTACCACGATGATTTCCAACGCCTCGGTAAAGCAGGCGGAAGCGACACAGGCCATACAGGAGAACGTGACCAACACCGTGGCCTGCACCAACAAGGTGACCGGAATTGTAGACGGTGTCGCCCAGAATGCGGCAACCACTCACGCGGCCTCCAAGACCGTGCTGAGCTCCGCGGAAAGCATGTCCTCCAATGCCGGGCAGCTCACCGAAGCAGTGGCGGCCTTCTTCAAATCGCTGAAGAAAGGCCCGCTCGAGCAGCAGAACAGCGAAGCCGCCTAGGCACACTGGCTGTTAGGCAATCCAACCCGGGCGTTCGTGCCCGGATTGCCTCTTTTGGGGAATTGGGTCAAAGCCTCACACCTCTTATCTTCAGGACAGAGCCCACCCCTCACTGGACGTTCTGGAGGCCCACATGACCATTCTCGGCGACCTGCTGTCGACCATCTTCGAGCGCCGCTATCGCACAGCGGCGCCGGACCGGCGCGACAATCGGCCGATGGAGGATCTGGTCAGCGCACTTGTCGGCACAGCTGGCGACGTGACGGGCCTTGCCGCGGCCAGCACGCTCCTGCAGCGGTTTCAGGAAATGGAGGACAGCGACAAGCTACAGTTCTTCCGCCACCTTGCCCACGACATGAACATAGATCCGGCCGGCGTGCGCACTGCCCTTGATGCCTATGAGGCGAGCCCGAACCGGAAGACATACACGGCGTTCATGGCGGCTGTGGAGCCCAAGCGTCAGGAATTGATCCGACGGCTGAACCAGATTCCCGGTGCCACCGAGCAACTGGTGCGCATGCGCGCCGACCTCCTGCGTCTCGGCGGCGCCGATCCGGAATTGCAGGCGCTCGACCAGGATTTCCGACACCTGTTCATTTCCTGGTTCAACCGGGGCTTTCTGGTGCTGCGGCCGATCAGCTGGGAAAGTCCGGCACATATCCTTGAAAAAATCATCGCCTATGAGGCCGTGCACGAAATCACCAGCTGGGAAGACCTGCGCAGCCGCCTGGCCCCTGGCGACCGCAGATGCTTCGCCTTTTTCCACCCGTCCATGCCCGACGAACCGCTGATCTTCGTGGAAGTCGCGCTCACCGCAGACATCCCGGGTTCCATCCAGGACCTTCTGGCAGGTGACAGGGAACCCATCACAGCGGCCACGGCCCGTACCGCCGTGTTTTATTCGATTTCCAATTGCCAGGAAGGCCTGGCCCGCATTTCCTTCGGCAACTCCCTGATCAAGCAGGTGGCGGCCGATCTTTCGGCAGAATTGCCGGGACTGAAAACCTTCGTCACCCTGTCGCCGATCCCTGGCCTGACGAAATGGCTGTCGGCGGAAGGCATTGCTTTCCAGGACGCGGACCCGAAGTTGCTGCGCACCCTCGCCGCGCATTATCTTCTGTCAGCCCGCCGCGAGGACGGACAACCGGTTGACCCGGTGGCCCGCTTCCATCTGGGCAACGGCGCACTGGTGCATGCCGTCCACGCAGAAGCGGACACCTCCGCAAAGGGCCGTGCCCAATCTGCCGGCGTGATGGTGAATTACCTCTACGATCTCGGCAAGGTGGCCCAGAACCACGACCGCTATGCGGCGGCAGGGGAAATCGCCGCCTCTTCGGACATCAGGTCTCTGGACACGGCCGCAAAGAAACTGGATTTGCGCGAAGCGGAAGCTGCACAACAGGCCTGAAGGCGCAAGGGTCGGGAGCCAATCGCAGCACATGCTGCCGGTGCCCTGCCCGCCGAGCTAGCGCCATTCGTCCACCCTGGCGCGCTAACTGTCCTGATCAGAACGACAGCTGGAACCGGGCTCGACGCATCACTGGTCAACGCGATTCCCGCCGCCCCCTCCCCAACCGATAGCTATCGGTTCCGGCGTTTTCCTGACGCTGCCGGAAAGGTGGATTTCGGCTGTCTTGGCCTTGTCTTCGGCTTGAAAACCGTCAACTTGCAGGTGACGTGACAGTGCACGGGCGACTACTTCTGCGCTTCTTGGGTAACACCTAAGGAAAGTTGAAGAAGAAATCTCGCGTGCAGCAAAATTCTTTGCTAATCTGCGATTGGCGAAACGGGATCCATACCAATCTCGGATTGAAGCGGCCTCTGCACATCAGGGGACGCCTGTAAGATGTACCGGCGCGAAAAGCCGGCCGCTTTCCAGGCGAGCAGACCGTTCAATGGGTTTCTCGACGCCGGAAATTGTCTGAAAGGCAAAACAAAAAATGACATGTAAAGACAAGGCGGCAGGGATGAGCGAAGATCAATACACCAAAGAGCAGCTCGAATTCCTGGAAATATTTGAAATTGCAGCAAGATATGACTGTCTGTTCCTGCTCGATTTCCATTGCTTCGATCTGTTCGACCACGACCAGACCAGCCTGCTGAGCGACGGCGAACGTGCCCAGTTGGCGGCAGCGGCAAGATATGACATCTATGCCGAAGCCATGCAGAAGGGGTTTCTTCCGAAATCCAGTCCCTTTGGAGGCGTCCATGAGCATCAACACTTTTGTTGAGCCGCTACCCTTCTCGCTGATCGAAAACGGATTGGCGGGAGACAAGACGCAGTTTCTGTTCAAGACCTGGCGCGAAAACGAAGGCATCATCGTGCAGGACAGCCGCATGACGCAGCTGAGCCCGTATCTGCTGATGACGTTGCCGACCGCCGAGCCGGGCGACGTGCCGCCGCTGACCTTTGTGGGCAAGCACAGCACCTTCCGCCGGTTCTTTCCACAGGCTCTTGACCCGGAAACACCACGTCCGCCGACCAGCTTCCTTCCCTCAGTCTACCGCCAGGGCGTTGCTGATGCCTACCAGATTGCCATGGAAGGCGAGCCCTGGTTCGATATCCAGCGCACAGGCAACAAGCTGGGCGAAGGTGTGCCGGACATGACGCTGCAGCGTCTCCTCGTGAAATTCCGCACCAGTGCCGGGTTCACGCGGATTTTCTGCCTCATGACTTTGCTTGAAGTCCATTCGCGATCCTATCAATCAGATCGCACACATCGTCAGCTGTGTTCGCAACAAAAATCAGATTGGCATCCAGCGTACCAGGCAGCGGTTCAACCCAGTTCAGTGCATGAAAGTGTGCACGGGTAAAGCCGCAGTCGCGCCAGAAGCCGTCCATGAAGTTGAAACCCTGCACCCAGCCGTAATAGAAGCCGGCGCCCCACTCATCCAATGCCTCGATCTGGGCCATCTGGTTGAGCAGGCCGCCGAGCTTCGAACCGCGCCACTCCTTGGCAACTTCCGTTCCGCCCAGATATACAACGTCGCCGGTAATGCGCCGGCCAACGCGCGGCTGCTTGTCACTCAGCACAACCTTGCCGCCTTCCGCGTCCGGGTAGCAGCGATGAAAATACTTGCGCCAGAAATCGGTCAGCGTCATCGGATAGGCCATTCTGTCGAAACGGGCGCACACCCGCCCGACCATCCGGTCTTCCTCGTCCACCAGCGCCAGCCAGAATGCCTGTGAAGGCGTATAGGTGTTGAGACTGGGGGTGAAATGCCCCTCCAGTCGCTTCAGGCCGCTGGCCGCTGCCATGGCCTCGACAACATCGAAATCCGACCCGCGGCGCAGCATCAGCCCCAGGCGTTGAAACTCCCTGTCTATAACGCCCCAGGCACGTTTCAGCTGTGCCTTGTCCAACTCGAAATCCAGTTTATGCATGGATGTCCCGTCTGATGTTGCCCTTCATCCGCATCCTGCAAAGAGCGGCCGCGTCAAACGCGGCGATCGCCTTGTTTGCCAATAGATTAAATAGGCACCGATTTTCCCTGCTTGGCAGCACGTTAAGTTGTCTGCCAAGGCGGTCAAACAAGAAAAAATATCAAGGTTAAAACTTGCGGGTACCGGTTTGAAAGAACGGGAGTTTTCAACCGGAGATTCACAACCTTGGACAAGGCATGGAAAGGACACGCCTAGTACCACTGGGACGAACGACCACCTCGCATATGGAAAAGAACATTGCACCGAGATGCAGACACATTGCATTCGCTGCCAGAAGATGACGATTGTCAGTTGTGATCTGTTCCAGGACGAAAGGTCGGTTATGGATCTGCCGAAGCGCCGGCGCTTTCGCTGCACTAGGCGCGGCGGGGCGCGGGTGGAACCCGACCGAATTATCCGTCAAAGGATCATCGCAGCAGCTGGTATGGGCTTGAAAAGCGGAAATGATTCGGTCTGCCAAACAGAACTTTACTCAGATTAGCCTGAGAACATTAGCAGTTTTCACAAGGTTTTTGTGCCAAACTTGTTGATGACCACTATATATAGGTGACCGGACTGATTTTAACTGCATGTTAGGAATTGCCTCGTGCGACGGGGGCCAATGATCAGGAGCACCACCTCCGTAAATCATCGGCCCGCCTTTATGGCCCACAGGCTGGCGAACTCCAATTGCGGAGCCCTTCGAATGCTTGCCGTCGGAGCTTCGTCGTAGGCCAAATCACTATGGGAAAGTTCCCACCGCTTCACCATTGTCCGTGTAAACGTGCAATGCAAGACCAACGGCAGAAATTTCTACACATTTCGTGAAACAGGCATCTTCGCGCGTGGAACACCCCATGAAGCGAAGCGACCGTCCCCGCTTCCCTTCCACATGCTTGTCATAGGCCGACAGGTCGGTCAGCAGGCAGTGCGTTGCCGATCGATCGATCTTGATCACCTGCTTGTTGCCAAGGCCGCGCAGCACGCTTGTCTCCAGCGCCTGTCTCAGCGCTGTCGACCAGCTGCCCTCAAGTAATTCGCCATGGCGCGCCGATCTACTATTTTGGTTGGCACCACGCGTCAACTTATCGGGACAGACAAATAAATCCTATTGGTGCCAGACATGCTTAGGCATGCTTCAGGCAATTGGATTGGCCGTTCTCGATGCCCTGAACACGTCACCAGCAGCGGCCTCGTCAATCACCGAGGGTACTAATGAACAGGCGGACACGAGGGGCTCTATTTGCTGTCATGCCAGGTCGAACAGGAACTTGCAGGCGCACGGAAGGTCATTGATGCCGAGTTGTCCCAACCAAAATAGTAGACCGCCACGCAGGCAACTTCACTAGATATGCTAGCAACGAGCCTATGGGATTATTGATCGTCACGCCCTGTTATTGCGGGACGTAGAACATCAACCCAAAACCAACCGAAGCCGACTGCAAGAAGTAAACCTACAGCCATTAGAGCCATCGCGTGAATATAGCCCCAAACAAACAGCTGAAAATAAAGAAGCAATAGACCAGAGCTTCCAATTGCGAGCGAAACGATTGCAATCAATACTTTCCGCATAATGACTATCCTTAATTTTTCAATCCGGTAATTCTGAAAGACGCGACACGGATAATAGAATCTCGTTCAACGCCCCGGCCAATCTGGGCTGGGTTCTAGATAAACGGCGTGAAGATGATGTAAAGGTGTTTCACAGCTTCAGCACGTTTGCTCACTGTTGCCTGCCGCTTCGCATCACCGAACGAACCGCGCGACGCCGCACGCGATCTCAATGCTCACGGCGCAGGAATTGCGCTTTACCGCAATTTCTTCAGCAATTTCAAAGGAAGGTTGATGGTGGGTGAGTGGGGGCTCGAACCCCAGACCCGCTGATTAAGAGTCAGCTGCTCTACCAACTGAGCTACACACCCAAAGCGACAGGGCCGCGAGAACCGCGCGGCACGTCGGATGGCGGGTGTATATAGTGCGATCCGATTTGGCGCAACGGTTTTTATGACAATTTTTTATCATGGCCGGTCTGCGAGGAACGCAACCCGGAGAAAATCCGCAGCCGCCGGAAGGAAAGCTCGTTAACGCCGCCCAAAAGGCAACTTTCAGAAACATCTTCGATCTTTTGCGCAATTTTCGAAATTAAGGCTTGACCGGTTTTATCCGCCTGACTAGGGTGCGGCGCATCAAGACCGGGGCAGACGTGACGGGCTTGGGCCAGCTTGTTGAAGTCGCTGTCATATCGGCTTGCCTCAGGTTGGCGGGACAAACCCGGTTCCGGGAGTTCCACAACGACGTCGAACCGGGCCAGACGGCCTGCAGCATCAAAGGACCGGGACGACATGGCAATGTCGCTCATTCTAGTAGTAGTAGGAAAGCGCGCCTCCGCGGCGGGATAACCCCGTACGGACAGGATGGCGCGCGACCAAGGCTCCCAAAGGGGCCTTTTTTTGTACCCGCCTCCTGACCACGCATTTTCCACCACTGCCCGGATCTTTGACGCCGCATGCGTCAGGCCAGACAGACAGTGTTGTATCAGTCCGCGCCCGATCGGGCGGGATTGACAGAAGAACAAACAGTTATGTGAGCCAAAGCCTGATCCACAGGCGAGAATGCAAGGACGAAACGAATGACACGGGAAATGACCGGCGCCGAAATGGTCATCCAGGCGCTGAAAGACCAGGGAGTTGACACGATCTTCGGCTACCCGGGCGGTGCTGTGCTTCCCATTTACGACGAGATCATTCAGCAGGAAGGTCTGGAGCATATTCTCGTACGGCACGAACAGGGTGCAGGCCATGCCGCCGAAGGCTATGCCCGCTCCACCGGCAAACCGGGCGTTGCCCTGGTCACCTCCGGTCCAGGCGCCACCAACATGGTGACTGCCCTGACCGACGCCATGCTGGATTCCATTCCGCTTGTCTGCATTTCCGGCCAGGTACCAACCCATCTGATCGGCAACGATGCCTTCCAGGAGTGCGACACGGTCGGGATCACCCGCCCCTGCACAAAGCACAACTGGCTGGTTCGCGATGTCGACGACCTGCCGCGCATCCTGCATGAAGCCTTCTATGTCGCCACTTCCGGCCGTCCGGGCCCGGTTGTCGTCGACATTCCGAAGGACGTTCAGTTCGCGACCGGCACATACCAGGGCCCGACGCCGAACCCGGCTGCCGCGCACAAGAGCTACCGTCCGCAATTGAAGGGCGATGCCTCCAGCATCCGCATGGCCGCCGAATTGATGGCCAACGCCAAGAAGCCGGTTCTCTATACCGGCGGCGGTGTGATCAACTCCGGCCCGCAGGCCTGCCAGTTGCTGCGCGAACTGGTGTCGCTGACCGGCTTCCCGATCACCTCCACGCTGATGGGCCTCGGCGCCTATCCGGCGTCCGGCGACAACTGGCTCGGCATGCTGGGCATGCATGGCACCTACGAAGCCAACATGACCATGCACGACTGCGATGTGATGATCTGCATCGGGGCTCGCTTCGACGACCGCATCACCGGCCGGACCGATGCCTTCTCGCCGAACTCGAAGAAGATTCATATCGACATCGATCCGTCCTCCATCAACAAGACGATCAATGTCGACCTGCCGATCATCGGCGATGTCGCCCACGTGCTGGAAGACCTTGTGCGGATCTGGCGGTCCTCTTCGCTGAAATCCGACGCCAAGGCCATGAAGGACTGGTGGACGCAGATCGATCAGTGGCGCGCACGCAACTCGCTGGCCTACAAGCCGAACAGCGACGTCATCATGCCGCAATACGCGATCCAGCGGCTCTATGAACTGACCAAACACCGCAAGACCTTCATTTCCACCGAAGTCGGCCAGCACCAGATGTGGGCAGCCCAGTTCTACGGCTTCGAGGAGCCGAACCACTGGCTCACCTCCGGCGGCCTCGGCACCATGGGCTACGGCCTGCCGGCTGCCATCGGTGCGCAGGTGGCCCACCGCGACGCGCTGTGCGTGGACATTGCCGGCGATGCATCGATCCTGATGAACATCCAGGAAATGTCGACTGCCGTTCAGTTCGGCCTGCCGGTCAAGGTGTTCATCCTCAACAACCAGTACATGGGCATGGTGCGCCAGTGGCAGCAGCTGTTGCACGGCAACCGTCTGTCCCATTCCTACACCGACAGCCTGCCGGACTTCGTCAAGCTGGCCGAGGCCTACGGCGGGGTTGGGTTCCGGGTCGAAAAGCCGGGCGATCTGGACGGGGCAATCGAGGAAATGATTGCGGTCGACAAGCCTGTCCTGTTCGACTGCCGCGTTGCCAATCTGACCAACTGTTTCCCGATGATCCCCTCGGGCAAGGCTCACAACGAAATGCTGCTGCCGGACGAAGCCAACGACGAAGCGGTTGCCAACGCCATCAGCGCCGAAGGCAAGTCGCTCGTTTAAGGTGAAATAGGCAAAAGGACTTTAAGAAAATGAACGCACAGAATGTTGATGCGCCTTCCGCCTATTTCCTGGCCGAAGTCAGCAACGAAATCGAAACCCACACCCTATCGCTCCTCGTCGACAACGAGCCGGGTGTCCTTGCCCGCGTGATCGGCCTGTTCTCCGGCCGTGGCTACAACATCGACAGCCTGACCGTGTCGGAAACCGAACACGAGAAACACCTGTCCCGCATCACCATCGTGACCACCGGTACGCCGATGATCATCGAGCAGATCCGCCATCAGCTCGACCGGCTGGTGCCGGTGCACCGGGTGACCGACCTGACCGTTCGCGCCAAACGCACCAACCAGGACAAGCCGCTGGAACGTGAGCTTGCCCTGGTGAAGGTGGCAGGCACCGGTGAAAAGCGCCTGGAGGCCCTGCGCCTTGCAGATGCCTTTCGCACCACCGTGATCGACGCGACGACGGAACATTTCGTCTTCGAGATCACCGGCCGGACCTCCAAGATCGAGCAGTTCATCTCCATCATGAAACCGCTCGGTCTGGTCGAAGTCTCCCGCACCGGCGTCGCTGCCGTTCAGCGTGGACCGGAAGGCCTTTAAGAGATCGGTTTCTGATCGCAAGGCCCGTCGCATCCGGTGTGGCGGGCCTTTTTTGTTTTCCTGCGCATGTTGAGGCACGGCACACAGCAGAACGGGCGAACTCCCGCCGTCGTGTTCCTTGGCAACAGCCGAAGACTTGCCTACATGCATCGGACACCTCGAAACCGGACAGAACTACCGATGCCCTTCGATCTTAATTTCTATCTTGAGCGGATTGGCCTGGAGACGTGCCCGGCCACCCTGGACGGCTTGCGGGCCCTGCAGGCAGCCCAGATCAGCGCCATCCCGTTCGAAAACGTTCTGCCTTTTCTTGGCAAGGTTCCAGAGCTTGGCCGGGACAGCCTCTGGCAGAAGCTCGTTCAACACCGTTGCGGCGGTTACTGCTTCGAGCTGAACTCTCTGCTGGGTGACGCACTGGCAGCCATCGGCTTTTCCTCCCGGCAGGTGCTTGCCCGGGTGCGCATGGGGGCGGCGGAGGGTGGAGCACGCTCACACCTTGCCCATGTCGTGACGTGTGATGGCAGCGAATGGCTGGTCGATACCGGGTTCGGCGGCCAGGCCCCAGCCGAGCCTGTGCGCATTTCAGAGGAACGCCAGCAGATCCGCGACCAGGTCTACAGGATACGCTTTGAAGCTGTGTCAGGAGAGCACGTACTGGAACGACAGACTGAGGAGGGTTGGTTCGCGCTCTACGGATTTGACCGGGTAGACGTCCGCCCTGTCGACATTGAAGCCGCCAATTTCCTGTGCGCCGCCTCGCCCAGGCAGTCCTTTGCGGGCAGCATGAAATTCTACCGGCTGACGGATCGGGGTTTCATCAGTTTTCTGGACGGCCGGGCCCGGTTTGTCGGTGGCGGCAACAAGCGGGAGTGGCTGATCGAGGAAGCCGAAGACCTTGGCCGTTTCATGCGCAACGACCTTGGCCTCGGATATGACGACGACACGGTCCACGCCATTGCCTTGCGATTGAGGGATCTGCGCCGCCTCGACTGAATTGGGAGCAACAGCACCGCAATACCGAGAGGCCTGCGGCTTTTCCACAGGCCTCGCCCTCCCTAAAGCTTGCTCTCGATATTGATCGTCAGCGTCTTGCGCAAGGGTGCGTCGTCCGGTCCGGTCATCGGCGCGACGTGGTGCCAGGAATTGTAGGTCTTCACGAACAGGACACACTGGTTTTCCTCAAACGGGAACGTCTTCAGCGTTTCAACATCCTCGAGGGGCATCGCCTTGTTGATGTGGTTGAAGACCTTCGTCCGGTCCTTGGGAAGGCAAACCGCCGTGCCACCACCCCATGCGGGATCCCAGGCTCCCGGCTCCATCATGGACAGAACCAGCGTGATCAATTTATGCGGAGCGTCGGTGTGCGGCAGGATCTGACCGCCGTTTGCCGGCATCATCGAGAACTCGAACCGGGCGCTGATCTCGGTCTGGCGACGGAGGCGACTCAGCAGGCTGGCCTTCCGCTGCCCGTCCTTCGCAATCACCTTGAGCCTGCGCAGGCCCAGGTCGATATTGTTGGCGACCAACATATCCAGCACATTGTTTATGAAGTTCTCGGATTTCACATGATCGTAAAACGCTTTCCAATCAGGTTTTTCTGACAGGAACTTGTAGTAGTTATCCGGATTATTGATGTCGGACAGAGAATATTTGTGTCCGAGGTTTGGCATGTATTTGAACAGTTCCCTGTCAGGATAGCTCTCGACGAGTGACCGGTACATTTCCGGCGGCAATACATCTGTTACATAGCAAACGGGATATGGCTCGTAATCGAATTGAGGCCCGCTCAAATTCAACATGGATCGGGGTCCCTGCTCTCGCTTGGTGTTGGATATTATTCAAGCAGCCGGTTGGAGATCCGGCCGAAACGCGCCCCCGCCGCTTATTGGCACAGGCTGGCGTCCGTCAGCAACCGCTTTCACAAACACCGGGGTGACAAAACGCGCGGTGTCGGCTTGCGTTCCATCAAAATGGCGCCCTAGACGCGACGTGAACGAGCGCGTATACGACACGCGCGCTGTTAGCGCCGATCCGGCGCGATTCAAACCAATCAGACCAAAAGGCATTTCGCCATGATTCACGGTCTCTCCCGGCCGAAAAACCAGATCCGCTGGCTGCTGCTGGAAGGCATTTCGCCGACCGCGCGCGCGGTTCTTGAAAAACACGGTTATACAAACGTTGAAGTCCTGTCCGGAGCCCTGGAAAAGGACGCGTTGATCGACAAGCTGCAGGGCGTCCAGATGCTCGGCATTCGCTCCCGCACCCAGGTCACCGAAGAGGTTCTGGAAGCGGCCAAGAGCCTGGTTGCTGTCGGCTGCTTCTCCGTCGGCACCAACCAGGTCGACCTCAAGGGCGCGCTTACGCGCGGCATCCCGGTGTTCAATGCCCCCTTCTCCAACACGAGATCCGTGGCCGAACTCACCGTTGCCGAAATCGTCATGCTGATGCGCGGCGTCTTCCCGAAATCCACCGCGGCCCACGAAGGCCGCTGGATGAAAAGCGCTGCCGGTTCCCACGAAGTTCGCGGCAAGACACTTGGTATCGTCGGCTACGGCAATATCGGCACGCAGTTGTCGAACCTGGCCGAGGCCATGGGCTTGCGGGTGATCTACTTCGATCTCGTCGACAAGCTGCAGCACGGCAACGTGATGCCGTCCGAAAGCCTCGATGGCCTGCTGGCTGAATCCGATGTCGTGTCCCTGCATGTTCCCGATACGCCGGAAACGCGCGACATGTTCGGTGCTGACCAGATTTCGAAGATGAAGAAGGGCGCGTTCCTGATCAACAACGCCCGCGGAAAGGTTGTCGATATCGACGCTCTGGCCGCCGCGCTGAAGTCCGGTCACCTGGCAGGCGCTGCCATCGACGTCTTCCCGGTCGAGCCGAAGTCCAACAAGGACGAATTCCTGTCGCCTCTGCGCGGCCTCGACAACGTCATCCTGACCCCGCACGTGGGTGGTTCGACGGAAGAGGCCCAGGACCGGATCGGCGAGGAAGTCTCCAAGCGACTGGTGGAATACTCCGATGTCGGGTCCACCATCGGCGCCGTCTCGTTCCCGCAGGTTCAACTGCCCAAGGGCACGTCGGCCACGCGTTTCATCCAGGTGCACCACAATGCTCCCGGTGCCATGCGCACGCTGAACGACCTCTTCACCCGGCACAACCTCAACATCTGTGCCCAGTACATGCAGTCCCATCTGGACATCGGCTACGTCGTTCTGGATGTCGACAGCCCGGTGGAAGATCCGGTCAGCATTCTGGAAGAGATCCGCACCCTGCCCAACACCATCCGGGCAAGGCTGCTTAACCGGGTCTGATCGTCCTGGCCTTCAGAAACGACAAAAGCCCTGGAGCATTTCCAGGGCTTTTTCTTTTTCAAATGCTTTGGCTTACCAGATTGCTCTAATCCACCGTGACCGGACTGAAGACCCGGTTGCGCCCCTGTTTCTTGGCTTCATAAAGCCGAAGGTCCGCCTGCCGGAACAGGGCCTCCATTGTGTCGCCATCCTGCGGCGCACTGGCCAGACCGATGCTGACCGTTACCTTTTCCGGAAGATAGATCTTGCTGAAGCGCTCGATCGCCTTGCGCAACCGCTCGGCCATGGAGGTTGCGCCTTCCACCGACAGCTTCTCGCACAGAAGCACGAACTCTTCGCCGCCCACCCTGTAGAGGTGATCGTCGGAACGCAGGTTGTCGGCCAGAAGCCGGGCAACCATCTTCAGGATCTCGTCACCGGCCTGGTGGCCATGCCGGTCGTTCACCTGCTTGAAGTGATCGATGTCGATCACAAGCAGGGACAGGGGCCGGTTTTCCTGCAGGTTCTTGGCAAGGATCTTGGGCGCATTCTGGTCGTACTGGCTGCGGTGAAGCGTGCCGGTCAGGTGATCGCGAATGGAAGCTTCCAGAAGCTTGTGATAGCGCTCCCGGTAGGTCAGCACCTGAAACACGTCCTTGAAGGACCTGTTGGTGAGCCAGCTGCTCTCGTTGTCGAAATACTTCAGGTAGAGGATGAACAGCGCCGTATAGACCAGCGTAGCCACCATCTTGGCTGCCCAGCCGCCGACAAACACATGCCAGGGTGCACCGGAAACATAATGCAGCGCCAGGAAGAACCCGGCCTGGTCGAAAGTCAGCACTGCCGCGCCGCAGATCAGGAAACGCAGACCCAGGTGCCGCCCGACCCAATTGCCGATCCGCTCATAAAGCACGATGATCGCGATCGCGTCGACAAACAGCAAGATGGTGCCCCAGACCATCAGCAGTCCCATTTCATCGATAAAGGCGAAATCCGGATTGCGGCCGTCCGTGACCGAGATGGTATCGTGGTTCCGCAGGATCATCACCAGTGCGACGATCAGGAAGTTGCCGATCAACAGGCCGTAGATCGGCTGGCGGACGATCAGCGCATCCTCGCGGATGTAGAGCAGCAGGATCATCAGAAGCTTGCCGGAAAAGAGCACAGTCGACCCGGGGGAGACGATGCCGAACGGCAACTCGATGTAAAAGACGCTGGCGAGATATGTTTCCAGGAAATGCATCACACCAAGCGCGCACATGAAGACGCCGATACCGATCACCTGACGAGCCCGCAGAAGGCTCATCATGACGATGAAATAAACGGCTGCCTGGGCCAAGAGGAGGAGCGCGTTGGAGATGGCCATGGATTACCTGGTAGTTTTCTCGATCCGAGACCTCGATGTATGCATTGATTCTCGTTCGGATCGACACCGAAATCGGTTTCAGTCCGGAACAAGCTTAAGAATCGGGCCCCTTGCGGCCAGTCTTAGAGGAAACGGCGGAACCTGAAAACCTAGTCGTAATACTGTACTGCGACCTTGTGCGGGCTCGCCGAACCCTGCGTTGCAACACTACATGAGAGGCGGAAACCTGTCATTGCCCGCGAAAGCCCCAAGACGATGGAAACCAGACGCAACGTCAAACCGGCCCCGCCTGCCCTTGCACATCTTCCCGACAACCTGATCGTCTTTGATGGCATTTGCGTTCTGTGCTCCGGCTTTGCCCGGTTCGTCGCCAGGCACGACCGGACAGCAGGCTTTCGCTTTGTCGACGCCCACTCGGACATCGGTCAGGCACTCTACCGGCACCATGGGCTCGACCCGCAGAAGATGGAAACCAACATCGTTATCTGCCGTGGCCGGGCCTACACCAAAATGGCGTCCTTCACCGCAGCCATGAAAAGTCTCGGCTGGCCCTGGAAGGCGCTCACGGTGCTGGATCGTCTGCCGCGCAGGCTCGCGGACTGGACTTATGACAGGATTGCCCAAAACCGCTATCGGCTCGGCAGACGAACCTGTCCCCTGCCGTCGGCTGCGCTGAAGGAACGGCTCCTTGACTGAACTTTCCCGAAGGAAGCGGATTGTCGTACTCGGTGGCTATGGCGTTTTCGGCGGAAAGCTGGCCGAGGCGCTGCTCAGACACGAGCATCTGGAGGTCATCGTTGCAGGCCGCAGCCAACAAAAGGCTGAAGACTTCTGTCGCCGGCATGGTGGCACTGCCGCCGTTCTGGATCGTACGGCACCTGATTTCGCTGCTGCCCTTCTCGCCCTTCGCCCGTTCGTCACCGTCGACGCCGCCGGACCGTTTCAGGCCTACCGGCAATCCCCCTACGCTGTTGCGGAAGCAGCGCTTGCCGCCGGGAGCCATTATCTGGATCTTTCCGACGATGCCGGGTTCACCAGCGGTATTACTGTGCTCGACGAGCAGGCACGCTTGAGCGGACTGACCGTGCTGTCTGGCGTTTCCAGCGTACCGGCCCTCTCTTCGGTTGCGGTCGAAGCTCTTCGGCATGAGTTCTCACAGGTCGACCTGATCGAAAGCACCATCCTGCCGGGCAATCGTGCACCTCGTGGCCTCTCCGTCATCGAAGCGATCCTGACCCAGTCCGGCAAGCCCGTTTCCGTCTACCGCGATGGCGGATGGACAAAAGTCATCGGCTGGTCCGATCTCTCCCGGCGCTGGATCGGCCCTGAAGGCAGCAGCGGCCTTTCAAAGCGCTGGTCGAGTTTCATCGGCGCGCCGGATCTGACACTCTTTCCCAGGGTCTACAACGCCCGAACGGTGCTGTTCCGGGCGGGACTTGAACTCTCCCTCCTTCATCTGGGCCTCTGGGCTCTCTCCTGGCTGGTGCGTCTTCGCCTTGTCAGGTCACTGCAAGCTGCCGCTCCACTCCTTCGTACTGTCGCGGGCTGGTTCGAACGGTTCGGGTCCGACCGCGGCGGCATGGAAGTCCGGCTTGCCGGGCTTGGCAAGGACGGCCAGCCGTTGTCCGCCAGCTGGACACTGATTGCGGAAGCCGGCGACGGGCCGCATATCCCGGCAGTCCCGGGCGCTATCTTGTGCAAGCACCTTGTTGAAGGTGTTGTTCCAGCCGGAGCGCGGCCAAGCCTTGGTGAATTCAAGCTGGCAGACGTCGAGGAGGCCACCGCTCATCTGAACGTCCGCACCTTCACTGCAAAGCAGGCTGAACCGGTCTTGTTCCAGCAGGCACTCGGCAGCAGCACCTTCAAAGCTTTGCCTGAAGAGATCCGCTCCCTTCACACAGTGTTTGACCACCGGCAATGGATCGGTGAGGCAAAGGTCACGCGCGGCACCTCGCGGCTCGGCCAGTTGCTGTGCCGTATCGTCGGCTTTCCACCTGAAGCAGATGCCACTCCGGTGAAAGTGACCATCAAGCGGCAGGGCGACAAGGAAATCTGGCAGCGCAATTTCGGCGGCAAGACTTTCCGGTCCGTGCTCAGCCTGTCAGGTGCACCGGGCTCCGGCGTGGTTCAGGAGCGTTTCGGACCAACAACGTTCAACATTCACCTGAACCTGAAGGGCGATGCACTCGCCTATCCCGTTCGCAGTGGCAAGCTGTTTGGCATTCCCTTGCCGCGCTGGTTGTTGCCGATCAGCGAAACAGCCGAGACGGCACCGGATGGCATCTTCCGCTTCGACGTCGAGATCTCCCTGCCTGGTCTTGGGCGGCTCGTGCGATATCAAGGGTGGCTGAAGCCCCACCAACACTGAAAAACATTGTCTCTAGTGACAATTCCTCGTTTGACTTCAACGGCTTTTGACACAATCTTGCGAACCTGACCCAGTCTCTTAAAGCCAGATCAGAACCGTTTTCACCGGACTATCAATCATGCCTGCCGTTTCGCGCCTTTCCGTCAATGTCAACGCCATCGCCATGTTGCGAAATCGCCGGGATCTGCCCTGGCCGAGCGTGACTGGCCTTGCGGCCATCGCGATGGAAGCCGGCGCCAAGGGCATCACCGTGCATCCTCGTCCGGACGAACGCCATATCCGCAAGAAGGACGTGTTCGAGCTGTCCGAGCTGATCGAGGACCGGTTCCCGAACAAGGAACTGTGCCTGGAAGGCTATCCGGCCCCCGATTTCATGAAGCTGGTGGAGGAAGCTCGCCCCGAACAGGTCCTGTTCGTGCCGGACGACCCGCAGCAATCCACCTCGGACCATGGCTGGGACTTTTCGAAAGACACCAGCGCGCTGGAAACGGCGATTGCCGCCGCCAAGGAGTGGGCGGTTACGGTCTCGCTCTTCTGCGATCCGGACCCGGCTGTCCCCGAACACGCTGCCAGGCTCGGGGCGGAACGTATCGAGATCTACACCGGCCCCTATGGCGCCTGCTACGACGACCCGGCACGCGCCGAAAAGGAACTCGACATGATTGTCGCCACGGCGGAAGCCGCCCAGGCCTGTGGGCTCGGCGTCAATGCCGGGCATGATCTGACCGTCGAAAACATTCCTGCTCTGATGGCACGCGCCCCCTTCATTCGGGAAATGTCGATCGGCCACGGCTTTACCGCCGATGCGCTGATCCATGGCTTTGCCGAAAGCGTTGCCCGCTTCCGCCGGGCCATGGGCGAAATCTGATGAACGACACTTTGGCGAAGCAGGTCGCGTTTCTTCTGGAAACCGACAAGCTGAAGGAAGTCGTCCGGCTGAACCAGCTCACGGGTGGCGCCCGGCGCGAGACCACGGCCGAGCACTGCTGGCACGTGATCCTGCAGACGCTTACGCTTGCCGAGCACGCCCCTGCCGGCACCGACATCAACCACGTCGTCAAACTGCTCGCCGTTCACGACCTGGTCGAGATCGACGCAGGCGACCACTGGGTCACTGACGACAATCGGGCCGGCATCAAGGATCTGGAACAGGCAGCCGCAAGCCGACTGTTCGCCCTGCTTCCCTCATCGCAAGGCCTGGATTTCAAGGCTCTTTGGCTGGAGTTTGAAGCCAACGAAACACCGGAAGCCAAATTCGCCAACGCGATGGACGCGCTGCATCCGATGGTGTTGGTCTTTGCATCCGGCCTGGACGACCCGACCCATGAACCCATTTCCGCCGAAGCGTTGAAGCTGACGAAGGAATCCCGCCTGTCTCCCTTCCCGGGTCTTTGGGATTTTGCCCAGGACCTGCTGAACAAGGCCGTACGCGACGGCCGGCTGCTGCCCTGAAACATCCTTCCGGCTGCACCCCGCAGCCTTTTCTCGAGAACCGAAATGCCGATAGATCTTTGGCTCGTCTTTATTGCTGTCTCGCTCCTGCCTGCCGTCAGTCCCGGCCCTGCAGTCATGCTGGCCATTTCCAACACGCTCCGGTTCGGCCGTAACGCGACCCTCGCTTCCGCGGCAGGCAATGCCACGGGACTGGTAATCCTGGGATACGCGGTCGCCCTCGGCTTCGGCGCCCTGATGACAGCCTCCGCTGTGGCCTTCACGGTGCTGAAGGTCATTGGTGCCGCCTATCTCATATTCATCGGCCTCAAGATCTGGCGCGACAAGTCTGCCTTTCACGTGGAAGATGGTGTCCTGATTGCCCGCAAAAGCCCCAGAAAGCTGTTCCTGGAGGCACTGCTCGTTTCCGTCACCAATCCAAAGGCCATTCTGGTCATCACCGCGCTGTTCCCGCAATTCATGCGCGCCGACGGCATCGATCTCACGGAGATCTCGGTGCTGTCCTTCACCTACGCCGCATTGTGTTTCGCCAACCATGCCGCAATTGCCTACGCAGGCGGTCACATGCGCCGCTTCCTGACGTCTGCAAAGCGCATGCTGTGGGTACGCCGGATCACAGGCACGCTCTTTGTCGGCTTTGGTGCAGCACTGGCCGCTGCCAGCCGGTAAAAGGCGCAAACTGGTCGGTCGTTGGGGGATCACGATACGGGGCGAATCCGATAGGCTCGCCCCTAGCCTCCTTCAACCGGATCAGTCCCTTGCCCTTCAGGATCCTTACATTTTGCGGCAGTCTTCGTGCCGCATCGTCCAATCTGGCCCTGCTGAGCGCAGCAGAACGACTGGCGCCCGACGGGCTCGTTCTCAACCGCTATGACCGCATCGGCGATCTGCCGCATTTCGTGCCGGATCTGGATATTACCGACCACCTGCCGGAGATCGTCACCGACCTGCGCGAACAGGTTGCGCGCGCCGACGGGCTGCTGTTCGCCGTGCCGGAATACATGCATGCACTGCCCGGCAGTTTCAAAAACACTCTCGACTGGATGGTTGGTTGTCAGAAGTTTCCGGGCAAGCCGGTCGCCCTTGCCCACGTCACCTCCCGCCACGCCTTTGCCCCGGTTCAGCTGGAAGAGATCCTCCGGACCATGTCCGCCGAAATCGTCAGCGAAGCCGGATTTTCGCTTGGCCTCACCAGCAATGCCATCACCCCTGAGATGATCTGTACGGATGCCTCCCTTGCCGCGATCGTCACGCGACACCTGGACCGATATCAAACCTGGCTAAGCCGAGAGCGTGGCTGAACCCCCTTCGGAAATCCAGCCCGCCTAGTCTGCCGGATCGATCACCAGAAGAAGCCGCGGTCCACCTGCCAGAGTTGCGGCCGGAGACCGGTGCAAGAGAGCGGTTCTTTCGCCGCAAGACCATTGCCGGCCGCGAAAAACGGCAACGCCCCCGGGCGGCACCTGACGGATGCGACCAGGCTCCTCGGCCACATTTTCCGGCACATATTCCGTTCCCGCCCCGCGATACGTGCACAACAACCGGGCGCGAACATTGTCCAGGTGGAACTTCGGACACATGACGTCTTCCGAAACATCCAGCCGCAATCGCAGCAGACGCACTGTCAGCGTCTTTGCCAGCATCAGGGCAAGTGCCCCGACATCGCTTGCCAGCATGTCCCTCTCCCGACACGCAGGAAGTCCATGGCTCTCGCAAGCCGCCCGGACAGCCGCCTCAGCCAGATGCACAGGCACCACCGTGCGCAGGTCCGGCAGGTTGTCTTTCTGCAAGGCATTCACCCACCTCTGAAATTCGGGATCCGGCGTTCGACGCCAGATAGCGGCGGCGATGCCCGGATCGCGAATGTCGGCGAGAATGTCCGGATCCCGGCCGATAATCACATCCCGTGCGGCAGGCCCGTTCGAAAGGGAGCCCAACTTCGGTTCCAGCGCTGTCATGCTGCGCGGTCCGCATGGCGGAAGGCTGGAAAGGGATCCGGCAGTTGCGCAAAGGCCGAAAGTTCGTCACCCGCGTTTTCGCCGATCAGGCACGCGTCGAGCCGGCTTTTCAGAAGCGGCCAGTCGATGCCCGCACCGATAAAGACAATTTCCTGCCGCCGGTCGCCAAACGGTTCGACCCAGAGCGACTTCGCATAGGCCCGGGCGCGGTCGTCATCCGGCCAACGCTCCTTCGGCACCGACGCCCACCAGGTGCCAAGCGGACTGATGCTGGAGAGCGCCCCGGCCAGCGAGAACTCGATCACCCACTGCGGCCGGCTGCCGATCCAGAAATGGCCCTTGGCGCGGATTACCCCCGGCAACTGCCCGTTGAGCAGCTCATGGATCTTTTCCGGATCGAACGGCCGCCGTGCCCGGTAGACATAGGAGGCAACACCATATTCCTCGGTTTCGGGAATATGGTCGGCAAAGCCGTAAAGCTCCTTGGCCCACATCGGGTGTTCATGAGCCTTTTCAAAATTGAAGAGCCCCGTGTTCAGGATGTCGGAAGGCGAGACTTCCGAGTAGTCGGTCTCGATAATCTTCGCATCCGCGTTGAGACTGCGGATTATCTTGCGGGCAGCATCCACCTGTCCGGCCGACGCGGCACCCACCTTGTTGAGAACCACCACATCGGCAAACTCTATCTGGTCCGTCAGGAGATGCACCAGCGTGCGTTCGTCCTCCTCGCCCAGCGTCTCTCCCCGATCGCTCAGGAAATCATGGCTGGAGTAATCCTTCAGCAGATTGACCGCATCGACCACCGTCACCATCGTGTCGAGCCTTGCCACATCGGCAAGGCTGTCGCCGGCTTCGTCTCGGAATTCGAAAGTCGCTGCCACCGGCAACGGTTCGGATATCCCCGTTGATTCAATAAGCAGGTAGTCGAACCGCCCTTCGCCAGCCAGGCGGCGAACCTCGTTCAGCAGATCGTCGCGCAAGGTGCAGCAGATGCAGCCGTTGGACATCTCGACAAGGGTTTCTTCGGTCTTGCTCAGCTCCGCACCACCTGCCCGCACCAGGTCTGCATCGATATTCACCTCCGACATGTCGTTGACGATTACAGCCACCTTCAACCCGGAACGGTTGTTGAGGATGCGATTGAGCAAGGTGGTCTTTCCCGCTCCAAGGAACCCGGACAGAACGGTTACAGGCAGGCGTCGATCGGACATAAGGCCTCCAGCAAGTTTGATATGTTATGTTATTACATATCAAATCTGTACTTTATTGTCGGCGACCAAGGCAACCGTTTTTTAAGCCAGGGCGATCGAGGCTCACTGACGGCAGAACAATGGAAGGGAATTTCAGGCAGCAGATCAGGGGCGCTCATCAGTCGTCCGGTCTGCGAGGCCGGCGACCGGCCGGCCAGGGAAGCCGAACTGTTTCAGAAAGGCAGCGGCGCGTTGTCCGTCACTTCCTTCATGACAAAAAACGTTCGGGTCTGGCGCACACCCGGCAGCGCAATCAGCTTTTCGCCGTGCAGCTTGTTGAAGTCCGCCATGTCCCGTGTGCGGATCTTCAGGAAGTAATCGAAGTCGCCCGCCACCAGGTGGCAGTCGAGAACAAAGTCCGCCTTGCGAACCACCTCTTCAAACTCCGCAAAACTTTGTGGCGTCGACCGGTCCAGCACCACACCCACGATCACAAGGGCAGATCTGTCGACCTTTTGCGGATCGATATGCGCGCGCACGCCCTGAATGAAACCCTCGTCGAACAGCCGCTGCGTCCGTCTGTGACAGGTGGCCGGGCTGACATTTACCAGACCGGCAAGTTCGGCGTTGCTGAGACGGCCATCTTCCTGCAGCAGCTTGAGAATTTTGCGGTCAATCCGGTCGAGCTCACCAGCCATGGAAGAATCTTTCAGTTTTTTGACCTTAGTTCGATGATTGATGAATCAATATACGCTTCAAGTTCTCAATAACAGAAAAAATACATCAAACTTTGAAAGCACCTTTCTGAAAATTTCTGCAAGGCTCAAAGGGTCAACAATCAATCCGGTGTGCTCCATGAACCTCAGCAAGTTTGAACGCTATCCCCTCACCTTCGGCCCAACGCCCATCGAACCTCTACCCCGGCTTTCCGAAGCGCTTGGCGGCAAGGTGGACATTTATGCAAAGCGGGACGACTGCAACTCCGGCCTTGCCTTTGGCGGCAACAAGCTGCGGAAACTGGAATATATCGTACCCGACGCGATCGCTTCCGGCGCGGACACGCTGGTTTCCATCGGCGGTGTCCAATCCAACCACACCCGCATGGTTGCAGCCACCGCCGCCAAGATCGGCATGAAATGCGTTGTGGTGCAGGAAAAATGGGTACCGCACTACGATGCGGTCTACGACCGGGTCGGCAACATTTTGCTGACGCGTCTGATGGGGGCGGATTCCCGTCTGGTCGACGACGGTTTCGATATCGGCATTCGCCAGAGCTGGGAAGACGCAATGCAGTCCGTCCGCGATGCGGGTGGCACGCCTTACGGCATTCCTGCCGGGGCATCCGTCCATAAATACGGTGGCCTTGGTTACGTGCGCTTTGCCGAGGAAGTGAAGCAGCAGGAAGAAGAGCTTGGTTTCACGTTCGACTACATCATCGTCTGCGTGGTTACCGGCTCCACCCAGGCCGGAATGATCGTGGGCTTCGCCGACCAGAACCGGGCGGACCGCGTAATCGGCATCGACGCCTCCGGCACCCTTGACCAGACCCGTGCGCAGGTTCGCCAGATCGTCGACAACACGGCCTCCCTTGTGGAACTTGGCCGCGCGGTCCGGGACGACGAGATCGTGATCAATCCTGACTACGCCTACCCGGCATATGGTGTTCCCTCTGAAGAGACAAACGACGCAATCCGGCTTGCCGCCAAGACCGAGGCAATGATCACCGACCCGGTCTACGAGGGCAAATCCATGCAAGGCATGATCGACCTGGTCAAGCTTGGCAAGATTCCCGCCGGATCGAAGGTACTCTATGCGCACCTCGGCGGCGCCCCCGCCCTCAATGGCTATAGCTACTATTACAAGGACGGCTGATTATGAGCAGGCGGCCGCTGCCTTATCGCAACGGCCGACTTTTTTCTGCGGTCTGACAGGCGGTCAAAGGCCTGTCAGCTTCGCACCTTGCAATCGAAAGACGTGCCCTGAGGCCAGTCCACCATGGCCTCGTCTCCCTTGATCCAGAATAGAATGCCGAAATCGCCTTCGTAGCGCGCGCCGGATCCGCTCGGACCCTGCACCACGATCTCGGTCGTGTCACCGCGCTCCAACCGTGCAGACGGTGGCTCGGTATCGAAGAAGGTCGCCACGATCTCATCTGCCGGGTTTTCGTTGCAGGTGTAAAAGACCGGGGCCTGTCCCTTGATCAGTTGATAGCGCGCTGTCAGTTCCGCGATCCGGCGTTCATAGGCCGAGCGGACGCAGGAGAGTTCGTCGTCACTCTTCCAGCATTCGTCGCGCCCTTTCACCCAGCCGCGCTGATAGGCCTTCAGCGTGTTGAGTTCCTCTTCGGCGCCCGCATCAAGCGACTTCACGACGCCAACCGCACCTTCATAGATATCAGCCAGTTTCTGGTCCAGTGTTCCAAGATCATCATTCGAACAGACCAGCTTTTCGGCCGAACTTTCCGCCTTCGCACAATCGAAGGCCGGGCCGGCGGCCCAGGCCGCCGGCACAAAGGCGAACCCGGCAACAACGAGCCCAAGACCAACTGCAAAACCACGCATGAGAATGCCTCCCGAAAGACCTGTAACAACAGATCTAACGGATCTCAGGTTGATGGCAAGATTTGGGTCGCAGGCAGATATTCGACCACACGGTCAGACCGGCCTTCTGCATCCCCCCGGTTGGAGCGAGCCCAACCGGCGAGAAGTGCGCTATTCCAGCAAGAGGCCTCAGGCGGCTTCCGCCCGTTTGAGCTGCTGATGCTCGTCCTCGACAAGTCCGATTTTCCAGTAGCCGGAAATGTAGGTGTCCGCCTTCGGCACTTTCCGTTCGTTGTGAAGATGATCCCGAAGGGCCCGAATGACGGAGCTTTCACCTGCAATGCAGGTCTGGATTGTTCCCGCAGGCCATTCCAGAGATTTTACGAGGTCAACCTGCGCGGTTGAAGGCAGATGCGGCTTATCCTGGACCAGCCATCTGATTTCCACGCCTTCTGGTGCTGCAATCTCGCGCTTGTCGGCTTCTGACGGAACTTCGAACAGCACGAGACCGCTTGCCTCGCGCGGCATAGCCTCCAGCGTCGCTTCGACCACCGGCATTGCCGAAAGGTCTGCGGCCAGCAAATACCAGTCGGCATGAAACTCGGTGATTTTCGGCTGGCTTGGGCCGAGAAAGCCCAGGAAATCTCCCTCTGCCGCCCGCTGTGCCCAGCGCGTTGCAGGCCCTTCGTCGCCGTGAGCAACAAAGTCGATATCGAGTTCCAGCGTATCCCGGCGGAAAGAACGGACAGTATAGGTGCGAACCGGATGGACGCGCTCGGAAGGCCTGTCCGGCGCATAATGCGCTTCAAAGGCCTCGCGGCTTTCGCCGTCGCGCGGCAACAACAACTTGCAGTTCGCGCCCTCGTGCCCTTCGGGAAAACCCTGCAACTCCGGGCCGGCAAAGGTGACACGGATAAGATTTGGACTGAGGTAGTGCGTCGACTTGACGGTTAGAAATCTGGGCTGGCGTTTCGCAGGAGTGGCCAAGGAGGACCTCATAAATCTTGAGTTATAATCTCAAGATTTAACATCGACGATAGCCGATTTAAAGATCTGCCTTTCGGAAAAGTGTAACGGCGCCTTGCAGAAGGGACCTGCGCGGTTCCGAGCCAGGTTCGCGCTGCGCCTGACCTGGATGGCGCGTGCGCGGTTCATGTTATTCCGGAAAAAAGCCTGAGCCCGCCGATTGACGGGCTCAGGCCATGAAAACACTCGGCAGATCAGTCGCGGATGATCGGCTCTTTCAGATCGCCCGGGTTCTTCTCCTTGATGATGTCCCAATTGAGGGTCGCCTTGCGGATATATCCCGGCACATCTTCCTCGAACCGCTCCTGCACCTTCAGGGAGTTGTTCAGGTAAAGCTTGCCGTCGACGATCGACCAGGCTTCCGGCACCACCGGCACCTTGAAACCCATGGCGGCACCGAAAGCACAAAAGCCGCCGTATTGAGGGGCATATTTCGCCGGGTCGGCAACGAACTTGTCACGGTTTTCCGCGGACGAGAACTTCCAGGTCACATCGTCATACTCTGCGGTGAATTCATCGGAGCCGGCAACAGGCTTGCCGTCCGTGAAATAGGCAACCGGATCGGTGCCGCCGATTGCAGCCCCGCCTTTGGTAAAAGTGGTGATCTCATCAGCGGAAGCGGTAAAGGCAGCAGCGGAGAAGAGCGCGGTCAGTCCCAGCAGAACGGATTTGGACGTATAGAGCGGCATGTGCGTCTCCATTGGGGTGTGAATGGCGTGATCAGGTGAAGCCTAACGCTCCACGCGGAAAAAAACATGTCTTCTGCCGCAGAATTTGGCCAATCACCCTTGATCACAGAGCCGCTAACGGCGAGCGAGAAAATCGTGATGGCGGCTGTCTTCACAATCCGGGGAGGCCCGGCAGATCCGGGCGTGGTACGGGTTGGCGCGGTGCCACCAGCCCCAGCACCAGATAGATGGCCGTTTCTATGTCCCTCGTCTCGATCCTGATATTGCGGATCAGCAGGCGGAAATAGATGAGGCCGAGAAGCAAGTCGATCCGTGCTTCCATGTCAGCTTCGAACGGGGTCGCGATGAAGATCTGCCGCAGGACCAGACGTCTGGCAGCTTCCGCCTCATCGAGGACGCCGGCAAGGTCCGGCCTGCTTCGATAGGGAACCAGTGCCCGAACCGCCGCGCCCAACGCGGTATCCTGCAAGGCCGCAACGGTGTTCGACAGACACTGCCGCAGATCCTCCGCAACGCTGCCCCGCTGAGGCGGTGCCGGGTTTACGCTGGCAAGAGCTGCTTCGACAGACGCCGCAATCAGCGCCCCCTTGTCCGCATAGCGCCGGTAGACCGCCTGCTTGCTGGTGCGCGCTCGCGCCGCAATGGCGGCAATCGTCGTCTTTTCGTAGCCGTTTTCGGCAAGCTCAATCAGCGTGGCCTCCAGAAGCGCCTTGCTGACCCTGCCCTCCCGCGGCCGGCCGGCATTGCCTTCCTCAGGCATCTCCAGCCTCCGCAACCACAGCACTTTGAAGATTTGCCTCGTAGTCCTGAAAGCCATTCTCGATGCCGGTGGTCACGTTGACGATCCGCGCATAGGGTTTTGAGAAGATCACCGTGTCGCGCAGTTCCTCCCACAAGTGATGATAGGCGCGCATGTCGGAAAACCGGCAGATCGCGAAATCCGAAAACCCGCCAGCCAGGGCATCGGCGTCAAACCATTCGAAAGCAACCTCTGGATGACGCGCCAGGATTGTGCCGATCTGGCCGGCAATCTCGCCTCTTTCCTTGCGGCTGAGCGCCAGCCAGGCTGGTTCGAAAGCCAGATAGACGATGGCCGCCATCGGCAATGGCCGGATCGTTTCGCAAGACTGGATCACGTGCAAATTCCTATTTCGGTTCCCATTGGTACCGATTTATTCTTATTTCTCCCGCAAGGCAAGCCTGCGCTCTTGCCTTCCCCGCGCGGCCGCCGCAAGAAGAGCGCAAGCCATGAGCGGATTTCCGCTTCAGGCACCAGTAACGACGAGGAACACATGTCTGTTGATACCGATACGGTGAAACGCGTTGCCCGGCTGGCGCGCATCAAGGTGAGCGAAGAAGACGCGACCCGCATGACTGGCGAATTGAACGCCATTCTCGGCTTTGTCGAGCAACTGGACGAAGTCGATATTTCCGGCGTCGAACCGCTGACGTCCGTGGTTGAACAGACCATGAAAAAGCGCGCCGACGGCGTGACCGACGGCAACAAGGCTGCCGACATCACCCTGAACGCACCGGCCTCCGAAGATAATTTCTTCATGGTGCCGAAAGTCGTCGAATAAGCGGACCAACCCGGATGATCGCACCCGTTCCAGCTATTGCCGTCGAAACGCCCCTGTCTGCCGACATGGGTGAGATGATTGCCGAGCTGAACGACCTGCTGCTGACACTTAGCCCGCCCGAGGCCTGCTACCACATGACGGCTGAAGAGATGTCCGGCGAGGCAACGACTGTCTTCGTTGCACGGATTGACGGCAAGGCAGCTGCCTGCGGTGCCCTGCACCGGCACGCTGACGGCATTGCCGAGGTCAAGCGCATGTACACCAGACCGACCTTTCAGGGCCTCGGCCTGGGAAGCAGCATTCTGGACCGGATCATTGAGCTGGCAACCCGGGAGGGCATTTCCATGCTCGTTCTGGAAACCGGCGACAAACACCCGGCAGCCTGGCGCATCTATGAACGAGCCGGCTTCAGCCGCTGCGGACCGGTGCTCGATTATCCCGACAGTCCCTATTCCATCTTCTATTCCCGGCCGCTGGCGGCCGCCTGAGAGTTCAAATCCATGACCGATCTGACCAAACTGACCATTGCCGAGGCCCGCGAAGGCCTCAAAAACAAGGACTACACGTCCCTGGAACTGACCGATGCCTTCATCAAGAACATCGAAGCCGCCAATGAAAAGCTGAATGCCTATGTCACCGTGACCACCGACAAGGCGCGCGACATGGCAAAGGCATCCGACGCCAAGCTTGCCAAGGGCGAAGGCGGTGCGCTGGAAGGCATCCCTCTTGGCATCAAGGACCTTTTCGCCACCCAGGGCGTACACACCCAGGCCTGCAGCCACATTCTGGACGGCTTCAAACCCGCTTATGAATCCACCGTTACGTCCAACCTGTGGGCCGACGGCGCGGTCATGCTCGGCAAGCTGAACATGGACGAGTTCGCCATGGGCTCCTCCAACGAGACCTCCTATTACGGGCCGGTGATCAACCCATGGCGGAAGAAGAACTCGAACCAGGATCTCGTCCCCGGCGGGTCTTCCGGTGGTTCTGCCGCCGCCGTTGCCGCCCGCATGTGCATGGGTGCCACCGCAACCGACACCGGCGGCTCCATCCGTCAGCCAGCCGCGTTCACTGGCACTGTCGGCATCAAGCCGACCTATGGCCGTTGTTCCCGCTGGGGCGTTGTTGCCTTTGCTTCCTCGCTCGACCAGGCCGGCCCGATTGCTCACACCGTTCGTGACAGCGCGATCATGCTGAAATCCATGGCCTCCGTCGACGCCAAGGACACCACCTCGGTCGATCTGCCTGTGCCGGACTATGAAGCGGCCATCGGCAAATCCGTGAAGGGCCTCAAGATCGGCATTCCGGCAGAATATCGTCTGGACGGCATGCCTGCCGACATCGAAGCGCTCTGGCAGAAGGGTATCGACTGGCTGAAGGACGCCGGTGCGGAAATCGTCGACATTGCGATGCCGCACACCAAATACGCCCTGCCGGCCTACTACATCGTGGCACCGGCGGAAGCTTCCTCGAACCTCGCCCGTTACGACGGTGTGCGCTACGGCCTTCGCGTTCCGGGCAAGGACATCGTCGAGATGTACGAGAACACCCGTGCAGCGGGCTTCGGGGAAGAGGTCAAGCGCCGTATCCTGATTGGCACCTATGTGCTGTCCGCCGGTTACTACGATGCCTACTATCTGAAGGCCCAGAAGGTTCGCACCCTCATCAAGCGCGACTTCGACCTGGCCTGGGAAAACGGCGTCGACGCGATCCTGACCCCGGCAACTCCGTCCGCCGCCTTCGGCGTTGCCGACCAGGATCTTCATTCCGACCCGGTGAAAATGTACCTCAACGACATCTTCACCGTGACCGTCAACATGGCCGGTCTTCCAGGCATTTCCGTCCCGGCTGGCCTCGACAACAATGGCCTGCCGCTCGGTCTTCAGCTGATCGGCAAACCCTTTGAGGAAAGCACCCTGTTCCAGGTCGGTCAGGTCATCGAAGATGCCGCCGGCTCGTTCTCACCGGAAGCCTGGTGGAACTGATCCCGTTTGTTGATATGCGCCCCGGACCTTTCATCGGCCCGGGGCTGCACACCCGATTTTCTCCGGTCCGTCACAGCCTGACCATAACATTGCCGTCGCTTTGAGCCGGCAGTCCGCGCCAGAGCATGTTCCTGGCGTGAACTGGGTTGGAGCAAACGTCGCTCCATCGTCACGACATGGCTCAAACGTGGCATTGAAGCCGCGCCCTTTCATCGTTATTCGCTGATGCTTGCGGCTCCTCATACGAACCGGATGGATTGCCGGGTCGAGCCCGGCAACAACGGAGCGTGGATTATGGGTTTCAATCCAAGGCAGAGCGAAGTTCGTTGATTTGACTTCCAGGCCTTTGTTGCCATCCGCAATTCCAGCATCGACGTCTGGAGCAAGCCGTGGCATGACGGGCTGACAAGGAAAAGAACGCGCGACCAGGATTGCCGGCAACACCATGCATGACATTGAAACCCTCGTTATCGGTGCCGGTGCCGTTGGACTTGCGATTGCACGTGAGCTGGCGCTGACCGGCCGCGAGGTCATGGTGCTGGAACAGCATGGCCTGATCGGATCGGAAACCAGCGCCCGCAATTCGGAAGTCATCCACGCGGGCATCTACTATCCCACGGGCAGCCTGAAGGCTCGGTTTTGTGTGGAGGGCAAAGAACGGCTTTACCGGTTTTGTGCCGAGAATGGCGTCGGTTTCGAGCAGATTGGAAAACTGATCGTTGCGTCCAATAACGATCAGTTGGAGCAACTGCAGTCAATCCGTAGCAAAGCGGCGGAAAACGGCGTTACAGATCTCGTATTCCTGGACCAGGACAGCCTGAACGAAGCCGAACCGGAGCTTGCCTGCATCGGCGCACTGCATTCCCCCTCCACAGGCATCGTCGACAGTCACGGTTTCATGCTGGCTCTCCAGGGAGAGCTCGAGGCTAACGGCGGTCAGGTTGTGCTGAACACGAGAGTTGCGCGCCTCGAGCGCCTGGCTGATGGCGGTTACCGGGTGCATGCGGAAACGGAGGGAACGGAAACCTATGCCCTCACCTGCAAGGAGTTGATCCTGTCCGCAGGCCACGGCGCACCTGCCCTGGCTGCCGGGCTTGAGGGTGCCAATCCACCGGCCGCCTACCTCGCAAAAGGCAGTTATTTCAAGCTTCAGGGCAAGGCTCCTTTTTCCAAGCTCATCTACCCCGTGCCGGAACCCGGCGGGCTCGGTGTTCACCTGACACTCGACCTGCAGCACCAGGCACGCTTCGGTCCGGATGTCGAATGGGTGGAGGTTGCCGACTACAGGGTGGATCCCGCCCGGGGCGACAAGTTCTATGCCGCCATCCGCAGCTACTGGCCCGGCCTGCCGGACGATGCACTTTTGCCAGACTACTCCGGCATCCGGCCCAAGATCGCCGGTCCGGGTGAACCTGCGGCCGATTTCCGAATTGATGGGCCGTCAGATCATGGCCTTGCGGGTCTGGTCACGCTCTACGGAATCGAATCCCCCGGCCTCACATCGGCCATGGCAATCGGAAGTTACGTCGCCCGGCTGATTACAATCGGCATCTGAGCGGAACTTTTTTCAAAAAAATATGAAACCAACCGGCTGTTTGGACGTTTGAAAGTCGAACGAACAAGCGTACGATGTTGCATTGCACAGGAATGCCATTTTTTGGACCGGTTTTCTCCATAAAATTGCTGCAGTGCGCGTGCTCATTCAAAAGTGAACCAAAAAGAACACTTTAATTTCAACAAGGTGGCCAATCGTCGTGATCAATCGGCGCACGTTTTTATCGGCAACGGCCCTGGCGGCCGGTGCTCTGGCAGGCGCGGACATCCGCACTGCACTCGCAGCAGAGAATACCGCACCTGCACAAACAGGCGGAGCCTTTGCGGCAGGCGAAGAGTTTAACTTTTCCGCGCTCGTCGAGCGCATGAAAGAAAAGGCCGGGAACGCATTTGCGCCCGATGTACCGGCTCTTCCCGAAATCCTCGCCAATCTCGATTATGACCAGCATCGTGCAATCCGGTTCAATCCCGACAAGTCCGTCTGGAAGGACACCGGCAGCAACTATCAGCTTCAGGCGTTCCACCCGGGCTGGCTCTACAAGGAGCCGGTGGAACTTTATGAGATCGTCGACGGCAATATCAGCGAACTGCACTTCACCGGCGCGGACTTTGAGTATCGCGAGCCGCTGGATCCGGAAAAATTCAAGGATGTGGATCTGCCGGGTATCGCCGGCTTCCGCCTGCACCATCCGCTGAACACTCCGGAGTATTTCGACGAGTTGGTGGTGTTCCTGGGGGCAAGCTATTTCCGTGCGCTCGGCAAGGGCAACGTCTACGGCCTGTCCGCACGCGGACTTGCGATCGATACGGCCATCGCCGGACCGGAAGAGTTTCCACGTTTCACGAAGTTCTATCTGGAGCGGCCGACGGACGGCGCTGCCGAAATGCGGCTCTATGCCGAACTGGAAAGCGAGCGCGTTGCCGGTGCCTACCAGTTCACGATCAAGCCGGGCATCAACACGGTTGTGGAAGTGGATGCGCACATTTTCCTGCGCGACGATGTCGAACGCCTCGGAATTGCGCCACTGACTTCGATGTATCTGTTCGGCGAGAACGACCGCACCAACTTCGACGACTATCGCCCGGAAGTTCATGACAATGACGGTCTCCTGATCCTGCGCCAGAATGGCCAGCGTCTGTGGCGGCCGGCCCGCAATCCGGAAAAGCTTGCCCTGTCCTTCTTCAACGAGGAGAACCCGGCAGGCTTTGGCCTGTTGCAGCGGGACCGGAATTTCGATCATTACCAGGACACGGAAGCCAAGTATCAGCGCCGCCCGTCGCTGTGGATCGAGCCGATCAACGACTGGGGCAACGGCCAGGTCATGCTGGCGGAAATCCCGGCCGAAAAAGAGATCTACGACAACCTCGTTGCTTGCTGGGTGCCGGAAAACGGCGCCAAGGCAGGCTCCGAACATCGCTTTGCCTATCGGATGATCTGGGGCCGTGAACCGGAACCGGGAACCGAGCTGGCACAGGTAATCGCGACCAGTACAGGGCATGGTGGCGCGGCCGCCTCGGATCCGGACCCGAAACTGCGCAAGTTCGTCGTGGAATTTGCCGGCGGAAATCTGGGTGACATGGGTGCGGAAGCTCCTCTGACACCGAGACTGACCCTGCAGAACGGCAAGGTGGAGCATCAGTTCGTCCAGCGGCTGGAAAGCGGCAGCTGGCGTGCCGTGCTCGATATCGCACGGGACGACGAGGAAATACCGGTCGAGTTCATTCTCGCCCTGCAACTCGACGGCACCGATGTAACGGAAACCTGGATGTATCAGTGGAGTGGGAACAGATGACATCGCATGTGAGTATCGATCAGACGACCAGTCCGACCCTTTTTGCCGACAGTAAGCTGCTTGAAGAAATCAGGACTGTCCTGAAGCGGCCCGACCTTGGCGACGACGTCCTCTTGTCCGTTCTGTCCGGTTCTGCCGCCACGCGCCGTGGTATCGACCATTTTGCCGGCACGCCGCGAGACCGGGCTGCCTTCATCAGAACATTGCCGGTGCCTGCACCCCGTCACGGGCTGGAAATGCCCCATCACGACCTCAACCCGCCACTGGCCGTGCGCTTTGCCCCGCTTGTCGCCCTGTGGCAACGGGCCGTGCAGCCGCTTGCTCCGCAGTTGAAGCGCGTTCCGGTTCCAGCCAAGGACCGCTGACATGAAGAAGGCCAGCTCCGAAGCCTGGTCGACGGCCTTCCGGCGGCTGGCCATGGCAGTGATCGCCCTGTGCCTGACCACGGGCGCTTCGTACATGTTTGCCATTGTTGTCCAGTCGGACGGTTTCGACTGGCTGGACATCGTCCGCATCGCGCTGATGGCGGTAGCAAGCTTCTGGCTGGCCTGGGGCGGATGTATCGCTCTCTTCGGCATCCTGTTTCCGCCTGAGGAAAGGGCAACTGCAGAAGCTTTGCCCGAAGGTCGCACCGCCGTTCTTCTGCCGATCTACAACGAAGCAACCGGTCCGGTGTTCGCCCGCCTGGAAGCCATCATGAAATCGGTTGCCGCCCTGCCCGCGGCGGACCGCTTCGATTTTTTCGTCCTGTCCGACACCACCAAGGCGGATGTCGGCGAGGAAGAACAGCGTGCCTATGAGCGACTGCTTGTTCGCCAGAACGCCGGCGGACGCCTGTTCTATCGGCGGCGCGAACAGAACATTGGCCGCAAGGCAGGCAACATTGCCGACTTCCTGACGACATCAGGCGGTGCCTACGACTACATGCTGGTGCTTGATGCCGACAGCCTGATGGATGGCAAGACCATCCTGGAAATGGTCCGGCGCATGGAAGCCGATCCGCGCCTGGGGCTGCTGCAGTCGCTGCCGCAGATCATCGGACTTTCCACCCTGTTCGGACGCCTCTTGCAGTTCGCGACCGGTCTCTACGGGCCTTACTTCGCGCGCGGCCTTGCCGCCGTTCAGGGCGAGGAAGGCACCTTCTGGGGACACAATGCGCTGATCCGCACCCGCGCATTTGCAGCTGCCTGCGGCATGGCTCCGCTTACCGGCAAACCGCCCTTTGGTGGTCACATCCTCAGCCATGACACCGTTGAAGCTGCGCTCCTGGCGCGCGACGGCTGGAAGGTCCGTCTCGACCCGGACCTGACGGGCTCCTACGAGGAAGCCCCCGCCAACATGGTCGACTACGCCAAGCGTGACCGGCGCTGGTGTCAGGGCAACCTGCAGCACAGCCGCATTCTGGCGGCCCCACGCTTCCGCTTCTGGAGCCGGATTTCGATCCTGCAAGGTGTCTTTGCCTACCTGGCCTCGCCGATCTGGTGCATCTTCCTGCTGGCAAGCCTTGCGGCTCCGCTGGTCGCTCCGCCCCCGGTCTACTTCGACGGTCATTCGCCATTCCCGGTCTTTCCGCATCCGGAAACGACCACGGCGCTCGCCCTGCTGTTCGGTCTGGTGGCTTTGTTGATCCTGCCCAAGCTGCTGCTTGTTGCCCGGGCGCTCTTTGGCGGCAACTCGGCGGACTTCGGCGGCCCGGTGCGGCTTCTGATCAGCTTTCTTCTTGAAATCCTGCTGACCTCGATCCTTGCGCCGATCCACATGATGTTTCACTGCCGCTCGGTGTTTCAGGTGCTGACGGGTGCTGACAGCGGCTGGCCGACAGCCGATCGGGACGACGGTTCGCTGCCGATCACCGCGGCGTTTTCCGCCACCTGGTGGATGAGCATTGCAGGCGCCGGTGCAATCGCCTTCTCGCACACCTATGCGCCGGAGATGTTCTACTGGCTGCTACCTGTTGCCCTGCCACTGGTTGTCGCTCCGCTCCTGGTCTGGATGACGGCATCGGTGCTGCTGGGCAAGGTCACGAAGAAACTGGGGCTCTTCCAGGTCCCGACCGAGGCAGGCCCGGTCGCGGTCGCCGAAGACATGCGTCTGGCGCTTTCGCAAGAAGCGGCTGCCTGACAAGGCGCTGTGTCACCAGCACAGGATCAGTCATCCCGGCAGCGTGGTGCTCGGCCGGGATGACCAGGGAAAGCTCCTGAACTCATTTCAGCGCATGTCTCAATGAATACGGCCGGTTTCGGCTTCCAGAATACCGTCCGCATCCAGGCCCGCGATGGGCAGGCGCTTGTCGGTCGGCACATCGCCAGACAGCTGCAAGGCCAGGTATCGCCCGCAGCAAACGCGCAGGAAGCTTGTGAAATTTCCGAGATCATGCCCCGCGTCGATGCTCTCGTGGTGAAGCTTGGTAATCAGTTGCACCACATTCATGCCGTCCCGTCCGGCGATCTCGTCCAGAACCTTCCAGAAGAAGGTTTCCAGCCGCACCGATGTCACCATGCCGTCAATGCGCAGCGACTTTGTCGTGCTTTCCCAAAGCGTGGAATCTGCCTCGATGAAGAGCTTGCACATGATGTTTCCTTCGTGACGGACTGGCGAGCTGAAATCGCGGAGCTGTCTCGGTATATCAACGCCCGTTATTAGAACTCAGCCTAGTCCGCTTCCCGCGTGCGGGAAAGAGGTCAGGTAGCGTGTAAGTGGCGGGCCCGGGACTTGTCGCGCCCCCTTCGGGGCACCACTCTTGCGTTTTCTCGGACAAGGCAAACGGAGTTGATGGTGCGGGCAATTTGTTGGCCCGCACCGTTTGTTTGCCTCAGGCAGCCAGGGAACCCTCGGCCGCACCACTCAGAACCGCATGGAACTGCGACAGCCATGCCGGATGCGCCGGCCATGCAGGAGCGGTAACAAGGTTGCCGTCGGTCACGGCGCCGTCGATTGCGATCTCGGCATAGGTGGCGCCTGCAAGCTCCACTTCCGGACGGCAGGCCGGATAAGCCGAAACGGTGCGGCCCTCGATCACCTTGGCTGCAGTCAGGATCTGAGCGCCGTGACAGATTGCGGCAACGGGCTTGGCCGCGTCCATGAAATGCTTCACGGCATCGATGACAGCCGCATCAAGACGCAGATATTCCGGAGCCCGTCCACCCGGGATTACCAGGGCATCGTAACCGGCAACGTCGACATCGGCGAAGGTCGCGTTCAGCGTGAAGTTATGGCCGCGCTTTTCCGAATAGGTCTGGTCACCTTCGAAATCGTGGATACAGGTGGCGACCGTCTCGCCGGCCTTCTTGCCGGGGCATACCGCATCGACCGCGTAACCCATGGCAAGCAACGTCTGAAACGGCACCATGGTCTCATAATCTTCGGTGAAATCGCCCGTGATCATCAGGATCTTCTTCGCGCTCATGCTCTGTCCTCCAGCTTGGCAAATTGCGATGGAGAAAGGCTAGCAGTCCGCGGGTTTGAACGGGTATTAGGTCGCTACTACAGGTGAGATTTCTCCAGTTTTGGCGGTTTATCGCAGGAATATTTGCCCGCCCGTCATTCCGGACAAGTGAGGCGGAAGCCGAACGCTGATCCGAACGCAGACATATTTTGCGACAACGCCGCTCCTGCTCAAAATTGAAAGATGATCAATGATCAGAAGCTCGCTGAAGCTCGCACTGACATCTGATTTCCAGCTCACGCGATGCCGCTATGTGCGTTGCGAAAAGGCCCCGGATCTGCGCTGCGTTTGTCCGGGGCGACACCAAGAAGGATTGCTATGCTTTGCCCAAATGCATTGCGCCTCCCCGCATTGGAGAGGCGAAGGCAAGTCGGCATCGATGGATCTCAGTTGCGGTAATCCGGCTCGCTCCGGTCAAGATCACGCTTCCAATAGTCGAAATGGGCATAGCCCATGCCAACATAGGGCTCCCATTCGGCAGCCGTCTTGGCGGCCAGGTTGTCCGACATGATAGCCAGCGGCTGACCGGTCCCATAGGCTTTCAATAGCGTTTCAGCAGCCCGTTCGAAGAAATAGAGATGCTCGAAGGCTTCAGCGACAGTAACGGCGGAAATCGACACCCCGTGATTGCCCATTACAAGAACCGGTTTGTCGCCGAGTGTTTCGGCAATCCGCCTGCCCTCCTCCGCCTCGTCAGCCATGCCGCCGAAGCCGAGATCAACCGCAACCTTGCCGAAGAAACGGGCGGTGTTCAGGTCGATCGGTTTCATCGACGGATCCTGCAGCGTCGCCAGCGCGGTCGCATTGGGCGGGTGACAGTGGAACAGCACTCGCGCCTTGGGATTTTCCCGGTGAACCGTTCCGTGAATGCACCAGGCGGATGGGTCCGGGGCATTTTCGCCCGCCATCACGGTGTCATCATTGGCATCGAGCAGCAACAGGTCGCTGGCCCTGATTTCCCCGAAATGTCGCCATTTGGGGTTCATCAGGAATTTCGAACCATCTTCGGAAACCGCGGCACTGAAATGATTGCCGACGGATTCGCTCCAGCCGAATTTTACCGCCAGACGAAAGGCAGCTGCGAGGTCTTCCCGCAGGGCCTGTTCGCTTTGCCGGTCCGGGTCAGCCCCGAAGCGTACATCCGTAACGACACTCATTTGAAACGTCCTTCCCCGGACAGGATCCGGTAAGTGGAGCGCAGCTCGCCCCTGTCGGTATAGCAGCCACGCAGGTGCCGATTGCCGCTGGTTGCCGAATAGGCAGCGCGACCGTGCACGATGCGGTGATTATCGAAGACAATACATTCGCCCGCATTCAGACGGAACCGCATCAGGTATTTGTCGTCCCGCATCATCCGTCCGAAGCGGCAGAAGGCCGGGTAGTAACGGTCGAGTTCGTGTTGCGGCATATCGAAGATATCGGCATGGTGCTGGCTGATCGTGACACCCGAAATATTGCCGTGCTCATCCAGCTCGATCACCCGCTGGCGGGACCGCATGTCGAACGTGTCATGCTCGCAGAAATAGGGCACATCCACGGTGATCAGAAGTTCGAAGTCTTCCGGATAGGCCTTGCGGAAGTCTTCGGCGACAGCCAGTCCGTCCACAAAGATGCTGTTGCCGCCCTCGACCGAATTGGCCCGGCAATGCAGGAACTGCACGCCCGGCGCAAGATCTTCGTCCGGCAAGTCCGTGTGAAGCGGCAGGGCCTTGGCAGTGAAGGCAAGGTTGGTCGGCTTGATGTGGGTTTTTACTTCAAACGTCAGGCCGAAGTAGCTCGGACGCACATAGCCGATCAGGCCGGCCGTATCGGTGAGCGCTTCATCCGTATCCGGCAAGCCGGTCAAGAGCGCGACACCATCCGTCAGCATCGCCTTGGCCCAGTCGCGCCGACGCGCGGTGTCGTTGGTAACCTCGTCATAGGAAAAACGGGCCATCTTCGGATAGTGGTCAGCGTACCAGGGCACTCTTTGAAGGTTGGCGATATCGGGGCGCTTTTCGCCATTGGAATAGGCATTGAGCAGGGACAGCGGCAGTCGGGAGACGTCGTTTGTGCCGGCCCAGGCGATTTCCAGATCGCCTCCCACGATGGCGGCCGAGGCTGCTTTTGGCGCTTCGTCCAGGGCAAAGATGTCGTTGACGCGTTCGCGGGTTTCCGGGTCGAAGGAACTCGGGCAATTGTCGCGCAGCCAGTAGTAATTGAAATAGGCGGTTTGCCCGTT
The DNA here is from genome assembly GCF_053005225.1 of Roseibium sp. RP-7. Taxonomy (NCBI): domain Bacteria; kingdom Pseudomonadati; phylum Pseudomonadota; class Alphaproteobacteria; order Hyphomicrobiales; family Stappiaceae; genus Roseibium; species Roseibium sp. RP-7. The sequence goes on from NZ_JBRKQA010000002.1 coordinate 573,560, forward strand.
GCTCAGCGGCACATCGAGGCCTTTTTCCTGCAGCAACACACCTGCATCACCAGTTCCAAGCATCAGATCCGTCCTTAAGTTTAGCTCATCAGCCTTGCAGACACTTCGCACAAGTCACCGCAAAGCTCTGCGTTCCAGTTACTTTCTGTGAAGTTGCTCTTGCACTGGCGATTTGGAAAGGCGATAAAATCGAAACTTAACTTAAGCATTCACTTAACTTGGACAGACAAATGCTCCGCTTCCCCCCGCTCAGGCTGCTCACCGTCTTCGAGACGGTTCAACGCGCGGGAGGCACCAAGGCGGCGGCGGGCGAATTGAATGTATCCATGTCGGCGATCAGCCAGTCCTTGCGACAGTTGGAAGAACACGTCGGCACCGCCCTGATCGATCGCAGCACAAGGCCGGCCGGCCTCACTGCCGCTGGTGAGATCCTGCTGAAAGCAGTGATCGAAAACCGCGAACGGCTGAGCGAAGCCCTGAACGACATCCAGACACTTGCCGATCCCGCCAGTGCCTCTGTCACTGTTGCCTGCACCGTCGGCTTCGCCACCTACTGGCTCATGCCCCGGCTTGAGGCGTTTTATCTGGACCACCCGGAAATCCCGGTGAACGTTCACACCACGCAGCAGGAGGTCCCCCGGCTTGGCCAGGGGACCGATATCGCCATGCGCTATGGCGACGGCCGCTGGGACGACGGCACGGTCGAACAATTGTTCCGCGAGCTGGTTGAGCCCGTGTGCGCCCCTTCCCTTGCCGAGCGTATCCGCGCCGATGGCGGCAGCCTGGCTTCGGCCTTCCTGATCCATGTGGATACCAGCGATCGCCGCTGGATTTCCTGGCAGGAGTATCTAGCCCGCACGGGGCAAAAGGCTGCCGGTTCGGCCAAAGGCCTCCGGTTTTCCAACTATGTCCAGGCCACCCAGGCGGCCTTGTCGGGCCACGGGGTCATGCTCGGCTGGCGCTCGATCACCGGTGACCACGTACAAAACGGCCTGCTGGTCCCTGCTGGTCTGCCGCCGCTGCAGCCAAACAACGCCTATCATGCCGTGCTGTCGCACCGCAGCCGGAACCGGGAAACGGCCGCCATTGTCGTTGACTGGTTGAGGGCTGCCGCGCAGCCACAGCTCTAGGGAATGGCTCCTAGCGCTCGTCGCCGAAGTAGCGCACGCGCAGTTGCTCGATCATGTCCGTCTCATGCGCCGTCAGCAATTCCAGCGTCAACGGCCGTGTCCACGGACTGCCGTGCGCAAGGGCAAAGCCGTATTTGTCCGGTTCGAAGATCGGGCCGATCACCTCGACATTCGCCCGCGGGTGACTGTGAGCGTAATACTCAAGGACAGGCGCATCGCCCACAACGGCGTCAATCTCATCATTGCGCAGAGCAGCGACTGCACCTTCGATGTCGTCAAATGACCGGTGCGACCAACCGGATGCTTCTGCAAACTCCTCGGCCACGCTGCCGGCGAAGACGCCGATACTCTTGCCCGGCAGATCGGCAACACTGTTGATCTGGTTCGTGAGTGAAAGGGTTGTCATGACGCTGGTCACCGACGAGGTCACATAGGCCATCACCGCAATACCGCAGACCAGCCAGAGCGCCTGCCAGATGCGGCCTGGCCAACCAAACAGGTTCTTGCGTGAAGGCGCCTTGCCGGATGTCACCACGGACATGACCGCATAAAAGCTCTCCGACACGCCTTCCGGCCAGCCCCGGGGAAAGTTCTTGTCGAAACGCCGGTCGAACAGCGTCATCAGAGCCGTTGCAAACACGATCACAAGCGCCAGCCAGCCATAGGCTCTCAGGTAACCGGATTCCTGCAGGCCCGTTATCACCTCGCTGAAACTCGCTCCCTGACTGTCAGGCACGAGAATGCGCAGGCCCGCATCGAACCAGGGCTGGGTAAAGTCGATCCTGTCGGCACGCTTGCGGGTGATCGTCAGGTTGGTGACGGCAATACCGATGGATTTGTCCGCCGCTGCATCCACCAGCTCCCGGATGGTCGGGAAGAGCCGATATTCGTAGAGAATTCCGTTTTTCTGCGCCAGTGCTTCCCAAAGGTCCACCGCCATGCCGGAATAGACACCCGGCTCTTCCTCCATGACAAAGGGCGGGCTGATATAGAGGCCAACGCTGACCGGCGAGCCCGGCAGCGGCGGATTGTCGTCCCCCTCCGCCGTCTGCCCCAATGCCGGCAGCGCGAGAAAAATCGAAAGGCACAGCACAAGGGCAGCTGACAGGCATCGACAGAAATTCGAGCAGGCGGTCACGATGGCCTCCGCTTTGCAGAAGGGGAATCACCCAGAAGGTTCCTGAAGGGTAAGCCGCCACGCCAAAACCATGCAACCTGTGCCCACACAGGCTGTTCATGAATACGGCCGGTGGTAGCAACGGATGAATTGCCCCCTCAACTCACCGCGTGATCACGATCCTCGTGTCGGCGCGGCCGACCTTTCGCACTAGATTGAAAAGCTGAGCGGCATTCTTGGGATGAAGCCGGATGCATCCGTGCGAGGCAGGACGGCCCAGCCGCTTGAGATCGTTGGTGCCGTGTATGGCGTATCCGCCGAGAAAGAAGACCGAATAGGGCATGGGAGCCCAGTTGTACTTGCGCGAGTGCCAGTCGCGTTCCAGCCGGGTCGGGCGCCAGCTTCCCGTTGGTGTGCGATATCCCTTGCGTGCCGTCGAAACCGGCCATTTGTTTCGCAAACGCCCGTCGACGTACAAATAAAGCCGCTGTTCGGAAAGATCGATCTTTGCGGTTACCCGAGGTGCAGCGCTTGCACTGGTGTCAGCCAAGAAAAGAAAGGCCAGCAACAACGGCCCGGCAATGAGTTTTCTGATGATCAACATCTCAAAGACACCCAAGAAAAAACAGGACAACAAAATTGAATACGAAAATCTAATCCGCACTTTCTTCGAGACGCAAGCCAAACTTGAAGTAAGCGTAAACGTCTACTCCGATTACGCTTTGAAGCGCGCGTTCCAGAGTGCTTGCCCAGATACGCACCTACGCCGAATAGGTGCAAAATTACCCTTGACCTGCCCTGCCGCCGGTGCCATAACCACACCCGAACCGTACCGTACGGTTCCCTACTGACAATCAACGATCCGACCTGAGACATGACAGCGACCGCTTACGATATTGCCACCTCCCGCCCGGATGCAGCGCCCGAATTTTCGCCGCGCCAGCAGGTGGTGTTGCAACATGCGCTGACGCTGCTGGTCGAAGGTGGAGAGAAGGCGCTGACGACGGCAGGCTTAGCCCGCACGGCAAGCTGCTCGAAGGAAAGCCTCTACAAGTGGTTCGGCGACCGTGACGGCCTGCTGGCTGCGGTTGTCGCCTTCCAGGCCAGCCAGGTTCAGTTTCCTTCCGAGGCCGGCGCCACCGCCGATGCGGCGACGTTCCGGGCACATGTGACGGCCTTTGTCGAAGCCCTGCTGGGTGTCCTGTTTTCAGAAACCTCGCTGGCGTTGAACCGGCTGTCGATCGGCCAGTCCAACACCAATTCCAACCGCCTCGGCCAGCTTCTGCTTGTGCGCGGCAAACACATGATTTCCGCCCGCGCGCGCGCCATGCTGGACAGCGGCCGCCGCCACGGCCTTCTGAAATTCGACGAATCCGTAGACGCCTACCAGGTGCTTTACGGCCTTGCCATTCGGGACGTCCATATCCGCCTCCTTCTGGGTGAGACCGCCGGTCCTGCCGAGAAGGACCTGAAATCGCAGGCCGAAGTGGCCGTCGATCGCTTTTACCGTCTGTTCGGGGCCTGATCGCCGCGAACCTTCGGAACCACTGGGAAACACCAGAACCAATCAAGACCGGAAAACCGGCCTTCAAACGACAGAATGCAGACGGGAGAAAGGAACCCATGCGCGTTTATTACGATCGTGATGCTGATCTTAACCTGATCAAGTCCAAAAAAGTCGCCATCATCGGCTACGGCTCGCAGGGCCGCGCCCATGCCATGAACCTCAAGGACAGCGGCTGCACGGAGATCGCCGTTGCCCTGCGCGAGGGCTCCACGACCGCTCTGAAGGCAGAAGCTGACGGCTTCAAGGTCATGAACGTGGCTGACGCCGCTGCCTGGGCCGACCTGATGATGATGGCAACCCCGGACGAACTGCAGGCCGACATCTACAAGGACCACATCGCAGCCAACATCCGTGACGGCGCTGCAATCGCCTTCGCACATGGCCTCAACGTTCACTTCGGCCTGATCGAGGCAAAGTCGACCGTTGATGTTCTGATGGTTGCACCGAAGGGCCCGGGCCACACCGTGCGCGGCGAATACATGAAGGGTGGCGGCGTGCCGTGCCTGATCGCTGTTCACCAGGACGCTTCCGGCAATGCCCATGACCTCGGCCTGTCCTACGCCTGTGGCGTTGGCGGCGGCCGTTCGGGCATCATCGAAACCACCTTCAAGGAAGAGTGCGAAACCGACCTCTTCGGCGAACAGGCTGTTCTGTGCGGCGGTCTCGTCGAACTGATCCGCGCTGGTTTCGAAACCCTGGTCGAAGCCGGATACGCTCCGGAAATGGCCTACTTCGAGTGCCTGCACGAAGTGAAGCTGATCGTCGACCTGATCTACGAAGGCGGCATCGCCAACATGAACTACTCCATCTCCAACACTGCAGAGTGGGGTGAGTACGTGACTGGTCCGCGCATCGTGACGCCGGAAACCAAGGCGGAAATGAAGCGCGTCCTGACAGACATCCAGACCGGCAAGTTCACGTCCGATTGGATGCAGGAATACCGTGCAGGCGCTGCCAAGTTCAAGGCAACCCGCCGCCTGAACGACGCACACCAGATCGAGGAAGTTGGCGAAAAGCTCCGTGGCATGATGCCGTGGATCAAGTCCAACGCGCTCGTCGACAAGACCAAGAACTAACAAGGTTCGCCCCATCGACCCGAAACGAGACCCCGCTGGCAACAGCGGGGTTTCTTTTTGCCGGTTCCTGCAGGTCGTCAAATAGAAATCCGGATGCGGGCGTTATAAATAAGCCGCCCGCGACCACATCCGCCCAGCCGCCCCAAAGATGCCGCATTGCCTCCGCAAATTTCACAGGTATCGTAAACGGGACCAAAGCGTTGAATTCCCTATTTGATAAAAGTTTTTTTATCGCGGCTAACCGGATTGCAAGACCCTATCCCGTAACGTAATCACTATCCTTTGTGAGATTGAGGGACCGGTTCCGGAGACTGCCTTGATGGATCTATCGACACTCTTTTCGGCAAATGTGCTTCTGCTGTCGATTTTTGCCATCTGCTTCCTGGCCATTTCCCTGCAGACCAGTCCGCGTGCTCACTGGTTGAGCTGGGCCGCTGCAAATACACTGTTGGCGTCGTCTCTGGTCTGCTTTGCGCTCAGCAGCATGCTGCCGCCCCTGGTCGCCTATCTGCTCCCCAACACCCTGTTGCTGCTCGGTTTTGGCTGTCACTGGCACGCGGCACGCCTTCTGGCGGATATGCCGAGCAAGCTCAGCAATGTTGTCGCGCCCGCCTTTGCCTACGGCATCGTCGCAGGCTGCGCGTATCTGCTTTCCAACTACGCCCTTGCGTACATGGCCTCCAACGTGGTGTTCACGCTGCTGTCCGTCGCAACCATTACCGTCTACGCGTCAAGGCCGTTCCGGGGTCTGATTTCCAATATCGGCCTCATCCTGGCGTTCTTCTTTCTGGCTGCCGAAGGTGTGCTGCGCACAGTGCACGGACTTGTTTCCGGCGGCCCGCAAGGGCCCGGCATGATCGACGACTTGATTGTCGACATTCACCTGATGTGCGCACTCGTCTTCGTCAGCCTGACCGGCGCCTTCTCCCTTGCGCTGTCGTTCGAGCTCGTGGCGAACCGGAACCGGGAAGCGGCACGACGCGACCCCCTGACCGGCGCCTTCAACCGCAGGGAGTTTCAGACACGTCTGGAAAGCCTCCTGCAGGAAACGCAGAAGGACGACTTCGGCTTGGTCCACTTCGACCTCGATCACTTCAAGCAGGTGAACGACAGGTTCGGACACGTTGCAGGCGACGAAGCGCTTGTGAAGGTCTGTTCGGAAGTGAAGGCGCATCTGCGCCAGAACGACTGCTTTGCCCGCCTCGGCGGCGAGGAATTCGCGGTGCTTCTGCCGTCCATCTCGCGCGAGAACGCCTTCCGGGTTGCCGATCGCCTGCGCGAGCGCATTTCCGACCTGCGGTTCGAATTCGCACCGCAGGACTTCAACCTGACGGCGTCGGCAGGTGTCTATCACGGCGACGGCAGCCAGCTGCCGTCAGCCGAGTTGCTCAAGACAGTCGATGAGAGCCTCTACCTGTCCAAACGGACCGGACGCAATCGGGTCTCGGTTGTCGAGAAGGTTTCCGGAGCAATACCAGCCGAACCTTTGCGGGCCGCTCAGGAATAGGCTTCGATCAGCCGCGTCACTTCCTTGTCCCGCGCCGCCTCGCTCGCCCCGCCCATGACGACGACGATCAGTCGCTTCCCGCCACGGTTGGCGGTCGCGACCAGATTGTAGCCGGACATGCGGATATAGCCCGTCTTCAGACCATCCACACCGGCAACCTTGCCGACCAGGTTGTTGGTGGCCCGGAAGGTGCGGCCGTTGTAGTCGAACGACTTGGCCCGGTAATAGCTGCCGTATTGTGGGAACCGCCGCTTCAGGGCGAGACCAAGCACTGCCATGTCACGCGCCGACGACACCTGCGCGGGATCCGGCAGGCCCGTGGCATTGACGAAACGGGTACGCGACAGGCCAAGAGCCCGCGCCTGGGACGTCATCTGCCGAGCGAAGGCCGCTTCGCTACCGGCCAGATTTTCGGCAACGGCGATGGCGACGTCATTGGCCGACTTGACCGCAAGCGCCCTTGCCGCCTGCTCGACCGTGATGGTCGACCCTGCCTTGATGCCGATCTTTGCCGGCGGCTGCGATGCTGCCTTGGCCGAAACGCTCAAGGGGGTGGAAAGCGTGTAACGCCCTTGCAAAACCGCATCAAAGAGCAGGTAGAGCGTCATCATCTTGCTCAGCGAAGCGGGATACCGCGGTGCATCCGCATCGACCGCATAAAGCTCTTCGCCGGTCGACGCATTCAGCACCAGCGCGGAGAACCCGCGCTCAACTGCCGTTTCCGGCGCATAGGCAACGGCAGGAAGAGGTGCCGTCTGAACGGCAGGCGCTGCACTTGTAACGGGCGCCGGGGCTGGCCCCTGCCCCGTCTGACAGGCGGCCAGAAACCCGGCCAGAACGAAGATCGAAGCCTTCTTCAAAAGGACAGACGCACGCATTCCCGCTCTCTTAAACTCGCGTTTCGGCCGGATACCTCAAGCCTTCAGGCGGTATCCGGTCTTGAAAATCCAATGTATGACGGCCAGTGAACCGCCGAGGAAGATCATCGTTGCCAGCAGCGACAACCAAAGGCTGACGTCCGCCTGACCATAGAAGCTCCAGCGGAACCCGGAAATCAGGTAGACCACCGGGTTGATCAGCGTGATCTTCTGCCAGATATCCGGCAACATGTTGATGGAATAGAAGCTGCCGCCCAGAAAAGCCAGAGGCGTGACAATCAACAGCGGTACAAACTGCAGTTTTTCGAAATTGTCGGCCCAGATGCCGATGATGAAGCCGAGCAAGGCGAATGTAACAGCCGTCAAGAGGAAGAACGCGGCCATCCAGACCGGGTGCTGGATTTCCAGCGGAACGAAGAAACTCGCCGTTATCAGGATGATCAACCCGACCAGGATCGACTTCGTAGCCGCCGCCCCGACATAGGCAACGGTGATTTCCAGGAACGACACGGGCGCCGACAGCACCTCGAAGATCGTGCCCGTAAACCGCGGGAAATAGATGCCGAAGGAGGCGTTGGAGAGGCTCTGTGTCATCAGGGACAGCATGATCAGCCCGGGCACGATGAAGGCGCCGTAGCTGACACCGTCGACCTCGGAGATCCGAGAGCCGATGGCTGCCCCGAAGACAACGAAATAGAGCACCGTGGAAATCACCGGCGAGATGATGCTCTGCATGATCGTGCGGCGGGTGCGGGCCATTTCGGCCAGGTAGATGACTTTGATCGCTTCGAAATTCATGTGCCCTGCTGCCCCGAAATCAGAATGAGTTCCATTCGGGGCAACGTGCGCCCCGGGATCGAGCCGGATGGAGACCGGCCAATGGTCTTGAAGCCCATGCGGGCATAGAAAGGTTCTGCAAAAGGATCCGCATCGAGACCGATCCTCACCAGACCAAGGCTCCGCGCTCTTTCGTGAAGCGCTTCGAACAGCGCCCGGCCGACGCGGCGTCCCTGCCAGGCAGGGTCGACAAAACAGGTCTCCAGTTCCCCTGTTTCGCCGTCGTCTTCCATGGACAGCCGGATACAGCCGACCGGCTCACCGTCTGCGTCCTGCGCCAGCCAGAAATCGTGCTCCTCGATCCAGCTGTCGCGGACCTTGAGTTCTTCGGCGCACATGGCCATGAAAGCGTCGTCATAGCCGTTCGACTGCTTGGAGCGCATGCACAGGTCCGTCAGTGCCGTGCAGTCGTTCAGTGTCGCCTTGCGAATGGTGAAACCGGTGTCCATCGCCGCCTCATCCCTGACTGACCAGACCGACGAAGATGTCCTCGAGCGACGACTGATCCGTCTGCAGATCGTGAAAACGCACGCCGGACTGGGAGAGATCGGTCAGAAGCGATGTGATGCCAGTCCGGTCAGCCTGGGTATCGTAGGTGTAGACCAGGCTGCGGCCGTCATCCTCGAGCTTCAGATCGTAGCGGGCAAGACTGCCGGGAATCTCGATGAGTGGCTCCGTCAAGCTGAGCGACAGCAACTTGCGCCCGAGCTTGCGCATGAGCTCTGCCTTCTCTTCCACGAGGATGATCTCACCATTGTTGATCACCCCGACACGATCGGCCATTTCTTCGGCCTCCTCGATGTAGTGGGTGGTCAGGATGATGGTGACGCCCTTCTGCTTGAGCTCCCCAACGATGCGCCACATGTCGTGCCTTAGTTCCACATCCACACCGGCTGTCGGCTCGTCCAGGAACAGGATCTTCGGCTCGTGCGCCAGCGCCTTGGCGACCAGCAGGCGGCGTTTCATGCCCCCGGACAGGGCCATGATGGGGTTGTTGCGCTTTTCCCAGAGCGTCAGGTCCTTGAGAATGCTCTCGATCCGTGCCGGATCGGGTTTCATGCCGAACAGGCCGCGGCTGAAGGCGACGGTATCACCGACCATTTCGAAAGGCGCCGTCGGCATTTCCTGAGGTACCAGACCGATCATCTGCCGGGCAGCGCGGTACTCGCTCAAGGCGTCATGGCCGCACACGTGAATACTGCCGGAGGTCGGCCGCACCAGGCCGCAAATCGTGCTGATCAATGTCGTCTTCCCGGCGCCATTCGGCCCGAGCAACGCAAACACCTCTCCTTGCTGGATATCCAGAGACACGGATTTGAGAGCCTGGAAGCCACCTTCATAGGTTTTTTCCAGGTCGCGTACGGAAAGTATCGGGGCCATCGTTTCAACCGGTTCGGAATTGGGGATTTGACCAGACGGCCAAACAGGCGTGCACACTTGCATGTGGGCGGACCGTCCGCAAGATGCAACCCTTTGGCCGTAAGCCACCGTCCGGTCGGGCCTTATCCGGATGACGACATCACTGTTTCGTCTTTCGAAACACTGCGTCTGCAGAGCCAAGACTAGGTTTTGCCCTGCGAGCCGCTATCTTTCCCTCAAAGTAAATCCGCATCAGGAACCAAGTCATGTCCATCCGCCCCGTAACCCACATCGGCAGCACACAATCAACCATGGAAGGCGCCGGCGTCCGGCTGGAGCGAGCGTTCGGATTTCAGGATCCGGAAATGCTGGATCCTTTCCTGCTGCTGGACGATTTCCGCAACGAACGTCCCGAGGACTATCTGAAGGGCTTTCCCTGGCATCCCCATCGCGGCATCGAAACCATTACCTACGTGCTGGCCGGCACCGTTGAACACGGTGACAGCCTGGGCAACAGCGGCAACCTGGGTGCGGGCGACGTCCAGTGGATGACAGCAGGGCGTGGGATCATGCATCAGGAGATGCCCAAGGGCGACGCCAATGGCCGCATGCACGGTTTCCAGCTCTGGGCGAACCTGCCGTCCTCGCTGAAGATGACCGCTCCGCGCTACCAGGATGTCGCGTCGAACGAGATCCCGGTTGTGACCGATGACGACGGCACTTCCGCACGGATCATCTGTGGCGAGTTCTGGGGCAAGCGCGGCCCGGTCGACGGCATTGCCGCGGATCCGCAATATCTCGACATCCATGTGCCGGCAGGTCACAAGAAACGCTTCAAGGTCGACACCTACAAGCAGACCTTTGCCTACATTTTCGAAGGCTCCGGCACGTTCGAAGGAGCATCCGACCCGTTCGGGGTTCTGACGGAAAAGGAATTCGGCGGAGAGGAACTGAAGATCCGTGACGAGACCGGCAACCGTTCTCTGGTGATCTTCGGCTCCGGTGACGAGATCGTCGTTCACGCAGGCGAGGAAGGCATCCGTTTCCTTTTGGTCTCCGGCGCACCGATCAAGGAACCCGTGGCCTGGCACGGCCCCATCGTGATGAACACCCGCCAGGAGCTGATCCAGGCGGTAACCGAACTGCAGAACGGCACATTTATCCGGTAGGGCTGAAAAGAACCTGCTGCCTTGTAACTTTCACAAAGTCTGGCTAGGGCTGTCCGGGATACAATCGATCTGGACAGCCCATGCCATTGAAACTCCGCCCGGCCACAGAGGCCGACGCCCCTGCTCTCACCGATATCCTCCATCGCGCCAAGGCCTCCTGGGGCTATCCGGAGGACAAGATGGCAGAGTTTCGCGACTACTGGCGAATTTCCGAGGCAACCATCCAGTCGCTGACGCTCACTGTTGCAGAGCGGGACGGTCAGCCCATAGCCTTTTCCGGGCTCTCGCCCCAAAGCGAAGATACGCTGCTTGTCGATTTCCTGTTCGTTGCCCCTGAAGCCCAGCGTCAGGGCATTGGCGACCTTCTGCTGAAGCGCGCGGAGGATCATGCCCACCGACAGGGATTGAGCCGGCTTTATCTGGAAAGCGACGCCAACGCGGGCCCCTTTTACGAAAAGCGCGGGTTTCGGACGATGGCGACACGACCAAGCGAGATGTCGCCCGGCGGGGAAATCCCCCTGATGGAAAAACCGCTGGCACCTGCGGTCTACCGGGTGGAAGCGCTGAACATCGAGGTTTCGGACAAACCCTGGGCTTTCGAAACGAAGCATGCAGATGCGATCGATGCGTATTTCGAGGAAGCCAGGAAGCGCATTCCCATGCTTTGGAATGGCCGAACCATGAAGTTGACCGGGTTCGAGTTCAAGGATGGCACCTTTAACGGCACCTGCGCGGAGTGTTCCTTTGCCGCTTTCCTGGCGTGGCGCGACTGGGGTGCGCCCGATGCAAGCTCGTTCAATCTCTTCGGCTCCGCCATCCTGAGGTCCGCCGAGGGCGCACTGCTCTATGGTGTCATGTCTCGAAAGACCGCCACGGCGGGCATGATCTACCCTCCCGGAGGCAATCTCGACCCGACCGACCTGACCGAAGATGGCAAGGTCGACGTTGTCGGGGCGATCTACCGGGAACTTGAAGAGGAAACAGGCCTCAAACGAGACGACGTCCAGCCTGCCGAGCTGCTGGTGACATTCGACGGCTGGCGGATTTCCATCGGCCAGGTGATGGATGTCCCCCGCCCTGCGGAAGAGTTGCGCACGGAGATCCTGCGTTTTTCAGAGGCGTCGGAAGAACAGGAGCTTGCCGATATGCGCATCATTCGCACGCGCGCGGACCTTGAGGACAGTGCCATCGTGCCTTACGCCCGTTCGCTCGGCAAATATCTGCTGCCATGAAGGGCACTCGGCGAGACGGCCGGGAACGGCAATATTTTGTTCACCAAGAATGCGCACTAAGCACTGGCAGGACTTGCCTGAAAATGCAAAAGTCCGCTCACCTTTGAAGCCGGCACCGTGGTTTGCGCGGGCCGTCCGATGCGGACAGGTTGGTTGTTTTACAACGTTTGAGCCCCTCGCCTGACTTCGTTTGAAGGCCGGCAGGCGGCGACAGGGAGAAGAGAAGTATGAGCCGCCGCTACGCGATCCTGGATGTCTTCACGAACACGAGCCTTGCCGGGAACCCCCTGGCGGTGGTTCTGGACTCCGAGGGGCTGAGCGACGAGCAGATGCAGAAGATCGCCGGTGAGTTCAATCTTTCCGAAACGGTCTTTGTCTTCCCGCCCGAAAAGCCCGGGCATTCTGCCACCATACGGATCTTCACTCCCAAGATGGAATTGCCGTTCGCCGGACACCCGACCGTCGGTACCGCCATCCTTCTGGCAACGGAACGCTTCGGTGATATTTCGGGCGAGCAGGATGCCGTTGTTGTTCTGAAGCAGCAGATCGGCACCGTTCGCTGCGCGGTCATCCTGCGCGAGCACGCCGCCGCCTTTGCCGAGTTCGACGTTCCCAGCCTGCCGGAACCCGCCGGACCGACCCACAACGTCGAACTGATCGCCGCCGCGCTCAACCTGGAGCCGAGTGACATCGGGTTCGAGAACCATGGCCCCTCCCGCTTCCGCGTGGGCCCTCCGTTCACCTTCGTGCCGGTGCGCGATCTGGATGCCTTGGCGCGCGCCAAACCGGTACCGGCCATGTGGAACGCGGGCTTCGGCAAGAACGGCAATACGGACGCTTATGTCTATTGCCGCGAAACCCGCTCCCATGACAGCGCTTTCCACGCCCGCCTGTTTGCGCCCGACATGGGCATTCCCGAAGATCCCGCGACAGGTTCTGCCGCAGCGGCTTTCGCAGGTGTCGTCGACTATTACGACGACCTTCCCAACGGCACGCACCATATCCGCATCGAGCAGGGTTTCGAGATGGGACGGCCATCCCTGATCGACTTGGAAATCGACATCGAGGGCGGCAAGATGCATGCGGTCAGGATCGGCGGTCAGGCGACGCTTGTCGCTCGGGGCGAACTGTTCCTCTAATCAAATCAGACGCTGCCCGGACGGTCAGAAGGCCGCCTGGGCAGGGTCGTTCGCCTTGTCGGCGCGTGGCGGCAGACCGAAATGCCGGGCGTACTCTCGGCTGAACTGGGTCGCGCTTTCGTAACCCACCTGGAACGCGGCGCGCGAGACGGACAGTTTTTCGGCCTGCAGCAGCCGGCGCGCCTCCATCAGCCGCAACTGCTTTTGAAACTGCAGCGGACTGGTGCCGGTAATATCCTTGAAGTGCGCATGGAAGGCAGACACGCTCATGCCTGCCTCGCCGGCAAGATCGTCCACCCGCAAGGACGCCGCAATGTCCCGGCGAATACCGGCAATGACCTTGGCGATGCGCGCCGCGTGACTGTCCTGCTCTGAAATCTGACGCAGGATCGCGCCATGTTCTGCCGTCAGCAGCCAGTAATGGATCTCTCGCAGGATCAACGGCAGCAACACCTTGCCTGCCTCCGGCATCTCCGCAAGTTCGAACAGGCGCCGCATCGCATCGACGATTGCCGCGTCTGCCCTGCCGCTTGCCACGGCGCGTGCAGCAATAGATGTTTTACCCGGCCGGTCCAGCTCCGAAGCAAGTTCGCGGATCAGAGCCATGTCCAGTGGAATGGCGAGCGCAACATACGGCTCGGCCTGGCTCGCACGCACGACCCGTGCCTGCGCGGGCAGATCCAGCCCGACAATCAGTGACTGCATGGCACCGAACCGGACGGTATTCGATCCGAGATATGTCTGCTTCTCTCCCTGGAGAACCAGGCAGAAAATCGGTTGGTAGACGATCGGATAGATCAGGGTTGGCCGGCGTTGACGCACCAGCGTCATGCCACCAGTACCAACAGGAAAAGGATCGCCACCCGCGCCATGATCATCAGCAAATGCAACAACTTTCCGGATAAGCTCGTCTGCCTGCATGGTTCCCTCCGTCAAGAACCCAGCGATACGCCCGCCGGTTGGTGATGGCAAGCATGCAGGTTGCCTGATTTGTAGGATCAGGCAAGTCTTCTGGAGAAACCGGCACACAACACATCTCGCTACGGACTATCTCATGGTCATCGCCATCACGCCCCACAACACTGGAGCCAATAACATGACCACCTCCCCCAAGATCGCCCTCATCACCGGCGGCAGCCGCGGCCTTGGCCGCAACACTGTTCTTCATCTTGCCAAGAACGGTATCGACACGGTCCTGACATACAGGACCAGCAAGGAAGAGGCCGAACAGGTCGTTGCCGAAGTGGAAGCGCTGGGGGCAAAAGCTGTTGCCCTGCAGCTCGATACTGCCGACACGTCCGGCTTCCCCGCATTCACGGACGCATTGAAAACCGTGCTACAGCAGACCTGGCAGCGTGACAGTTTCGATTTCCTGGTCAACAACGCCGGCACGGGCATTCACAAGCCCTTCGCCGAGACGACTGAGACCGATTTCGACCAGTTGATGAATGTTCACGTGAAGGGAGTCTTTTTCCTGACCCAGCAGTTGCTGCCGCTGATCGCGGATGGCGGCCGCATTCTGAACGTATCGTCCGGCCTTGCCCGGTTCTCCCTGCCCGGCTATTCCGCCTACGCAACGATGAAAGGCGCGATTGAAGTTCTGACCCGCTATCTGGCCAAGGAACTGGGACCTCGTCACATCGCCGTCAACACGCTGGCGCCTGGTGCCATCGAAACGGATTTCGGTGGCGGTGCCGTGCGTGACAATCCGGAACTCAACAAGGTGGTCGCCTCCATGACAGCCATGGGCCGTGCCGGCCTTCCGGATGACATTGGCGGAGCCATCACCGCGCTTTTGAGCGGCAATACCGGCTGGATGACCGGCCAGCGCATTGAAGTCTCGGGCGGTCAGAACCTCTGACACCCCAAATCAGCAGTGTGCCGCGGCGGCCGGATCCCGGCCGCCGCTTGCATTGGCCTATTCGGCAGCTTCCATCAGGCGTGCAGGCGCCGTCACGGCCCAGCTCGGCACTGCTTCCAGCCGCTGATACCAGGCAATGATGTTGGCATAGCCTTCCAGCGGCATACGTGACTGCGGGTTCAACGCCAACGCCGACAAGGCACCGACCGCAAAATCGGTTACGGTCACCCTGTCCCCAAGCATGTAGGCCCGCCCCTCCAGGCGGGTGTCGAGAACTGCAGCGAAGCGATGGAAGTTTTCGCTTGCCGCTTCAATCCTGGCTTCGTCCGGTTCCCCCAGACCGAAAAGCGGCTTGACCATCGTTTCCCAGGCAATGTCCCTTGCGACCTGGTTGTAATGCTGCACCTCCCAGGACATCCAGCGCAGGATCTCAAAGCGCGATTTGGCATCCGTCGGGCAAAACGCTTCGGCTCCTGCCCGGTCACTCAGGTAGATCATGGTCGGGTTGGCTTCCCACAGGTTCATGTCACCCACCACGAGCGTCGGAACCTTCAAGTTGGGATTGGCGGCCTTCAGGTCATCCCGGTGATGCTCACCCGCCATCATGTTCAACCTGTGAACCTCGACCTCATCGAACAGTCCGAGATGATGCAGCACCGCCTCGACACGGCGGCAATTGGGCGAAATGTCTGCTGTGAACAGTTTCATGTCCGTCTCTCCACTTTCTTAAGTCCGGTCCTCAGCTCCAGGTTCGGCCGGAAACCTGTGCTGCGCGACCATGGGAAAATTGAGCCGGTGTCGCGCGCCACCCATTTACTCAACCATTTAGTTGACTATAATGAAGTCAGGTGATAGTCAACCAAAAGGTTCACTTTATGAATGCAGCTGAAATGCCTCAACTCGATGCCACCTTCGCCGCCCTTAGCGACGGCACACGCCGTGCGATCGTAGCCAGGCTTGCCGACGGTGAGACATCGCTTTCGGACCTCGCCGAACCGTTCGACATGTCGTTGACAGCGGTTTCCAAACACCTGCGGGTGCTCTCGGATGCCGGGCTGGTGGATATCGAAAAACGCGGACGTACCCGCCATTGCCGGCTGCGCGGCGCACCAATCAAGGAAGCCGTGGACTGGCTGAGCAAATATGAAGCGTTCTGGATCGACCGTTTCGATGCTCTTGCCCGTCACCTCGCCAAGGATAGCGAAAAATGACCATACAACAGCAGCCCGAAGCGTTCCTGAAATCCAATCCCGGCCAGGAGCCGGTGCTCGTGGAAGGCCTGTTCCGGGCCGACCCGGGGCGGGTCTTCCGCGCCTTTACCGAACCCGATGAGGTACGTTGCTGGTTCGTACCCAAGTCCGGTGCGCTGGTTTCGGCGGAGATCGATCTTCAGGTTGGTGGGCGCTGGTGTTTCGTCATCGAGAAAACCCCAGAAAAGCAGATCCACTTTGAAGGCGAATATCTGGCCATCGAAGCGCCGAATCGTCTTGAGTTTTCCTGGCGCCATGTTCAGGAATATGCCGACGGCACACGGGAAGCGACAGACACTTCAAGGGTATCCGTTACCTTTACCGAAGTCGGCAAGGCGACGGAGGTCAAGTTACGTCACGAGGCCATCAAGACCGAAGATGCCCGCCGCGGTGTCGGCGGCGGCTGGAACGGCTGCTTTGGCCGACTGGCTGATCTCGTCGTCCCCAGGAACGGATAAGAAGCAGGACACCAACGCTAGCTCCGGCGCCGGCCGTTGCCGGTTGCCGGCCTCTCCGACACCCATGGGCGACTATTTGCCCAACGGCAGCGTTTCGGCGCAATCCTGCTGAAGCGCCGCTCGGATCGTCGCTTCTGGAGCGCCATTTCCTCGCATCCGAATGAGGCCTAGCCGCTTAAACGCGCATTGCCATTGGATAGTAAAAAATCGCAATACTTTACCTGCTTGCAGCGAGCCATCACTGCGTCATTTCCTCGTACTCGAATTAAATAAATTCATCACATCGCAACCTTTTAAGATATTGATTTAAAATACATAAATGACAAAAATATTTAATTTACTTGATGAAATTAACCAGATGTTTGCCCATTTAATTTGCATTTGATTAAAGGCTCTTGGTGTATCCAAGTTCCGCAGAGGAACTAATGAAAACAAGTTTACTGTCAAAAATTACAGTAACGCACAAGTAAACAGGGAAACGCCATGAAAACCTTACTGAGCCTCCTGGCTGGGGCACTGATGATCAGCTCTGCCGTTCAGGCTGCCAACCTTCCGGCACCAACAGGTGATGTCGTCCTCGTTGTGACCGGAAACATCAAGAACACCAACAAAGGTGACAGCGCCGAATTTGACATGAAGATGCTGGAAGGCCTTACAGAAATCTCCAAGACGCTCGAGACTCCCTGGACTGAAGGCACCACTGCCTTTTCCGGCCCTCAGCTGCGCGCAGTGCTGGAGGAAGTTGGCGCACGCGGTTCCAAACTGATCGTCAAGGCTCTCAACGACTACAGTGCAGAAGTGCCGGTAGAAGATGCCGAGAACTTCGACACGATGCTGGCGACCAAAATGAACGGCGACTACATGTCCGTTCGCGACAAGGGCCCCCTGTTCCTGGTCTACCCTTTCGACACGAACCCGGAACTCTTCAACGAGAAATACTTTTCCCGTTCGGTCTGGCAAATCCGTGAAGTTGAAGTGGTAGAGTGAAAAACCAGCTCGAAATAGGCGGCAAGGCCGTTGAACAGGCTGCAAGGGCGACGAAATCCGTTCTCGTCGTCCAGATCTTTCTTGTCTGTACGGTCCTTGCCATCTTTTCAATGCTGGTCAAACGTGAAGGCCAGTTGCATGACGCTATCCGCGAAGACGCAATCTGGGCTGTCTATCAGCTCGACCGCGAAACACGTGCCGTCTACGAGCTGGTGCAACACGTCAAATATCGTATCGGCGAGGCAGGTGTCGAAGCGGCGCAGGAAGCCGTAGCACCGCGAGATCTCGTAACGCGTTACGACATCCTCTATTCGCGTCTCTCGGTCCTCGCCAACTCCAAATACAACGTCTTCTTCGAGCAAAGTCCGAACTTCAGATCCAGGATCACGACCATTCAGACCAAGATCCTGGCCATCGAACCTGTCTTCAACGAAATCGCAGCGAAAAAGAATTACACCGACATCGACTTTGCGCCTGTCGAAGAAACGCTCGGAAAAATTCGTAGCGCCACGAACGAATTTCTTGTCCGCACGAACGCGACGATTTCAGAAGCGCGCGCCGAAGCCCGCAACGACGTCTTCCATGTACAGATGCTGGCCTTCCTCTTCATGTTCGCGATTGTCGTCGCCGCACTCTTTCTCGCCCTGCATATGCTTCTGCAGGTCCGCATCGTGAAACAGACGCGAGAAGGGATGAACAGGGCCGCAGCCGAATTCGAAAAGGCCTATGAAGCAGCAGAAGCCGGCAACAAGGCCAAGTCGGAGTTTCTGGCCACGATCGGACACGAAATCCGCACCCCGCTGAACGGCATTCTCGGCATGGCCGAACTTCTGGCACAAAAGCAGCTTCCGGAAGAAGAAACCGGCTACGTCCGCACCATCACGAGTTCCGGCAATACACTGCTGGAGATGATCAACGAGATCCTCGACTTTGCGAAGATCGAATACGGATCCCTTGAGACCGAACAGATTGGCTTCCGGCTCGACGAACTGGTGCAAGAGGCGGCAGCTGTCGTGGAAGGCAAGGCGCTCGAGCAGAATGACGAGCTCAAGCTAAATATCGACCCGACACTTGAAAAAGCTTTCATCAAGAGCGACCCCACCCGGCTGAAGCGCGTCCTGCTCAACCTGCTGTCCAATGCCGTGAAATTCACTGAAAACGGCTCAATCCACGTCGATGTGGTTGCCGGAAAAGTTGTCGCCGAGACCCTGGAACTCAAGATCAGCGTCAAGGATTCCGGTATCGGCATTGCCGAAGAGGCACAAAAGCAGCTCTTTACCGCATTCCACCAGGTCGATTCCTCGATCAGCCGGCGCTTTGGCGGCACGGGCCTCGGCCTTGCCATCTGCAAACAGATCGTCGAGGCGATGGGTGGATCGATAGGTGTGTTCAGTATTCCTGGCGAAGGCGCGACCTTCAGCTTCACCTTGCCGGTTCAACTGGCACATGCCCCTGCTGCGAATCTCACCGGTTTGGATAGCGGTTCGACCCCAACTGCATTGATCCCCCGTCTGCGTATCCTGCTCGTGGAAGACAACGTCATAAACCAGCGTGTCGCAACGAAGTTGCTGGAGAGACTGGGTCAGGAAGTTATCGTTGCCAGCGACGGCAGAGAGGCGATCAAACATGTGCAGGACGCCACTTTCGATCTCGTACTGATGGACGTGCAGATGCCTGATCTCGACGGGATCGCGGCAACACGGCTGATACGGAACATCGGCGCTCCATTCGACAAGCTGCCCATCGTTGCAATGACGGCAAATGCTTCCGACCGGCACCGCCAGGACTGCCTGGACGCGGGCATGAATGCCTTCGAGTCCAAGCCCGTCACCTTCCAGAGGCTTGCGACCATCCTGCGTGAATATGGTCCTTCGGACACTTCAGCAGAAGGCATCACCGACCTGCCGACATCCCCAGGTTCTCCGGAACCGACGGAACAGAGGCATGCGGCTCAATCCGACGCAGCGACACCAAACGCCAACGTGGTTCGCCTTGCCGGAGAAGAGAAAGGGGATGCCAGACGAGCTGAACTGCGGGAGGAACTTGGCGAGGAGGTCTTCCATTCTCTGGTGAATGCCTTCTTTGAAAATGCCGACACTCTCGTTGTGCAAGTCACCGAGGCAGCAAGCTCGGGTGATGGGGAAAGCTACGACCGGCTGCTGCACACACTGAAAGGTGCGGCGGACAATCTCGGATTTACGACCCTCTCAAAAACTGCGGACGCACTTCGCACCAGCATCGAAACCTCCAACCAGGTGACACTCCTGACGGTGGAGCTGGAAAAAGCAAAAAACAGATACCGGAAGATTGCGATATGACCGACACACCGCTTGCCGACACCGATTTCCGCATCCTGCTGGTCGAAGACGATCCCACCAACCGCATGATCATGGAACGGCTTGTGGAGCGCATCCCCGGATGCCACGCAGTCAGCTTTTCCCATCCCATCGACCTGATCGCGGCGCTCGACAAGGTCGAATTCGATGTGGCGATCGTCGACTATCAATTGCCGGGCCTCAACGGCATCGAGCTGATCAAGGAAATTCATCAACACCCCGCCCATACTGACAAGCCGATGGTGATCGTCACGGCAGACAAGGACCGGGACACGCGCATCGAGGCCCTGACCTCCGGTGCTGTCGATTTTCTGAACAAGCCGCTCGAGGTGGTGGAATTCAAGGCCCGTGTCCGGAACCTGACCAAGCTGGCCGAGGCACAGCGCAAACTCGCCACCCGGGCGGAATGGCTGAAAGAGGAAGTCGACAGGGCAACGACCGAACTCAGGAAGCGCGGCGAGGAAATCGTTCACCGGCTGATCCTTGCTTCCGAATACAAGGACCTCGACACGGCCATGCATACCCTTCGCATGGCGAACTTCTGCGAGTTGATTGCCGAAGAACTCGGCATGAGCATGGAGTTCCGGCGAGACCTCAAGATGGCCGCACCAATGCACGACATCGGCAAGGTTGGCATTCCGGACAGGATCATGCTGAAACGCGGTCCCCTCACCCCGGAAGAACGCGAGGAAATCAACCGGCACACGGAAATCGGAGCCGGCATCCTCAAGGGCTCCAGCTGCCGGCTGCTGCAGGTCGCGACCCAGATTGCCGCGACACACCACGAACGCTGGGACGGCAGCGGTTACCCCAATGGCCTGCGTGGAGAAGAAATTCCACTTGTCGGCCGGATAGCGGCCGTTGCCGACGTCTTCGACGCGCTGACGACGGAACGCCCCTACAAGTCCGCGTGGACCAACGAACGGGCCTTCAGCTTTCTGGAAGAAAAATCAGGCAGCGACTTCGACCCGGAGTGCATTGCCGCCTTTCTGAGCAAGAAGAAGGAAGTGGAGGAGATCCAGGCCAGGTTTGCCGACGAGCCCATTCCCCTGGCCAAAAACGGCTAAGGCGGTCAGTCCGCAAGACGTCTACCACAGACGCCGGCAATCGCCCTGGATTGGGTGCGATCAACGCGGCGGGAGAGGAACCGCTTTGGGCACAATGCCTTTGCCTCCTGCCTTTGCAGCGGCTCAGATCTTGTTTGCGCAAGCTATCGCCGATCCCTGAAACGCCAGGCCAAGGGGGCTCCAAATGTGCAAGCTTCGGAAAAGCTGGTTGCATCATGGTTCATCCTGACTTATGAACAGTCCCCATTAACCGTCAGGTCACGCTTTTGCGCCACGCTTGGCGGACCAGTTGAAAAGACGACCAAAGGCCAAGACAGACCCATGATCGCGGTTCGCGACATTTCTGGATCTTCTCGCAACGCGCTGGCTCAGCGCGGCGGCCTCATTCTACTTGGCGATCTCCTCCTTCTTAGATGCCCCTGAGCGTCGGCTGCTTCGCTTGTCTTTAGGCGGAACGGGCACTTAGGGGAGAGTTTTCAAAAAACCGCATCACGACCATCGGATCGCGCCACGCCTTTCCTTACCCGAGCGACCTAAGGCCCGATCCAAGCCAGGGACGAAACGACATGACTGCCACTTCCGAGAAGGACCAGGTCCGGATCTTCGACACCACATTGCGCGACGGCGAACAATCGCCCGGCGCCTCCATGACGTTGGAAGAAAAGCTGCAGATCGCGGAAATTCTCGACGACATGGGTGTCGACATCATCGAAGCCGGTTTTCCGATTGCCTCGAACGGCGATTTTGAAGCCGTCAGCGAAATTGCCAAGCGCTCGAAAAACTCGGTCATTGCCGGTCTGGCCCGCGCCATCCACGCTGATATCGACCGCTGCGGCGAAGCCGTGAAACACGCCGGCAAGGGCCGCATCCACACCTTCGTTTCCACTTCGCCGATCCATCTGAAATTCCAGATGAACAAGACCGAAGAACAGGTGCTGGAAATCATCACCGACACGGTGACACGGTCGCGCAACCTGATCGACGATGTCGAATGGTCCGCAATGGACGCAACGCGCACGCCGATCGAATACCTGTGCCGCTGCGTGGAAGCCGCAATCAAGTGCGGTGCCACCACCATCAACCTGCCGGATACGGTCGGCTACGCCACCCCGGACGAATACAAGTCCATGTTCGAGCAGATCCGTGAGCGCGTGCCGAATGCCGACCAGGCGATCTTCTCGGTCCACTGCCACAACGACCTGGGCCTGGCCGTTGCCAACTCGCTGGCCGGTGTCGCCGGCGGTGCCCGCCAGATCGAATGCACCATCAACGGCCTGGGCGAACGCGCCGGCAATGCTGCCCTGGAAGAGATCGTCATGGCGATCCGCACCCGCAGCGACGTCCTGCCCTACATGACCCAGATCGACCCGAAATTCATGGTTCGCGCTTCCAAGATGGTGGCGGGCGCGTCCGGGTTCGCGGTTCAGTACAACAAGGCCATCGTCGGCAAGAACGCCTTTGCCCACGAGAGTGGCATCCACCAGGACGGCATGCTGAAAAACGCCGAAACCTATGAAATCATGCGCCCGGAAGACGTTGGCGTGAAAGCCACCTCGCTGGTCATGGGCAAGCATTCCGGCCGCCACGCCTTCCGCGACAAGCTGAAAGAACTGGGCTTCGAACTGGGCGACAATGCCCTGCAGGATGCCTTCCGCCGTTTCAAGGACCTCGCCGACCGCAAGAAACACGTCTACGACGAGGACATTGAAGCCCTGGTCGAGGACGAAATCAGCATCCTGGGCGAAAGCACCAAGGTGATTGCGCTGACGGTAATTGCCGGTACGGGTGGCCCGCAGAAGGCGATCCTGACCATGGACGTCAACGGCCAGCACGTCACCAAGGAAGCCACGGGCGACGGTCCTGTCGACGCCACGTTCAACGCCATCAAGGCTATCGTGCCGCATGAAGCCAAGCTGTCGCTGTACCAGGTGCATGCGGTGACAGAAGGCACCGACGCACAGGCCGAAGTGTCCGTGCGCCTGGAGGCCGGCGGCCGCATTGCCACGGGCAAGGGAGCGGACACCGACACGCTGGTCGCTTCCGCCCGTGCCTATGTTTCGGCCATGAACAAGCTGGCCCTGCGCCAGCAGACCGGCAATCCGGGCGCGCTTGCTGCCGTCTAACGCCGGAACCACCAAAAGCTCCGGATCAAGGTGACTGCATTATCGCCCGATTTCGGACCTGACACGAAAAGCCTCCTGCACCACCGATTTTCCGGTAAGGTTCAGGAGGCTTTGTTTTGTCGGGGAGGACAAACGGGTGGAAAGCCCTGGCACAGACGGAGAGATGAAGCGCGTGGTGATCGCCGGATGCCCGGGGGCCGGCAAGTCCCGTGCGGCCCGAACCTTGAGCGATCTGACCGGCCTGCCCGTCATTCATCTGGACAGTCATTACTGGCAACCGGGTTGGCAGCGCCCTTCCCCCGAAACCTGGCGCGCCACCATGAAAGAGCTGATCGCTCGCCCGCGCTGGATCATGGACGGCAACTACGGCAGCACCCTGGACCTTCGCCTGAAAGCAGCTGATACGCTCATCTATCTCGATTTTAAGACGTTTCTCTGTGCGACGAGAGTGCTTAAGCGCTCCGTTCTCGGCCGCGGAGGCACCCGCAGCGGCGAATTGCCGGACGGCTGCCTGGAGCGCTTCGACTGGCCGTTTTTCAAGTTCGTTCTGAACTACAGGCGGACGCGGCGGGAACGTGATCTGGAAAGCATCAGGGTGTTCTCCGGAGTGAGCCATGTCTTCATCCGTCCACGCCAGTTGAAGCGATTTCTCGGCTCACTCGAGAGCGGACCGGTTTCCTGAATTCCCCCGTTGCCTGCCGGCAAAAAGCCCCTGGATCCGCCAAAAGGGCCGCAGAAGCGGCCCCTTTTCAATCCGTGTTGTGACGTCAACCCTGCGAAATCCGTTCGGAAAGCTGGCTGTTGGTCATGGCTTCGCCGTCCAGGTTCCAGGTCCCGTCCACAGTGTGCACCACGTTTGAATAGATGCGGTCCCGTGGCAAACGACCTTCTGCCGCCGCGGCGATGATGTCTGTTGCTTCCTTGAAGAACCCGACCTGAACGTCCCGCGCAGCCAGGGCAAAACTTGGCGTCTTGCATTCCAGCCAGGCCCCTTCCACCGGCTCTCCGCCGGACAGCGCCCCGTTCTTCGGCAGTGCCTGTATCTGCATGGTCACGTTGGGGGTCATGACCTTGTTGCCGCCAAGCCCGTGCCATTTCAGGAAGGCTTCGGTGATTTTCCTGCCTGCTTTCAAACCGGCATCTTCGCTCATCACGCCCTGGGTGTAATTGAGTGCAAGTGGCATTTCCGTTCCTCTCAATTAAATATAACGTTCGCTATATTCTCTGACGCACTCTATTTATGTAACGATCGTTATGAAGTCAACAAAATATATAACGATCGTTCTTTAATCGAGAGAACCGCATGGCAAAACAACAACTTCGCAAGGCAGAAACCCAAAAAGCCTTGCTCAACGCATCAAGCAGGGCCTTCCGGAGCGAAGGATATTCCGGGGTTGGTGTCGACGCGATCGCAAAGGCAGCGGGTGCTACTTCGGGTGCATTCTACGCGCACCTGGGATCAAAGGACGGGGCCTTTCATGCTGCGCTGGAACAGGGACTGGACGAAGTAATCACCACCATTCCTGACTACCGGGAACGTTTCGGCGACAAATGGGTCGAGGCATTTGCACGGTATTATCTCGGCACGGCGCATCGGCAGGACCGCGCCTGCGGCTGTGCGATGACCGCACTGTCGCCCGATGTCGCACGGGCCAAGCCTGAGACCCGCAAACTCTATGATGACAAGATGCAGGAAATAGCGTCACTCGTTGCCGAGGGGCTCAAGGAAGGCACCCCGTCTGAACGGCGGAACCGCGCCTGGGTTTTTCTCAGTCTCCTGATTGGAGGACTGACCACGGCACGGGCCATGTCGGATGAGGCCCTTGCCGAAGCCGTGACAGCGGCCGCCCTGCCCGCCGCCTTGCAGGCTGCCGGCGTTTGATGGCGACCAATCACTCAGGCGATCAACCGCCCGTGCCAGACTCCGGAGACTGAAGATATTGCCGGCGCGTGATCCGGTAGAACCGGCAATGCAATCCGTGCTTTCGTATTTCCCGCCAGAAACGCAGTCCTGCCTTCTGCATCACCCGCTGCGAAGCCTTATGTTCCGCAACTGCATAGGCAAGCATGTGATCGTTCTGTGTCGTGTCGAAGAACCAGCCGACAAGAGCCCGCGCGATCTCGCTCGCATAGCCCTTCCCCCAGGCTGACCGTTTCAGGCTGTAGCCAAGTTCATAGCCTTCCGGGTTCCTTTCGAAGGAGAACCCCGCCCGGCCGATAAAGGCTCCCTCAACCGTCTCCAGTTTCCATTTGGACATCCCGGTGACCCGGTGATCGCCGACGTAATTCGCCAGCCGCCGGCGCACTTCCTCCGGATCCATGATCGCCGGTCCCGGAGACAGATAGCGATTGACCTCCGGATCTGAATGAAGGTCTTGCAACAATGGGAAGTCATCTTCGGAAAAAGGCAACAGGCGCAGCCTGCCTGTTGTCAGAATGGGTGTGTTCAAATGGGTCACTCTCAAAAAAAGGGACCGTGGCAGACACGGTCCCGACGCATTTCTCGAGGTCCCGTAAGCCCCGAAAATGCCTAAGCACTCATGAGATAGGATTGCATGGACGGGCTCAGGAGCTGAAACACGTCCGCCTGCATGCCTTCGATAACTTTGCTCTCGCGGTGATAGAAACCGTTGCCCTTGACCACTTCTCGCATGGTCCGGT
Organism: Roseibium sp. RP-7; assembly: GCF_053005225.1. Classification (NCBI taxonomy): domain Bacteria; kingdom Pseudomonadati; phylum Pseudomonadota; class Alphaproteobacteria; order Hyphomicrobiales; family Stappiaceae; genus Roseibium; species Roseibium sp. RP-7. The sequence goes on from NZ_JBRKQA010000002.1 coordinate 599,314, forward strand.
TGTCGGTGCGCACGACAGCGACCAGATGGGAAAAATAGGTGTTTTCGAAGAACCAGTCTGACAAGGCGGCACAAAGGCGCTTGGGCAGATCCGGGTCCTGATCCAGCACGTCGAGACGCAGGCAATAGTTCAGACTGATCTCGGAAGTTTCGCTGACAGGCGTAAACCCGGCCCAGCCGAGAAATGCCCCGTCGGAAGACACCGCCTTCCACTTGGCAAACCCGAGGTCATCCTGGTTCTGCTGAGCAGACCGCACCAGTTCTTCCGCATCAACGACGGTGCAATTGGTGGAATATTCTGTACATCGGTTGCCGTAAGGATCGGAGTGAAGATCTTTGACGAGATGAATATCGGTTGGCTTGAAAGGGACGAGCCGCACTGAACCGCATTCGAGTATGATCGTCTGCACCGTGACCTCCCAGTCTAGGATTTCTTCAGGCCTTACAAGCGGCGGCGAATCCCACCACCGAACGCATGTTAGCCATGTAACCCTGAATTGTGCCATTGCCATGGCAGACAAAAGTATAAGATCAATTTTGACAAAAATATATTCGCAATACCAAAGAGTTACGCTCACACCACTGCTGCACCGCACACATCAAGAAGTTGACGCTGAGCCGTCAAACTGTTCGGAGAAAGGCCTCCATCTCAATTAGGTTTGAAGGATCAACCCGTTGCCAATCCGACATCTGGTTGCGAAACCAGGTTTCCTGACGCTTTGCGTATTGACGCGTTGCAACAGTCAGCCTGTGGATGGTTTCTGCATAATCGGCTTTTCCGGCAAGATAGGCGCCAAGTTCCGGCACGCCGATTGCCCTCATCGCTGGCAACTTATCCGATAGGCCTTGTTCAAGCAGCGCCCGCACTTCATTGAAGCCTTCTTCGCAAACCATCAACCTGGCCCGTTGCTCGATACGTTCATGCAGCCAGGGCCGCGGAGGTGCCAGAACGATCCGGTGACACGCCTGCGGCTTGAGAAGAGGCGATGACTGGGCGTGCTGTTGCCACGCCTTCAGAGGGCGGCCGGTTGCCAGCAAAACCTCCAGTGCACGGGCAAGACGTTGCGGATCAACCAGCGCCTCGGCAGACTCAGGATCCCCCCCGGCAATCAGGTGCTGCCTCAAACCTTCCACACCTTGCGTGTCGGCAATGGATCTCGCCCTGGCACGGATCTCTTCCGGAATGCCAGGCATTTCCGCAAAGCCTTCCGTCAGCCCCTTGAAGTAGAGGCCAGTGCCACCGACGAGGATAGGCATCTGGCCGTTTCCCCAGGCATCTTGCAGTTCCCGTTCCGCCAGGCGCAGCCAGTCGCCGGTCGAAAAGGCAGTCGATGCAGGCAACACGCCGTATAGCCTGTGAGGTGCTTCAGCCTCCTCCGCCACGCTGGGGCGTGCGCTCACCAGTCGCAAGTCTTCGTAAAGCTGCATGGAATCTGCATTCACGATGACTCCATTCAGCCTTTTGGCCAGCGTCAACGCCAAAGCGGACTTGCCGCTGGCTGTCGGCCCGGCTATCAGAATGGCGCGCCTTGCAGTTGCGGGCGTGCCGTCATCGTCGTCCAGGGAACCGTCCATGTCTTTTGTTGCCACTTTGGTGTCCACTCCTGCTGCGCCTGCAGTCGACGAGGATCTGGTTCGGCGAGCATCCGACGCACTTGGCGTTACCGGAACCTCGACACGTCTTTCTGCAGGTGTCGCAGCGGATATCCGCTTTGAGGGTCTGGATGCAAGTGCCGCGGACGGTATCTTGCGCGAAGTGATTGGCCGTGCCCCCGTCGACGTCTTTGTGCAGAAGGAAGCCGGCCGCCGCAAGCACCTGCTGATCGCCGACATGGATTCCACCATGATCCGCCAGGAATGCATCGACGAACTGGCGGCTGAACTTGGCCTCAAGGATCGCATATCGGAAATTACCGAGCGGGCGATGCGCGGCGAGATCGATTTTGAACCGGCCCTGCGCGAACGTGTTGGCCTTCTCGCCGGATTGCCGGTGTCGGCCATTGAAACGGTGCTCAGCAAGCGGATCCAGCTGATGCCGGGCGGCCGTACGCTGGTCCAGACGATGAAGGCGAACGGCGCTTACTGCGCCCTTGTTTCCGGTGGCTTCACCCATTTCACATCTGCTGTCGCGACGCTGATCGGGTTTGACGAGAACCAGGCCAACACCCTGCTGGAAGTGGACGGAAAACTGTCAGGCAAGGTCGGAGAGCCGATTCTCGGACGCGAAGCCAAACGCACCCGCCTGGAATATCTCGTCGCGGAACGAGGCCTGGAATTCGCAGATACGCTTGCGGTCGGAGATGGCGCAAACGACCTCGCCATGATCGAACGCGCTGGAGCCGGTGTCGCTTACAGGGCCAAACCGGCAGTCGCCGCCGCCGCCGACTTCCGCATCGACCACGGCGACCTCACAGCCCTGCTCTACCTGCAAGGCTACGCGGAGAGCGATTTCGTTCTGAGTTAAGGCGCGGGTCTGCGGCAATCCTGATTTGAGCGGTTTCGAATCCTCGCCTCGCGCGGGCGGTCCTTCCTTCCTGTCTTTCAAGGAATGAACCTTTCGACGGAGTATGCAGCCCATCCTTCGAGACAGGCCTCCGGCCTTCCTCAGGATGAGGGAGAGTATGTGGGGATACCGAATACAAAACTCTTCGAAATGGTTAGGGCACACACTGTCAATTCGCCCCACGGCACATCCAACTCGCCAAGGCCATCAACATCCTCCAAGCCCCCAACTCCACCCCACTACCAACCTCATCCTGAGGAAGCGCGGAGCGCTGTCTCGAAGGATAGGCCCCTTGCTCCAAAGCATCCCCCTTCCCGTTCCAGACAGACCTTCAGCCGTCTTCAGGAAGAGCGTGCAGGAGACTGAAAGCAGAAAAAAAGGGCGCCTCACGGCGCCCTTCTGCATTCAGCTTCCGAAGTCTGGAAGGATTACTCGTCTTCGATCCGCACCGGAACGAAGCGGACATCACCCGTCGGATTGGCCAGCAGAAGCAGGGCCGAGCGGCGGTTGTCCTTTTTCAGCTTGTCGATCTCGGCCATGACGTCTTCCGGCGTCTCGACCGTTTCCTGAGCGACTTCCTTGATAACATCGCCAGCCATCACGCGCTTTTCCTCGGCAGATGTGCCTGGCTTCACTTCCGTGACCACAACACCGCTGACGTCTTCATCGATGGAAAACTGCTTGCGCAAGGCGTCGTCCAGAACGGCAAGCGACATGCCGAGCACTTCGCTCTTTTCGACCGGCTTTTCCGCAGGCTCTTCTTCCTCGGTTGCGCTGGCTTCGGTCACCTCGGTTTCAACGAGCTGCTCGAGGATCACGCTGATGGCGACTTCCTCGCCCTTGCGCAGAACCGTGACCTCGACTTCCTTGCCGATTTCAGTTTCCGCCACCATGCGCGGAAGTTCGCGCATCGTGTCGACATCCTTGCCGTCGAACTTGATGATCACGTCACCCGGTTCGATTTTCGCCTTGGCCGCCGGACCATCGTCGGTCACACCGGCAACCAGCGCGCCCATGGCCTTGTCCATTGCCAGGCTGTCGGCAATCTCGTCCGTGACTTCCTGAATGCGAACACCCAGCCAGCCGCGGCGGGTTTCGCCGAACTTGCGCAGCTGATCGATCACGTTCATGGCGGTGTTGGCCGGGATCGCAAAGCCGATGCCGATGGAGCCGCCGGACGGCGAGATGATGGCCGTGTTGATGCCGATCACGTTGCCTTCCATGTCGAACAGCGGTCCGCCCGAGTTACCCCGGTTGATGGAGGCATCCGTCTGGATGAAGTTGTCGTACGGACCGGAGTTGATGTCGCGGTTTCGTGCCGACACGATACCGACGGTCACCGTGCCGCCCAGACCAAACGGGTTGCCGATCGCCATCACCCAGTCGCCGACGCGAATAGCGTCGCTATCGCCGAAACTGACGGCCTTCAGCGGCGTGGTCGGCTCCACCTGCAGCACTGCGAGATCGGTTTTCTCGTCGGTGCCGAGGAGCGTCGCCTTCAGCTTGGTGCCGTCGTTGAAGTTGGCGGTGATTTCGTCCGCCCCTTCGATAACGTGATTGTTGGTGATAATGATGCCGGCTTCCCCGTCGATGACGAAGCCCGAACCCAGCGACTGAACCCGCCGCGGCTGGTCGTCGTCCCGGTTCTGCCGGTTGAAGAATTCTTCAAAAAACTCCTGGAAGGGCGAACCTTCCGGAACCTGCGGCATCGGCACCGAACGGCGGCCCTGCACGGTTTGAGCGGTGGAAATATTCACCACTGCATCCGCGAGGCCTTCCGCCAGATCCGCGACGGACACAGGTCCTTGTGCGTATGCTGCCTGGATAGGCTGAAAAGCTGCCATTCCACCGATTACGATGCCCGCCGCGACTGCGGCGATCCTGGTCATCCGACGGCGAATACTTAGTGGAGCCATAGGGCTTTCTCCTCATCCCAGCCGGTTGGACTGCAGTCAGAATGCTGACAGTCGATGGGTTTGTTCCGGTCCTTGGTTCAGAATATAGAACGGGCGGGAAGATTTTGCGCCTCCCGCCCGAAAACTTTTCGTTATCCGCGAATGATCCACACAAGAAATACGCCGATAACCGCCACGATCAGGCCAGTTGCCCGCAAGGTCTGGTCCGGTGTCTCCAGCGCGCTGCGCATGATGGACTTCATGCCACCGGGCACAAGCGCGTAGAGAACACCTTCAAGCACCAGGACCAGGCCGAGCGCCGTTACCAGTTCGCTCATTGTGCAGCGAGCGACGGATTCCGGTCGGATACGCCCTGGCTACCGTTTCCATCGGCACCCGGAGCCGGCAAGATACCGGTCGGGTCCTTGAAGAAGCGGAAGAAGCTTGAATCAGGCGACAGCACCAGGCTGGTATCGCCGGACCGCAATCCTGCCTCATAGGCCTGCATGGACCGGTAGAAGGCGAAGAATTCCGGATCGGCACCGAATGCCTCGGCAAAGATCCTGTTTCTTTCAGCGTCACCGGTACCACGCATGATTTCCGAGTCACGGCGTGCTTCAGCAACAAGAACGGTCGCGTCGCGATCCGCACGGGACCGGATCCTGCGGGCAGCTTCTTCACCCTGTGCACGGATTTCCGTGGCTTCCTGCTGACGCTCGGTCTGCATACGGGCGTAGATTGCCTGTGAGTTGGCGTCCGGCAGATCCGCACGGCGGATCTTCACGTCGATCACCTCGATGCCGAGCTGTTCGGCATTGGCATCGATATCGCGGCGAATGTTTTCCATCACGCCGGTACGGTCGTCGCGAACAAGTGCCACGAAGCTGGTGCGGCCGACTTCCGAACGCAGCGAGGACTGCAGGAACGTCGACAGGCGCCGGTTGGCGGTCTGGATGTTCTGGACACGCTGATAGAACAGCACCGGATTGGAGATCTGGTACCGCGCGAAGGCATCCACGATCAAACGCTTCTTGTCCGAGGTGATCGGCTCAAGCGGCGGCATGTTCAGGTTCAGGATGCGCTTGTCGAAGTAGACGACGTTCTGAACGAACGGGATCTTGAAGTAGAGACCCGGTTCCTTCTTCGGCTGTTCGACGATCTTACCGAACTGCAGGACAAGTGCCTGCTGGGTCGGATTGACGATGAAGACCGAGAGATAGGCGACGACCGCTGCGATCAGCAGGACGATTGCAAGAATACCACTACGCATGATCAGTTGCCTCCCGCGCGCTGTGCAGGGGCGGTCTGACGCCCGTTCAGGTCATTCAGCGGCAGGTACGGCAACACGCCGGAGCCTGTCGAGTCGCTGTCGATGATGATCTTGTTGTTCGAGCCCAAAACTTTTTCCAGGGTTTCGAGATACAGACGCTCACGGGTCACGTCCGGTGCTTTCCTGTATTCTTCGTAGATCTTGGTGAAACGCTGGGACTGACCGGTTGCCTCGGCAATGGTCTGGTCCTTGTAGGCGTTTGCCGCTTCCAGAACGCGTGCTGCTTCACCGCGCGCTTCCGGGACCACCCGGTTGGCGTAGGCCTTGGCTTCGTTGCTGATGCGCTCTTCGTCGGCGCGTGCGGCCTGCACGTCGCGGAAGGCGTCGATAACCTGCGCAGGCGGGTCAACGCGCTGCATCTGGACTTCGCCGATCTCGATACCCGACTGATAGCTGTCGAGTGTCTTCTGCATCAGGCTGGCAACGTCGTTCTGGATGGAAACACGATTTTCCGTCAGGATGGAGTCGATCTTCGATCCGCCAACAACCTCACGCATCGCGCTTTCGGCCACGGCTTTCACGGTCGCTTCCGGATCCTGGATATTGAACAGGAAGTCGGCAATACCCTCGTTGGTATTCCGGATACGCCACAGGACCTTGAAACCGACGTCGACGATGTTTTCGTCGCCGGTCAGCATCAGGCTTTCTTCCTGAACGTCGCGTGCGCGCACAACGCCGGAGCTGCTGACGTTTTCTTCGGTGCCAACAGTGGTTTCGCGCTGCAGTTCGACTTTCGGGGTGTAAACTTCACCGATCGGATAAGGCCAGTTGTAGTTCAGGCCAGGAGGGGTCTGATCCTCGACCTTGCCGAGTACCAATTCGACACCGACCTCGCCTTCATCGACAACATAGAAGCCGAAAGCCAGCCAGACGATAAGCGCCACGCCGACCACGATCCCGCCGCCGATGAAACCCAGGCCGCCGCCGCCACCGCCCGGAAGGACGTTGCGCATGCGGTCTTGGGTACGTTTCAGGAGCTCTTCAAGATCGGGTGGGTTTCCGCCTCCACGGTTGGAGCCTCCACCCCACGGGCCGTTGCCGTTACCGCCGCCGCCACCGCCGCTGCCCCAAGGGCCGCCGTTGTTTCCGCCACCTTTCCAGGGGCCACCGCCACCTGACTGATTGCTCCAAGGCATCAAAACTTCCTTCTTTGTCGTCCGGCACGTTATCCCGGACAGGGATTTTCACCCGTTCTGACTCACCGTTGGTTATAGGGAGGTTACCGTATGCTTTCAACGGAAAGCCCCACGTAAAAACCTCCCAAAACCCGCGTGTTCCCGTGCCGCAGGTGGTGGTAAACGGAGAGACTGTCAAGACCGACGGAACATTTGGCCGCACCCCGCCGGAATTTGCCCCGAAAAGACGGGCTCAGTTCACGTTGGCGGAACGGATCATGTCGACATGCAGAATACCATCCTCAATGTATTCTTCAGACACCGTCGCAAAGCCCAGGGAGCCGTAGAAAGCCTCCAGGTAAGCCTGTGCGGAAACGTGGATCTCGCACCCCGGAACCAGGGCCTCCGCCTTGTCGATGCCGGCCTGCATCATGAGACGCCCGAGCCCGCTCCCCCTGCCTGCCTTGGCAATGACCACCCTGCCGATGCGGGCACGGCCCTGCTGAGGTTCTGTGAACAGGCGGATTGCGCCCATAAGCGCTCCGGCCTCCTCGTCTTTGATGAGGTAATGCAGCGCCGTCTGGTCCTTGCCGTCGATGTCGGCGTAAAAAGACGCCTGCTCCAGAATGAATATATCCTGGCGCAGTTTGAGCACTCCATAGAGGTCGTTGAGGCTTAGCTCATCGAAAGTGGCCCATCTGGCCGTCAGATTGGCGGGTAAACTCATGACAACGGATCCGATAGGTATTCAAGCCTTGCGGCGGTAGGAGACGAAGGTGAAATCTGCGCTGTCGCGTTCGGTGCGCTGGCCCGGCTCGCGACCGACTTCCTGCCACACCGCCGGATCGATGTCCGGAAAGCGGGTGTCTCCCGCCGGCTGCGCGTCCACCTCGGTGATCTCGAGACGGTCGGCTTTGCCGATCGCCTGGGCATAAAGCTGCCCCCCGCCGATGCACATGACCTGGTCGACGCCAAGATCCGCTGCCAGTTCCGCTCCCCGTCGCAGCGCCTCTTCGAGGGACGTCGCAGCTTCCGCACCTTCCGGCGCATATTCCGGATCCCTGGAAACAATCACATGCGGACGTCCCGGCAAGGGCTTGCCGCCGAACGACAGAAACGTCTTGCGCCCCATGATCACCGGCTTTCCAAGCGTCAGTCGCTTGAAATACTTCAGATCCGACGGCAACCGCCAGGGCATGTCATTATCGGACCCGATAATCCCGTTTCGTGCCACCGCGGCAATCAAGACAAGTTCCGGCAAAGCCATCTCCGAATCCGGTTTTCAATTCCTCAAACGCCTCCTAGCATGGAAACGCGAGCCAGGAAAAATCGCAGACATTTTTCTTGCCAGGCTGTCGGATAAGCGCCCCTTGGCACGTCCTTGAAACTGGACCGCCACGACAAGGAGATTTCCGGAATGTCCGACCTGATGGAAACCGTCTTGATCGAACGCACCCGCGCGTTGATCCCGGATGAAAATGTCGAGCAAAGGCGCATGTTCGGCTCCACCTGCTTCATGGTCCACGGCAACATGCTGGTCTGCGCCTCCAAACGCGGGCTGATGGCACGTGTGGGAACCGCACAGCAGGAAGAGGCGGTAGCAAGGCCCTTTGCCTCTGTCTGCAACATGGGTGGCCGGCCCATGCCCGGCTTTATCCGGGTCGAGCCGGAGGGGATCGAAAGCGACGAAGACCTGAAGAGCTGGATCGATATGGCCAGATCCTATGTCGGCGCACTGCCGCCCAAGACTGCCAGGCCCAAGAAGCCGAAAACCGGAAAGACGGCAAAATGAACGGCTCCGGTTTTCAGCCAGAAACCTTCCGTTTTCTGGAACAGCTTGCCGCCAACAACACCAGGGACTGGTTTGAAGCGCACAAGGCCGATTACCAGCGCTTCGTCAGGGATCCGGCCGACGCGGTTCGCGGCAGGCTTGCCGAAACGCTCTCGCGGCTTTGCGGACACGACCTCACCTCGAAGCAATTTCGCATCAACAGGGACCTACGCTTTACCAGGGACAAGACACCCTATAACACCCACGTCCGCATGGCCTTCTGGCCGCAGGACACCGCTTTCCAGGGCAAGGACGCGCAACCGCCCAGCTTCTTCCTGTCCGTGGAAGCTGATCATGTGCGCACCGGCGCAGGGTGCATGCGGTTTTCAAAACCGGTGCTCGGATCGTTTCTCCAGACACTCGAGACGGACAACGGCGAGGACATTGGAGATCTGATCGCCCATATGACGGCTGCCGGGTTTGAAATGTCCGCCCCAGATCTTGCCAAGGTTCCTCGCGGCTTTCCCGCGGACCACCCGCGCAGTGGTCTCGCCCGGCACAAGGGCCTCGCCGTTTGGCGAGACGTCAGCGACATCGGGTCGCTTCAGGGGGCAAACGGCCACGAAGCGATTGCAAGGCTCTTTGAACCTGCACTCCCCTTCTGGCGCTGGCTGATGACACTTCACGCGCACCGGACCTGACACATTGGCTGCGGAGAATACCCAGAACGCAAGGCGAAATCACTTGATCCAAAGCGCTTTGGAAACTATGACCATCGCATTCGCGTTTCCACTCCAGATGAGTTCCCATGGCACTTCCCAAAGACCTTGCGCTCCGTTTTCCCGGCGATTTTCTGTTCGGTGTTGCAACCGCGGCCTATCAGATCGAGGGCGCAACCAGCGAAGATGGCCGCAAACCCAGCATCTGGGATGCCTTTTCGAAGATGCCCGGTCGCGTTTACCAGAGGCATTCCGGAGATATGGCTTGCGACCACTATCATCTTTGGGAAAGCGATCTGGATCTGATCAAGTCACTCGGCGTCGACGCCTACCGATTTTCCATCGCCTGGCCGCGCATTCTTCCCGATGGCCGAGGCCCGGTGAACGAGAAGGGTCTCGACTTCTACGACCGGCTGATCGATGGCATGGTTGCCCGTGGTCTGAAGGTCTATCCGACGCTGTACCACTGGGATCTGCCGCTGACCCTGGCGGGCGATGGCGGCTGGACCGCCCGCAGCACGGCAGAAGCGTTTGCGGACTATGCGGAGATTGTCGTCAAACGGCTCGGCGACCGGATGGAGGCACTCGCGACCATCAACGAGCCATGGTGCATCTGTCATCTCAGCCATCTCTACGGCATCCATGCTCCCGGTGAAAAAAGCATCGAGGCGTTCGCAGCCAGTGTGCACACGCTGAACCTGGCACATGGCCTGGGCGTTCAGGCTGCCCGGTCCGTAAAGCCGAACCTGCCGATGGGCATCGTCATCAACGCCCATTCCGTCTATCCGGTCAGCGACACACCACAGGATAGGCAAGCGGCAGACCGGGCCTTCCAGTTCAACAACGGCATTTTCTTCGAACCGATGTTCGAGGGCAGTTATCCGGCGGATGTGCTCAGCGCCTTTGGCGACCACATGGACATTCGCGACGGTGACCTTGAAACCATTCACCAGCCTCTCGACTGGTGGGGGCTGAACTACTACACGCCGCTACGCGTGAAAGCAGACACCAATGCCAGCGCGGTCTATCCAATGGCCGAGACGGTTCCCCCAACTCCAGGGCCGGAGCTGACCGATATCGGCTGGGAAGTCTATGAAAAGGGCCTGTCGGATCTCCTGAAGGAACTCGACACCCGTTACCCGCTTCCGGACTGCTACATCACTGAAAACGGTGCCTGTTACAACGACGAGCCGCAGGACGGTGTGGTCAACGACCAACGCCGGATCGACTATCTGGAAAAACATTTCGGTGCCATTGCCGATGCACGCGAGGCAGGCGTTCCGGTGAAGGGCTATTTCCTCTGGAGCCTGATGGACAATTTCGAGTGGGCCGAAGGCTACAAGATGCGCTTCGGCATTGTTCACGTGGATTATGGCACCCAGGTCCGTACGCTGAAGAACAGTGCCCTGTGGTACCGGGACTTCTTGGAAGCGCATCGGCAGGGGTGAAAACGCTTCAAGCATTCGCCCTGCATTGCGGATCAGTGCAACCAGCGCGCACGCTTAACTTAACCTAGCCTAGCCTCCTCTCCCCTCATCCTGAGGAGCGAGCCTGCTCGCGTCTCGAAGGATGGGCGGCATATTCAGCGTGTGGGGCCCATCCTTCGAGACAGCGCTGCGCGCTTCCTCATCCTGAGGATGTATTGGTGTCAGGATCAGGCGTTCAAAGGCGAGGCTACGCTTCCCGTAAATTCGCCAGAATGATCTCGCTCCAGACCCGGGTCGGCGGGATCCAGGCCGACCAGTCGTTGTAATTGCCGGAATAGATGACGGCCGCAACATCTGCCTTGGGGCACAGCCAGAGCCGCTGGCCACCATTACCGAAGCCGGCAAACCAGGGTGTCGGGCCGCCAAGAGCCGGAACAGGAACCTGGCCGCAAAACCAGAAATAGCCGTATCCCGGCCCTTCGCTGGTTTCGATGATTGGCTGCAGTGAAGCCCGGATCCAGGCTTCGGGAACAATCTCCCGGCCCTGCCAGATACCGTTGTCAAGAACGAGACGTCCGATCTTGAGCAGGTCCGGCGCAGCCAACCTCAGCCCGGATGCCGGCGAATAGGCCCCATCCCGGCCGATAGACCAATCGAACTGATTTATGCCAAGTGGCGAAAACAGGCGTTCCCTTGCATAATCGGCCAGCTTCTGCCCCGTTCCCCGTTGCAGGATCTCGCCCACCAGCGCGGTGGCTCCGCCGCTGTAGATCCATCGGGTGCCGGGGTCTCCCACCAGCTGCCGCTCCAGAATGTAACGGTACCTGTCCGGGGCCATTTCCATGGCGATTTCGCTGTTTTCCGGATCGGTATAGGGGCGGGACTCGTCCCACTCCATGCCGAGCGACATGGTCAAGGCGTGCTCCACGGTCCGCTCCATGCGTTTCGGATCCGCGGCAAGGTCGGCATATTCGGGAAAAAGCTCCAGGACCGGCGTATCGAGCGTCGGCACCTCGCCCCGCTCCAGCGCAATGCCATAGAGCAAGCTGACGATGGATTTGGTGATAGAACGCAGATCGTGAAGGGTCTCGGGGCCGAAGGCTACCACACCGATCGGACGGCCCCAGTTTTCGTCCTCTCCCTTGCCATAACTTTCCAGAACCGTCTCACCACCGCGTTCTGCAATCACGACATGAAGATGCGGCAACAAACCTGCCTCGGCACCGGCGCAGAGCTTGCGGCCAAGGGACGTATCGAACCCGCGACGCTCGGCAGCCGCCGCGTGAGGTGAGAGCGAAAGACCGTCGGTTGACTTCATGGAGAGCTCCCTTGCGTGAAACCTGAAGGAAGTGTCGGCAGTTTCATCGCCAAATGCGAGCGTTATTTGAAAGGTTTATTGCCGTGCGAGGAGCTTGACCTTCCACCAACTGGAACCACCATAGTGACAGGGAGAAGCAACTTGCGTCAGGAAGGTGGGAGAGTGGATCGGCGTTCGTTCTTGAAAGCATCGGTGGCAGGAGGTCTTGCTGCCTTGTCACCAGCCTTTGCTCTGGCAAAAACGGAAGAAGGTTTCTTCGACCTTGCGGCGGTCAAGGGACAGGCCCGACTTTATGGCAAGGATGGCGGCCTCTCGGATCTCTGGCTCTATAACGACCGGCTGCCCGGTCCGCAGATACGGGTCAAGCGCGGCGAACGCGTCAGAGTGCGCTTCACCAACAACCTCGACGAACCCACCTCGGTCCATTGGCACGGCATCCGCATCGACAATGCCATGGATGGTGTTGCCGGCCTCACCCAGCCCCCCGTCGCCCCCGGTGAAAGCTTCGTCTACGACTTTGTCGTGCCGGAAGCAGGCACCTTCTGGTACCACGCCCACAACATGAGCTGGAACCAGGTGCCGCGCGGCCTCGCGGGCGCACTGATAGTCGAGGACGACGAGCAGTCCTTCGACCCCGATTGCGACATCACGCTGATCCTCAACGATTGGCGTCTGGACGAAAACGGTATCCTGGAAACCGCAAGCTTCGGTGCCATGCACGACTTTGCCCATGCCGGACGTCTGGGCAACTGGCTCACCATCAACGGCGCTTCGATGCCCGACATTGCGTTGAAGAAGGACCGCTGGCACCGGCTGCGCCTTATCAACGCCTCCACGGCGCGTATCCTTGATCTGGCTCCGGCGCGGTTTGGCGCGAAGATAGTCGGGCTTGATGGGCAGGCCTTTGAAACCGCGCGGGAGGTCGAGGGCACTGTGCAACTGGCGCCGGCACAGCGCATGGATCTGGTGCTTCGACCTCAGGTAACCGGCAAGCTGCCATTCGAGATGATGACCGGCAAGCCGTTCACCTTCGCCAACTTCGTCGTCTCGGAAACCGAAAGCGAAGACCTGCCACTCGTGCTGCCACCGCCGAACCGGTTGCCTGAACCCGATCTGAGCTCTCCCTGGGAACTGCCATTAGTGATGGCGGGTGGAGCCATGGGCGGCATGCAGTCAATGATGAGACACGGCGTCGAGATGGACATGCGCCAGATGATGTCCGAGGGGCTCTTCTGGGCTTTCAACGGTGTGGCCGGTATGGAAGATGATCCGATGTTTTCCGCCAAGCGCGGCGACACGATCCTTCTGGAAAGCCGGAACGACACGGCTTTCCCGCATGCGATCCACCTGCATGGCCATCATTTCCGCGTCATCGAGCGCGATGGCACGAAACTGGAGAACCCCGACTGGCGCGACACCTTCACAAGCCAGCCGCGCGAGACGGTCAAGATCGCCTTTGTTGCGGACAATCCCGGGAAATGGCTGATCCACTGCCACATGCTCGGTCATGCGGCATCGGGCATGATGACCTGGTTCGAAGTGAGCTGAACAACACAACCTGAAGATCCTAAAAAATCAAAAAGTAATCGATGTAAGAATACTCTTTGCATTTATCAAATTCAGCCTCGTCTCTTCACTACCCCACTCCACCTTCTCATCTATTGAAAGATTCTCCAATTCCGATATAAGTAATTCAATATTAAATGTTAGCGAAACGGCTTCCCCCTTACTTAAATCTACGCCTCTTTTTCTAAGAAAATTCTCAAATTTATTCAAAACTTTAAGAACATGCCCACGATGATTGCCTTCGGAAATCATCTCCTTTGATTTCTGTGTAAGTTCAATTATCGTTTCAATTCGAACCACCGCACTACCTAGTGGCTCTTTCATTTCCATTTCGAAGCACAATCCCAAGTAGTTAGTGTCGAGTTGATAAGTTAGAAAACCTGGATTTTCTTCGGCACGCTTATAAGCTGTCTCCAAATGTCTTTCCGCGACGCTCCATTCTCCGCAATCCTGCATAAAAATACTGTACTGCAGCCAAAACAACGGCTCGCGACTAATGTATATATCTCTTCTTCCACTCTCGAATATTTCCTGAATATGCGAAGCGCGATCGGGTTGCGAATTTAACAATCCATCCAGGAAACTGAATCTTAGCAGTCCGCCAAGAGCCGCTCGCGCAAACCTCACCCTTTCTGACTGAGTATTTGAGTCTTCATTTTTCCGCCTAGCAGCCTCAGAAGCCATTCGAAAAATAGCACCTGCGAGTTCATAAGGTTTCAGATACCTTCGAATTAGGAACTCAGAAAAAATTGATGAATGAGGCTCGACACGATCGTGAGAAAAATCGACGAATTCAAACGCCCCTTCGCCCAGTTTGTTTAGAACGGCGAAGGCATCGACCTTTGAAATCGCCCTCAAAAAACTAGGATCAGTATTTAATCCCAACGCTTTCAAAATAGAGGAACAAAGCAATACCAATTTTGCATCCGAATCCCTAACTAGCGGCTCTACAAGGTTATCTATCTTCTTCACAAGATTAGGATTTTCAAAAACAGATAAAACTATATCTCTAAACTCAGCAGAATGAGAAAACTTGCTCTTAAATTCCTTTGGCGCTATCCCAGCTTGATCCAAAAGTGCGTACAATACATTTATATCGCTTTGGGAAATCTTATTTAGATCAATGCGAGATTGAGGAGAGACCAATCTTTTCGAAACTTCGGAAAATCGGACCTGTAGCGTTCCGGTCGCCATCTCGACTATGAACCTAGAACTTTCCTTCATGGAAGCGAAAAGATGCATGTTAGAGTAAGCAGAGTCGTAACTAGGAAATACTAGAACCACTTTTTCTAAGTTTGAAAGATAATCAATTTCTTCACCTGGTACATCAACATCTTCACGCACCTCAAAGCACAAATAATCCTCTTTAGCCAAAGACAACAATAGCGACTGGCGAAAAATTGTCTTTCCGTTACCAATTTTTGAATGCAAAATGAGTGTTTTATTTTCCCTCAAAGAATCTACTGCATCATGAAGCTCTTCTTTTCTCACCAATATGTACTTCGAATTCGGAAAGGTTGATAACAAACGCTGTATCTGAAACTTACCGAAAGCAAATAGATATTGAATATCGACTGGAGTAGGGTTGATGCTGGTTTTATTATCCTTAAGAAGCTCCAAAAACCTAAATGCACGCAACGAGTTAGCGTGTTCCGGCCGATCTTTTATCTTCGAATACCTGCACTTCTCAGCGAAACCTTCGACGGCAAACGAGTGACGTTCACCGTATTCCCTTAATCGCCCTTCTATAACCGGACTATTAGTAGGAGTAAGTATAAAATGCACCTTCTTTGAAATAGAAGGGATTTTACTAAGATATGAAGCTGGCTCGAAATCGTTTAATTCGTATCCTAGGAAGAAAATATTCTTCGCAACTCTGATGTCTCGCTCAAAAATATCCCACCAAGGAGAAGTAATCGCCCTTTGTTGCGCATAAGAATAATGCGAAAGGATCAATTGCTTCAGTATTTCTGATTCAGTACATTTATGAATGTATCCATGTAAATGTACTACTGATCCAGGTCTCAGTTGGTTTGGTGGAGTGTCATCTAGCGAATATGAACTAAAATGAAGTCTGTTCTTCTTCCAAAAAAACTCAACAATATCATCATAATTTGTAGTATAAATACGCAACCATTTTTGACTTAATATTTCCTCTTGAACATCTGATATTGAAGATACCGTATAAATATTATTTAAAAGACCAAACAAATCCTTATTATTACTTACGGCATGTGCGGATAAATCTTGAATTCCGGATGGGTCATCAGAAGGGAGCTCACACAGTTTTTTGAGTTCAATTTCTAGTCCCTTTCCAATAGGTGGGGGCATTCCAAGGCGATTACTTGCAGTACGAGAGAAACCCGCGCCGAGAAACAGAATTGACACGGTTGGATCGAATTCATCTGGAAATGCCATCGTTTCAAATCCTTGTTTTGGTCTTTTTGACCATCGACCTAGACCGCGATCGGTGCGGCAATGTGCGGGAGCGGATCGTAGCCGGTCAGTTCGAAGTCTTCGAACTTGAACGCAAAGAGATCCGTGACATCCGGATTGATTTTCATTTCCGGCAAGGGCCGCGGCGAACGTGTGAGCTGCTCACGGGCTTGGTCGAAGTGGTTGGCATAAAGATGCGCATCACCGAACGTGTGCACAAAGTCGCCGGGCTTCAGGCCGGTCACCTGGGCTACCATCATGGTCAGCAGCGCATAGGAGGCGATGTTGAAGGGCACGCCCAGGAACACATCCGCCGACCTCTGGTAAAGCTGGCAGGAAAGCTTGCCGTCAGCCACGTAGAACTGGAACAGCGAATGGCACGGCGGCAGCGCCATCTCGTCAACCAGAGCCGGGTTCCACGCCGAGACGATCAGCCGCCGGCTTTCCGGGTTGGTCCGGATCATCTTCAGCAGATTGGCGATCTGGTCGATGGACTTGCCGTCCGGCGCGGGCCATGACCGCCACTGGTAGCCATAGACCGGTCCGAGATTGCCGTTCTCGTCCGCCCAGTCGTCCCAGATCTTCACCCCGTTTTCTTTCAGATACCGAATGTTGGTATCGCCTGCGAGGAACCACAGCAGCTCGTGAATGATCGACTTCAGGTGCAGCTTCTTTGTCGTGACACAGGGAAAGCCCTGCGAGAGATCGAAGCGCATCTGGTGGCCGAAGATCGAGCGCGTGCCCGTTCCGGTCCTGTCGCCCCGATCAACGCCTTCGTCCAGGATTTTCGACAAGAGATCGAGATATTGCTGCACGGCGGAAGCCTTCGCGGTCAGGAGATCTGGAGTTTGTGGTTAACTTGGCAGATTTTTCCGAAAAGACAGCCCCTCCCCCGCACTTTCCCCAACTTGGCACGTGCTGTGGAAGAATGGCCATGAACCAAGCCGGCAAACGACATGCTTTGCCAGAAGCCTCTTTCATTTCAGGGCCGAAGACCTTATATCAGGGCTGCTGGTTCGCCAGCTATGGCAATAAATGGTCAGTGCAATAAACCTATCGGACCCGGGGGCGGTACCCGGCGCCTCCACCCAAGCCCATGGGGCTAAGCTATGGAAACTCCATGGGTTTCGGCGGGGGCGAAATAGGATCGACGAGGGCGTAAAGACTGTGCTTTTGCTCGGCATTGTACCACCGTTATCGGGCTTTCTTAATAGTTGCAAATGACAACTATGCTATGGACAACGCTGTCGCAGCGTAACGCTGCGCCGGTAGTCCACTAAGTCCTTTGAGGTAGCACTCACGGGCGGGGTTCGGAGGCACCTGGCAACAGAAGCCTCCACTTGATCTTCCCATGTATTTGCAGCGTCCTACATAGGTTGCATGACCAATGAGCGATGATTGCCGGGTTGCACACATTAATCTGGGTTCACTTGGAAAAGAGCCTTTTCTTTTTGATCTCGGCCCGTCAATGTGCTCCTGATAGTGGACTTTTCCAGCGAGATTCGACGAAAACCGATGTCTGAAGACCTTCTGCGATACGATATTCTGATCCAGGACGCGCTGCGTGGAGCGGTGAAGAAAATACTTGCCGAAGTCGGTCGTACCGGGCTGCCCGGAGACCATCACTTCTACATCGCGTTCGACACCAATGCCCCTGGCGTGCGCATTTCCCAGCGGCTCAAGGAGCGCTATCCGCAGGAAATGACCATCGTGCTGCAGCACCAGTTCTGGGATCTTGCCATCGGCGAACATGCGTTCGAGGTTGGCCTGTCCTTTGGCGGCGTGCCGGAAAAGCTGCTGGTGCCTTTTTCTGCCATCAAGGGTTTCTTCGATCCGTCCGTACAGTTCGCGCTGGAGTTCGATCCCGGCAAGACGGCGGAAGAACTGCCGGAAGAGCTGCTGGAAGCCGTGGAAGAACTTGCCAGGGCCGAGCAGGAACATGCCGATAACGAAGCCAGGCAGGACGACGGCGCAGGCGACAAGGAAGCTGCAACTGCAGACACCAAGGCGAAACCTGCCGTGCAAGCTGCCGAAAGCAGTGACGGTGGCGGCGAAGTCGTTTCCCTGGATGCATTCCGCAAGAAGACCTGAGATCGGGAGCCTTTCCCATGAGCGCGGAGATCATCAATCTGCGCATGGTGCGCAAGCAGAAGAACCGTCAGGACAAGGAAAAGACGGCCGAGGACAACCGGCGCAAGTATGGCCGGTCCAAAGCCGAACGTGAGGCGGCCCGCCAACGCCGGGAAACGCTGGATGCCCATGTCGACGGGCATCTTCTGGAAAAACCTGACGGCCCGGATGCCGAACCATCCGATAAAGCAACAACAGATGCGGACAAAACCGAAGCCGAACCTTCTGGCCCGAGCTCTTCCGGCGATCGCGGCTGACCGCCAATGGCTCTGTTAAAGCGCTCCCTCTCCCTTCATGGCCACCGCACCAGCCTCGCGCTGGAACCGGAATTCTGGGACGTCGTCGACGCCTACGCCGACGCCGCGAACAAGTCCCTCGCCGGACTGATTGCCGAAATCGACGACAACCGCGACCCCGATGATCCGCTCTCTTCCGCTGTCAGGATCTGGGCCTTGAAACGGGTCCAAATGGAAGCTGGTCTGATTTCGGAGGGATGAATGGCTGACAATCTGATTTCCAGTCCCCTGCTTTTCGCCTGCCCACAGCGCTGCTAGAAGTGCCCGGACTGCGTCCGAGCTTCAGCCCTCTTGCCGCCTCTGCAACATACATCTCCCTCATCCTGAGGAGAGATTGCTGAAACTTTGAGTGAAAAGGACTGGCGGCTTCTTTTCCGATCGCCGTTCAATGGGCTTCAGGCAACACCTGCCCAATATCGACGAGCGAAGGCCCGTCGTACCAGCCTGTCACTGCGCGCCGGGCAGGACCAGCGGCGAGCCGACGTCGCGTGTCAGAAGGTCTTCAATGGAGACCGGCGGGTCCAGGGGTGGCAGGCTGTTCGAAGGATTGGTGACCGGGGCAGTATCTGGCGCTGCGGTCAGATCTTCCAGGTCCGGCGTCTCCAACACGGCCCGAATGCGCTCTGCAAAGGGAGCCGCGGCAACAGCCGGGGCCGGTGCCGGGGCTGGCGCAGGCACTGGCGGCGGCGCGGCGCGGGTTTCCCTGCGCGGCGCATCGTTGGTCTTTTGCGGAAGGGCTGAATTTTCCTGCTTGTCCGGATCCGGCTGAGGCTGAATGTCTTCGCCGGACTGCTCTTGCTCAAGACGAAGCTGCTCCTCTTCGGCCGCCCGGGCTGCCTGACGTTCCCGGCGGGCTTCGCCTTCCCGCTGGTTTTTCAGTTCCCGCACAAGCCGGTCACGTTCCAGAATTTCCGCCTGAAGCTTCTCGACGCGTTCAACCTCCCGCTCAAAGGCACGCAGGGTGAGATAGGCGGTAAACGGCGCGATGTCGATGCGGCGTTCCGGAGCCTCGACCGCCCCCTCGAACAACAGCCCGACCTGCGGTTCAGCACCGGTGACCGCGTCCTCGCCCGGATCGACTTTCAACGAGAAATCCGCATCGAGATCGTAACTGGCGAGATTGACTTCGGCACTACCGAAGATCTCCGCCTTTTCGGCATCGACAACAACGTTACGAGCGCTCAGTCGTCCACCCACCATTGTCAACGTGCCGTCAACGCGCTTGAACGGAAGACTTCCCGCCGCCATGTGGCTGACGAAAACGTCACGGATCTTGTTCTCCTGAAGGTCCAGTCCCGCATCCACCGCGCGTGTCACCAGCGGGAAGGCCTGCGGATTGAGACCGCGGAAGTCGCCGTTTTCCATCGAGAACGTGCCGCCGCCGTTGAGGCCTGACACGATTGCCGAGATCGAGCGACCCGCCCCTTCGAATTCCAGATAAAGGTCGAGCGTGCCGGAAGCGACCGCCCTGTTGTCCGGCCGCCAGGACACCTGCCTCAGATCGGCATTGTCCAGTTTCACCCGGCCGGAAGCCGCGGCCTCCGCCTCGGTCCGGCGTATCGAGAGGCTGCCGTCAAGCTGACCACCGGCAAAGGCCCCCTGCAGACCGTCGAGGCGGAACAGGCTGGGAGACAGACGAATTTCGGCACTCGGACCGGTAATGGCGGTGTCCTCGTCCAGCAGCATTTTATCTGCCTTGAACTGCATGGTCAGGTCGAGGCCATCCAGAAGCGGCGATCCGAACGGGGTTGTCGGCCAGATGCTTGAACCGTCCCCCGCCGAGAACCACTGATCGGGACCAAGGACCAGTTCCGTCATTGTGCGCAGATCTGCCTCGGAGACCGTTATCTCACCGGAAAAACGTCTGTTACGTTCGCCCGGTGCCGGTTCAAGGTCGCCTTCCAGACGACCTTCGAACGTCGTCGTTCCGAGCGAGCCTTCAGCCCTGCTGACAGCCATCGAGCTGCCAATCCCTTCGACATCGAGCGAAAGCGCTGCAGGGATCGTGCCGCTCATGACCGGCAGGACCCGACCGGCCATCAACGCCACCGGACCAAGGTCCGCTGTCTCTGCGGTCACCGAAACAAGGTATTCCGGCGCCTCATCCTTTTTCAGGGTCAAGGTTCCGTTGGCTTCAACGCTGGATCCGCCGATCTCCGTGGAAAGGTCGGTGGCCAGCCCCTTTGCCGGGATGCCGGAAACATTCAGCGCCAGATGGCCTGTTCCGGCAGCTTCCAGAGGAATGACATCAAACCCGAGCTGCTGCAGAAGCCGGCCGCCATCCGGGCCCTTCAGTTCCACACCGACGGCAACTTCGGCATCGTGCCACTGGTCGACACGGCCCTTGAGCTCGGCATTGATCGCAGCGTCGGCGCCGCCCGCGCTCCCATCCAGGCGCAGTGTCATATCCGTTGCTTCGCCAACCGCAGCCGCCTTCAACTCGGCATCGAACTTGGCAGGCACCAGACTTGCGGCTGCGCGCTCCAGCCGTTCAACAAAGACGGTTTCGGGAAACAACCCGCCTGCCAGCGCAACAAGACCGGAGAGGTCCCGGGCGTCGAGCGTTCCGGACACAGCTCCCTCAGGTGCTGAAAAGAGATTGCGGATATCGCCGGAGACATCGAGCCGGGCGCCTGCAAGGTCATTTGCAAACAGCCTGTCGATCCTGACACCGCCGTCCGAATACTCTGCCTCCAGCGCCAGACCTTCGCCCTCGACGCCGCGTGCCACCACCTGTTTGGCACGAAGGCGCAAGGAAACATCGAGGCCTTTGGGATCTGCCGGTTCTCCCGCTTCGACAGCCTGAGGGTGAAGCAGCGCAGCCAAGTTTTCGATCTGGTCCAGATCGAGCCGGTCAGCTTCCAGAGAGAGCGAGAATTCCGAATTGCCGCTGCGTGGAATGCGGTAAGCCAGGCCGCCGCGGGCTTCGGAACCGGCAATGGTCAGACGCAGATTGTCCAGCGCCGCTCCTTCGGGCACCAGGTTCAAGCGTCCTTCCAGGGAAACTGGTTCGATAGTACCGACGCCGGCTTCCTTCTGCCGCCACCAGCTGAGAAGCGACCCCGGCTGGTCCGAGCTGATAGACACCGCACCGCGATAGGTCAAAGACGGCTCGAGGCCGAGGTCGCCCTGGGTGGCAACCGTCGTGCGGCCCGGCAGGCGTCCGGCAAGGCGCGCGACGCGCCAGCCGCCCAGCATGGTTTCAAGATCCAGGCGAACATTCTGGATGATGCCGCCACCGGCCACCAGCGCCGGAACATCCATGGATACAGCACCGTCGATGGACGGCAGCGGCACGACGCGCAGGGCAGCAATTAGCCGTGTCGCCGCCTCGTTGATGTCGACGGGGGATTGCGGTCCACCGCCCAGCAACCTGTCCAGATCGACCTGCTTCGACTTCGCACGGATTTCAAAACGCTTTTCGCCGGCATAGATCAGATCCGCATTCCCTGTCATGCTCAGGCGCCGGTCTTCGGGACCATAGCGGAACTCGAATTCGGGAACCGCCACCTCGGCGATATCGGCAGTGAACTGCCCTTCCGCCTGCCAGATGTTCGGATCGTTTTCTTCCAGCGCAACAGAGGCGATGGTGAAGCGGCCGTCGAATTCGGGCGCGGCGTCGGCCACCTGAAGCTGACCGTCGAAAGCAAAGTTCACCGGCCTGTTGGTGGGCGTGACTTCGCCTTTGACGCGCAGTCCCGCGTTTTCCTGTGCGCGGCCCGTTGCAAGACTGACCGTATAGGGCGCACCATTCAGCGTGAGGCTGCCGGCGCCCCGGAACGGGCCTTCCAGCGAGCGTGCGGACACGACCAGATTTCCGTCATCGATCCGGTTGGTTTCACCAGACCGCGCATCAACGATCGTCAATGCGCCGTCACGGATCGTCACCTTTTCGAAGGACAGGTCATCCGGTGCCAGTTTGGCAATGGCGCCGCTCGACGTCATGGCCGTCAGCCAGTCCAGTCGACCAGCCTCATCAAGTGAAAGTGACAGGTGCGGACGGTCGAGCTCCATGTCGAGAACCCGAATCTCGCCCTTCAGCAGCGACGGAAGCTCGATGCGCATGTCGAAGCGCGAGACCACCAGCAGCGGATCTTCAGCACCACCGACACGCACGTCGGAAAAACTGATGGAGGGCGCAGGCAGAAGCCGCAGGTCCGCTTCCCCCAGCACAGTCACCCTGTGCCCGAGCGCGCGCTCCGCATAGCTTTCGAAAGTCGACCGATAGACGGTCCAGTCGATAAAGAACGGCCCGACCAGCGCTGCCACCAGCACCAGAATGACTGTTACACCCAACGTGATGTAGACGGAGTTCAGGCCTTGTCTCCTTGTTCTCCAAAGTCACCGGATATCGTACCGGATAGATGTAGCCGATCCGTGCTGCAGTGCAAACACAGGATTTCCGGCGCCGGCCGGATCGCCGCCCTGCGGCGTCTGGCGGAGCAAAACGAGCTTATTGAACTGATTCGATACAATATCATGACTGCGGCAGGATCTTGCCGGGATTCATCAAATTGTGAGGATCAAGCGCCTGTTTGACAGCGCGCATCACATCAAGCGCCTCGCCATGTTCCTTGGCCATGTATTTCTGCTTGCCCTGGCCGACACCGTGTTCGCCGGTGCAGGTGCCCCCCATGGCGATCGCCCTGAGCGCAAGCCGTCCGACAAAGTCTTCCGTCCGCTGCTTTTCTTCCGGATCGTCCAGGTTGACCAGGATCTGAACGTGGAAATTACCGTCACCCACGTGCCCAACGATCGGCGCCAGGAAACCTTCGTTGCGGATATCCTCGGCCGTGGCGGCAACGCAGTCCGCAAGCCGCGAGATCGGCACGCACACGTCCGTCACCATGATGCTGGCTTCAGGCTTCAGCGACTTGCCAGCCCAATAGGCGTCATGCCGGGCTGCCCAAAGTTTCGTCCGGTCTTCGGCCGCTGTCGCCCATTTGAACGGCCCGCCGCCAAACTCCTCGGCAATCGCCGAAAAAGTTTCCGACTGCTCTTGCACGCCGGCTTCAGATCCATGGAACTCAAGGAAAAGCGTCGGAGTTTCAGGCAGATCCAGCTTGGAATAGATGTTGCAGCCGCGCACCTGAACTTCATCCAGAAGCTCGATACGCGCGACAGGCAGCCCCATCTGGATGGTGGTGATCACAGCATTGCAGGCGGATGCAACATCCGGGAACGGGCAGACGCCGCCGGAAATGGCTTCCGGTTGACCGTTCAGGCGCAAGGTCAACTCGGTGATGATGCCGAGCGTGCCTTCCGAGCCGACAAAAAGCCGCGTCAGATCATAACCCGCCGAGGACTTCTTCGCCCGTCCCCCCGTCTTGATGATCCGTCCGTCCGCGGTCACCACGGTGAGGCCGAGGACTGCGTCTTTCATCGTGCCGTATCGAACAGCGTTGGTGCCCGATGCACGGGTGGCCGCCATGCCGCCGATGCTGGCATCCGCCCCCGGGTCGATCGGAAAGAACAGGCCGGTGTCGCGAATAAAGCTGTTGAGCTGCTTGCGCGTTACCCCGGCCTCGACCCGGCAATCCAGATCCTGCGCATTGACCTCCAGAATGTTGTTCATGCGGGACAGGTCTATGGAAACGCCGCCGAACGGTGCATTCACATGCCCTTCAAGCGAGGACCCCGTGCCGAACGCGATCACGGGAACCTTGTGAGCTGCGCAAATCTTGACGGCTTCGGCGACTTCCTCGGTCGTCTCCGCAAAGACAACTGCATCGGGCGGCTGATTCTTCAACCAGGTGGTGGTGTGGCCATGCTGTTCCCGCAGAGCCATGGACGTGGAGCAACGGTCCTTGAACAGGCCCGTCAGCTTTTCGATGGCAGCGCCGATCGCGCCATTCTTTTCAAGGACTTGCGCTCCGTCGGACGCGGTTGCCAATTCCGGCATTCTCTTTCCTCCTGGGGCCGCGACTTTGTCTGCGCGGTAAAAAACCGAATATGTTAGCCCCGGCCCGAAAGGTCAAAGCCTAATGGGCATTTCCCGCAAGGTTGGACACAATGGCGCAAGGAGGATTGTGAAGGTGACTTGGGACGCAAAGCCGGTGGAAAGCGAAATCATGACGGTCAGGGACGACTGGATCGATTACAACGGCCATCTGAACATGGCCTATTACAACGTCCTGTTCGATACGGCTGTCGATGAGGTCTTTCACCGTCTCGGCATGGGTCCCGACTATGTGAAGACCCGTGGTGGCTCGTTCTTCACCGCAGAGGTACATGTGTGCTACCTGCGCGAACTCAGCGCCGGTATGAAGGTGATCGCGACGCTTCAGCTTGTCGATTTCGACGCCAAGCGTGCGCATTTCTATCAGGAACTGCGCCACGCCGAGGAAGGCTGGCTGTCGGCGACATCAGAACAACTGAGCCTTCATGTCGACATGAACGCCCGCAAGGTCGCTCCCTGGCCGGAGGACATTGCGGCCAACCTGACGGCCCTGTCGCAAGCTCATGCCAGTCTGCCGCGCCCGGAACGGGCGGGACGCCATATCGAGATCCGCAAGAAGCCCTGAGCAACTGATCGACGCGAAAACAAAAGCCCGTGGAGCGGCAAACCACTCCACGGGCTGACATCCGAACCGATGGCCTCAGCCGTAGTGGTTGGAGACGACGACGCCGGCGATTTCCTTGGAATCGACCACCCCGACCACATCATCCGGACGCGGAATACGGCCATCGCCCGACACGATGATCGCGCAACTGCGGTTGCGGTTGTTCATGCGCGTGATCACCGAATTCATGATGTTGGTTGCCGGTGCAATCACGAAATCGCTTGAGAGGATCGCGCGCAGCGTTTGCCCGGCAAAGCGGTCGGCCTGGTAAGGAATGGTGCCGAGGCGCACAAAGCCGGCAATCCGGGGCCCGTCGGACGCAATGATGTGGGATCCGCCATCGGCACTCACGGCGGAAATCGCTTCCTGGACAGGTGTATCGAGCGGCAGAATCACGAAGTTCTTTGCCATCACTTCCTTGATCGGCTGCACCAGATACATGTTGGTGTGCCGGTTGAGCGGAATCGGTTTGCCGCGATGGCGCAGCTTGACCGTGTAGATGTTGTCCTTGATAAGCCAGCGCCGGACACCGACCGCAATCGCGACCGCCAGAACCAGCGGCACGATGACGTTATAGTCCCGGGTCATCTCGAAGATCATCACGATGGCAGTCATCGATGCGCCGGTTGCACCGCCCACGAGCGCTCCCATGCCAACAAGGGCGAATTCCACCGCCGTAAATCCGCTGTCCGGGAACAGGTAGGAACAAAGGACACCGACCATGCCGCCAAGCGTCGCACCGATAAACAGCGACGGCGAGAAGACACCGCCGGATGCCCCCGCACCAAGGCTGATCGATGTCGCGATGATTTTCGCAATGAAGAGAACAGCCAGCAGTATGAATGTGTATGGGGTCGAATTCAGGATATCCTGGATCGTGGCATAGCCGACGCCTGCGGTGTGGTAATGCCCCGTGGTGAGCATCAGGACATAGCTGAGCGTGCCGATGATCAGCATACCGATGATGTTCTGGGTGTAATCATTGCCTGGGAGCTTAGGGAACAGGTCCTCGCACCAGGCGAGCGTGCGAATGAAAGCCCAGGAGGCAATGCCGGCCAGGACGCCGAGCAGTGCATAGGCGCCCAGCTGGATCGGCGCGATGGCTTCGATAGCCTCTTCCGCGGAGATCGGCACGATAAAGGCCGGGTCGAGACCAAAGGCAATCCGGCCGACGTATGTGGCTGTCGCCGTGGCAACGACCACGGGCAGGAATGTCCGGTTGCTGACCTCGGGCAACAGCATCTCGACAGCAAAGAGCACCCCGCCAAGCGGCGTATTGAAGGTGGCGGCAATCCCCGCCCCTGCCCCAGCAGAAAGCAGCGTGATCTTTTGCCAGCGCGGCAGATGCAGCGCCCGGGCGATCGTCGAACCGAAGGAAGCTCCGATCTGGATGATCGGCCCCTCGCGGCCGACGGATGCACCGGTTCCGATGGAAATCGCAGAGGCAAAGGATTTCACCAGCGCCACCACGCCGCGAACGTCGCCCTTCTTGTGGTAGACCGCGAACATCACCTCCGGCACGCCGTGCCCCTTGGCCTCCGGAGCGAAGGTCTTCACCAGAAACACCACGATCAAACCACCGACGACGGGTACGAGAATGACCAGAGCGCCAAGAGGACTGGCGTCGGCAAACTGGTTGGCGTCGTAAACGGTCGAAAATTTTCCGTAGTAGAAAAGATTGTGAACGACCGAGATCAGATATCGGAAGAAAACCGCGCCAATGGCTGCGACGATCCCGATAAAGAACGCCACAAGACACAACATGGGCACAGAAAATACGCGTTCTTCGCGCGCGTCTGGGGGGCCGTCACCGGACAGTGACGGTGTATCGGACGGTTCAACAACGGACATGGCAGGCCAACACTTCTTGGCTGAGAGGGCTACTTCTGGCGATTTGCCGGAGCCCAAAACAGCCGGTCTAGGCGACCGGGATGGCGACATGGCCTGAAGGCTTCGACACCCCCTCCTTAAACCTGAACACATGAAAATCAAGGGACAAGCCGGATTTTTTCAATTTTGACGGTGAAGTGACGCGGTTCCTCCGTAAAATGGGGCCGTAATCCAGATTGGCTTTTAATCTCAGTTGAGTCACGCCGACCAAATGCCAGACCGATTGAACTTTCTTTACAGGCTCGCCCCTTCCATTCGTTCCGGCATCGCCGGACTTCTCGCTGGCATCGGGTTCAACTTCAGGGAATTTCTGCGCCAGAAAAGCCATATCGTCTGGCTGCTGGCCCTTCTGATCGGCTCTTTCGTCTCCTGGGCGGCCATCATCTTCCGTGAGATCATCAGCCTGGTGCAGCTGCCCTGGCTTGGCACGGCGACGGAACGTGTCGTCAGCGCCGCCGCGACCCTTCCGTGGTACATGATCGTTGCCGGGCCCACCATTGGCGGATTGCTGGTTGGTCTGCTGCTTCAGTACATGCAACCGATGCAGAGAACGTTCAGCGTGGCGGACGTGATCGAGGCTCGTGTCAAAGGCGGACGCGGGCTGCCGTTCTGGCCGGGCATATCATCAGCCCTTATAACGGCGTTATCGCTCGGTTCCGGCGCCAGTGCCGGGCGTGAAGGCCCCGTCGTGCACCTGGGAGCAACCATCGGTGCATCGGTCGGGCGCCTGTTTCAGCTACCGGATTCCGCGCATCGCATTCTGCTGGCCTGCGGCGTTGCCAGTGCGGTATCCGCCTCTTTCAACGCGCCTATCGCAGGCGTTCTGTTCGCACACGAGGTCATTCTCGGGCACTATGCGATGTCGGCCATTTCGCCCATCGCGATTGCCGCCGTAACGGGAACCGTATTCTCCCGGCTCTGGTTCGGCGACGTTGCCGCCTTCGTCATCCCGGGACACCAGATTACCTCCTATTGGGAGTTTCCGGCCTTTGCGCTTCTGGGCCTGGTTTCCGCCCTCGTGGCAATCCTGTTCCAGTTTGCATTGATCGGAACGGATTGGGTTGCCCGGAACATTTCGATGCCAGTCTGGCTGCGGCCTGTTGTCGGCGGTTTCGCGGTCGGGCTCATTGCTCTGGTCTTTCCCGACGTGCTTGGCGTCGGCTACGAGACCACGGACGCCGCCCTCAAGGACCAGTTGCCCCTTGCGATGCTGTTCGCTCTGCTGTTTGCGAAAACAGCCGCGACCGCGATCACGCTGGCGTCCCGTTTTGGTGGCGGCATCTTCTCCCCATCGCTCTATCTGGGGGCAATGACCGGAGGCGCCTTCGGGCTGATTGCCGCCTCCGTCTTTCCCGAACTGGCTTCAAGCGAGGGGTTATACGCGATCCTGGGAATGGGGGCCGTTGCAGCAGCAGTTCTCGGCGCGCCCTTTTCAACAACCATGATCGTTTTCGAATTGACCGGCGGCTACACGCTCTCGATCGCCCTGCTGCTGACCGTGTCGATTGCAACGGGCCTGACGCAGGCCGTTCATGGCAAATCCTATTTCCACTGGCTACTTGGCTTGCGCGGCTATTTCGTGAATGACGGCATCCACCGCTTTCTGGGAGAAACGGTCAAGGTGAAGGATTTCATGGACCCTCCCCCGGCCAATGAGGAGGATTGCATTTTCCGCCCCGGTCAGGACGGCAGCTACCTTCATGATACAGACTCGCTTGAAAGCGCACTGAAAAGCTTCGATTCCTGCGGAGAAGCCTCGCTTCCGGTCGTCAGCACCAAAGATGCAACCAGGATCGTCGGACAGGCGCGCCACGTAAAGGCGCTCAATCACTTCAACTCGGAGCTGATCAAGGCCAACGAGGAAGAGCACCACTAACGGAGACCTGCAGGAATCCCGCCTAGAGGATTGTCCGCAAGGTCAGAATTTCGAAGGTTCCGTTACCAGGATCTTGCCCGCATAGCGATGCGATGCCTTGCCTTTCAGGCGGAATTGCAGATCCTTCTGGGCCATGTAGAACCGGGCCTGACGCCCTCTGAGGCCTGGCAGATCGAACGGGTCAAGCCCCGCCCACGGCAGGAATGGATTTCGACGCAGCGAGCCATAAATGCCCACGCGAACCGACGGCCGCTTGCTGGCGGCACGGGCGTGGAAGCCGTGGGTATCGGCAACGACCAGCGTGTTGCCGGGAACCGCAAACCTCACCGGCTCGGGATATTTCAGCCGACCCAGTTCTTCCGGAGCAAGGCGGAAGGAACCACGAGCATGCAGCGTATTCTTGTCGCCACAGGCCGACAGGCTCTGTTCACGTTCCCATTCCAGCCGTTCCGGCGTCAGCCGGTGCGATCCGGGAATATACGTGAAAGGTCCCTCGGCATCATCGATGTCATAGAGGAAGAACCACGATTTCGCGGTCTGATGGAAGGTGTCGGAATGGAACGCCGTTTGCGGGTCGGCCTTCCGCTTGGTGTCCGGATTGGTCATGACGATATGCAGGTAGACCAGTGGATCACCATTGGTCGACCCGACATAACGCAGACCGTTCTGGAACGGCTTGCTCCAGACGAAGGCCTTCAGATGAGGCAAATCTGCAAGCACACTGGGCGGCAGGGGAACGAACCGCGTGACGGCATTGCCCTGGCGCATGTCCCAGGCATCGAAGCGCGTTGTTTCGACTTCCTTGCGCAGCGCCGCCAGTTCATCTTCCGGCAGAAGGTTGCGGGTGGCGATAAATCCGTCTCTTGCATAAGCTGCGCGGTCAGCTTCCGGCAGCAGGTGTTCCAACCTGCGGCGGCGCGAATCCGCCATGGATTCCGCCAGCTTGATGCGCTTGGCGTGCAACCCGGCCTCGTTCAGCCGGCGGCTGCCAATCAGCGGGTTGTCCCGAAACGACTTGGCTCCGGTTGCCAGCTCGGCAGCGTAGAGCGGCATCTTGAGAACATCCGCGGCGCGCATTGAAAAACCTCAGCTCGATAAACAAGAATTCAAAATAGGAAGGCCGGTCGAAACCGGCCTTCAGGATCTTTTAGATCGCTTTTGTCGCCTGTTCCAGCCAGATCCGCTCTTTCGCGCCCACAAGGGGGCCGATCTCGGCACGGACCCTCTCATGATACCGGTTCAACCAGTCGCACTCGGCCGCCGTCAGCAGAGCAGGCTCAATCAACCGAAGATCCATGGGCACAAGGGTAATCGTTTCGAAGCCGAGCATCGGGCGTTCCCCACCCGGCAAATCACGCGCAGGCGTGACGACTTCCAGGTTTTCGATCCGGATGCCGTATTCGCCCGCCGGATAGTAGCCCGGCTCATTCGACAGGATCATGCCCGGTTTCAGCGGCACCGTGCCGGTTTTGGCAATGCGCTGTGGTCCTTCGTGAACGCTGAGGTAGGCTCCGACGCCGTGACCGGTGCCATGGTCGAAATCAAGACCGGCCTTCCACAGATCGATCCGGGCAAGCGTATCGAGCTGCGCACCAGTGGTGCCTTCCGGGAACTTTGCCGTCGAGATCGCAATATGTCCCTTCAGCACCAGCGTGTAGTGCTTCTTCATCTCCGTGCCGACTTCCCCGACCGCAAGTGTGCGGGTGATGTCGGTGGTACCGTCTTCGTACTGGGCACCCGAATCGATCAGGAACGGTTTGCCGACCGGGATCTTGAGATTGCTGGACCGGCTGACCCTGTAATGGCAAATCGCCCCGTTCGGGCCCGCACCGGAAATCGTATCGAAGGAAATATCCTTCAGAACGCCGGTTTCCTGGCGGAACTGTTCAAGCTTTTCCGCAGCGGCGATCTCATCGAGATCGCCCTTGGGGGCAACTTCGTCAAACCAGCACAGAAAATTGACGAAAGCAGCTGCATCGCGGACATGCGCGGTGCGCGCGCCTTTCAGTTCCGTCTCGTTCTTGATCGCCTTCGGCAGCAGGATCGGGTCTTGCGCTTCCAGCAAGGTTCCACCTGCCTTGGTGATGGCGTCGGCGATGCCGATCCCCGCCAGGCCCGGATCAATCATCACCCTGGCACCAGCCTTGCCGAGCCCCCCCAGCCCCGGCTTGAAATCAGCCGGTTCACTGAGGTCCGTCAGATCGGCGAGTGCATCGCGAACGGAATTGGACAACTTGCGGCCATCAATGAACAGGGACGGCTTGCCTTCTGCCGGAACCGTGGCGAAGGAAAGCGGCAACGGCGTATGGGTGACGTCAGACCCACGGATATTGAACAGCCAGGCAATCGAGTCGGGCTGAGTCAGCACGCAGGCATCCGCCTTCTTGTCTGCGAGGGACGACTGGATTTCGGCAATCTTGTCCTTCGCACCGCGTCCGGCAAGCTCAACCGGATAGAGAAAAACCTGACCAAGCGGCGGCTCCGGACGGTCCTTCCAGACACTGTCAACCGGGTTGTCGTTCAGCTTGACCAAAGTGGCGCCGGCCGACTCACAAATCTCCTCGAGACGGCGAACCTCTCGCACCGTGTGCAGCATGGCATCGATGCCCAGTTTCTGCCCCGGCTGCAGTCGTTCGGCCAGCCAGTCAGTCACGGGCTCATTGACAAGATGGCGCGCCGGAAAGACCGCCATGTCGACCTGGTCACGCACCTGAATGGTGTATCGGCCATCAACGAAAATCGCGGCTTCCTCCCCCAGAACCCCCGCCATGCCGGCAGATCCCGTAAAGCCTGTCAGCCACTGCAGGCGGCAATCATGCGGCGGAACATATTCGCCCTGATGCGCATCGGCGCGCGGCACGAGAAAGCCGTCGAGACCGCGGCGGGAGAGTTCGGCTCTGAGAAGCGCCGCATGCGGCGCACCACAGGAAGGATCACTGAGATCGTCAAAGGTCTGGAACATGGCCGCAAGATAATTTCGCGGCCCCATCCGATCAAGCTGGATAATTATTCCGCTTGAATTGGTTCAGCAGCATAATCTTCCCCACATTTCGCACCGCAGCAAAATCTTTCGCATATGCGAAGAGCGCAAGGCTGGCATGCGTTTCAAGGCCTACCTGAGGTCCCGGCAAAAGCGCATATAGAGGTCACACAAGAAAAAGACGTTCTCCCTAGGGAAGCTCTTAACCTTCAAATGGGATTGATCACGATGACCATGAAAACAACCACCTCGACCCGCGCCGGCGGCAGCTTCATGCGCCGCGCTTTCGACCGCATGATTGAAGCCCGCTCCATCCAGGCACGCCGCTATGTCAACGGCTACCTGCTGTCACTGGACGACGCGACCCTGGCCTCCCACGGCTACGACCGCGCCCAGCTCGAGCGCGAAGGCACCTCTACCAGCGCGTTCTAAGGGGCTCAGGACGGTTTAAGTAAAAACCACTGTGCACAAGAAAAGACCCGCCGAAAATTTCGGCGGGTCTTTTTGTATCTGCAGTCAAGATTTCCGGGCACCGGAATATAAGAAACGGCTCTCGCCTTCCCTCATCCCTCATCCCTCATCCTGCGGAGTCTGGCGACGACAAGCACCTTGCAGGCGAGGACATGATCATCGCTGTTTCCTGGCAGCTGGCGGGAGCAGTCAGGCCTGTTTACGTCCCCGCACAAGTGTAAGCGTCAACCAGCCGTCCTTTTCGCCGCGCCTGTCCAGAATGAACCCCTGACAACCGTAGGCGAACAGGATCCGGGGACCGTCTTCCACCCTGAGGCCGGACAGCACGAGGGTTGCGGTCGGCGTCATGCGTTCACCGATGGACTTCGCCATCTTCATAAGCGGCCGCGCCAGGATGTTGGCGATCACCAGGTCGAACGGACCAAAGAGACGGAAGCGGCGGTCTTCAATTCCATTGGCGGTAAACCCACGAACAAGATGCCCCGCACCGTTGAGCCGGGCGTTTTCCAGCGCCGTTTTCGTCGCAACAGGGTCGATATCGGTTGCAAGAACCAACTGGCGGGATTGAAGCGCAGCGGCGATTGCCAGCACGCCTGTTCCCGTTCCAAGATCGAGAATGCTGTCATACGCGCGCATGGACAAAAGCCTGTCGATTTCCTCCAGGCAACCCGCGGTCGTGCCATGGTGACCGGTTCCGAAGGCAAGCGCTGCTTCGATCTCGATGCCGATGGCCCCACCTGGAACCTTGTCTCTATCGTGGCTGCCGTGAACAACGAAACGACCGGCCTTTACCGGCTTCAGCCCTTCCAGGCTCTTCTCGACCCAATTGATATCCGGCAGTTCTTCTGCTTCCAGCGGCGCGGCAAATGCATCGGCACCGACACGGTCGCGCACCGTCGCAGCCGCCTCTTCCGGCTCCATGTCGAACAGCAGAATTTCAGCCGCCCACAGGCGTCCGTCCGGCGTTGCTTCGTAGATGGTCACCGGATTGCCGTCGTCCTCAAACGCCCGTTCAAGAATCTCGGAGATCCGCTTGGCTTCCAGTTCTTCAGCCGTGATCCGCACCCGGATGGTTTTCATCGCCGCTCGCGCCTGTGGTTATTGGGGTCAAGGCGTGCGGTATAGCGGGAAGCGGCCAGCGATGCCAGCTTGAAACGGTCCCGGGACTGGGCAAACCGGGTCTGTGCCCCATTTCATTTGGAAATGCGAGGAAACACCCATGACTTGCCCCCGTTCGCACCTAAACTGGCTGCAAGTGACCGGATGTCTGGTTGCTGCCCTTCTTTGCCTCCAGCTTCTCATCCTCCCCGCCTGGGCAACGTCCGAGCAGGATCAACTGTTTGAAGCCTTGAAGAACGCTCCGAATGAAGAGGCGGCCAGCAAGATCGAAGATAGCATCTGGCACACCTGGCTGGATGCCGCCCCCACGCCGGAGATCCGGCAGAAGGTGGACGAGGCCATGCGTAAACGAGGATCCTATGACTTTCAGGGTGCGAAGGATCTGCTCGACACGGTCGTGGAAGAGGCACCGGATTACTCGGAAGGCTGGAACCAGCGTGCCTTCATCCTCTTCCTGCAGGGTAATTACGAAGCCAGCCTCGAAGATATCGAACGCGCCCTTAGCCTGGAACCACGGCACTTTGGTGCCTTGTCCGGCAAGGCAATCATCTTCATGACGCTCGGCAGGGTGCAAATGGGCCAGGAAGTGCTGCGTGAGGCCGTCGGTATACATCCCTACCTGAAGGAACGCGACATGCTGATCAAACCGCAAGGTGTCGATCTCTAGAACGGCCCCAGGCGCAAAGTGTCTCAGGCTTTGGGGCCAACCCAAGGATACATCAGGTGCGAGACCAAATTCCCGGTTCTATTGGAGCGTAGCCGTCAGAAGCAGTTCTCCGTACAAGTTCTTGCAACCAGCCGGTCAGTGCCGTTCGACGAAACTGTCGATGACCTTCTTCACCCCTGCCTTTTCAAAGTCGATGGTCAGCTTGTTTCCCTCGATCGACTTGATGGCGCCATAGCCGAACTTGATGTGGAACACGCGCTCGCCCAGAGAGAATTGCGATGGCGTGTCACTGACGGATTTCGCCACCAGCTCTCCTTCGATGGTCAACGGCCCCTGACGCTTTTGCCGCGCGGACTGATACCCACGGCCGCCGCCATCGGAAAATCCGCTGGAGGACTGCTTGGCACGCTGCGCACGTTGCCAGCCCGGCGTGGAGTAGCTGCCCTTGTCGAAGGGATCATGACTGTCGAACCGGGACGGTCCGTAACCGCCACCGCCATAGCCGCCATAGCTGGACGAAGCTTCGGCAATCTCGACATGGTCCGGCGGCAGCTCGTCCAGAAACCGTGAGGGAACGGTGGACTGCCAGAGGCCGTGAATGCGCCGGTTGGACGCGAAATAGAGCTTTGCGCGTTTCTTCGCCCGGGTGATGCCGACATAGGCCAGCCGGCGCTCTTCCTCCAGACCGGCGCGACCGGATTCATCCAGCGCGCGTTGGTGGGGAAACAGCCCCTCTTCCCAGCCGGGCAGGAAAACCGTGTCGAATTCCAGCCCCTTGGCCGAGTGCAGCGTCATGATGGATACGGCGTCAGTCGCATCCGCGCTGTCCCGGTCCATGACGAGGGAAATATGCTCCAGGAAACCGGCCATGGATTCAAATTCGTCCATCGACCGGATCAGTTCCTTCAGGTTGTCGAGCCGTCCGGGCGCTTCCGCCGAGCGGTCCTGCCGCCACATCTCGGTGTAACCGCTCTCATCGAGGATGATTTCCGCCAGTTCGGTGTGTTTCATCTGGTCGAGCTGGCGCCTCCAGCGCTCGAAGTTGTCGAGCACGGACTTCAGCGCGTTGCGTGGCTTTGGCTTCAGTTCTTCGGTATCGATAAGCTGGCTTGCCGCCTGCATCAGTGGAATACGCTCTGCCCGGGCAACGCCATGGACCAGTTTCAGCGTCGCATCGCCAAGACCGCGCTTCGGCGTGTTGACGATGCGCTCAAACGCCAGATCGTCCGCGGGCTGCGCGACACAGCGGAAATACGCCATGGCGTCGCGGATTTCCATGCGCTCATAAAATCGCGGACCGCCGATGACCCTGTAATTAAGCCCCAGCGTCACAAACCGGTCTTCGAACTCGCGCATCTGGAAGGATGCCCGCACCAAAACCGCCATTTCATTGAGCGAATGACCTCGCGACTGAAGCGTCTCGATCTCGTCGCCGATGGTGCGCGCTTCTTCTTCGCTGTCCCAGACGGAGGCCACCGACACCAGGTCGTGGTCGGGTTCCTCGAAATCGGTGAACAGGGTCTTGCCGAGCCGGCCTTCGTTGAAGGCAATCAGATGGGATGCGGCAGCCAGGATATGACTGGTCGAGCGGTAATTGCGCTCCAGGCGAATGACGACGGCGCCCTTGAAGTCATGTTCGAAGCGCAGGATGTTATCGACTTCCGCGCCGCGCCAGCCGTAGATCGACTGGTCATCATCACCGACACAGCAGACATTCGGGTTGCCCTGGGCCAGCAGCCGCAGCCACAGGTACTGCGCGATGTTGGTGTCCTGATATTCGTCCACCAGCATATAGCGGAAGCGGCGCTGATATTCCTTGAGGACATCCGGCTGGGTCTTGAACAGCGTGATGACATGCAAAAGCAGGTCACCGAAATCGGCCGCGTTCAGGATCGACAGGCGCTCCTGATATTCCTCGTAAAGCTTTCGGCCCTTGCCGTTGGCAAACGCCCGCGCCTCGCCTTCCGGGATGTCCTTCGGCCCAAGAGCCCGGTTTTTCCAACCATCCAGCATCCCGGCAAAGGCCTTGGCCGTCCAGCGCTTGTCGTCCAGCCCCTCGGCCTGGATGATCTGCTTGATAAGGCGGATCTGGTCGTCGGTATCGAGAATCGAGAAGGACGATTTCAAGCCGACAAGTTCGGCATGCTTGCGCAGGATCTTCACACAGATGGAATGGAACGTGCCGAGCCACGCCATGCCTTCCACATTGCCGCCGACAAAACCGGCAATGCGTTCCTTCATCTCGCGCGATGCCTTGTTGGTGAACGTGACAGCCAGAATTTCGGACGGCCGCGCCAAGCCGGTTGCCAGGATATGGGCGATGCGTGTTGTCAGCACGCGGGTCTTGCCCGTACCGGCACCAGCCAACACCAGAACCGGCCCTTCGGTCGTTTCCACCGCCAGCCGCTGCTCCGGGTTCAGCCCCGTCAGATAGTCCGGTGCCCGCCGTGCCGCCATCGCCCTGGCCGCGATCCCTCCTTGCGGCCGCACGGGAGCAGGCGCGGACTCCGCCCGCGTGCCGATAGGCTGGAATGGATCGTCAAAGGAATCGTCGTACCCGTCCGGGTCGGTCATGGTTTACTGGTCCGGTTTCAAGCGCTTGTTTTGAGAACAATATAGCAACATACCGGCGCTGGCGAGGCAGGAATGACCGATTTGGTGGGGACAAGAAGCGGGCTTTTCTTATTTGAACCGGCAACTGCGTGAGGCCGCCTCCTTTGACAAAGCCGCGACAGATTTCAGGAACCCCAGAGGTTTGCGGTTCCAGCCAGCACAGGGGTTACTGGATCCCGGTCTTGCCGCTACGCGTCAAACCGGGATGACAAGAAGCAAAGCCATGCCCTGAAGCCTCTCTCTTGTCATCCCCGCGCAGGCGGGGATCCAGTAAACAAGGGAGCCTGTTGCTTGACCAAGCGGCGGGAGAACTGGCAATGCCCAGAAAACGATCGAACCAACGTAAAAGTGTCAAGCCAGTTTAGCAAACAGGTCGTCCCAGTTTGGGTTCCGTTCTTCGATCAAACGGATCTTCCAGGCACGATTCCAGCGTTTGAGCTGTTTTTCCCGCTTGATCGCCCACTCGATTTCCTCGTGGACTTCGTAATACACCAAGCGATGCACGCCATATTTCGCGGTAAACTGGCTTCCGAGGCCTTCACGGTGCTGCGAAACCCTGCCCAACAGGTCATTCGTCACCCCGACATAGAGCGTGCCGCCCAGTCCGCTTGCAAGAATGTAGACATAGTATTGCTGATCGAGGTGCAACGTGGAGCCTTCGTTGAAATTTTTCCCGGATAAACGTTAGTCCTGCTGATATGACGCAGCCGATACCGGTTTCGGGAAACCCGGAGGTTTGTGGTTCCAGCGAGCACAGGGGGTACTGGATCCCGGTCTTGCCGCTACGCGTCAAACCGGGATGACAAGAAGCAAAGGCATATCTTGAAGCCTATCTTGTCATCCCCGCGCAGGCGGGGATCCAGTAAACGCAGGCACCGGTGGAGCAAAATGCCTCTGCCTCGGGCCTTTCGTCAAAAAAACCCGGATGACAAAACACGAAGGGAATACCCGCTCAGGCCCCCACCAGATCGAACCAGTCATCCTCGGAGATAACCTCGATCTCCAGCTCCTGGGCCTTTTTCAGCTTTGAACCAGCTCCAGGTCCGGCCACCACCAGGTCGGTCTTTTTCGACACGGACCCGGCTGTCTTGGCACCAAAGCGTTCTGCCATGGCCTTGGCTTCGTCGCGGGTCATGCGCTCCAGCGAGCCGGTGAAAACCACTGTCTTGCCTGCGACCGGTGAGCCGGAGGCGTTGATCTTTTCAGCGTCCTTGGGTGATACCTCGACCAGAAGTGCGTCGAGTTGGTCGAGATTGTGTTGCTCGGCAAAGAACTCCGCCAGCGCCTCGGCAACGATATGGCCGATGCCGTCGATGTCATTGAGCTCTGTCCAGGCTTCGCCCGCCGTGTCATGCGCCGCCTTCATGGCTGCATAAAACGCCACCCAGGAGCCATAGGCACGTGCCAGAAGCTTGGCGTTGCCCTCGCCCACGTGACGGATGCCAAGGGCGAAGATGAAACGATGAAGGTCAATCTCTCGCCGCGCGTTGATTGCCTCGAAAAGGTTCTTCGCCGAAACGGCCCCCCAACCTTCCCGGTTGCGCAACTTGGTGAGAGAGCGCTTGTCCCGCTCCTCCAGCGTGAAGATGTCCGCCGGTGCCATCACAAGGCCTTCCTTGTAGAAGGCGTCGACCTGCTTGTCGCCGAAGCCTTCGATGTCGAAGGCATTGCGCGAGACGAAATGCTTGAGCTTTTCCGTTGCCTGGGCCGGGCAGATCAGACCGCCGGTGCAGCGGCGCACCGCATCACGGCGCCCGGTTTTTTCCTTTTCCTCGCGCACCGCGTGGCTACCGCAGGCGGGGCAGACAGTCGGAAACTCGAAGGCTTCCGCCCCATCGGGGCGTTTGTCCAGGTCGATATCGACAATCTGCGGAATGACGTCGCCGGCACGCTGGATCTTCACCGTGTCACCGATACGAAGATCCTTGCCGCCGCGGATCGACTCTCCGTCCTGGCCAATGCCCTTGATATAGTCTTCGTTGTGGAGGGTCGCGTTTGAAACGACGACACCGCCCACCGTAATCGGCTCCAGCTTGGCAACCGGCGTCAGGGCACCTGTTCGGCCAACCTGGATCTCGATATCGTTGAGAATGGTGTAGGCCTGTTCGGCCGGGAACTTGTGAGCGATCGCCCACCGGGGTGACCGCGAAACAAAGCCGAGGCGTTCCTGCAGGTCCAGCCGGTCGACCTTGTAGACCACACCATCGATATCATAATCGAGCTGGGCACGGCTTTCCTCGATGCCGTGATAGACCCCGAGAAGCTCTTCCACGGTTTCACAGCGTTTCATCAGCGGGTTGACCTGGAAGCCCCAGGCTTCCAGCTGCTTGACCATGCCGAACTGGGTGTCTTCCGGCAGCTCGCTCATCTCGCCCCAGGCATAAGCGAAGAACCGCAGCGGGCGGGAGGCCGTGATTTCGGATTTCAGCTGGCGCAACGAACCCGCCGCCGCGTTGCGCGGGTTGGCGAAAACCTTGCCGCCATTGGCTGCCATGCGCTCGTTCAGCGCCTGAAAATCCTTGTGCGCCATATAGACTTCGCCGCGCACTTCAACGACACCCGGCACCGTGCCGGACAGCTTCTCCGGAATATCCTTGATCGTCTTCGCGTTCTCGGTGACGTTTTCACCTGTGGTGCCGTCACCTCGCGTTGCGGCGTAAACCAGAGTGCCGTTTTCATACCGAAGAGACAGCGACAGACCGTCGATCTTCGGCTCCGCGGTAACCGCCAGAGCCCCCATCAATGGATCGAACTTCAGAAACCGGCGCACGCGGCCGACGAAGTCCCGGACGTCGTCATCGTTGAAGGCATTGTCCAGCGACAGCATCGGCACCCGGTGAGTAATCTTGCCGAAACCGGACGCCGGGGCCGCCCCTACCTGGGCAGAGGGACCGTCTTCAAGAATGAGATTGGGAAACCGGGCCTCGATGGACGCGTTCCGCCGGCGCAGGGCGTCATAGTCCGCATCCGAGATCACCGGGGCATCTTCCTGGTGATAGCGGCGGTCGTGCTCGGCGATTTCCGCCGCCAGCCGTTTCAGCTCAACCTGTGCTTCCTCCTGCGTCAGGGCGTCGATGTCGGTTTGGGCGAAGGAAGTGTCAGTCATGATGTCTTCACGAAATGTGTCAGCGGGACAGGCCGAGTTGATGACCGGATTAAATCGGATACCGGAACCGAATGGCGGGCTCAAGCGTTGATAGCACATCGAACCGGCAAAACTCGATGCTGGTCAATGTTGGAATGAGGAGACACGAATGGCTTATCAGGACCGTGAAACGCATTATGTCGAGAAGACGAACGGCAACAGCGCTGGCTGGTTTATGGCCGGAGCGCTTGTCGTCGCGCTGATCGCAGGCGGCCTGCTCTATGCCAATGGCTTTTTCACGAACGACGAAGAGCTGAGCATCGAGCTGAATGTCCCCAATCTGGGAGAAGGTGAACTGAAGCTGCCCGACATGAAGGAAGCACCGCTCGTCAAGGAGCCGTAAGTCCATTTCTCATTTGAAAACTGCACCACAGGGCGGGAGCTTCGGCTAACCCGCCCTTTTTTTGTCCACCGCGCCGGATCCTATTTCCTATTCCGCAGCCGTCAGCAGCCGGCGCGCTGCGGCGCGGGCTTCTTCCGTGATAACGCTGCCGGCAAGCATCCGGGCAATTTCCTCGCTGCGGTGGTCTTCATCAATACGCTGAACGCGCGTTGCCACCCGGTCCTTCTTGGTCGCTTCCTTGGCGATCAGGAAATGCCCTGCAGCGCGAGCTGCCACCTGCGGGGCGTGGGTAACCGTCAGAACCTGAACGCTGCCGGCAAGTCGTGCCAGACGCAGGCCGATGGCCTCGGCCACTGCACCGCCCACCCCTGTGTCGATCTCGTCAAAAACCAGCGTCGGGGCAGAGTCCTTGTCGGCGAGAGACACCTTCAGTGCCAAGAGGAAACGGGAAAGCTCGCCACCGGACGCAACCTTCATCATCGGCCCCGGCTTCGTACCTGGGTTCGTCTGGACATGGAACTCCAGCTGATCGATGCCCGAACGGCTGCGGCTTTCCGGATTGCTTTCCACTTCGACGATGAATTTTGCCCGCTCCAGCTTTAGGTCGGGCAGCTCCATTTCAACAGCCTTTTCCAGTGCCTTGGCTGTCTTTCGCCGCTTGTCCGAGAGGCTGGCTGCCTTCTTGTCGTATTCGGCGCGGGCCTTTCCGGCAGCACTCACCAGCGCCGCCAACTTGTCTTCACCCGCATCGAGATCGGCCAGATCGCCGTTCATGCGGGCACACAGGGCGGACAGTTCGTCAACCGGCACCGAGAACTTGCGGGAGGCAGCACGAAGCGCAAACAGCCGCTCTTCGACAGCTTCCAGTTCGCGCGGATCATATTCGGTCTCACGCAATGCGCTTTCCAGTCCGCCGCGCGTTTCTTCCAGAAGATCCATCGCCTCGGCAAGCGTGCGGACGGGCTGGCCGAGAAGATTGGGCACCTGGTCGGCCTTGCGTTCCAGACGTCGCAGCAAGCTGGCCAGTTCCGGGATTGGCGACGCAGTGCCGTTCAAGGTTTCAAAGGCTTCGTTCAGATCACCGGCGATCTTCTCGACCGCCATCATGTCCGTTCGCCGGGTAGCCAGTTGCTCCTCTTCGCCGGTTTCCGGCTTGAGGGCCGACAGTTCATCGACGGCAGCACGCAGGAAATCAGCCTCGTTGCGCGCGGCTTCTATACGTTTCTCGTGATCTGTCACCGCCTTGTCGGCAGCGCGATAGGTGGCAAAGGCCTGTGTTACGGCCTCGGCTTCGGCCGTCAGCCCTCCGAAAACATCAATGAGGGCCCGGTGGCTTTCCGGGTCAACCAGGGCGCGGTCATCGTGCTGTCCGTGGATTTCCACCAGCAGCGCGCCCGCCTGGCGCAGCAGTCCTGCACTGACGGGCTGATCGTTGACGAAGGCCCGGGTGCGGCCATCGGAGGTCTGGATACGGCGCAGGATGATGTCGCCATCGTCATCGACATCGTTCTCGCGCAGGAACATGCGAACGGGATGATCCGCCGCCACATCAAAGACAGCCGTCACCTGTCCTTGCGCCTCGCCATGCCGCACGAGATCGGCATCACCACGCGCGCCGAGTGC
The DNA here is from genome assembly GCF_053005225.1 of Roseibium sp. RP-7. Taxonomy (NCBI): domain Bacteria; kingdom Pseudomonadati; phylum Pseudomonadota; class Alphaproteobacteria; order Hyphomicrobiales; family Stappiaceae; genus Roseibium; species Roseibium sp. RP-7. The sequence continues at coordinate 641,109 of NZ_JBRKQA010000002.1, forward strand.
CAGCGACAAGGAGTCGAGAAGGATGGATTTGCCCGCACCGGTTTCGCCGGTGAGAACCGACATGCCGGCGGCAAATTCGAGGTCAAGACGGTCGATCAGAACGATGTCACGAATAGACAGCGCGACCAGCATGAAGGGATGCTCCTTAAAGTTCGGCCCACCATATAGGAGGACCGAAGCGTCTTGAAAGAGCCTGTTTGGGCCTTTTCAACCTCATTTGCGAGGCTGAAGCCATTTCGGGATTAAACCAGGCGTCAGATGCTCTTGAAGGCGCGGCTGATCCAGCTGCCGCTGTCTTCGGAAGGCTCGTACCCACCCTTGTTGAGCAGCGAATAGGCATCCTTGTACCACTGGCTGTCCGGGTAGTTGTGCCCGAGCACGGCTGCGGCCGTCTGCGCTTCGTTGACGACACCAAGCGCGTAGTAGGCTTCGGTCAGGCGGAACAGAGCTTCTTCCACGTGCCGCGTGGTCTGGTAATCGACGACAACCGTCTTGAAGCGGTTGATCCCCGCGATGTAGTTGCGCTTCTTCAGGTAGAAGCGACCGACCTGCATTTCCTTGCCACCAAGCTGGTCATGCACGATGCGCAGCTTGCTTTCGGCATCCGGCACATATTCCGATTCCGGGAAGCGCTGAATCAGCTCGTTGAACGCACCAGCTGCCTTCCGGGTCACGGCCTGGTCGCGGGTAATGTCCGGCATCTGGCGGAAATAGGCCTGACCGGCGAGGTACAGCATGTAGGCTGAATCCTCGTCCCCCGGATAGAGCGTCACGAACCGCTTCGCCGCAGTTACGGTTTCCGTGTACTTGCCGCGCGAGTAGTTCAGGAACGCCAGGTTCACCAGCGACTTCTTGGAGTATTCAGAATAGGGATAGAGCTTGTCGAGCTCTTCGAATTTCTGGGTCGAATCGCGCAGTTTGCCTTGCGCGCGCAGGGACAGGCCTTCGTTGAACAGAACTTCCGGCGGCGTATCGTTGAGTGCCAGCTCATCCAGATCGTCCTTGCCGCCGCATGCGGCAAGCGCAAGCGGTACAGCCAGAACGGCCAATCTCAGGAAGGTTTTCATGTGTTTGGCTCTGTTCACTTCAGAACCAGTATCCATTCCGTTCACGCCTATACTCCCGGACCTTTCCGGCCCCTAAGGCCCATGTCATGCGGCCTTGCAAATTTATCGACAGGAGTGTTTAGCGGAAATCACCGGTCCCCGTCACGTCCTCATCGGCCATCTGACGGTTTTTTTGAGCAATTTTATGGCAACCGGTCCAAATAGGTTCCGAATTCCGCCGAAAAGAAAACGGCCGCTTCATCAAAGCGGCCGATCAAAATTATATCAGGAGACGTCAGGCCCGAAAGCAGCAGCGGCTGCGATACCGCCCTTGTCGACCTGGCCGACCTTGCGGAATGCGGGCGACTCGACGATTTCGAACGCGCTCGGATCTTCAAACAGCTTGACCAGGATCGCATGGTTCATCTTGTGCCCGCCCTTGTAGGAGCGGTAGAGACCCAGGATCGGCAGACCGGCAAGAGCCAGGTCGCCAACCGCGTCCAGCGCCTTGTGACGTGCAAACTCGTCCGGCCAGCGGGTGCCTTCCGGATTGAGAACCTTGTCCTCGGCAATCGCCACGGAATTTTCCAGCGACGAACCCAGGGCGAAGCCCATCTTCCAAAGCTGCTCGACATCCTTCACGTAGCCGAAGGTGCGCGCACGGGAAAGCTCGTCACGGAACACGTCCGGCGTGATGTCGGAAGAGAACTGCTGGCGACCGATCAGCGGCGTGTCGAAGTCGATGGTGATATCGAACTTGGTGCCGTTGTAGGGGTGCAGTTCGCACCATGCCGTGCCGTTGTCGACACGAACGGTCTTCTTCACCTTCAGGTACCGGCGTCCCCGGTCCAGGCGTTTCAGGCCGATTTGCTCGATTGCTTCGACAAACGCAACGCTGCTGCCGTCCATGACCGGCATTTCCGGACCGTCGATTTCCACGATCAGGTTGTCGACACCCATGCCGAAAAGAGCTGCCATGAGATGTTCAACGGTCGCGACGCCTTCACTGGAAGGATCGCCGAGAACGGTGCAAAGTGCTGTTGCGGATACCTTGTTCCAGAGGGCCGGAACTTCGGTGGAGTTTTCCTGGTCGGTGCGGGTGAACACAATCCCCACACCAGCTTCGGCCGGTACGAGAGTGATCGACGCGGGTTTGCCCGAATGAACGCCAATCCCGGTCAGGGTCACCTGATCGGCTAGCGTCGTCTGTCGGTCAACATATGCGGTCATAAAACCCTGCCCTTCCGGTTTGCGGCGGAAACAAGCCCTCTATTTGCCCTTAAAGGGTTACGGACTTTTAACGATCCCGCGTTGGCTGGGAACATAGTCCCGAACCCCAATTGGGCGAAATAAAGCTTTATTACGATTTGTAACGATTCACAGGCTTTCAAATCACTGAATTAAAACGGGAATTTGTTCCGTTACGGAAACAGCCCGGAGCGTGAACTCCGGGCTGTAACGATCAGGGAAGATGATCGGGTCTCGAATCAGTTGGCCTGGCGGCGAAGAAACGCCGGAATTTCCAACTGTTCGTCTTCTGTTGCAGTTACCGGCTTCGGCGTTGCCCGCCCGGTGTTGTCCAGCTGGCCTGCAGCGCCATGGGCTGCGGGACGTTGCTGGGGCGCACGCGGGGCGGCCTGCTGGGCCGGCTGCATCTGCGGAGCAGGACGGGCAACCGGTGCGGCAGCCATGTCATGTTCCTGATCTTCTTCGTGATGGCGGCCAAGGCCGCTTGCAAGGCGACGCAGCAACCCCATCGGGCGGCGGTCGTCTTCGACGTGCTCTTCATAGCTCGGTGCCGGAGCAGGCTGCTGAGGACGCTGCTGGGCAACGGCCTGCTGAGGCTGGGCTACATTTGCAGTCTGCTGCTTTGCCTGGATTTCACGCTGAGCGATCGGCGGGAAATCCTCCACCCGCGGCATGCGCGGTGCAGGGTTATGCTCGGCGGCAACCGGCGGAATGTAAGGCTGGCTGACCGGCATGTCTTCTGCGACAGGTGCCCGGGCTTCGTCTTCGATGTCGAGCATCTGCGGCTTGGCTGCAAGCGAACCTGCTGCCGGCTGCACTTTCTTGATCTCGACAGCCGGATCGCTTGCAACGGCGACCGGCTGCGGATCCGGAATGGCAAGTTCCCGTTCCAGATTGGCAACGGCCTTGGCAGCGGCATTTTCGGCGTGGGCCTTTTCAGCCAGAGCGGCCGGGCGTTGAGTATTGATTTCCGGCGTCCGGCTTACCGCCGGAGCTTCGGCCTTTACAGGCTGAGATGCTGTTCCGGGAAACGTGTTGGCCGCAAGGCCTTCCTCCCTGTCAATGCCGGTTGCAACGACAGACACGCGGATGAGTCCATCCAGCGTCTCGTCGAAGGTCGCGCCCAGAATGATGTTGGCGTCGGCGTCAACTTCTTCTCGGATGCGGGTAGCTGCTTCATCCACTTCGAACAGCGTCAGGTCGTTGCCGCCCGTAATGGAGATGAGCAGGCCTCTTGCGCCCTTCATCGAGGATTCGTCGAGCAGCGGGTTGGCAATGGCCGCTTCCGCCGCCTGCTGTGCACGCTTTTCACCGCTGGCTTCGCCGGTGCCCATCATGGCCTTGCCCATGCCGCGCATCACGGAGCGAACGTCGGCGAAGTCGAGGTTGATGAGACCTTCCTTCACCATCAGGTCAGTGATGCAGGCAACACCAGAGTAGAGCACCTGGTCGGCCATCGCGAATGCGTCGGCGAAGGTGGTCTGGGCATTGGCAATCCGGAACAGGTTCTGGTTCGGAATGACGATCAGTGTGTCGACACTCCGCTGCAGTTCCTCGATACCGGAATCGGCGATCCGCATACGGCGAGCGCCTTCGAACTGGAACGGTTTGGTCACCACACCTACCGTCAGTATACCCTGCTCGCGTGCCGCCCGTGCGATAACGGGTGCGGCACCGGTGCCGGTTCCACCGCCCATACCGGCGGTGATGAACACCATGTGCGATCCGGACAGGTGATCGTTGATTTCGTCGATCACTTCCTCGGCAGCTGCGCAGCCGACTTCCGGCTGGGAGCCTGCACCAAGACCTTCAGTCACGGCCACGCCCATCTGGACGAGCCTGTCTGAATGGTTCATGGCCAGTGCCTGGGCATCCGTGTTGGCAACGACGAAGTCGCAGCCCTGGAGACCTGCAGTGATCATGTTATTGACGGCGTTTCCGCCCGCGCCGCCGACGCCGAAGACCGTAATGCGTGGCTTCAGCTCCTGAATGTCGGGCATCTTCAGGTTGATGGTCATATTATCCTCGCGACCCACTGGCGCCCCCGGTACGGGAGTAGCCTCTTCTTCCCTAATCTCCTCTGCCATTTCTGGCAGCTCAACTTCCTGGATGTCGTCTTCTTGGCTCATGTCGTCAGAAGCTTTCCCTGATCCATTGGCCCACGCGGGCCAGGTAACCAGATTGCCCGCCCCACCCTGATCTCCGGTTCTTGTGTTCGAACTGTTCGATCTGAGCGACCTGCGGATAAATCAAGAGACCGACAGCGGCGGCAAAAGCCGGACCTTTGGCAGCCTCGGGAAGACCGGCGACGCCTAGAGGCCGGCCAAGACGGACGTTGCGCCCCAGGATGTGACGCGCAACTTCTCCAAGACCCGTGAGCTGACTTGCGCCCCCGGTCAGAACGATCTGCTTACCGACACGCCCGGCAAAGCCGGACGCCGTAAGCCGATCCCTCACGAGTTCAAGGATTTCTTCCACGCGCGGCCGGATAACCCGGGTCAACGCCGAGCGTGGGATCTGGTTCGGCAGGTCGCTGTCGCTTTCCAGCGGCGGTACCGTGAGCATGTCACGATCGTCCGAGCTGGACGCCAGCGGCGAGCCATAAAGGGTTTTCAGGCGCTCCGCATCCTGCAGACGGGTTGCGAAAGCGCGGGCGATATCGGTAGTGACGTGATTGCCGCCAACGGCAATCGCATCCAGGTGCACCATGTGGCCATCGACGAAGACCGACAGTGTCGTCGTGCCGCCGCCCATGTCGATGCAGGCGACGCCAAGCTCGGCTTCGTCATCCACGATGGTGGACAGGCCACTGGCAAACGGCGTCGCCACCATGGTTTCCACATGAAGGTGACCGCGGTTGATGCACAGTTCCAGATTGCGCACAGGCGGAACTTCCGCCGTCACGACCTGCATGTCGACGCCCAGCTTGTGGCCCATCATGCCACGCGGATCGCGGATGCCGCGGCTGCCGTCCAGCGAATAGGAGATCGGCAAGGCGTGTGTGACGGCCCGGCCGTCGGTTACTGAATGGCTGGAGCCGGCGGAAAGCACCCGCTGGATATCGGCTTCAGACACGCTGTCGCCTGCCAGCGGAACGTTGGCGCTGTAGATCTCGCTCTGCAGGCGTCCGCAGCTGATGTTTGCGATCAGCGACTCGACCGTCACGCCGGCCATGCGCTCGGCACTGTCGACTGCCAGACGGATGGCCTGTTCGGCAGCATCCATGTCGACAACGACGCCGGACTTGATCCCGCGCGAGCGCTGATAACCGTACCCCAGCACTTCCACCTTATGGGAGCGGCTGGAGAGAATTGCCTTTTCTTCCTGCGGCACCAGTTTGGCGATCAGGCAGCAGACCTTCGTGGAGCCCACGTCCAGAACCGACATGATGACGGCACGGCGGCTCGGCAGCGGCCGCATCTTCGGCAGGTAGAGGTTGTTGTCGGAGCGGCTCATGTGTCACGCTCCTTTTTGCCTGAGCGGCCCTTGCCGCCCGTCATGACCTTGCGCTGTTCGGCAGCCTCGTCGGAGAGACGCACGGTCACGCGGTCTGCCAGACGCATGTCGATGGCAACGATATCCCGGGACAGAAGCCCGCTTTCTTCATCCATTTTCACCAGATCTGCCAAGGCGGCGTCGATGTTGTCTTGGGGCAAGCGGATCGAAATCCCGTTCTCGAGCTGCAGGTCCCAGCGGCGATCGCTGATCAGGAACGCCGCGCGCACGCGCGGACGCAGGCCCGGGACCTTCTCCAGCGCGGTGTTGATCTCGGATGCCCGGCGCTGAGCACCGTGGTTCACGACAAGCAGCAGATTGGCATAACGCCCATCCACCTCGTCGGTGATCACGTCACCTGATTCGTTTACGATCGAGACCATGTCGCCGCGCTGCCACAGCGCATAGGGCACGCGTTCCTCGATGTTGATCTGCAGCGTGCTCGGATAGAGCTTCATCACCGAAGCGCTCTTCACCCAGGCCATCTCGTTAAGACGCTCGCGAGCGCTATTGGCGTCGAACAGGGCGAGCGAGGAACCCTCGTGAATTTCCAGCGCTTCCAGGATCTGGAACTCGTTGATTTCACGCTGGCCGGACAGCTTGACGGCCTCGATGCCGAAACCAGCAGCGGACAGGAGGCTGTCGGCTACAAGCCGGCCGTGCCCCCCTATGACTATTCCATAACCAATTGTTAAGGTTAAGAAAGTCAGTGCAGCAGCAGATCCGGACCAGCGTGGCAGATCTGCCAGGCGCCCGGCCGAACGCCACACCGGCTGGCGGTGCAAACGCGGCACACCGCGCCCGCGCGGAGCCAGCTCGGCCTCCAGCGGGGTCATCGCGTCCCGGTAATGTTTGCGCCTTATCGACAGCAACTCGCGTCCTCAACCATCCAGCTGACCAGGTCCTTGAAACTCATCCCCTTGTGGGCCGCCATTTCGGGCACAAGAGAAGTCGGCGTCATGCCTGGCTGCGTGTTCACTTCTAGGCAAATCAGCTCTCCGGATCCGTCTTCCTTTTCATCGAATCGGAAGTCGGCGCGGGAAACACCGCGGCAACCCAGAGCCTGATGCGCCTTAACTGCTAGTGTCTCTATGGTTTGGTAAACAATCGGTGAAATTTTTGCAGGAAGAATGTGTTTTGAACCGCCTTGTGCATATTTTGCGTCGTAATCGTAGAAGCCGTGACCTAACGGCACTATGTCGATGACACCCAGGGCAGTGTCATCCATGACGGCACAGGTCAGCTCCCGCCCGCTGATGAACTTTTCGCACATCAGAACGTCAGGGTAAGGCCAGTCCTCCCGACCCAGTTCCTGTGGCGGAAACTCTTGATCTTCCTTGACAATCAGCACCCCGAAGCTCGATCCCTCGTTGATGGGTTTCAGCACATATGGCGGCTTCATCGGATGCTCGCGGGTGATCTCCCGGCGGTTGACAACAAGGTGTTCCGTGACTGGAATTCCGGCTGCATTCATCACCGCTTTTGCCTTCACCTTGTTCATTGCAAGGCTCGAGGCGAGCACACCGGAATGTGTGTACGGGATGTTAAGAACTTCTAATATTCCCTGAACGCAGCCATCCTCGCCGAAGGGACCGTGAAGAGCGTTAAAGACCACATCGGGCTTCAAATCTTTGAGAACAGCGGAAATATTGCGGTCAACATCGACCCTGGTGACCCGGTAGCCGGCTTCTTCCAGCGCATCGGCGCAGCCCTTGCCGCTGGCGAGGCTTACAGGACGCTCGTTAACCCAGCCCCCCATCAGAACAGCGACATGTTTGCTTGCCATCAGGCAGCCTCCCCTTCCTTGCCCAGAAATGGCTCGATAGCCCCCTGTGAACCGAATTCACCCAGGCGCTTGATCTCCCACTCCAGGCGGATACCGCTGTGCGCCAGCACGCGCGCGCGCACGGTTTCCCCCAGCAGTTCGAGATCATGTCCGGTGGCCGTTCCGGTATTGATCATGAAGTTGCAATGCATTTCGGACATTTGCGCTCCACCGACGGTCAGGCCACGGCAGCCTGCCGCGTCGACCTCTTTCCATGCCGACGTACCGGGCGGGTTCTTGAAGGTGGATCCGCCGGTCTTTTCACGGATCGGTTGCGCCCGTTCACGGTGGGCGACAACGTCGGCCATTTCCTGCCGGATCGAGGCTTCGTCCTGCGGCACGCCTTCAAAGACGGCGGAGGTAAAGATCAGGTCTTTCGAAGCCTCCGAGTGGCGATAGGCATAGCCCATGTCCTCATTCGTCAGAACGTGGCGGTTACCGTCCCGGTCGACCGCGGTCAGCTCCACCATGCGCTCGCGGGTTTCCGTGCCGTGAGCGCCCGCATTCATGCGCAGCGCACCGCCCAGACCGCCAGGAATACCTGTGTAAAACGCAAAACCGCCGAGACCGGCCTTGGCCGCAGCCTCCGCCAGACGCTTGTCCGGCACGGCCGCCCCTGCCCTCAACCTGTTACCGCCGACTTCCTCGATGGAACCGAAGCCCTTTGCACTCAGGCGAATGACAACGCCCTTCAGGCCGCCGTCACGGATCAGCAGGTTGGAACCCAGCCCTACCGGCAGCACCGGAACATCTTTCGGAAGCTTTTTCAGGAAGGCAGCAAGGTCGTCTTCATCCGCCGGCTGGAACATCAACTGCGCGGGACCACCAGTGCGGAACCACGTGACTGCAGACAGTGGCTGGTTGGCCGTCAGCTTGCCGCCGATACCTTCGGCAAGCTCCGGATACTGCTCCAGCAGATCGGGAAACGCCATGTGACGTCCTCCTTAAAGCTCTTCCAGCTGTTTCGGCAGCGCGTATGCCCACTGGGTGATGTTGCCGGCCCCGAGGCAAACCACGAAGTCGCCCGGCTCGGCCAGTTCCTTGACAAGCGCCGGCAGTTCTTCCGGGCCCTCGATCGCCCGAACGTTCCTGTGACCGCGGGTCTTCATGCCCGAGACGAGATCGGTATGTGCCGCTCCCTCGATCGGCTGCTCCCCCGCGGCGTAGACAGGAGCGATAATCACCGCGTCCGCATCGTTGAAGCAGTTCGAGAAATCATCGAACAGGCTGTGCAGGCGCGAATAGCGATGCGGCTGCATCACCGCGATTACCTTGCCTTTTGTCGACTCGCGCGCCGCATGGAGCACGGCCTTGATTTCAACAGGGTGGTGGCCGTAATCGTCGAAAATCTGAACGCCGCCCACCGTGCCGGTGTGCGTGAAGCGCCGCTTGACCCCGCCGAAGGCGGCAATGCCTTTTCTGAGATCGTCCGCCTCGACACCAAGCTGTGAGGCAACCGCGATGGCCGCGGTGGCATTCGAAACGTTGTGAAGGCCCGGCATCGGCAGCGTCAGATCGTTCAGTTCGATCACCTGCCCGCTGCGGCGGTCACGAAGGGTCACGGAGAAGATCGACTTGCCGCCGTCCATCGAGACATCCGTGTAACGCACGTCGGCCTGCGGGTTGGCGCCATAAGTCACGACACGCCGGTCTTCGATGGTCCCGATCATCGTCTGGACTTCGGGATGGTCGAGACACATCACCGCAAAGCCATAGAAGGGAACATTTTCAACGAACTGCCGGAAGGCAGCGCGTACGCCGGCGAAGTCGCCGTAGTGATCCAGATGCTCCGGGTCGATGTTGGTGACGATGGCGACATCAGCCGGCAGCTTGACGAAGGTGCCGTCGCTCTCGTCTGCCTCGACAACCATCCAGTCACCCTCGCCCATGCGGGCATTGGTGCCATAGGCATTGATGATACCGCCGTTGATCACCGTCGGATCCAGACCGCCGGCATCGAGAAGTGCGGCAACCATCGACGTGGTCGTGGTCTTGCCGTGTGTGCCGCCAACGGCGATCGCCTGCTTGAAGCGCATCAGCTCGGCCAGCATTTCCGCCCGCCGCACCACAGGGATCAGCTTTTCGCGGGCCGCGACCAGTTCCGGGTTGTCCTTCTTGATGGCGGAAGACACGACCAGCACCTCGGCATCGCCGAGGTTTTCTGCGGCGTGGCCAATGGACACGTTGATGCCGTTGTCACGAAGTCGCTGAACATTGGCGTTTTCCGCCATGTCCGAGCCTTGTACCGTGTAGCCGAGGGTCTTCAGCACTTCGGCAATCCCGCTCATGCCGATACCGCCGATGCCGACAAAATGAACCGGTCCGATGTCCTGCGGCATCTTCATGGCCGTTCTCCTTGTTTTGCTGCGACCTTCTCGACGAGGTCGGCAAGTCTCTTCACCGCGTCAGGCCTGGCGACGCTGCGCGCCTTTAGCGCTGCTTCGCCCAGCATTTCGGGTGCATTCATGAATCGGGTGATTTCCTGGGCCAACCGCTCCGGATAAAGGTCGACCTGACGGATCGGCCAGGCCCCACCTGCTTTTTCAAGCACCTTGGCATTGGCAGCCTGGTCCTGATCAATGGCTCCGGGCAACGGCACCAGAATGGAGGGACGGCCAAGCACACTGAGCTCGCTGACCGACGACGCACCGGACCGGCAGATCACCAGATGCGCCTGGGCAATCCGCTGTGGCATGTCCTGGAAGAACGGCGCGCATTCGGCCTGAACGCCCAGACTGTCGTAAACTGCCTGTACCCGCTCCATGTCCTCCGGACGGCACTGCTGCACGATCCGCAAACGGGCGCGGATGTCGGCAGGCAGTTTTTCAAGCGCCGGCGGCAACAGGTCGGAAAAGAAGCGTGCGCCCTGGGATCCGCCGAAGACCAGCAGGTTGAACGTTCCACCAGTGAGCGGTGCCGAGTAGGGCAACTCCGCAGCCGCGAGGACGGCGTCCCGAACAGGGTTGCCCGTTTCAGTCAGCTTGGCCTTGAAATCCGCCGGCAGATCTTCGATCGGCACGCTTGTGGCAATGGCGGTCACGCCCTTCGCCAACAGGCGGTTGGCCCGCCCCATGACGCCGTTTGCTTCGTGCAGGATGGAGGGCGTGCCCGTGAGCCGGGCAGCATACATCGGCGGAAACGTCGGATAACCACCAAACCCGGCCACGACATCCGGCTTCAAGGCCTTGATCACCTTGCGTGCCTGCAGCGTTCCAAGAAACAGTTTTACTGCAGTCTTCGCCAGCAGGAAAGGATTGCGCCCCCGGATGGTCTCTGAGGCGATGATGTGAACCTTGCGAGCGGGAAAGGCGCTGCCGTATTTGTCGGCCCGTTCGTCGGTTGCAAGTTCCACGGTCCAGCCTCGCCGGATCAACTCGCTGGCCAGCGCCTGTGCGGGGAAGAGGTGGCCGCCCGTTCCGCCGGCCGTCAGTAAAACAGTTTTGCTCATGAGTGCGGCTTGGGGCCTTACATCAGGGAAGAGGGTGAAAGCCGGCTCACCGTGACGACATCACCGCGCGACGGCTGCGGCCGCCTGCGCGTGAGCGCCAGAATGGCACCAGCGGTCATGGCGGACGACAAGAGCGACGACCCGCCGTAGGAAACGAAAGGCAGGGTCATGCCCTTGGACGGAATGAGGTGAAGGTTCACCGCGAGATTGATCGTGGCCTGCAGGCCGAACAGCACGGTCAGTCCTGCTGTGGCAAGACGACTGAAGGCATCCTGATCACGGCTGGCGTGACGCAGGCCTCTCAAGACAATGAATGCAAAGACGGAGACAAGCAGCAGACAGGCGATTACGCCGAACTCCTCGCCGACAACGGCGAAGATGAAGTCTGTGTGGCTGTCCGGCAGGATCCGCTTGACGGTGCCCTCCCCCGGACCACGGCCCAGCCACCCACCTGCAAGAAAGGAATCCTTGGCCGTATCGATCTGGAAGGTGTCACCGGAGCTCGGGTCCAGGAACCGGTCCACGCGGTTGGTCACGTGCGGCAGGAAGGCATAGGCGGCAAACAGGCCGACGATCCCGATGACGCCAAGCGCCATGATGATGAGCCAGGAAATCCCGTTCAGAAAGAACAGCCCTGCCCAGACCAGGCCGAGTAGCATGGTCTGACCGAAGTCCGGCTGGGCGATCAGGAGAGCCGCGCAAACCGCAAAGAGTACAAAGGCGAAGAGCACTCCAGGCACCTCGCGTCGGCGGCCACTTTCCGACAGAAGGAAGGCGATCAGGATCACGAAGGCAGGCTTCAGGAATTCGGACGGCTGTATCGACAACCCGGCGATATAGATCCAGCGCCGCGCACCCTTGGCCTCAAACCCCAGGAACAGGGTGGCAACCATCATCAGCAGCGACACGATGAACAGGATGAGTGCCGCTCGCCGGACCATGCGCGGCGTCATAAGCGAGCCGGCAAGCATGATCGTCAGGGCCGGTATCAGGAACATGGCCTGTCGCTTGACGAAATAGAAGGTTTCAACGCCGATGCGTTCGGCAACCGGTGGACTGGCTGCAAACGAAAGCACCACACCGCCAACCATCAGCAGGCTGAAGGCGGCAAGCAGATAGTGGTCCACTGTCCAGAGCCATTCCGCAAAGCGGCTGCGATCGGCGCGCGAAACCATATCAGGCGACCTCCTGGGTATTGCCGGAATTGGGCAAGGCACGCACCGCATCTACAAAAGCAGCGCCCCGCAGTTCAAAATTCGGGAATTGATCGAAGCTCGCACAGGCGGGCGACAAAAGTATGGCGATTTCCGCCGCACCGTCCTCTGCCGCCTCGGCAGCGGCGTCCTGCACGGCCTCGGTCAGCGTTCCGCTGATCTTGAAGGGCACGCGGCCATCCAGCGTCTTGGCGAAATCCTGAGCCGCCTCTCCGATCAGAAAGGTCTTGGCGATCTTCGGGAAATATTCGTCAAGCGAGGAGATCCCGCCTGCCTTGGCCCGGCCACCCGCGATCCAGTAGATCCGATCGAAACTTGCCAATGCTCTGGCCGCAGCGTCAGCGTTGGTAGCCTTGGAATCGTTGATATAGAGAACCCGGCCCTTCTTCTCCACCACTTCCATGCGGTGATGAAGTCCCGGGAAGGTCTTGAGGGCTTCTGCGATCTGCGCTGCCGGAATTTCCAGCGCACGCAGAGCCGCGAAGGCGGCCGCCGCATTCTGTCCGTTGTGGTCACCGCGGAGGCTGTCGATCCCGCCAAGCAGGGCTACTTCGATCTGGCTACCGTCATGCGCCTCGATCAGTCTCCCGTGGCAAGCGTAGATACCGTTGGTGAGTTCCTTCTCACCAGCGATCCGGCACACGGGCTTGCGTGCAAGTTCAAGCCTGTCGGCAATTGCTGAGGACAACCGGTCGTCAACTCCCACAACCGCGACCTTGGCACCGGCAACAAGCCGCTCCTTGATAGCGGCGTAGTTTTCCATGGACCCGTGACGATCGAGATGATCCGGTGACAGGTTCATGTGAATGCCGACCGTTGCATCCAGGGTCGGCGCCAGATCGATCTGGTAGGAAGAGCACTCCACCACATAGTGCCGACCGGGTTGCGGAGGATCGAGCTCCAGAACCGGCGTCCCGATGTTGCCGCCGAGTTGCACGTCCCGGCCCAGGGCCTTCAGGAGATGCGCGATCAGGGCGGTGGTCGTCGACTTGCCATTGGTACCGGTAATCGCAATCAGCGGCGCGGACGGGCATTGTTTGCGCCGCTCACGGCAGAAAAGCTCGACATCGCCGACAATCTCGACTCCCGCATCACGCGCCAGCTCCACCGACCAGTGCGGCACCGGATGGGTCAGCGGTACCCCCGGAGCAAGAACCAGTGCGGCAACGTCCGACCAGTCAAGGTCCCGAAGGTCTTGGGTTGCAAGCCCCTCGCCGGCAGCTTGTGCGACCCGGGTTTCGTTGTCGTCGAAACAGACCACATCCGCACCACCTGCCTTCAGCGCGCGCGCCGTTGCAAGCCCGGACCCGCCGAGCCCGAACAGGGCAACCTTTCTGCCGTCGAATGTGGTGACCGGGATCATGCGCCTACCTCAGCTTCAAGGTTGCGAGGCCGAGCAGGGCAAGCACGACGGAAATGATCCAGAAGCGGATCACCACCTGGCTTTCGGTCCAGCCCATGATCTCGAAATGATGGTGGATCGGCGCCATGCGGAAGACCCGCTTGCCGGTCAGCTTGAAGGAGAACACCTGCACGATGACCGACACGGCTTCGAGCACGAAGAGGCCTCCAATGATGGCCAGAACAATCTCGTGCTTGGTGGCAACCGCGATCGCGCCGATCATGCCGCCGAGAGCAAGTGATCCTGTGTCACCCATGAAGATGGCCGCCGGAGGGGCGTTGAACCACAGGAAGCCGAGACCCGCGCCGATCACGGCACCACAGATGACGGCAAGTTCACCAGTGCCGGCAACGTGGTGGATCTGGAGATAGCTGGCAAATACCGCATTACCGGAAAGATAGGCAATCAGGCCGAAGGAAGCGCAGGCGATCATCACCGGTACGATTGCCAGACCATCGAGACCGTCGGTCAGGTTGACCGCGTTCCCCGCGCCAACCATCACGAAGGCCGCGAAGGGAATGAAGAAAAGACCGAGATTGAGAGTCAGATCCTTGATGAAGGGAAAGGTGATCGCTTCCGAGTATTCGGACACATCCAGAAGGGTAACCGCGAAGGCCGCGCCGCCCGCGATCAGGAACTCCAGGCCCAACCGGGCCTTGCCGCCAAATCCCTTGTGCGAGGACTTGGTGACCTTCAGGTAGTCATCATAAAAACCGATGCCGCCGAACCCGAGGGTGACGCCAATGACCACCCAGACGTAAGGGTTGGAAAGATCCGACCAAAGCAATGCCGCGACCAGGGCCCCTGACAGGATCATCAACCCGCCCATAGTGGGCGTGCCTTTCTTGGTCAGGAGATGGCTTTCAGGTCCGTCGGCGCGGATCGGCTGCCCATGCCCTTGCCGGATCCGAAGACTGGCGATGATTTTCGGACCGAACAGGAAAACGAAAAACAGCGCGGTCATGATCGCGCCACCGGTTCGGAAAGTGATGTAACGGAACACGTTCAGCGCTGAAATCTGATCCGCGAATTGCCCCAAGAAATAAAACATCCAATGCCCCTTACGCCGCTGCGGTGTCGTCCGCAGGCGGATATTCTTTTTTCAAGGCCTCGACAAGCGGGCCCATCCGGGTTCCGAGCGATCCCTTGATCATAACAACATCACCGGAACGGACGTCGCCCAAAAGCACGTCTTCCAGATCTTTTGCTTCTTCGCAGTAGTGTCCGCGCAGGTCATGCGGCAGCAGCTTCCAGAGCGCATGCATATGCGGTCCCGCGCAATAGACCGCGTCGATATCGGCGTCGGTAATCGGCTGGAGCAACTCCGCGTGCAAACGGTCGGCATCGGTCCCCAGTTCGCGCATGTCTCCAATGACGGCAATACGGCGACCCGGCCTTGTGACAGGCGCCTCGCCCAGCACGGCAAGTGCTGCCTTCATAGAGGCGGGATTGGCGTTGTAGCTCTCGTCGATAAGGTTGAACTCGCCCTTCTGAATGGGCAGACGGGTCACCTCGCCGCGACCCTTGGGTGCGCGCATGGAATCGAGTGCCAGTCCTGCTTTTGCAAGATCCGCCCCCAGATCCACGACCGCGGTCAGAACCGCCAGGCTGTTCTTGACGTGGTGTTTGCCCGACGCCCCGATCTTGTAGGTGATTTCCTGGCCCAGAATGCTGGCATCGACACTCGATCCGGCCGGATAGGAAACGGCCTTCTGGAGATGGCTGTCTGCCGAAGGGTCTTCGCCAAATGTTTGGATTTTGGAAACACCCGCAGCAGCCGCCAGAAACTTCAGCAGGTCGAATTGCAGATTGTCCTTGTTCAGGATCGCAATTCCACCAGGCTCCAGTCCGTCGAAAATTTCGGCCTTTGCCTTGGCTATCTGCTCGACGCTGTCGAAGAATTCCAGGTGTACCGGCTGAACGGTGGTGATGATCACCACGTGCGGGCGCACCATCTTTACCAGCGGCGAGATTTCGCCCGCATGGTTCATGCCGATCTCGAAGACACCGAAATCCGTGTCGGCGGGCATGCGTGCCAATGTCAGCGGTACGCCCCAATGGTTGTTGAAAGAGGCAACCGAGGCATGAACCTTGCCGGATTCTGTCAGTGTCAGGCGCAGCGCTTCCTTCGTGCCGGTCTTGCCGACAGAACCGGTGACCGCGACAATGCGGGCATTGCTGCGGGCCCGCGCTGCGACACCGAGCTTGCGCATGGCTTCAAGCGGATCATCCACAACCACATAGCGGCCATCTTCGGGCAGATCGGACAAGCGATCCTCGCCAACCAGCGCCACAGATGCGCCGGCTTCCAGTGCGGCGGCAACATAATCGTGCCCGTCCAGACGGTCGCCGGTGATCGCGACGAATGCATCACCCGGCTCCAGCGTCCGGCTGTCTATGGATATACCGGTAATTTCAGCGCCAGCATCACCCTGAAGGCGGCCACCGGCAGCTTCAACAAAGGCATCAAGGGTCCAAAGCGGGTCGCTCATGTGTTTCCTTCAAGACTGATGGCGCGCTTTACGGCTTCGTGATCGGAAAAGGGAATCACTGTGTCGCCAACAATCTGGCCCGTTTCGTGACCTTTTCCGGCCACACACAGGATATCGCCATCCTTTAGGCGGCGAACTCCCTCTGCGATCGCTTCATACCGGTCGCCAATCTCCATTGCATCGGGTGCGCCACCCAACACCGCCTTGCGAATGGTCGCCGGATCTTCCGAGCGGGGATTGTCGTCCGTGACGATAACCAGATCGGCCCTGCGAGCTGCGACTTCCCCCATCAACTCGCGTTTTCCGGGGTCCCTGTCGCCACCGGCGCCGATGATCACGGACAGCTTGCCACGGGCAAACGGCTTCAAAGCCGCAAGGGCGTTATCAAGCGCGTCCGGCTTGTGGGCGTAATCGACAAAAACCAACCCGCCTGCTGGCGTCTTGCCGGCAAGTTCAAGACGGCCTGGAGCCCCCTTCAGGTTTTCAAGGGCGCGCAAGGCAGTTCCCGTGTCGATGCCAGCGGCAATCGCGAGACCCGCAGCAATGAGTGCGTTGGAAACCTGGAAGCGACCGATCAGGGGCAGCGTCACCTTGTATTCGCCGCGCGCACTCTGGATCGTCAGTTCCTGCCCTGCCCCCATCGGCTTCAGGCCGGTCAGGGTGAGGTTCCGGCCGGTTTCTCCGACCGTGAAGAGCGGCAATCCTCGCTCCTGCGCGACCGCCATGACCCTGTCAGCATATTTCTCACCCGGATCGCAGACCACTGTGCCGCCTGACGGAAGCAACTCTTTGAACAGGCGAAGTTTTGCATTCAGGTAATGCTCGATCGTCGGATGATAATCCATGTGATCGCGGCCAAGATTGGTGAAGGCAGCCGCCGTCAGCCGAACACCGTCCAGCCGGTACTGATCGAGACCGTGCGAAGAGGCCTCAAGCGCCGCGTGATTGACACCTTCTTCTTCCAGCTCCGCCAACTGCTTGTGCAAGGCAACCGGGTCCGGCGTTGTCAGGCCGCCGTAGCTTTCCCCATCCGGCTTGATAACGCCCAGTGTACCAAGACTTGCGGCAGGATGGCCTGCAGACTGGAAAATCTGGCGGGCGAAATGAGCAACGGATGTCTTGCCCGCAGTTCCGGTGACGGCAACGATAGTGTCGGGTTGAGCTCCGTAGAAACGGGCCGCCATTCTTGCAAAAACCTGACGAGGCTCTGCGGCACTGACAACGGCAACCGTGTTCGGCACCTGTGCACGCACTGCATCTGCGGCCTCTTCAGCACACAGAATGGCAATTGCCCCGGCCGCTGCTGCGTCCGGGGCGAATTTTGTCCCGTCGACGGAAGCCCCCTTGAAGGCGGCAAACAAGAAGCCCGGCTGAACTTTGCGGCTATCAGCCGTCAGCCCCGTAATTTTCCGGGCCTCTGCCGCTTCGGGCAAGGTCAGCCCGGCAGCTAAATACTCAAGATCCATCTCACCCGATCATCCGGTTTGTGCGTCGTCATTAATGAGCTTTTTCGGAAAACCGGATTTCGGCTGCGACCCCGCCGGTTTTCAAAGCTCAACTCGTCTCCTTAATAGGAAATCTCGATTGGTTCATCCCCTTTGCTGAACCGCGGCATCACACCAAGCATGGGAGCCGAGCGGCGAACGATTGCGCCAACCATCGGCGCAGCGTTCAGACCAGCCGTCGCACCAATGCCGTCGCGTTCCGGTTTCGGCTCGTCGATAACGACCAGAACCACGTAGCGCGGGTCGTCCATCGGGAAGGCCGACAGGAACGAGTTGCGGCGCTTGTTGTTGACATATCGACCGTTCTCGATCTTCTCCGCAGTGCCCGTCTTGCCACCGACCGTGTACCCCGGGACATCGGCCCGGCGGCCCGAACCGGAGAGCACGTTCAGCCTGAAGAGATAACGCATCATGCGGCTCGTTTCCGGAGAAACGACTTGTTTGCCAAGCTTTTGCACGTCTTCGGGGCTTCTCGGCAGGAAGGTTGGCGGAAGCAGGACGCCACCATTCACCAGCGCCGCGGCGGCAACGGCGGTCTGCATCGGCGTTACCGAGATACCGTGCCCGAACGAGATGGTCATCGCCGCCAGCTCGTTCCACTTCGGCGGCAGCAGCGGCGCTGCATTTTCCGGCAACTCGGTCTGCAGACGATCAGTCAGGTGCAGGCGCTTCAGGAAGTCCTGCTGGCGCGCAATACCGGTCGCCAGCATCATTTTTGCGGTGCCGATGTTGGATGAATAGATGAAGATTTCAGGCACCGACAGGATGCGGTGTTTCCCGTGGAAATCCGAAATCGTGCGGCCGCCAGCCCTGATCGGACGGGTCGCATCGAAGCTGTCATTGATCGAGACAGCCCCCGAATCCAGTGCCATCGCGGTCGTGAAGGTCTTGAAGACCGATCCCATTTCAAAGACACCACCGGTCGCCCGGTTCAGGCGGTCCTTTTCCAGGGCCTGGGCCCGGTCGTTCGGGT
This sequence comes from Roseibium sp. RP-7, assembly GCF_053005225.1. NCBI lineage: Bacteria > Pseudomonadati > Pseudomonadota > Alphaproteobacteria > Hyphomicrobiales > Stappiaceae > Roseibium > Roseibium sp. RP-7. The sequence goes on from NZ_JBRKQA010000002.1 coordinate 659,757, forward strand.
CATAGTCCGGCAGCGAGGACATGGCGACCACTTCGCCGGTCTTCACATCCAGAACGATACCGGCCGCGGCGATCGCCTTGTAGCGTTCCATCGCCTTCACGAGCTCATCGCGCACGACATGCTGGACGCGCAGGTCAACGGACAGCTTCACCGGCTCCATCGTACGGTCGGACGTAAAGCCAAGCGACTGAAGGTCCCTCAACCAGGAGTCATCGATGTATTTTTCGATCCCGGCGAGGCCCTGATTGTCGACGTTGACGGAACCAACGATATGGCCCGCGGTCGGCCCACCCGGATAGAAACGCTGGTTTTCCGAAAGGAAGCCGATACCCGGCAGGCCGAGATTGTGAACTCTTTCGGCCTGCTGCGGGGTCATTTCACGCTTCAGCCAGACGAAGCCGGCGCCGCTTTCCAGACGACGACGCACGAGACCCTCGTTCAGATCCGGCACGATACGGATCAACCCCTCGACCGCCTCATCCACATCCATGATGCGGCGTGGTTCAGCGTAAAGCGAAGCCGTCTTGATGTCGGTAGCAAGGATCTCGCCGTTCCTGTCGATCAGGTCCGGACGGGAGGCAGCAACGGAATCCTGCGCCGAAATCCAGGCATGGGACGGCGCCTCTTCCATTTGCGCCAGCATGACCAGCCGGCCCGCGATCGCAACATAGACGCAGGCAAAGGCAAGCATGGCCACATAGACACGGGATTTGACCGCGCTGGCGGAGACGGAGTCCCTTGTCGCCCGCGGATGAGCCCGTCTTACCTGAAGGAAGCTGGCCGGTTCACTAACCATCGTCATGACCGCGCCCTCACTGGATCACAGCAGACGAGCCGGCATAGCCGCCCATCTGACTGCCACCGATTGGCTCCAGCATCACAGGACGCGCCGGGAGATCTTCCGTTGTCACGATCTGCTTCACATCAAGCGGTTCAAGAAGAAGATAATCGTTATAGCGTTCGACAAGGGACTGCAGCCGGTCCGGCTTGTTGAGAAGGCTCCACTCCGCCTTCAGATGACGAATGGAGTCGCGCTCCTCATCGATCTGCCGCTTCAGATCGGCAACCTTCTCCGCAGACTTCGTCGCCGCGAGCTTCATGTCATAGACCGTCGCCGCGCCGATCACGACCGCCAGTATGAACACGATGTTCAGCGTTCGAACCATATTAGCCCCCTAGCCCATGGAAGGCTGCGAGACGTGGGACACCCGCCTGATGGATGTCCAGCTCTCGCGCCTCAGCTTCGGTCCGCCGCCCGGCCCGAAGCTTCGCGGATCTTGCCCGCGGATTGATGTCCGTTTCAGCGCCGGCAGCTTCCACCGCCTTGCGCGTCAACAATTCGAATGTCGCCGGAGGCACGTCTTCCTCCGGCATATGTCGTGATCCGCCACCGCGGGTCCGGGTCCGATCCTGGAAGAACCGCTTGACGATACGGTCTTCGAGGGAATGGAAACTCACCAGCACAAGGCGTCCGCCCGGCTTCAGAATCCGCTCGGCCGCGCCCAGCGCTTCAGCCGCCTGATGCAACTCGCCGTTCACATAGATCCGCAGCGCCTGGAAGGTTCGCGTTGCCGGATGGATCTGAGCCTTCTTGGGCGACCGGCCAAGCACCTTTTCGATCAGGTTCGCCAGCTCCAGGGTCCGGGTAAATGGCTTTTCCTTGCGGGACCTGTCGATGGCGTGCGCAACTGTCGTCGCCCGCTTTTCCTCGCCCAACAGACCGATGACGCGGATCAGATCCTTCACTGGCAGCTCATTCACGACATCCGCAGCCGATGGCCCGGCCTGCTCCATACGCATGTCCAAAGGTCCATCGCGCAGGAATGAAAAGCCGCGATCAGCCTCATCAAGCTGCATGGAAGAAACGCCGAGATCGAGAACCACACCGTCGACACCATCGAAACCGCAACCGCGGGCATGCGTTTCAAGACCCGCAAATTGACCCGGCACGAGCATCAGCCGGCCTTCGGAAGCTTTCACAAGCTCCTGCCCGCCGGCAATCGCGTCCGGATCCCGGTCGATACCGATCACATGGGCACCACGTTCCAGAATTGCGCGGGAATAACCTCCGGCACCGAAAGTACCGTCGACAATCACCTCGCCGGGCTGCGGCGCAAGCCACTCCAGAACCTCTTTCAGGAGAACCGGCACATGGCGCTCGGGTCCGCCAGCGTCAGAAGCAACGTCTCTGTCGCCGAGCGCCATCATACCGGCTCTCCCTGAGAGGATGCGGAGCTTTGCCCCGACAGCATCGCGAGCGCACGCCGTTGGGCCTCTGCGCGGTACTCGCGAAACTTTTCAGGTTCCCAGATCTGGAACTTGTAATTCATGCCGACGAAGGTGACCTGGTCGGTAATTCCGGTGTGTTCGCGGATCATGTCGGAAATGGTCATGCGGCCATCCCCATCGATCCTCGGGTTTTCACTGGCGCCGAACAGGGCGATCGCCAGTGCATCATGATCGGGAGAGAGCTTTGCAAAGGCTTCCGAGCGCTTGTTGATTTCAGCAAGCAGATCGTTTCCGCCCGCATCGACAGCCGCGCAGTGTGAAGAAGCAATGCAATATAGGCCTTCAAATCCATCTCTCGCCAATACCGTACGGAAGGGCGCCGGGATCGACACGCGACCCTTGGCATCCAGCCGGTTGGTAAAGTGAGAAACAAAGCCGGCCATTCATCCCCTCGAAACGGGTCCCCACCCGTTCAAATCCCAAGTTCACCCGCAAATGAGAGGAAGGCCGGCAACTTGCCCGGACACGCAATTTGCAAAAACGGCACTTTCAGAACCGTTAAATCGATGTCCATGACCCTACTGAGATGGGCCTGCGCTCCCCATTCTGGGTATTTATGGGATACCATGGGAAATCATGGGCGGTCAATGGAATCTCACGGATTCCGGCTCGATTTGATCGCACACGCCCCCGTCGAGAGACCTTAAGGCAAACATGCTTAATGAAGCCTTGACACAATAGGAGAATCGGATTCGCAGGAATACGGAGGTTTTCCGCATCGAAGCCCAGAAAACCGGCAATTTCTGCCTATCTGGAAAGACTTGTGGAGAAAGAAAACCGCCTTCGTGGCGAGTGTCTCAACCGAACCTGAGCGCCCGACCCGTGGCCCCTGGTGTCTCGCCGAACCGCTCCCGGTAGGCAACCGAGAACCGGCCCAGGTGCCGGTGGCCGGACCGGTAGGCCACCTCTGCCACGGGCAGACTGTGCCCCTCCGACAACAACAGGTGCCGTGCGTAACTCAACCGGACGTCCTGAAGGTACTGAAGCGGAGTACAGCCGTATTCCTGCCGGAACTGCAATTGAAGGTTCCGGGGCGAGGTTCCTGCGTGGGTACTGATATCCAGAAGACTGATGTCGTCGGCAAAACGCTCGCCGATCAGGCTGACCGCACGCTTCAGGATGGCCGGTGACCTGCCGGTCTCCCGCCGTTCCAGCAGCGGGGACGCGGTGTTCGGCTGAAATTCCAGCAGCGCTCCGACAAGGGCTTCTTCCAGGTGGCGTTGTTCCGGGCTCCCGCCCTCCTGAAAAACCCGCCCTTCCTCGACTGCGCCCAGAACACCGCGCAAGCGACGGCGCCAGGCAGCACCCGCGCGAGACAGAAGATTGAATTCGGGTTCGAAGCGAACCTGACCAACACTCACACCGGCCATTCTGCTTGCAACTTCCTGCAGGAAACCGGTCTCGATCTGAAGAAGGATCTGCTGGCAGCCGGCATGCCAGCGCATGGCTGTGTGCCGGTCCGGATTGAGAATGGAGGCAACCTTCGGCGTGGACACCATGGAACGACAACCATTGCGGACCTCAGCCGTGCCGGCAATTGGAAGCTGGATCAGGTAGAACTCGGCAAGTTCTCCTGGCTCGATCGCCACATCAGCGCCATACCGCAGGTAGTTGAGGGAAAGATGCTGCCCACGCACCCGGTTCTGGCAGGCATCAAACCTGTCGGATGCCGAAAAACGCCCCAGGCGATGATTGCAGAAGTGACGGGCAACGATTTCCCTGGCTTCGTCCACATCCGTGGTTTCGAAGCATTTGAAGCGATCGAGCGGCGTTTTGCTTTCTGCCTGAGACAACATTGTGGAAGCATGCCGCTGCTGCGAGGCCCTTTCAAGCGCCACCTTGTGTGCCATGCGTCATTTTACTGCATCCAGCCAAGTAATTTCGCTTTCTGGATAAAGAAATCCATCGAGCCGCGCTTAGCCTTTCTCCTGTCGAAAGACCAAAGCGCACCAAATGAGCGATGAGGGGAACAATCATGCAAGATGGCGCAGGCATTACCGCAGCTAACGCGGGACTGGACAATATCAGCTGGAATGTGGTCGGGCACACCTATACGCCGAAACTCCTGAGCGGCAACGCCTTCATCTGGCATGCGCTCATTCCGGCGGAGACCTTTGTCCCGCCTCACATACATCCGACCCAGGACGAATGGATCGTGATGCTGGATGGGGAGCTGGAAGTCGAAATGGGTGGTCAGACCCACAAGGCAAAGGCAGGCGACACGATCCGCATGCCGATGGGTGAAGCCCACGGCATCTTCAACAGGTCCGGCAAGACGGCCACCTGTGTCTTCGGCGTTGCGCCGTCCCGTAAACTCTTCGAACTCTTCGGCGCGCTCGACGGCGTGACAGATCCGGCTGAACTGGTCCGGCTTTCCGCCTTGCATGAGGTCGACTTTCTGCCGCCTCCCGATCAGGCCTGAGCCAACACGGCCAGATCCAGCTTTTGAAGTGACGGGGTGGATTGCCGGCAGATACCACACTGCCGGCGCCCCCTGAGGCGAGAGGACATCGAGAATGACGAAACGCAAGACTGTCGCCGTAATCGGCGGCGGCGTGAGCGGGCTTGCGGCTGCAAAAGCCTTTGACGAACGCGGGCACAGGGTGATGGGCTTCGAGCGAAGCCACGATTTCGGTGGTGTCTGGGAACTGTCGCGGTCCTATCCGGACGTGCAGACCCAGTCGCCCAAGGACCTTTACCGCTTCACCGACCTGCCCATGCCGGACGACTATCCTGAATGGCCGAAAGGGCCCCAGGTACATGCCTATTTGCATGCCTATGCGACTAAACACAAACTCGGCCGCCTGTTCCGGCTGAACACCAACGTCCTGTCCATGGATCGCCGCAAGGATGGCAATCCGGGCTGGACACTAACACTTGAGGCGGCCGGCAGAACCTGGTGCGAAGACTTCGACTTCGTCGCCATCTGCACCGGCCAGTTTTCGGACAAGAACGTCATTTCCCACCCTGGGCAAGAAGCCTTTGAGGCCGCCGGCGGCCAGGTGCTGCACAGCTCGGACTATACCGACAGCAGCATGGCGCAGGGCAAACATGTGATCGTCCTCGGCGGCTCCAAATCCGCGACCGACCTGGTGGTCAACGCCGCCAGAAACGGTGCGAAATCGGTCACGCTGGTTTACAGGGAACCGGTCTGGCGGGTGCCCTATTTTGTCGGCGGCATCAATTTCAAGCGCCTGCTCTACATGCGCGCCCAGGAACAGCAGTTCAACGGCTGGGGCCGGACCGGCCTTGCAAAAGCGGTCTCTGCTGCCTTCAAGCCATTGATCTGGGCAAATTTCAGAGGGCTGGAAACCCTGCTCAAGTTTCAGCTCAAGTTGAAGAAATGGGACATGGTTCCGGATATCCCGATCGAAAAGGACGCCTCCTGTTCGTTGCCGATCGTGACACCGGGACTTTTCGAAGGTTTTGAAGCGGGCAGCATCCGCCCGGTTCGGGGAACCTTCGCGCGCTATGAGAATGGCCAGGTCATCCTGTCCACGGGAGAAGCACTGCCCTGTGATCTGGCTGTGCTGGCCGTGGGCTGGAAACTCGGCATTCCCTATCTGGCGAAGGAATACCGAGACAAACTGATTGAGCCCGACGGGCAATACAGGGTCTACCGTTTGTCCGTGAACCCGGACCTGCCCGACATGGGGTTTGTCGGCTTCAACTCCAGTTTTTGCACCGTGTTGTCGGCAGAAATGATTGCCAACTGGCTGGTTCGCTATGCCGACGGGCAACTGGCTCATCAGCCGACGGATAGGGAAATGCGCACCAACATCGACCAGATGCTCCACTGGCGGCGGCAGGAACGGCCGGCTGCCCAGGTCTATGGCGGTCTTTGCTCTGCCCCCTTCCACTTCCGGCACTTCGACGAACTGCTGGCGGATATGGGGGCTGCCAAGCGAAAACGCGCAAACCCGTTGGCGGAGCAGTTTTCCTACCCGAACGCAGAAGCTTACGGGACATTTCTTGGCAGCACGCCGCAATATGCAACGGGCTGAACAGGGAAGGTTAAGAGCCAGCCGGCCTGTAAGCCGGGTTCTGTATGGCCCGGCCAGATACGAGACCTGACGCGGACGTGACAGCCATTCATCTGTGACGTCTGTTGCCAGACGCCTATCGCAACCAACCCGGACAACTGGCCTGGAAACCGGCCTGAACCGGATCGCTCCGGTTCGCGCTGTCCCTATTCGGTTTTGCTCCCGGTGGGGTTTACCATGCCGCCGCTGTTGCCAGTTGCGCGGTGGGCTCTTACCCCACCCTTTCACCCTTACCCCGGGAAAATCTCTCGATCTGTCCGGGGCGGTTTGCTTTCTGTGGCACTTTCCCTAAGGTCGCCCTCGCCGGGCGTTACCCGGCACCGTGTTTCCATGGAGCCCGGACTTTCCTCCCCCGCGGCCTTTCGGCACTTGCGGCAGCGGCTGTCCGACCGACTGGCGCATGGGACTTAGGAGGCTTTGCGGGCGAGGTCAAGCGACAGTCGATGCCGTGCTGCGCGAATTCCCGGGATAGCGTCCCGGTCCTGTGTCATTCCGCCAACCTGCCGTCTACTGGCGGCTGCGACTTCGCGCCCCGCCTCACCCGTTCGCACGCTTCACAATCCTCACGCAAGCTAGCTCTTGCAGGGCTATAGGCTGGCAAAACTGTCAAGGTGCCATTGGGCCAGGCACCCAAGAGCCTGCGGCAAAACCCGCCAATCCCGGAACGGCGAAAAGAGGAAAGTAATTCTAATTACTGTAAAAATTATCAATATAAATTTTTACTAGATCTTCGAAAGATAAAAACTTTTTCCCGCCATTGCCCAAATATTAAGCAATAAGAAACCCATGTGACGGAAGGTAATGGGAACAAACATGGAGCTAAAAATGCGTCAACTGTGCGTCTTCCTGCCTGCGATCATGCTGGCAACTGCAGCCCAGGCTGCGGAAACACCGCCCGATGCGAAAGCGTTGATCCAGCCGGAGATCGTGGAAGCCGTTGCCGAATGGCTTTCCAACCCGATTGTGGCCTTGTCGATCAACGCACAAAACAATTTGCGCGGATCTCTTTCCCAGGCAGACATCGACGCACTGGACGCCCAATGGCGACAGGAACGCGAGGCAGCGGACAAGCCTCTGATTTCCGCGACCTTGTCCGCCCCCTTGTCGATCTATCTCCTGCGCGTTCAGGCAGGGTCCCTCGGCCTCTATCCTGAAATCTTCGTCATGGACGCGAACGGTCTGAACGTCGGGCAAAGTGCGATTACCAGCGACTACTGGCAGGGAGACGAGGCCAAGTTCCAGAAGACCTTCCCGAACGGCCCTGAAACCGTTTTCATCGACGAACCGGAATGGGACGACGGCAGCAAGATCTGGCGTGCCCAGCTCAACATGACGATCACTGACCCCGAAACCAAGAAAGCCATCGGGGCTGCAACAGTCGAATTCAACCTGACCGAACTGATGCGTCGTCAGGGTACGGGATCTTAAGCGGGAAATACCATGTTCAAAAATCTATCCGTCAGCAAAAAGATCGCCGCAGGGTTCCTGACGCTCGCATTGGTCGGCGCAGTGGCCGGGGGCATGAGTGCCTACCAGACGCATTCGGCTCTGGATGAAGTCAAGACAGCAAACAACCTGTCGGATCTCAACGTGGAAACGGCTGAACTCACGGAAAAGATCGCAGCGCAGGCTTTGTCGGTCAAATCCTTCCTGCTCACCGGCAACCGTGATCTTCTCACCCGGTCCCAGGATCTGAACGATGAAATTCAGACAGGATTTTCGGAAGTCGGCTCACTTGTCGACGCAAGCCTGCCTGAGTTTCAAAGCCATCTCTCCGAACTGAAATCAAGCTGGGAAACCTGGTACAGCCAGATTGCCGCGCGCCAGATCGAACTGATGCGCACACCGGAGACGGTCGACATGGCGCGTGCGATTGACCTGACACCGGAAAGCTCGGGTCTCTTGACAGCTGTACAGCAGCAAAGCCGACAGCTTGCCGACGCAGTTGATGCGGAACGGCAGAAATCGGTTATTGCCCAGAACACGTCACTGAACACGGTCCAGATCGTCTCGCTTTCCAGCACACTGATCCTCACCGTGCTTGCGATGATCCTCGGCTTCCTCAATCACATCGCGATTTCAGCGCCGCTATCGAGACTGTCCGTCATAACCGACAAGCTGTCGGCCGGAGACACGTCTCAGACGGTTGATATCAGCGACCGTAAGGACGAAATCGGTCTTCTCGGCCGCGCGCTCGGCGTCTTCCGCGAAAACCTGATCCGCACACGCGAACTTGAGCAACAGGCTGAAGCGGAACGCATCAACGCCGAACGCATCAAGCGCGAGGAAATGGAGAAGGTTGCCAGCGACTTCGAAGCAACTGTCCTCAACATCTGCGACGGGATGATTACACGACTGGATGCGCTGACCAGTTCCGCCGGATCACTGTCAACGATTGCCAACAATACCACGGACCAGGCCCTGGCCGTTTCGGCAGCAGCAGAACAGGCAACCACCAACGTGAATACCGTTGCCAGTGCGACAGAGGAACTTTCAGCTTCCATCCGTGCAATCACGGAACAGGTGCGATCATCCTCGGAAATCGCCCAGGAAGCGGAACATGAAGTCGGGCGATCCAACGAAGCCGTGGCGACGGTACAGCAGGTGGTTTCGCGCATCGGCGACGTTACCAAGCTGATCACCGATATTGCCGAACAGACCAACCTGCTCGCCCTCAACGCGACCATTGAAGCTGCCCGTGCCGGCGAGGCCGGAAAGGGCTTTGCCGTTGTTGCATCCGAGGTCAAGGCACTCGCGGAACAGACATCCAAGGCGACGGAGGAAATCGACCGGCAGATCACGGAAATGCGCCAGGCCGCGGATGCTTCGACAGAAGCAACCGAGTCTGTTGCCGGTCTCGTCCAGAAGATTTCGGAAAACACGCACGCCATGTCCGGTGCAGCGGAAGAACAGAACCTGGCAACGACCGAAATCGCCAGCAGCGTCTCCGAAGCCGCACAGGGTACCGAAAGCGTTTCGAGATCCATTTCCGAGGTCAGTGGCGCTGCCAGCGAAACGGCAAACCTGAGCTCGGACATGAATGCGGCTGTCGGCGAATTGCATGAACAGTCCAATACACTGCGCCACGCCATGCAGGACTTCCTGGGCAAGGTGCGGGCAGCGTAACCAGCCTTGATCGAGCCCTGTAATGGGTTCACGGTCTCGGTAATAATACTGCGTCGCACAAACTTCATTTCTCTTGTGCGACGCCAACGGCTAACGTCCCCTTAGGATTTCATTCCGGGGGACGTTTTCGTGAAACACGCGATCAAGACGCAGGAAGCTGCGGACCTCATTCCAGACGGAGCCACCCTGCTGGTGGGAGGTTTCATGGGGGTGGGTTCGCCCCACCGGTTGATTGACGCCATCGTGGCGAAAGGCACCAGAAACCTGACGATTGTGGCCAATGACACGGCCATGCCGGGTCGTGGCATCGGCAAGCTCGTCAGCGCAGGTTCGGTTTCAAGGGTGATCGCTTCGCACATCGGCCTCAACCCGGAAACCCAGCAGAAGATGATATCCGGCGAGATTGATGTCGAACTGGTTCCCCAGGGAACCTTGGTCGAACGCATCCGGGCGGCCGGCGTCGGTCTGGGTGGCATCCTGACCCCGACCGGCATTGGCACGCTCGTCGAGGAAGGCAAGCAAAAGATCACCGTCGACGGCAAGGACTATCTTCTGGAGACCCCCATCCATGGCGATTTCGCCCTTTTGGCCGCCTACCGGGCGGACTACGTCGGCAATCTGGAGTATTCCCTCACCGCTCACAATTTCAACCCGATCATGGCACTGGCGGGCAAGACCGTTATCGCGGAACCGCACACGATCGTACCCGTGGGTGTGATTTCGCCAGATAGCGTGAAAACACCCGGCATTCTCGTCGATCATCTTCTGGAAAGGGCCGCCTGATGGACGACAAGGAAATCATCGCCCGCCGCGTGGCACAGGAAATCAAGGCCGGTACGCTGGTCAATCTCGGCATCGGCCTGCCGTCACTTGTGGCCAACTACCTGCCGAAGGAAGTGCATGTCTTCTTTCAGGCCGAAAACGGTGTGATCGGTCTGGGTGCCCGCCCGCCGGAAGGGATGGAAGACCCCGACCTCACCGATGCCGGCGGCGGTTTCGTGACCGCCGTTCCGGGAGCTGCCTCCATCGACAGCGCCATGAGCTTCGGCCTGATCCGCGGCGGCCATCTGGACATGACCGTTCTCGGCGGCTTGCAGGTGGACGAACGTGGCTATCTCGCGAACTGGATGATCCCGGGCAAGATGGTTCCGGGCATGGGCGGTGCAATGGATCTTGTGGCCGGCGCCAAACAGGTGATCGTCGCAATGGTTCACACGGCCAAGGGCCACCCCAAGATCCTGAAGGAATGCACACTTCCCCTGACAGCTCGCCGTCGTGTCAGCCTGATCGTGACGGAAATGGCCGTGATCGAACCGACCGACGACGGCCTCGTCTTGCGAGAAACGGGCCCCGGCCTGAGTGTCGATGATGTCATCTCCGCAACAGAAGCCTCGCTGATCGTTCACGGGGACGTCCCGACCATGCGGCTTTGAAGGAAGACTGGTCAATACGCGTGTCCAGTACCAAGCAAACCGGCAAGGGCGTCCACGCCCTCCTCGATCTGCCGTGCATTTGCACCGGCAAAGCCGACAATAAGCCCCGGCCGCCCTCCTTCGGCTAGATAACAATTGCTGAGCGGTGAAACGGCAAAGCCGCGGTCCTGCATGGCGACTGCAAGGGCAATATCGTTGACGGGCTCCCGGAACATGACCGTCAACTGCACATTGCCTGTAAGAGGCGCAACTTCGACACGATTGCCCAGCCTCTGCCGTAACGCGCCGGCGAGCATCGTCCCCCGCTCCAGATAGACCGGACGGATCTGTTTCAGGTGCTTCTGATAGGCCCCGCAATCCATGAAGTGGGCGAGTGCAGCCTGGGCCTGAACATTGGCAGAACAGCCGATATTGCGCATGGTTTGGGTGAGCGGGGCCACAAGAACCTCAGGCACGACGCAATAGGCAATCCGGAGCCCGGGGAGCAGGCTCTTCGCGAACGTGCCCATGTAGACAACCTGTCCCTCATCCGCCAGTCCGTGCAGCGCAGCCACAGGCCGGCCCTCGAACAGGAACTCGCTGTCATAGTCGTCTTCCAGGATCACCGCGCCGCAGGTACGGGCAACATCAAGAAGCATCAGACGCCTCGCCAGGGGCATGCGTGCCCCAAGGGGATAGTGATGGGACGGTGTGACATAGATCAGCTTCGGCGGCTGATCCAGATGAGCCATCTTCGACGCGTCTGCGCCCTCGCCGTCGGTTGGCAGCGGCCGGATCGTCAGACCTGCCCCGGAAAAGGCCGTCCGCGCACCGAGGTAGCCTGGTTCTTCCAGCCAGACGTCGTCACCCGGATCAGTAAGCACCTGGCTGAGCATCGTCAGGCTGGCCTGTGTTGAACTGGTGACAAGAATCCGATGAGGGTCAGCCCGAACCCCGCGTTCGGCCGCAAGGTGCCGGGCGATCTGCCGCTTAAGCACCTCAAGACCGGCAAAATTCTGATAGTGGAGATCCGCGCTGCGCTCGAGCCGGGCGGCCCTGCGCAGTGATCTTGCCCATTCCTCGTAGGGAAACAGATCAAGTGCCGGCGCACCCGGTTGCAAGCCTCCCTGGCGATAGGCCCACCCCTCGCCGCGCAAGTTGGCACTCAATGTCCTGCCTCGTTGCGACAGCTTCAGCCCGAATGCTTCCACCTTGCGCTGCGCCTGCACACCTTCCAGCACCAGCCCTTCGGTAATGCGGGGAGCAGCGCCGGTACGCACGGTGATCACGCCTTCGGCTTGCAGTAGGTCATAAGCCGTGTTGACGGTGTTGCGTCCAACGTTGAGCGACGCTGCCAACCGCCGCGTGGATGGCAACTTTGTTCCCGACCGCAGCAAGCCTGTGCGCACGGCGTCACGAAAGCCGCGATAGATCTGTTCCGCCAATGGCACGTCAGCCGACCGCTCAAGAGACAGGATGCCTTCAGGAAAAACTGGTTCTGTCATTTTCCAAAAACCGGACCTTCTTTGGAGCCAATTTATCGGACAAACAGCACAACACAAGACAAACAGTCAATTGGAGACGAGACCATGTCCACTCTGGAAAAACGCCAGGCAGCGGATCTGCCCCGTTATGCCAAGATCCGCCAGATGAACCGCGGCGGATACGACAGGACCGTTGCCTACGACATCCTGGATGCGGGCCTTGTCGCCCATTGCGGCTTCATTCACGAAGACCGACCGATGGTGATCCCGATGGCATATGCCCGGATCGACGACCGCATCTATATTCATGGAGCGAGCACCACCCGCATCATCAAGTCAAACGCGGAAGGCGTACCGGCGAGCCTTACCGTGACACTTATAGATGGTCTGGTGGTCGCGCGTTCCGCTTTCCATCATTCCATGAACTATCGCTGCGCGATCGTGCATGGCACGGCGAGGCTTGTCGAAAGCGAACAGGAACAGATCGATGCCCTGGCCGCTATCACCGACCATCTTCTGCCTGGCCGCTGGGATGAATGCCGCGAAATGATGCCGAAGGAACACAAGGCAACCGGTGTGCTTGTCATGGATATCGACCATGTCAGCACGAAGGTCCGCACCGGCGGACCGGTGGACGACAAGGATGATCTCGGGACCGATATATGGGCTGGTGTGGTGCCTGTGGTGACCGCACTCGGCCAGCCCCTATCGGCTCCTGATGTATCTGCCGAAACGCCGGTTCCCGCCTCGGTTCCAGCCGCCCGCAGGAAGTTCGCATAAGCTGGCAGCCTTCAGCACACAAAAAGAAAACCCCGCCGGAAATCCCGACGGGGTTTTCAGTTTGCCCACGGCTGACCGCCCTGCTGCTTTTAGCTGGAGGCCAGGATCTGCTTGACCTTGGAACAGTAGCGCTTGCTGACCGGGTTCATCCGTTTTGCGAAATGACCGGCATTGTAGCGCAAGATGGTGCCACAAACGTCGCCGCCCGCCTTCTTGTGCGCGCCGGCAAGGTATTTCATGCCCCATTCCAGATTGGTTTCGGGATCATAGAGCGCCTTGGTCGACCCGCGGTAGCCGATGCCACGCGCGGTTGCCGGCTTGATCTGCATCAGACCGACTTCACCGGCGCTGCCGCGTGCACGCGGATTGAAGTTGCTCTCCACCTGGACCACTGCCTTGGCGATCTTGACCGGCACACCATGTTTGGCGGCGGCCTTACGGATGAGCTTGGCGTATTTGTCGTTGCTGACAACAGCCGTCCGCTTCGGGGACACCTTACGCGTCAGGCTTGCAGTTCTTGTCTTCTTGGCAGGTTTTTCCTGCGTTTCCTGCTTGCTCGATTCAATGATGTGCAGGATCGGTTTGGAACCAGAGCCGACCGACGGCTTGGCTTCGGCAGGTTCGCTCTTCTTGTCCGGGTCGATGATATGGAGGATCGGCTCCGACCCGGAACCCGTACCTTTAGCCATTGCAGCCGGTGCTGCAAGAGTGGTTGCATAGGCGAAAAGGCACAGCGCCCCAGTAAGTGTCTTGAATGACCGTAACATTCAGTCCAGCCCTTTTGGTTTTCGTTGCGTTGAAATCAGGCGGGAGAAATGCCGGAGCTATTGGACGAAAATGGGCGCTAATACATCACGAATTATTTCAAATTATTACATAAAATTACAGGAATTTAATGCTGTTCTTAGTCATTTTCTGTAGTTTGTGGCCAAAATTAGCAAGCAATTCGGCAATGGATGGGCCATCAGAAGAAATTCTGTGACCACTCGTGGCGCAGAGCCGCCTAAAAATGCTGCGTTGCGGGAACTAATTTTGTTGACTGCGCGTTTATTTCGTTGGTCCGAACTCGCAACCGTACAAGAAAACCATACCGACCGTTCGATCAGGCCGACAGGGAAGGCAGCTTGCGCAGCAGCGCATGCAACGTTTCGATGGTCGATTGATCGACGACACCGTCCACCTTCTCTGGTCGGAAATGGCGTTGAAACGCGGCAACCACCTGGCGTGTCTTCAAGTCGAAGTCCCCGGTGATGTCCAGCTCGTAGCCGTAGAGTGCGAGCATCGACTGCACCGCTTCAACAGGCTGGCCGCTATCGCCCTCCTGCATCAGCAGACCCGCCCCGAGTGGAAACGGTTTTGCATATAAACCGATGCCGGCTTCTGACAGGCGATCCCATGGGAACAGTTCACCCGGGTCTTCCTTCCGGGCAGGAGCAATATCCGAATGCGCCAGGACCATCCACGGATGGATCCCGTGACGGGCACAGATATCGCCAACGAGCGCGACAACGGCTTCGATCTGTGGCTCCGGAAACGGTTGATAGCCGTGCTCATGCCCCGGATTGACGATCTCGACGCCGATCGATCGGGAATTGATATCGGTCTCGCCTTTCCAGAAGCTACGCCCCGCATGCCAGGCCCTGCGGGATTCCGGCACGCATTGAAGGATGCTGCCATCCTCGTTGACGAAATAGTGGGCGGAGACTTCCGAACGAGGATCACACAGGCGCTGCAAGGCTTCTTCGCCTGTCGGCATGCCGGTGTAATGGAGCACGACCATATCCACAGGGGCTCCCTGCGCCCGCTGTCCGTGGTTGGGAGACGGATGGACCCTGGCCTTCACACCGGTATCAGTCGCAACGCTCATATGCCTCTTTCCGCGCAGATCTTCGCCCATGCTTCGTTCAGCGCCGCAAGACGATCATTCGCAATCCTGACGAACTCCTCCGGAACGCCTCTTGCGATCAGCCGGTCGGGATGCGTTTCCTGGACCTCGCGGCGGTAATGGGACTTGAGTTCCCCGTCACTTGCCTCCGGTCCCAAACCCAGCACCTCGTAGGGGTTGCCATCATTGCGCACATGTCTGGCGAGTATCCTGGAAAACTCCCGGTCATCGATCCCGAAGACCTCCGCCACTCTGGAAAGGTAGCCTATTTCGCTTTCGTGGACGACGCCGTCAGCTTTCGCAATGTGAAAAAGCCCATCCAGAATGTCGAGCAGCGTCTTGCGGTCGTATGGGAACAGATCCGCCAGTTTCTTGGCATAGACCTCGAAGCCGGCAATGTCTTCCTGCGCCAGATTGAACAGGCGGGCGACATTGCGTTCTTCGTTGGGCGGTACATCGAAAAGTTCGCGGAAAGCGATAATTTCATCGGTGGTCACCACACCATCGGCCTTGGCCATCTTGGCCGACAGCGCAATCATCGCAACGGTGAAGCCGACACTATTGGTCCCCTCCGGCCGCGCAAGCACGAGCTGGACCAGGCGGTCGACGATCTGCGCCCCTCCTGATCCGATCGAACTTACAATAGCGCCGAGGCTACTCCAGACACTCACACTTCAGCTCCCGCTGGGCCGGTGGGAAAAGGCAGGCAGGAAAGCTTGCCGTGAACCGCATGAATCGATGCGTTGCAGACTCTTATCGGCATGGGCCGGATTTGACCAGATCAACGCTTGCCTGTCCCCATTGGTGCTTCAGCTGGTCGCGCCCCTGGACAAGCGAAACCGAGTTCCCGAGCGCGAATGTTTTGGACCTTCGAATGGACCACTGCAACGCAGCTCCGCAGTTTGCGGACAGCCAGTCCTACCCCGCCATTTTCCGCGGGTTTCCCTTGGGTTTGAGCAAGCTTGCGATTCATGATGGTTAAAGGAATTACGCTTAGCCTTTCGCGACTCGTGTTCGCAAGATGGTTCCTCGCCGGATGGCAGTCCCCCTGGGAAGAAGCAACATTGTCATTTTTTTCATTTCCATGTCGCTGGTGCTGACGCTGGCGCTGGGTGTCTACGCGAGCAATCGTCTTCTAACGCACTGGCTGGTCGTCCGGGGTCTTGAGCAGGCTTTCCTGCCGCAGGAAAAGACTTTCAACTCGATCCTGCAGGCATTGGCGAGCCGGATCGAAACCGAACCGGCAGCCGACATGTCCGCATTGCGGCTGACTGAAGAGGCTTCTGCCGACAGCCGCAGGTCGAACGACCTGGTTGGCGAATTGCAACGCAATGCCGGCCAGGCTCTGGACACATCCGCGGTACTGGACGCGGTCGCGATCTTCCCTGCGCCAACCGGATCCAGCCTCCAGCGCCCCTCACCGGTGCAAATTCACTGGCATAGTGAAGGGCGGCTTCGTACCAGCAATACGATCTCGCAGGCCAAGGCCGCTCTGAACGGCAACAGCCCGCTCGTTGCCATCCCGGACATGTCGTGGCACGGAACGTTTGGGGCGAATGCACTGATTGCCTACCGTCCCGAAGGAGCCTCCCCGGACTTTCCGGGGCTCTTGCTGTTGGTGACCCAGTCGGAAATCCTGAATGGCCTCACGCCGCTGATCTGGTTGATCAGTGCCGCGATTGGCGGCCTTTGCCTGGCCTCCTTCATGTTTGCTGGCATTCTCCTCTGGCTGCGCTTCTATGACCAGCTCCAGACCAGCAGAGACATTCAGTATCTGGCGCATCACGACACGCTGACCGGTTTACCGAACCGCGCCGTCTTCAACGCGCGCCTGACCGAAGCGCTGCGCCTTGCACAGGCCAAGGCCTCCAATATCGGCGTCATGCTGATCGACGTCGACAAGTTCAAGGAAATCAACGACACCTATGGTCATGGTATCGGCGACGTTTTTCTTCAGATCGTGGGGGAGCGACTGAAGGCGGTTTTCGGAAACCACCTGGTCGCCCGCCTTTCAGGCGATGAATTTGCTGTCATGCTGACATCCTTGTCCGACCCCGCCCGCATGACCCGACTTGCAACGGACATGATTGCCGCAACCGAAGCTCCCTGCACGATCGACGGCAAGGACATCAGGATTTCGCTGTCCATTGGTCTAGCAAGGGCAACCGACGGCTCCTGGCGCTCCTCTCGTTTGCTTCATTGCGCGGACCTTGCTCTATATCGGGCCAAACACAGCGGGCGCTCCACCTTCTCGTGGTACACACAAAGCCTTGATGCAGAGGCGCAGAAACGCAAGGAAGTGGAAGAAGGACTCGCCAAAGCGCTCAAGTTCAACCAGTTCAAGTTGCTCTATCAGCCGCAATATGCGCTGAAGGACGGAACACTGAAAGGCTATGAGGCGCTGATCCGCTGGGACCATCCCACCAAGGGTATCATCCGGCCGGACGATTTCATCCCGATAGCAGAAGACACGGGCCTTATCGAGGAAATCGGAACATGGGTCCTCAACCACGCCTGCCGCGAAGCAGCGTTATGGCAGGACCGCTCGCGCAAGGTCGCAGTCAATGTTTCTCCCGCTCAGTTCATTGCCGGCGAAACCCAGAAACGCGTTGCCCAGGCGCTTCAGAATTCCCGTCTAGACCCCAAGCGGCTTGAAATTGAAATCACCGAGAGCCTGCTGATTTCGAACACGGACGCCGTCATCGAGACACTTCAGCAGATCCGCGACATGGGTGTTTCTATCGCCATGGACGATTTCGGAACCGGCTATTCATCTCTGAGCTACCTGAGCCTGTTTCCCTTCGACAAGATCAAGATCGACAAGGCCTTCATCCAGAACCTCGGCAAGGATGCCAGTACCGACGCCATCGTGACGTCGATCGTGGGCCTCGGCCGCTCGCTGGATGTTACGATTACCGCGGAAGGTGTCGAAACCGAGGAACAGGCCATTTTGCTGAGCGCAGCCGGATGCGATCTCGTCCAGGGTTTCCTGTTCGGCAAGCCTGATACGGTTGCAAAACACGAGGCCGCGTATCCGGTGTTTCCACTCAGCCCAGCCGGTAGACGCTGGTTCCCCCGAATGCAGCAACAAGCGACGTCGGCCCAGGTGCCACCGCGCATTCGCCTTGCCCCCAAACTTGCCAAGAGCGTGAGGCCCGCTGCCCCGCTACCGGCAACTGGTGGGAACAGCGAAGACCCGACGCCGCAGATTGAGCAGGTCCCCTTGCAGACTGCAGGCTGAAACCGCGATTGCAGGTTTTCAGAGGCTGACCCCGGCTGCGGCATCCTGAGCGGCCGACTGCCGTTCGCGGTCTGCCTTGCGTTCGGAGTAACGATCGACGAGATAGTCCGATCGGCCACGAACCAGCAGCGTGAACTTGACGAGCTCTTCCATGACATCGACCACCCGGTCGTAAAGGGCCGATGGTTTCATCCGGCCATCGTCGTCAAATTCCTGGTAGGCCTTGGGCACCGACGACTGATTGGGGATGGTAACCATCCGCATCCAGCGGCCGAGGACACGCATCTGGTTGACTGCATTGAAAGACTGCGAACCTCCCGAAACCTGCATCAAGGCCAGTGTCTTGCCCTGTGTCGGCCGGATTGCGCCAAAACTCAGCGGGATCCAGTCAATCTGCGACTTGAGTACACCGGTCATTGCACCATGGCGTTCGGGAGAGCACCAGACCTGTCCTTCGGACCAGGCACATAGATTTCTCAGTTCGGTGACTTTGGGATGATCGGCACCGCTGTCATCGGGAAGCGGCAGACCTGATGGATCATAGATCCGGGTCTCAGCACCATAAGCCTGCAGCAGCCTTTGTGCTTCGTGTACGAGGAAGCGGCTGTAGGACCGCTCGCGCAGGGAACCGTAGAGCAGCAATATCCGCGGTGGATGCGACGGCCCCGTTGGAACCTGCAACTTCTCCCGGTCGATTTCCTGAAAGTCTGCCGCCGTCACGTTCTTCAAGTCTGCATGCGAACTTTTCGGCTCAGGCATCTGGCGCTCCGGACGAAACCACTTCGCCGTCTTCCTTGGTGAAAGACCCGATATCCTTTGGCAACAGGTCCAGCACCTTCTCGGACGGACGGCACAGGCGGACGCCTTTTTCCGACACCACGATCGGCCTGTTGATCAGGATCGGGTGTTCCATCATGAAATCGATCAGTTGGTCGTCCGTCCACTTGTCCTCACCGAGACCCAATTCATCATAGGGCGTTCCCTTCTGGCGAAGGATGTCCCGCACCGGAAGACCGATGCGCTTGATCAGGTCAACGAGTTCTTCGCGGCTCGGCGGCGTTTTCAGATATTCGATAACCTGCGGCTCAATGCCGGATTTACGGATCATTTCCAGCGTGTTGCGGGACGTGCCGCATTTCGGGTTGTGATAAATCGTCATGCTCATGTGAGGTATCGTCCTGTCAAAGTCCCGAAGGTTTCTTAAAATCTGCTGCCGGAAAACAGCAGACAGCGGGATCGTTGCCGCAGCAGTCTTCCATCAGAAAACCCAGAAGGTTCCGCATGCGGTCATAGTCGACCGCATAAAGAATATGCCTGCCTTCCCGGCGGGTCGTCAGCAGCCCGGCCCGTTCCAACGTGGTCAGATGAAACGACATCCTGGTTGGCTGTATGTCCAGTCGCTCGGCAACCGAGCCGGACGGCAAGCCATCTGGCCCAACCGTCATCAGCAACCGGAACGCCGCCAGCCGATCTTCCTGTGCCAAGGCACCCAATGCAGAGACTGCTTCCTGATCTTCCATAATTCGATACTACAAGAAATTTTGGAATATTCAACAAATGAAAGCGAACGCCCCCCCCTGTGCGCGATATCACATGGCTGCAGCGGCGCGAGCGGCCTGATCGTAGTTGCCGGACACCAGTCGCAATGTAGCGGCAAGTTTGGAGAGTTCGTTTTCGTCGAGGCCCAGCGCTTTCATTGGCTTGACCAGGAGAGCCTCGCGCAGACGCCGGTACTCAAGGCAGGCAGTTTCGCCTGATTTCGTGATTTCGGCGGTCTTTTCCTTGCCCCGACGGCCAGATGAAATGAGGCCAGCCTTTTCAAGCTTCTTCAGCGCATAGGTAACCGTGTGAGTGTCTTCGATGTTCAGCACAAGACAGATGTCTGACAGTGTCTTGGCTCGGCCACGGTGATTGACCGAATGAAGCACAAGCACATCCAGAGGTCCAAGCCCCTGCGACCCGCTGGCCGCCATACAGCGTACCATCCATCGGTGATAGGCATTGACCATCATGGTCACTGCGAATTCGATCTCCGAAAGCGCAGGCATTGCACCGGAGGCAAGATGCGCTGCAGAGACAACAGGCCCGATGGGGGCATCGCTTCTGGAGTCGGGATTATCCGTCACATCTGATCTCCGGCACAGTTTGGTTTTTCAGCGGGCCTCCAACCGAAACCGGTCGAAGGCCCTTTTCTGATCGTTTCAAAGGTGTGCGTACATCCGCCCCTATTCGTTCACGGGAAGGAATGCACTAGTTGCTCAACATCGTCTGCGGCAACCAAAGAGCCAAGCCCGGAAAGGCCACAATCAAGACGATTGCCAGGATCATCAACAGGAAGAACGGCAAGGCCATGCGGGCAACCTTGAAGATATTGTACCCGGTCATGCCTTGCAGCACGAACAAGTTGAACCCGACGGGTGGCGTGATCTGGCTCATTTCAACGACCAGAACCAGATAGATGCCGAACCAGATGAGATCCAGGCCGGCCTGCTCCACCATTGGCAGGATCACGGACGTCGTCAGCACCACCACCGAAATGCCATCCAGAAAGCAGCCGAGGACCACGAAGAACAGGGTCAGGGCGATCAGGAGTGCATAGGGTGACAGGTTCAGAGAGCCGATCCACGCTGCCAGTTCGCGCGGGATGCCGGTGTACCCCATGGCAACGGTCAGGAATGCTGCCCCCGCCAGGATGAACGCAATCATGCAGGATGTCCGCGTTGCGCCCATCAACGCTTCAGCGAAGCTCTTGCGGTTCAACGTTCCGCTTACCCAGGACAGAAGCAAGGCCAGCATGACGCCGATGGCCGCCGCCTCTGTGGGCGAAGCAAGACCCGCATAGATCGAGCCGATCACACCCACGATCAGACCGATCACCGGAAACAGCCTGCGCGTTGCAAGAAGTCGCTCGATGAAGGGAATGACTTCCTCCTTCGCAGGCATCTTCTCCTTGTTCAGCAGTGCCCAGATCGCGACATAGCCCATGAACAGGAGGCAAAGCATTGCCCCTGGCAGAACGCCTGCCATGAACAACCGGGCAATCGACTGCTCGGTCGCAGCGCCATAAACAATCAGGATGATCGATGGCGGAATGAGCAGGCCCAGTGTACCCGACCCTGCCAGTGTGCCGATCGCCATGCGTTCGTCATACCCGCGCTGCTTCAGTTCGGGCAGAGACATACGACCGATGGTGGCGGTGGTAGCGGCTGAAGAACCCGACACGGCGGCAAAGATACCGCACCCGAGAATGTTCACATGCAGCAGCCGGCCCGGCAGATTGCGCATCCAGGGAGAAAGACCGGCGAACATGTCCTCCGACAGACGAGATCGGAACAGGATTTCACCCATCCAGATGAACATGGGCAGCGCCGTCAGATCCCAGGAGTTCGATGCTCCCCAAACCGTCGTTGCCAGAACGGGACCGGCAGGCGCGGACACAAGAACCATCATTGCGGCAAGCGCGACGGCAAACAGCGCAACAGCTACCCAGATACCGGTTGCAAGCGCCGCCAGCATTCCAATGCCGAGCAGGAGGGCGACAAGGGAGAGATCCATTATTCTTTCCCCTCTATCGGATCGGCCTTCACGACCGATTCAAAACTCGGCGCCTTGCCAGTGAGCGCCATTATCAGGTCGTCCAGCAAAGCGATTGAGAACACCAGCAGTCCGAAAGTCATCACCGACTGCGGAAAGACAAGCGGGATCGGAATGACGCCGTAGGAGGTTTCGTTGAATTTGAAGCTGTCGAGCGCAAGCTGTCCGGCGTTCCACGTGAAGAATGCCGCCAGCGCAAGAGCGACCGCAACCGCCCAGACATTCAGGATACGCGCCCCAGCTTTGGGCACGGACTGCAGCAGGATCGCGACCCTGATGTGATCACCGTTGCGCAGCGTCCCGGACAGGGCAAGAAAGGATGCCCCCACCAGCAGAAAACCTGCAATTTCAGCAAGTGAAGGAACCTGCAGCCCGAGTGGCTCAAGACCAAAGACCGTTCGAGACCAGTCGAATATACGTCCAAACACCTGAAGAACAACGAGACTGGCAATGACAACGAGACAACACGCAGCCATAGCCGTTGACGCTTGATAAAGCGTATTCAAAGCCTTTCGCATCGGCTTCCCCTACCGGATGTGCAGCTGATATTAAAAAAACGCCGGACTTGTTAGGTCCGGCGCTTCTTTAGCTGTTTAGTTTTTATAGGCTTCGAGAACGGCTTGGCCGGTTTCACCGGCTTCCTCTTGCCATTCGGCAGCCATCGTCTCGCCGATTGCTGCGAGATCCTGGATCAGCTGGCTGCTCGGCTGAACGACAGTGATGCCGTTGTCGACCAGAACCTGGGTCTGCGTCTTGGTTTCTACCTTGGAAGCTTCCCAGCCGCGCTTCTCAGCAACATCGGCGGCTTCAAGGACAGCTGCCTTTTCGTCGTCGCTCAGGGCGTCGAAAGCACCCTTGTTGACGAACACCATGTTTTTCGGCAGCCAGGCCTGGGTGTCATGATAGTGGCTCAGGAAGTCCCAGGCCTTGGAATTCGCACCGGTGGACGGTGACGTGATCATGGCTTCGACACGACCGGTGGAAAAGGCGGTGGGAATATCCGGCACTTCAACCTGCGTCGGCACGGCGCCAGCCAGCTGGGCCAGGCGTTCAGTCGCTGTGTTGTAGGCACGGAATTTCAAACCCTTGAGATCATCACCCTTTGTGATTTCCTTCTTGGCGTAGATACCCTGGGGCGGCCACGGCACGGCATACAGCAGCTGCAGTCCCTGCTCGCCGAGCTTTTCTTCCAGTGCAGGCTTCGACGCCTGGTAAAGCTTCCAGGCCTGATCATAGGACGGAGCCAGGAAAGGTACGGAATCCACTCCGAAGACCGCGTCTTCGTTGGAAAGGCGAGACACCAGAATTTCGCCGATCGGGGCAAGCCCCTTGCGGACCGAGTTCTTGATTTCCGGATGTTTGAACAGCGATCCCGCAGAGTGGATCTGGATGACCAGCGAGCCGTCAGTCTTTTCCTTCACTTCTTCAGCGAAGGCAGCAATGTTCTGTGTGTGAAAGTTGCTGTCACCATAAGGTGTCGGCATATCCCACTTGGTCTCAGCGGAAGCAGCGGTGAAACCCGCAAGGCCGAATGCGGCGGCAGCAGCCAGATGGATTCCGGCACGTGTCAGGGAACGAGATTGCAGCATGATTTTCTCCTCTAGGAAGCGGGGATTACCCGTCGGGATGCTGCTCGAGGTGCATTCTTCGAACACCTTGTGGAGCACATCTTCACAAACACTAGACTCAAAAACCACCAACATCAACAATTTATCGATAAATTGTGATTGTCATCTTCAAAACCAAAGCGTCCTTCCCTCCGCGAAAAGGATTGGCTAGCGTTCCGGCCAGACAACCTGGAAACCTGAATTCGTGCCAAACACCAACCACCCCCTCTTGAATGGCAACAGCGCCAACCGCCTGATTTTGGCACTCATTTTGGTAGTGGCGGCCTTGCTACGCTTTCAGAACCTGGACAGGACGAGCCTTTGGTACGATGAAGCCGTCAGCTGGAGCCAGTCCAAGGGAACCATCGCCGAGCTGTTGACCGCCGTTGCAGCTGACAATTATCCGCCGCTGCATAATATTTTGCTCTGGCTGACGATGCCCTTGGCAGGTGACAGTGAAACGGCATTGCGCTTGCCATCCGTGCTGTTGGGTGTTCTTGCCGTCTGGCTAATCTATCTGACTGGCAAGACGCTGGCCGGAAACACCACTGGCCTGCTTGCTGCCGCTCTCCTGACCGTCTCTCCGTTCCACATCTGGTATTCGACAGAAGCCCGCATGTATGCCCTGCTGGCAACATGCGGGCTCGCCTTTCTGCTCCTGGTTCTGAAAAACCTTGAAAGGCCATCGGCCTGGCGGCTGGTGGCGCTTGGAGTGGTTGGAGCCCTGTTCCTCTACAGTCACATCTACGCCCTTCTGGGCTTCGCATCCGTTGGTGTGGTCTGCGGCATCCTGGCATTGACCGGCATTTTGAAATCCGGCCGCATCAGTCTCACCAATGCGGTTCTTGTCTGCCTTGCAATGGCAGCAAGCGCGGTTGCCTTTTTACCCTGGTTGATCATCCTGGCGATGCGAGCAAGGTCGGTAGCCGAAGAAGGCTTCTGGATTGCTTATCCTGATCCGACGTTTCTCATCAACATCGCTTTCAGCATGGCCGGGTCGCTGCCATTGTTCTGGGTGCTGGCAGGTTTGGCTGTCGCCAGTCTCCTGACCGTCGTTCACCTTCCAGGCAGGTACTTCGGCAAACCGCAAAGTGCGGATGCAATCCTCGTTTGCCTTGCCTACACCGTTGGTCCACCGCTTTTGGCCTATCTCTATTCCATAAGCGTGCAGCCGATCCTTTTTGATCGATACCTG
Organism: Roseibium sp. RP-7; assembly: GCF_053005225.1. Lineage (NCBI taxonomy): Bacteria > Pseudomonadati > Pseudomonadota > Alphaproteobacteria > Hyphomicrobiales > Stappiaceae > Roseibium > Roseibium sp. RP-7. The sequence continues at coordinate 684,413 of NZ_JBRKQA010000002.1, forward strand.
ATCGCGGCATGGCCAGGGCTTATCCTGCTCGCCTCGGTAACAGCCCAGCGCCTGGCGCCACAGGTTGCACCGATCGCATTGTTTGCTGCAGCGATATGGTTGAGTTTCCCCGAATTGAAATTCACGCTGCTGGAGAGAATACGCCCCGAATGGCGCTTGATCGCACGGGACTATCTGGAACAGAAAGCCGATGGCGATCATCTCTTGCTGTTCAAGGGATTTGCCGCACCGGCCCTGTCTTATTACCTGCGCGACCCCAGCACCTTCACGCCAGTTGATACAATTGCCGAAATAAACAAGGGCACCGCTGATGCCCGATGGCTATTGATCGTCCACACAAGCAGTGAGGAACTAAGCAAAGCGCAAGAAGCCTTTGCCCCGCGGGAAGGCACTCCGGCAGCCACGCGCTTTGGCTGGGGAGCCAGTGGCCTGACACTTTTGGAGCGAGGCCCTGTCGAATAATCTCACTCGCCTGGATGCAAGTCGCAAAACAACCAGAAACAGACAGCAACAGCCGCAAGTACCCCTGCACCAATTGCAACTTCCAGCAAAAGCCCAAGCAGGGAAACGCCGAGAAGCAGGGCGACAAGCAGGAAGATGCCAACGAACCAGAGGTCTGCTGTCAGTATACTGATTGTGAAGTCGACAGCCTCCCCCAGACGCAGCAGAAACGGATCCCGTTCTTCTGATTTATCGTTTTCCGACATCGCCAGCTTTCTGTTTTCCCTTTTAACACAAGATCATATGGGGGTACCGCAGGCGATAAAAAGATCAAATAACAACCCATTCAGATTTTTTCATCGACATTTTATCGATAAAATGTCAGCATAAATTCACTTGCTATCAAAACGCTAATTATCGGCATGGAATCGCGTGTTCCTTAAAGCCGGCAGCATCAGAGGGAAGATCATGACAGCCAAGTGGGATTTCTGGATCGACCGTGGCGGCACCTTTACCGACATCGTCGGCAGGTCACCGGACGGCACGCTGCATCCGCACAAGGTGCTCTCCGAAAATCCGGAAGCCTATCGTGATGCCGCCATTCAAGGCATCCGGGAATTGCTTGGTGTGGAAAAAGGCGCGACTATTCCCTCGGACAAGATCGCGACCGTAAAGATGGGCACGACCGTTGCCACCAATGCACTTCTGGAGCGCAAGGGTGAGCGAACAGCTCTGTTCATCACGAAAGGCTTTCGGGATGCGCTCGAGATCGGCTACCAGGCGCGACCGCATATTTTTGCCAAGGAAATCATAAAGCCTGAGCTGCTCTATGAGAGCGTCCACGAGATCGTCGAACGTGTCCGCGCCGATGGCGAACTGGAACTCGCTCTGGACGAAGGACAGGCCCGTAGTGCAATGCAGGCCGCATGGGATGACGGCATTCGCTCCATCGCAATCGTGCTGATGCACGCTTACGCCTATCCGGCCCATGAACAACTTCTGAAAAAGATTGCTGAAGACATAGGCTTCCCGCAGATCTCTGTGTCCCATGAAGTGTCACCGCTGATGAAGCTGGTGGGACGCGGCGACACCACTGTGGTCGACGCCTATCTGTCACCCATCCTGCGCCGCTATGTGAACCAGGTACAGGAAGAACTGGGCGAAGGTCCGCGGCTGATGTTCATGCAGTCTTCCGGAGGTCTCACCGCAGCCGATCTGTTCCAGGGCAAGGACGCAATCCTGTCCGGCCCGGCCGGAGGTGTTGTCGGAGCAGTCGAAACCTCACGCATGGCCGGTTTCGAAAAGATCATCGGTTTTGACATGGGCGGCACGTCTACAGACGTCTGTCACTACGACGGCGACTACGAACGCGCATTCGAAACGGAAGTCGCCGGTGTGCGCATGCGCGCTCCGATGATGATGATCCATACGGTTGCAGCTGGCGGCGGTTCGATCCTTCATTATGCCGACGGCCGCTTTCAGGTGGGCCCCGATTCAGCCGGGGCAAATCCGGGTCCGGCCTGTTACCGACGCGGCGGGCCTCTCACCGTTACAGACGCCAACCTGATGACAGGCAAACTGGCACCGGAATTCTTTCCGAAGATCTTTGGCCCGGACCAGGATCAGCCGCTTGACGGCGATGTAGTTCGCAAACGTTTCACTGATCTGGCTGTGCGCATTGGCGATGGACGCACCCCGGAAGATGTTGCAGACGGCTTTTTGAAAATCGCCGTCGAGAACATGGCCAATGCCATCAAGAAGATTTCGGTCCAACGCGGCTACGACGTGACCGAATACGCGTTGACCTGCTTCGGTGGCGCTGGTGGCCAGACCGGCTGCCGCGTTGCCGACAGTCTCGGCATGAAGACCGTCATTCTGCACCCGTTCTCGGGCATCCTGTCGGCATACGGCATGGGACTGGCCGATATCCGCGCAGACCGGCAACAGGCCGTCGTCAAGACACTTACGGACGACTTGATCCCTGAACTGCAGGCGCTTCGTGATCAGCTTGCCAGCCAGACGGAAGCAGAACTCGACAGGCAGTCGATCACTGCCGCCGCGCGCCGCACGACCGCAACCGCACACTTGCGTTACGACGGCACGGACACGCCGCTACCGGTCCCCCTCGGGTCCGTCTCTGAAATGCGGGCAGCCTTTGAGGATGCACACAAGAAACAATTCGGCTTTGCCTATGAAAAAAAGCCGGTCGTCGTTGAAGCCCTGGAAGTCGAAACGGCCGGTGGCGGCGCCGGTCTCACCGAGCCGGATCTGACATTGGCCACAGGGACGCCCTCCCCGGCAACCTCCACAAGCATTTACTCCGAAGGCACCTGGCACAAGGCCGGTATCTTCAAACGCGAAGTGCTGAAACCGGGCATGAAGGTGACCGGACCTGCGGTGATCATCGAACCACATGCCACGATCGCTGTTGAAGACGGCTGGCAGGCAGAGATCAATTCAAAGGATCACGTGATTCTGAAGCGTATCGTGCCGTTGAAACGCGCAGAAGCCATCGGAACGCACGCCGACCCGGTCATGCTCGAAGTGTTCAACAACCTGTTCATGTCTATTGCGGAACAGATGGGGGTCACCCTTCAGAACACCGCATACTCGGTCAACATCAAGGAACGTCTTGATTTCTCTTGTGCCGTCTTCGACGCAGACGGTGCCCTGGTTGCCAACGCACCACACATGCCGGTTCATCTGGGGTCCATGGACCGTTCGGTGGAAACGGTCATCAAGCTCAACAAGGGCAAGATCAAGCCGGGCGACGTGTTTGCATTGAACGCCCCGTACAACGGTGGCACGCACTTACCGGATATCACAGTTGTGTCGCCGGTCTTCGATGACGAAGGCAAGGAGATCCTTTTCTGGTCGGCGTCCCGTGGCCACCATGCTGATGTCGGCGGCTCTGCCCCAGGCTCCATGACGCCGCGCGCGACCAACGTAGACGAGGAAGGTGTTCTGTTCGACAACTTCAAGATCGTCGACGAAGGACGTTTCTGCGAACAGGAACTGGTTGAGCTTCTGACCAACCATCCCTACCCCGCCCGCAACCCGCATCAGAACGTCGCCGATTTGTCTGCACAGATCGCCGCAAACGAAAAGGGTATCCAGGAACTTCGGAAGATGGTCACCCACTTCGGACTGGACGTGGTCCAGGCTTATATGGGGCACGTCCAGGACAACGCGGAAGAAAGCGTTCGCCGCGTGATCGAAGCGCTGAAGGACTCCGAATACGAGTATCCGACTGACCAGGGCTCCGTGATCAAGGTCAAGATTACCGTCGACAAATCAAAGCGCGAGGCAACGGTCGACTTTACCGGGACCTCCGGCGTCAAGCCGAACAACTTCAATGCGCCGGAACCTGTGACCCGTGCGGCAATCCTTTATTGCTTCCGGGTGATGGTAGACGGCGACATTCCGATGAACGCCGGCTGTCTCAAACCGATCAACATCATCATCCCGGATGACTGCATGTTGCGGCCTTCCTATCCGGCTGCGGTCGTGGCGGGTAACGTGGAAACGTCCCAGCATGTCACCAATGCCGTCTTCGCAGCTCTTGGTGCCATGGCCAATGCTCAGGGAACGATGAACAACCTGACATTTGGCAACAACACGTATCAGTACTATGAAACCATCTGTTCCGGCTCGCCGGCAGGGCCTGGCTTCAATGGTACGGATGGTGTCCATACCCACATGACCAACTCCCGGCTAACCGACCCAGAAGTATTGGAGTTCCGTTTCCCGGTTCTCCTGGAGGATTTCCATATCCGCAAGGGGTCCGGTGGCAAAGGCAAGTGGTCAGCGGGTGACGGCACCAGGCGGACCTTGCGTTTCCTTGAGAAAATGGACTGCGCGATCCTGGCGTCTCATCGTACTGTTCCGCCGAAAGGATTGGACGGTGGCAGCGACGGTGAACTCGGCCGCACCGAAGTTCGGCGGCTGAATGGCGAGATCCAACAACTGGAGGGCTGTGATCAGACGGTTCTTGAGGCAGGAGAAGCGGTCACCGTTATCACGCCCACGGCGGGTGGTTGGGGTCACGCCTGAGCCAAATACTCGGTAGATCGAAGAAAAAGAACGGCCACCTGATTGGGTGGCCGTTCTTTTGTTATTTCGCTGCAGATATACACATCGTCACTTCTACCTATACGAGAATTATTCTTTCCCTCAGGGACAAAGTTTACCGTTTTTTCAATCTGAGTCCGCCTAAACTGACACAACCTCAACTCTGGCGCTGCCTATGGCGCTGAGAAACTCGGGCTTTTGAGAAATGTTTGCATCAAATCCCATTGCAACTTCGGTTGCGGCAAAAATTCTAGCACTGGTTGCCTTCCTCAGTCTTGGCCTGCTTGTTGTGGCCGCAGTTGCCATCGTTCAGATGGGAATGATCGGGAAGGAACTCCAAAACATTGCGGAAAAGGATATTCCACTCACGCAAGCAATCAGTCAGGTTGCCAATCATCAACTACAGCAGGCAGCGGTGATTGAACGGATCATGCGCGTCTCCGGCCTGACCTCCGGCGAAGATGCTGAATCAACCGCGGCCTTAAAATCCACTTTGGCCGCTCTGAACGAGCAGGTTTCCGATGAAATTCTGAAAGCGGAAGCACTCGCCCTTTCGGCACTGGAAAAGTCGGCATCCGATACGCAAAGGGACGAGTTTTCCCAAACGCTCGAACAGCTCAAACGCATCGAGAACGAGTACCAAACCTATTCTGCAGAAATAGCTGGTATCTTGGCGAAGATCGAACAGAACAACCTCTCCGATGCGAGCACCCTTCTCGTTGAGTTGGAAAAGGAACAGACCCGCCTCGACCATGAACTGGTGTCGCTACTCACCGAGATCGAGCGTTTTACGCAAACGGCAGCGTCATCTGCAGAAGAACACGAGAAACAGGCCTTTCAGCAAATCGCGATCACCGCGGCGCTGACTTTGATTTTGTGCCTTGTCGGCTCAGTCCTTTTCGCCAGATATCTGATTTCCCGTCCCTTGCACCAGGTCACCGCAGGCCTTCTGGAGCTCGCTAGAGGCAACACGGATGTGGAAGTCAATGTACGCACGAATGACGAAATCGGTCAGGTGGCAAGCGCATTCGAAACCTTCCGTGAAAACACGATCGAGATGAAGCGCCTGCAGGAACAGGCTCGCGAAGAAGAAATGCAGGCAGAAGCGGATCGTCGCGATACGAGATTGCGGTTGGCCGACGAGCTTGAAAGGCTCCTGATGACCAGCTGCGACACAGCGGTTTCTGCATTGAGTGAACTTGCGTCCGGTGCCGACGAATTGGCGCGCAACAGTCATGAGACCATTGAAAGGTCCAACACGGTTGCCGCTGCAGCCGAACAGGCCACAGCATCGGTCCAATCTGTTGCATCCGCGTCTGAGGAACTGGCGAGTTCAATTCACGAAATCAGCCGCCAGATTACACTCGCGAATTCCTCCACCTCTCGTACATCTGAACAGGCCGAAGTTTCCGGAGAGACAGTCGGAAAACTGTCTACATCGGCAGAGGAGATCACGGATGTCCTGAAACTGATCAGCGACATTGCTGCCCAGACCAATCTGCTGGCCTTGAACGCAACTATCGAAGCAGCGAGAGCTGGCGAAGCAGGCAAGGGATTTGCCGTCGTGGCTTCTGAAGTAAAGGCGCTAGCCACGCAAACCGGACAGGCAACCGATCAGATTGGTTCACAGCTGAGCGGTGTCCAGTCCGGGGCGGCAACCTGTTCTGATGCAATTACCACGGTTGTCAAAGCCATGATGGAAATTCGCGAACAGATTTCCGGAATTGCCTCTGCGATTGAAGAGCAAAACGCAGTTACGTCAGAAATAGCCAAAAACGCGCATCAGGTCGCGCAAGGCAGTGCCGACATTACCTTCAATATCTCCGAAGTGAACCAGGCAGCGCAGGTATCCGGCGACAGGGTGCAGGAAGTCGTGGGAGGCATTCAGAACATTTCCTCCCAGATAACGACAATTCGCGACGGGTTGGGCGATTTTCTCGGTCATCTGCGCGCAGCTTGACAACTGCTCGCCACGCTCACCGGAACACCTGCCAAAACGACTGACCGCTGCCCCGTGTCCGCAACGCGGACACGGGATCTGGAGCCACCCGGTTTCCAACTCCCGCTCCTACGGTTAATTCATGCAGACCAGATAATTCCAAAAGACCGATCTGTCGCTTGCCGGACCAATGCAAAGTTCGATACAGATCTTGTCGGGAACCCGTCTCTTCAAGATCTTCACATTGTTCATGGGAAATCTCAGCGATCCTTGCTCCACCAGGAGCAGAACGCGGTTGCGCGAGAGACCAAGCCCTTTTGCAAGGACCTTATCCAGACGAACCTGGACGTGATCCGAATTCAGGATTGTCAGCGCCACTTTGCAGGCATCTGCACAATCGCTGGCAACCATTCGTCGTTTCAGGCTGAAATCAGTGCCCCCCTTGCCTCCGCCTCTCTCTCTGGTGTTGCAGGCGAAGGCGCTCGCCACTCCCTCATCGTTCCGCTGCAAGGCTTCCATGAGTTCTGCCGAAAGGCTGCTCACGGCTCGACGTTCAAAAATGGCCCTGTTCCATCTGCTTCCACAGTCGTCGCAACGATAGATCAGCCAGGCGTCAAGCTGGCTTCCATTCGCGTTCAACCGGAATTTGCCCGTCGAACCAAAAGGTTTCACAAATCCGCATCGTTGGCAGGGACGCTTTATTCTAGGTGTCTGAGAACGGACAACGGACCATTCCATGTTCAATATAGACGACATTCCGTGGGTCTTCCTCGCACGGGAAGTCCGTCACAGGCAGTCGGGACGGCCGGACAGCGTCAGCTATCGGCACTCAGTCTGGCTGGAAGCTTTTTCGAAATGTATGCAGTGAACCGAAACAGGATCAGATGCGCATGGCCAAGCCACACCGGCCCCAATCCGCCGCCAGGACGAACAAAGTTCATGACGCATTCGAGCGAATGCATGGCGGGATCGATGACCGGTCAGAGTGTTGGCAAAACAAACGTCCAAATTGAAACAGATGAGCCTCGATAGCGCTTACGAAAATGACAAGCAAGCTCAACTTGGAGTTTCGACGAGACGTCGTTTGAATTGTGTTCAGGTGTTGCGCGCCTGCAAAGCCAGAGCGACCAGTGCAGGCCTCAGTTCAGAAGGATCTTCCAATGGATCTGCAAACCAGAGACGTTCAACCTTATCTCCAGCCACAAGATCAACGCCTTCGGGATCCAGACAGGCAAGCCGCCAATTGGCCTCTCCGGCCTTCAGCAAATTCTGCGCATAAAGTTTCACCGCATCCCTATGGTCTGCGTTCATATGCGCAACCGCTCCGGCTTCCATTGAAGACCAGTCACCAGGCGAACTAACTTTTGCCAATAAGTCCTCTTCCTCCAATTCAAAAGCCTTGCCAAAGCCTCCATTCAGGCTGGCCCTGGAGAGCTCCAACCTGAAAAAGGAAAAGTCTCCGAAATCGACATAAAGTTCGGCTTTGGGATGACGAGAGAGGTAACGGTTGCGCAACCGCTCATGATCCGAACTTCCTCTCGATATCTTCAGTGCCTTGCAGAAAAGAGAAATTCTCGGATGAGCGAGCGGATCGCCTTTTCCAGGTTCGCCCAACAATAGCGAACATGAAGGGTTCTCCAGAATTGCCGCCGTGTGTCCGGACAATGTACTTGTAAGGATGACAGGTGCACCATCCAAATCGGTCGCCACCGCAACCCGACTGGCAAGTGGATGCCGCGTTTCGGCTTCGAGCACCGCCAAAGCACCAAACCTCGCGGTTCTGATCAACTCCTTGGCCAATTTTCTGGCTTGATCATCAGTCGGCCGGATTACTGATTTCGGTTCTTTTTCCAGGCTCACGACCCCTCCAAGTTCTGTCTTCTGTCGGCGCAGACAAGTTGCATTCCACGGTTTTCGCCTTCACCCGAATTCTGAACGTCAGATGAACAGACATCTCAGAACCGGTTCAGGGCGCCTATGCGATTGTCTCACCATCAGATACGGCGCCAATCGAGAACAGCGCCTGCCTTTGGAGAAAACCAATGAAGACCATGAGCAAACGTCTTGTTGCCGCCGCCCTCACGGGCGCCCTTCTTTTGCCGACCTTCGCGGCTGCTGAAGCCGGCTCGCGCAACGGTTGGCGTGACCACCGTGGCGGCCACCACCATAACCAGAGACACAATAATCGAAATCATAACCGACACAAAAACAATGATAATCTTGGCGCGGCTGTCGCGGCAGGTGTCATCGGCCTCGCTGCAGGAGCAATTCTGCTGGGTGCGACCCGCCAGCCGAGCTACGCAGGCCCGCCGCCGGTAAATCACTACCCGCCGGCTCCCTATCCCGGTCGCGTCAACACGGCCATCGGTTATCAGCCGTGGAGCCCAGCCTGGTACCAGTACTGCTCTTCGAAATACCGGTCGTTCAACCCGTCGACCGGTACCTATACCACCTACCAGGGTGAACAGCGTTTCTGCCAATAAGCTTGCGCCCGCCTGGTGGTACTGAAGAACTCGTGGCAACAAACGACCGACCGGCCGAACCGGTCACCCGTTTGTTGTCATTCTTTTCAGAAGGGTCATGCTCCAAGGGAACTGAACAGCCTCGGTGGGCAAGTGCAACCAGGTTGTTTCGGTCTATCAGCCTGTTTGCATCAATCCGCCATGGTTTCAATTGAAGCGAAGCCTTCCGGCGCAGCACCGAAATCGAACGGCGTGTCGACTTCAATGACCTTGTCGGGATAAAATCCATTGAACCTTGTGCGAAGCGACAAGCTGTAGGCACCGATATGGCCAATCTCGATCCAGTCTCCCGTGTCGACTGTCTCCGGCAGCCAGAAAGGCCTGGAAAGAATATCAACGCTGTCGCAGGTTGCGCCGCAGACCTTGAAGGGAACAATCTTGTCGGGCTGACCAGCCCGTGTTTTGCGAGCCGGATCCGGAATGAAACGAGCCGGCAGCGTGATCTTTCCGGTCCAACTGTCGGAAAGAGACGCCCAGATGCCATCATTGATGTAAAGACGGCGCCCCTTTTTCAACAGTACTCTGACAATGAGAGAGATCGATCGGGCCACGATCACTCTGCCTGGCTCGGCGACAAGAGGCAGGTCATCAAATTGCCAATCAGCGATATCGGCTTTCAACTGCCCCATCAATTCCACGAGCGAGGGCATCTCAGGCGCTTTGCGGCGCGGATCGTGACCATAAACGGCCGGAAACCCTCCCCCGACATCAAGCTCCACAACGGGAACGCCAGCACGTGACCTGATCCAATCGGCAGAAGCCAGCGCTCGCTCATAGGTTTCCGGTTCTTCGATCTGGCTTCCAACGTGAAAACACAATCCGCATTTGAACCCGATACGGTCGATCCGTTGCAGCAACTCAACGGCGTGACCTGGAGCCGCGCCAAACTTCTTCGACAACTCGTAAGCAGCATGCCCCTTGGTGGCGATACGAACGAAGAGTGTGATCGTTCCAGGATCTATATCAAGGGCCCTAACAACACGCAGGATCTTCGCGACTTCGTCTTCGTGGTCGAGCGAAAGGGTTCGAATACCGTAGGTTTCCAAAGCTAGCCGAATGTCCGACTGTGCCTTGATAGGATGCATGTAAAGCATCTCAGCCTTCGGCGCTGCCTCTTTCACCGCGGCGAACTCTGCAGGCGATGCGACATCGAAACAACTGATCCCGGCCTTTGCCAGTGCCTCAAGGACAAATGGCTCACCATTCGTCTTGACCGCGTAAGCCGTCTTGCCGGGGAAGAGCGACTGGAATTGCTGTGCGTCATGCCTGAGCACGTCCGGCCGGAAACAATACACAGGCTGATCGGGACGAAGATCCAAGGCGGCGTCAATAGCTGTTTTATAACGTTCCATCAGTCCTTCCGGCGTTAGAAGTCATCGAATAGAAAGGAACAAGCTTGAGGCTGATTTGCAAGCCGGGATTGGGTTATTGGCAGATAATGTAATTACAGCTCTTGCCGTGGCATCCGATATCGAGATGGAAGTGAGACTTGTGATTTGGGTCTGCATCGGGGCCGAGAACGGTGGTGAACCTTTTACAGGCCGCCTTGTGTATGGCGGACAGGAAGCTTCCGCTCTGCGTGTTGCGCGCCCAATCCTTTTCAACTGAGATCTCAGTACCGTCACTTAATCGGAAGGCCACAATATCAATGGCTTTGCCAAGCGCATGTTCGGAGAGCTTTCCATCTGGAAGATTGTTTCGTCGGCGACACTGATATCCAGGGCCTGTGAGAAACTCGGACACTGGTTTCCCGAACTGTGCTTGTGCAATGGGCAAGACATCTTCAATCACCCACGCTGTAAGTGACGTCGCAAAACCGCACGATAGCGTGGCTTTCATCGGGAAGGTCACTTCGGCATCCTCGCCACGTAACCCAGAAAGGTTGACAGGTACGGTGATCCCGCATTCCTCATCAGCTTGATCCCCTTGCATGGGAGCAAGTTGTTCAAACGTAGCACCCGGAATATCGCAAGTTGCCGGTGTGGAGAATTCGCCCGCAGAAGCTTTTCTGCCACTGTCGTCCGGCCCTGCCAAAAGCTCTTCCGGAAGAGTAGCTGGTTTGATCGCCGGCACATCCACCCCCTCGATGAATTGCGAATTACCGAGGCCTGGAAGCGGCTTTTCCTGCGGCAATGGAGGATTTGCGTAAACATCCAAAGGCAGCAGGCAACACAACGCGAGAGCAGTACAAATCGACACGACGTTTAAGTGCATTCCCAACTCCGCACATTGTACTTGCCAGCGCCCCTCATGATTGATCAACGCTTGTCCTGCGTCTATGGTTGCATGACCCCAAAAGTGGATGGCTCCCCATGACTTTAGAACTCTTTTTCGCCTATGTGATTGCCACATTGATCGTCCTCGCCATCCCGGGTCCGACGATCATGCTTGTTGTCAGCTATGCTTTGACCCAGGGACGCAAGTCTGCGGTTGCCAGCGTATTGGGTGTTGGCTTGGGGGACGCGACAGCAGCTGCTGCGTCGCTGATGGGTCTCGGTGCCATTCTGGCGACGTCTGCAACAGCATTCACCGTGCTCAAATGGGTAGGGGCGATCTACCTGGTCTGGCTTGGTCTGAAAATGTGGAGAAGCCGGCCAACTGCACTTGGGCCGCATCAGGTTGCCGATGTTCCCCCCAGAAAAATATTCTGGCATGCATATGTGGTCACAGCGCTCAATCCAAAAGGCATTGTTTTCTTTATGGCTTTCCTGCCACACTTCATCGCACCTCACGCCCCAGTTGTCCCGCAGCTCACACTTCTGGGAACGACCTTCGTCGCATTGGGTGTTTTGAATGCAGCTGTTTACGCCTATGCAGCAGCAGCCCTCGGTCAAAAACTGAGAAGTCCTTCCCTGCTTAGACTGGTAAACAAGGTGGGCGGCGCATTCCTGATCTCCGCTGCGGCGATGACAGCAACATTGCAGAGATCTGCGAACTGAAAAAAATCAGCGACTTGATGCGAAGGGAATGTTCTTTTTCGACCGTACGGCTTCCGCTTCGGTTTTTTCTTCTTCAGTTTTCAAACCGAAATTAGCACCGGATTGCTTCAAGGTTTCGAGTGATCTCCGTGCGCCATCTTCACTAAGCGCTGCATAACGCTGGATGGCAGCATTCAGCTCCAATCCGCCAATGCGCAACCGCCTGGCCCTCATCGTGAGGATATCCTTGTAGGCTTCGGCCGTAACGCCGTTCGCCTTGCAAAGAATTATCAATGGCTTGTCGCTTGCGCTGAACAAGAGCTGGGATACCGCACTGGGCGGCAGATTGCTTACCTTAGCAAGCAACATCCCCAGCTCCGCTGTTCGATCCGAACGGGCGAACAAGGTCACGGCATCATCGATTTTGGTCTTCTTGCTGACCACGTCGCGGATCAATGCGTTGGATTGTTCACGAGCCTCTTCAAGCTTGTGCGCACGAGCGGCCACTTCGGTCGCGGCACGTTCAGCCAGGAGCTGAACAAGCGTGCTGTCGGCACCGAGTGCACTGACCCTTTCTTTCAACTCTTCTGTCAAGAAAGGCAGCAAGGCATGAGCAGCTGCGTCCGGCAAGTCGGTGCGGTTGATCAAGGCAGCCTGGATTGCTTCACTCGATCGGGCTTTTTCCACCAATTTCAGGAAGGATGCATCAGCGAACTCTGCACCCTGGTTTTCAGCGACTTTACTTAAAACCGCCGTATCCCCCCGATCCACCAATACAGTGGTAACTGCCTTGTCGACGGTTTCACGCCCGGCAATCGCCCCCAGATGCTCCATCGACGCAGAACATGCGATCTCGACCAGGTCTGCTGAGGTGAGTGCAGGTGAGTTTTCCAGAACAGGGCCGGCAACCGGAAATTCATCCTGTGCGAGCTTCACCATCAGTTCACGAGGAGCGTCTTTCTCCTTGCAAACTCGTTTGGACAGAATGATCCTGGTTTCTTCCTCCAGCTGTCCGAGAACTTTGAGAACAATGTCGCCAAATAGCAGGCTGATCTGCTCGTCACGGTCGTCACCGGAGTTCACGAACAGGTCCGTCAGCATGCTGACCAGGCTTTTGCGCCCTCCAGCACTTGTGTCCCTCGCCAGATCAGCAAGTTTTGCAAGATTGATCATCGACACTCCGGCGCGACAGTCGCGTAAGCCTCGACATTATCAGCAGGCCCTTAACATTAAGCTACCGTTGATCGCTGCATAAACTGGAGAAACGGCCAGCAGCAGGAAGGCCTCTCCACAAATAATTCGACGCGCCAAATAAATATCTGCAACCCTGGATCGCGTCTCCAGGACAAATTAGTTCTGTTTTTTCGCAAAAGGCAGTGAACGTTTCCAATCAAGGCTTTACTTAATGCTTCCTCAACAAACACAACCCTGGAATGCAATTCTCCGCTGCGCTGCAGCATCTTTTTTGCTTCGCTTCGGCATTATGCTGACTTAGTATCACCCCGTCAGAAAGAGGTAATCGGGAGCGGACATATGACCCTTGTACGGAACCTGAACATGATTGCCTTCCTAGCAGCCTTTGCGTTTTTGGCTGCAATTGTAGTTGGTGCAATCTGAACCAAACGGCAAGAAATCAAAGAAAACGAGCTGCGCCGAGCAGACAGCAGGACAATTCAACAAACAATTTTAGATTCCCGGCGTAGTCGGCTGCACCAGAAGGTGCAGCCGCCGAAGACGCTGTGCTGATTCCAGAATTGATCGCTCGTACGGGTGTCGAGGGTGAGAAATAGCGCCCGAACGTACTGGAGACTGGGCAATTGACGCAGCTGCCCAGACACAACCAAAAATTTTACTTCACAGGAAGCCAGTTGCATTCCGCAATTTCAAACGCTGGTATGTCTGGCCTAAACACAGGGTCCGCTCATGCGGCCAGCTCAATCGTTTGAGCCAGTGCTGCATCACGGTTTTCCGGTTCGATCATCAATTGATCTGCCGCGATCATTGTCACATCGGAGATACCGATAAAGCCAAGAATATGCTTCAGGTAATTTCCGGCAAAGTCGATCTCTGATCCTATTTTGGTTCCACCAGAGGCAATGATGACGTACGCCTTTTTACCCTGAAGCAGACCGACAGGTCCGTTCTCAGTGTACTGAAACGTCTCTCTTGCTCGCGCGATCATATCAACCCAGGCTTTTAGCGTAGCCGGAATAGAAAAGTTGTAAACAGGCGTCCCAATTACGATGGTGTCTGCCTCCTTCAATTCTCCAACAAGCGTGTCGGACAGAGCAAGCACCATTTTTTGTTCTGCACTTCGTGCAGCAGGATCTGTAAAAGTCGCGCCAATCCACTCTTCGCTCAGGAACGGTACCCCTTGGGAAACATCGCGAGTAAGGACTTTTGCATCTGGTGATTTTGCCAGCAAACGTGTCACGAAGGTCTGCCCGAGGTCACGCGTCACTGAACCGGCGGTACGTGCTGAGGCATTGACATGCAGAATTGATTTCAATGGTGAGGACATCTTGATCTCCAAAGTTTCAAAACCGGCATCGGCGTTTGTTCGTTAATTGGAGATAGTTTTGATATTTTCGAATAACTAGCATCAAAATGGTGAACAGTATGTCAAGTTAACGAACAATGCCTTTTTGAGAATTCAAGCCCCCCATCTAATTCCCGACAGAAGCTTGTAGAGGCCAGCCAGCGCCAACGCCCCTACTACGGTATTGATCACCTTGCCTTTGACGCTGGACGTTCCTTTGCGCAGATCACGCAGAAAATGCATGTCTTTCTGAGCTTCGATGGCGTTCTCGATGTCGACGCCGAGTGCCTTGAGCACTTCTTGAGCAGCCTCCCGGCCGCCTTCTTTGCCACCTTCACGGGCGATTTCCCGCATCTGATCTTCGTTCATTGCACGCCCCCTGCGTAGCCCTGTTTGATTTCGTCGAACCACCGGCTGCACCGCAACACGCGGGCATTGGCACGGCCAAGCGCCTGGTCTGTCCGGATCAGGGCAATGTCCAGCGGCTCCCCGACCCGAACGCCGGACGCTTCTTTCCGCCTGCAGTCCTCCGGATAGCCCGGCAACTCTTTCGAGGCTTCCACCTGCGCCGAGAGTGCGGCGGCAGTTCGCAACCGCTCGTCATTGGTTGCGCAAGCGCTCAAAAAAATCAGGCTGCAAAGTGCAGCCATCCCCAACGGTCGAAACATAGTGTTCCAACTCCTGTGCTGCGGCTTCCGCTTCCGCGTTGGCCTGATCGATAAGGGAGAGGAAACGCCGGCTTGCCCGTTCCGTGACAACCTTCCGGCGTTTCAGTTCATCAAGCTGCACCCGGGCTGCGGTCAATTCCGCGTCGGCCACATACTCGACAACGGCCCGGCGAACCGCGCTCGACTTGTCGACCTTGTGCCAAACAAAAAAGCCGCCCAGAACGGCGGCAATGGCGAGGGCAGCACACGCGGCGCGGCTTTGGAGTATCCAGGCGATCACCGGCATTACCTCAGCCCTTCCAGGCATAGCGAATGCTCGGCCGCACGGCGGTTTACAAGTCCCCGGATCGTCCGGCCGCCTGCCTTGTTGAACCATTTGGCTGCGTTACAGGCGCCGCGCACGTCCCCGGCATCGAGACGCTTGCGCGCAGTGGACCGGCAAAAGCCCCCTACCCCGATGTTGTAGGTGAGACTGACGAACGCGACATAGGACTTTGCGGGAATGGCATCCGGCCGCTTGAGGCACTTTCTCATTCCGGCTTCATGCCGCTGCAACGAGGCCAACAGCATTGCGTCACACTCGGCCTTTGTGTGCTTGTCCCCAAGCTTCACCCCGAGCGTTTCGCCGTAACAGACGGTTGGAACACCTACAACGTCCCGGTATGCCGTCAGGCGCAGACCTTCCCAGGCACCGACCAGCGCGATCGCAGTCGCGCCTATGCCGCCGACAAGGCGGGTTTTACGTCCCATCTTTCATGTTCCTTTGTGCGAGAAGCCGGGCCACGAACGCGGCCGACACGGTGAACGCCGACAGGGCAGCGAGTAAGCCCGGCGCAATGAAGTCGCCCAGAAAGGGCAACGCCACTTCCGCGCCAGAGAGCAGCGCAGCAAGCAGCATAAGGCGCACGCTCCAAGCCCTTTGCAGGACCGCGCGCCAGTCTGAAACCAGTTTCATTGGACTGCCTTTCAGGCATACAAAAACCGCCTCAAGGGCAGTGCGTGTTTCGGTCGGTTTGGCCGAGTTTATTCAGACGCAGGCGGAACCCATTCCGGAATGAACCCGCCGGAGTTTCGCCAGGCCTGCGCTGCTTGGATTACCTTAATGCTCCACCCGAAGTTTTCGCCTGGCCGCAAGCCGGTTTCGAGTGTTTCCGTGTACCCATTTGCGTGTTGCACATCATAGGAGCACGCGCCGACGATCTTGGACATATCGGTTAGATTGTGGTCGGTTTCGTGGCTTGGAAAGAAGCCATGGAAATTGGTGATGACGGTTGTCTTGACGTTGATTTCTGTCATTCCTTTTCCTCACGCGACACGCTGATAGATGGCGACAGCACCGGCTTGCCCTCGGCATCGCCACGTGCCCGATAAGCCGGAAGATCTGTTACCGTCCGAACTGTCGGCATAGCCCGTTGATGCTGTGTGCAAATAGCAGGCTCGTGAAGCGTTTCTGTTGATCCCGGCGGGTGCAGATGCCCAGATGATGTGCCCAATTGGAAAGATGGTTTCGTTTACATTTGAGCCGTCGTAGACCATCCCAACCTTATGAAACCCACCGTCGTTCTCTTCTGCGACGAGAGCGTTGGCGCTGTCATCCCAGCCAAAGTACCTGTCCGTATTGCTGTTCGCGTCTCGGAAAATCAGCCAGTTATCACCGGCCCCGGCACGGCCAAGATAAATATGGTTGTTCGACAGAAGCTGCCCGGTTGCCGTGAGGTTGCCATTTATCGTCCCGCTTACATCAGACCGCAGAAGCTGGCCCGACGTCAGACCGCCGACGGTCCCAGCGTCGTAGCTGGTTGAACCTTGTGGCCCTTCCGGACCCGTTGCACCAACCGGACCCACATCACCCTTGGCAGCAAGCAGGCCCCAATCATCCGGAGATACACTCGGGTTCTGACCGATATTCACCCTCAACGAGATATACGAAGATCCGTTGTAGGTGACCGTTTCGTCAGAATTGTAAGTGTCGCCAGAAGACCAGAAGCCGCGATAGATCAACCCGGGATCGCCCTGCGGGCCTTGCGGACCTTCCGCACCCGTCGACCCCTGCGCACCGGTATCACCTTTCGAGCCTTGGATGCCTTCCGGACCTTGCACGCCCTGCGGGCCTTCCGGACCCTGAATGCCCTGCAAGCCGCGTTCTCCTTTGGCGGTGACAATGTCCCATTCGCCCGCAGCATCTTCCGGAGTAACGCCGGTATGAGCCGCCACGCAGATGAAGTAAGACCCGTCATGGCTGACCGTATCCCGCTCAACGTAAGCGGTTGCCACGTTCCACGTTCCACGGTGGTTCAGCCCGACCGGACCGGCCGGGCCTTGAATGCCCTGCGGCCCCTGCAAACCCTGCGGCCCGCGCCCGAAGTTGACGCCCGTCGACCAGGCGCCGGCCGCATTGGAGAGCTTCCAATAAACAATCCCCGCCTCGGTATCGAGAAAGGACGTGTCTTTCGGTTCGGCGTCATAGGCTGCACGGTCGGCCGTCAGGCCGGTGTAATCCGGGTCGAATGACTTGCCAATCGGTCCCTCGGGACCCTGCGGGCCTTGCGGTCCAATCGGTCCTTGCGAGCCAGTCGGACCGGATGGCCCTTCAGGACCACGCGGGCCTTCCGGACCTTGATAGCCGGTTGGGCCTCGCGGACCTTCATAGCCGAGCGGGCCGCGTTCCCCCTGTGGTCCCTGCGGACCCGCAGGACCTTGCGGACCGGCCGGACCCGTGGGGCCTTGGTTGCCGACCGGGCCTTTCGGCCCTTGCGCGCCTGGTAGCGAGGCGATTTCAAGAACCTGCTGCAGCGTCGGCAAGTCCTGATTGTCGGCCGCATCAAGCGCGTTGATCATCCGCCGGCCTTTCAGGTCAAAGCCACCGTTGAACTCGATCAGCGCCCGAGTGGCGACCGACTGCATGTTGATCGCCGTCCGGTCCATGGCGCGTTCCATGACCGCCGGGTCAATCTCTCCGCCTGCCAGGCTGTAAGGCTGATCGTATTTGCTCACCAGCAAAACCGTCAGCGTTTCCCCTGCCTGCAATGCGCTGGCGTCAAAGAGCACGGTACCGGTGCCGAAGTTGCCGCCGGTAAAGTGCCAGTTGCCCGGGCTTTGCTGATACTGCCAAACGGTAATCACGCCGGTTGTTGTCCGGTGCGATACCTGCAGGTTGTTCTGGTCGACAAACTGGAATGGCAAGTCGACACGATCCGTCACGCCGTCGCCCGTGATCTGGGCGCGGCCTTCGGTCAAGGCTGCTACTGTCATGGAGTTCCCTGGTAAAATTTGAGATCAGAAATTGAGCCACGGTCACATTGGCGGCTCGAAAAGGCTCTCGCCGGATTGAACCTGTTGCGCTTATCCGCCAGATCCTTCTGGAATTCTTGTATCTGCAGGTGTCAGCAACTCTTTCAAGGTCTGGCTGCCGAGGTCTTTCCTTTCCCAATCAGGAAACTGCCGGTCAAAAGCCGCTTCCAGACTATGCCCTGAACGAGGGTCATTGCCTTTCGCCAGCGTCTCCGCGGCTTCCTCCGGACTCAGCCCATAGCCTTTTGTCAAAAGGGTCCACTTTTCAAACCTGTCGACAAGATTGCGTTCTCTTTTTGCCAACACCGCCGACTGCGGTGCCAACGCCAGAACCTTTGTGAGGTTTTCGTATGCTCGTAAAATGACCTCGGGTTCGTTGCTCCGAGTTCCCTTGCTCAAAGCGGCGGCATAACTCTCCGGAACAACGCCCTTCGTTTCCACAATCTTGAGTGCAAGTGTGTCCCGGTCGATTTCGCCATTATCCAGAAAGGTGAACGCCCGGTCTGCGTTCTTCTGGCGCTGCGGTCCCCGATCCCCTTCTTCAGAAGACAAGAGCCAGTTCGCAGCTTCAATGTTCGCGATATGCTCCTTTTTTGCGACTTCAAGCTGGCCGATCAGTCGTGTTTTCTGCCTTGGGTCGAGCAAGCCGTTTGCTTCGATCTCGGATTTGTCGAACTGGCCAAAACTCGCCTCGATGCGGCGTTCGATCTTGCCAACTTCCCCAGCAGCAATCGCCGCTCTGCTTTTAACGGCATTTACCTGCATTCGGCCCAGTGTTTCACCAGGCAGCAGTTTCAGCCGCTCTGCCAGAACCTGGCTTTCGTCCGCAAACGCCTCCGGCCCGTCGGGGCCATTGACGGCCTCACCCACCTGGTCGAGCTCATTTCCTAAACCTTCCGGTCCTGCAAACTCTCGCCTTGCAAGTTCGTCGCCTATTGCTGGTAGCAGTTCTTCAAGCGGTCTTGTCTTCGCCCACGCCTCTGCCAGTGTCTCGCTTATTTTCGCATAGGCTGCCTTTTTGCCTACGGCCGGCAAGGGAGCAGCCGACAGCAACGTTCTTGCCTGTTCGAATGCTTCTTCGAGACCATCCGGGTTCTCGCGCACCTCTGATGCCAGCCGGATGCCTTCTTCTTCCAAACCCTGCTGGAAATAGCGTTCGTTTTCTCCCGCCTCAATTGCAGCAAAGCCGTTGATATAGCGGTCGCGCTGCGCCTCCACGTGGCGGTTGAACGCATCTCTTGAACCTGCAGGCAGTTCCTTGAGCGCCTGCTCTCTAGACTTTTCAAGATGAGCCATCATGGCCTCGGTGAAGCCGAAGCCGCCTGGTTGCGCCTGCCGCTGTTCCTCCGCAGCCCTTTCCTTCAACCTGGCGTCAAATTCCCGTTGAGCCATTTGAACTTGAAAGTCCTCAATTCGCCTGCGTCTTTGAGCAGCAGTCTCGGCAAGATCACCGAAAGCCCCTGCCGAACGGCGGATTTGTTGTCCCAGCCCTGCCGCAGCTTCTCCAACCGCGGTGTCAGCGACAACTTGCGGACTACCAACGCCCGGAAGGCTGTCGGCACCATTGAATTTCTGCAATCTCGCCATTGTCAGAACCGTTTTGTCTCTAGAATTTGAAAGCACCGTTGTAGGCAGCATTGCCAAGCGTCGTGAAAGCCTGAGTAACACCACCAAGCATGGCGCCGGTGGCGCTGATACGCCCCGCGCGGCGGCTCGAATGTGCCCGCTCCCGGGCCGTTTTCGCCTCGAAGGTCAGATTGTCCCGCTTGCCTTCCGCGCCATACCGAATTGCCTCGATGCTTTGTGCCGCTTCAAAGGCATTGTCGTCCGCAACGTCAGTCAGCGAACCGGTTTGCGATAGCCCGCGTTCGGCTCCGGCAGCCCGGTTGAAGCCGAGTGCTCTTTCGTATTTGTCCAGGGTCCGTTTTCGCTCAAAAGAAGCCTGGGTCTGGTTAACCGCCTTCTGGCGGTCGGCCAGTTCTGCACGGCGCTCTTCCGCCTTTGCCTGGGCATCTGCCTGCTGGCGCGCGCCCTGCGCTTGCACGGCGCCGCCGGCCAGCGATCCCGCAACGGAGACCGCAGCCAATATTGCTGGGTGACACATGAATTAAGGCTCCGCGTCTCGGCCGAAATTGACGGCCAGGATGGTGCAGGGTTTGCCGCCGCTGGCCATCAGCGTCAGCTGTCCCCCGTCTTCCCATCGCGTTTCGATTGGCTGGTCGAGCACGCCAGTGCGCAAGGGCGCTGGCTCTCCGGCGGTGTCACCCGCACGGTAGTAGATCAGCTCGTCCAGAAAGGTTTCGTCTGACCCGGCCTTCAGGGTCCCTGTGTCCAGAACCGCGATGCCGCAACTGTCCACGCGCATCTTGCGGCCCATGGCCGAACCATCCTGCGCATTAACGGGAAACGGCAGCGTTTTCGCCCTCGCCTCCACGTTCAGCCCGACCAGGATCTTTTCCGCTGTCTGGCCATTCGGCAGGCTCGCTTCTCCGGCGGTGACAGTTGCCGGATAGTCGGTCCCATCGGCATAAAGGATCACCTCTTCGCCTTCCAGATGCTGAAGTCCCGAGACCGTGTTTGCCGGCAGGCCTTCGTAGCGCGCACCGCAATCGAGATGCCATGCGTCCTCGATAGCGTCGCACAGAAAAGGCCGCTGCATGATTTCGATATACCGCCTTCTCTGTCCATTGATGGTCCGCTTCACGATCATCCAGACCGTATCCGCCCCGGCCCCCGAAAGATCGGCCATACATTCCACCACACCACCGAAATCGTGGCGCTGCATGCCATAAACCTGCTGCTGGCGTTCATAGGTGAAGCCGATCCCACGGCCTTTCTGGTCCCACTGCCAGATGACGCTATCGGGATATTGCTGGTAGCAGGCCCCGGCGATACCGCTTTGAAACAGATGCGACTGCACCTCGCTCAGCGCCTGAGACACCCGGCCATCGGAGCCGAAGTCATAGGCCATTTCGCGCATGTCGGTTCCATAAGGGCCGTAGTAGATCAGCACCGACCCCACCTTGATCGGGCTGACATCATTGGTACCGAAATTCGTCTCAGGCTTCTGGTCGACATTCTCCGGCCCGTAAGGGTCCTGATCGGTCGCCTTGCCGACGGCACGCACCGCGCGGGTCGTGCCGACAATCAGATCGTTGTCGTCGACCAGCCACTTGATCCGGTTCACCTGTCCGGAAAGAATGCCCGCGGTCACCGCGTCGGATGCCTTCAGGACATGGGATACGGAAAAATTGGTGAAGTCCTCCGTCTGGCTTTCCCAGATCTTCTGTGGTTCCTCGCTGGTGCCCGCGAAGGCGAGACGGTTCTTGTGCCAGCCGATCGTTTCCGGCCATCCCGTCGTGCCGGACCATGCCCCCAACCGCCAGATGCTTTGTGCCTTGGTGTCCTGCAGCGCCTGGCCGAAAAGCTGCACCTTGACCGAGGTTGCCGACTGGCGGCTGTGGATCCGGAACCAGCGCCAGAACCCGTCCGACCCGCGAAACCGGATATGCCGCCCGACGTCAGACGACTGAAAGCCGGCACCTCCATTGATCCCTGCAGTGCCTGATGCGGTCAGCGTGAAGGGGTTCTGATCGTTGCCAGCCTGGTGAAACACCAGTTGCCCGATCGCGGAATTGTCCGAAGCCGATCCGCCTCCTTGCGTGAAGCTCAGCCGGTAATGAGTAAAGGCGGTTTCGTTGTGAAAATCATATTCCCGCCATTCGTTGGAGGCCCAGGTATCCTGACCGTCCTGCGTATCCAGAATTGTCCAGTCGGAGCCGTTGTTCGACGCCTCGATGTTCCACTGCCAGGGCATGTCGTCATTCTGGCTGTTGTCGTTCGGCGCCTGCAGCATGTAGGCGTCGATCACGACACTGCCGGGGAACTGGTATTGCACCCAACCCGTTGCCCCGGATGAAAGCACTGTCTTGCCCTCCGACCGGCTGAACACCTGCCACGCCGAAGCGCTGCCGTTGGAGGCAGACACCGTCCCGCTCGGGGCTGTATTTGATGTCATTTTCGGAACGGCATTGCCCGTGCCGGCCGGTTTCAGGTTCGTCGGCGAGATATTGACGTCCAGATAGGGCCCGTCCCTGAACGACATCGGTTCGATCGCCCAGGAAAGTTCCGACAACCGCTTGAGCGCCTGCGGGGCAACGCCGCCACCAGCGATGAACAGCGTGTCGGTCGACTGTACGAATTTCAGCCGTGGCAAAACCTCGGAGGAATAGGGTGTCGCAACCTCCACGGTGCCGACCCGCCCCTCGCTGGTGAATATTCGAAACATGTGGTCGCCGAACTCAAGCATGTAATATTGACCGTTTCCGAACTCGAACGGGATCAACCAGCCTTGCCGACTGCTGTCCTTCAGCTCTGCAATAAATTTGGTGCCGCCGCGCCGGCGCAGGCCGCCGCGTTTCAGTGTCAGAAAATTCCGGCATTCGGCCAGGGAGGACCGGAACAGCTCCAGGTCCGAACGATAGATCAGCTCCGGGTCGAGTTCCCCCCTGCTGAACGTGGCTTGAAGGTGATAGCTCATCTGTTTGCAATGATATCCAGGTCAATCATGGGCAGCGGCGTGCCCTGCAGGGCATCGGATGTTCCGGCCTGGTCGAAGGCTTCCCGCGCCGCCTGGCGCAAGGCTTCCGCACGGCTGTTCTTTCCGGTGATCGAATGGGCGCAGCCCGCCGCCAGAAACAGGGCGAACCCGTTCACGAACAGCGGGGCGAATTCGGCCTCCCGCACCACCCGGCGCACATGGCGGAGCGGAAACGGCGGCGGATGATCCGACATGATGCGCTGGCCCACCACTTCGAAGGGAATGATCGTCCCTCCCGGCGATCCGCCAACACTCTGCTGCGGAATGCGAAGCGTGTCGGCCGGCAGCTTGTACTGGTAGGCCCAGCGAAACGGCGGTTTTTCGGTTTCCGCAGGCAGGTTCACCAGCTCGATGGCAAAGTCCCAGTCGTGCATGGCCAAATAGGCATCCCGGTGCGCTGCATAATGGTTCCTGAACCAGCGCGACGCCACGGAGGAAAAATCGAAGTCGCGGATGGGCGCTTCCTTCAGATGCGCAAGCGCAAGGTTCGCCATCTCAACGGCTGTGTTGACGGTTCCCGACATGAAACAGTTTCCTTGAAAGGGTCAGGCGGCGGCAAGGTCGCCGGCTTTGGCCTCATAGGCAGCAAGCGCCTGAACAGCCTCGTATTTGTTGGCGGCCTTCACGCCGGCATAATCCGCGGCCATGGCCTGCTGGGTCTTCCAGTGCTCCTTGCGCCAGCCTTTGGGCAGCGGCTTTTCGGCCTGTGGCTGCCTTGCTGCCCTTTGCTTGCGGTTCCAGTCCGCGGCCAGCGCATCCGCCAGGTGTTCCTGCCGCTTTTCGGCCTCGGTTTTGGGTGGGGCGCACCGGGCCAGAAAATCGGCTTCGTGTTGTTCTTCCAGGCGCTGGAGATGCCGCAAGCGGCGCATGATGATCTCGTCCATGTCTGGCCTCTTTTTCGAGAAAATGAAAAAGGGCGGCAAACGCCGCCCGAAGAAGTTTGGCAGGCCCTGACTTGATCAGGCCCATGAGGGGTCGAACCGACCAAACAAAAAGCCCGCAGGAAAGGCTAAGGGCAGAAACGTCGATCGGTCCAAAAACGTTGGGGTGGATGTCTGCGGTCGCTCGCCTCCAGACTGCCCGCTGGGTACGCTGTCAGATGTTCACCTTCAGGCAGGCCAGCTTCACGTTCTTGCGGTTGTATTTCCGGTCCCAGTTGGCCGCGTTGCGCAGTTCGGCCAGGCTCGCTCCCTGGGATTTGGCAAGAGAAGACGCCGTGAAATCCATTCCGGCCGGATGGATCAGCTCGAAACGGCGGGTGGTCAGATAGTCGGCACCGCCGCCGTCGCCAATGTCCGGATCACGAGTGATTTCTGTGCCTTCGTTGCCGTAGATCGTCGAGCGGCTCGGCACTTCGTCGATATGCATGAAAGCACCCGGCGCGAACAGGAAGCAGGAATATTCGTCCGAATTGGCCCCGGCCGTCACCGGCATCATTTCCGAATGCACCACCATCATGCCAGCGTAGTAAGGCACCTCGAACGGCGCTTCGGACGGTTTCTTGAACTCGATCTTTTCGTCGTCCAGAAGCGTGCCGTAAACGAAGCTGTGCATGGCGATCACGCGCAGGTCGTCCAGGTTCTCACCCATGGTCAGGCGCGCCCGGTTGATCGCCTGATAGCTGATGCGGTTGGCGGCCGTCGGCGAACCGACATCGGAATAGATGGAATAGACCATGTCGCCGCTGTCATTGGCCACATTGTCGGCGATCACGCCTTCTGCCGTCGCGATGATGCGCTCTTCCTTGCGGCGCCCCCAGTAGGCGCTGATCCGTTCGGCCACCCGGTTCATGGCGCTGTCGCCTCGCCCCGTTGCGGCATAGCTTGCCACCGTCTTGGCACCGTATTTCTTGGCCAGGCGGTGCTTGTAGGCCTTCATGTCACTGGCGGTGATCTTGCTGACACCGATCTTGTTATCACTGTCGTCGATCACCGTCGGCTCGGCATCGTCGAGGTCTTCCCAATAGGGCACTTCAATCTGGTTGCCACCGGCCTTGAAGCGCTTGCCGATTTCCGGTGCCGGACCGGCCAGAATGCCGGATTTTTCCAGCATGATCAGCTTGGCCGGCTTGTTCTCCGCCATATAGGGGGTGAACACACGCGGGACGACGATGTCTGAAATTTGAGATGTCATTGAATTTCCTTTGATTTTGACAATTTTCCGGCTCTAACGGACTGCTGTCGATGGCGCACGTTTCCTCGCCATGGCCGCAGGCAATTTGCCAAAAAGTCGCCCCTTCCAATTTTGAAGTAGCTGAAGCAACGTTCCGGTTGAAAAAAGAAATACGCAGTTTTGGAGGACTTCCGTTTCCTCGATTAACGGGGCAGAAATCGCTCAAAGCGGGTAAGATCGCTCAGCCGAGGTGGCAATATCGCGATGACAGTCACAGGCCTGCGTTGCTTTGACGGCAAAGCGCACAAAGGACTTCGCAAGTGAGCAAGGATCTGGCGTCTGATGGATCCGATTTGTGAGGTAATGCATCGGACCACGTAAATTTGAGGGGTCGTTCAGTTAAACGACAACACCCTTGAACCCGAACAACTCCGGGTTTCGTCCAGCAGAAAGGATAAGCTGCTTCGCCTTCGTCGGCTGATGGTCCAAAAGGAAGGCCTGCTGTTTGAGGTCGGGTTTTCTCACGTCGAATGGATTTGCATTCTTCAGATTATCAGGCTGGAGCATAGAGCGAGCTCTACTCGGTTTGGCGCTCGGAATGGGACCGTTCTCAAAAGCCTCACCGCTCTTCGGTTCGCTCAAGGATGGCGGCGGAATATCACTTTCGCCACGCAACGCGGGCTGACTATCCCTCGAACGGTTGTCATCCGCTGCCAAATGAGGTCTCGGCATCGGAAACGGAGCAGCAACATGGTTTCGTAATCTGTTGCCATGCGCCGACTGACCATCCAATTCAGGATCTGACTGCGCCGATCCTGCAGGTAAGACATCTTTGTTGCCGATCAGATCTTCGGTAAAGCCTGGGACTGGTTTTTCAAATTGATGCCTTGTTGAATTCAGCAATTCCTGTGGCGAAATCCCGAAAGACTTCAGGACCGTCCCCGCCACGCTGTTGCTATTTTGGTTGTCGATTCTGTAATCAAGGTTTTGAGCATTGATCCGATCAATAGCCCTGCGAGCTCTTATCCTGTATGCCTCGATTTCAGCCGGCGTCCCCGCGATAATTGTTGTCTGGTTGTCGACGAGATGCCCCATCCTTGAAAAATTATCCAAGTGACCTTTGATCGTATCGCTTCCGTCCCAGGGTTTTCCTATTGGAATTATATTATTTTGCCTGTCATGTGAAAGTCCGTTGACTTCCCAGATCTGCTTGCCGGTTTCATCATGAGCTGTGATGACAATATGTGAGGCAACTCCAAACAGCTTGTACTCACCGATACGTATCGTTTGCTGTCCGTGATTATCCATTACTTGGCCCTTATCTAAATGTTGTCAGACCAACCGCCCTTTTCGCAATACCATTTCGGTGCGGAAATCAACGAACTTTCCGAGCCCTCCCGACTGAGGCAAAGCTCACCTTTTCGGGATTTTTTTTGCGTATAAATATACGGGGGAGGCGGTGGAAAACCGAGAAATGCGGCGGTTCTTTTGTCGGCATATTCTTGCTTCACGACATAAGTCATATCTTGAGTTTTGTCGCAAATTCTCACTATTCGAAAATATTCGTTGTATACGCGAGAAATCCTCTCCTGATCCGCGCCAGCAAGACCGGTTTTCATTTCTTTCTCAAGCCGTTCGAAAATCGGTCCGGGATCACAGGCCGAAACCACCGTTTTCCCGTTTGCACCTGATAAATTTCTCTCTTCATCTGACGCACAGGCAACGAGAAACAGGCCCAACAAAATGCCCGATAGTCTTGATAGTTTCACAATCGAACTCTCCGATTTCGATCTTTTGATACCGGCATATTGTTCATGATATGTTCCAAAAAACAACCATTAATTGCATCCGGTTAGAAAGCCAGGCCTTCGCACCGGAGACTGAAAAGATCGCCAGATTTTTCTGCCGGGGTGTCTGACCTGCTCCACAGACGGATTGCTGGCATCAGTTGGCACGATTGCTCATGGCACAGCACGACTTTGCAGGCAGGTGTCAGCTTGTGCAGGTTTATGGAAATGCGCAATAAACCGACACCTGCCAGCGAGTTTCATCTCTCTTCGAGCGCTGTGGAAAGTGGTAGGCTCGCAGGCCGCAGGAAGACCAAAGACTGCATCTTCAGGCACTGGAGCTGGTCGGCAGAACCGGGTTCGGCGCCGGAATAGACAACCATGGTATTTTCCTGTCCGCCGTCGTCAGACCCGGCGAACTCGAAGACCGATGTGCAAGGCGTTTCGAGAACCTTGTCCCGAAAGGAAAACTCGAAATCGCCGAACTTCGTCATTGGCGGCCCGAATTCGACGAGGGTGCCTCGACCGTCCGTGACCTTCATCAACTCAAAAATCGATAATCCGAGCGACTGAAAGAACTCTCCTTTCGGTGCAAGGACTTCAGTCAATTCCGTGCTGTTCTCGCCACTACCTTCTCCCGACCCCGGCTTCTTGGCCAGATCGACATTGAGAACGGTAATCGTGTTGGAAAGCTGGTAATCCAACACATCCACCGGAATGCTGTAATAGTCATTCCGTCCATAGGGCAGGTGCGAAATGCGATGCCCCGGGACATCCGGAAACTGCTCCGCATTTTGGTCGATTTCCTCAGGCGAGAAGCCCAGATAAACCACGCGGACGTCCTCCGCGACCCGCACCTTGAACGTGGCGGGATCGAGGCTTGATTTGACATAGCCCTCAATCTCCGATCGAAGAATTTCAGGCTGCTGTTCCCACGGGATGGCGGAACCATCTGCAGCCAGGCAAACCGACGGGAGAACAATGATCCCGGTCACTTTGAGAATTGCCCCTAATCCTTTGAAACAACGAAAGGTGCTTGTTTTCATTCCGGATCCCTCAAAATATGATCGCTCGCGAAGAAAAGCGTCGAAACGCTGAACAATCAGAATATGTTCATTATTTGTTCCAGATCAACCCTTAATTGAAATCGGCACGAAAACCTCTTCCGAAATCGGCGGCATTTTCAGAGACCGAACAACCGTGGATCCCGCCCCGCCGCGACGATCATCTGCCGCGCCCGCAAGGGGCTGTTTTCCAGAAGGTCCGACTGCTGCCTGAGGTCCGGATTGCCGGTCTCGAAGGGGTTGCCGCCCTCCCCACCCGCGCCGAAACCGTTCAGGCCGTCTTCCGCAAAGGCGCTGTCGTGGATGAAGGCGAGCAGCTTTACCGCCACGGGGTCCGTCACCTGCTGCAAACCGTCGCTGCCAGCCGTGGTCAGGGCGCCTTTTTCCGCAAACCATCCTGTCAGGTCCACCCCGGCCGTCTTCAGGGTGCTCAGCGCCCGGTCGGCCTTGGCAATGGCGTTCTGATAGCCGTCGCTGTCCGGTTCGCCATATTCCCTGACCAGGGACATGTGCGCGGCCTCGGCGGCCTCGCCCTGTTTCTGCGCTGCGTCAAAAGCCGCTTCCTCATGGGCGGAAAACTGCTCTGCCATCTTGCCCACCCACCGGTCGTGCAGCTTCTGCGCTGCCTCAGGGTGAAGCCCCGCCTCCTTGAACCAGTCTCCGGCTTCCCGCGCAAAGGCCTGGTCGTAGGGAAAGTTTTCCGGCAGCGTCTCGGGCATCTTGAAGCGATAGCCGTCCTTCGGCGTCCAACGGCTGGAAACATCGGCATAAAAGGCCGCCTGTTCCTCGCTGCCGGCATCTTCGCCCGGAACCTGAAGCGCCCCGGAAAGTCTGTCTTCCAGCGAGCGATAGCCTTCCAGAATGCCGGCGGTATCGCGCCAGCCATAGCTGGCGGCCATGTCCCGGTCGGCCTCGCTCAGGCTGTCGATGAAACCTCCCCCCTCCGAAGGGCGATGTGCCATACCATCGTGTCCAGAACCGGCGTGCCCGCCGGCCTCCGGTCCTGCTGCCGGCTCAATCGCGTCGTACATCGTCAATATTCCTCGTCAGTTTCGAACTCGGGCAGCATTTCCAGCCGGGCAGCTTCCTGCAGCGCGGCGTGCTCTTCCGGCGGAATGCGGATCATCGACAGGATGCGGGCATAAAGTGCCTTGCGCCCATCCAGATAACCGCCCGCCCTCGGCTCCAGGTTCACCGGGGGCGCCTGGTAGATGCCGCATTCGGCAGCCAGGTCCGCCAGCACGATTTCGCCGTCCGGACACAAAAAAACGGACCGATAGGCCCGTTCCAGCACTCCAGCCCGCTCCCGGCGCCGCCGGGCGGCTCGTTTGAGGCTACGCCAGACCATCCAGCCCTCCCTCGCCGCCCAGGGTCTGCAGAAGCGGCGCCCCGTCGCGGGCGATCCGCGCCATGCTTTCGCCTGTCGCAAGCTGCTGCTGTTGCTGCTGCTCGGCCGCCCGTTCCTGCCGCAGTGCCTCCACCTCTTCCGGTCGCCGCCTCAGCTTGGCGGGCAGCCCCAGCGCGCAGCGAGTCAGGTCATATTCGGCTTCCCGGTCGTGCAGATCCAGAATGGAGGGATCGGCCCCTGCTGCGATGCCGAGATATTCCTGGAAGCCCATGATCGCCTCGAAATGCCCGGCCTCGCGCATCTGGTCGATGGGTGCCGTCGGCGTCAGGGTCACATCGCCCTCCAGTACGCTTTGCGGCGGGGCAAGGGGCGACCCGGGGGCAAAAGCGCCCCTTCGGCCCAGAATGCCGATCTCCCGTTCGAACAAGGCTTCATTTCCGGCCATGATGTTGGTGGAGAACGGCCCGATCATGTCGGCCATTTCCTTGCGGCGGATATTGGCTTCCGTTGCCGTGCGGCCATTGCCTTCCAGCAGCGTCTGCCACAGGTCGCCATAAAGTCCCACCCGCAGCTTTTCGCGGATGGTCTCGATCTGCGCATCCGCCGCCCCCGGGTTCACCGTGTCAATCATCGGCCGGAACAGCGGCCTACCCTGCTCGTCGATCAGCCCGGGGTTGATCCGGCCGGGGTTGAGGTCAAGCTGGCGCTCCTGCGCATGGGTGGCGATCGGCGGGCGCACCGCCTGCGAACTGGCAATCAGCCCGTCTCGTGCCAGGCTCTGCAGGCTCTTGATGTCGCTCATCAGCTTTGCCTGCGGCGGCGAGCCATAGGGCGACAGCCCGTCCCGGTCCCACCGGCTGATCACCAGCGGATATTCGAAGAAGCCGCCCCGCCGGCAGATATGCCCGCTGTCTTCCTCGAAGTGGATGCTCTCGAACCGGGATTTCCTGGTGTCGGTTGCCTGGGCGTGACCGCCTTCGCGCACAAAGCAGGCATGCACGAAAGTGTAGTCCGTGTTCTTGCGCTTCGCGTCGGCCGCGTCTTCCTTCACCTTGGGCGACACCTTGCCGGCGTATTCCTTCACCGCCTGCCACGCCTTCAGCGTGCGCACCCGAAAGAACCCGCAATCGTTGCCCTGGGCATCGATGACCAGGTAAATCTCGTAAAGCGGCACATAGCGGTAGTGAACCGGCGTGCGGATATCGGCCAGGCTGTCCTCGTTTTCGACCGGAAACAGCACACCCGTTCCCAGTTTCACGGTGGACAGCAGGCGCGAGCGGTTGGCCAGCGCAAAGCCGGAACGCCCCGAATACCGCACACGGAACAGGTGATCGCGCACCAGTTCGAAAAACTCCTCGTCCGCCTGGCTGGGCGCCGGCGCAAACGGATCGCCGAAGCCGACCCCATGCCAGGGAAAGCCTTCGGGCATGGTCAGCGAGCCGATGCCGGAGGCAAGCCTGTCCAGCAGCCAGACGGCGGTCGGGTCGTACAGCTTGCGTGACCGGTCCCGGGCGGCAGACCCGCGCAGGGCGCTCATGCCATCCCGGGCGCTCACGCCGCCGGGCAGGTTGAAGGCCCGCTCCATGTCCGGCGCCGTATAGGTGACATAGTCCTGCCAGTCCGCCTCCACCCATTGGCGCTCCGCCCGGGCCGATTGCAGCTCGGTTTTCAGATCGTCGACAACTCCCATCACGCACGCCCCAAAAGTGTGACACCGGGCCGCGAGGCACTGCCGTAATCGGCAACGCCCAACGGGCCGGTCAGGTTGGTGGCCCGGGTGTTATAGGCGGCGGCCCGGCGCCGGCGCCCGTTTTCCTGCAGGTTGCGCGCCTGCCGCTGCGGGTCGGGTTCGCGCGGCGGCGGCGGTGTCGGTTCCGGGTCCGGCTGCTTGGAGCCTCCCCCACCAAACATGCACATGGGTGGTCCCTTTCTCTCAATGTCTTGAAAACGTGTAATCAGCGCCGCCTGCCGGCACGGCGGCAGCGCCTCAAGGCCGGTCCGCGCAAGCGGCCGGAAAAAGATCGAACGGACGTATCCGGCAGCGCCAAGGCGTTCCTGCCGGCCAAGCCGCAATTTTCCAAAGTACCGGTATGAGGTCTGTTTTAGCCCTGTTTTGACGAAGCGTCCAGCAAGGCCAGATGTCTGAACCTGTTGTTCAGACACGCATTTCCGGAAAGCTCTTGCCACTCAAAGGCTTTTTGAAGCTTCCCGGTTGTGCGCCCGAGGCGGTGTTTTTCACCGCGCCCCGGAGGAAGCTCCATCCACCGGCGCAGCTTTACCGGGCGCTGCGGCAGCCAGCGCCGCCGGAACGTTTCCAGCCGGTGCGGCAGGGGCCTGCCGCGCGGCCCGCCTGCTGTTGTTTGGGATGTGCGCCTGCCACGCCCTGTCCCGAACCCGGCCGACATTTGCCTGAAAGTCTTCCGTCAGCAAATGGCGCTGTCCGGTCTCGTCGTCATAGGTCAATGTCATGCGCGGGCCGTAGCCGTCCTCGTCCGCCGGGGCCTGCTGCCTGTCCCGGCCGGTCTTGTCATTTGGCATCAGATGCCATTTCGCGGCGCGCACACCCTGTGCTTTCAGCAGGTCCTCAACGTCCTTGCGCACGTAACCATGGCCGTCTTTTTCAAGATCCGGATAGGCTGTCTCGACCGGATATTTCAATACGGTTCCTGCCGCCTCCGGCGCGAAGGCCGAAAGACCCCACATCTGCTTGAACCGGTAAATCGCATAGTCCCGGGCAGCCTCCTTGTGGCCGCCCAGTTCGACATAGCTTTGCCTGAACAGCCTTTCGTAATCCGCAAGCGCTTCCGCCTCTTCGGCGGCAGTTCTGCCGATCTGCCGATATCGGTCATAGGAACTTTTCCGGGCCAGATCAGCAGATGCAGCCAAACCGGCCGAGGCGTCAGCAACATCGGCCGCCGTTGTGGCACTCACGCCGTCCAGCTTGCCGGTGCCCACTTCGGCCCCAACTGCGCTGGCTCCAGACACGCTGCCCTCAGACACGCCGTTTTGGCGCGCCTCCTCAAAACCAGGGGCCAGAATGGCGGAAGAGCCTGGCAGAACCGGCTTCTCGCCCAATGGCACTTGCCCGCCATCCATCAGGATGGTTTCAGAAGAAAGACTGCCGTCCTCCAGCCGCGGTGCCGTAAGCGGCGCATCTGTCGCCGCCACCGGGGCCGCCGACAACAGTTGCCTGACCTGTCCCCGGTGCAGCTCTGCGTCTCTCGTCAGGGTGTCAGTCAATTCTTCGCGTGTTGCGCCGCGGTTTGCGGCCTGCTCCACGGCTCCGCCGGCCTCAAGCGCGTTCTGTATCCCCTGCAGCGCCTGCAAGGCCTCTTCCTCACCCTCGCTGCCGGCAAACGCCCAGTCGATTGCGCTGCCCACCGCGCCTGTCAGCGCGTCCCGGCCATAAACGTAAGCGCCAAATGCCTCCGATCCTTCGACGGTTGTAGCAATTTCGGCCATTTTCCGGATCACCAGGTTGTCCGGATAGGCTTCGCCATAAAGCTGGGTCAAGGCGATAATGTCGTCCAGATTGCCCAGAACGTCCCAGGCCTTTTTCAGCGGCCCGACAGGCGTCAGCGAAACGGCCAGGTCGAGGCCCGCCTCCGCCGCCATGGACTTCAGATCGTCCTCTGTAAACTCCAGCCCCAGCTCTCTTGCCGCCTGCGCAAACGGTATGTTCCGCTCGTCCGCACGTGCCTGAACCTTGTTGAATATCACCGGCGCGGCAAGGCCAAGAACGAAAACCGGCGCGCCGTTCTTGACCAACTTCTTAAACCGCTTGCCAACGTTGAGTTCAATCGGTCGGTGAGCGTTCTTAATCTCGAGCGCTGCCTCGAAGCTTTCAGGAATCTTCGGGTGACTTTGCTCTAGATTGTGAAAAGCACCAAATTTTTGGCTAGTCGAGTTCGCTGCGTGAACAATTGTGTCGTGCTGTTGCGGTGTCAGCGGTACATCCGGATGGGTGAGCATCGAGATCATCAGGGATTTGAAACTCATCCGTCTGAATTTCATGCGCTCAAGTGCATTGTCGGCATTGAATTTGTTATCTAGAAAAGCACCGTCCGCACTAATAACGAGAAAATCGTACTTCTCTCTGTTGTTTCTATTCAGCATGAACTGCCGGACATCCATATCCCAGCCTTCATACCCCCCTCTGGACGAGTTTCGCCTATTATCCGGATCGAATTTCTTCTTGGCCCGCTCGGATTTCACCTCGGATGCTGTGAGGATCTTGTTGTTGTAAGTTCTTTTTTTCAACCAGCCATCGAAATGCGGCAGATATTCAATCGCAATATTGTTTGTGAGTTCTGTTGTTCCAACGCTTGGTACATAGAGAACCTTGTCGCCCAATCCAGCAACGGCATCAAGAACAGAAAATACTTTGTTCCTTATTTGTTCTTTTGGTAATTTTTTTTCGACAGTATAGGCGAGCAACGTCCCGACCTTGGCATGGTCGAGTGCAACGACTGTTTGCTTGCTCATCACAAGCCTCCTTCGTCTTGCTCGATGTAACCACTATCTAGCAAAAATTCGACACACGCCTTTGACCGAACAGATTCGTATTTTCCCGCAAGGACATCGCAGGCAGTAAACATACCAAAACTATACAGGTGCCTGGCTTCGTGAGGATACCCGGATTTCAGGCAGTACCATTCGTAAAAGTCTCCCATGAGTATGTGAGCCTCTAGTGGCCGGTTGTCCCATTCCGGATCCCCCCTGCCAACGGCTCCCCCATTGGCGTCAACAACTTTCAACCACTCCATTTGCTGAGCAGTCGCATCTCTAAGTTCCGGGTCTTTTAGCAGAAGTTCAGCAAAACGCTGCACTTGGGAGAGCCTGGTACTCACAAGGAAGACCTCTGGATCATGTCGATAGATATAATCGACCGCCTCTTGCCCCCCTTCTTCGTAATATGCCTGCAATTCTTCCCGCCAGCCGGTAATATCTTCAAAATCCGCCATGGGTGCTGTGTCCAAATTATCTCAAATGTTACTAATTGTTCCGAAACTCTCTCAGCCCCGTTTTGCGGTGGCGATCAATCCTTCCAGCCCGAAGTTTTTCATAATCGGGCTGATTTCATTGGCATCTATCGCAACAATCTTCTCCATCACGCCTCCTCCCCCGGAAAGGAGACAAAAGACGCATAGTTTTCCTTGATGAAGTCTCGGGCCTGTTCAGTTCTGAGTGATGTCAGCCTGCCCTCCTCCAAATCGATGGCCAGCCATGTCGCAACGATCATGTCCCTTTTGTCAAAGCGAACCGGAGCTTTCATCAGGTACCATTTCCTGAAATCGATAATGGTGTCATGAGCCTCGAGCGGGTTCAGCTCTACAAACTCATCATCGTGAACCTCCAGATCATGCTTTTCGGCATAGGCCGCAAACCAGATTTTCTTCCGTAAAGCCTCGTGCAGCTCTTCATCCCCGCGGATCAGTTCAACCATCTGCACGACGTTCTCATATGGAACTTTAATGCCACCGTAGCGCTTGTTGCCGGCAAAGAAGGCCCTGCCTTCTTCCGTTTTCTCAAATGCGGCCAGCTCTTCCCGCCAGCCGGTAATGTCGTCAAAATCCGCCATGGGTCCTATGTCCAAATCCATACCAAATGTTCATCAATTGTTCCGAAACACTCTTGCACACGACAGAAGCACTGCGTCTGCTTACGTCCGGAAAAATAACCTTCTCTCTCATTTCGCCCCCTTGTCTGAAAAGGCGATATCCGTCGAATGCTCTCTTTCAGCGTAAGCCCGGGTCTCCGGAGCCGCCAGGGATGGAAGCTCTCCGATCGCAACCCTGTAGGCTAAGCGCCGGCCGGGATCGAGGTTACCGTCATAGGGGATCTGCGTTTTCATCGCATACCAGCGTTCGAAGTCGTACACGGTTTCGTTGTCCGCCCACGGGCAAAGCTCATCAAACCCCTCATCATCCCGGCCAAAATCCGGATTGGCATTCAGATAATCGCGCCAAGCACCTGATTTCTTCAGCGCCTCAAGAACTTCCGGATGCCTGAGGAATAACTCTGCGAAATGGAGGATTGTTTCATATGGCAATTTGGGTGCCCGGGGTCTTGTTGGGCTCCACGAACTGTATTTGTCGAAAAAGGCCCTGCCTTCTTCCGTTTTCTCAAATGCGGCCAGCTCTTCCCGCCAGCCGGTAATGTCGTCAAAATCCGCCATGGGTCCTGTTTCCAAACTCGTCTCAAATGTTCACTAATTGTTCCAAAGCTCTTTCAGCCCCGTTTTGCGGTGGCGATCAATCCTTCCAGCCCGAAGTTTTTCATGATCGGGCTGATTTCACTGGCATCTATCGCAACAACCTTCTCCATCACGTCTCCTCCCCCGGAAAGGACACATAAAGCGGATAATTTTCCTTGATGAAGTCTCGGGCCTGCTCAGTTCTGAGTGATGTCAGCCTGCCCTCCTCCAAATCGATGGCCAGCCATGTCGCAACCATCATGTCCCTTTTGTCAAAGCGAACCGGAGCTTTCATCAGGTACCACCGTTCAAATGCAATAATGGTGTCATGAGCCTCGAGCGGGTTCAGCTCTACAAACTCATCATCGTGAACTTCCAGATCATGCTTTTCGGCATAGGCCGCAAACCAGATTTTCTTCCGTAAAGCCTCGTGCAGCTCTTCATCACCACGGATCAGTTCAACCATCTGCACAACGTTCTCATATGGAACTTTGATGCCACCGTAGCGCTTGTTGCCGGCAAAGAAGGCCCTGCCTTCTTCCGTTTTCTCAAATGCGGCCAGCTCTTCCCGCCAGCCGGTCAAATCTTCAAAATCCGCCATGGGTCCTGCGTCCAAATTCCCTAAAAAATGTTCATTCTTTGTTCCTGAGAGGATTGTGGTTGATCCAGTGAATTTTTGCAACCTGCCGCTGGAGCTTTCCTGAAGGCTTCCCTTGCCGCGGCCCTGGCTATCTTTTCTCTTCGACCGATGCTGCTGGTAATGCCCCCGCCTGACCGGCCAAAGCAGGCAGGGTCAGGCAGGCAGGGGCTCTTGCTGCGGCTCAGCTCATGAATTACCGGTTGCCAGCTCAAAACCTTCGTCGATCCAGCCGGTCACGCCACCTGCCATGATCTTCACCGGGCGTCCCAGTTCCGCAAGCCGCAACGC
Organism: Roseibium sp. RP-7; assembly: GCF_053005225.1. NCBI lineage: Bacteria > Pseudomonadati > Pseudomonadota > Alphaproteobacteria > Hyphomicrobiales > Stappiaceae > Roseibium > Roseibium sp. RP-7. The sequence goes on from NZ_JBRKQA010000002.1 coordinate 720,837, forward strand.
CCCCCGTGCGGCACCGTTGCAATGCGGGCCGGCGCAATAGGTCACGAACAATGTCTCCTCCGGCCACCTGGCCATCTTGGAACGGATGATCTTGCCGTGGGGAAGGTTGATCGCGCCGGGCACATGGCCTTTTTCGAACAGCGCCGGACTGCGCACATCCAGCAACACAAAGCCAGGCTCGCCCTGAAGGGCGTCGTGCACATCCCAGCAATCGGCCTCGAAGGTAAATTCAGCGGCAAAATGTTCCCTGGCGAGATCGCTCGGTGCGGCCGGAATAGCGGTGACATTGTTGGTCATGAAGGTCTCCTTTCCCGCTGTTTCTCGCCCGTCTGAACGCCGATTGGCAATTGGCGTGATTGACTATATACGTAAATATCATGACAAAAGACACAGCCCCTCAAACCGCGGCCCCCTCAGCTCTGGAAGGCCCGCTTGTTGTCGCCCTGCTGTACGATGGGCTCTGCACGTTCGAGTTCGGTATCGTCGCCGAGATATTCGGTCTGGCCCGCCCCGAATTCGGCGCCGACTGGTACCGCTTCGCCAGTTGCCCGGTCGAGGAAGGCCCCTTACGCGCCCATGGCGGTCTGACACTTGTGCCAGACCATGGTCCGGAACGCATAGCCGAGGCGGACGTCATCGTCGTACCCGGTTGGAAAGGGGCGGATTGCCCGGTTCCCCAAGCGCTTGCCGAACGGCTTTGCGAGGCCCACAGCCGGGGCGCGCGGCTCGTGTCCATCTGTTCCGGTGCATTCGTGCTGGCAGCCACCGGTCTGCTCGACGGTCGCTCCGCCACCACCCATTGGCGCTACGCGAACAAGCTGCGCGAGCGGCACCCCGCCGTCACCGTCGACGAGGCCTCGCTCTACCGTCAGGAAAACCGGATCTACACGTCTGCGGGCAGCGCCGCCGGCATCGATCTGATGATCGAAATCATCCGCCAGGATTACGGGGCAGACAAGGCCAACTCCGTTGCGCGCCGCCTCGTCGTTCCCGCCCACCGCACCGGCGACCAGGCTCAGTTCCTGGAACGCCCCGTCGCTCATCGCGAGGGCAGCGAAATCGCACCGATTCTGGAGCGAGTCAGGCAGGCGCTGCAGACGGCCTGGACCATTGAAACCATGGCGGCCCTCTGCCGCCTCAGCCCGCGCACCTTCCAGCGCCGCTTCACCGAAGCAACGGGAATGACGCCGGGCGAGTGGCTGGTACAGGAGCGTCTGGAAGCCGCCAAGGAGATCCTCAGCCGGGGCGACGACGACATGGAAACGATCGCGGCCCGCGTCGGCTTCGGCAGCGCCCACGCGCTCCGCCACCACTTCCGCAAGAAACTCGGCCTGCGCCCGACCGACTACCGCATCCGCTTCGCTGCCCGCACGGCCTGATGCCAGCGGCCCTGCCCCAGCAGTATTGTCCCAGCAGACTTATCAAAGCGGCGGACCATGGACATATTTCCCGAACGCGACAACCTTCCCAAACGTAATCTAAGTATTTCCTCCGAACCGGATCCTTGTTAGCCTGATTTTGAATAATTCAACCGGCGGGGAAAGCCATGAAACCGGATATTTTTCACCTGGTTCTTATCAGGCCAACGAAATATGACGACAACGGCTATCCGATTCACTGGCACAAAACTTCGATACCGGCCAATTCACTTTCCTGTCTTCTCGGAATTTCCAGGGATTGCGAACATAGGCAGGTTCTGGGGCCTGAGGTGGAAATGGTCATCCAGGCAATTGACGAAGGCAACAGCCGCATCCGACCGGATCAGTTGATCGCCGGTATTCAGCGGCGGGGCGGTAAGGCCCTCATCTGCTTCACCGGCGTCCAGAGCAACCAGTTTCCGAGAGCTGTCGATCTTGCTCGCCCATTTCTCCTGGCCGGCCTCCCGGTTTGCATCGGCGGCTTTCACATCACCGGCTGCATGGCCATGCTGCCGCAGATGCCTGCCGATATGCGCGAAGCCGCAGATCTCGGCATCAGTTTTTTTCTGGGCGAGGCCGAAGGCGGCCGGTTCGACCCGGTCCTGCGCGACGCCTATGCAGGCAAGCTGAAACCCATCTACGATCACCTGAAGGACTTGCCGTCCCTGCCCGGTGAGCCGGTGCCCGTTGTCGATCGGGCGCAGGTCGAAAAATCGACTCTTGGCTATGGCAGTTTCGATCTCGGCCGTGGCTGCCCCTTCGAGTGCAGCTTCTGCTGCATCATCAACGTCCAGGGGCGCGGCAGCCGGTTCCGATCGACGGAGGATCTGGAGAATATCATCCGCGACCACGCAAGAATCGGGGTCACCAAGTTCTTTGTCACCGACGACAATTTCGCCCGAAATCGCAACTGGGAAGCCTTTCTCAACACGCTCATCCGCATGCGGGAAGACGAAGGTCACACATTCACGCTGATCATCCAGGTTGACACCCTCTGTCACAAGATCCCGAATTTTATCGAGAAATGCGTACGTGCCGGTGTTGATCAGGTTTTTATCGGCCTGGAAAACATCAATCCGGACAATCTGGCAGGCTCCAAGAAACGGCAAAACAAGATCACCGACTACCGGGAGATGTTCCTGGCCTGGAAGAAACACCCGGTCATCCTGACCGCCGGTTACATCATCGGCTTTCCCAACGACACCCGCGCCTCGGTCCTTCACGATATCGACGTCCTCAAGCGGGAGCTTGCCGTCGATATCCTGTCGCTCTCCATCCTGACGCCCTTGCCCGGCTCGGAGGATCACCGCGATGCGGTCGCCGCCGGCACCTGGATCCATCCGGACCTCAACCGGTACGACCTCACACACAATGTCATCCGCCATCCGAACCTGCCCGGGGAGGAACTGGACAAGCTCTATCTGGATGCCTGGGCCAGCTTCTATTCACCGGACCATTGCCGCACGATTCTGCGCCGGGCTGCCGCCCTCGGCAGCAACAAGAAGATCGCCACCATGAATCGGCTGATCATTTACGGAACCGCGTCCCGGCTGCACAATGTGTTTTCGCTCGATGGCGGCTTTCTGCGACTGAAATACCGCAAGGACCGCCGCCAGGGCCTGCCTCTGGAAAATCCGTTGATCTTCTATCCGAAATATTATCTCGAAACCCTGCGGAACCTTGCCATCCTGACTGCCACCCACTGGCGCTATCTGCGTTTCATCAGGAAACTCTGGTCAGATCCGAACCGCTTCGCCTATTCCGATCAGGCAATTGCATCGGTGGAAAAGGCCGAGTTCGAAACGCTGGAACTCTACACCGCGACCCGCGGCGGCCGTCAGGCAGTTGCCACCCATCGGAAAATGGAAGGCATCAAGCAGCGCGCGCGCGGAACGAAGGTGGCAAAAGCTTAAATCGTCTGCAGATACTTCTGCAGTTTCTCGCGTTGCGGATAGTCCGCGAGGAAGTTGTCCGAGTTCACCTGAAATATGCCGTCCACGGTCACCACCGTGCCGCCCGGTTTGAAATGCGCCGCGCAGAAAAACGGCAAGCCGGGCTTCTTCAGGTCCCACTGCAGAAAACCGCCGCCCATCGGATATTGATCGCGCGGGGCCATATGTTCGTCATGCCGGATCGTGGGCATGACCTTCACCAGACGCTTCGGCCCGGTCACGGTTGCAAGGCTCAGGGCGCGGGTCTGCAGATCGCGGTATCCCGCAGCGCCGCGGTCCGCCAGAATGCCGTCATGCACGGTCGCGCGCCGCCTGTCCGCCTCCTGCGTTTCCTCCGGCAGGCCATACCGCCCGCCTGATCGCAAGGTCGTGCCCTGAAACTCGAACACTTCCGGCAGCGGCAAGTGCTTGAGGACCAGCAGCTTGAACCCCTGGTCCAGGCGGCCCTTGTGATAACCGATGTTTTCCTCGGTCCTGCGATAATCGGACAGAACGATGGCATTCAGTTGAGAGATATTGCCTGCGAAATGTTTCGTCATCTGCCCGACGGGCAGATCATCCTTGGATGAAGACAAGGCTGAGCCTCCAGATAAAAACGTCAAAATAGCAATGGCCGGACGCTACCAGCCTTCCCGGTTTCGAACAACGCTCATGGCCGCTTGTCCCCCCTTGCCCAGGCATAGACATAAAAGTCCTCCCCGCCCCGGCCATAGGCTCTCAGCCGCCCTTCCCGTGTTGCGCCCAGCGCCTCGATCCAGCCGTGGGCAATGTCATGATTTTCCAGCGTAATCACCTGCAGCCGCCGGCAATCCCGTTCCACAATCTGCCGGAGATCCAGCAAGTGCCGTGTGATCGCCGGCACACATCGGCGGAATCGGTCCGTGCCGAAGGCCCAGGCCTGCCAGTGGTCCGGATCGAAGGCGGATGCCCGGCTGAAGCCATAGGCCGCCGCCGGCTGGCCGTCGTACCAGAGCGACCACACCATGCCCGGCACCGCCGTCTGCAACGCGCAGGCCGCCAGTGCGCGCGTGTCCCATTCCTTCCACAGACAGGCGATCTCGCGCAGGTCCTGATCGCGCATGTTGGCCGCAATGAAGCTGGCATCCCGCAGGCAAAGGTCGCGGATCAGAAACCGTCCAGCGGGTCGCCCAGTGGCGCCATCCGGCTTTCGGCCCCGGTTCTCAGAACCTTCTTCAGCTCCGCTTTCTGTTTCCATCCCAATGCCTCGACAATCGCATCCGCCTCGTCCGGGGAAGAGCCCAGCCGTTCCTTGATCTGTTCCTTGCTCTCAATCAGGATTTTTCCGTTTCGCATCTTCCAGCGATGCGCCGTCAACTGCGCCTTCACCGTCGCCGACCGCCGGATTGCCAGCCCCAGCCCGCTCTTGGGGTGCAAGGCCTCGCGCAAGCGCCAGTAAAGTTCGGCGCGCAAATTGTAGAACGGGATCCTGCTGTCCTTCGCGCTCTCGCCCGACTGGGCGGAGAAGATGCATTTTTCCGCCGGAATGTTGTTTTCCCGCTTCAGGAAGCCAACCGTGTCCCCGCCCCAGCCGCCCGTGCAGTCCACCACGATCATCGCATTGTCGCGCCGCTCGCGGATGATCAGCGAACCGACATCGGCGCCGTCTTTCGTGTCGGTGCCCTTGCGCACGATGTTGGTTTCAAAGCGCCGGCCATGCAGCGGCTGCAGCACCGTCCGGTCCTTGCCGCCCTGGGCAACATCCACCGCCAGCACTGTCATCGGTTCGTCCCGATCGATGCCCTGGTCGTATCGCTCGAAGGCAAGGTCCACCCAGCCGGACGGGATCACCTGCCACTCGTGGTCTTGACGGGCCGCCAGAAAGTCTCCGGTCTTCAGCGCCGTGCGCATCGGCTCTGGCATCTGGTCAAGCTGGGCATCGTAGTCCGTTCCCAGAAAGCGGTTGTCCTGCCGCCGCGCGGGAATGAAGGTCCGGCTCTTTGGGGTGCGGACTTCGCCTTCGATCTCCACCGGCTCCGGCCCGTCCACCCACACCGTGCGAATGGCATCGCCGTCGTCAATGAAAACCGCCCACAGGATCTCGCCCGGCTGCACCTTGCCGTAAAGCGGATGCAGCGGATCGAGCCAGGGCGCGAACCAGTCGCTCAGGTAGTCCCCCTGCCCGCCCAGCGGCGGATTGGTGGCAATCAAACCGCGGCAACGCTGGCCCTTTCGCGTCGTGCGCAACCAGCCGAGCACGAAGATGATCTTGCGCGGGTCCATCTGCGCGCCCTCGTCAAAGGCTTTCAGGTCATGGTCGCGCCCCTGCCAGTCCTCTTCCGCCCCCGGCAGCCCCAGATGCCCGAATTCGATCAGCCGCTCGTCGGGCCCGGTCCACCTTGGCGGATTGCCGGAAATCTTGCCCATGCCCGCCTGGCGCATCAGCGCGTTCATGCGTTCGCTCAAGCCCTTCAGGGACTTGAGCGACTGGCGGAAGATCGCTGCCTTGTGGTGGGCAAACAGCGCCAGTCCGGCAATCAGATCCGTCTTGCCGCCGCCAGCCGCACCGCCGTAAAGCGTCAGATCAGCTTTTGAGAAATAGCCTTCCGTTTGCGGTCCGGGTTGAGGCCGCCAGACGGAAAACTGGTCCAGCACGCCCGCCTCATCCAGTTGTTTCTGCAAGGCAACCCGCTCGTCCGCAGGCATCTGGTCGATGTGGTCAATCAGCGTTTCGAGGGCCGTCGCCATCCTTTGGCATATCCTTTCCGGTCAGCAATGCCATCACGCCCAGAGCGATTTCCTCCGAGCTGCGCGGTTTCAGTGTCTCGAGTGTCTGGCTGTCTTCCGGCCCGCTCCAGACCGGCCATGCTTCCGGCTCCGTCCGGTCCCGCCAGCCGGCGCGATTCTTCATGGCAAAGGTCCAGGCGCTGGCGTTGAATTTCGCCAGCTCTCCCCTTGCGCCGTCCTTGCCGATCCGCTCCCACTCCAGAAGGCCGCGCCGGGCGGCTTCTTCCAGCCTTGCGGGCGGAAAGTCCTCGGGAAACTGTTCGGCGTAATAGCGGATCGTCCGGCGGTCGGCGTCCGGGAAACTGTCGATCGAATATCCGGCGGCAATATGCGCGCAAAACTCCGCGCACACCTTCCGGCGCGCTCTGGCTGTCGGCCACTTCAGCGCGCTGCCGCCCCCTTCTGGCAAAGTCATGGGTCGCACTTTCCTGCAAGTCGTCTGGAGGTCAGTTCAAGACACGGTCCGCAGCTTCCCCATCGCCGGTCCTTGGCCCTGGCGCTCGAAGCACCAGATGCAAAAGCCTGCGCCTTGCTGAAATTGTCTTTGGTTTTGGGAAGAAGCGTAAAACCGGTACCAGGCCTCTTGGGCACACTGATCCACGGTAAAATAAGGAAGCCCCTTTTTGCCCGGTTTTGTCGAAGCTGTCCACGTCGCCCCAATGTCTGAAGCCACTGTTTAGACCGCATTTTTCAAAAGCACCCTTGCAAACAGAAACTTGGTGACAGCCTCCGTTGTGCGCATCGGATCATTTTTTTTCGGCTCTTGCCGCCCCACCCGCAACTGCCTTCACGCGCTTGTCTTTTCGATTGCTCAGACATCATTTTTCTCTCGCCGCCCCCTCAACCTGCTTTCAATCTCTCCCGATTTTTCAATGCACCGCTTGACTCGTGTCTCAAAATCTAATTAGTTCGGTGACAGAACGAACTAATGGAGCGTAGCCTTGGCAGACCCCTCGAACATCTCCAGACGCATGTCCTTGAGTGCCATCGTCCAGGCGATTGCCAGCTACAGCCCGATCTCCCGGGCGAGCGTCTCCAAGATCACCGGCCTGTCGAAACAGACGGTTTCGGAAATCGTCGGCAATCTGGAAGAAGAAGGCTGGGTGCGCACGGTTGGCCAGACCGAAGGCCACATCGGCCGCCGTGCCGTGGTTTATGAAATCGTGCCGGATGCGGCATCCGTTGCCAGCGTCGATCTCGGCGGCACCAAGATCCGTGTTGCCATCTGCAACCTGACCGGGGCCGTCGTCTCGGAGCTGGTGGAGCCGACCGACAGGCAGGGCGGCATTGCCGTCGTCAATCAGGTCGCGGACCTCATCCGCCGGGCAGCGACCGAAGCCAGCCCCTCGCTCAAGCTGCCTCGTGTCGCCGTCATTGGCGTACCAGGCGCTCCGGACCCGGCTACCGGCCACATCCGCATGGCCCCGAACATCCCCGGCATCGGCGACATCGACGCCCCTGGTCTCTGGCGCGAGATCCTCGGCATTGAGGTCTTTATCGAAAACGACGTCAACCTTGCTGCCCTGGGTGAACACTGGCTCACCAAACGCGGCGACAAGGACGACCTGATCTACGTCTCCATCGGCACCGGTATCGGTGCGGGCATCGTCATCGGCGGCCAGCTCCACCGGGGCATGAACGGCGCTGCCGGTGAAATCGGCTACCTGCCCTTCGGCGCTGATCCGTTCGAACCGGAAAGCCTGGAAGTCGGTGCCCTGGAACGTGTCGCCGCCACCCACGCCATCACCGATCTCTATAAAAGCAAGACCGGCAAGACGCTGGACGTGCCGGACATCTTCGACGCCGCAAACACAGGCGACACTGCCGCCACTGAAACACTGGAAGAAATCGCCCGCCAGGTTGCCCGCGTCATGGCAGCGCTGGCAGCGGTCATGGACCCGTCCTGCATCGTCATCGGCGGTTCCATCGGCACGCGGGACGAGCTCTTCGTCAATGTCCGCAAATTCATTTCCAGATGCTTTCCGCGCCCGGTGCTGATCGAGAAGTCGACGCTCGGCAATCACGCAGCCCTTGCCGGCGGTGCCTCCGTCGCCCTCTCCCGTCTGCACCTGTCGCTGTTCACCGAAGGCCTCAAGGGCGTTGAAATCGCCGTTCCGCCGCCGTCCATCGAAACCTTCAAGAAGGGAGCGGCCTGATGGTTTCCTCAAACCTGCATGAAAAGCTGCTGGCCACGCAGGACCGGGACGCCGATATCGACCTGCTTCGCGGGGCTCTGTCGATTGACAGCGTCACCGGCAACGAAACCGGCTTTGCCACCTTCCTGAAATCGCAAATGGAAACGCTCGGTCTTGAAACCGGCTCCGGCGAATTCCTGCCCGGCCGCCTCAACGTCTGGGGCCAGCACCAGCCGGTCACCGGTCACGATACCCCCCACCTCCTCTTCGTCGGCCACACCGACACCGTGCATGTGCGCGGCTGGCAGGAAGCCTGGCAGGGCAAGCCGCAGGAAAGCCCCTTCGGCGGTGCCTTGATAGACGGTGAGATCTGGGGCCGTGGCGCCTGCGATCTCAAGGGCGGCATCTGCGCCGCACTTGGCGGCCTCAGGCTCTTGCAGAAGGCAGGCTACCGTCCCGCCGGCGGCCTCTCCTTCGCTTTCATCGGCGATGAGGAAAGCGGCGAACCGGGCACCGGCGTCAGCGCCGGCGCTCACGATCTTGTCAAAAGGGTCAAGGACGGCACCATCGCAAAGCCGGATTTCGCGGTCTATGTCGAACCGACCAGGCTGGATGTCTATACGGCCCAGATCGGCTTCTTCATTGCCGAGATCACCATAACCGGCAAATCCGCCTATTTCGGCACGCCGGAGCTCGGCGTCGATGCCCTGAAGGCAACCCACGCAATTCTGGGCAACCTCTGGCAACATGAGGCGGAACTGGCAGCAGGACCGAAGCACGATCTGGTCGGCGCTTCCTCCATCCTCGTCACGCATATCAATGGCGGCGGCTATATTGCCGTTCCGGGCGAGTGCAAGCTCTCCCTGATCCGCAAGCTCCGCCCCGGCGAGAACCTGGATGAGGCGGTCGCCGCCTTTGAAGCGGTCGTCCGGTCGGCGCCAGTGGCCGACGGCATCGGCATCGGGATTGCGTACCCCGCCGGCCGTGATCACCGCTTCGGCGGCTCACCCGTCGAGATCTCCCGCGAAACCCCCGCCGCCCTGCAGCTGTCCCGCTGCGTCGAGGTTGCCACGAACGGCCAGAACCTTTCCGGCGGCGCCATCGGCGGTGCACCTTACTGGTCGGAATCTCCCTTTCTTGTCAACGAGATCGGGTGTCCCGCGGTCTACTGCGCACCTGGGGACATCAGCGTCGCACACACATTCGAAGAGCGCATCGAGGTGGAAAGCTATCTGGCAGCCGTCAGGGCTTTCGCGCTGTTCGTGGCCGACTATTGCGGCCTGGAAGAAGAAGCAGACTGAACCAAACATAACAGAGGGTTAGAAATGAAACTGCTAGTCAAACATCTGGCGACATCCGCCCTTCTCGGGCTGATGTCCGTCTCTGCCATGGCCCAGACGGTCGGCCCCAAGGGCGAAGCGGCAACGCTTTCCGCCGAGGTGACGGTTCCCGACGATGCCGTCGCCGCCATCAAGGACGCAAAATACAAGGCCGCCCTGCTCTGGCACGACCAATCCGATTTCGTGAACGCGGTTTCAGCCGGTGCAACGGACGAGTTCAAGCGCCTCGGCATCGAGGTTGTCGCAACCACCAGCGCCGGCTTTGATGCCGCCAAGCAGCGCAGCGACGTTGAAACGGCCATGGCCAAGGAACCCAACATCATCCTGTCGCTACCGCTTGACCCGGTCACATCCGCCGCCGCCTTCAAGGAAGCCCGCGATGCCGGTGTTTCCCTGGTTTTCCTGTCCAACCTGCCCGCCGATTATGAGCACCCGCGCGACTATGCGGCCATCGTGACCGACGATCTCTACCAGATGGGCAAACAGGCTGCCGACGCGCTCGCCAGCGCCATGGGCGGCAAGGGCACCGTCGGCTGGATTTTCCACGACGCCGACTATTACGTGACCAACCAGCGTGACAACGCCTTCAAGTCGACCATCGAAAACGACTATCCGGACATCAAGATCGTTGCGGAACAAGGCATCAGCGACCCGGCTCGCGCTGAGGAAATCGCCAACGCCATGCTGCTCAAGAACCCGGATCTCGGCGGCATCTATGTGACCTGGGCCGGCCCGGCCGAAGGTGTGCTCGCAGCTTTGCGTGCCAACGGCAACAAGGACACCAAGATCGTCACGCTCGATCTGTCCGAGCCGGTAGCTCTCGACATGGTCCGCGGCGGCAACGTCGCAGCCATTGTTGCGGACGAAGCCTATGAACTCGGCCGCGCCATGGCAGCTGCCGCAGCCCTGCGCCTCGTCGACAAGGACGTTCCGCCCTTCATCGCGGCACCGGCCATCACCGTGACTGCAGACAACGTTGCCGAGGGCTGGAAGAAATCCCTCAACATCGACCCGCCGGCAAGCGTTACCTCCGCGAATTGACCCGGCATTCCGGCAGGCTGCCCCATCACAGCCTGCCGGCCAACAGGTCCTCACAACAACTCTAAAAACCCGCACGGACCTCCGAGAAGCAACACCGTCTTTCCGACGGTTAATACCGAACCTTACGGAGAAGTCGCATGTTCAAGTTACAGACACTCCTGGCGTCGACACTGCTGGTCGGCATGACCGCCTTGGCCTCGGCTGCTGACCGCCCGCAAACGGTTGGCCCGAAGGGCGAAGCCCCGACCCCGGTCGCAACGCTCGAGCTGACCGATGCCGAAGTCGCGAAAGTGGCCGAAGGCAATTATACGGCCGCCTTTGCCTGGCACGAGCTCTACGACTGGTCCAACGCGGTCGCACGCGGCGCCAAGGACGAGTTCGAACGGCTCGGCATCAAGGTCGTTGCCGAGACCGACGCCGGCTTTGACTCTGCCCGCCAGAAGTCCGACGTCGAGACGATCATGGCCAACCAGCCGTCGATCATCGTATCCCTGCCGATCGACCCGACCACAGCACAGACCGTTTACGGCATTGCCCGCGATGCCGGCGTGAAGCTTGTCTTCGTCGACAACGCCGTCGACGGCTTCACCCATGGCAAGGACTATGTCACCGTCGTCTCCGCCGACCTGGTTCAGATCGGCGAAAAGGCCGCCCGGGCACTCGCTGCGTCCATGGGCGAGACGGGTACCGTCGGCTACATGTTCCACGATGCGGATTTCCCGGTCACCAACCAGCGTGACCAGGCGTTCAAGTGGACCATCGAAAACGAGTTTCCGAACATGGAAATCGCCATCGAGTCCGGCATGACCGATCCCGCAAACGCCGAAGACATCGCCCGGGCGATGTTGTCGCGGAACCCGGATCTCGGCGGCATCTATACGCCGTGGGCGGAACCAGCCCTTGGTGTCCTCTCGGTTCTGCGCCAGCAGGGCAACGACACCACCAGGGTGGTCACCATCGACCTCAACGAGCCGGTTGCCCTCGACATGCTGAAGGGTGGCAACACCGCGGCAATCATCGCGGACGAAGCCTACAGCATCGGCGTCTACGCGGCCCGATCCGCTGCGGCCAGCCTTCTCGGCAAGTCCGTCGATCCGTTCCTGGTGGTCGACGCCATCACGGTTGGCACGGATAATGTCACCGAAGGCTGGAACAAGTCCATGAAGATGGATCCGCCCGAAAGCGTTGCCGAAGCAGCCAAGTAAATCCCTTTCCGTGCAGGCCGCGCCTTGCGGCCTGCCGTCACCTACCTCTTCGAACTTGAGGCAATCCATGACCCAGGCGGTTTCGAGACTAAGACAACTCGATTACAAGCAAGGCGTGATCTATTTCGGGTTTCTCGGAATCTTTCTTTTCTTTGCTCTCACCCTTCACGACGTCGGCTTCCTGTCGCCCCGCAACCTGACCAACATCGTTCTGCAGACCGCACCGGCAACGATCATGGCCATCGGTCTGGTCTTCGCGCTGTCCGCCGGGGAAATCGACCTCAGCTTCGGCTCAGTCGTTGCCGTCTCGGCGCTCGCCGCAGCGCTTGCCCTGCAAAGCTACCCGCTGGTCGTCGGCGTCATCGCCGGCATCGGCGCCGGTGCCTTGATCGGCGCCATGAACGGCGTCCTTGTCGCCTATCTGCGCCTGCCGTCCTTCCTGGTGACGCTGGCCACCATGGGCCTCTTCGCCGGTATCGCCCGCTCCATGACGGACCTGCGCTCGATCCCGGTGCTGAATGACACCTTCGCAGGCATCTTCGGCTCCGGCAGCCTGTTTTCCATCCCCTCACTGGTCATCTGGACCATCGCTGCCGTCGTCATCGGCCATATCGTCTACCGCAACACCCGCTTTGGCGCCCATGTGGTGGCAACGGGCGACAATCCCCGCGCCGCCCAGGTTTCCGGCATCAAGGTTCCGCGCATCCGCCTCAGCGTGCTGACGCTGTGCGGCGCCATGGCCGGGCTTGCCGGCCTGCTCTACGCCGGCCGCCTTCAGGCTGCCAAATACACGCTCGGCGAAAGCGACCTGATGACGGTCATCGCAGCCGTCATCGTCGGGGGCACCGCCCTCAACGGCGGCAAGGGCTCCGTCATCGGAGCGCTGCTCGGCTCGCTGCTGATGGGCATGCTCAACAACGGACTGATCCTGATGGGGCTTGATGTCTCCGACCAGATGATCGTCCGCGGTCTCATCATTCTCGTCGCAGTCGCCGTCTCCTTGCGCGACACCAGCCGGTAATCTGGAGGACCACGATGTTTCTCGACGTTCTCATGCGCCGCAATCCGGCCTTCATCGAAGCCGCCATGGCGCTGCATCAGGCCGGCAAGATCCCTGCCAATGCCTATGTTCTCGATCTGGACGCGGTCGAACGCAACGCTCGCCTTTTCAAGGGCGAGGCCGACAAGCACGGCCTGAAAACCTTCGCCATGACCAAACAGGTCGGACGCCATTCCGGTTTCTGCCAGGCGGTCATGCGCGGCGGCATCGAAAGATCCGTTGCGGTCGACATGGCCTGCGCCCTCGCCTGCGACCGGGCCGGCCTCAAGACCGGGCATCTCGGCCACCTGGTCCAGGTTCCGAGGCAGGAAGCCGCTTTTGCCGCTGCGAAACTGCAACCGGATTACTGGACGGTCTTCTCGGCTGAGAAAGCACAGGAAGCCGCCGCTGCCGCCAAAGCCGCCGGCAGGACACAGAATCTTCTCGCCCGGATCCAGACAGAGGGCGACACGTTCTATCGTGGCCATGAAGGCGGCTTTGACGCGCAAGACATCGTCGCCGTAGCAGAGCAGCTTGACGCCCTGGAAGGTGGAGCCTTTGCCGGCATCACGACCTTCCCCGCCCTGCTTTTCGATCTGGAAACGCGCAAGGTCAAACCGACACCAAACCTGTCGACCCTCGCCCGTGCCGCCGAAGCACTGGCAAGCGCAGGTCGCGGCCGTATCGAGATCAACGCTCCTGGCACCACGTCCTCCGCAGTGCTCGGCGCCCTTGCCGAAGCCGGTGCCACCCAGTGCGAACCGGGCAACGGTCTCCACGGCACGACACCTCTTCATGCAGTGGAAGACCTGCCGGAAGATCCTGCCGTGCTCTATCTCTCGGAAGTCTCCCACCACCACGGTGGCAAGGCCTACTGCTTCGGTGGTGGCCTCTACATCGATCCGGTCTTCCCGAAGTACCCGGTCAAAGCCCTCGTCTCCTCGGAGCCGACTTCCCGCCAGTCTGATCTGCTTGAAGTCGAAATACCCGACTATTCCGCGATCGACTATTACGCGATGATCGACGCCACCTCGCCCAAACCCGTGCGCGCCGGTGACACGGTGGTCTTCGGCTTCCGCGGTCAGGCCTTCGTCACACGGGCGCTTGTCGTCGGCATTTCCGGTGTCAGCGCTGGCACGCCTGCCGTCACCACAATCGAAAATGGCTTCGGAGATGCCGTCTCCTGGCCGGGAGCGTTCCAGCAATGACCGCCGACAATCCCGTTCTGTCCCTGAAGAACATCCACAAGGCGTTCGGTGGCGTGGTCGCCATCGAGAACTTCTCACTCGACCTTCACGCGGGAGAGATCGTTGCTCTTGTCGGCGACAACGGCGCCGGCAAGTCGACGCTGGTCAAGATCATCTCCGGTGTCCATAAGCCAACCTCGGGTGACATCCTGCTGGATGGCACGCCGGCATCCTTCTCCGACGCCAGCTCGGCCCGCAGTCTCGGCATCGAGGTCGTCTACCAGGACCTTGCCCTTGCCGACCAGCAGCCGGTCTACATGAACATGTTCCTCGGCCGCGAACTGACCAAGCCGCCGTTCGGGCTGCTCGACAAGAAGCGCATGCGCCGGGAATGCCAGGAACTGGTCGACGAACTCGATGTCCGCATCCCCTCCGCCGGCTCTGTCATTCGAGATCTCAGTGGCGGCCAGCGCCAGGGCATAGCCATTGCGCGGGCCACCCACTGGGCCAGCAAGCTGGTTCTGCTGGACGAACCGACGGCGGCCCTGGGCGTCGCGGAAACGGCCAAGGTCGAACAGCTGGTCGCATCGCTGAAGGAAAAGAACCTCGCCATCCTGATCATCAGCCACAGTCTGGATCAGGTCTTCCGCCTCTCCGACCGCATCTGCGTCCTGCGCCGTGGTCAGCAGATCGGCGTTCGCAAGACCAGCGAGACAGACAAGAACGAAATCGTCTCCATGATTACCGGCGTTTCCGGCCAGGCAGCCTGAACCTTCAGCCAGAACAATCAGCCTCCGGCAACTGCCGGAGGCTGGTCTGTTCACATCAGAACGGAATGGTGACGTTAAGCGTCGCACCATACGAGCGGAAGTCGGACGTCCCGATCCCGTCGTAAAAGCCCTCCCCGGAAATCTGGATGTTACGGCCAGGCACCAGCAGGCCCGCACCGGCTTCCACACGTGCCCGCAGATCTTCATCGGAAGAGGCAAGCGTCGCATCCGTCGGGGTATCGTCCTGCAACTTGTTGAAGTCGTAGATCCCGGAGAGCGACAGGAACGGCGAGAACAACAGCTCGTTCAACTGCAGGTCCCAGGAGACCTTTGGTCCGAACTCGAGCCGCCCCAGATCGAAATCCTGCGACGGGATCAGCCGCCCCAATGTGTCCGTGTAGCTTTCCTGTTCTTCGTAGTAATAGGTGATGCGGGCAAATGGACTGACCCTGGTCGTTTCACTGAGCTTGAAGTCGCCTGTCAAACCACCCTGCAACAGAAACCGCTGCGTTTTGAAATCATCTTCGAAAAGCCCAAGCGCGTTCACGGTGTTGTAGGACTGGCCATACGTCGCCAGACCATCCAGATAGAAATTCTGATGAACCCGGAGAACAGCATAAGGGCCAGCCATCCAGCCGACGCCGTCGGCGGAGGTATCTGCGGCACCGTTTCTTTCCTCGGTCAGGTCGAGCTGCCCCAACAAGCCCAGGACGGCCCGGTCCTTGTAGCGATAGTCGACCCCGGCAAAAAACAGCCCGGTCTTGCTGTTGCTGCTGTTGTTGTCGGTAATTGCATACGTTCCCTGGGCCCAGAAGTCCCATCCCGACTGCCACTCGGCACTGCCCTCGCCGCCTGAAGGTGCATCTCCGTTGGTGCCGCTCAGGATCGCGAGGGTATCATCCTGCATCACCTGCGGACCGACGGCCGTGTAACTCATCGTGCCGGAGGAGGTGAAATTGTCGAAGACCGCGTACCGTTCCGGCTCGGCATTTGCCGCGCGAACGCCGCTCCCGGCTCCTGCCATTGCCGCACTGTTTCCTGTGCCACCACCTTGTTGAAGAGAATTGGCAAAGGCGCGCAGGGAGAACTGGAAGTTTCCGGACTGCGAGGTAGGCGTAACGTCGAAATTGAACCCGTTGCGCCCACGCTGCCGCCCAAAGGGGCCGCTGGTCAGGCGCGAGACGATATCAGGCTGTCCGGACACGATTGCATTGGCCCGGCTTGTCACGAAGGAGGCAATCACTTCCTTCGTTTTCTGGATATCGGCCGATGCATCCCGGTCATTGGTGAGAGAGAAGCTGACGCTGCTCAGCCCCGTGGCACTCGCCGTCACCGAATATGGCGTGAGAGCACCACCGCCGTTATAGGACGAGGCAACCGCGTTTGCGGTCATGACGGAACTGGTCGCCGTTCCGTCCGCAGCGGTGGTCACCGTTTCTGTGTTGGTGCCCGTGCTCGCAAATGTCAGTGACGCGCCACCGGCCGGTGCAGTGAATGTTACGCTGACACCTGCAGCAGCGTTGTTGTTGACGTCTGTCGCTCTCGCGACGAGAACTGCCTCGAACCGGGTTCCGACTTCGGAACTTTGCCCGGATCCCGACACGACCGACAGCGCCGCCGCCGCCCCGCTTGCCGTCCCGCTCACCGATACGTTGAAGGGGTTTTCGTCCGCATCGTCATTGGCGAAGTTGAAGTCGAACCCGAACGCTCCAGGCGCTGTTGGCGTATAGGCCACAGCCAGCGTCGCCGTTCCACCACCGCTGCTTACGGTGTTGGAACTCAATGTGAAGCTGTTGACTGTGACGTTGCTTGTGCCGGTAACATTCGCACCAACCGTTGGAGTTGTGAGGTTGAGCACGGCCGACCCGGTGTTCGTGATCGTGTAAGTGATGGTCGACGTTGTTCCCGGCATGACAATTCCGGGAACGGTGTCTGTCCCCCCGTCCGATACGGCATTGCCTGTCGACGATGAAACCTCGATTTCCGGACTGCCAATCGCAGTACCGCTCACCAGAATGTCATACGTGGGTTCGTCGGCGTCATCGCTGAGAATATCGAGTTCGAACGAAAAATTGCCAATTGCACTAGGCGTGTAGAGAACAGTGAAGGTGGTCGATGCACCACCCGCGAGCGTTGTGAGCCCCGGCGCGGAGATTGAATCGACCGAAACATTGCTTGCCGAGGCACTGGTTGGCGTTCCAGTCAGGGTGAGCGTCGCGGTACCCGTGTTTTCGATCGTGTAGACCAGTGTTTGCTGGTCTCCCACGTTTACTGTTCCCTGAGCATCCGTTCCGTTATCCGCAATAGAGTTTCCTGCGGGACGCTGCACGTCGATTTCAGGAGTAGCAACCGTCAGAGTGCTTGAAGACGTTCCGGAGTTTCCAAGGCTGGAGGTCAGGTCTCCAGTTGTGTTCGCGAAGGAACCATCTGTGGAGCCGGTAACGTCCGCGCTCAAGGAACAGCTGCCCCCGGCCGCAACGGTGCCTCCGGTGTAGGAAATCACACCAGAACCAGTCGTCGCCGTTATCGTTCCCCCGGTACAGGTGGTTGAGGCGTTTGCAGGCGAGGCAACTGACAATCCTGCGGGGAGATTGTCGGTGAAATCCAGCGAGGTAGCGGCGACCGCGTTGGCGGAGTTGTTGATGACGAAGGAAACCGTCGAGGTTCCACCTGACAGAATGGTCGCTGGAGCAAAGGACTGCGTGAAACTCGGCGTGGACGTTCCCGTGCCCTGTACCCTGAATGTGTAGGTTCCCTCGTCGGCATCGTTGGAGTCAATCGTGATCGTCGACGTTTGGGTTCCAAGCGCATTGGGATCAAAAGTGACCGTGAACGTCACCGACCCCAGGGCTGCTATCGAACCGCTCGTCGTGCCCGACACCGCAAATTGCGTATTGTCCGAGGATGTCACGCTCGTCAGCGTCAGCGTGTCCGTACCGGTGTTCTGGATCGTGAAGACATTCGCATTGGTTCCGCTGGACACTGAAACGCTACCGAAGTCGGTGTCGTCCGCAGCCGACGGCGTCGTATCACCACTGGCGATACTCGTGCCGTTCCCCTGGACGTTGATCTCCGGTGCCACACCCGTGCCTTGAACAGTAAAGGTGTATGTTCCTTCGTCGGGATCGTTAGATTCAATCGTGATTGTCGACGTCTGCGTTCCCAGGGCATTGGGATCAAAAGTGACCGTGAACGTTGCAGACCCCAAGGCGGCGATCGAGCCGCTGGTCGTCCCGGATAATGCGAATTGCGTGTTGTCGGAAGATGTCACGCTCGTCAGCGTCAGCGCATCTGTTCCGGTGTTCTGGATCGTGAACGTATTTGCGTTGGATCCGCTTGCAACCGAAACGTTGCCGAAGTCGGTATCATCCGCTGCGGACGGCGTCGTATCGCCACTCACGATACTTGTCCCGTTTCCCTGAACGTTGATCTCTGGTGCGATACCAGTCCCCTGTACCGTGAACGTGTACGTCCCTTCATCGATGTCATCGGAAACGATGGTGATCGTCGCAGTCTGGTTCCCACCGGCGTTGGGATCAAAAGTGACGGTAAAGGTCGAAGACCCCAAAGATGCGATCGAACCGCTTGTCGTACCGGAAATGGCGAACTGCGTGTTGTCCGACGACGTTACACTTGTAAGCGTCAGCGTGTCGGTTCCTGTGTTCTCGATGGTGAACGTATTCGCCACAGATCCGCTCGAAACCGCAACACTCCCGAAGTCGGTATCATCCGCCGCACTCGGAGACGTATCCCCGCTGGCAATACTGACACCGTTTCCCTGGACGTCGATCTCGGGTGCAATGCCTGTTCCTTGAACCCTAAATGTATAGGGACTCTCGTCCGCGTCGCTCGAGACGATCGTAATCGTTGACGTTTGCAAGCCCGTCGCGGACGGATCGAAGGTGACCGTGAAGGTTACAGATCCCAAAGACGGTATCGAACCGGCCGTTGTCCCCGACACAGCGAATTGTGCATTATCAGAGGACGTCACACTGGTCAGTGAGAGCGTTCCATTACCCGTGTTCTGGATTGTGAAGGTATTTGGATTTGTACCGCTCGAAACAGAGACGCTGCCGAATTCGGTATCATCTGCCGCCGAAGGGGTCGTGTCCCCACTGGCAATGCTTACCCCGTTGCCCTGAACGTTGATTTCAGGAGAGGCAACCGTCAGCGTGGCAGATGACGTCCCGGAATTTCCCAGCGATGATGTGAGATCACCTGTGGTGTTGACGTAACTTCCGTCACTTGCAGACGTCACATCGGCACTGACTGTACAAGTCGCACCCGCCGCAGCGGTTCCGCCAGTGTAACTGATTACACCCGATCCGCTGGTCGCCGTAAGTGTGCCACCGGTACACGTCGTGGCAGCGTTCGACGGAGAGGCGACGGTCACTCCCGAAGGCAAGTTGTCGGTGAAATCAAGAGATGTCGCGTCCACACCGTTCGCAGAGTTGTTGATCGTGAATGTGACGGTCGAGGTGCCGTTTGCCACGATCGTACTGGGGGCGAATGACTGGGTGAATGTTGGAGGCGTCGTCGGTGGAGTAACTTCGCCACTGGAACCGGCATCAAGATAGGTGAAATTAATGCCTGTAGCACCGTAGGATCCGGTGATTGTGCATGTCGTGGTACAATCGATCGTCTGAATACCAGGCGACGTTACGTTGATGGTATCCGTTCCATTGGTAACGGAATACGAGAGTACATTCCCCGGGTCGTTTGGTCCGTTGTTGATATCGAAATTGGTGAGACTGCTTCCAGAACCCTGATCCTGGATCAATATCCAGTCGTCGTCCGCCGTCGTAGGTCCGATGCCACTTTCCCGCGTGCATTCATCCAGCGTGAGGTTCAACACGAGAGGATCGAGCGGGACAGAATTGCTTGGACAGTCTGTATAGGCCGCCTTCGCGTCGTCAGGCAGGGCTCCCAGAAAAAGCATCAGAAACGCCAGCTGCACAAAGCGCAACAAGACGCCTGCGCGCGCGGCTTTGCTGAGCCTGGTTCCCCATACGTCACAAATCATCAAATCACCACAGAGCGAACCACGGTCGCTGCACCCCAAAAAGAAAGAACCAAGGCTCGAAGGCCCGGTTTTTGTTAGCTGCCAAACACAACTATAACGTGATTTTTATCAAAACAATCTTTGGTTTAAATTCTTCTACGCTCAAACTTAAATAGAATTCAAGCGCAAATCCGATCACATTTTTGACTGACCACATCTGCGTCAGGAAAAAGGATTCAATTCTGACAAATTCTAACTATGGTTGAAAGATTTGGTCAGAATTGATTTTCATCCTCTTTAAGGCGAATAATTCCCTTAAAAATTGCAGAATTTGGCGATCTTTAACACTATTTCCAGTAACGAACACTCAACAATTCAGGAACTGATTTCAAAATTTTATAATTGCATTTTGAAATACATGTATGTGAAGGTTGCAATGTAATTTGAGTCCAATTTCTCTTTCATGCAACCTGTGATTCGCAAGAGCAGGAAATCCAGACAACATCTGCAAGACCGAAACTTCCTTCGGAAGCAACGGGAGGAAACATGTCAGAACCATTTCTCGCCGAAATACGGATTGTCGGCTTCAATTTCGCACCACGCGGCTGGGCTTTTACCGACGGACAGATTTTGCCGATCAATCAGAACCAGTCGCTCTATTCGCTGCTGGGCACGACCTATGGCGGAGATGGGCGGACGACATTCGCCCTGCCCGACCTGCGCAGCCGGACGCCGATCCACGAGGGCGCCGGATATCAGCTCGGCCAGAAGGGGGGAGCGGAAACCGTCACACTTACGGCAGCTGAAATCCCGGAACATTCCCACCCGGTGAAAGCGGTCTCCACCGCAGGAAACAGCAGAACGCCCAACATGGCCCTGTTTGGATCCGAAATCGCACCGGACAAGGCCTATCGGCCTTACGAAGTCGGCACGATGACGCAGATGAGATCAGGGACCGTGACCAACGCAGGTGGCGGGCAGGCGCACAACAACATGCAGCCCTACCTGACGCTCAATTTCTGCATCGCCCTTCAAGGCCTGTTTCCGTCCCGCAACTAATCTCCGAAAGGACATAGAATGTCTGAACCTTTCGTCGGTGAAATCCGCATGTTTGCGGGTAATTTCGCACCGCGCGGCTGGGCCTACTGCGACGGTCAGCTGCTGGCAGTTTCCCAAAACGATGCCCTGTTTTCACTCCTTGGAACCATCTACGGCGGAGATGGCCGAACCACATTCGGTCTGCCGGACATGCGCGGACGAATTCCGCTCCATGCGGGCACCGGCCCCGGCCTCAGCCCGCGGCGGCTCGGCTCCAAAAGCGGGTCGGAAAAGGAAACGCTCACGGTCAACCAGCTTGCCAGTCACTCGCACGGCTTCAATGCCAACACCGGCCTGGCCGACCAGACGTCGCCGGCGATGCATGTTCCGGCAGCCGGTGCAGGCGTGAGCTTCTACGCCGATGCCAGTCAGGACATTTCCATGGCGCAAGACATGATTTCAAACTCTGGCGGCTCCCGGTCGCACACCAACCTGATGCCGACAATATGCGTGCATTTCATCATCGCGCTCTACGGCGTTTACCCCAGCAGGCATTAGGAGGCGAACCATGTCGGAACCCTTTATCGCTGAAATCCGAATTTTCGCAGGCAATTTCGCTCCTCGAAGCTGGGCCTTTTGTGACGGCCAGCTCCTTCCCATCTCCCAGAACACGGCGTTGTTCTCGCTTATTGGAACGACCTACGGCGGCGATGGACGCAGCACCATGGGTCTGCCGGATCTGCAGGGCCGTGCCCCGATGCATCCAGGCAGAGGCCCTGGCCTCACATCCCGCAGACTGGGGGAAAAGGTTGGTGTTACGACCGTCACCCTGACGGAAGCGCAGATCCCCTCACATTCTCATACGGCACGAGCAACCAGTGGCAGCGGCGGCGTTCCCGGCCCCTCGTCATCGACGTCCTTTTCCAGCTCCGGCCTGGATTCGCTTTACCACACGGACACTCAGACGAACCAGGTCGACATGGCCATGGAAACACTGTCCGCCACCGGCGGCAGCCAGTCACACGACAATGTTCAGCCGTATCTGACGCTGAACTTCATTATTGCGCTCCAGGGGCTTTACCCCTCCCGCGGCTAACCAATGCAGGACGTTGCCGGACAGGCCAGGCCGCCGGCTTCAGATCAGCAAGAGGAAACGCATCATGTCAGTCGAAGAAGCAGTTCCCGAGGAATTTGAAGGGAACGTGACGGCCGATCCGGTCTATTTCCGGATTTTCTTTGCCGCAATCACACCGGACGGGGCACTTGAGTACAAGGATCAGACGTCTGAGAACGGCGCTTTCAGTGCCTCCTTTACCCAACTTACCAATGCAAGCTTTGCCACGGAACGGCTCAACGCATCCGTGACCCAGGAAGGCTACGTTGCCCTGCTTGCGCAAGACAGCGGGTCCGGAAACCTGGCCTATATCCGGGAAAACCGGGACGAAAACGCACCACAGCGTTTTGCTGACCCGCTTGATCTCGGCAAACCGGCCGGCGTTCCAGGTTTCAATGATACGCTGCTGATCAACGGCGTCACCGGTCGGCAGAACATTTTCGTCACAAGTTCGGCGCCGGACAACGCCATCTGGTGGCGCTTCCAGAACAACAACACCGTACAGATGGAAACCATCACGGTGGTCCCGCCGGGCACAACGACACCAATTGAAGTTACGGTGCCGGTCGAAATTCCACCGAGCCAGCCCTGGGCGGACTGGCAACAAATGGCCGGGGCGCTGCGAAGCCTCGCCGCAACCCAGAATGCCGATGGCCGCATCATTCTCACCGGCATCAATTCGGACAGCGTGCCTTATCTGAACTTCCAGTCCACCGACAGGCCGCTTCTGCCGGAGGGCTGGGAAGGTTGGCAAGATATCAGCGGTGGCCTGACCGGCTTCGAACAGCTTGTCCTTTGCATCGACGGCAATGCGCTCGTTCACATCTTTGCCCGCATCGGAAACAAGATTTACATGAAAGCCCAGGACGAAGTCAGCTCACTCGACTTCTCCGACTGGGCACTGTTTGCAACGTTTGATGCGCCTGTCGGCAGCATGGCCGCTTCCAACTCCTCCAACGGAGGAATTTATCTGGTTGCGCTGACTGTCTCAGGATCCGACAGTCCGGTATACGCCAGTTACCAGACCAGTTCCGTGGAAACCTCCTGGACGGCTCCACGGGTCATTGCCCATGTGGATGGCGGCAGCACGCTCAAACTTCAGCCGAATGCCAATACGCTCCTGAGCCTTTTCGCCCTCGATCCGGCGTCAAGCATGGCTTCCTACCTGCCGCAGGTATCGCTTGATCACTGGTCGGCAACCTGGACTTCCCTGGGCGGACCGCTTTCCGTAAGCGCGCTGACCCGGGACGTCACGCCGAACACCGAATGACGACCGCGCTTGCGATCGATCTGCCGATGCCGCAGACAGACAAGTCCCTGGCCCCGCGCGCACGCGCGGCGGCCCGGGGCATCACCTACCGGGCCTTGCATTCGGGCGATCTTCCGTTTCTGGCAAGCCTATACCGTTCGACGCGCGAGGCCGAGCTTGCGCGCACCCCATGGACGGAAGCCGAAAAGCAGGCCTTTATCGCGATGCAATTCGAGGCCCAGCACAGACATTATCAGGAGCATTATCCTGATGCCCTCTGGCTGGTGATAGAACGAGACGCCAGACCTGTTGGCAGGCTTTATCTGGAACGCCGGACCCGCGAACACCGGATTATCGACATCGCCTTGATACCCGAAGTACAAGGACAAGGCCTTGGCAGCGCCGTTTTGCAGGACCTGATGGAAGAGGCGCGAGACGCTGGAAAAGCGCTTTCCATTCATGTCGAAAAGGAAAATCCTGCCATGCGGCTCTATCACCGCCTCGGCTTCGAAAAGCGGGAAGACAAGGGCGTGTATGACCTCATGGAATACCCCTGCCAAACCTGAAGTACCGAGCCCGGCCACCAGACTGCGGCGGCCACCGGCCTGTCAGACAGTGCGCGATCAGGTGAACACAGCTTCATACTGAATGCCGGCTTCCTTCTGCGCGACCGGAACCAGAAACACGTCCTGCTCGCCGAAATCCGGCCGATAGAGCCTGTAGATGGATTGCTCCAGCAAAGGCTCCTGCGGACCTTGCCACAACGTGGAAAAAGCCCCTCCCTGCCGCTCGCCGGAGCCCATCAATTTGACCTCCACGAGGGACAACTGGATATCAGCCGGAACCGACCTGACCTCGAACACCTGATCCAGCAGCTTTTCAAAGTCGTGAAGGGTCAGTGTTTTCAAGTCGGTCATCAATTTCTCCAAACCATCTGTCCAAATGTCCCGGCGTCGACGCGGGGACGAGCAATTAAAAAGTTGTAGTTCAAACATCCAACAACCGTAAAGGGGCGATTGCAAAACCTGCTGCAAACCTTTTGAGAACAAGGGCAAAGCCCGCCAATCAAGCCGTGCATTCCTCCTGCATTGGCGCAACGCAGGAGGAATGACATCTTCTTTCAAAAGCCAATTCCCGGATCAGCAAGGCACCAGCCCGCCTCCGGTCTGACGTCGTAGCGTTCAGTGATCGACGGAGCTTTCCTCACCAAGCCTTTTCGCCAGCCGGCGCAGAACGGCCTTGTTGCGGCTGGTAACCGTCGAGCGTTTCCAGCCGTATTTTTCGCAGATCCGGGAAAACTTGCCGCCGCCCGCCTTGCACATCACTTCAAACTGCAGGGCGCGGCGCGCATCCGGGTCCTCGATCAGGGAGAACCAGGTGATCGCCTCTTCAGCCCGGCTGATCGCCCGGGGCGGGTAGGTGCGCCGACGCCGGGCGATCTTGCCCTGGCATTCGGGCCAGCTTGCCAGGACCGCCCGCGGTCCGTCACCCTTTCCGGTTACCGCAATCACTTCGACAGCCTCCGTCAACCGGGCCAGGATCTGGTCAGGTACGCTTGTTTCCATATCGTCTCTCTTGAAACTGTAGTGGGCACAGAACCGCGCGGCCGCTCAAACGGCCCCGCGGCAGCAAAGATGCAGGCCTGAGGCGGTTATTTGCCCTGGCCCTCACGCTCTTTCTGGTAGCCCTCTTCCCACAAACCGAAATAATCGGCCTTGGGCGGATAAGGATTGTCCTCACGGGACTTGCCTTCCCGGCACGCGGTCGCTCCGCGTTCGAAGGCAAAAATCTGCGCCTTCGTCAGGTAACCGTTCATGTTCAAAACCCCTTCTCTCAAAATACCGGTGAAAGATCCGTCCGGCGCCGCTTCCCCCGAGCGCGGCAAGCCAAGCGTGCAATCCCTGAGCGACTCAATACAGCCGAAGATTGACGGCCGCAGTGTAATCAACCGACACCAACTGACAATAGTGCTCATGCAGCGATCCCCTCCCGGCCCGTTTCCAGGAGTTTGTCAAGTTCGTAGGAGAGCAGCACGGCGAGCGTAAGGGTCGGAGCGGATGGGTTTATATGTCTTGCACTGCCAAGCAACACCTCCAGATCGATCCTGTCGAACTGGTCCAGAAAACCTCGCCGCTCCACCCAGTCCGGCTTGTTCAAGACAAGCCAGGAAACGGCAGTAAAGCATGGCGCAGACCAGTTCCCCCGGTTCTCGGCGGTGTTGATCAAACCGAAGACGAGGCGCAGATGTTCCGCCCCGTGTTTCGTCAGCAGGGTCTGGCAAGTTCTACGGGCCTTCGACTGGTGCCGCCCTTGCACCCGTCTGGTGTGGCTGATGAAATGAACGCCATACTCGGCAGCGATCCTGTCGACCAGTCCTCCCGAAGCCATCAGACCCGACCTTTCTTTTCCGCCGATATACCTTGCACCGCTGCAAAAGCCGCTTCTGCCTTTTCCCTGGCCGTACGCGGCAAATGTTCACTATTTGTTCTTTTTGCGAAGGGCGCTTGCCTCATGTGCTGCCTGCTCCCGACAACACCCGGATTGCCCTTCGGGCTGGAACTGCCGCGCACGTCCCTGCCCTGCTTCAGGTTCCGCAACTCCAGAGTCAGCAACCTGTTGCGCGCTTTTTCCAACGCGAACTCGTCTTCCAGCCGGGCACTCGGTCGTTCCGCCCTGATCCTCAGATGCGCGACCTTTGCCTGCGCTTCCTCAATTTCGTCCTTCAGGTCCCTCATCGGCCGGTCTCCTCTGCCATTTGTCGAAGGATTGTCTGAGCTTCCATCGTCACTCCCACGCATTCACTTGATGACTCAAATTTCGTACGCTTATTGCGTACGCATGTCAACTGGACTCCGTACGTTTTTACTGCTAACACGTATGCATCTTACGTGACCTGGTGACCGAATAATGGATATGGACGAACAATCTGCAGTCTCCCGCCAGCTTGTGGACCTGAAGGACCGCAGTGGCCTGTCGATCCGCGCCATCGCACGGGCCATGGGCTATCAGAACGCCTCTTCCATCCAGCGCTACTTCAGCGCCGACTACCTGAAACCTGCACTGCCGTCGGATTTCGTGGCGAAGCTTCTTCCTGTCCTCCTGGGCAAGGGCGAGCAACCGATCACCCGGGAAGACATTCTTGCGCTCGCCCCCGATTCCATCACCGATCTGGATGCCTCCAGCGCACCGTCAAGAGCCGCCACACCTCTGGAGATCAAGGGCCAGGTAGCTGCCGGCCTCTGGATGGAGTCCGGACTGTTCGAGACAGACGCCACCAAGAAAACCAGTTTCGCGGGAGACCTTCGCTTTCCGAGCGAAAGCCAATATCTGTTGCAAATCAATGGCGAAAGCCTCAACCGGATCGCCTGGAGCGGCGATTTGATCCTGTGCGTCGACTATCTGGAAGCTGGCATCGAGATCAAGTCGGGAGACCTTGCCGTCGTGGAGCGGACCAGAGATGGTGGCCATACCATCGAACGCACCGCCAAGCGGATCATTCGCCGGAACGGCCAGATAGAACTGCAACCGGAATCCAATGATCCGCGCTTTCAGGAGCCGGTCATCTTCAACGAGCACGATGAAGAGGCAACGGAAGTCCGCATCATAGCCAAGGTATTGAGCGTCATCCGGCAGGTCGTCTAGCGCCGCTGACCCCGCCTCCACTTCTTCTCAGGCCGAAATTCGGCCCGCCCCCTCGCGCATTTCGCGCAACCGGTCTACCGCGACCGATCACGTCTTGACGCGACGCCAACACTTCAGGGCAGTCATACGCTTTTGTCATATAGCCGATTAACGAAGATTTGACATGTACGCAATTTGCGTATACGCTTTCAACGTATTTTAGATGGAGGCTTTTTTGGCTTTGAACCTCGACATGTCGTTCTATTCAGTGATTTGCGAACTCGGAAACTGCTTCTATACGCCGGAAACCGGTCTGGCAGACATGAGCCTGCACAGGAACATCGAGGATCTTCAGGCCGGGCAACTCGAGAAGGTTCAGGCGGTTCTGGAATTCAATCCCGCAGAAGGCTGGTGCAACGACATCACCAGCGCGGTCCTGTCCGCCGCCTTCCCCGAGATCGGGGAAGACGATGAGGAAACCGCGGAAAACTGGTCAGACTATCGAACCGAACGTCTGACCGCCCAGCTTGCCGGTGTCACCGCCAGGGTCGCGGCCTGACGCCGAAAGACAAGGCGAAGCGACTGCCGGTGGTCAGACGGCAGCAAGCAGGTGCCGCGCCCTGGAGAGCCGGCTTTTCACCGTTCCGACGGCCACACCTGTCTGCTTTGCAATTTGCCCGGTGGACAGGCCCGAAAACACCCGCAATTCGAGAGCATCCCTGTCTTCCGGTCGAAGTCCGGCGATGACCCTGGCAACATCTTCCAGCTCCAGATGCTTTTCCTGAGCGGGCGCTGCCTGGGTTTCCTGAAGCCAGTCCTCGATGGGCAGGTGGTCACCCCGCCGGGCAAGCCATTTGCGTTCGTCGCGATAGGCATTGCGAGCAATCGTGAACAGCCAGCGGCGCAGCTGCGTACCGCAGTGGAAGCTGGCGTGATGCCGCAGCGCCTTTTCCAGCGAGGTCTGCATCAGATCATCACCGGCTTCAGGGTTTCGCGTAAGAGAGCGGGCGTATCTGCGCAGATGCGGGATTTCGCTCTGAAGGTCTCTGGTGAAGTCGTCCTTGGTGCAGGCCATCGTGACATTCCTGTTCTGCCGTTTCTGGACGAGATGTAAGAGGTGACGGCGTTGGCAGAAGCGCGCTCAAGACCTTGTCATCGCGGTTTGAAAAACAGATGCAAAACGGCCTCTCCGGCTCCCACGCCTTTCACGGGTCGGTGAGCCGGGCACCGCTTGCCGAATGATCATGATGAACGCGTGCGTGGTGTCAAAACACGCGCCTCGCAAGGCTTGAACCCTCTCACAGGGCCTCATGTTTTTGTGTTGATGTTATTACCGCCACCGCCGCAACCGATCAGCATTCGTGTCGTTGTTCCCGGCATGAACAGCCTGCGGGGCAAACAGCGCTCTGCAGTCATTCATGAGTTTAAACAGACACATGGAGCAAGATCATGCGTACTTCTAAGAAAATTCTGTCGACCCTGCTGACCGCAGCCTTTGTATCCGGCGCGCTGGCCGGCAACGCCTTCGCCATCGACCCGGACGACACCCGCGGCGATCTCAATGGCGACAAGCCTGTTTCCGTCCGTATTCAACAGACCGTCAATGCAAAGGCTCTGGCTGAAGCACGCAGTGGCAATCTGCTGATCCTGCCGGTTGTCGGCAGTTACAATGGCGAAGAGCGGCTGACAGTTGCCCAGCAGCAGGTCGCCGGTGCAAGGGCACAGGGCGCCAGGGCGAAGAAGCCGCTGCATATCCTGCCTTTCCAGGGCGACTGGAACGGTACAGCAAAAGCCGGTTTCCCGCACAAGTAAGGTCTTTTCAAACCTTCCAAGAAAGGGCCGCGCGTTTAGCGCGGCCTTTCTCGTTTATCGGCCGGGACTACCTGCGTCGCCGGTGCTCGCGCGGCGACTGGCCGAATTCCTGCCGGTAGGCCCGGGTCATTGCACTCGCGTTGCGATAGCCGCAACGCTCTGCAATTTCCGCAATCCCCAGCATGGTCAATTCCACAAGCCGGCGAGCCTCGCGCAGGCGGATCGCCTTGTAGACCCCCAGTGGCGTCATCGACATTTCCCGCTGGAACCGGTGTTCCAGGGTACGCTGGTCCACCTTCAGCTGCCGGGCAAGATCTTCAATCGGCATCGGTGCCTCGATGGTCCGCCGCATCAGCGCAGTCGCGCTGCGCACCAGGGCATCCGCCGACAGGCGCTTGTGCGGATCGTGCATGTCCAGCTTGTCGCCATACATGAACAGGGCTGCCACCTCGAGCGCGAACATCGGGCTGTGATGCCGCTTGATCAGTTCCAGCGCCAGTTCGAACGTTGTCGACGCCCCGCCGCAGGTGCAGATGTTGCCATCAAGCACAAAACGGTCCTCCACTGCATCGACATCCGGAAATCTTTCGGCAAATCCCGTCAGTTCATCCCAGTGGATCGTTGCCTTGCGTCCCTCCAGCAATCCGGCGGCCGCCAACAGCCATGCGCCGGTATCCATGCCGACCAACGTGCCGAACCGTTGCCTTGCGGCCTTCAAGGCGCGCACGGTTGACTGACCTGCAAAGGCCTCGAAACCGTAGCTCGGCATGATGAAGAGATAATCGCCACCAGGCTTTGCCTCCGACCAGGCAGACGTCGCCACCGGCAGACCGCTGGACGACGTGACGGTCCCTCCGGCAAGGCTCACGTGCTGCCAGGAATAGAGCTGCTTTCGGGCAATCGTGTTTGCTGCCCGAAACGGCTCGATCGCATTCGCCAGGCAGTGGTTCGAAAAGCTTTCGAACAACAGCACGCAGATTTTTCGAACCGAATTCGATTTTTGTGAAATCGGCATGATTTCAAACCAAAATTGCACAATGGAGCAAGCCCGTTTGTCTCACTCTCGTCGGCCTGAGGCAAGAGGAGATTCCGATGCATTTTGGGCTGAGCGAAGAACAGGAGATGATCGTCTCCACGGTCCGGTCCTTCGTTGAAAACGAGATTTACCCGCATGAGGAACTTGTCGAGAAGACGGGCCAGGTGCCCGCCGAACTCGGCGAGGAGATCAAGCGCAAATGTATCGATCTCGGCTTCTACGCCTGTAACTTCCCGGAAGAAGTGGGCGGCGCCGGCCTGAGCCATCTTGATTTCACCCTGGTGGAACGGGAACTGGGGCGTGGATCGATGGCGCTGAACCACTTTTTCGGCCGTCCCCAGAACATCCTGATGGCCTGCAAGGGCGAGCAGATCGAGCGCTATCTGCTGCCGGCCGTGCGCGGCGAGAAGATGGATGCGCTGGCCATGACCGAACCCGATGCCGGCTCGGATGTGCGCGGCATGAAATGCCAGGCGGTACGCGACGGAGGAGACTGGGTGGTCTCCGGCTCCAAGCATTTCATCTCCGGCGCCGAACACGCGGATTTCTTCATCGTGTTTGTGGCGACCGGCGTTGACGAAACACCAAAAGGCCCCAAGAAGCGCATCACCTGTTTTCTGGTCGACCGGGGCACACCCGGCTTCGAGGTGCGCGACGGCTATCGCTCCGTCAGCCATCGGGGCTACAAGAACTGCATTCTTTATTTCGACAATTGCCGCCTGCCGGACAGCCAGGTGCTCGGCGAAGTCGACGGTGGCTTCGAGGTGATGAACGAATGGCTTTATGCCACCCGTCTGACGGTTGCCACCATGAGCGTTGGCCGCGCCCGCCGCTGTTTCGACTATGCGGTGAACTATGCCGCCGAGCGCAAGCAGTTCGGCCAGGCGATCGCCAAGTTCCAGGGCGTCAGCTTCCAGGTGGCCGACATGATCACCGAGATCGATGCAGCCGACTGGTTGACGCTTGCCGGAGCCTGGCGTCTCGACCAGGGTTTGCCCGCCAACCGCGAGATTGCGAGTGCCAAGGTTTACGCGACCGAAATGCTGGCGCGCGTCACCGACACGACGCTGCAGATCTTCGGCGGCATGGGTTTGATGGACGACTTCCCCATCGAACGTTTCTGGCGCGACGCCCGCGTGGAACGGATCTGGGATGGCACCAGCGAGATTCAGCGCCACATCATCAGCCGCGACATCTTCCGCCCGCTCGGAGCCTGATCCATGCGCTCACTCGAACGCCTGCTCCGGCCACGCACGGTCGCTGTTATCGGTGGCGGTTCCTGGTGCCGGAACGTGCTCCGGGAATGCCGCAAGGCCGGTTTTGAAGGTGATCTCTGGCCGATCCACCCAAGCCGTGAAGAGATCGACGGCTGCAGGGCCTATGCCACTGTGGAAGATCTTCCCGCCGCCCCCGACGCGGTCTTTATCGGCGTCAACCGGCACGTGACGGTCGAGATTGTCCGCTCGCTTTCACGCCTCGGCGCCGGTGGTGCCATCTGCTTTGCCTCCGGTTTCAGCGAAGCAATCCGGGAGCTTGCCGACGGCGCGGATCTTCAGGCCGCCCTGATCGAGGCGGCAGGCGAGATGCCGATCCTCGGTCCCAACTGCTATGGCTTTCTCAATGCGCTCGACGGCGCGGCCCTGTGGCCGGATCAGCATGGCCTGACCCCGGTCGACCGCGGCGTTGCGATCATCGCGCAATCGTCCAACATCGCGCTGAACCTGACCATGCAGACACGCGGCCTGCCGATTGCCTATCTGATGACCGCCGGCAACCAGGCCCAAACGGGCCTGTCCGCCATTGGCAGCGCCCTCCTGGACGATGACCGGGTCACCGCCATCGGTCTGCACATCGAAGGGCTCGATGATCTTGCCGCCTTTGAGGCTTTCGCACGCAAAGCGCACGCACTCGGCAAACCGGTTGTGGCCGTCAAGGTCGGCAGATCCGAGGCCGCCCAAGCCGCAACAGTCTCCCATACGGCCGCCCTTGCCGGTAGCACGGCAGGTTCCGACGCTCTTTTTAACCGGCTGGGCATTGCCCGAGTCGGCAGCCTGACAGCCCTTCTGGAAACCCTGAAGCTGGTCCACGTCGCAGGTCCTTTGCCGAGCACCAACATTGTGTCCATGTCCTGCTCGGGCGGTGAAGCCAGCCTGATTGCCGACACCGCCGTCGGCCGTCGGATCACTTTCCCGCCGCTCGTTCCCGCGCAAAGAACCGCGCTGTCAGAGGCCCTCGGCCCCAAGGTCGCTCTCGCCAATCCACTCGACTACCACACCTACATCTGGGGTGATGGCGAGGCCATGACCCGGTGCTACACTGCCATGATGCAGGCGGACATCGCCCTTGGCATCGTCATTCTCGATATTCCGAGAATGGATCGCTGTGACCCGGAAGACTGGTTGAAGGTGATCGAGCCGGTGGAAGCGGCGATGAAAGCGTCCGGCAAACCGATGGCGATCCTGAGTTCGCTCCCCGAAACCATGCCGGAAGCCTTTGCAGCCGATCTGATGAAGCGTGGTCTCGTGCCTCTCTGCGGGCTGGACGATGCACTGACGGCCATTGAGGCGGCTGCCTTTCTGGCAAGACCACTTTCGCCGGAACCGATCCGGGTTCCTCAAGCTGTGGCTGATCCCCGCCTTCTTTCCGAGCACGAGGCAAAAGCCTTGCTGCAAAAGCATGGCCTCAAGGTTCCCGCGAGCACTTTTGCAGAAGGTCCGGAAGCGGCAGCCCGGGCTGCCGAAGATATCGGATACCCCGTGGTGCTGAAGGGCACCGGCATTGCCCACAAGACCGAAGCCGGAGCAGTCGCCCTCAATTTGCAATCGGCTTGCGAGGTCCACTCCGCCGCAAGCGGGATGCCGGCCTCGTCGTTTCTGGTGGAAGAGATGATCACCGCCAGCCTTGGCGAACTGCTGGTCGGCATTGTGCGGGATCCGGCTCACGGCTACGTCCTGACGCTCGCAGCAGGCGGCATCCTGACCGAACTTCTGGAAGACAGCACCTCGCTGATCGTTCCAGCAGGCGGGGACGAGATCACGAAGGCCCTTGAAAATCTGAAGATCGGCCGTGTCCTGACCGGATATCGCGGCAAGCCGCCTTGCGATCTGGGAGCGATTGTTGAAGCTGTGCAGGCAGTGCAGAGCTTTGTTCTGTCGGCACCGGTCGAAGAAGTAGAAATCAACCCGTTGCTCTGCGGTGCGGACTTTGCCGTCGCCGCCGATGCACTGGTAAGAATGGGAGGGAACTGATGGAAAACCCCATCAAGACCGAAAGACGCGGCCACATACTGGCTGTCACGCTCGACCGGCCGAAGGCCAACGCCATTGACCTGATGACCAGCCGGATCATGGGAGACGTCTTCACCGACTTCCGGGACGATCCGGACCTGCGCGTTGCCATCGTGACCGGTGCCGGAGAAAAATTCTTCTGCCCCGGCTGGGACCTGAAGGCGGCCGCAGGTGGCGATGCCGTCGACGGAGATTACGGCAAGGGTGGTTTCGGTGGCCTGCAGGAGCTGCGCGGCCTGAACAAGCCAGTCATAGCAGCCGTCAACGGCATTTGCTGTGGCGGCGGGCTCGAGCTTGCCCTGTCTGCCGATATTATTCTGGCGGCGGAGCACGCCTCTTTCGCCCTGCCGGAAATTCGCTCAGGCACCGTGGCCGATGCCGCCAGCATCAAGCTGCCGAAGCGCATTCCCTATCACATCGCCATGGAGATGCTGCTGACCGGCCGCTGGATCGAAGCAGAGGAAGCCGCTCGCTGGGGCCTGATCAACCACATCTATCCTGGAAAGGACCTGATGGCGGAAGCCTGGAAACTGGCCGAGCTGCTCGCTTCCGGCCCCCCGCTTGTCTATGCGGCGCTGAAGGAAATCGTGCGCGAGGCAGAAGACATGAAATTCCAGGACGCGCTCAACCGCATCACCGGAAGCCAGTTCGAAACGGTCGAAAAGCTCTATCGCTCTGAAGACCAGAAGGAAGGCGCCCGCGCCTTTGCCGAAAAACGAGACCCGGTCTGGAAGGGCCGCTAGATTATCCTGCTTCGGCATGAACGCCAACAAGATGACCTGACACGTTAAAAACAATCAGTTTCCGGCAGTTCAATCGGTTCCGGTTGAACTGTCGCTGATCCAGGAGAACCAAATGCCATTGACCATGAACCGCGAAGTCTTCATCACCTGCGCCGTCACCGGGTCGGGCGGTACCCAGGACAAGTCTCCGCATGTGCCGCGCAGCCCGAAGCAGATCGCCGACAGCGCCATTGACGCCGCCAAGGCGGGGGCCGCCGTCGTCCATTGCCATGTGCGCGATCCGGAAACCGGCACCCCCTCCCGCCGGCTCGACCTCTACCGGGAAGTCACGGATCTCATCCGCGCCGCCGATGTGGATGTGGTCCTGAACCTCACCGCAGGCATGGGCGGCGACATCGTGTTCGGGTCCACGGAAAGCCCGTTGCCGCTGGTTGAAAAGGGAACCGACATGGTCGGCGCAACCGAGCGCATGGCCCATATTCGCGAGTGCCTGCCTGAAATCTGCACGCTCGACTGCGGCACCATGAATTTCGCCGAAGCCGACTATGTCATGACCAACACCCCCGGCATGCTGCGTGCCATGGGGGCCATGATGACCGAACTTGGCGTGAAGCCGGAAATCGAAGCCTTCGACACCGGCCACCTCTGGTTTGCCAAGCAGCTCGTCAAGGAAGGCACGCTTGCCTCTCCGGCATTGGTGCAGCTGTGCATGGGTGTACCCTGGGGCGCGCCGAACGACCTCAACACCTTCATGGCCATGGTCAACGCCATTCCGGATGACTGGGCCTGGTCGGCCTTCAGTCTCGGCCGCGATCAGATGCCCTATGTGGCGGCCTCCATCCTGGCCGGTGGCAACGTCCGTGTTGGCCTCGAGGACAACATCTTCCTCGAAAAAGGCGTTCTTGCCACCAATGCACAGCTGGTCGAGAAGGCCGTCGGCGTTGTCGAAGGCATGGGCGCCAAGATCATCGGCCCGCAGGCCGTTCGTGAAAAGCTTGGCCTGACCAAACGCGCGCCGGTGAGCGCCTGAGATGAGCCGCAGGGTCCTCGTCACGGCCGGGGCGTCCGGGATCGGCCGCGCCATTGCGGAACGCTTCCTGGCAGACGGAGACGAAGTCGCGATCTGTGATGCGGATCCTGCAGCCGTTTCCGCATTCTCGCAAGCCAATGGCAACGCGATCGCTGCTGTTGCCGATGTTACCAGCGAAGCGGAAATGTCCGCGTTCCTGAACGACCTCGAACACCGCTGGAAAGGCATCGACGTGGTTTGCGCCAATGCCGGCACCGGCGGTCCTGCAGGGGCGATCGAGACGCTGGACTACGCGGAATGGCAAAGCTGCGTCGCGACCAATCTCCACGGAGCCTTCCTGACCTGCCGCTGGGCGGCCAGAGTGCTGAAAGCTCAGGGGCACGGTCTGATCACGCTCACCTCGTCGACCGCCGGACTTTACGGCTACCCGTTCCGCTCGCCCTACGCCTCCGCCAAATGGGCGATTGTCGGCCTCACCAAGACGCTCGCAATGGAGCTCGGCCCCCACGGCATTCGCGTCAACGCGGTCTGCCCGGGCGCGGTGGAAGGGGAGCGGATGGATCGGGTCGTCGCGATGGAAGCAAGGGCGCGCGGCGAGACCGAAGAGGCCATTCGAGAGAGCTACGTCAAGGGTGTTTCACTCAAGACCTGGGTCACTGCCCAGGATGTAGCAAACACCATTCACTTTCTGGCGTCCGAAGCAGGCGCCCGCATTTCAGGACAGATCCTGGCCATCGACGGCCACACGGAGACACTTGCACCATGACCCAAAAAGCATGCATCGTCGGCGGCGGCGTGATCGGTGGCGGCTGGGCCGCCCGTTTCCTTTTGAACGGTTGGGACGTTGCCGTCTTCGACCCCGACCCGGAAGCCGAACGCAAGATCGGCGAAGTCATCGACAATGCGCGCCGCAGCCTGCCCGCGCTTTATGACAAGCGCCTGCCGGACGAAGGCAAACTGTCGTTCCATTCAGATCTTGCCGAGGCAGCCGCTGGTGCTGACTGGGTGCAGGAAAGCGTTCCCGAACGCCTCGACCTGAAACACAAAGTCCTGGGCAGCCTGACGGAGCTCGCGCCCAAGACCGCAGTCATCGGCTCGTCGACATCCGGCTTCAAGCCGTCCGAACTGACCAGCGAAGGCGCGCGCGCCGTCGTCGCCCACCCGTTCAACCCGGTCTATCTGCTGCCGCTGGTGGAACTTGTCGGTGATGCTGCCGAAACCGCTCGCGCGGCCGAGGTCC
This sequence comes from Roseibium sp. RP-7, assembly GCF_053005225.1. NCBI lineage: Bacteria > Pseudomonadati > Pseudomonadota > Alphaproteobacteria > Hyphomicrobiales > Stappiaceae > Roseibium > Roseibium sp. RP-7. The sequence continues at coordinate 756,841 of NZ_JBRKQA010000002.1, forward strand.
TGCGCAGCATCGGCATGTTCCCGCTTCATGTCCGCAAGGAGATCGACGCCCACATTGCCGACCGGTTCCTGGAAGCTGTCTGGCGCGAGGCGCTCTGGCTGGTGAAGGACGGCATTGCCACGACCGAAGAAATCGACGAGGCAATCCGCATGGGCTTCGGCCTGCGCTGGGCGCAGATGGGCCTTTTTGAGACCTATCGTATCGCCGGCGGGGAAGCCGGCATGAAGCACTTCATGGCCCAGTTCGGTCCATGCCTCTCCTGGCCCTGGACCAAACTGATGGACGTGCCGGAGTTCACCGACGAGCTGGTCGACCTGATCGCCGGTCAGTCCGATGCCCAGTCCGGCCATCGCTCCATTCGCGAGCTGGAACGCCTGCGCGACGACAATCTCGTCGGCATGATGCGAGCGCTAAAGAAAAGCGGCAGCGGTGCAGGCGGCGTTCTCAACACCCATGAACGGGCTTTGGCGGCACCGGCGGAGGCTGAACTGCCGATCACGGGAGACCGCCAGATCCCGCAGAGCTGGACCGACTACAACGGCCACATGAACGAGGCCCACTACCTTGAAGCAGGTGCTGCCGCAACCGACCGGTTCATGGAGCTGATCGGCGCGGATGCCGACTATATCGCGTCCGGCAAGAGCTACTTCACCGTTGAAAATCACCTGCGCTATCTGGACGAGCTTCTGGCGGGTGAACGCCTGACGGTCACGACCCAGGTGCTCCAGGGGGAAGGCAAGAAGATGCAGCTGTTCCACTTCCTGAAAAACGCTGACGGCAAACTTGCCGCGACCATGGAGACCCTTCTGCTCCATGTCGATCTCAACACCCGCGCCAGTTCCCTGCCGGGAGCGGAAGTCGGCGAGAAGCTCAAGGCCTTCGCCGATGCCCACAAGGCCCTGCCTTTTCCGGAAGGTGCCGGCCGCTTCGTCGGACAGAAAGCAGTCTGATCAGACACCGTCCGCGGTCAACGGAACCGCGGACGGGCCTGTTTTGTTGGTCGGTCTTACTGGGCGGTCTTATTGGGCCGGCTGAACCATGAACCCGGCCACGATACCTTCGGCGTCGGAATAGACACCCGGCCGCGCGAACAGATCGCATCTTCCCGACCCGGCAGACCAGTTGAACCCGAGGCAGGTGCGTTCCGTGCAGAGCGTCTCGCACTGGCCGGCCGATCCCGCCTGCAGGCTTTCATCCGGCTGTCCGGGAAAGCCCTTGTTCTGTTTGGTGAACGTCTGGACAGGCACACTCAGATTGGGTTTGAGAGACCCGGCGGCGGCCCGCTGCACATAGGTGTCGGCCTTGGAAAGAAGATTGAGCCTGCCATTGCTGTCACCGACGGACTTTTGAATGCAGATCCGGTTCCATCGGTCATGGGTCACGGCATCGCAGCCGCTTCTGGCGCTACAGGACGAGATACAGTCCTCCGCGCTCATGTTGCGGAGCACACCATCCGGCAGATCTCCACCGTAAAGATCATAGCCGCTCAGGCGAACGAAACCGCCCTCGCCTGACGCAGCAGGCGCAGACGTGGGCGCATTGGCACTCTGTTCGGCAACGTTTCTTTCGGCCTGCTGGTCTAGCTTCAGGGAAGCCGGCAGCAGATACCAGTAAGGCGCGGAAAATTCCTCGGCCTCCCCGTCACCGAAATCGTCACCAACGGAATACTGCTCGAAACGGACGCTGAGCGGGCTGTAATCGGTATCCCAGAACCGTTTCCAGTCGTCGGATATCCGGACCGAACAGCCAAGCGCAGAGAATTTGCTCGGAGTATCATAATTGAAGACCTTGCCGACCAGGTCCTCTCCCTGCCTGGTCAGCACCACTTTCCGGTCTCCATCCGGATCGCCGATCAGGATTTCGTCGTAGTATTGTGAACTGGTCGTATATCCCGGCCGACCATCCATCAGATTGGCCGCATAGGCGTTGTCGCAGATATTTGCGATTTCCCGTTCCGTAATCGAGGCTGGCGGTGTCAGTCCGGTGACGGTGATATTGGCCAGCACCGCATCGCCGATGCTCTCTATGTGGAACATGTTTTCGGGGCGCGTGCCGAGGATCCGCTGATAGAGGAAATCCGTCATGGCCTCGACGTCGTGCTCTTCGCTCAGCTTGATATCGAAAAAGGATTCGGCAGCCTTCAGCGCAATCGCAAAGGCAGTCTGGACTTCGCTGGCAGGGTAACTGTTCTCGTTGGGCAGGTTGAGGCTGGGCGAATGGAAACCGAGCTTGCCCCCTGGACGCAGAGAGCGCATCTGAAAGCGGATCACGGCTGTCCCGATCCGCATGCTGCCGCCAAGGAAAGCCAGCGAGCAGGCGGATTCGCACCGTTCTCCCGAACGCACCATGGTTGCGATATCCTGGTCCCAGATCGTGTCGAACAGCCGCTTTCCTTCGGCAAAGCTGCCCCCGGGGCTATCAAGGCACAGCGTGATGCCTTGCGAGTTGATCGGCAGAACCTTGAGCTTTTCCGCATCCCCCGAGACGATCTGACCCCGCAAATGATAGTCGCAACCTTCCGCGTTCGACGGAAACACGTCGGCCGCTTTCGCCACCGTTGCGGCAAGACAGAACAGGATAAACACCAGGCATCTCGAAATCATGGGCACTCCTTCTCCAGGCAGTCCGTTTTAATAGTTTTGGCAGGGCTGATCGGGCATCCGAAAAAACCGGGGCCTCAGGTCGACCGGTACGGCCGGTCCGGGAATGAAATCGTCATCTCGAAATCGTTTTTCAAAACAGGCGACGAAGCAGCAATAGACCAAATATCGAAGCGTGTCTTCAACCTGCCGGTTGCGGTGACCGGCCCGCTTTCAGGTACCTCACCAGACGCCCGATTGGGGTATCGACCCCATACTGACACCCCGCTCGTTCTGGCACCTTTCTCTCATCGAAAGATCGATACCCCCTCCGAAAGGAGATTATTCAAGAGAAAGGAATTGACCAATGAAAGCCCTTGCCAAAACCGCAGCAGCCGCCACCGTTCTTGCCATTGCAGGTGTTGCCTCCATCGGAGCCGTGACCCCGGCCGCCGCCCTGTTCGACATTTGCAAGAAGGTCAACATCACGGTGAAGAACAACACCGGCCAGCCGATCCAGCTTTACGATCTCGATTACCGTGACCTCGGTTCCAACCGCTGGCGCTCGGAAAACATTTCCAACCGCGTCATCGCCCACGGTGGCACCTACAAGGTCACCCGGAACCTGGAAGGCGTGAACAACGCCAGCACCTTTGTCCGGGTCCAGTTCCGCAAGCTGAAGTCCAACGGCCGCTGGAACCTGCTGAAAACCTGGTACGCGGACTCCAGCACCTCGGTCTGCCGCAAGGGCGCAAGCTACCGCATCGTGTTCCGGTAACACCCGGCAAACACACCAAGGCCGCGCCGCAAGGGCGCGGCTCTTGCCCGGCACATTACCCAACCTTTCCCCATCACCCCGACACCCGGACCTTTCCTCCGGGCGACGAAAAGGATTTGTCTCATGTTTGGCAAACACATGCCCAGAACCTTGCTGATCAGCTCCGCTTCGCTGATGACAATCGCCTTCGCCGGCATCGCCTCGCAAACCATCGATTGGCAGGAGCTCGGGAAAAAGCTCACAAGCCCGGCGGAAGAAGCCGGCCGGATGACCATTGCAGGTGAGCGAGACGATGATGCCTCGGTTTCGACAACCCAGCGCAGGAAACAGGAGGAAAGCCACTCCGTCATCGCGGACATCTCCCGTCCGGCCGTAGCCCCGCAGCCTGCCCCGGCGCCCGCTTTTCAGGACAGACTAATGATTGGCTCGGAGACCGCCACCGGCGGCTTGATGTCGCTTTCCTCCGGCAGTGGCGGCTCTGCCCCGAGAAAGGTGGCTCAGTCCGAACCACCGGCAATGCCAGCCGTTCAGCCTGCAGATCGGGAACGGTTTGCATCCGCAGAAGTAAACCCGCTGAAACGCACGAGCGCGGACCCGGTATCGACCTTCTCCGTCGATGTCGACACCGCTTCCTATTCCTATGTCCGCAGCACGCTGTCCGGCGGCCGATTGCCGAACCCGGATGCCGTGCGCGTGGAAGAAATGGTCAACTACTTCGATTACAGTTATCCCGTGCCCGAAAAGGGCGGTCACCCCTTCTCCACAAATGTTTCCGTGATCGACACCCCGTGGAACGAACACACCAGGCTGATGCAGGTCGGCATCCAGGGCTATAAGGTGCCGCTCGATGACCTTCCCCCGCAGAACCTGGTGTTCCTGATCGACACGTCCGGCTCCATGGCCGATGCCAACAAGTTGCCGCTGTTGCAGCAATCCTTCCGCCTGCTGCTGTCCACGCTCCGTGACGAGGACGAAGTGGCGATCGTCACATACGCCGGCAGCTCCGGTGTTCTGCTGGAGCCGACCAAGGTAACCGACAAGAGCCGGATCCTGGAAAAGATCAACGCGTTGACCTCCGGAGGCTCAACGGCAGGTCATGAAGGTCTGAAAGGAGCCTACGCCCTGGCCGAAACAATGACCGGCGACGGCGAGCAGACCAGGATCATCCTGGCCACCGACGGCGACTTCAACGTCGGCCTGTCCGATCCGGACAGCCTGAAACGCTATGTCTCTGAACAGCGGGAAAACGGCACAGCGCTCTCCGTTCTCGGCTTCGGCCGCGGCAACTACAACGATGAACTGATGCAGACCCTTGCGCAGAACGGACAGGGCGTTGCCGCCTACATCGACACGCTGTCCGAAGCCCGCAAGGTGCTGGTGGACCAGGTGGTCAGCTCCATCTCCATGATCGCCCAGGACGTCAAGATCCAGGTCGAGTTCAACCCGGAGACCGTCGCCGAATACCGCCTGATCGGTTACGAAACCCGGGCGCTCAGAACTGAGGATTTCAGGAACGACAAGGTCGATGCGGGAGATATCGGCGCGGGCCACAACGTCACGGCCCTTTATGAAATCACCCCTGTCGGCTCGCCGGCGGAAAAGTTCTCGGACCTGCGCTACGGCCCCAAGGAGAAGATCGAACCCGTTCGTGCTTCCTATTCGGGTGAACTCGCCTTCGTGAAGCTGCGCTACAAGCTGCCCGGAGACAAGGAAAGTACCCTGATCGAGACACCGGTCATGGCAGACACAAGCGGTATACCGATGTCGGAAACCCTCTTTGCCGCGTCAGTTGCCGCCTTCGGGCAGAAACTGAAAGGCACCGATCACCTGGGAGATTGGGATTTCAAGGCGATTGAAAAACTCGCCAGTGAAAACAAGGGCGCTGATCGCTTCGGCTACCGGTCTGAATTCCTGACCCTCGTCCGTCTCGCGGACGTCGCCGAGCGCTAGGTTCCCCCACAGCCCGCACAGAAACCGGCAGGCCCGCCTGCCGGTTTCGAGTTGTCATTCTCCCCTCCCTTGGCCATCTCTCCATTCGCCATCCATCCATTGGACAGCCCTCAATTGGTCAGCCCCCGAATGGCCCCCAATGGTCACCCCTCCGTTCGTCATCCCGGACGCAGCGCAGCGAAGATCCGGGACCGGGGAGCCGAGGGTCAGCGAAATGGGCACCCGAAAAACAAAAGAAGCCTGTGCCTCCCCGATCCCGGGTCTCGCGCTGCTCGCCCGGGATGACATTCGGGGAACTTCTCCCTCGTCATCCTGGCCAAGCGGAGCGAGAGCCGGGATCCACTCATTCCCAGAGCCCTGCGGACGACTGACAAATTCGAGAATAAATCCGGTGGCAGCGCGATTGCACTGTCGGGCCGGTTATCGGTCCCGCAACCAGTCCAGGGACACTTGCGTCCCGTCTGCCTCGACCAGATCAAGACGGCTGGAGAGGATCAGCGACAGGGCGCCCAGGTCGTTGGTCTTCCAGAGATAGATCGTATGGCGCGTCGGCTCGAAGCGGGCACAGGCCGTCGCGCCGACATCGGCAACATAGCGCGGCGGACCATCTCGCCGGATATCAAAGCCCTTGGCGCCGCTGGCATCGTCCGGATTGGTCAGGCAGACCGTCACCAGCCGCGCGGAAATCGTATCATCGGCATCTGCGGCTTCCTCCAGTGGAGCCGGTTCCTGAGCACGCCTTGCGGCGGACTTTTCGATGGCAGAGTTCAAGCCTTGAGCGTCCGCACCAGTGGCTTCCCGTTTTTGCGAATTTTGCTTCGGTGCTGCAGCCGGCGCAACCCGTTCCCTCTGGGGGACAGTCCGGTCGATGGCCCGATCTAACTCCGGACTCATGCGGTCGGTCCAGGATGGGGCGTCGGAGGGTGCAGGTGCATGCGCCGGTGGTCGTGGCCGTGGCTGCGCTGGCGGCGGAGGGGCAATCTCGGCAGCAGCCCCCTCGCTGTCCATCAGCCGGTGCTCGGGCGCACGCATCTCGGCAGGTTCTACCGGTTCCGGAGCGGCTGACGGGGCGGCCTCCAGCGGAACCGGCGGTGCGGGCACCTCGCCTTTCTGAAAGCGGATCAGGTCGTTGCTGCCGCTTTCCAGGAATGTCGGCTCCGGCAAGCTGCTGGCCAGAACCGCGACAGTTGCGCAAGACATCAGCAAGCCTCCGATGAAAAGGCTTTTGGCAGATCTGCGTTGATGCTGATTTCTGACCGGCATGGGGCTCGTCGATATGTCTTTCAATTGGCGGGCTCAAGGTAACGGGTATTCACCCATCCGGACACCGCGCCCGAACGGATTTCACACCAGCTTCCCTCACAGCTCTCGAAAAGTTCCACATTACAGGTTCCCGCCGCAAGAGCGCCGGTAACGGCATGCCGTGTTCCGGGGCCCTGCCGTACATTCAGAACATCGTCCTGCGCAATGCTGACGCACATCAACCGGCCATCAACGGCGCCGGAAGACCGGAACATGGCAGGTGGTGCTGCGGATGCGGTGCAGATCCCCCCGACATTCACACCACGTGCGCACAAGGGTTTGACCTTCATCTGCAGAAGCTCCCATTCGCCCGTCGCCGTGTGAACAACGGTGCCCCTGTAATGCTCACCTGAAAGGCTGTCATCAAGATATCCCGTCATGACGATATCGACACTGTAGCCGCTGTCGGCCTTGCGCACCTTCAGGTCGAGCGCAGCATTGCCTTCGTCACTCTCCGGATGGCCTTGCAGAAACGGCATCAGCACATCCATGAAATTGGCGGCGACCGCCGTGCCGGGAGCAACACGGATCTCGCGAAAACCGTCATCCTGCGCCTGGACCGAGCCCGTGATCAGCATGCTGGCAACGGGTATCGCGGCAAGCGAGGTGGCTGAAAGTCTGAAACAGGGGCGCATAGCACAATCCTTTTACGGGTCACTTGCAGCAGTAACGCATGGCGGCTGACTGCCGGCCATGGGGCCGATCCCCCATTCCGGCCAGAACACAGGCAGTCTCCGGTCAAAGTTCCCGCGATGGATCAATCATGCCTTCCTTCAGCGCCTTGGCCATCAGCTGCGGCACCGAATGCACGTTCAGCTTCTGCATCAGGCTGGTGCGGTGCTTGTCGACGGTCTTGACGCTGATGCCAAGTCCTTCGGCAATTTCCTTGTTGGACCGCCCCGCGAGGATCAGGTTCAGCGTTTGCCGTTCCCGGTCCGTCAGAACCGGTGGCGCGGGCGTCTCTTCCAGGATCTTCAGGAACACATCCGAAATATGCCGCTGTCCGCGCAGGATACCTGGTAGTTTCTGGTAGAACTCGGCATTGTCCGACGCCTTCGAGAACAGGCCATCGACCCCGGCCTCGATGAGATCCGATATCAGCCCGACAGCGGAAATGCCTGTCAGCACGACCACCCTCGTTTCCTTCGACCAGCGCCTTGCCTCGATCAGCACTTCCACGCCGCCTGCCATCGGCATGGAGACATCCAGCAACAGGAGGTCTGGCCGCTGCTTGCGCACTTCGGCTATCGCGCTGAGACCGTCGCCGGCTTCCGCCAGCACGTTGATCCCCTCCGGTTCGATCAGGCCCGGCTTTTCCAGAGCGTCGCGCAAGCCCGAGCGAACGATTGCGTGATCATCTGCAATGATGGCACTATATCTTTGATCTTTCACGGCTCTCGATCCAGCAGCTGCAGTCCTTCTATCTGACATGCCTTTGGGGAAATGACCAGAATTCTGCACCTGTGGGCCCTTCTGTTTTTCAGCCTTCTCGTGACCGGCATCGCCCGGGCAGAAACTGTGCGCCTCGAGCCCGGCCAGGGGATTGGCGACCTGAAGCCGCATCTGGTCTATGAGAGCGATCCGTCAGCGTCTCTTGCCGACATTTTGAACCGCTTCCGCTCCGGCAAATTCTCTCCGACCCTCAAGGCCTCTCTGCTGGAAACGAACTATGCGCCGGAAGCCTGGGCCGCTGTCGAGATCGTCAACGCAACACTGAACGATGGCCGTGCGCCGGATCCTTTCGTGCTGACGATCGACCTGCCGCTGGTCAGCGAACTGGATGCCTATGTCATCCGCGAAAGCGGCTTTACCGAAAGCCTGATCAGTTATTCGATTTTCGAACCCTTCGCACCGGAAGACCATTCGGTCACGAGGTTGCGCACACCCGTCTTCGACATCGCGCCGCAAGAGCGGGTCACCCTCCTGGTCAATTTCAAGTTCGGGCCTTTCCAGTCCTTCAAGATGGCGCTGGAAACACCGGTGGAGCTTGAAGCCTCAGCCTTTGCGTCCGGCATCACCCATACGGCGTTCTACGCCTTCACGATCTCCTGCCTGATTTTCTTCTTCGGCTTTCATCTGGCCATGAAAAACTGGATCGGCATGCTCTATGCCGTCCAGTTCGGGCTCGGGCTTGCTTTCATCGCTTATATTGACGGCCTCTGGTTCCGGTTCTTCTTTCCCGACAGGCCTGAACTCCAGTCTCCGACAGGCTTCTTCCTGCTCTTCTCCCTATCCGGCCTCGGCTTCGTCATTTCCGGCCGCTCTGTCGCCACCGCGGGCCGCGAGACAAGACTTTCCATCGGCCTGACAGCCCTGTCCGCCCTATCGATCGCCGGTTTCGGGTTGTCTTTCTTTTCGCCCGGCACCTATGTCGCGTTTTTCGGCTATGTGCTGCTGGCGCTGATGTTCATTTCCGTTTTCATGGCAGGCCGCAGCTGGCGACGCAGCGAAGGCGCGGCACATGTCAGCTCGGAACTGGTTTCAGCCTTTGGCACCGTGCTGGTCGTTGGGCTGATTGCCTTGATGGTCGTTGGCCTCGAGACTGAAATCCTGCCAGTTGCGAGCACGGTCAAGGGTATTTTCTCCTGCCTGCTGGTTGCCACCATGACCGGTTTGACCGCCCATATCGTTGCCTTGCGCCACAAACACGCAAATGCCGTTCAGGCCGAAATCGCTGCCCTTGAAGCGGAAGCAAAGCGCAGTCGGGAGCTGCTCGTGGCGGAGCGCAATTACACGCGTGCCCGCGATCTGGCCAGCCTGCGTCAGCGGCAACTGGCGACCGCTTCCCATGATCTGAAACAGCCGATCACTTCACTGAGGCTCAGCTTCGACCATCTTGCCGACCATATGGAACCGCCGGTTCGCCAACGTCTTGCAGAGGCATTCGACTACATGGAGGCCCTGTCGAATTCCTACCTGGCGGAAACGGCACCGCGGAACGATGGCACAGAGACAGCTGAAGGCTCCGACCCTACCGGCGAAGAAGACCACGCCAAGAAAGACATCGCCATCACCCGCGCAGAACCGGCGGAAACCGAAAGCTACGAACTTTCGCTTGTTCTCGACACGGTCCAGCAGATGTTTGGCGAGGAAGCGATCTCAAAAGGCCTGAAGTTGCGACGGGTTACATCAACCCGCAAGACCGCCGTGCCGCCCATGGTCCTGATGCGCATCGCCAGCAATCTGGTCTCCAACGCGGTCAAATACACCGAAAAAGGCCAGGTCCTGATTGGCGTCCGTAACCGTGGACAGGCCCTGGAGCTTTGTGTACTCGATACGGGACCAGGCCTGACCGAGATAGAACAGCAAACCTTCCTGAAGGCCTACAAGAAAGGCAGCACGTCCAGCGGACATGGCCTTGGTCTTTCGGTCTGTCACGACCTTGCGCGTGAACACGGGCTTGCGTTCACCTGCCAGTCTGTAAAAGGCAGGGGAACGCAATTCAGGCTGTCCTTGCCGGCCTCAAGCTGAGCAAAGCCCGCAGGGTCTCACGTCAGGCGGTCGCCCCGCGCGTGCCTGTTTCGTGGATTTCGATCAGGCTTGGTCCGGACAGGTCTGAAAACCGCTTCAGAGCGGCCCCGAGCTCCGAGACGTCATCAAGACGCACGGACGGCAAACCATAGGCGTCGGCGATCTTGCCAAAATCGGGTGCTGATGGCGTCACGCCTTCCGGTTCAATCCCGCAATCCAGCATGTAGGTGCGGATTTCGCCATAACCGTCGTTGTTCCAGACCAGGAAAATCACCTTGGCTCCGCAATCCCTGGCTGAGCCAATTTCGGCAAGCGAGAACTGAAGCCCGCCATCACCCACAAGGCAGATCACAGGCGTTTCAGGTTCGCCGATGCTGGCACCGATCGCGGCCGGAGGGCCATACCCAAGTGCACCGAACCCTGTTGCCGCGTTGAACCAGCCATGCGGCCGGCCTGCTTCAAAGGACAAGTTGCCGGAATAGATGGCCTGCGTGCTGTCGCCGACGATGATGCAGCCGGGCAGCGTTTCGCGGATCGTCTCCAGAACGCCGATTTCCGCCTGCATCTTGGGGCTCAACCAGGTTGAAACCGCCTCTCGGCAAGCCTTGGCCCGTTCAGCACCGTCCGCCGCCGTACCGGGACCTTCAAGCAGCGGCAGAAGGTCGTCCAGCAACTGGTCGACACTGGAGAGAACCGGCAGCGCAGCCTCAGGCCCCCGGGCAAGCTGGTCTGCATCGATGTCCACCCGCACCAGATCGGCAAGCTCCGGAAAGCCGCCATCGGCATACATGTCGTAATCCGTCTGTCCCATCTGCGTACCGAGCGCAATCACCAGATCGGAGGCTGCAAGCAGGTCGCGGACGGCGGCAAGGCTTGGGCTGGCCGGAACGGAGAGCGGATGTCCCGCAAACATGCCCCGCGCGTTGACGGTGGTGATCAGCGGCGCATCAATTCGCTCCGCCAGCAAACGGATCTTGTCTGCGGCAGCAACAGAACCGCCACCGCACAGGACTGCCGGGCGCTGGGCCTTGCGACATTTTTCGGCAAGCTCCAGCACCTGTGCCTGAGCCGCCCGCGGGCCGCAGGCCTTTGAGGGGCGCAGGTCGCCAACGGCAATCTTTTCCACCATCACATCGGTTGGAATTTCGATATGGACCGGCCCCGGACGCCGCGACTGCAGGATCGCGAAGGCACGGTCCATGACAGCCGGAAGGTCCGAGGGCTCCAGCAACGTGTGTGTCATCAGCGCAAGCGGCGCCATCATGGCGCGCTGGTCCGGCAACTCGTGCAGCTTGCCCCTGCCATGGCCAAGGCTTGCACGTGCATTGACGCCCGAGATCACCAGCATCGGCACGGAATCCTGATAGGCCTGCGCCATCGCGGTGATCGTATTGGTCAGGCCCGGGCCGGTGATCACCAGCGCGACACCGGGTTTCCCGGTCACGCGGGCATATCCGTCCGCCATGAACCCGGCCCCCTGTTCGTGGCGCGGGGTGATGTGGCGGATTTCGGAGGCAGCCAGCCCCCGATAAAGCTCGACCGTGTGCACGCCGGGAATGCCGAAGACGGCTTCCACGCCATTGGCTTCAAGAATATCGATCAGGGCCTCACCGACCGTTTTGGTCACTACGCCCATTTGCGGCTCTCCTCGTCGTCGAGACTGTCCGCAAAGGCCGCGATGCGGTCTGTTGCTTCGGAAAGCGTTTCATCGGCTACCGTCAACGACAACCGGATGAAATTCGTCGCCTGATCGCCGAAGGAGGCCCCAGGCATCACCGCGACCTGCTTTTCCTCCAGCAGCCTTTCGGCAAAGGTGGCGCCATCCAGTCCCGTTGCACTGACATCCACCAGCAGGAACATGCCGGCTTCCGGCATCATGGGCTTAAGGGCGCCGTGTCCGGACAGATGCCCGATGATGAGCTTCGCCCGCCGCAGATAACTCTCCCGCATGCGCTCGGCAGTGTCGAAATTCCCGGCAATCGCCATGGCTGTCATGTCCGCGATGAACGGCTGTCCGCCAAAAAGCATGGTTTCGGACACCGCCAGCAATCGCGTGCAGAATTCTTCCGGACCGATTGCCCAACCGGACCGGAAGCCGGGGGCGGCGTGAGATTTGGAGATAGAGGACACCACGATGGTCCGGTCCGCCAGCGCCGGCTGGTCGAAGGGGGAAGCGAAACTTCCCTTAAAGATCAGCTTTTCATACACCTCGTCGCAGACGATCCAGAGGTCGTGCTTGATGCAAACCTCACCGATGGCGGCAATTTCCTCAGCCGTCAGCGTCGCCCCGGTCGGATTGTGCGGCGTATTGAGCAGGAGCACCCGGCTGTCCGGAGTGACTGCCTTCTCAAGATCTTCCGCCTGAAGGTGAAAACCCTTTTCAGGGCGGAGCGGCACCTGCACCATGTGCGCACCGGTCGCGGCAATAACGCCTTCGTAGGTGGCATAGAGGGGATCACCTGCCAGAACGGCGTCGCCGGCCTCCACAAGGCCCAGCATCACCGCAAAAAGGGCAGTCTGCGTGCCTGGGAAACACAGGACGTTCTGCTCGTTCACGTCAGGCCGGCGCTTGCGATATTTTTCCGTCAATGCAGCAACGATACCCGGCTCGCCCCGACCGTTGGAATAACGGATACGGCCGGCCCTCATCGCCCGGTTGGCTTCCTCGAACAAGGCTTCGTCGGGCAGGATGTCCGGCTCGCCGATCGTCAGCTCGATAACGGGAACGCCCGCAGCCGCCATTTCGCGCGCCTTGATGTGGACAGTCCATTTTCCCGAGCCCAGGTGGGCAAGGCGGTCGGTGATCGACGCATAACGCATAGTCGGTCTCTCAGTTTGAGTGTGGTTTGGCGGCAAGGCTTATTCCGCCAAGCAATGCCTCGACGGACCGGATGGCAACGCCCGGAAGGGGCGTTTCGGAAAAGAGGTGACCCACCAGCGTGCCTTCGATCCACAGACCGTCGATCACGCCGTTGATCGCAATTGCCAGCTCCCGGCACCGCTTTGCATCGGGTGGCTCACCAGATTCGGCCAGCACCTCGGCGACGAGGGTTTCCAGCACAGACCGAAACGCGAGATAGCTCTCAAGGTGAATTTCGGCAAAGGCCGGATCGACGCGCACATGACTGATGAACGCAGCCCAGAGCGACAACGTCCGTGGGTTGGCAACCGGCGGCGTCAGGTTGGCCACGATGAAATCGTGCAGTCGTGCCCTGGGGCTCTGCTGATCACCATCGGCAGCCGCCGCCACAGTGGATGTCATTCCGGTCATGACTTCCCGATAGGCATCCTGCAGCATCTGGTCCTTGCTGGAAAAATAATGGCGGATCAGGCCGGGAGTGACACCGGCACGTGCTGCGATTTCACGAACGGTTGCACCGCGCAGACCAAATTCGGAAATGCAATCCAGCGTCGCCCGGATGAGATCCTGACGCCGCTCGGCCTCACTTGCGCGATGGAACGGACGACGGCTCATGACAGGCTCCGGACCGGCAGAATCCCGCGCACTGACGGGTTCGCAGGCGAAGTCAGGCACCATGCTGCAGCCATCGCTTTCGCCTCCCGCGCCATTCTTGTGTCCTCCGCCATGATCTCCGGTCGCCTGACGCACCGGCATCGATTTTTTCGTTATTATACGGTTGAATAATTACGAGACAAGTGCAAAGCTGACAACACTTACCGGGCGGAGAGCTGACGCCGCACCGGCAAAAAAGACGAGGTCAGCGGGGAACAGAAACAACAGTGCACCGGCTCAGGCCGGGCAATGGCGGTAGGATGGAACCAGCGGCGCCAGCCATCGAGGTATGCGACCTCTTTAAACGTTTCGGAGCTCTTGAGGTGCTCAAGGGTGTCTCGCTCACGGCCCGGCAGGGCGACGTGATTGCGATCATCGGCGGATCGGGCTCCGGCAAATCAACCTTTCTGCGCTGCATCAACATGCTTGAGATGCCCAGCGCCGGGTCGGTCACCATCCATGGTGAGACAATCGACCTGAAAAACGACGGCCACCATGGCCTGCGCCCTGCCAACCGCAGGCAGATCGAGCGCATTCGCAGCCAGCTTGCGATGGTTTTCCAGAGCTTCAATCTGTGGCAGCATATGACAGTGCTTCAAAATGTGATTGAAGTGCCTATCCACGTTCTGGGCATGAAACGCGACGAGGCCGTCGGCATCGCCGAAACCTTGCTGCGCCGTGTCGGACTGCACGAGAAGCAGGATGCCTATCCGGCCTTCCTGTCCGGTGGTCAGCAGCAGCGTGCAGCCATCGCCCGTGCTCTTGCCGTCCAGCCGCTCGCCATGTTGTTCGACGAGCCGACATCCGCTCTCGATCCGGAACTGGTCGGAGAGGTCCTCGGCGTCATCGGCGATCTGGCCCGTGAACAGCGGACAATGATCCTGGTTACCCACGAGATGAAATTCGCGCGGGAAGTCGCCAGTCACGTCATCTTTCTGCACAACGGCATCATTGAGGAACAGGGCCCGCCGGACCAGGTGTTCGGTGACCCGAAATCGGAGCGGCTGAAGAAATTCATCAGCTCGATCAACTAGACCCTCCCGCAGACGTTTCGCGGGGAGGTCCTGCCGGAAGGTCCGGCACGAGAAGTCTAAAAAACAGGGGAACAGCATGAAACATATTCTGAAGACAGCATTCGCAGCCGCCGCACTGGCCACCACCGCGTTCACCGGCGCCATGGCTGAGGAAGTAAAGGTCGGCGTCGCAGCCGAGCCCTACCCGCCGTTCACCTCTCCCGATTCCAGCGGCAAGTGGATCGGTTGGGAAATCGAATTCATGGACGCGATCTGCGCGGAAGCCAAACTCGACTGCGTCGTCACGCCAGTTGCCTGGGACGGCATCATCCCGGCCCTGACATCCGGCAAGATCGACATGATCATCGGCTCCATGTCCATCACCGAAGAGCGCCTGAAGGCCATCGATTTCTCTGACAAGTATTACAACACTCCGACCGGCATCATCGGTGCCAAGGGTGACGATTTCGACGCGACTCCGGAAGGCCTGTCCGGCAAGATCATCGGCGTTCAGGTTTCGACCATTCATGCCGACTATGCCGAAAAGTACTTCGGCGAAGGCGCTGCCGAGATCAAGCAGTACCAGACCCAGGATGAAGCCAACCAGGATCTCGCCGCTGGCCGCCTCGACGCCGTCCAGGCGGACGCCATCGCGCTCGACGCCTTCCTGAAGTCCGATGCTGGTGCCTGCTGCGAACTGAAGGGCAACGTCCAGGACGATCCGGCGATCCTCGGTGCCGGCGTTGGCGTCGGCCTGCGCAAGGGCGACACGGAACTGAAGGACAAGGTCAACGCCGCAATCAAGGCGATCCGCGAGAACGGGACCTATGAAACGTTCTCCAAGAACTGGTTCGACTTCGACATCTACGGCGGCTAAGCGGCCGGATCACCCTTAGGAAACCGTCCCGCGCCCTCGGGCGCGGGCGGACACTTTCAAAGCAAGGTTGACCGCTGCCGATGGCTGCCCCTTCCGGATTTCTCAATCTCGATCTGCTCGCCCTGTCGCCACCGGGCTGGGGCGGAGTTCTACTCGCCGGCTTCGCAGCCTCGCTGCAGCTCGCCGTCGGCGGTTTTGGCCTGGGTCTGCTGATCGGTATCGGCGGCGCCTTCGGAAAGCTTTACGGTGGCCCGATCCTGCGCGACCTGCTTGAGGTCTACACCACCGTCATCCGAGCCGTTCCCGAGCTTGTCCTCATCCTGTTGCTTTATTACGCCGGAACAGACGCGGTGAATTCGCTGCTGATGCTGGTCGGTCTGCCAAGGGTCGACATCAGCGGCCTTGCCGCCGGCATCTTCGTCATCGGCGTCGTCCAGGGCGCTTACTCGACCGAAGTCCTGCGTGGTGCCATCAAGGCAGTACCGCCCGGACAGATAGAGGCAGCCCGTGCCTACGGCATGTCGCCCTTCAAGACACTGCGCCGCATCACCTTGCCGGCCATGTTGCCCTATGCCATTCCGGGTCTTTCAAATCTCTGGCTCATCGCCACCAAGGATACTGCCCTTCTGGCCGTGGTCGGCTTCTCGGAACTGACGCTTGTGACCCGCCAGGCAGCCGGCAGCACCAAGGCCTACATGCTGTTCTATTGCGCCGCCGGCGTGATGTATCTCACGCTGACGCTGGTTTCGAACCGCGTCATCGCCCATATCGAAAAACGCGCAAGGCGCGGCATTGCGGGGCCTGTGTGAGATGAGCGAAACCAAGATCACAATGCCCGCCTATGTTCCGCCGCCGCCACGCCGGCTGCTGGAACCGCACAGGATCTTCCTGCTTGCCGTCTTCGCAGGCATCGTCTTCTGCGCGATCTGGTTCCTGAGGTGGGACTGGTTGCCGAAATACCAATGGAAGCTCCTCCACGGCATCTGGGAAACATTGTTTCTGCTGTTTTCGACGGCAGCCGTCGGCTTTCTCCTTGCCATAGGCCTGGGCCTTGTCCAGGTCACCGGACCAAGACCGCTCGCCTGGCTGGCCCGTGGTTTCTGCACATTGATCCGCGGCACACCGCTGCTTCTGCAACTCTGGCTGCTCTACTACGGCCTCGGCTCGGTGTTCGCGCAGTATCCGGAAATCCGGCAGTCGATGTTCTGGCCCTATCTGCGCCAGGCCTGGCCGTATGGCTTCACGGCCTTGATGCTGTCATTTGCCGCCTATGAGGGGGAAGTGATGCGCGGAGCGTTTGCCGGTGTGCCAAGGGGCGAACTGGAAGCCGCGCGTGCCTTTGGCATGGGCCGCTTCACCATGTTCCGCCGCATCTGGCTACCGCGCGCCATCTACCGTGCCTTGCCGACCTTGAGCGGCGAAACCGTGCTGCAGCTGAAATCGACACCGCTTGTCGCGACCATCACGGTGGTCGATGTCTATGCGATCATTTCAAGAGTTCGGCAGGATACATATCTCACATATGAGCCTCTGCTGCTGCTTGCACTGATCTATATGTGTCTCACCGGGATTCTGGTATTGCTGTTCCGCTTCCTGGAAAACCGTATCCCCAGCCGTGGTGCGTAAATGACCGTTCAGTCGTCCAACTTTCTTCCCGAAATCGTCGCCACAAGGCGCCATCTGCATACGATTCCCGAGATCGGCCTGTCGGAATTCAAGACCTCGGACTACGTCGCCAGTGAACTGGCTGCGATGGGCTACGAGGTTACGCGTGGCCTGGCAAAAACCGGCATTGTCGCAACCCTGCGCAATGGTACGTCTTCGAAAAGCATCGGCATTCGTGCGGATTTCGACGCCCTGCCGATCCTGGAGGAAACCGGGGCGGACTATGCCAGCACCCATCCCGGCGTCATGCACGCCTGCGGCCATGACGGCCACACGGCCATGCTGCTCGGCGCCGCGAAAATCCTCTCGGAACGCAGGCAGTTCGACGGAACGGTGCACCTGATCTTCCAGCCGGCGGAAGAAAACTTCGGCGGCGCAAGGCTGATGATGGACGACGGGCTGTTCGAGCGGTTCCCCTGCGATGCCGTATTCGGCCTTCACAATGACCCGAGCCTGCCCTTCGGCCAATTCGCCTTCCGGGACGGCCCGATGATGGCAGCTGCCGACGAGTGCAAGATTACCGTTGTCGGCCACGGAGGCCATGGTGCAGAACCGCAGGCGGCATCCGACCCGATCGTGTGCGGCGCCAGCATCATCATGGCACTGCAGACCATCGCCGCGCGCAACATCCACCCGCTGCAGTCTGCCGTGATCACGGTCGGTGCCTTCAACAGCGGTATCGCCAGCAACGTGATCCCCGAGCGGGCGGAAATGAGCCTGACCGTTCGAGCTTTGGAACCGGATGTGCGCGACGAGCTGGAACGGCGTATCCGCATGATTGCCGAAGGACAGGCTGCCAGCTACGGCATGCGGGCCGAGGTCGATTATGAGCGCGGTTATCCGCCGATGATCAACCACACGGCCGAGACCGGCTACCTGCGTGACCTTGCCAGGCGCTTTGCGGGCGAGGAAAAAGTCACAGACCTCACCCGTCCGTTCATGGGCAGCGAGGACTTTGCCTATTTCCTGGAAGAACGGCCCGGCTGCTACTTCATGCTCGGCACTGCCAGAACCGATCGCGACCCGCCCCTGCATCACCCCAAGTACGACTTCAATGACGACATCCTGCCTATCGGCACGAGTTTTTGGGTGGAGCTGGCGGAAGATTTCCTGTCGAGCAAGTAACGCACCGGAAATCACCACAATTTGAACCAGCCTGCAAACGGAGCGTCTGGTGCAATTTCACCGGCCATAAGCCTTCATATTGCAACGGGACGACATTTCCCGAATAGTGGGCAGGCCACCTGGTCTGCCCTATCCTGTTGTTTTGCGACAGGAAACCCTTCTCGACCGGAGCATTACGCTTCACCTGCGAAATTCAATCGCACACACGTCTGGTCACCACCGCTTCAAAGCTCTCACAGCAGACTCATGGGACGGCAAGCCCGATCGCCGGGCAGGCGGTGGCGCGAATTTTTGCTTCACTAAACCTCTGCACTTGATAGGATGTAGTGAGCCGCCGACAATGCAAATTTTATCAATTATCTGATGAAAGTGTCATAGAACGCTAAGTCAGTTTAAAAAATTCGGTGAAGTATGGCAGAGATTACCAAGCGTAAGATGCTCGGTTTCCTATCATTTATTGCGTCTATTTTGGTGGCCTGGCTAACAGGCGCGACAAGTTCGGCCAAGGCCAGCACCCAGGTCCTGAACGATCCTGTCAAGAATACGTCCTGGCAGCTTTCGAACGCACAGCAGATTTTTTCAAGGAGCACGATGCTGCCCTTTGATGAGTCATTTGACCCGTCAGCCGCAGGCAGCAAGCTGGAAAATCCAAACGGCAAGCCGATCACCATCGCCGCTTACGAAAGCGAATCCCCAAGCGTCAAGGCAGGCTCCGGCAAGGAAGCGGTCAGACCGTTTTTCTTCATTCCGAAAGGCGACGGAGAACCGACAACCGTAGCCCGGGAACGAGCCATTCTCGAGCGATTCCTGAACAACCGTGTTCGGGTCAACAACGCCTGTGAACGCTGCAAGCAGAAGGTATTGCGCGGTATCGAACCCGTTCGATGCATTACCGAAGTCCTGCAGGATCTGGAAAATCGGCTGGCGCGGGAAGCGGAAAACGGAAGCGCCGTTGCACAGTCGGCCCTGCCGATTGTTCGCGAAATGGTCGTCAAAGTCGAGCAGGCCGAAAGTGGCGAAGCAGCTCTTGAAGCGGTTCGCGAAGGCATCAGCAAGGTTCAGCGTATTCAGATCGTCCGGTCCCAGGACACTGTGATCACGAACCTGCAGCAGCAACAGCGAGCTGTCCTGACCGAGACCATCGCGGCGGTCGAAGTCAATCTGGCGTCCATGATTTCAATTTGATCGGAATGCGGTTCCAAACCATGAAATTGCATTTGGTCCGGCAACTTCTCGAGAAGGTCCTGCTTCTGTCAGGCCTGATACTCGTTGTCTCGGTTTCCTTACCTGAAACCTCACGAGCCCAGCAGCTTGTACCCGACACGCGTATGGCGCTGATCGTCGGCAATTCCAACTACAATGGCGAGAAACTCCCCAATGCGCGTAATGATGCGGAGAGTATCGCTGCAACCCTGCAGACCCTTCGCTTCGACGTCACCTTGATCCTGGATGCAACGCAGGAGGACTTCTTGAAGAAGGCCGAAGCGTTCTCCCAGGCAACCATTCGGCGCAACGCGAACGTCGTGCTGGTCTATTACGCCGGGCATGGCGTTCAACTGGCGGGCAAGAACTATCTCATTCCGGTTGATTCACGGATCAGTGACATCGATACGCTTGTCAGCGACAGCATTCATTTCGATGAGCTGCTCAAGCTTGTCGGGCGCAGCAGCGCCTTCAAGATGGTCTTCCTGGACGCCTGCCAGAACAATCCGTTTCAGGATCGCATCAAGAGCCTGGAAGTGGGCCTGGCACCACCGCCGGATGTCAGCGGGTTTCTGATCGGCTACGCCACACAACCGGGCAAGGTTGCCTATGATGGCGCGGGTGACAACAGTCCCTACGCGACGGCGCTCCTGTCCTACATGCACTCCTCCGGACGCGAGGTCCTGTCCGTGCTGGCGGACGTAAACCAGAACGTACGCAAGGAAACCGGTGGCGCCCAGGTGCCTTACGTGCAGTTCTCGGTCAAACCCGATTTCTATTTCAAGCCGGGTCCGGAGTCGGACGGCGACCTGGAAGCGGGCCTGTGGAAGCTGTCGGTGCAGCAGGAAGATCCAAGGCTGATCCAGCTGTACCTGCAGCGCTATCCGGAAGGCAGGTTTGTCGATGAAGCGCAAACGATCCTCGAAAGAGCGCTGAAGGACACGAACGGCGTCCTGCCGACGCCATCGGTCGGCCTCGCAAGTCTGGAAGAGGAAATCTGGTCCAACGCCCTGGCCTCCCGTAACCGGGCCCTGCTGCAATATTACATCGAGCGATTTCCGGACGGGCAATATCTGGAGCAGGCCAAAACGCTTGTCACCCAGATGATGCCCGACAATCCGAACAATCTGACGCAATCCGAACTGTGCAGGCGGTTCGCCACACACCCGAACGATTCAACCGTCATCTACCGGGGCGTCTCTCTCAACCTTCTGGCAAAGAACTCCGGGGCGGCCATTCATTCCTGCGAGCAGGCCGTCAAGGACTATCCGGATGTGCCGCACTACAAGGCCCTGCTCGCGCGGGCACGGGCAGCCGCCGGCGATACCAAGATTGCCGTCGATCTCTATCAGCAGGCAGCAGCTGCCGGGGACACAAGGGCACTCGTCAGCCTTGGCCTCCTCTACGAACTCGGCCAGGGGCTGCCCAAGGACCTGTTGAAAGCCCGCGAATTGTTCGAACGCGCCTATGCCAACGGCAGCGCCGACGGGGCCATCAACCTTGCAGTTTCCCTCTATAACGGCACAGGTGGCGCGCGCGACGTTCCGCGTGCAATTACTCTTCTGGAATATGCCTCATCGGAAGGCGCCGCCAGAGCGACCTACAATCTGGGCGTCTTTGCCAAGGAAGGCATTTACAAGACCCCGGAAGACGCCGCGGCCTATTTCGAATTGGCGGCGCAGCAGGGATACGCGGAAGGCGCCCTTGCCGCCGCTGCAATTTACGACGAAGGCTTCCACACCGACAAATCACCACAAAAGGCATCGAAACTGTTGTTGTCCGCATTGACGGTGGACAGCGGCGAAACACTTGCGAAGATTTCCTCCGACGCCCGCAGCTGGTCGCGCGATACCATCCTTGAGATCCAGACCAGATTGCAGTCTGCCGGATACTACGAGGGCACGCTGGATGGTGTTCCGGGCCCTCTGTTCAACCGCGGACTGGAGTCCTGGCGGCTCTATGGTGGCTCCCCATCGTGATTTCCGGCAAGATCGATTGATGGATTTCCTGGGGGGCCGACCGGCACATGGAATTTGACGTCCTTTACCTGGCCGACCTGCGCTTTCCCGGCGGGACGTCCACATCGCTCAAATATGATCTTCGCGCCTGCAATCAAGCCGGGCTGAAAGCCGGGATCATACCGCTGTGTTCCCCCTTTTTTTCCCGAAACCGGACCTTGAACGCATCCGTGCTCGCCGAGATCAGGGCTACCGGCACCGTCATTGTTCCGCAGAACGAAAGACCGCGGTCCAGGGTCGCGCTTTTGTATCACCCGACCTTGCTGGACAAACGGGTGCAATGCCGAACCCGTTTCGATGCGGATGCCTGCTACCTTGTCGTGCACCAGACGATACGAAACCGGGACGGACAACGTGCCTTTCCGGCAGATCACTGGTCGGCGCTCATCTCCGACTGGTATGGCCACTCGCTCAAACTCCTGCCGGTGAGCGAGATCGTGCGCGAAGACCTTGTGATGAACGGCCTGTCCCATGCCGTTCACCAGGGCAACTGGGCCAATCTGATCGATCTGGCCGACTATCCGGAGAAACAATCCCGGGAACCGAAATCCCCTCTGGTCATCGGCCGCCACAGTCGCCCCAGCGCTGACAAATGGCCGTCTCTATCGGTCGCTACGACCTGCTATCCGCAATCCACTGACTTTGCCTTCCGCATGATGGGCGTGCCGCAGAGCTTCGTGGACCAGTTCGAGGACCTGCCGTCCAACTGGCAGGTTCTGCCGTTCTCGAAGGGACCGATTTCCGGATTTCTTCAAGGGCTCGACATCTACAGCTATTTCCATTCCAAAGCGCTGATCGAGGCGTTCGGATATTGTGTGCTCGAAGCCCTTGCCACCGGACTGCCCTGCGTCGTTCCACGCTATATGGAAACCAGTTTTTCCGATGCCTGCCTTTATGCCGAGCCGGACGAAGCACCACTGGTCTATGAGCAGCTTCGAACGGATCCTCAGCTTTATGAAACGACCTCCCGAAAGGCACGTACATTTGTGGAGGAGCGGTTTGGCCTGGACCAGTTCACCGCGAAATTCGAAAAAATCGCCGAACCCTCCGTCGCCGCCCTGCCCGCCCCGAAAACACGCAGACCCGCCCCTGCCCCGGTCGTGCTTACGATCACTTCCAACGGCGTCGGCCTCGGGCATCTCTCCCGGCAGCTTGCCATCGCCAGGGCGATCGGCCCGCGTGCGAATGTCGTTTTCTTCTCGCTTTCCGAAGCAATCGAAATCGCAAGATCCATGGGATACCTAGCCGAATTCCGGCCTTTCCGGCAGAGACTGGAATTGGATTTCAAAGCCTGGAACAGCTATTTCTTTCAGGAAATGCGCGAGGCGCTCAGCCACTACAAGCCTTGCCTCACACTGTTTGACGGCAACTTGCCGTACGCAGGTTTCGTGGACGCGGTTGAAAGCTACGGCCGCGCCACCAGCGTCTGGATCCGGCGCGGCCTCTGGCGCACGCCCCAGCCCAACAGCATCTCCCGGGAAGGCTTCTTCGATGCGATCATCGAACCCGGGGAACTCTGCGCGCCCCTGGACGAAGGCTATTCACGCCCCAACCCGAACAGCGTCACCCGGGTCGATCCGGTGTTGATGACGCCAAGAGATCAGCTCTTTGACAGAACCACCGCAAGACGGGCGCTGAACCTGCCGGACGACGCGATCCTTTGTCTCGTGCAACTTGGCTCGGAAGCAAATTTCGACATGTCCCTTCCCCGGGCACGTCTGCTGGAGTTTCTGGACAGGCATCCGCAGGTGATCGCGGTCGACGTCAGGTCCCCGCTTCATTTCGAGGAGCACGCGGATTTCCATGAGCGCCTGGTGATGCGGAAGGTCTATCCGCTCGGGCAGTATCTGAAAGCCTTCGACTTTGCCGTCTGCGCGGCCGGATACAATACCTTTCACGAAAACATTGCAGCCGCGCTGCCGTCGATCTTCATTCCAAACAGCAACCCGATCATGGATGTGCAGGAAGCTCGCGCAGAATATGGAGCGCGCGCAGGGTGGAACCTCACCTCACCTGCCGAGGATCCATACGCAATTGGAGACCATCTTTTGCAGATGCTCGATCCCGATTTCCGCCAATCGCTGGCTCGGTCGTGCCTCAGAAAGTCCGGCTGGTGGAACGGTGCGCAGCAGACTGCGCATCTGCTGCAGGCGGTCGCTCAGCTTCCCGCAAATCCCCTGGAGGAGCGTTGAACCGTGTCTTTCAAACGCAACCTTCGCAAGATCGGACTACGGGTTGCCCTCGGCAGCATCCGGAAACTTGAAACCAACACGAAGGACAACGCCGCCCTTTTGTCGGAACACCGCAGGCAAGGGACAGTCGCGCTTGTCTGGGCGCTCGATGAGGCAGACGATCACCTGTCCAACGCGCTGAAAAGCCAGTTGGAGAAGCTCGCGGCGTTTGAAACGATCGTCGTCGTGTGCCCGCCCAGGTACTTCTCCGCACTCAGAAGCAGAGGCCTCTTTTTCGAAACCCTGCCGATGTCGTCGGATCTTCCCCGTTATGGTGCCTCGGCCAACTGGGACCTCTATCTCCAACGCCGGATAGCCCGCATCCGGGAGAGCTGGTCGCCGGATTTCGAGTTCACCATCGGCACGTCGCCGGAAGGCTATGTTCAATCGCTGCCGAAAGGGGATCAGACATAACTATCCGCTGAAAAGACGGAGGGCTCGGCAAAGGCATAATCGAGCAAGGAAGCTTGATGAAGTGCGTCCCGCATATGCTCGCCGTTGCCAATCGACCGGAAAGGATCGGCCTCCCGTTCCTGCTTGAAATCCGGGATCAGGCTGAAATCGAAGGCGGATAGCTCGCAGATGCCTTCATACTTCCGCTGCAGGCTGTAAAAGGCGGTCCGGGCTGGTTGGTTGAGATCAGCGCCATAGGAAAGATGCCGAACGTCCAGCCCCGCGGACAGCGCCCTTTCCGACAGGAACTGAAACCAGTCGTCAGTGGAACGGGCGTCTTCCAGAAACCCTTCCATCGTTATTTCCGGTTTCAGGGACGTGGTATCGACCCACTTCCAGGCCCCGAGCTGCCGCGCCTTTACGAGAGAGACATATCTGGCAAACCTCTGCCTTGTGAGAAAGGTGCAGGAGCAGTCAAACCGGAACAGAATGTCTTCGATCGGCCTGCCGGCCAATTGCTTCGGCAGGATCGAATAGCACAGATACTCATGCCCAAGGCGGTCGCAAACCCTGGCGAGGGCACTCAGCATGAAGACCGGATCGTCCCTGAAAAAGTTGGCCAGCGCTCTCGCCTTGCCCGGATCGACTTCAATGCCGCTTTCTTCTTCCAGCATTGCGATGAAGTCCGGCGTCTGGGCTTCAAGACCAAACGGGCACGATGGGTTGAACAGCTCGCCAAGAACGACAGCCTTTTCAAGTCCGTTCCGCATCATCGTCTGGTGCAGATGCGTGCCGCTTCTTCCCGATGAAAGCAGGATGAGATGATGCACCATGGACTTCAGCCTTGCCGAACCTGATCAGGCGTTGCGCCTGAACACGCTGCCCCGGAAACGTCCCTGTGCCGTGGAGCAAGTTTCAGATCAACCAATTCGACGTCCTGCGCGTTCAGAACCGGGTCTTCGAGGATCAACTGCAACGCTTCATGATCAAAATGGCGAGGGTCCGCAACGTCGACCGCAGGACAGTCACCTTCCTCCCGAACCTGCTGATCGCGAACCCGTTGGAACAGAACACCTGTTGCCCCGACCCGGCGCGCAAGACGGACAAAGTCCGGCATGTCTGTGTAGTTTTCCTGCCGGACGACAAACTCCATTTGGAAGGTGTCTATGGCTTTCAGCCTGCGCAAGTGGCCGAGAAATGACAGATTGGGCAGGAGCTGAACCAACTGCCTGCCTGGCCGCAGTTCATTATAGGTTTCCGGGGTCGCGGCATCGACAGACACATGAACGCTGCCGACATGCCCCCAAAGATCGAGCCGGTTCCAGACAGCTTCCGTCAGCAGCAGGCCATTGGTGTGGAGGTCCAGCGCCTTTCTCGGCTCTGCCACACGACAAAAATTCTTCAGAAAGTTCAGGAAATGCCGGCTGGCAAAAGGTTCGCCTTCACGGCCGATGGTTATTCGGTCTGCTTTCGCCAGAAAGCGCGCGTACGGCTCGTTGAAGATCCAGTCGAGCCGGTCGGCATCGTATTTTTTCAGTTGAACCGGTTTTGTCGCTCGGGAAGGACAGGCGGTGTTGCTGCTCAAGTCGTGACCGAGGCTGGCGCAGGCTGGAGGCTTGTCCAGCCGGGTCCTGTCAGTCTTGATGATCTCCCGATAGTAGGCCACCGCAGGAGACGGGTCTTTTTCCGACAGGATCTCCTCGCGCGCTGGAAGATCACGCCCTGTGATACGCGGGCATTCCAGATGGCAGCAATGCGAGAAGTCGCCCGCAAGGATCGATCGCCGTATTTCCTGGGCCTTGGGCGAGTTCCAGGCGGTTTCAGGATCGTCAGACAGACTGCCGATTGCAGCCGGTTGCCAGGCTGCGGGACAGAAGTGAATGTCCTGGTTCGGCTGGGTTTCGATCCGCTCGAACGGATTGGAACAGAAGCGCTGGCTCAGCCAGGTGTCGTCAGGCCTATCCATGCAGTTTGCCCGGAAAGGTCTTGATCGCGTTCCCGCGTGCGAATGGCGCATTCGTTGACGTGTCAGACTGCATCCGTCTTCTCAACTTCCTTGAAGGCGACGGCAACCCGGTCCTTGTCGATTCCCTTGAACGCAAGATACCTGTCCGAAAGCTGAAGCTTCTCCACCTTCTGCAACCGCTGCCGGTCGTCTCCGGCATAGTCGTGACGCATCACTGCGCCGGGCTGATACAGGAACTGCTTCGCATCCGTCTCGCCCAGCATCCGGCAACAAATATCCATGCCTTCGTGCCCCGCCAGAAGCGGATCAAATCCGCCGTATTTTTCGAAGGCTGCCGCCTGCCAGGCGGAAAACCCCTCCGTTGTGGGCGGTGCGGGTTTCAGACTGTCACCGAGATTGTAGTGGTTGCCCGTCAATCCGGCACCGGACTTCGGCGCAATGCGACCGCGCACAGCCTTGGCCCCGCGCTCGATACAGGTGCCGGCAAGCAGATCAAGATCTGCAACGCCCGTCGATGCATCATCGTCCAGAAACAGAAGGCAGCTCCCCCGCGCGACATAGGCACCGACGTTTCGCGCCGCCGAACAGCCGATATTCCCCGGCAAGCCGAACACCCGCGCCTTGTCAGCATACGGGCCGGATGCCCCCTCAGCGGCTCCGGGCCCATTGCCGACGAAAATCAATTCGACGTCCGGACGGCGGATGAAATCTTCGATACCCCGGCCAACCTCGCAGGCCTCAAGGCCGCTCCGATGGGAAACGACAATCACCGAAACCTTCGTGCCATATATGTTTTGAATGTTTTCCTTCATGACGAAGCGATGAATATTCGCGTAGATCTCCTGCAGGCAGGCGGAAACGGCATGCTGCGCCTTTGCAAATTCGCCGTTCTCGAAATGCCCTGTTGCCTGCGTGTAGGAAGCCAAACTCACGTTCCCGTTCATGCCCGATCATGAAGCCCGTCGAGTGTGTACACATCCGTTCATCGTTGCAGCACGTGGCTGACTTGATCGACGATGTGGCCCACGTGGGGCCCCCTCGGGCCGTCCGAATAAAGCTAAGCGCCTAACATGGCCTCGTCCAGCATTGCGGGGCATCTTTCGTTCCCGTCAGCCATTTCTATCGGGATCGACAAGACTGCATAAACCCATGCCTACCTCCTTGGAACTTTGCCCTGAGTTTCGCCGCGAAAGTCTGGTCCTGCAGGCGCTCACCGAAGGAGCCGGTCTAGTCGGCAGTGATATTGAGGTTGTCAGTCACACCGAAATTCAGCCCCGCATCGACAAGCGCCACATCCCGGTCCAGCGCCGCACCGGTGATCGAGAACGGCGAACTGCCGGTCCTCCCCAATGCCGCAACAGCGCCAGGCAGACGCCGGCGATTGAGCAATTCCGGGACTGCACATCAGCAGAACAGGACCAACTTTCTTCGGCCGGCAAATGCAAGTGGGAGAAAAGAAAAATGGTGGGCCCGGAGGGAGTTCTAGGGCCTCTTCCCGCAACAAATTGATTTCATTTACTTTTTCAGAACGGCCCGAAACCCGGAACGGCGCCGGATGATCCGACGTGCACCTTTGTGTGTACGCTCCACCCCATTTTGTCAACTTTCTGAATCCCTGTCGGCGGGTTCGCGAGCGCTCGAGTCCTTGAACGAGTCCTTGCGCCATGCCCTTAGCGGGCGCAAGCCGCGCACCGAGTCCTTCGTGAAGTTAAATCGAATCCTTTAAATGTATTCGAATCCTTAAAGGCATAATACTTGAATCCTTCATGTAGTTCAAAAGGATTAGCAGAGAAGAAATTTTATTAAAATGCCTTTCTAAAAAATATTCATTTCAACAATTATTTTTAGTTGACATTTTGCTCAGGCAGAAAAACCATAAGAAAGTCAAATTTATCGACGAATACACGAAATCGAAAGCACAGGAGGCTTCATGAATGCAGATATTAGGGAATATCTCATCAAGCGGGACGACGGACCGGACTTGCGGTTTCAGGGAGAGTTGATTGCGTCCGTTGAATCCAGCCAAGACCGCCAGAGCAGGCTCTACAGCGGTCAGACCGGCAACTGGGATGAGCTCGAGCTATACCGAACTGCCGCCGGCAACTTCGTTTGTGTGATCGAAAATTGCACGGCCTGGGCGGGGGAACGCAACACCCGGCAAGCCGCCGTTGTAAGTGACGCGGCCGGGGTCATTGAGTTCTTCGGTCAAGAATGGCTCGCGAAATTGATCTACAGCGAGGCAGGCCTAGCGAACGTCCAAGACGTTGCTTGATCCCTCGACAGCTGGGAGTCGGGTTTCCGGCTCCCTCAGGACACTGGAGTGAATGTCCCATGGACGAAAAGATAGTAGAACTACTCAATCAAATAAGGCAGGCGATCAACAATCTTCAAAACCTCAACGAGGATCTTCCCGCCGAGTTCATCCGTATATTCGAGCGTATTGAAGGCCGACTCCCAAATCCGGGGCAAAAACTCAAACTGAGTTCCGAAATAAATCATAGCGAACTTAACTATGACGGAATGCGGGAAAACTGGGATGGCCCCTTAATTGCCAAGTTTCTTCCGGAAGGTCGGAAGTTCGCAGATTGGCACGGCAGAACTAACTACCGCTATTTGCGCAAAAAAAGCCTCGAACTTTCAGTGCAAATTGATCGAACGTTCAGAAGGCCTCCAGAGAGCAGTGAGGCAGACGATCGATGAAACCCAGTTGGACGCCGGGTGTTCCCCGCCCGGCACCTCTCTCCGGTCCTGGTGGCCCAGATTTCTATTCCGCCGATTCTGGAATCTACGAGCTCTGGGTCGAGCGACTTCGAGATTATCCAGGTGGCCGGAGATGGATCTGGATGCTCGACGGCCCCGGTGAAGACGGGTTCGTGAAGACCCTTGCGGTCGGCATTGAGGACAGTGCCGACGATGCCCGCCGGGCTGCGGAAAGCGCGGTTCACCTCAGGCAACATGGTGTGACATCGGACGTCACGGGCATAACGGACATCGCCATCGAAATGGCGGATCTCTACAGGGAAAGTGTCGCGGCGATCCTCGAAGACGACACCATGGTGTTCCACGTCCTCCCGATGACGGACGTCGCGGGGACATTCATCAGCAGTATGGGGGTCGATCCGGATCTCGATAAGTCTGCCGAAGCGATTTGCGGGACGACACTCAACTACATGGACTGCGTGGTCGTCCTCGGTTCGGACATCCTTCGGGAACACCGGACTGGCGAGGAGATGGCCGAAATTGCCATCGGCCACATCGAACAGCACATCAATACGGTCTGGCCACCTGAGGCTGCGAAAGCAGCTCGATTGGCCCCATCGGATCTGGGTAGGAGACTCGAAGTGACCGCGTACCTCACCCCTTCTAAAATCGCGCTTGCAGACATTGATGCAAACCTCCGCGAAGAAATGGATGCCGTTGGCTTCACGGCTTATAGGGCCGATGAAATGAATGCGGATGGATTCCTGACCGGAAACGCGATCCACATTATCTACCACGACGAAGCCGGTCGCGCCGGCCTAGTCTATGTGGGCAGTGGCTCGTCCGGTCTTACTGGCTGGACCGACGCCTCATCTCCCGAAGACGCGCTGCGGCGATACCTTGTAGACGACATGGTGGAGTAGCGACGTACATCTGGGTCCTGATAACCGCACAGGTCCTCAGACGATATAGCCCCCGGAGGTCCAAACTCCGGGGGCTTTCCTATTTTGGCACTCCGGTAGGCCGAAGGGAGGGAACGGAGCGCGCTCCCAATCAAGCGCCGAAGCGAGTGACCGACCGGAGGCCGGGCGTTTCGTGAGTCACAGAATGAAATCGATCTTCTTCCCTGACTTCACAGCCCGGGCGGAGATACCGGAGAACCACCGTCGCCTTCGTCGTCGCCGTCATCTTCGGCACGCTTCCGGGGAGGCTTGTAATTCGGATTCAGCTTCGGGTGCAGTCGGTCACGCTTGTCGCGCCAATGCTCGATATATGCCTCATCGGAACCCCCGCGGCCGCCGCGGAGGTGCCACGGTTCCCGGATCGTGAATAGGATGTACGAGTACCAGGTTTTCAGATCGGGCGGCAATCGATCGTCGATTTCGACGACCTCGTATGACACCAGGGGATCGCGGTGCGACGACGAGCTGGTCACCCTCTTGACCAGTGTGTCCATCGACATCTGCCGCAAGCGATGCGCTCTCTTCAATTCTTTCATTCGGCTTCGGTCCCTTCGCATGTTGTGATATTCGCGTGAAACTCGGCGCGGGCCGGAGCGCAAAACTCAGGACAACACTCAATAATAACGCCAAAAGCGTGCGGGCCGGATCACGCCGACGGCGGATGAAGACGGCCATCCGGGCGCGGTCTCGGCAGTCCCGACGCCTGTCTTTGCGGCCGCGATGAGTGGCATTTTTATTGTGCGATTTCAAAGGCGATCCCATGAGTCCACCAGACAACCAGTCTGACACGTTCGAAAAACTCCTCGTCGCTCATATGGGCAAAACCGCCATTTTTAGGGGTCTGATCCTGACTTGATGACGCATATCGCTGAGAGCTCTCCCAAAGCACGGCGTACCAGGACCCGGGCAGGCGGATGATTTTCAAGCGCGCCGGAAACGGCTCGCCGTGACTGGTAACTCTGACGGTCAGATCGTACTCGTGCATGCTCGGCTCCTGAAAACATTGACCACTCTCAAGATGAGCCGGCCGGCGCATTTGCGGAAATGCCGCTGGGGACATGTCCCTTGGTGAGCCAGAGCACTTTTTACCTACCCGGAGCCGGAGCCGATTGCTTCCGGCGAGATGCTTCCAGTTCGGGGCGCTCTTCCGCTCTGCGCTCGGCCTGGCGTCGGCGCGCGGCTTCGGCGAGGGCTTTTCCTCCGCCCTGAGCAATCGCCGGATTGGCAGCCAGCACGGCACGGGCGTCGGGGAGTAGCTTCAGTTCATTTTTCAGGCGGGCGAGTTCACGGCGCCGGGTGTCGTCGTGTACGGCCTGTCGAGACGCCTGCGTAGTCTCAAAGATCCGGACTTCCCGGCGCATTTTTGAGACAGGCCGCAAAAGGGGCTCGCGCTCGGCATAGAGCCCGGACAGCTCGCGCGACGCCACTTTGTATCGCGCCGCACGGCCAGACAGCAGAGCAATCCAGCCTTCCGGGCGTCCGTCGGATGTCACCTCGCGCAGGGCGGAGATGCGCGAGGCGTGCTGCGCCTCCCAGGCAGCAAGGGCGCGGGCGGCGCTAGACAGGCGACGTCGCGTGTCGATCAACTCGGCGGGATCGGCGAGCGTATCCGGCCGTTCAAGATCGGCAATACGCGCGTTTAAGCGCGTCTCAAGACGATCGAGAAACCCGGTCGCGGCCTTGAATGCGGCTTCTGGCGAGCGGCTGCGGGGTGCTGCTGCCAAGGGTTCGGCGGGCACTTGGACTGACACAGCGGCGTCGGGACTGATCTCCGACGTCATCACGCTCTGCATGTCCGCGCGGCGCTCATCAGCCAGTGTGTGCAGAGTTCCTATCGGTGCGCCTTCGCGGAGGACGCGCCAAGAACCGTCCCGGCCGGGGGCGATCTCGTAGCCAGCGGCGCGAATGCCTGCGACGCCGCCGGATTTCCACGCGGTCCGGATTTCATCCTTCGTCGTCGCAGCCTGCTCGGCACGCAGACGACGGGCGGTGCCCATCAAAGCTTTTTCGCCGCCAAACGCCAACGTCGGGTCCGCGCGAAGGGCGGATTCGGCGGCGTCGAGAACCGCGAGTTCGCGACGGCTCCGGGCTACCTCGCGGCGGGCTCCGGCGTCGTCGGGAGACTGCGAGGGTTCAAGGATCTCCCCCTTGTGAGTCGCACGGCGGTCTTCAATCCAGCGACGGGCCGCAGCAACGGCAAGGCGGTCGTCGAGCCGAGCTTTGAATCCCTCGGCAAATTTGAGCGCTTGCTCGGCAGCCGCTTCGGAGACCAGTTCGGCGCCGGATTTTTTTCGCCCGTACAAAGGATCACGCGACCGACCCAATTCGGATCGCCCCAGGCGGAAAGACGCCGGTTTTTCGGGTGATGGATCACCCCCGCCCCCTTCGCGCCTGCTCTCTACGGGCTTTATATTGCGTTGAGTTGTTTCGGTTCTGCTATCTTTGCGAGAGATTTTATCCGGACCAGCTTCCATGGCGGTCTGGATCTCGGCGCGCTTCTGCCCGATGATGCGGTCCAGAGAACCGATATCAATGCCGTCACGCGCGACGATCCAAAGTCCTTCTTTCCTCCCGGGCACGATGCTGTAACCGGCTTCCCAGACGGCCTCGGCTCCTCCGTCCTTCCATGCGGCCCGGATCTCGGCGCGGGCTTCGGACAAGTCGATACCCTGGCGGACAAGAGCTTGCCTACGGTCGGGCGAGGCTGCGGATTGCGGCCGATCCGGATTCGGACCGTGAGCGGCTTCCAGCCAATCCGCCACGTCGGCGCGGCCGTGCGCGCGCAGCCATTTGACGGCGCTGGTGTGATGTCGACCAAGGGTCGCAGGCTCACCAAGCTCGTGCTCGATGATCCGCGCGGCCGTCTCAATCTTGATTCTCTCGAATCCGGATTCGAGGACACGACCCTCCGGCGAGACTCGGCCAAGAACAAGATGCCCATGGCGGTGTCCGTCGCCCTCGCGGCGCTCTTTATCATGGAACACGAGCGCGGCGGGATGCCCCTCGGCGCCGAAGTGGCCGATCACGATCTCAGCAGCGCGAGCAAGCTCGTCGTCAGACATCGCGTGGGAGGGAGAAAGAAAGATGTGCAGAACGGCAGCGTCTGCATTCGACGTATTCCGGAGCCTTTCCATGTCTCGGACGGCACTGGGAAGATCAGAGGCGAGCGTACCGCTGAGAATGCGGACGCGCGGATTGTTCTCGGGCTTGAGGAGGTGCGTTACCAGTGCGCGGGAATCACGGCGCGTGCGTGCGTGACGCCCGACGCCCGCGATCATGCCTCCTCCGATCCGCCCTCATCGTGCGCGGTGACGGCGGAATGAAGTGCGACTACCTCGGCCCTAAGGCGGTCGAGCGCAGCGGCATCGACACGGCCGCCGGAGTTCGCTACGCGAGCAAGTTGATTGAGATTGTTGCCGAGCTTTCCTGCCTCGCCCGTCCATTTCCCGATTGCGCGGGAGAGCTCAGTCCGGGCGACGCCGCGGGACGGAACCGGGGCGCCGGCGGCACGAGTCAGCGTCTCGCGAGCCCACGTGCCCGGCCCGCAACCGGCAGCCTCGGCCGCGCGCTCTATCGCTTGACGCTCGGAGGGCAGGAGACGGGCGCTCACGCTCGCCGTGCGTTGTCGTGTCTCGGAACGACGACGGCGGGAAACGGCCGTCGTGGCGGGTGTAATGTCGTCGGGCGTCACGGCGGCGTCTCCTTTTCTCGGCGCTTGCAGGGGGCCTGGTGGGGGTCAACGGGGGAGGCTTGCCTACCCCTTGCCAGATCGGGCGGTAACGGAGTTGCCGCCCGCTGCTGGCTCCCTTCCGGAAGGAAGGGCTTTGGCCTCCAAAAGAATTGTTCCGCGGGATCTCAGTCCAGGCAAACCGCCGGCGGAAATGCCACTCGACTGCGCGCAGGCGATTGGTCGCCCACCCAACGGAAGCGATGCACGCCGAATCTGCTATTTTGCCTCGTTGCAACCCAAGTCTTGGACTGAGAAATATGTTTGACGTCACGCCTGATGAAATCGCTGAACTGAACGATTCCGATCTGCGGGAACTGGTCGGACTGCTTTGTGAGGCCGAGCTTGAGCAACGCGGCCTTTCGTCCTCTGCGGTTACCTATGGCGGCAATCAAAATGCGCCGGACGGAGGTATCGACGTCAGAGTGGCATTGCCAGCCGGTACTGAAATTGACGGTTTCATTCCAAGATATTCCACCGGTATTCAGGTCAAAAAACCTGATATGGCGAGGCAGGACATTATCGATGAAATGCGGCCAGGTGGTTTCATCCGGCCTTCGATCCAAAATCTTGTGAATGAGGCCGGCGCCTACCTAATTGTAAGTTCTGGAGCTTCGACATCCGATATCGTGCTCCAAGAACGCCGCACCGAAGGCATGCGTGAGGCTCTTGAAGACGTAGAAAACTCTGGCCACCTCGCAACCGATTTCTATGACCGGACACGCCTCGCTAGTTGGGTCCGGCGACATCCGGGTTACATCGCTTGGGTCAAGGAGAAGATCGGGAGAGCGTTTTCTGGTTGGCGCGCCTATGGACCTTGGAGTGGTACCGCTGAGGGCATGGACGCCGAATATCTGTTGGATGACAAGTTACGGCTTCACATTGGCCAACGTGGAGAACCCCGGCCTGTTTCGAACGCCTTGGACGAACTCAGGGATACACTCGCGGAGCCCGGAAAAGTCGTTCGATTGGTAGGTCTGTCCGGCGTCGGGAAAACGCGCTTGGTCCAGGCTCTGTTCGACGATCGAGTGGGAGAACGTCCCTTGGCGCCGGCGTTGGCAGTTTACGCAAACATGAACGACAATCCGGATCCCCAACCGACGGGGCTCGCATCCGACCTTTTGGCAAAAGGCGCGCGTGCCATCCTCATCGTCGACAACTGCACCCCGGATCTGCACGGGAGATTGACGGACCTATGTCGAGGCAGTGGCAGTACGATCAGTTTGCTCACCGTTGAATACGATATACGCGACGACCAGCCGGAGGGAACTGAAGTCGTCAGACTGGATACGTCCTCCACGGAATTGATTGAGAATTTGGTCCGCCGTCGATACCCGCACTTGTCGCAGGTCGATGCCAGAACCATCGCTGAAGCCTCTGGCGGAAACGCCCGAATTGCAATTGCTTTGGCCGAGACGGTCGAGCAAACCGAGTCAATTGCGGGAATATCAAATGATGATCTTTTCCAACGGCTCTTCCGACAACGCAATGAAACGAACAATGCGCTGCTTCTTGCGGCGCAGGCTTGCTCTCTCGTTTATTCATTCGATGTGGAAACGATGACGGGAGATGGTGCGGAGCTTGTCCGTTTGGGGGAGCTCGCCGAATTGGGCCCTGTGGCGATGTA
The DNA here is from genome assembly GCF_053005225.1 of Roseibium sp. RP-7. Lineage (NCBI taxonomy): Bacteria > Pseudomonadati > Pseudomonadota > Alphaproteobacteria > Hyphomicrobiales > Stappiaceae > Roseibium > Roseibium sp. RP-7. Next base: position 791,942 of record NZ_JBRKQA010000002.1, read on the forward strand.
CCGTCATGTCAGGGAACTCCTCAGGCGCGACCTTGTGCAAGAGCGTGGTGTTTGGCGCGCCGTACTGCCGCATGCGATAGCCAATCGACTTGCTGCGCGAGCACTCGAAGATACTCCCTACGAGTTCATCCATCGTAAGATTCTCGAAAGCGGGAATGACCGCCTCGCAAGATCCTTCTCTCGCAGGATTATGTTCCTCCACGATCATCCACAAGCTGTTGCCGTCGTGGAAAGATGGTTGGCTCCTGAAGGGCTGCTGGGAGACGTCGCATCTCTCAACGAGATGAAACGGGCAATGTTCGAGAACGTCGCTCCGGTCCTTCCCGCGAGAGCCTTGGAAGCCTTGGAAAGAGTTGCTGATAGTGCACCCGAAGGCGCTCCACAAGTGTTGCGGCGGCACACGAGTTTGTTGCGTTCTCTCGCATACGATCCGGAACTGTTCGAGCGAACCGTCCGCATTCTTTCCTGTATCGCACTCGACGGAGACAATGAGCACGGCGAAAAGGAAGCAGCGGACGCCTTCGTTTCACTGTTCGGGCTCTACCTATCCGGAACGCACGCCACTATCGAACAGCGCTTAAGGGTTATCGACGAATTGCTTCGATCCCCAGACGAAAGTGCTTGGGCATTAGCTGCTTCAGCGTTGGATGCCGTGTTGGAGGCGACCCACTTCAGTTCTGGGTTTCAGTTTGAATTCGGAGCTCGGTCCCGGAACTACGGGTTTGAACCCCAGAATGCCGAACAAGCCTCCCACTGGTATTCCGCGGCCCTGGGAATGATAGAACGTCTGGCGTTTGACGAAAATTTACATAACGAAAGACTTCGTGACACTCTCGCAGGAAACCTGCGTGGCTTGTGGTCGTCGGCTTGTCCACCCGATCAACTGGACCATCTTGCTCGCAGGTTCGCTGGAAACGGTTTCTGGCGTCGCGGTTGGTTAGCTTGCCGGGAAGTCCTCCGTTACGATGCGGAGGGAATGCCGCCTGAATTCATTTCCCGCATCTCGACCCTTGAGGCGGCACTGAGGCCGACGAACCTTTCTGAACAAGTGCGGGCAATTGTTCTCGGTAACAATTTTCATGACTTCGATTTGGGAGATGACGATCCCGAAGACGATGGCATGAGAGGACATGAACGCGTAATGCGGCGGAGCCAAGAGCTTGGCGAGGCGGTCGCTCTTGACCGACCAGCATTTGCTGAATTGCTTCCGGACCTGCTTCGAGGAGGGGAAAGAGTTTGGCCATTTGGACGGGGCCTGGCCGGAGCTGCGCCGGATCTCCGCAACGTATGGAACCTCTTTTTGGAAATGCTGGACGGTATTCCTGAAGCGGACCGCAACGTCGGGGTTGTTCTGGGCTTTCTTCAGGTGGTGAAGGAACGAGACGGCGAACTCCTTGAGGAGTTTCTCGATCAGGCCGTAGATCGACCTGCACTGGTCCCGTTCTTGCCCTCCCTACACATGGCTGTCCAACTCAACGAACGTGGAGTAGAGCGTCTGACAGGAGCTCTGACCTCCGGACAAGTGCCAGTCGGGAAATTCGCGATATTGGCTGGAGGGCGAGCCACCGATCAAGTGGACGACGGCATTCTCAGGGATTTTCTCTTCCTCATAGCGGATCAGCCTGAGGGCTGGGATGTGGCCATCCATATTCTTCGGATGCGGTTCTTCTCTGACCGTTCCGTACAACGCGCACATGCTCCAGGGCTCTTGGAGGCGGGTCAAGAACTGCTTCGCCGAGCAATCTTCGACAGGAACCAGCGGCGTCGGGACAGTCACCTTGGAGAGGTTGCCGAGATCTGTTTGCGGGACGGAGATTGCGGGCCACTCGCATTTGAGATCGCCGGACGATTAAGGCAGGCCGTGGCGGCTTACGAAACCTTTGCGACCCAAAACGATGGACTGTTGAGAGCGCTGTTGAATACTCAACCCGTCCCAGTTTTGGAAGCTCTTCTAATAGGCGATGATGCGGAGATCAGGGCCGGTCAAAAACTTTTCAAGGACGTCGGGCGACGTGGAAGTAATCCTGCGTATGTCATTTCAGGCCCTGTTTTCATTGAATGGTGCGAAGTAGATCCCGCGGCGAGGTATCCGATCGCGGCATCGGTCGTGCCGCTTTCTAGTCGTTCCGAAGAGACTAGAATGCCGATATGGACGGAGGCGGCTCAAGCGTTGATTAGAGGTGCGCGAGAGCCCCAACGGGTACTGGAAGCGTTGATATCACGCTTCCGACCGAGCGGTGGCGTTGGGTCCTTGGCGGCAATAATGGAGTCAAATGCCCATTTGTTCGACCAATTGGAGGCGTTTGTCTCTCCTGAACTTCTGCCTTTCATCGTCGAGGCAAGAGCGAGATTCGCTGAAGACATCGAAAGAATGAGGAGCTTGGAAACAGAAATTGACCGAGGTCGGGACGAGCGGTTTGAATGACCGTCGATGTTCAGCGCCTGGTGCTGGCGTCGCATGGTCTGGCTTTTTTTCTATACACTGAATTGAACACTTTCTGACCTCACACTCGCGACGGTTCGGGAACTCAAGCTGACAGTGCCGAGTTCCAGTGTGCATGGACCGTCGTTCTCGACATCCCCGTTCGTCGGGATACTTCGGATTTCGAAATTTTCCGCCCTTCGACACGCAGTTTGGCGATCGCCTCCTGGATCGCCTGAACCGACTTCCGCGCCCGCTCTGCGGCACCATACCGCCCTCCGACAACTTGGCGTTCGTGAAGATCAAGACCGATCACCTCAGCCGCGCAGGCGCCCAGATCCTTCCGGTCATCGCGGGAAGCCCGTGCCGGGTCCCAGCGCGCCGCCGCGAAGGGAGTTACGCGATATAGGATCGCCATGGCTTGCTTTGGATTCGGCGCCATGGAGATGGCTTCCGGAATAAGACGGTCAAACAAGGCTTCGGCCAGCTTGTCCCGGTCTCCGGATGAAATTGTTTCGAAGTAGATCGGATTATTCGCCGAGCGCATTTCCCTCAGCACGTCGAATGCGCGTCTCTGGAGGGTCGTGAAAAGAGTGTTGGAGGCTTTCTTGTCGAGCTTGGAGAGCTTCTCCGCACTTTCGCGGATCATTGCGTCCCGGGAGGTGGAAGTATCGACCCAAGTGGCCCATTCAGCCATGTCAGGAAACGTCTGCTCGTTCCAAACCCGAATGTCCCAGAAGGGGCTCAATGGATTTTTGACGCGCATGGGATTTGACAGGGCGCCGGGGTCGGCGCCGAGCGGCAGGAATTGCCTCGTGATTCCGGCATGGACGCCGCGCCACAAGCTCATGATGTCCTTCCGGCAGCGCGGATCCTCCGGATCGAACCACACTTCTGAACCATGCGGCAAGAGGTAGAGCACATGAGGCCGCTCGATCGTCCCATCCGGGAGTTCGTGCCCGACGACGACATGCGGCAGGCACGGCAATGACAGCTGCTCGATTTCGTATCGGAGCGTATCCCAGCCACGAAACGTAATATCAAGGTCGATCCGGAAAACGCCTCGGACTTTGCCGTTGAGCACCAGCCAGGGCTCGTCCAACGCGAGAACCTTCGCGTCAGTTCCCAGCATTACAGCCTTGTCCCTGCCGGACTGGAGATGCGACGTCCGGGGCGTCAGGTGAACGAGTCGGCGCAGGACATGATAATCATCCGAGCGAAGGCCATGCTCGGTGAAGGGGACGCGATACCGTCCACCGACGGTTTCGCCGAAACACTGGAAACCCTCATTCAGTCGGCGTAGCACCGCATCGCGCCGGCTGGTCGCCCGGTCGATGTAAAATTGGTCTACGGGGCCTGCTCTGCGCTTTGAGGACTTGAACTCAGCCCGCAGTTCCCGAAGCCACTGCGCTTCAGACCACGCCGTTTCGAAACTCAGGACTGACGCTACATCGCTTTCGCTGCCTGCACTGGAGTGGTGACCCCAAAACACCGGAGCCGAAACTTCGGCTGAGCTGTGAGCCACTACACCTTGTGGTTCGCGGGCGTTGGAAGCGGATAATTGTTGACAATTTTTTTCTAGACTGGGGCGTTGACGGTCCGGCCTTATGCCGAACCTTGCGCTCACCGATCAACCGCAATCCGGTTGACGGTCATGTCTGCAAATGCGATCATGAACTCGTCCTAAATGATGCCCCGGGGAGCGCCTGCAAGCGCAAAGATCCGGGGCCTTCATATATGCTGTCCGTCGGCGGATCTTCCGTCAAGGTGTCCCATACGGTACAAGGTTTTCTGGAGCGACCGGACAACGAAAATGTGAAGGGCGCCACCGATAACCGAGACGCTCTTCAAATTGCTCTCCCGCAGATGGGGATATTTAGCCGTCATCGCAGTAGAAGCGGTGCTACACTTGGCGGTTTGGGGACGTCTAATCCAGATGCTGACGGATCGCTGCCAACCATTCGACGATTTCGTTTCCTTCAACACCAGTATCCGGATCGACGTAGGTACCGCGTGCTTTTATTTCGCCGGCCGTCATATTGCGCATAATGTAGGACGTAATGATTTTTTTCGATTTCGATGATCCGGTCCCCAGCGGGAGCCTATTGCCGAAATGATCGTCTGGCGCGAAGCCCAGATTCGCGCCGTGGAGTTGCTTCGCTGCGTTAAGTGCTGCCCCGAAGGCGCCCGCCATATCCCCAAAATCAGGATCGACCGCAGCATCGATATTGATTCTGCCATTCGATAAACGGCCTATTGCGTCGGTATGCAGGTAGTTTTCGATCGTCCGTTTGCGGGAAAGGAAGCCAGTCGCATCAGCTCGGGCGTTGATTTCTGCCACCCGATCCAGCTTTTCCTGCGAAGGCGGCAAGACGGCAGAAGTCCGATCGGAATCGAAGATGAAAACCTGAGGCACGCCCAAGCTATCTAGGTAGCGACGCTCAACCCAATCTTTCAGTGTCGAGCCGCCTCCGATGGTCCAGAAGACCTTCGCCTGATCGAACCCATCCAGATCGCCAGCCGCGGCCAAGACGCCGGAAAACGAAATCAGGGCGTCTACATCGGTAAAGCCCTCGACAGCAACCGCTACCTGAATACCTGTTCGGCCGGCCGCTTCGGGCAGAACACCGAGACTAGCGGCGACTTCTCCGAACACTTCAGCCGTGCCAGCCCGTACGCGTTGGTCACGAGTAGCTGGATCGCTATCCACAAAGCGAAGGCTTTCTATTGGAACAAGGCCTGCCAAAGCCGGAACATGCGTCGTAATTAGAACCTGATCACCCCCCTGTGCAATTTCCAGGAAAGCTCTAATAATGCGTTCCTGATGGTCTGGGTGCTGTGAGGTCTCCGGCTCCTCAATCGCGTAAATGACCGGTACGCCATGTGCACCACCGTCTGCACGTTCTTGTTGAAGGCGCGCCGCCTCGGCCTGGAAGAAACTTAGCAGGACCATCCGGCGAACGCCTGACCCACGCTTATTCAGCGGAATGCCGTCATCACTTTCCAGATCGAGCTTGAAGACGGTACCCCAGCTGGGCTTGCGGAACATCGGCTTCAGGACCGAGGCCAGCTCCATGTCCGGGTATGCTGCCTGCATCTGATCGAGGGTACGCCTGGCGGTTTCTTCCGCCATGGCTTCGACCTTCCTCGAGACTTCCTCGAGATCGTCGTTGATCTCAGCCAACGCCTTCTGGATCGCCAGCTTCATCGGGTTCTGAACTTCCGGATCTTGGTCGCTGCTGGCGCGGTCCGATTTGAATAGGGCATAGACAGGGAGTTGGCGTCTAATCGCATCCCATAGCTTTCCCGCATCCTCGTCCTTTAGCGGCACGTCCTGTTCGGTTAACACCAGATCGTCGGCGGCAGCGTATAGAGCTTGGCGCATCGAAGGTTTGTTGTTCTGTTGGCAATTGGCTTCGACGCCAGCATCCCTCACAAGCTTTCTAAGGTCTGCGATTTTCTTTTGAAGGAGATCGTCTACGCCATCGGCTGAAGGATGCAAGGCGCGGGCGAACACCTTGGGTGCACCAACCTTCGATTGGACCGCACAGTTGTAGACCTTTATGATTTCGAGGTCCCCATCCGAGTTTAGCAAATGCTCGGCGGCCAGCGTAGTCTGTGCCCCTGCATCCAGATCGAGCGCCGCCGGGACGTCACTGAAGATCGCGCCGATGCGCACGTTCGCGCTTTCCCCGCCTATGTTGGCATCGCCCGGATCTATTTTGACGGTATCGCCTTCAAAAAAAATATCTAGAGCTTCTAGGATCGTGGACTTACCGGCATCGTTCCGACCAATGAAAGCAGTGAGGCCATCGATCGGAATTACAGTTCGCTGCCTGTAACGTCGGAAATTCTGGAGAATAACGGCCTTGAGACGCATTTACGGATCCCCCTTTTTCAATAGTCGCTCAGGAGCAGATCAGCGATCGGATTCAGCTGCGATTTTCCATGCGCCGTCGTCGGCCATTTGTTCTGACAGTCGCTGCATCACGCACAGCATCTCGACTAGACGGACGCCATCGATCGGGCGGATGTGCATCGTCGGACGCCGAGCTGCGATCAGTTTCTGCATATCGTGATCGAACGCGGCGCGATTGATAAAGACGTCACCGAAAATCTCGTCCCAATTCTTTGGGCTAAGGATGATTCCAGCGAGCTCACCCAGTTCTACGAACTCGATGAGCGGAGCGAAGGTTTCGCCGCGCTCCATCGCAGCCTTACGGATGACTTTGGCCTTGCCAATCAGGTTAGAAGCCCGCACTTTGAACCAGTCGGGACCGAACTGCTCCTCAAGCTTCCGGCTGATGTAGGCGCGCAGTTCTTGCTCGAACCGTTCGAGCGCGGCATAGGCATCCTTTCGTGTGCCACGTGAACGTATTGTCATCGATACTTCGCCGAGCGCGAACACTGCTACAGCATTCGCATCGGAACGCAGGCCTGCGGTAAGACCACTCTCAATCATGATCTCCACGGCCACGCCAGGAGTCGCTGCTATGAGCCCTTCATCGACCTCGGCCTCACGATACATGCGCTTGCGTATCCGCGCATCGTGCCAAAATTTCTCGGGAAGGTCAGGGCTGCTGCGCCAGTCTCCGAACAGTGAGTGATAGGCGTCCATCCGAAGGTTGCTGCTCGGATCGAACATCTCTCCGATCCCTGCGAGCGCCGACATCTTGAGCCGTGTGGTCTCAAACTCAGCCTCAAGCCGCGTGTTGAGGCCGAGCAACGTGCTCATCTTCACCTGATCCGCGGCGATCGCCCCAGTGAAGTTCCGGTCTATTGCCGAGCGCAAATTGTCGACCGCAGTGCCGAGACTTCCGCCAAGTAGGCTTGCAAACTCGAACGTGTTTATCTTACCTAATGCGCTCACCCATTGTCCGGTTCTGGCGATATCGCCGAGCGGTCCAGCGAGCGAAGCGACCAACGACTTCTGAACGGCGCTCTGATGCTCCTCGAAAAGTTTTAAGGCCGAACGAATTCCGCCGAGCTGCCGCATTGCATCTTCCAACGGCTTATGCGCTTCCTGTAGGGCGCGGCCGAAAGCTGGATCGATGGTAACCGGCTGGATGCCTTCGATCGCCTTAATCATCAACGCATCGGTAGGCAGCGTGATCGCGCTGAGCGCCGAAAGTTGGGAGGCGAGGCTTGCGGGCGGCTCTAGTGCCCTGCGCATCTCCTCCATGCCGGCGATTTCAGCAGCGATCCCCAAATTTGGCCTCACCCCAAGCAGAGCTTGTTTGGCGATTTGTTGCGTCGGCGAGTTGGTGAAGTCGCTTATGAGTTTTGCGGCAGGCGAGTCGAGATAATCCCGCGCCAACTTGACCGCAGGTGACTGCAAATGATCGCGGGCGAGCCCTTCCACAATATGTTTGATCTGGTCTCGTGCGGTCTCTTCAACAGGCGTCAGGGGCTCACCGCTGTCGGTCTTCAAATGCCTTTCAGTGGGCAGATTTCCGCTGATGTTTTCGTCTTTTTCGCCCAACCTGTTGTCCTATTCATTCGCAGTGTTGATAAGCTGCCGCTTCGTTTAGATACAGCGACCGCCACCCGATGGTTTGTTGGTCTGGTAATATCAAAACCTTCCCGCAATTCGCTCAACTTCATTTCCATGACTGTCTTGTAGGACAATGTCATCCCAATCGAACCGTATGCTCATGTCAGCATTACCATGTTGATCTAGCTGTCGGTCTATGGCCTCCAGCTTTTTGACTATCGTTATTGCGGCCAATGTGTCGGCAACCTGAGTTCCACCCAGAGTCACTCCTTCGCCAGGAGACAAATACGCGCCGCCGCTATCAACCGTGGCTTGAGCATCAAGAGCATCCCACATAATTTTGGAAATGCTCCCATCATCGAAGCTAGAATGATCCCCGATAGTCAGGAAGAAAACATGTTGTGGGGCTATACCAGCGAAAAGCAGCGGGTCTGTCCGGGCGACCATTCCGTCCGGTTGTCGAGCACCAAGATGAAGGTGGTGCGCGTTGACGAGGACACGGATCCGGTCCTTTCCCTTCCAGGCTTTATTGACCCATTCCTCGTTGGACATGTTCGCTGTATTGGTCGGCAAGTCTCCCGCATAAACGTTCCTGCGCACCTGATTGGAGAGGGCTGCATTGAGATCGATGCCAATCTCGAACTCGTTCTTTAATCGCTCAATATCTGCCTGATGCGTTAGGTAGTGCGGCGAAGAAAATACTTGCGGCCAGATAATGACCGATCTCGGTCTAGGGCGAATTAGTCTAGCTTGCCATGTCAGGTAATGGATCAAAACAGTTGTAATATGTTCGTTCGCGAGCTTCGCCTGATCCTGTGCTTTTTGGATAGGCATCCGGTTGACTAGATCGTCCCGCAAATCCTGAATGCGAGGAGACATTTGCCGTTGAGTCGACATGCGTTTCTCACGAGTTGTATTTGGTTTAGACCACACTTCAACAACTCTGAGACAGGTGTCAAGTCTACTTCCGATAGCAGTCTAGCCGCGCTTTCTATCGATCAGTTCAAGTCAAATGATGAAGCACGAAGTTAGGATGTTATGCCTGCCTCATCGATTAGGTCGCACGCACTTGCGTCCTCGCCGAAACATCATAAGCGCTAGTCCCAAAGACCAAGAGGCGGATATAATAAAGGGTTCTAAGGCCGACCAAAATAGCCAAGGTTGTGGCTGCGCTTCGGCAAGTTGATCGAATAGAATTTGATATTCGGTTGTGACTTGACCTAGTCGATCAGCGGATTGCTTCCAAACGGGGTCTGTCACCGTTGCCAGTCCGACGTCTGGCGGCACAAACGCACCCCCGTCACTATTCCATTCGGTTTCCGCGTACATCTTAATTTGCCTGAACATATTACACGCGGCCGCGCGTTGCGTTTCTATCTCTTCAAAGTCAGGCGGGGAAAAAGGCGTCCTCATGCCCTTAAAATTGCAGAGGAAATCTTTGGATGCGGCGATATCCCTAATCAGGTCCACTCCAGCCCTCTGCAACCTATCGGCTAGCAATTCAGTTTTGGCAGAGTTCACCGCACCTACTGCGGAGTGGAAACTGGTCAGAAGTGCTGCGCCACCCAAAAACAAAGCCGAGTAGGCGAGCCAGAACCTGATCTTTCTGTCGGTCAGGAGATACGCTGTAAGATGACTCACTACGAGAGCCACAGCTGTAAACCAAGTCAGCACCCAGCCATTACCCATCCACTCGGGAACCATCATTGGCTCTATCCGTTCACGCATCCGAATGAAATTCTTGAATGGTTCATAAAATTGCCCCTCCCTTTATTACTGCGATACATACTGTATTCAAGGTTGTGCAACAAGGGATGTACTTGGCGGGCATCCGATACGCATCCTGACCTTCAAGGAGATGGTGCTGGAAATACAGGGAACGCCGACAACGACCCCGGCTACAACTGAAGTCGGCCGAATGCTCCAGATGTTCCACGCCGCAGGAATTCATGTTGAAGCAAATTGAAGTTGCCACGATCAGCAAGGAAGTTCATCGGATCTGCGATCCGCTGTGAGACGCGCGCTGTCGCGGCGTCGTGGCGCTCCCACGTCCCCTATCGGGGTACGTGAAATCCCGCCAGACCGTCACGAAACATTTCATTATGACTTGGTGCCCTAGGTTGCCACCTTCAGACGGAGGTGATGATGCGGGCAATCGAGCTGTTTTGTGGTGCTGGAGGCATGTCCCTTGGCCTCAAAGATGCGGGCATAAGGATTATGTTCGCCTACGATAACTGGTCCACGGCGGAACGGATCTATCGAGCCAACCACAAAGCAGACTTTGCGCGACGCCCAAGACCGATTCAGGGACGGCGGCCAATGGATCACTTCCGATCCACCGACCTCGCAGATGTCATCTCCTTTATTCACGATCACATTGACTATCCGGTCGACATGATTTGTGGCGGCCCGCCTTGTCAGGATTTCTCCAAGAGCGGGAACCAAATTGAGGGTTCAAAAGCCCGGATGACCATTGCCTTTGCCACTGCTGTCGCACTGATGCGACCACAGTGGGTTATGATGGAAAATGTCAGAGGCGCCTTGAAGTCCGTGATGTATGGAAAAGCTCGGAAAATTTTCAAAAGTTCCGGCTACGGACTGACCGAAGTAGTTCTGAACGCGGCGCATTATGGCGTGCCTCAGAACCGGGAGCGTCTCATTGTTATCGGGAGGCTCGGCGAGCGAGACGGGTTCCTCGCATGTGCGATCAAGAAAGCCGCATCCAAAAAACCGACAACACTTCGGGACGTCTTCGGGACAGGGATCGGCGTGCATCCGGGAAAGGGCTATCCGGAGGATGCCAGGGCTGTATATTTGCCGCGTCGCAAGGGTCGGACCGTGTTGTCGATCGACGAGCCTTGCCTGACGATTATCAGCTCGGCCAGGGAGCCGCGGAGCAAAGACCCCGAAGAACACGGTCCGAGGTCCAAGAATGGGAAACCGGACTACGCCTCTCCAAAAAGTTTGAAACCCATCACCTTTCGGGAGATGGCAAGGATCCAGGGGTTTCCGGACGACTATGACTGGGCCGGTGTGTCCGAATCCAGGAGCGCCGGCGCCCTCGCGGTCGCGAATGCCGTTCCCCCACCCCTTGCGGCCGCACTGGGCCGCATCATCAAGGACAGAGATGACGGGAAGACAATTCCTGAGATTGGATTCGGGTTTAATGAATTTCTTCGTGATGTTGTGGGCCTGTCAGACGCAACGCGGAGAAATCGAAAGTCACAACTGAACCGGGCCCGACGCATGTTGTCAGGGCGAACGTTTTCCAATTCGGTGCTGGAAATCGCGGCGTTGAAGGCGACGATCGGATATCGCGCACTGCCGGAGCAGACACAATCCGACCTGAAAAAAGCGCTCAAACTTTACGCCGAGTGGCAGGATATCTATCTTCCAAGACAAGCGAAAAGGGCGTCAGGCCTCAACACGCTCAACCGGAGTTTCAAGAGCAGGAGGTTTCCTAAGGCATCTGCACAACCGCTCATCGACCGGTATGTTTCACTTTTTGATGCTGGTGATGACGACGCTTTGCGGAAGACCCAGCTTGAATTGCCCTGGGCTCATGAAATTTTCCCTCTCTGGGACGATGGCGCTGACCGCGAAAGTCATGGCGAGGCGGACATGCAACGTTTCTTCGAGATCAAGCGGAGGAAACGAGAGTTGGCACGACAAGGCGAGCAGTCCGGAAGCAGCAGTAACGCGACCTAGACCGCTTGCGGCCCACAGCTACCATAGGCTGTGGTCTCGAACAATGACCGCTTCGCGTCCCGCATAACGGTCGTTGCACCTGTTGTATTGAGTTGCTGAAAGCAGACGTCGGCAATACCCAACTTTGTCGAGGCAAATGGAAAGTCGCTATAGACCTCGTCCGCCGTTCACGTGCGCGCTTCCGTCGCTGCGCGCTCAGCGAGAAAGGAACGCGAACGTTCGTCGATTGGCAGGGTTTTGACGAGCTTGCCGCTTTTGATGGAGTTGCAGGCCGATAGTGAAGCCTTAGGATGCAACAGTTTATTTTCGCTGCGAAATTACATAAGCCTGAGAATCTACGTTGCAAGCGAATGCGTGTTAAAATTTAGGTTGCACTTAAATTATCTGCGCGTTACTATTCTTGATATTTATTACCTTTTACTATTTGCACCTGTTGGGTTTTTTGTTTCCGTTAAAGGGAGGCTGAAATGCAAGAGACCGTAGAAGAGAGATTGGCTCGAATTGAATCAGTTTTAGCCGAGACCAAAGAAGCTAAAATTAAGATAACCACTGAACGAATTACTTCAGCGGCTAGTTCATTTGCTTCAGAGCCGGGATCAGATACTGCTCAGAAATTTCTCAAAGAAATTGAGCGCGCGACTTCTGAGTCTGGGGATCAGAAGTTGATGGGCACCACAAGCACTGTATCGACTGTGACAACGGTCACCATTTAACTCATTACGGCAGGTGTTCGCTGTGACCGCAGAGCTTGAGCCCCGTGGCGGTAATGCGCCACTGGATCCGCTATTTGTTGAGCAGTTGAGGCGGATTGCAATTGAGGGGCAAGCGCAACCCGCGGTGCCTTGCCGGATTATTTGGCTGCGAGATGGCCGACATCGCACAGCCTTGATTGAAGCGGTTGACGAGGAAGGTGGTCGCGTTCTGTTCGTAAAAATGAGGGGAACATCGCAGTTCCTTGGTGATCTCACTCTCGCCGTTGAGAGGCATGTTCGTGCAGTGATCGAAGCAGCCGCCTCGATAAAAGTGTATTCCTCGGTGCCATTAATTGTGGGTGGCGATAATGATTTCCTGGTGTTTGAGGGAATACCAGGCGCCGCATCGCTCGCTGAGCACGATCTTTCTGTGGAGTCTGGCACTTCTGCGCGTTGGGCGGCGGAAACTATGGCGACCCTGCACCAAATACCCCTTCACTTTGCCGAGAACTTACGTCCCATTCGCATGCCAGTCCCTACCTACGGGAACATAACGCCTGACAAGATGGCCTCAGGCCTTGGCTTGAACGAGCACTTTTTGCGGCTTGTTCAAATTAGTCCATCTTTAAACGACGCGCTGAGAACGACGAGTGCTGAATGGTGCGCTGACACTATAGTGCATGGTGACTTTCAAGTGAGCAACGTTTTGCAGCTGGAGAGCGACGCAACCCGTCTTTTCATCGTCGACTGGGAATTGTCAGGCATAGGAGATCGCCATTGGGACATGGCGACGCTTGTGGCCAGCGCGTATTACCGTCAAATTATCATGCAGCGCCCACCCCCGACGAAATGGATTAATTGCGCAATAGCGCATTATCAGCACATTGCGGCGTATAAGCTGAACGTCCGGAAACTATTTGCGTACACTGCTGCGTGGTTGGCCCTGAAGACGCAGGTCAACATTGCATTTGGCGTTACTCCCACGAAGATTGATGTCGAAAGCCTGTTCCTAGCCGCCAGCATTGTTGATTAATTCCAATGCCGACACTGTTACAATTCCTTGAACAGATACAGCTATCTACTGAAGGCATTCTCACTCTGCCTGCCGCTTTGGTCGAAGATGGTCAACACATTCGATTCAACGCTGAGCAAGAACGCGGACCGTTAATTCGGCAACTTTATAGCCTATATCATCTCCGGGTTCGTGAGATGGCAACCCTCATCGTCCCGGATATCTTTAACGGAGCTTCTTCTAGCGCGGATTCTCACCTTACAAGAGCGCTCTCGAAGCTATTTAGGGGGCGTTCTTATGAAAGTTTGGGATGGAAGCGGCAAACGCGTGAAAATGACGGAGCCGGAGGACATTTCACCCGTGGGGGAGTGTCACTCCGTTTCAGCGCTGCTCAAATCAGGCACATCGAAGATGATTTGCATTGCTCTTTGCTGTTTCCTTGCCTCCAGACGGGTGCTCGTCCAGGTTTTTTTGTAATGCATTCGTCGCACGGCCCAGCAAATCCTGTCCAGTTTAGAGTATACCTGAACCTTGAGAGCAGCCGATCGATTACCTCCCTTTTCTACATATGGCAGGCGCTAGATGCGCGATCGATGAAGTTTTCAATAAAGGTTGTGAGCAGTGCGCAGAGGCTAGGACGCTCGGACAGTGCTGTCATATATATCGCTGCGGACGGGTTGCGCTCTTGCCTACGAGAGCTACGAAATCTTCGTTTTGACCGGCATTTTCCGCGGCTCGGCGCAAGTACTTCTTTGTTCGCGCGAAGGGTGAGCGACGGCATCGCAGTCGCAGAAGAGCCCGAGCACCGGACTGGCGATGTCCTACTGAGTTTCGGCCAGCACAGAGCATCAATGCTCGCCGCCGCGATTATCGCTGCCCGAACGAGTGGATGGTCGACAGATGCGCTGATTTTCGCGTTACGTATGGAGGGGATGGACCCTCGTCGCGCCTACCGAAACTCAAGAGTGGGATGGATACCAAATGGCTGACAAAAGGGTCGCGCTGATTAGCATGCCTTGGATGTCTACGAGTTTTCCGTCAATTCAACTCGCCGTGCTGGCGCGCGCGCTTGAGGATTCGGGTATCCCTTGTGACAGGTTCGAGCATTTCCTGCGCTTTTCCCACGAAATAGGACATAGTGCGTATAGCGCGATCTCTGGCGGCGACAGCGCCGCGGGAGAAGCGGTGTTTTCTCAGTTATATTGGGGTAGTCCATTGTCTGCCGCCGACATAGGCGCCGAAAGACTTTTTAACTTCTCGCAAGTCGACACGATGTGGAAGGCGATCGGCTTTGTAGCTGAGCGCTTTATTGACGAAGTCGCAGCCGAGACAGATTGGAGCCAATATGACATCGTCGGCTTCACGCTAACTATCGCGCAGAACTCGGCTTCGATGGTTCTTGCGCGTCAGATAAAGCTAAAAAATCCAGATATCAAAATTGTGATTGGAGGGACAAGCTGCGCCGGCCCCATGGGTAAAGCGTTATTGGATATATGCCCCCATTTTGACTACGCCGTGACCATCGAGGGAGAGGAAGTGCTTCCAACCATAGTAAATCGGATGAGGAGTGGCGGTATAGTGAGTGACCTCGGCGGTGTTGTAGAGCGAGGTTCTACGCACAATGGGCAGGGTCATAAACCACCTAGATTGCTGCGACCACGGCTTGATGGACTATCCTTCGACCCGTACTTTTTAACTTTAAAGTTGCTGGAAATGGAAGAACGAATTGCTGTCTGGTTGCCAATAGAAACATCACGAGGATGTTGGTTTGGAGAGAAGAACCAGTGTCGCTTCTGCGGGCTGCATGAGGTAATGAAATACCGCACCTCAGATTCGAATGCCCTGGTCGCCGAACTTGATCGCCTTGAGGCGAAGTATGGCGTGAAGAGATTCTTCGCAGTGGACCTTATCATGCCGCAAGAATTTTATGAATCGACGCTAAACCATTTGGCGGAAAGCGATCGAGGATGGTCATTTTTCTACGAAATTAAGGCGAACGTGACCCGATCGCAGATTACATTGCTAAAGAGAGCGGGAATTGAGTGGATACAGCCCGGACTGGAGAGTCTGTCGAGCAATTCACTGAAACTAATGAAAAAGGGCTGCGAACCATATCACAACATTCAATTGTTAAAATGGTGTCATACGGACAGCATTCGCGTATCGTGGAACGTACTATATGGGCTGCCCGGTGAGACTGATATTGACGTGCAGGAGACTATTTCCCGCACTCACCTGCTTCAGCATCTCCAGCCACCATCGGGTGCTGGCCGATTTCAACTGCATCGGTTTAGCCCTTACTTCGAGAACCCATCTATTTTTGGGATTACAAACATTCGTCCGCGAGAAATCATGCGAAGAGTCTATCCCGTTGCGGACGATTTGCTGGCGAATGTTTGCTATCAATTCGACTATGACGGAGAGGCACTGTACGTCACAGAAGAATGCGAGGGCGCGCTGCAAGACGCTATCGCCCGTTGGCGCAGCGCTTATGAAGCTGGGGCATTTCTGCGACTCGAAGGTGAGCCGGGCGGTGGAGGAACGCTGTGGGATGGCCGGGATCCGGATAACGTTCACGAGTACCGACTAAGCGCTTCTGAAGTGGCACTACTCAAGCGACTTGATAGCGCATTGCCAGAACGTGCGACTATTATTTCGGATAGCGACTCTAATCATGAGCTCCAAGTTGGGTTGGAGCGTTTAATCCAGATTGGTGCGGTGATGCGTGACTGCGGCAAGCTGCTCAGCCTCGTACCTCTGGCTGACGATTTTCGGGTTCCGCGTGACTTAATAGGTCAGGAAATCGCAGCGCACCCGTCGTTGGTCGGTTAAAGACTGAATGACTACTCGGTGCGTTCGGCTGGAAATGCCCATATTGTCCGCCTAGTCTAGGGACTTCGTATCGAACTGTGGAAAGATGTGTATTGCCCTAGTTCTGAATCGTCTGATTTCGGGATCTGGCGATGCAGCGATAAATGAACAAAAAGGACTTTACAGCGCCGCAATGCAACCGCCGTTGTCGGGAAATTATTCGAACCGCGAATGCCAAAAGCGGACGGACCGCCGGCGGCCCCAACCACGTCATTCGGCAATTCGCAACGGGTAGGGAGTGTGAACCGGTCTTCCTTCGGAATCTCGATCTAGTTATTCCTGATTACCTTCGGGGCGGTGGCGAGTTTCGAAAGGTCAAGTTCCAATTCTATCCCGGGTCCCGGTAGCCATACTCCGACTGTGAAGCCACCCCAGGCTTGAACCCTGAGTTTCGCCCGTCTGCCACGAAAGGCAACTTTGATTGTCGGCGGTGAGAAAGTTGGATGGAGAACGAAGTAGGCGATGTCCGAAAGTTCCACTTTCCTCTCGGACCCGGCTTCAACAACCAGATCGATGTTTATCCAACTTCGGCTTTTTGTCGGCTCGAAAAACGCCTGTACAGCAAAGCCGTCAACCTCGCGCCTTCCTCCGAATCTGTTCTTGTTGGGATCATTGCTTGGTCCGGGCGGACGGGCGAGCGCAGGCATTGGCAGCTCACGAGAGCTGTGGTTCACCGTCGATTGCGTGCTGTGACTTTCGTGCAAAATGTGTTGGCCGTCATTTGGACTCGAAGGTGGCATCGCTCTGATCGAGATCTGCCCTGCCTTGACCTCACCTTCGAACAAGACCGTCGTGTCCTTGGAGCGGAGTCTTCCAGACGGGTTGCGATGCGGCACCAGAATGTGACGCTCCTTCAAGACAGTCTGATCGCGTGAAAGCCAGGTGAAGGTAGGCCCTGCTCCTCTCTGCAAAGCGAGGTCCGCGCTCCATCTCCGATACAGGTTTTCGAACCTTTTCTGATCAGGTGTCTCGGTTGCGCTCACGTGCGCATTCAAGAAGTCTGAAATGGTCGCTGCCATCTCTCCAAATATTTGGTTGGTGTAGCGGAAGTACGGAGATCCTGTCCTTTGCGCCTTCGCCAGTATTCCAACTGCCTTTGCCACAGTCTCGATTTCGTTCACACTACTCGTGCGCGGGCGAGACAGATCTTCGGCCGAAACATATGCCTCCTGTGGAATTGTGAGGGGTTCGTACGCGACTGAGGCAAGCACTTGGCTTGCTTGAATAACATAGGCGTCAAAGGCCCAACTCGCTCGCTTGGCAAGTTTTTCGGTCCATGCCGCATCGAGCGGCGGTATGACTTCCGGAAAACGGATCGCGAGCAGTCCGACTAGCATCGCGGCCCAGGGGTCCTCCGTTTGGCTCAAAAATCTGTCCGGCCCTGAAGCGGACAAAAGTGTATCCCTGACCGCTGCGGCTTCAGCCGATGTGCCGGCATCAAGTGCGCGGACCAATGCCCTTACCTTGGGATCCGCAGGCAGTACAGAAAGCTCAAGGTCATCCGGGGAGAATGGCGGAGCCGCTATCGTGATACGCGTGCCGCCAATATATTGAGGAAGCAGGCATCTCTCGATGCGCACATTTTCGATTGCCATGGACATTCTGACGCGGCGCCCCTTCCAACTTGCCTCGGGATCGTCGCAGGGGACAATTATCTCCAGCCTACCGGCGATAAGATCGAGTTGGGGTACGCCCTTATACAGGTCGAAGGACTCGCGCTTATGTCTTTCCTGAGAAAGTCCGATCGTGACACGGCGGGCCAGCTTCGTAGTCGCGTATTTACGGGGGAGTTCCTGAAGGGCTGTCGATTCAGCTATTTCCGCAACACCAGCTGTCAGTTCTTCGTATAGATTCGGATCCAAACTGCTGAAGTTAGCCGCGCGTGGGATTGCCGAGCTCGTTTTCTGGCTGCTGGTGTCGAAATAACTCGCATTGCTACCAGACAACGACAAGAAAGAGAACGTCGGAAGAATGACGTTGTTGGCTTGACCTTCCAGCACCTGAAAGAAGACGGACTGCGGTGCGAGACCGGCAGGTCCGATTTCGGCGGTATAAAGGCCCGGCTTCAAATCATCCTGCTGGAACGACCTTCGGTCGGGAGTCGCGATCCAATCGGCGATGGGCCCCTCTGCTCCGGTGATTTTGACTGTTCCGATTGACAAGTCGTCGGGCGCTTCGAAATGCAAGCTCGTCTTCATGGCACCGGGACCCATAATTCGTAAGCCGGCTCTTTGGGCTGGAACGGCAAGACATAGTGGGCTGTGTCGTCTACGGCTATGGCGTAAAGCGGATCGATGCTTGGAGAAACCGAGGTTTCCCATTTGCTATCAAAGCCTCTAGCACGATCTTGCAGGCATGGAGCCGTCGGTTCGTTCCGTCTGCTGAGCAACAGTCCATAGTACGGATTTCGCTCTTCCGGGTCAGTTGAAATGACGACCGGAAGTTTGAACTGAACCGGATAAACGATAGGAGGCGGATCTGTCTGCGTGAAGGCCTGATACGGTTCGAAGGGTAGCGTCGGGTCCCAGTGTTTGAAGAACACGCGACGAATGGACTTGAGGTCCTTGAGAAGATCGGCAGAGCAGACTGAATATTGGGTTCGCGTGAGCCGGGCTGACGAGCCACTTAAACCCTTGAGAAGGGTTTGGGTAAAACGGCCGAAATTGATCGAAGATGCATCCGACTGCGTGCCCTCGTATGCAAATTGACCTTCCGCTGCCGCGCAGAGCAACGAGACTTGATTGCGGCTGGTCCCAAAGGGACTTGCTGGAAAAAACCGGCAGTCTTGGGGTGGTGGCACGACCAACTCGAAATCGGGCACGTATTGGCCGCAGGCGTCCGAAAAAAGGAATGCGGCCGAAACGTTGGGTAATTTGCGAAGAGCCGATGCCACATAGCCGAGATTGAGGTGACACCAAGTGTTGGCGGGGTCTTCGTTCAAATCCTCAAGAAATAGAACAGGTTGCTGGAGATGCGATGCTCCGTGACCGCAACAGTAAAAGAGCGCGACATCGCCATCTCCCTTCACAAGCCGCTGAAACCATTCCGCGCCGCTTTGCTTGACGTTCGCATTGGTTGCGCCGTCTATAGGGCCTCTGTTCCATGGATAACGATTGGCCGGGGATTGCGGATCGGAAATCAGGACTTCGAGCGTGCCAAGCGGGGCTCCAAGCCTATCCTGGTTCTCTAGAAGCCAGTCTGTAAACAGCTTTGCGCTGTCGGCTGCACTCGGTAGATCCGGAACATTGCTCAGTGCCTCCGTTACTCCCCTGTTCGCCTTGGCTTCAGGATAAGCTCCCACGCCGACAACAAAAGCGTGTGTTTTTCGGCCCTCTATGTGACGATCAAGCAAGAGTGTCATCGCGATGTCTCACATTAAACCGACATCGCGAAGTCGCTTGCGAATCCGGGCGTAGAACTGCGGACGCTGGAAATACTTCGTGTGGGCTTGAGTTACACCCGTCACTGAATTAAACGAAAAATCAGTAACATCTGCAAAGATCGGGTCGCTGCGGAACGCCAGCGGATCAATTGGGTCGAAAACATTTAACCAGTGATCTACAGAAGCAGGTTTCGCATAGGCCTCGCCGGGAGCGGCTCTATCGAGAAGATTGAGAGAGGCAAAGAATCCAGGCTGTGAGCCAACGGTCAGGAGCGCACCGATCTTGAGATCTGAAGGCAGTCCTGCTTCGGCCGGATTGGCGAGCATGTCAACGAGGATAACGCCCCCCATACTATGGCCGATAACGATCAGGGGCCCCTTTCCCGATACGGTGGCTTGGTGCGCAGCGACAATTGACTGAGCGACCTCGCTCCGGATGTCATCGCGGAGCTGCCCCTCTCTCAAATAGACAAAGACGTCGCCGATGAACCGGCCAACCGTGCTGCTGAGCCCATCCCTTACCAATCCGAAGCCAAGTGTTGAGGCAGCATTCTGAACTCGGTCTGATACTTTCGTCGCCGCGTCAGCAATGAAACTGCCGATTCCGAAGGCGGCCGCCTGACCAGTCTTCATCTGATCGGAAATTGATTTCGGGTTTGCCTCACCTGAGAAGACAGTAGCCGCATTCTCATTTTCGATCAGATCAGCAGCCTTGCGGAAGGCAATCAGTTCTTCAGGCCGCAGAAGCCGTTTTTCACTGGCGGCCCTGTCTATAACTTCGGATAAAATCGCGTCGAGAGCCCCGACCGGATTTTGCTTGCCAACTGCGCCGATCGAAATGTTGGAATCAGCTTGGGCTGGGCTCCCAGCCCCCCCCTGTGGCGCGCCAATCTTTAGAGAAAAGGCCGCCACACCCTTATCGGTATCGAAGACGCTCTCGGGAATCTCGGGTACGAGTTTGCCCCACATGGGTGTGTGAATAGCGATCTCTTTCCCAGAAAATAGCACTTCCTTGAAGAGGCTATCGCGATTGACGGCCGCTGCGCGGTACTCCTGGGTATCCCTAGCTGAAACGCCGTGAACAAAGACCAGTTGCGCCATTTTCCTTCCCCCACACGAACGAAATGACCACCAAAATACTACAATAGGCTGGATATGTCTTCCACTACTACCTAGGCTTGCTCTGACAAAGTGGAGAGCGCCTGTTTGTGAAACAGGAGGTGTTTATGGGACGAGGAAACAAGTCGGCGCCGGAGTTTCGGCGGTGGTGTCCGGTCTTGTCCGGACAACGCTGATGGAAAGACTTGTTGCGCCAACGACGACAGAACCGGTCGTCAAATTTGTCTTGTCGCACCAGTTGCCTTGTGACACCACGTCTTTTTTCCTCTTCGAACTGTATCGAGATGAGGCTGGTTGGCAGGTTCATCAGAAGTCTCAGCATTTTTCAAGGGTCTGGGACCCAAGCTGGTCAGGAGAGAGCGGGTGCCTTTCGTTACAGTCATAGAGACTTGACCCCTGTTTGCGATATTGCTCCAACTGAGAGCCAGTTTGGAAATCAGTGCGTAGCTGGCAGACGAAATACTTCGACGTTGGCGGCTAGGCCGACGGCACATACGGCCGGGGTTTCGCAGTCTATGTGCGCCACTGTATCTCCATCACGACCGACCTTGTTCCTTCCTGTCGGCAGCCTCTCGTTCCCGGTTCCGCTGGAATACGGGACGCGATGTTCCTAATCGATTACGAAAACAACATGATCCTGAGTAGCGGCGATACCGGTTGAAATTCTCCATAGTACCTATCGCCGTGAGTGCCCGCTTTACTTATTTCGAACACCGAAGCCACCAGTCCCAAATCGGCCCCATTGCCGACGTCGTCGTGCAATGTCTGAAGACAGTCTTATTTCCCGGAGAGGAATGGCGTTAAGTCGAGCCCACGCGGAATCGGCATCTCTGCGACACGCTCGATTTCCTCAGGTTGAAGAACCTGAAAACCGTATTTCCCCCCAACCTCTGACGGTGTGTGGCCAAGTTGCCGATCGGATATTCGCTTTCCCAAATGAAAATCATACCAGTATTTCGCGTTGTGGCGGAGACTATGGAATGTTTGCCGCTGGCGCTCGTGAATCCCGAGCTTGGACATCCAGTTTATCATTTGCTTGGATGCGGCATCGGCGGGATCGCCCGCTGTATGAAATGCAGAAAATACCCACCCCTTCTTTCGCACTTCTCGTGCATAATCGACAAATCCGGATTCGATCAGCGAAGGCGGCAGGGCGACAATCCTTGGGCTGGAATCCGGCGTCTTTAGACGCCGTGCGACTTCCTTGCGATGGATGATTAGCGGTTTGCGCAAATCGATAATCGTATGTCCGTCCTGCTCAACTATGTCTGACACTTGCAGCCAAACGATTTCACCCAGTCGCATGCCGGTCAGCATAGCAACAAGAGGCAACCAACGTTTGTGGGCGTCTCGCGGCCTTTGCTCCGCCGCGGCCGATATCCATTTGTTCAGATGCTCAACAGGAAGCCCTTCACGCACAGTACTTTTTGCCGCGGCCGACGGCATGGTAATACGATATGCCTTCAGATCTTTCACCCCGCCTACACCAGCCGTCGCACGGCTCCAAAGGCTTAAAAAATCCGAAATCGAACCTTGAATCGTGGTCGTCGCAAGATGCGGAAGCGGAGGTTTTCGCTTGCCGTTTTTTTCGACGATTTTTCGGAGAGACAACCCTTTAAACTCGGGATATTTCGACCGGTTCAAAGGCACCTGAGCCAGAATGGTGGCAAAGTCCTGTATGTGAATCGGAAGATATTGCTTGAGCGGAAGGTCTCCGATGACGTCTATGAATGCGGCCAGGGACGCTTCCAACCGCTCTTGGTAACGATCCGGACCGGCATCCTCGCCTTTCGCCTCACGACGGGCAGAGAGAACAACTTGAGCAGCAACACTCAAAAGCGAATCCTCGGTGATTTCTCGCGCATTCAGTTTTGCAGCAGGCATCTCGCAAGTGGATTGTGGATCATGGTGCACCGGCTGCGGTGCCACTGGTGTCATACTTACCGAGGCAAACGTCCGGAGAGCGCTGTGAAGACCGACCTTTTCGGCCTCCACAGCGATTTGGTCCTTTTCAAGAACACCCTTGAGGAGATTCAGACGGTCCAGAGTTGCCGTGTATGCGTTTTTAACCGCCTCTTCCTTGTCGGCAGACTGAAGCGCGAATTCAAGGTCCTGAGAGAGCTTGAATTTCGACAGATCCAATGGTCCCGGATTGTCCGGATCAATAAGAGCGTGCTCAACCTCGTTCCGGAGTTGCGACGCCTTCAACCCCGCCCGGCGTCGCCGTCCCTCGAATTGCGCTAGTTCCTCACCCAAGGCCTTCAGGCTGTCTTCCAGCGCTTTCCTATCCATGCCCCGCCCCATGCTCTGGAACGCCTCAGCCGCAAGGACTGTAGCCATTTGGGACGCGCTCCGCCTGTCGATCGGACCAAGCCATACCCGGAGAGGTGTTGATCCTAGGTAAACCTGATATTTTTTTGGAACCCGTAGTTGAAAACAGAAACCCGTCGGACGGCGCCAGAGATACATCAGTTCGAACATCCCGTGTGTACGTTCAAGAGTACGTTCCGGTGTACAAACTGGCTTCGAACTGAATTTTTATCAATGAAATCAAAAGCTTAAGGAGAATGGTGGGCCCGGAGGGACTCGAACCCCCAACCAATCCGTTATGAGCGGACGGCTCTAACCAATTGAGCTACAGGCCCACGGCAGGGCGAAGCCTTTGCAAGGCCCTGCGTCTGGTTCCCTATACCATGGCCAATCTCCGGGGCAAGTGCTTTGCAACGGCAGGGTGAAAAAGGTTGGGAAACTGGCGCGGTGGAAGCGTTTCTCAGGAGGTCTGGATCGCCTTGATGGAAAAAGCGGTTCCGTTCGCCTGCGCCATCGGGTCTAAATGAGGCAGCCGGGCCTTTGACGAGTCGCCCGGGGAACAGACCAGCCAAACTCGCCCGCCGGAGCCACCATGCGATCACCGCTTCTCACCGCCACGCTGAGTGTCCTGCTTGTGTGCATGATCGGCTGGCTGCTGGTGGTCGGGCGGTCCCTCATCCTGCCGTTCGTGATCGCGCTGATCGTCTGGTACATGATCAACTCGCTGGCACATGTCTTTGCGCATATTCCGCTTGGCCGCTGGCGCCTGCCCCGTTTGGTGTCGTTTTCACTGGCACTGCTGACGATCTTCTTTGCCGGCACCGTGGTGCTCGACATCGTGACCGTCAATCTCACCCAGCTTGCACTGGACGCACCAACCTATCAGCGGCGGCTGGAAGAACTCTTCACCCAGGCATCCACCCAACTGCACCTTAATGATCCGATCGAGTTGAAGGACCTTCTGCCCGATTCCATCGTACCGCGCATGGTGACCGCGGGAGCGAGCCTGGTGACGACGCTGGCCGGGTCGGCCAGTCTTGTGTTCATCTATGTCCTGTTCCTGGTGCTCGAGCAGTCGACATTCGACCGCAAGTTCGAACGCCTGTTTCCTTCGCCCGAGCGGGCGGAAGCCGCGTTTGCCATGCGGGCCGAGATCAACCGCTCGATCATGCATTATTTCTCGATCAAGACCGCCGTCTCCGTTGCCACGGGCGTTTTGACCAGCCTCGTTCTGATCGCCATTGGCCTGCCATACGCGGCCTTGTTCGGCTTCATTGCCTTTCTGCTCAACTACATTCCAACCATCGGTTCGCTGATCGGGGTGATCTTTCCCAGCCTCCTGGCGGTGGTCTATTACGACACGCTGGGTCCCTTCATCGCGATTGCGACGGGCCTCGGCCTCATCCAGTTCACCATCGGCAATCTGGTCGAACCGCGCCTGATGGGATCCAACCTGAATCTGTCAGGCCTTGTCATCATGTTGTCGCTGGCCTTCTGGGGGGCGATCTGGGGTGTTGTCGGCATGGTTCTGTGCGTCCCGCTGACGGTGATGATCGTGATCGTCTGCGCCCGTTTCGAAGGTTCCAGGCCGATTGCGATTCTGTTGTCGCAGACCGGCGAGGTCGGCGGCCTGTCGGGCAAGACCGGCAGCACGGGTTAGGCCTCCGGGAAAGATTTTCAAACGACCTTCGAGGACATCTGCCGGGTTTTGCCGATGAACGGCAGATGAACACAACCGTCATTACGCTGCCGCAATCACAAGCGAGTGTCCGGCCATCGAACAAACTGTTTCCATCAAGGATAAGTTCATATGAATGCCCCTCTTTTTCCCTCCGTCTCCCTGCTGCGCAAGGCTGTTCTGGCCGCTGGCCTCAGTGCCGCGCTCGTGAGTGCCGCACCGGCTGTCGCGCAGGATTCCCCGGCACCGGCCGGCACGATCACCATGCAGGGCCGCGGTGCAGTTTCCGTTGCCCCCGACATGGCCGTCATTTCCGCAAGCGTCGTCACCACCGGCAAATCCACTGCCGACGTTCTTGCTGAAAACAGCGCCGCAATCGCCAAGGTCATTGAAGCGGTGAAAGCAAACGGCATCGAAGCCAAGGACATCCAGACCAAGGGGTTCGGCATCTACCCGCGCTACGATCACTCCAAGAACTCCAGCAGCCAGCCGGATATTGCCGGTTATGAGGTTCGCAACGGCGTTGAAGTCAAGATCCGCGATCTGGCCAAACTTGGCGGGCTGTTGACGCTTGTCGTCGAAAGCGGTGCAAACTCGGTCGATTCCATCCGCTTTGAAGTCAGCAATGCCGACGAGATACTGGATGAAGCCCGCAAGAAGGCCGTCGAGGACGCTCGGCACAAGGCAGGCATCTTTGCTGCCGCTGCCGGTGTCGATCTCGGCGCCATTGCCGACATCACGGAAACCGGCACCGAAATGCCGCGCCCGTACATGATGCGCGCCGAGGGCATGATGATGGCCAAATCCGCCGATGTGCCGATCGAGGCGGGCGAGGAAACCATCAGCGCGAATGTCACCATCCGCTGGACGCTGAAGTAACCACGCGCCGGAAACAAAAAAACCGGGGCCTGGTTTCCAGGCCCCGGTTTTCTTTTGTCCAAATCTTCGTTCACCGGTCAGCGGGCTGCCGGGTTCCCTCACAGGTTCCGGTGCCAAACCTGCATCGGCTTGTCGGTTTCTTCGTTCTCGCCGACATCGCGCCAGGGAAACGTCACGACGACACCCTCCAGCTTTTCGTAACCGCGCTTGCGCCAGAACGGATCGAGCGGGGCGTAGTCTACCGGCTTCAGCGGGTGCGTGTCCGGGCGGATCATCGCACAGAAGGCTGCTTCACCGAAACCGAGCCGCCTGGCGTGCGCTTCGCGCTCGTCAAAAAAGCGATGGCCGATGCCCTGGCCACGGTAGGCAGGATCCAGAACGGATTCGGCCATGTAGAAGACGTTCTCCGGATCCAGTCCTTGCTTGAGGAAAGGGGTCTTGAAAGCCTCCAGTTCGGCACCGAGCGGCTCACCTGTCGCCGCGCCAACCAGCCGGCTGCCGTCATATGCACCGACAATCACCGCGCCCTCCGTCCGGGCATAGCGTTGCAGGTATCCGGCTTCGTACTCCAGAGACCCCTCATAGAGATATGGCCAGCTGCGGAAGACGGATATCCTCAGGCGCGCAAGATCGTTCAGCGCAGCTGTCAACTCCTCGCCCGTCAGCGTTCTGATCTCAGCTGGCATGATGCCTCCCGTCCTTCAAAAACCGCCTGACCGCTGGGCACAGGTCCGTTTGTTTCAATTGTCGCAAAACCGCCTGGACCTGTTACCAAATAGTACAAATCCCCGATACCTCTGCCTGCCCTGGCATGGCACTAATATTTGGCATTTCTTTTCTTTGCGAGGAGCCAAAGCGCGCCATGTCCACGACACAGCCAGCGTCCTACAGCCCGATCCATATCATTCTGCATTGGGTGATCGCCGCCCTGATCCTGTTTCAGCTGATCTTCGGCGAAAGCATGGGCGATCTGAAGCACGTGCTGCGCGACGGCGGCGTGCCGGATGCGGCAACCGCCTTTCTGGCCAATGCCCACATCTGGGTTGGCATTGCCGTTCTGGCCTTGACTGTCATCCGTCTTCTGGTGCGGGCAAAATTCGGCGTCCCTGCCCCGCTCCCCACTTCAAGAGCCCAGGAACTGGCCGCCAGGGGTGTCCACGGCCTGCTCTATCTGCTCATGTTGCTGGCACCGATCACCGGACTTCTGGCCTGGTACGGCGGCATCCACACTGCGGAAGAAATCCACGAATTAAGCAAGCCGTTCTTCATCGTGCTGATCGCACTGCATGTGCTGGGAGCGCTCTACCATCATATTGCCCTGAAGGATGGCATCATGATGCGGATGGTATCTTCCCGGCACTAGCCGAAACAGAAAAGGCTCCGGCAATCTCGCAAGCCGGAGCCTTCTTTTTTACGCCAGATGACTTAATCGCGTGCTTCCAGCCACACGCGCGCAGCGTCCATGTCGTTGCCGGTAAAGCCTTCCGCCAGTTTCTGCCCCACGACGGCACCAAACTTGTAGCCATGTCCGGAACAGGCCGAGACGACAGTGGTCTTGCCTTCGCTTATTGCGAAGAAATGCTCGTCTGAGGTGAAGGTGTAGGCACAGGTGACGACGTCATCGACGCGGTATTCCTTGATCCGGCCGAACGGCGGAGAGAAATAGTCGCGCAGGGTCTCGCCTTCGCCTGCAACCGGTATCCGATCCTGGTTCGGCGGAGCCTTGTACTTGTGAATACCCGCCCCGAACTTGAGGCCGGTTCCGGCGACCGGAGGCAGGATGTAACCGTCGATCGGCCCGCCCGGATCGAGAATCGCCGGCGATCGTTCCCAGGCCTCGCGCAGATCTTCAGGCGGCGTCAGGTAGACAACCGCGGTCCGGTAAGTCGTCAGGCTGATGTCCAGCTTCGGGAAGAGCCCCAGCGTCCAGGCACCGGCCGTCACGATCACATGCTCTCCGGAGACCGTGCTGCCATCGGCAAGGGTCACCGTGCCCGCGGATGTGTCGACGGCAGTCACCTGTGCGTTTTCGCGCACATCAGCTCCCTTGGCGATCAGCCAGTCGCGCACTCCGGCGGCAATTTTCTGGCACAGCAGAACGCCGCCCTCGTCGCTGACAGCGCCATAACGGATCGTCGCCGGATCAACGAAGGGAAACCGTTTCGCCGTTTCTTCCGGTGTCAGGTCCTCGAACGGATAACCGCCCTCGACCAGACCGTCCCGATAGACCTCGCCGCCATCGCCCGGTTCCTGCGACAACAGCATGAATCCCGTTTCGGCGAGGTGCTTCTCACCGAGGTCGTCCCACATCTCGTCCCATGCCGCGTAAGCATCGCCGATGCGGCGCTGATAGCCGCCCTGGCCGCCATAGGCCCGGCGGATGATACGGTGCTGGTCACCGGATGCCGAAAGCGGGTTGGGGATTGGCCCCTGTTCCAGAAGCGTGACGAGCACACCTCGTTTTGTCAGGGCCCAAGCGGTGGAAAGTCCGGAAACACCGGCTCCAACAATCACAACTGTCATGAATTCTGTCCTGCGGAATGGAGGGCCAGATTATCTGCCTGTCCGGCGAGCGCAAGAGACGTTCTGACGCAAACCGCGCATGACGGTTATGTATTTTCGGTTGCCGTAAAGAGAGAAGCCGCTACGCTCCGTTCCGATAGGCTCAGGCCGATCGTGATCAGGGTGCGGGAGGACAAGCCGTGCTGGAAAATAACATGTCGGAAGAACAGCCTCTGGCTAGCCGCCGCCTCGCCGAGTTCCCGGATTGGGGCTATCTTTTGCGGGAATTTTACGAGGCCTACCGGTTCCTCTCGTCCGGTGGCAGCGACAAGATCCGGGCACATCAGCGCGCGGTGCGCGAGGCAATTGGGCGGGTGTTGAAATCCGATCCGGAAATGCGCTTCGATGCCCCGGCCCACAAACCCGTGACGGCACATCTCCGGCGTGCCCTTGACGAGGGCAAGCAGGAGCGAACCGCTCCGCTGGTGCGCGCCATCGAAAGTGTCCGGGACCATCTCATCTGGCAGTATGGCTACGAGAAAGTGCCGCGCGGCCTCGACAAGACGTATGCCTACGCGGAAATCTGCGGACCGAACGGACCGGTTCTGACGACGGACGTCATTCTGGGCCTGGTCCTGTTCGCACCGGGCTGTACATATCCGGCCCACGCGCACAGTGGCATATCGGAAAGCTATATCTGCGTTTCAGGAGCGGTTTCGGAAAATCACCAGGGGGTCTATGCCCCCGGGTCGATGATCTTCAACCCGCCGGAGCATATGCACCGGATCACCGTGTCCAAACTGGAGCCGGCACTTCTGGCCTGGGCCTGGATCGGCCCGCCGGAACGCCTCGCCAACCAGAAGATGGTCTTCAGCCGCAAGAAGGGGTGAGAGACCTCCTCCCCTGGCGACGTCAGACGATATCCCGTCGGATCGTGATCTCCGCCTTTTCCAGCCCGTCCGGCGAAAGCCAGACGGGCTCTGCAATCAGTTTTTCGCAGAAGATCCCCAGTTCGGGAAATGTCAGCCCCATGGAATGGGCCAGCGCGACCCGGTCACCCGGCTTCGGGTTGAGACCGCAACAGATCTCTCGTGTGCCCATCTTCAGGTGATGGGCAATGTCCCACTCCAGCACCACACCCTGATGCCGTGTCACCACCCAGCAGTGCATGTCGTCGCAGCTGCCGTTCTTTTCTTGCGGGAAAAAGTATCCGGTCACGTAACCGGCTTCGAAGCCGGCGGCACGCAGGCTGGCGATCAGGTAGGTGTTGATGTCGACGCAGGACCCTTCGGTCAGCCCGCACGACAGATAGGGCACTTCTTCACACCCCTCGTTGAAACGAACCTGAGGATGGGCATAGCGGAACTTTTCGGCCGCCGCGTTGACGAGCGCCTGAATGGCAGCGTGACCGTCGGGCTGACTGTCGGCAATGTTGATCGCATCATAGACGAGATCTTGAGCTGCCCGGGTAAAACGGTTGCGCAGTGGCGCAAACACTGCATCAGGATAGCCCGGCCCTTCGTCGCGGTATTCGTAATTCACCACAACGTCTGCCCCGGGTTCCACCGACACCACGGCCACCATCTGGCCGGTAGTGATTTCTCCGGCCAGGCCCAGCTTTCCGCCCTTGATCTCGAAACCGACCGGCATCTGGTGTGGCGTCGGCAAGCCGACCGGCACCAGCAGCTTGTGGCGAGCCTCATCCGATCTGACCGTGACAGAAACGTTCGTACGCATTGTCACTCCCTCAAAAGATCAGCTGGAAAACAAGACCGGACAGCACCGCACCCGCAAATCCCAGACCGATGTAAGCGGCAAAGACCTGCGGCCTGACCAGTGACCAGACGGCAGCCATTGCCGGGATCGAGCTGACAGCGCCTGCAATCATGAACGCCATCGCGGCCCCGGCGCTCATCCCCTGGTCCATCAGACCAGCCAGAAGTGGCGGTGCCACGTAGCTGTTGAGATAGGCAGGCATGCCGATCAATGCGGACAGAAGAATTGCCCCCAGCCCGTCGCCGCCAACAGCCTGCGCAATCAGGTCTGCGGGGACATAGGTGACGAGAGCTGCTTCCAGCACATACGCCAGTGCCAGCCACTTGATCAGAAACAGTGCATTGGCTTTCAGTTCGATCCGGAACTTGTCGGTGCGCTCAGTCTCTTTCCAGATTTGCCAGACCGGCCGCCCTGTCTTCGCAGAAGCGCCACAGCCGCAGCCACCGGTCGCCGCCCCGATTTTCACCGGATTGGCCAGAAAGCCGCTACGCAGCGCAAGCGCGACGGAAAAACCGCCGAGAAGACCCAGCGCCACCGCAAAGACCGCCTTGCCGACGGCAAAGGGCCATCCCAGAGCACCGGCAGTGATCAGCAATGTCGGCGGGTCAATCAAGGGAGAGGACAGCCAGAACGCCATGATGGCTGACAACGGCGCACCAACCGCCAGAAGACCGGCAATGAACGGGATGACTTCACAGGAACAGAACGGTGCAAGACCACCAAACAGGGCTGCGAGAAAGATTGCCTGTGTCTCGCGTCCCTCGAACGCACGCCCGACAAACGCCTCTGCGCCGGCCGCCTTGAGCCAGGCGATCAAAGCAACGGCAAAAGCAATATACGGCAATGTTCCCGCGAAGGCGGAGAGTGCGAAGGTTACGAAAGCGACGAAGTGCGGCTGGTCCAGCAACAGCACCAGTAACGGACCGCCGACGACAATCGTCCAGGTCGACAGAAGGTATTTCGAAACGGCGAGAGACTTCAGAGACCATTTCGAAGCCGGCGTGCTGCAGCAGGCGGTCTTCGGAGCGCAACAGCTTGCGCCGCCGCCACTCGGCTGAAGGTTGTTCATCGCATCAGACATCGGCGGGCTCCTTTTGCGGGGATGGGCACTCACAACCCTTTTCGTCCACGCAGCACTCTTTCAGGATGTAACCGGCAAGGTTTTCCAGATGGCCATACGCTGCCCGGTTGATGACCGAGCGGCCGTCCTTTTCCTGGGACACCAGGCCTGCCGAGGCGAGAAACTTCAGATGATGCGCAAGCGTTGACGCAGGCATGCCCGTGCGGGTCTGAATATCGCCGACCGTCAAACCACCCTGCCCGGCTTTCACCAGGGTCAACACCACCTGCAACCGGGCTTCCGAGCCCAGTGCCGCAAACCCTTGCGCTGCAATTTCCAGATCCATCTGCGCCTCATTTAATATAACTATATTTCTAGTTATATAGTTTTTTTAGCGCTGTCAATTGCCGCCACAGGCTGAGCAGCCTCCGGATCCGGGGGAGGAAACTAGAAGGTGGGTACAGAAGAAGAGCCTTGCTGGCGCTCGAACATCAGGCAGCTACGAAACGCATTACCGTTTCGCAGACATCGCCCTTGAGGGAAACCTGACCGGATGCCGACTGCAATTCCGGACCGAACAGCATGGAGAAGGTCGTTGCATTGGAGACGTTGAAAAAGCTCATGGCCGAGATCAGCCAATGGATCCTCAAAGGCGTCAGGCCATCGCGGAAGACGCCTTCGGCCACCCCTTTTGCATAAATGCCGGCAATTTGGGAAATCGCCGCTTCGTTCAGGCTTTTGATCTCGTCCGACTGCTCGAGATAGCGGCCATGATGAATGTTTTCGATCATGACCAGACGGATGAACGCAGGGCTTTCGCGATGATGATCGAAAGTGAAGGCCACAAGCCTCGACAGTGCGTCCCTTGGCGGCAAATGGTTCAGCTCCAGCTGTTCTTCGCCTTTGCGTACCTTCTTGTAGGCCGCTTCCAGAGCCTTGAGGTAGAGGCTCTCCTTGTCGCCGAAATAATAATAGATCATGCGCTTGGATGAGCGCGTCTTGGCCGCGATTTCATCCATGCGGGCACCGGAAAGACCGTTCGCGGAGAATTCCTCCAGGGCGACGGCCAGGATATTCGCACGCACTCCCTCCGGGTCCTGCTTCCAGCGACCCCGTGAAGAATTTTTATCCGGCAGTTCAGACTCATTGATCGACATGCCTTTTTCTAAACCAGCCCGGACCGGGTTACCAGCCTAAATTAACCGGACAGTACATTTCTCTTGACTGAATTAACTGGTTAGTACATTTTGAAAATCAGGAGATGCGATCTCCAGCCATACAGACCCCGAAAACGGGGCTGCCAAATGAGGTTTCTGGGAGGAACCTGGGTGGAAGCAGCAAGCAACATCGTACTGGCCGGCCTGATCGGAAGGGGTATTGCCCGTTCCAGGACGCCGGAAATGCACATGGCCGAAGCAGCAGCACAGAGTCTGCGCGGCGTCTATCGCATTATCGATGTCGATACGCTTCCCGAGAACGAACAGAACCTGAAAGCTATTGTGCACGCGGCCGAAGTGACTGGTTTCAACGGTCTCAACGTGACCTACCCGTTCAAGATGGAAGTGATCCCGCTGCTGGACCAGCTATCGCCCAACGCGGCGGCTGTCGGCTCGGTCAACACCATCGTGTTCCGGAATGGAAAGCGCATTGGCCACAACACCGACCTGTGGGGATTTGCCGAGAGTTTTCGCCAGAACATGATCGGCGTGTCCCTGAAGACGGTGCTTCTCATCGGCGCTGGTGGAGCCGGCGTTGCAGTTGCCCACGCGCTGGCGGATTGCGGTGTCCAGCACCTGAAGATCTTCGACGTCGACACCGTGCGCGTGGAGCAACTTGCCCGGCAGGTCCGCTCAAATCGTCAGGGACTGACCGTGGAACCGGTCACGACCGTTGATGCTGCAAGCTGCGCCAACCTGTCTGGCATCGTCAACGCAAGCCCGGTCGGCATGGCCAAGACACCAGGAACACCGTTCCCGCTCGCGCTGCTCAAGCCCGACATGTGGGTTGCGGACATCGTCTATTTCCCGCTCGAAACGGAACTCCTGGCTGGCGCGAGAAGGCTCGGCTGCCGGGTGCTGCCCGGGTCAGGCATGGCGGTGTTCCAGGCTGTACGGGCCTTTGAACTCTTTACCGGTCGGCGTGCCGATCCGGTCCGAATGAAGGCGACGTTCGACGCCTTCGACGAAATGCCGCGGGAGACCGCGGACGCTTAACCCCTTCCGGTTTCGCATCATCACGAAAGCGGAAATGGTCATTTTGAAAATGTTACGCAAACGGGAGGAAGTCATGCGTTTCAAATTCTCATCCCTGGCAGCTACTGCCCTTCTCACAGTCGGCCTCGCCGCCGCGGCCCAGGCTCAGACTATCCGTCTGGCCCATGTCGACCCGGACGAATGGACCGCCTCCAAGAAAGGTGCTGCCGCTCATATCTTCAAGAACATCGTTGAAGGCGAAACCGATCTGACGGTGGAACTGTTCCCGGCCGGTGCGCTGGGCAACGAAGACGAGCTGGTCGCCCAGGCCCAGGACAACCTGACCCAGGTCGTCCTGGTGTCCGGCGCCATGTCCAAGGCTTGCCCGGCCGCGTCCGTTCTGGACATTCCCTACACCTTCTCTTCGGCAACCATTGCCTGGGACGTGCTGGATGGTGACTTCGGTGATGCACTTGCCGAACACTGCCTTGCACAGACCGGCCTGCGCACGCTGGCTTATGGCGAAACCGGCTTCAGGAACTTCACCAACGGCACTCGCGAGATCCGGACGCCTGCGGACATGGAAGGCCTGAAGTTCCGTGTACAGCCGATTCCGCTTTACGTGGAAATGGTGAAAGGCCTCGGCGGTGAGCCGACCCCGATCGCCTGGACCGAACTGCCCAACGCGCTTTCCACCGGTGTCGTTGACGGCCAGGAAAACCCGGTCGGCGTGATCTACAACAACGGCCTGCACAAGCTGCAGAAATACATGACCCTCGACGGCCACGTCTACGCCGCCGACTTCATCCTGATCTCCGACGAGTTCT
Source organism: Roseibium sp. RP-7 (assembly GCF_053005225.1). Classification (NCBI taxonomy): domain Bacteria; kingdom Pseudomonadati; phylum Pseudomonadota; class Alphaproteobacteria; order Hyphomicrobiales; family Stappiaceae; genus Roseibium; species Roseibium sp. RP-7. The sequence goes on from NZ_JBRKQA010000002.1 coordinate 825,866, forward strand.
ACCAGTCGCTCACTCCGGCCCAGCAGGCCGTGGTTGCCCGTGCGGCGCGCATTGCCGGCAACATGGGCCGTTCCATCCAGCAGTGGAGCACGGCTGAAGGCGTCAACAAGGTTCAGGCAGAAGGCATGCAGGTCTATTCTCCGACCGCTGACGAAATCGCAGCCTTTGCCGAAAAGGCACAGCCGGCGGTTGTTGAATATCTGCGCGGCGAACTGGGTGAAGATGCGGTCTGGATCGACCGCCTGCAGGAATCCGTTGCTGCTGCGAGCCAGTAATCCGGTCAAGACCCCGGGCGGTTTGCCGCCCGGGGTTCTGGAATGTTGGAAAAGATCAGCTTTTGGCTGTTCAATCAAAGTCAGTTGAATAGCCAAAAGCTGAACAAGCAGGACCTGGAACATGAAAACGGTCAATGAATTTGCCCGGCGCCTCTTTGCGCTCGGAGCCGGCCTGTCGATGGCCCTCGTCTTTGCCATCATCTTCGTCAATTCGCTCCGCCGCTACACGGTCGGTCAGTCGGTATCCTGGGGCGAGGAACTGCCGATCTATCTGACCATCTACGGTGTCATGTTCGGTCTCGCGCTTGCCTATCTGCAGGACAGGCACATCCGCTTCACGGTGCTGACCGATTTTCTCTCCGTCTCCGTTCGTGAAAAACTCTTCGCGGCCGTCGACCTGGTCAGTTTCGCAACCGGTGTTGCCCTCGCCTTCTCCGGACATGCCTTCGCCGTTCGCCGAGGCAACCTTGACGCTTCGGGCCTGAAATCAGCCGGCAACTGGCTTGCGGAAACCACAGGCATCGACTCGCTGGTCTGGGTCGCCAAGGTCGGCACCTGGCAGTATGCGATCGCCATCGGCGGCGCATTGCTGGCCGTGGCCGCCGCTCTCAAGTTCTTTGAACGCATCTCGGCCATCAAGGCGGTGCAGGCATGATCTACGCAATCCTTCTCATCGGGCTCGCCACCGGCGTTCCAATCGCTCTTGCCATCATTGCAGCCTTGCTGGTGTTCATGGGCTATGGCGAAGCACCCTATTCCCTGCGCGTGGTCGCAACGGAAATGTTCAAGGGCATGAACTCCTTCCCCCTGCTTGCCATTCCGTTGTTCGTGCTGGCAGGCGAGGTCATGAACGAAAGCGGCATCACAAGCCGCATCATCGCCTTCGCCAATGTGCTGGTCGGCCGGCTGCGCGCCGGACTGGCGCTCGTCAACATCTGGGCATCGGTGATCTTCGCCGGTCTTTCCGGGTCTGCGGTTGCCGACACATCCGCCATCGGCCGGGTCTTCATTCCGGAGATGGAAAAACACGGCTACTCCCGCCCCTTCGCTGCTGCATTGACGGCGGCCTCCTCCGTGATCGGGCCCATCATTCCGCCATCCATTCCGGTGATCATCTACGCGCTGATCGTCTCCGGCGTTTCGGTGCCGGCGCTGTTTCTTGCCGGCATCGTCCCGGGCATTCTGCTGGCGATTTTCCTCTCCGTCTTCGTAATGCTGACCGTGAAGGTCGATCACGGCGATCAGGCAATAGGGCTGACCGCGGAACCGGCCAGCAAGGCCATTCTCGGCGGGATACTGCCATTGCTGATGCCGGTGTTCGTGGTCGGCTCCATCCTGCTCGGCGTCGTCACACCGACAGAGGCGGCAAGTTTCGCTGTCGCCTATGCGCTTTTCCTCGGCATCTTCGTCTATCGAAACATCAAGCTGTCTTCCCTGCCACGACTTTTCTCCGAAGCCATGCGCGACAGCGCGGTCATCCTGATCATCATTGCTGCGGTCTCTGCCGCCAACTGGCTGCTGACCTACAACCGCGTTCCGAACATGCTGACCGACTGGGTGCTGTTGAATGTGGACAGCAAGACCACGTTCCTGATTGCCACCATTCTCCTGTTCCTGTTCGTCGGACTGTTTCTGGAAGGCATCGCCGCCATGCTGGTGCTGGTACCCATCTTGCATCCGATTGCGGTCGGCATGGGCGTGGACCCGGTCCACTTCGGCATCCTTGTCATCTTCAACCTGATGATCGGCCTGATCACCCCGCCACTCGGCCTTTGTCTGTTCGTCGCCGAAGGCATCGCCCAGGTCGGCATGGCTCGGCTGACCATGGCCATACTGCCATTCTTCTTCGTTGAAGTGCTGGTGCTGCTCCTCCTCACATTTGTACCGGAAACGGTCATCTGGCTGCCCCGCATAATGGGCTACTGAACCCACGGAAGGTCCCCATGAAAACCGCCATCGCCACAGTCTCCATCGCAGGCGACCTAGCCGAAAAGCTCAGCGCAATCGCGGCTGCCGGCTTCGATGGCGTCGAGATCTTCGAAAACGACTTCCTGGCGTTTGACCGCAGTCCGAAGGATGTCGGCCAGATGGTCCGCGACCATGGCCTGGAGATCTCACTGTTTCAGCCTTTCCGCGACTTTGAAGGCATGCCCGAGCCGCAGCGCAGCAGAACCTTCGCCCGCGCCGAACGCAAGTTCGACCTCATGCAGGAAATGGGCGCGGATCTTGTGCTGATATGCTCCAACGTATCTCCCATCGCGCTTGGTGGCATAGATCGTGCCGCCGATGATCTTGCAGAGCTGGGTGACCTTGCCGCCAGGAGCGGTATCCGCATCGGCTATGAGGCCCTCGCCTGGGGCCGTTTCGTCTACGATCACCGCGATGCCTGGGAAATCGTGCGCAGGGCCGACCACCCCAACGTGGGCCTGATCCTGGATTCCTTCCACACCCTGTCGCGCAAGATAGACCCGGATTCGATCCGGGCCATTCCCGGCGACAAGATCTTCTTCGTCCAGCTGGCCGACGCGCCGAACTTCAACATGGACCTGCTCTACTGGAGCCGCCATTTCCGCAACATGCCAGGCGAAGGCGATCTGGACGTGACCGGCTTCATGCGGGCCGTTGCGGCAACAGGTTATGACGGCGTGCTGTCGCTGGAGATCTTCAACGACCAGTTCCGTGGCGGTTCGCCGAAATCCATTGCGGTCGATGGCTACCGCTCCCTGCTCTACCTGATGGACCAGGTCCGGCGAACCGAACCCGGCATCCGGATCCCCGTTCCAGAAATGCCCGACAGGGTACCGGTTGCAGGCATCGAGTTCGTTGAATTTGCCGCCGACCGCAAGGAAGCAAACGACTTGTCGGCCATGCTGACGACGCTCGGCTTCCAAAAGGCCGGCAAGCACGTTTCCAAGGAGGTCGAACTCTGGCGGCAAGGCGGCATCAACATCGTCATCAACACCGACCCGCGCGGCTTCGCTCATGCGTCCTACATCTCGCATGGCACCAATGTCTGTGACATCGGCCTTAAGGTTGCAGACGCTTCGGCAACTGTTGCCCGTGCAGAGACCCTGGGGGCCAAAACCTTCGAACAGCCAGTCGGTCCGGGCGAATTGAAGATCCCAGCGATCCGCGCTCTCGGCGGCAGCGTCATTCATTTCGTCGACGACAGCAAGGATCTGTCACGGGTGTGGGAAATCGAGTTCGAACCGGTTGGTCACGGTGGGGCAACAGGTGATGCCGGCCTTTTCCGCATCGACCACCTCGCCGAGACGATGAACTATGACGAGATGCTTACCTGGCTTCTGTTTTACCGGTCGATCTTCGACACGGAGAAGACTGCCATGGTGGATGTCATCGACCCGGCAGGCCTCGTCCGCAGCCAGGCCATCGAAAATGATGACGGCAGCCTGCGGATCACGCTCAACGGGGCGGAGAACCGAAGGACCCTAGCCGGGCATTTCATCTCGGAAGGTTTCGGATCGGGTGTGCAGCATATTGCCTTCGAAACCGCCGACATCTTCAAGACGGTGAAGGCACTGCAAGCCAACGGCTTCACGCCGCTGGTGATATCTCCCAACTACTACGACGATCTGGATGCCCGTTTCGGGCTGGAAGAAGACTTCCTCAACGACCTGAAAAACTCGGGCATTCTCTATGACCGAGACGAGAACGGCGAATATTTCCAGCTGTACAGCCCGACCTACGGCGAAGGCTTCTTCTTCGAGATTGTCGAACGCCGCGGCGGCTACAAGGGCTATGGCGCCGCCAACGCCCAGTTCCGCATCGCCGCCCAGAAACGCCATTTCCGCGCGAAGGGCATGCCGGCAAGGTAGGCTTGCCTCGGGAGGAACGCGGGGCTGATTGGGGGTATGTTCAATCGAACTCCGCAGCCCCACACACGCAACCTCATCCTGAGGAAGCGCTTCAGCGCTGTCTCGAAGGATGGGCTGCTCGCTCGGAATGTGCCGCCCATCCTTCGAGACGCCGCATTGCGGCTCCTCAGGATGAGGTTTTGGGTTGGTTAGAGCATACGCCCCCCTACCGCCCGGTTTTCTGTCGCCAGGCTTCGTATTTCTGCACGTTCTCTTCCTTCGTCGGCGGATAGAGACCGATGATCGGCGTTCCGGCCTTCACTTCCTCCAGCACGAAATCCTCAAAGCTCTCCATGCCGGTGCATTCGTCGGCAAGCTCGTCGGCCAGATGTGCAGGGATCACCATGACGCCATCCTTGTCGCCGACCAGAACGTCCCCGGGGAAGACCGGAGCATCGCCGCAGGATATCGGCACGTTGATGTCCAGCGCCTCATGCAGGGTCAGGTTGGTCGGAGCTGACGGCTTGGCGTAATAGGCGGGCATGTCGAGTGCGCCGATACCTTCCGCGTCCCGGAAACCACCGTCGGAGACAACACCGGCCGCGCCGCGTAGCGCCAGCCGGGTGATCAGGATGGAACCGGCCGTTGCCGCGCGCGCATCCTTGCGCGCATCCATCACCAGAACGTGGCCTGGCGGGCAGGTTTCCATCGCAACCCGCTGCGGATGGTCCGGATTGCGAAAAACCGTGATCGGATTGCGGTCTTCCCGAGCCGGGATGTAGCGCAGCGTGAAAGCCTGACCGACCATGTTTTCGTCTTTCGGAGCTACCGGCACCACACCCTGAATGAACTGGTTGCGCAGGCCGCGCTTGTAGAGCGCCGTCGCGACGGAAGCCGTCGAGACCTTTTTCAGTTTCGCGCGGGTGTCGTCGGAAAGTGTGTAGTCGCTCATGATGTCCTCAGTAGATATCGGGTTCGCCGGCGGTACGGCCGAAGTCGGATTGCAGGAAGTCGAAGTCGCAGCCCTTGTCGGCCTGGGTGACGTGTCGCTGGAAGAGATAACCGTAGCCGCGCTCAAACCGTGGCACGGGGGCCTGCCAGGCGGCCCTGCGGGCCTCCAGTTCCACCTCCTCCACCAGCATGTCGAGGCGGCGGTTGGCGAGATCCAGCCGGACGATGTCACCGGTCTTCAGCAGCGCCAGCGGTCCGCCGACATAGCTTTCCGGCGCGACATGCAGCACGCAGGCACCATAGGAGGTGCCGGACATGCGCGCATCGGAGATCCGCAGCATGTCGCGATGGCCCTGCTTGATCAGCGCCTTGGGGATCGGCAGCATGCCCCATTCGGGAAATCCCGGCCCGCCCTGGGGCCCGGCATTGCGGAGCACCAGGACGTGGTCCGGCGTGACCTCCAGGGTCTCGTCATCGATGGCCGCCTTCATTTCAGGGTAGCTGTCGAAGACCAGGGCCGGCCCTTCGTGGAAATGGAACTTCGGATCGCAGGCCGCCGGCTTGATCACGGCACCGTCAGGGCAGAGGTTCCCGCGCAGAACAGCGAGCGAACCTTCCTGGTACACCGGGTTGGAGAGAGGTCGGATGACATCGTCGTTATAGACGACCGCGCCTTCCAGGTTTTCACCGAGCGTCTTGCCGGTGATGGTCAGCGCAGTGAGATCCAGCCGGTCCTCGATCTGTTTCATCAGCGCGCGCAGGCCGCCCGCATAGAAGAAATCCTCCATCAGGTAGTCCCTGCCGGAAGGTCGCACATTGGCGATCAGCGGTGTCACCCGGCCAAGGGCGTCCAGATCGTCGAGCGACAGCTCCACACCGGCCCGGCGCGCCATCGCGATAAGGTGGACGACCGCATTGGTGGAACAGCCGGTGGCCATCGCAACGACAGCGGCGTTCCGGCAGGCGGCATCCGTGATGATCCGATCCGGTGTCAGGTCTTCCCAGACCATCTCAACGATGCGCCGACCACAATCGGCTCCCATGCGTTGATGGCCCGCATCAACCGCCGGAATGGAAGATGCGCCCGGAAGGGTCAGCCCCATTGCATCGGCAATGGCCGTCATGGTCGAAGCCGTCCCCATGGTCATGCAGGTGCCGGCCGAGCGGGCGATACCACCCTGGATCCCGAGCCATTCATCGTCGGCAATGTTGCCGGCCCGGCGCTCGTCCCAGTATTTCCAGGCATCGGACCCCGACCCCAGGATCTTGCCGGCGTAGTTGCCACGCAACATCGGGCCTGCCGGCAGATAGACCATCGGAACACTTGCCGAGATCGCCCCCATGACAAGACCGGGTGTGGTTTTGTCACAGCCTCCCATCAGCACCACGCCGTCCAGCGGGTGAGAACGGATCATCTCCTCCGTCTCCATGGCCAGCATGTTGCGGTAGAGCATCGAGGTTGGCTTGGTGAAGCTTTCGTCGACCGAGAGCGACGGCATCTCGACGGGAAAGCCTCCCGCCTGGAAGACGCCGCGCTTCACGTCCTGCACCCGCTCCTTGAAGTGGGAATGACAGGTGTTCAGCTCCGACCATGTGTTGAGCACGCCAATGACCGGCTTGTCCCGGAAGTCCTCTTCCGAGTAGCCGAGCTGCATCATCCGCGAGCGATGACCGAAGCTGCGCAGATCGTCAGGAGCGAACCAGCGCGCGGAACGTAAGTCTTTTGGGGCTTTGTGCGTCATGATTTTATCCGGTGAAGGCAAAGGTCAGCCAGATGACGATGAGGGTGAAGACGAGACCGGCAACCTCCGGCCAGTTGCCGAACCGGTCGTCGCGGCGTTCTTCGTCCGCGAATTCTCCCGGTGCGATATCCTCATCCTGGCGGGTGAGATCCTTGTCGGTGATTTTCATCTCAACCTCCTCAGTCCAGCAGGTTTGGCAGCCAGAGGGCCAGATCGGGGAAGAACAGCACCAGGAACAGGCCGACAGCTTGCAGGGCGATGAACGGCAGCACGGCGGCGAAGATTTCCTGCAGCTGGATATCTTTTGGCGCCACGGATTTCAGGAAGAAACAGGCTGGCCCGAAAGGTGGCGACAGGTAGTAGATCTGTATGTTCATGGCAAAGAGCACCCCGAACCAGACCGGGTCAAAGCCGAGATCCACCACCACCGGCGCAAAGATCGGTACGGTGATGAAGATGATCGCGATCCATTCCAGGAACGTGCCGAGCACCATGACGATCAGCATCATGACGACGATGACCAGGATCGGTGCGATATCAAGGGACGTCAGCAGGCCGCGCAGGAATTCGCCGCCGCCGATCCGGTTGTAGATGCCGATCAGCGAGACAGCCCCCAGCACCAGCCAGATGATGGACCCAACCGTCAGCACCGTCTGCCGCATGGCGTCACGTGCCATCTTCCACGAAAGCTCATTGCGGACGGCAGCAACCACGAGAGCACCCACGGCTCCGACTGCCGCTGCCTCCGTGACGGTGGCGATGCCCGAATAAATGACCCCGAGCACGGCACCGATCAGAACCCCTGGCAGAACAACACCTTTCAGGAATTTGACGCGCTGGAACAGCGGCAAACCGGTTTCGGGAATGTCGTAGATCGGTGCCAGTGCCGGATTGAAGCGCACACGGATCAGGATGTAGATGATGAACAGGCTGGCGAGGATCAGCCCCGGCACGGCGGAGGCGGCGAAGAGCTTGGTGATCGAAACCTGGGCCGCAAGACCGTAGACGATCAGAACGACCGAGGGCGGAATCAGCGTTGCCAAGGCGCCGGCAGCGCAGATGATGCCGATGGACAGCTTGCGGTCATACCCGAGCCGCAGCATCTGCGGCAGCGCGATCAGGCCGAGCATGACGATCTCGCCGCCCATGATGCCTGACATTGCCGCCAGCACCACCGCGACGACACAGGTCTGTACCGCGACCGAACCGCGGAAGCGCCCGCCCAGGATCGCCATGCTGTCGAACAGTGACTGTGCGATCCCCGATCGCTCGAGGACGTTGGCCATGAAGACAAAGAAGGGAACGGCGATCAGCTCGTACTTGTGCAGGACCTCGCCGACATTGGCAGCAACGATGAAGAAACCGGCACGTTCGCCGAAATAGAGGATCGCCGTTGCCAGGGACACCGTCAGTGTGGTGATGCCGAGCGGAACGCCCAGCGCCATCAGCGCCAGCAGCGCGACGACGATCAGAAGGGTAATGAGTTCAATGCCCACCGGCGATCTCCCCTTCGGTGTGCTGGCACCAGCGAATGATGTTGGCGGCAAGCTGGAGGAGATAGAGAACGCAACCAGCAACAAGCAGGATCTTGAGATAGGTCGGCTGAATCGAGTTCAGCGCGGTTCCCGAGTGCTCGGTGCGCTTCAGAACTTTCAGCATCGGATCCCACAGCGCCATGGTCAGGACAATTACCGCGCCAGCCGCGATCACCATCTGCAACAGGCGCATTACGCGCCAGACCCGTGGACTGACCAGCGTTTCGATCATGGTGATGGAAATATGGCGGTGCCGCTGGGTGACATAACCAACGGCAAGCACCCAGGCCGAAGCACAGAGCGTCATGGCAAGTTCCGTCGACCAGACAGTCGGGCTGTCGAACCCGTACCGCATCACCACCTCGAGCGCGGAAACCGCGATACAGGCGAAAAACAGCACGGAACAGCCATGACCGATGAACACACTGACACTGTCCATGACATCGGCATAACGCGCGAATAGGCGTTTCATCATCTCTCCCTGAATGCAGACCTGAAGCGGACAGGTGAATCCGGCCGGGCACAATGCCAGGTCATCGAGACTGTGCGCGCGCAGGAGCTTTGGCAAGAAAGCTGCGTGCCCTCACCTTGCAAGGTGGAAAGCAAGGGCACGCGTCACTGGCCGGGTCCTAGTTTTTGAAGAGACCGATTTCGGTCATGTAGGAGAGGTTCGCGTCAAGCGCTTCCTTGGCAAGGTCTGACTTCTGGGCGTAGTTCTCCCATTCCTTCCGGGCGATCTCGCGCAGTTGGTCGCGATCTTCCTGGGCCCAGTTGATCACTTCGATCTTCTCGCCAGCCCCATCTCGTGCGGCCAGTTCCTGGTCCTTCTTGTCGACTTCAGCCGCCATTGCGAACATGGCTTCGTACCACCAGTCGCGCAGGGCTTTCTGGTCTTCCGGGCTCAAGGCATCCCACTTCGCCTTGTTGATGGTGAACTGCATCGACGGCATGGAGTGAATGCCGGGATAAAGCGGGTAAGGGGCAACGTCATGCAGACCGGTCGCGTCGTTGTTGACGTAGGCCGAGGCGTCTGCTGCATCGACAATGCCCTTTTCCAGAGCGCCATAGACTTCGGAGAAAGGAATGGATACCGGCGACGCACCGGCAGCCTGGAAGACCGCGGCGGCAAGCCCTTCCGGAGAGCGGATCTTCTTGCCTTCCAGATCTTCGAACGTGCGGATCGGCACGCGGGCCGGCAGTGCTTCGCGAGAATAAGGCCCGCAGGCAACCACCTGCACTTCTCCGCCGGTCACGGCATCGGCTGCCTTCTGCATCACGGCTTCGCCGCCGCCATCCTTGCAGAAACCGATCATCTGCTGCGGCGTGTCGTAACCGGAGATGAGGTCGCCCATGATGGCGTAGGCCGGCTCGCGGCCTGCAAAGTAGTTCACGGAGGTGAAGTCGCCATCCAAAACGCCGGCTGCGACAGCATCAGGCGTTTCTCTTGCCGGCACCACGGATCCGTTCGGCGTCAGCTGGATCTCGACACGGCCATCAGTCATTTCCTTGATTTTCGGAAGCCAGGTTTCCGTCAGATACTGGGTCGAAAAGTCCCCTGCATTGAAAGAGGTCTGAATGCTGAAGGTCTCTGCCTGCGCCATTGTTGCGATGACGGAGACCGAAGCTGCCAGGGCAGCGGCGGTGAATTTCATGGTGTCCTCCACTCGATTGCGCGGGGAGCTCCTCCTCCCGCTATCTGATGCATTAATATATTAGTGCATTTCTTGCAAGTCTGTTCTATCTTCTCCCGAGAAGAATCGTGCGTTTGAATGAGAGGATCAGCGATGACGGTTGAACTGGCTCGGTTGCTGGACGACCCGAACAAGGCGGCAGACGCCGGCAGCGGTGAAAGGATCCGGCGGATCTCCGTCAGCCAGCAGATCCAGGAATCGCTGCGCGCGCGGATCATCTCGCTGGACCTCAAGCCCGGGCTCAGCCTGTCGCGGACGGATCTGGCTACCCACTACGGTGTCAGCCAGACCCCTGTGCGCGATGCGATGATGAAGCTGGAAGAAGAAGGGTTGCTGACCATCTATCCGCAATCCAAGACCGAAGTCTCCAAGATCGATGTCGACCATGCCCGCGAAACCCAGTTTCTGCGCCTGTCGCTGGAGTTGGAGGTGACACGCACCCTGGCCAGACAGGAAGACAAATCCTCCATCGCCCCTGCCCGTCAGATCCTCAAGCTTCAGGAAACGGCACATGCCGAGGGCGATCTTGGCCTCTTTGCCACCTTCGACAAACGCTTTCACCTGTCGCTGTTCAAGGCGGTCGGGCTTGCCAGCCTGTGTCAGCTCGTAGCGTCGCGCTCCGGCCATATCGACCGGTTGCGCAATCTCAACCTACCCGACCCCGGTAAACCCGCCAGCATCCTGCGATATCACGGCCTAATCCTGGCTGGTATCGAGGCAAGTGACGAAACGGCCACGGAAACCGCTGTCCGCGAACATCTGTCAGGCACGTTGCAGCAGGTCGATCAGATCGTCGCCCGCAATCCTGCGTTCTTCTAGGCCGAGGCTCAGCAAGGCAAGAGATCGAGTGAAAGCCCAGTGACCCAGCAAGACTGGCAGAGCCAGGCTTTCATGGGGACGGAACTGATCGTCAGCCTGCCTGATTGAGCATCGCTGATGCTACCAGTGCCCGCGCCGCCTCTCCTGCAGCTTCGGCATAAGCAGGATCGCGGTGAACCAGGATGGTTGAAAACGCGCCATCCAGAAGCAGCACGATATGACGGGCCAGGTGCGGCGCTCCGCCGACACCTGCAGCCTCGAATTCTTCCGCCATCCACGCCTCGAATTTCTTCTTGTGACCGGCACCAACCTTCATCGCCGGATGCCCGGGCATATTGGCAAGTTCCGCCGCCGTTCGCAGGAAACCGCAGCCTTTCCATTTCGGGTGCCTTGCAGAAAGCGCTACCTGGCGGAAGATTGCCTCCACCTTGTCCGGCAGATCACCTTCGGCTTCCCCAAACCACTTCCGGAACTGATTGAGGTTGGGCTGATCTCGTGACGCCAGATAAGCTTCGATCAGGTCGTCCTTGCTCTTGAAATGGTAATAAACCGTCTTCTTGGTGATACCTGCCTTCTCCGCGATCGTGTCGAGACTGACGGCACGGATTCCCTCCCCATAGAAGAGCTTGTTGGCAGCGGTCAGGATCCGCTCTCTGGCTGTTTCGGCAGGTTTGATCATCGATCAAGTATACTCACCAGTGAATATACTTCAATGTGCGCCGTCGCTAGCGTCCTTCTATCGACTTTCAACCAAGGACAAAGCCCATGACTGCCCCTGTTCTTCTGGACCGCAACGGCCCCATTGCGCTGCTTACCCTCAACAGACCCGAGAAGCTGAACGCGCTCAACTACGCTACGAACGACCTCATCCTGGCTCATCTGAACGAACTGGAAGCGGACGACGGCACTCGTGCTGTCGTCATCACCGGCGCAGGCAGGCGCGCCTTTTCGGCAGGTGGCGACATTCACGAGTTTTCGCGCACCATCGCGGAGGGCATCGACGTCGCGGTACGCGAATTTTGCCAGCGGGGCCAGCGCATGACTGCGCGCCTGGAAAACTTTCCCAAGCCGGTCATCGCCGCCGTCAATGGTCTGGCCTACGGCGGCGGTTGCGAGATCACCGAAGCGGTTCATCTTGCCGTCGCCTGCGAAAGCGCACTCTTTGCCAAACCGGAAATCAATATCGGCATCCCGCCGACCTTCGGCGGCACGCAGCGTCTGCCGCGCCTTGCAGGCCGGAAACGAGCCCTGGAACTGCTTCTCACCGGTGACAGCTTTTCCGCGCACAGAGCTCATGAGCTCGGACTGGTCAACCAGGTCGTCACCGACGGCAGCGAACTGGAGGCGGCCTTTGCCCTCGCAGAGCGCATCCTGCGTCACTCGCCGCTGGCTGCTTCCAGGATCCTGACTGCCGTCACGCGCGGGCTCAACACGACCATTTCCGAAGGCCTGCGGATCGAACAGGAGCAGTTTGCACGCATGGCAGCCACACGGGACGTTCACGAGGGCCTCACCGGATGGATCGAGCAACGCATGCCGGACTACCAGGGCGCATGAACGCAGCCGAAAAACAGTGGGCAGCACGCCTGGAGTGTGCTACCCACGAATGTGTCAGAAAAGTTTTACAAAAAAAGATTTGTTTAATTACAAAGACTTAATCAGCACCTTTCGGTTCATTCCCGATTTTTCCGAGACCGGCTGTTGTAATGAAACCGGTGTTTGTTAAGGTCCCGGCACCCAATGAGTGAAAGGCGCACACCGCTTCACCAGCGGATGTACAGGGCTTCCAACAGCCCACCTTCCGCACCTGCAGCACCCATTCGCTGCCTTGTGCGCCTTCCTGAAAAGTCCGGCACTCGACCCTTCGCGCAAAGGGTCGGCTAAATTCCGCCCAGTGCACCTATGCACCTCCCGCCGGGCTTGTAACAGAACCATTCCGACGCTCGCTGCCCGACCTCCGGGCGGTGCATGAGCGCGTGCACGCTGCGGCCTGTTCCGTGCGGCATCGCGCGCCTTAAAAAGGAGACGCTATCCATGCAGGCTCAACAGCTGTCCGCCAATGCCGAATTGCAACTGGACGAGCAGGCTTATGGCCGGGATCCGATCGCAGACCGGGAAACGGATCTCTACCGCGGCGAATACATCATGTCGTTCGTGGAAAAGTGGGACGAGTTGATCGACTGGGACGCGCGCGCCGACAGCGAGGGACAGTTCTTCATGGACGTGCTGCGCGCCCGCGGCAAGGAAACCGTGCTCGATGTCGCAACCGGAACCGGCTTCCACTCCGTGCGGCTGACCCGCGCAGGCTTTAACGTGACCTCGGCCGATGGCTCCGCTGCCATGCTGGCAAAGGCGTTCCAGAACGGACAGAAACGCGGCATGATCCTGAAGACGGTACAGGCTGACTGGCGTTGGCTGAACCGGGACATTCAGGGCAAATACGACGCCATCATCTGCCTCGGCAATTCCTTCACCCACTTGCACGACGAACTGGACCGCCGCCGGGCTCTTGCCGAATTCTATGCCGCGCTCAAACACGACGGCATCCTGATCATCGATCAGCGCAACTACGATGCGATGCTAGATCAGGGCTATTCCAACAAGCACAAATACTATTATGCCGGAAAGAAGGTGAAGGCCGAACCGGTGCATATGGACGAAGGCCTCGCCCGCTTCAAATACAGCTTTCCCGATGGGGCCGAGTACACGCTCAACATGTGCCCCATCCGCAAGAACTACATGCGCCGCCTCCTGTCGGAGGCAGGCTTCGAGCGGGTCCGCACCTATGGTGACTTCCAGGAGACCTTTGCGGAAAACGATCCGGATTTCTTCATTCACATTGCCGAAAAATCCAGCCTGCACCTGGTTCGCTGGGGCGGCGCGCGCCCTGAAGACGGCAAAACGGATATCCGCGAAGTCGCCGAAAGCTACTACGACAGTGACGACGCCGACACGTTCTACAGCCTTGTCTGGGGCGGCCAGGACCTTCACATCGGCCTTTACGACGACACCAGCAACATTCGCGAAGCGTCGGACCTCACCATCGACGAGATGGCCGGCATGCTGCCCAATCTGGGTGCGGATGCGAAGGTTCTCGACATCGGCTCCGGTTATGGCGGCGCGATGCGCAAGCTGGTCAAGGCCAGTGGCTGCAGCGCGGTCTGCCTGAACATTTCCGATGTCCAGAACGACACCAACCGGCACCGCAACATCCAGCAGGGTTTCAAGGACAGGATCCGTGTCGAGCACGGCGTCTTCGAGGATATTCCGGAACAGCCGGAAAGCTTCGACATTGTCTGGAGCCAGGATGCGATCCTGCACTCCGATCAGCGCCACAAGGTGCTGCAGGAAGTCCAACGGGTACTGAAGCCGGGCGGCTATTTCATCTTCACCGATCCGATGCAGGCCGATGATGCCGACCCGAAAGCCCTCCAGCCGGTTTATGACCGCCTGCAGCTCAACAGCCTCGGGTCGATGCGCTTCTACCGCGAGACGGCAGAAGCACTGGGCTTTGAAACAATCGAACAGCGGGACATGACGCAGCAGCTGCGCAATCACTATTTCCGGGTACGCGAGGAGCTTCTCGCCAACTACGACAAGCTGCGCAACGAAGGCGCTTCCGCCGACTATCTCGACAAGATGGCGCTTGGGCTCATGAACTGGGTCGATGCCGCGGACGCCGGCCAGCTGGCCTGGGGCATCCAGCTGTTCCGCAAGCCTGTCTGATCCCCTTCCTTCCCGATCTCCCTGCCCGGGTGCCATACACCACCCCGGGCAGGACTATCCTTTCCAAAACGACAAGGAGCGCGCAATGACACAAAGATCCTGGCTATTCACCAGTGAATCCGTTTCCGAGGGACACCCGGACAAGGTCTGCGACCGGATATCCGACACCATTCTGGACGCTTTCCTGGAACAGGACCCTGACGCCCGCGTTGCCTGTGAAACGCTGACCACCACCAATCACGTCACCATCGCGGGGGAAGTTCGTGGCCCCGACCAGGTCCTCGATACGGTCGAGAGCCTGGTGCGTGAAGCCGTCCGCGACATCGGCTATGAACAGGAAGGTTTCCACTGGCAGACGCTGGAAGTGGTCAACCGCCTGCACCGTCAGTCGGCCGACATCGCCATGGGCGTCGATGAAGGCGACAAAGGCGAGGAAGGGGCCGGCGACCAGGGCATCATGTTCGGCTATGCCTGCAACGAGACCGAGGAGCTGATGCCTGCGCCGATCCTGTTGTCGCACAAGATCCTGCGCACCATGGCCGAAGCCCGGAAATCCGGGCGCGAACCGCGCCTTGGCCCGGACTCCAAGAGCCAGGTGACGCTCCGCTATGAAAACGGCCGTCCGACCGGCATCGATGCCGTGGTCGTTTCCACTCAGCACGGCGAAAATGTCAGCCAGGAAGAAGTGCGCGAAGCGGTGTTGCCGTTCATCCTGCATGCCTTGCCCGTCGGCTGGACTGTTCCCGATAACCGGATCTACATCAACCCGACTGGCCGCTTCGTGATTGGCGGACCTGATGGCGATGCCGGCCTCACGGGTCGCAAGATCATCGTCGACACCTACGGCGGTGCAGCTCCCCATGGTGGCGGCGCCTTCTCCGGCAAGGACCCGACCAAGGTCGACCGGTCGGCTGCCTATGCCTCGCGCTATCTCGCCAAGAACGTGGTCGCTGCCGGCCTTGCCGACAAATGCCTGATCCAGCTCGCCTATGCCATCGGCATGCCGGAGCCGGTCGCCGTTTACGTCGACACGCAGGGAACCGGCAAGGTGGATGAAGTGGCTCTCGGCAAGACCTTGCGCGAAATGGTGCGTCTGACACCGAGAGGAATTCGCGAGCGTCTCGGACTTTCGAAGCCGATCTACGCGCGCACTGCTGCTTACGGCCACTTCGGCCGCGCACCGGAAGAAGACGGCGGTTTCGGCTGGGAGAGAACCGATCTCGCCGACGAACTTGCACGGCATTTCGGTGCTCGTGCGGATGCGGCAGAGTAAGAAAACAGCGAAGCCCCGGCACGGCATCCGCCGCGCCGGGGCTTTCGGTTTACCGGATCAGAACTTTTCGACGCTCGGTCGCAGTTCCAACTCGGATGTCCAGGCGCTTTTGTCCTGACGCGAGATCTCCAGATACGTCCGTGCGATTGCATCCGGATGAAGGGTCTTGTCCAGGTCGTCATAAGGCGCACCACGATCCGGATTGTAGATCACCCCGTCGATGACGAAATGAACCACGTGGATGTTTTGCGGTGACAATTCCCGGGCAAGTGACTGGCACAAGCCACGCAAGGCGAACTTGCCCATGGCAAAGGGCGCTGATTGCGGGAAGCCCTTGATGCCGGCGGAAGCACCGGTGAACAGCATCACGCCCTTCCCCTTTGGCACCATCCGCTTTGCCGCTTCATGTGCGACGGCCAGCGCACCGAAGGCGGTCACATCCAGTGCGGCATGCACATCCTCAAGATTGAGTTCGGCAACCGGTCCGCGGACGCGGCCACTGGCGTTGTAGACGACAAGGTCCGGCGTTGCCCCCGCCTCGTCCAGGTCCTGAAACAGGCGCGCCACACTGGCCGCGTCGGCAGCATTGCAGGCATGGGCTTTTGCTCCGGTTTCAGCGCAAAGCCCTTCCAGCTTTCCAGGAGATCTGGCAGCCAGTGACACCCTGTAGCCTTCCTTGGCGAACGTCCGAGCCAGAGACGCGCTGAGGCCCGGCCCGGCACCGACGATCAGGGCATTGCCGCTCACGATGCGGCTCCCATATAGACAGGCTTCAATCCGCTCACCAGCTGCGCCTGGATCGGTGCGGTTGCCTCGTTGATGGCGGTGACACCCATATCCTGCCCGACCTGGGTGCGGATCGGCCGCGATCCATCCATTGCGATCAGCTCAAGGATCTTGGTTGCGACGTTGCCCGCATCGGTGATGGCTTCACCCTGATCGAACATGCCCTGGAACATGCCAAGCAACCTGTCGCGCCCCTTGGAATAATCGCCATATTGCCCGACCCGCACCGCATCCCCCGGAGCCGGGGCGGAGGTCACCAGGTCAGTGCCATGGCCACTCGGCTCAACCAGCACGGACTCGACCCCGAACGGCTCCAGCTCGTAATGCAACGACTCGCAGTAAGCCTCCATCGCCCACTTGCTGGCGCAGTAAAGGCCGAAGAAAGGCATGCCGAACCGGCCTGCAACCGAACTGAGACTGATCACGAGACCGGACTTCCGCGCCCGCATCGCTGGAAGCACCGCCCGCGTCAGATGCATGACACCATAGACATTGACGTCGAACAGATCCTTTGCCTGCTCCATGGTGAAGCCTTCCGTCAGACCAACGGGCATGACGCCTGCGTTATTGACCAGAACATCGATCGGCTGCTCTGCCTCGATGGCCGCGACGGTCCGTTCGACACCTTTCTCGTCAGCAACATCCAGGTCGACCGGAACAAGCTTGCCCGGAAGACCTTCGGCAAAAAGCTTGAGCGCCTTGGCCGCTTCCGCGTTTCTGCCATCCAGGTCCCGCATGCCCGCATAAACGATATGGCCTTCCTGCACGAGTTTCTGGGCGGTCAGAAACCCGATACCCCGGCTTGCACCGGTAATCAGGATTGTCTTTTGGGTGGTCATTTTCATTTCCCTTCTTTCTTGAAGATTGTGCGCATGAACAGCGCCAGGGGTTCGTCGCTGCGGCTTGCCTTCATTCTCGTCAGCGCGCCGCTCCACGAATTCATCAACCAGTCGGCAGCCTGTGCCGGGGAGAGATGAGACAGTCCGATCCGGGAGAGATCCGTCTCCCGCAGGCAGATTTCCAGTTCACCGGTCAGTGCCTGCCAATGACGGTCCAGTTCCGCCTGAAAGACCGGTTTCTGGTCGGCCAGCTCCGTCGACAGGTTGCACATCAGGCATCCCTGGGCGTAGCCACGGTCCTTCATCCCTTCCCGGGCACCGGAGAAAAATGCTTCCAGACGTTCCACCGGCGAGCGTTTGCGGTCCGAAAGGCAGGCCTTTGCAAAAGCGAGCTGATCCCGGTGATAGTGACGCGCCACTTCAAGACCGAAGTCTTCCTTGGTGTCGAAGTAGTGGTAGAAAGACCCCTTCGGCACACCACTTTCCCGTAACACGTCATTGATCCCGATCCCGTCGAAGCTGTTTTCCCGGATAAGCGTCATACCGACATCCAGAAGACGGGTTTTCGCGGTCTCGTAGGCAGCTTCGTTGCGTATTCTGGCCAAGGAGTTTCCTTTCGTCAGGGACTTCTGACACCACTAATCCGGCTGATGCAGCGCCTTGTCAGCGGTGTTCGCTGAATTAGAAATAGACCGGTCTAATTATTATCGTCAATAAAACGAACTTCACGGTTGCGTGTGTGCAACAATCAACGAGGAGGTCGCCCTTCTCAGAAACAAAAAAGCTCCCCGCGGATGACCACGGAGAGCTGATCGATCAAATGAAATTTGCCTGTCCGGCTCTGCTCACGCAGAAGCAGGGTTTTGGCTCAGGCCTCTTCCGGCACTTTTTCACCCGCACCTTCCGTCACCTGGTCGATCCAGTCCTGAAGGTTGTAATAGGTGGTGATGCGGGCGATTTGACCATTGCGGATCTCGAAAAAGCTGCCCGCCGGCAGCTTGTAGGTCTGGCCGTTCGCGGGCGGCAATCCGCTGTCGGTGCCGATATAGCTGCCATGAACGATAAACTCGGCAGCTGCCCGTGTCCCGTCTTCACTGACGAACAGCACGATGTCGCTGAGGCGTTCCTTGTAGCAGCGAGTCATGTGAACGTTGAAGGACCAGAACTTGTCCTTGCCGACACGGCGCTCACCCTGGTTGACGTCATGGATCAGGTCGTCGGTAACCAGGCTTTCCATTTTCTTGGTATCGCCTGCATTGAAGGCGGCAAAATAGGTGTCGATCAGAAACCGGGACTGTTTGTTGGCCATAGGTCCTCGCAGGGGCGGAAACACAATCTGGCCGGGAGTTTGCCTTCGCCGTCTTCCCGGCGCAAGAGGTCGAGGAGATTGCGGTTTACGGTTCTTCACCGAAACCGCTTCAAACCAACCAAAGTCCCCGCCCAGGGCGACAGCTGGCACCTTGGGCAAAAGTGACAAAAATACAACATACTGTATCACATTAGCAACAAACATCGCTTCTCTTGAAATTGCCGGTTGCATTGGCACCCGCTCTCGAAGTATCAACCCGTCACCGGTCACCATACTGGCACAGACATCAACGGTTCGGCCATTTTTCGCCACCCGCATGATCAGGCCCTGCCCACTCATGTACGGATGCTGTTCTGGTGGATCGGACAATCGCGCATGAAGTTTAACGGTTGAACGCCGGGAGTGTACCCCCGGAAGCAACAGGTTCGACTCCTGTGATGTGCTCCATGGATAGCTCAGTGGTAGAGCATCGGACCTTTAATCCGACTGTCGCGAGTTCAACTCTCGCTCCAAAAACACGGCCTCCAACGCCGAACTGGCCTGTCACGCCAGCAGCTATGCAAGCTGTTCCATTGGGGACCCGGAGAGGTCTTGCGAACGCGGACTGGCCCTTTTGCCTTCGGGTGAAAGTGCCCTGACCGCCGACGCCAGGTCGCTTCGCCCGGCCTTTGGCAAAGGCTCTGCCGCCGCTTTGCCGGAACCGCCTGTTTTCGAACGGGTTGGAACCCGCATTGCCGCTGCTACGCCCTCTGGCCAAGGGCCCGCCGGGAGACCTCGTGCTCTCTTCGGGTCTCATCGTTTCACCCCGGACGCCTCATGACGAGCGACCGGTTTCCTCAACCTCCAACCATCTTCAACACCGGAAAGGACAACCACGTGCCTTAGCGCATTGGAAGGATTATCGAAATGACGACTTTTCTCGACAAGATCCGCGGGCGGACCCGCGTAGTGATTTCTGAAACGGAACGAGCCCTCCACATCTGCAAGGGAGAGCTCCAGGGTATTCTCGGCCCCGGTGAACACAGCCTCGAAAATGGCCGTGGCACCCTGGTGATCGAGCGCCAGTCGATGGCAATGCCCCAGTTCCGGTCGGCCTACGAGAAGGCGCTCTTCGATAAGCTTCCCCAAGTTGCCGAAGAGCACTTGACCGTTATCCGGACCGGACCGGGTGAAGTGGCGATTGTGGAACGAGACAACCGTATCCACACCGTGCTTGGCCCGGATGAGCGGCTTGTCCTGTGGACGGATGCCGGCCCGTGGGCCTTCGAGGTCATCGACACGGCTGCCGACCCGGCCCTCACGCAGAAGCTCATGCGCCGGCTCGGGGATGCCCGTCAGACGCAGCAGTTCGTGATCGTGCCGGTGACCGACGGTAGCGTCGCCCTCCTCTTCATGGATGGCGTGCTCACCAAGGTGCTTGAAGCCGGGGTGCATGCCTTCTGGAAGGCTGGCCGAACCGTGACGCAGAAGGTCATCGACCTCAAGCGTCAGGCTCTCGACGTCACCGGTCAGGAAGTCTTGACCCTCGACCGCGTTACCATCCGGATCAACCTCTCCGCGGATTACCGTGTGGTTGACCCGGTGAAGGCCGCAACCGAGGTGAAGGACTTCACCGACACGCTCTACCGGGCCTTGCAGCTTGTGTTCCGCAAGCAGCTCGGCGCGCTCAAGCTCGACCAGATCCTTGAAAAGAAGGGGGAGGTCAACGCGGAAGCTGCCGGAAAGATCAAGGCCGACATGGCTGAAATCGGTGTCGAGGTCTCCGACATCGTCCTCAAGGACGTGATCCTTCCGGGCGAAATGCGCGAGATCCTCAACAAGGTGGTGGCAGCCGAAAAGGAAGCCGAAGCCAACGTGATCCGGCGCCGTGAAGAAACGAACGCAACCCGTTCGCTTCTCAACACGGCCAAGGTCATGGCCGAAAACCCGGTCATGCTTCGGCTCAAGGAGCTCGAAGCGCTTGAAGCCATCGCCGGCAAGGTCGACCGGCTCACGGTCCACAACGGAACCGGAGGCCTCATGAACGACCTCGTCCGGCTTCGGGACGACAACGCGGCATGAGCCAGAACGGCGCGGGGCAACCTGCGCCGTTTCTGTTTCAGCGTGGCTCTTGCAGACCATGGCTGTCCAGGTCCTGTCACCTGGCCACCTCAATTGAGGGTGCGCTCGCCCGCTTTCGCAGGGGCCGCAGAATTTGAAAACAGTATACATTTAAAGAAAAAGACAATGAAAACAGACACAAAGATCTCGAAACGCCTGTCTTTCTGGCTAAGACACAAACCGGAAGACGCCGGTTTGATACTATCAGACAGCGGTTGGGCTGACGTAGCTGATGTCCTTGGCGCCTTCAGAGCCCTCGGCCTTGATTGCAAAAGGGATCAGCTGGAAAGAATAGTCGCGACCAACGACAAGAAACGCTTCGAGTTCTCCGAAGACCGCAAACACATTCGCGCACGTCAGGGTCATTCGATTGACATTGAACTGGGCCTCACAGCTTTACAGCCTCCGGAGTTCCTGTTCCACGGAACCGCAACACGCTTTCTGCCGCCCATTCTGGCCGAAGGCCTGAAACCTATGGCCCGGCACCATGTGCATCTGTCACTGGATCGCGACACCGCGCACAAGGTCGGAAGCCGTCACGGCAAACCTGCAATTCTTCAGGTCGCGGCCAGCGCAATGCAGGCGGAGGGGCACACGTTTTACAGAACGGAGAACGGCGTCTGGCTGACGGATGCCGTTCCCGCACATTTCCTGGTACTGACAGAAACCCATCCATAATAGGTCTCTTCGCGAATTCGGCATCCCAGGTTAAATCGTCCGGGCCGGCATGAACCAAGGGCCTTCGATGACTCCCCCCTCACGCACACTGGAGCAAAAATAAAAAAATAAATTTCTTTCTTTATATCCGAAGCTGAATATATAAAGAAAATACTTTCTTTATCGAGGTTGTCATGTCCGTCAGCTCGCCAGCGCTCCCGCCCGTCAGCCCGTCACTCTTTTCACCGGAACGCGCGGCCGGCACACTGGCGCTGGTGCTGGGGGTCGGATCTCACGCCATAAACGGCTTTGTCACCACCGCTGTCCTGCCGGACATCATCCGAGATCTTGGCGGGCAGGACCGTGCGTTCTGGGTATTTTCCTCCTTTGAAATGATGGCAATCCTGGCGGGCTGCCTCACTGGCGCAGCAAAGGTCCGTTTCGGTGCCCGCAGTCCCTTCCTGCTGGCGTCGCTCCTGCTTGCGGGCGGATCGGTGCTCGCGGGTCTCTCGACATCTCTGGAAGGGCTGATTGCCGGACGCGCCCTGCAGGGTTTCGGCGAAGGCATGATCATCGCGCTGTGCTATTCGCTGATCCCGGATCTCTTCCCCAGCAACATCGCCCCGCGTGTCTTTGCCTTGCTGGCAGGGGTCTGGGCCGTTGCAGCGGGTATCGGGCCGGTTTCGGCCGGCTTGCTGTCCGAACTCTGGTCGTGGCGCGCCGCCTTCCTGATCAACATACCCTTCGTGCTGCTGCTGTTCGTCCTGATGAACACGGCCTTGCCTGCACACGCAGTGCGTCCGGCCACGGCAAGCGCCCCCACGGCCAGAAGATTGCCGGTCCGTTTGCTGGTTCGCCTTGCCCTGCTGGCAGCAAGCATCTTTCTCCTGACCGTGATAGGCGAGCTGCATGCGCCCCTGCCGCTTGCCCTGACGATTGCAGCCGGTCTGGGAACCGCAGCGCTGCTGCTGACCTTTGACGCCGCAAGCCCCCATCGCCTTTTCCCGCGCGATGCCTTCCGGGCGCAGACCCTGATCGGCCTCGGCACCTGGATCGTGTTCTTCATTTCCGCTGCCGCTGCGGTGCGGGCGGTTTTCGTGACGACGGTCGGCCAGGTCTACTGGGGTCTCAGCGTGACGCAGGCAAGTTATGTTGCCGCCGGGCTCGCCTTCTCCTGGTCGATCTTCGCCGTCATCTCTTCCCGTGCACCGTCGCGGCAGCGCGAGCTGACCTATCTGACGACCGGTCCGTTCCTGATCGCCGGCGGCTTGACCCTCACTGCTCTTGCGATCACGACCGCGTCGCTGCCTTTGTTTGCGCTCGCTGCCGTGGTTGCCGGTGCCGGCCACGGGCAGTGCAACCAGATCCTGATGCGTTCGCTGATGTACACCGCCGAGGGAGAAGACCAGAACCTGGTCTCCAGCATCCTGCCGACCATTTCCTCTGCCGGTATTGCCATTGGCGGCGGCCTCACCGGACTGATCGCAATTGTCACCGGTCTTGTTGCACCGGGATCGGAAGAACTGCTCACGCGGGAGGCCGTCGCGCGGTCCGGCGCCTCCGTCTTCTACATCAATGCGGGCCTGACACTGGTTCCAGCCCTGGCGATGCTGGTGCTACGTCACAGATTGACTGCGCGGGAAAACGCCATCGCAAACGAATAGCCGCCCTCCTCACCCAAGGCCGGCACCGCGCGTCTCGATCCGGTAGACCCACGTCACCACCGCCCCCAGCAGCGAGGTAACCACGAGGCCAGCCAGCAGCACGTCCGTTCCCAGGTCCTTGAGCAGAATCGGAAACAGGAAGGCAGTCAGAACGGCACCGATCTTGGCGAAGGACGCCGCAAGGCCCGCCCCCGTGCCGCGATAGGCGACAGGAAACACCTCGCCGGCAATCAGGTAGGTCTGCGCATTCGGTCCCATGTTGGTCATGAAGTTGAACAGCATGAAGCCTGCAAAGATCAGGGGGACGTCCCATCCAGGCCCTGCATGGTTGCCGGAAGCGGCAATCGCCAGACCAACGGCGCAGCCGATGAAACCGATCACCTGAAGGCGAACACGGCCGATCCGGTCAGTGAACATCACGGCAAAGACAATGCCGACAATCAGCAGCACGTCGATCAGGGCGGCACCTTTCGCCGCAAGCAGATCATTGTAGACCAGATCTGAGAGCGACTGTGCGTGCTCGCGCTTGTTGCCAATTGAACTGGCCAGGATGACCGGCGTGAAAATGCCGATGCCATATGTCCCGAGATCCTGCAGGAACCAGGGAACCGACGCAAAGATCGTCGCCTTGCGCAGTTTCCGGTCTGTCAGGAACCGGCTCCACTTGACCTTGTGCGCATGCGGCGAAGCGGCTGTTTCGGCCTTCAGCGAAATTTCACTTGGATATCTGGGGCGCCGGTTCAGCAATCTCAGCAGCGCGGTTTCCGCTTCTGCCACCCGTCCCCTCACGATCAACCAGTTGGAGCTTTCCGGAACAAAGAAGCGGCCGGCCAGGATCAGAAGAGCAGGCGGAACGGCCGTCAGATACATCCAGCGCCAGGCTTCGGGGTCCGGAAACCAGGTGAGCGTCAGAAAGGCAAGCCCTGTACCCGACAATGCCCCGACTGCCTGAAAACTGAAGGCTCCCAGAACCATCCGTCCACGTGCCCGCGCCGGAATGTTCTCCGAGATCACCATATGCGCCGTCGGATAGTCACAGCCGAGCGCCAGGCCGACACCGAAGAGCGCTATAAGGGTAATCGAAAGGTTCGGCGCTATCGAAAGCACCAGCAGAAAGGCGATGAAGAGCGCCATCTCGACGATGAACATCGCCTTTCGTCCAAACCGGTCCGCAAGCCCGCCCAGTGCTGTCGCACCAATCAGAATGCCGAACAGGATCGCCGAACTGACAAGCCCGTGCTCCACCGCCGTCAATTTGAATTCCCGCCCGATCAGCGGCAGGGCGATGCCGGTCATGAAGACAACCATGCCTTCAAAGAACTTGCCGGCACAGGCCAGCCACCAGATACGCCACTGCATGCCGGTCAGGATGGAACTGTCGACATCCGTACCATCACGCCAGATCGGTGTCTCCTCGATATAGGCCTGCGGACTATCGAGGCTTGCAACTGATGCGGTGGAGAAGGTCTGCCGGACGTCGCTCATATAATCCCTCCGTTTGCCAATCGGGAAAGCAGGAGAAGGATAGACTGACGGTTATGAAATTCTGGTGATTGTCGTAACGTAAACTTTCATTCGAAGAAAACTGCCGCCTCAACTCGGGTGACCTTTGCCTGTTCTGCAGCAACTAAGATCTTCTTCATGCCCGATCCGTCTCCTGGTCGCGATAAGCAGTATTGACAGTGTGAAACAACTTTCCGATGATCCGGCAGTTTTTATTAAGACCGGTTCATTTATGGGTTTTCCTGCCGCTCGTCTAACCGACCTGCATACCTGCCCCATGTGCATGGGGGTTCCCGCGCCAATCGTATGGAAAGGCGCCTATACAGTGCTTACCGGCAAGCTGCCGCAGGCACGTGTTGGCGACATGTGCGTTTGCGTCGGCCCGCCGCCTCCAGCTGGTGGTGACCCCATCATTACGGGTGCGTGGACGGTTCTGGTCGAAGGCAGCCCTGCTGCGCGAATGACCGATCTGACCGCAAAGGCCGGAACAATCATAACCGGCCTGCCAACGGTTCTGATCGGAACGCAAGGCGGTGGTGGTGGAGGCGGTGGCGGAGGAGCAGGCGGCGCAGCGCCTCCGGCAAAAAGTCCGCACAAGTTCTCTGCCGGCGCGGAGAAAGGCGGCGAGAAGCCGTACAAGGAAAGATACAAGAAAAAATACAACTCGAAAGGCGTTGAGAATCCGGACAAAGAACAGCGTTCGCTGAAGGATCAGCTTAAGGACGACGCCGAGATCAGCGCCGAATACGAGTATGAGCTGTTCAGCAAGGAAAAGACCTTCTGGGAGTCGGAAGGCGGTCATTTCAAGACCGAGGCGAGCGCGGAGGCAAAGCTCGGCATATCCGGCGATATCAACGGGGATTTTGCCGCTGGAGCTTATGCAAATGCGAAGGTTGCCGCCATCACCGGAAAGGCCGAAGGCAAGACACTCAACGGGCTTGTCGGTGGCAAGGTGGAAGGCGAAGCCTTGTCCGCTTCAGCCGAAGGCGGTGTCGGCTTCAGAAAATCCGAAGATTTTGCGGGAGTGGAAGGCAAAATCGGAGGTGAACTCGTTCTGGTACAGGCCAGCGCCGAAGGCACCATTAACATCAGTCCCAAAACCCTGTACGACAACACCCTTGGCCCGTTTTTGAGCTGGGTGAGCGGAGATCCGGCGAAACGAACGCTCGACAGTGCCTATGACCACGGCCTTCGAATCGGAGGTCGCGGAGAAGCCGGTGTCGGGGCTGCAGCCGGGGCCAGCGCGCAGGCAGGAAAAATCGGTGGCGCCTATGGCGTGACTGCGGAAGCCAAGGCAGGGGCCGGTCCGATGGCGGGCTTCAAGGTCTTTGTCGGAGTTTATTAGACAGGTGGTTTTGCACTCGAGACCGCCGGCAGGAACACCCAAGGGTGATAATCGGAATGACCACTGAGGACTATGTCGCCGCCGAACTGACCGCAATCAGCCCGGCCCCGTTTGCGTTCCAGCTTCTGCTTCCCGGAAGCTGGGAAGTGAAGCAGGTCAACGAGCACCCCCTCACGGTGGACAGCCCCACCATCATTGCGGTTTTCGAACCTCCCCAGGCGACGAATATCTCCGTTCAGGTGATCGGCATTCTCCTCAACAACGAGATCTCGGCCGCACACTGGCTCGAATACTACTGCTCCCTGTCGTCCTGGCATGTCGACACCCTGCAGCCGATCGATGCTCGCCGCGCACGCGCAAGCTGCTTCGTCAGGGCCGAAGGCCACGAACTGCGCGGCCTCGTCACCGTCACGGTGAATGGCAATACGCTGATCCTGATCCAGGCCTTTGTGCCTTCCAGCGAGTTTGCTGCCCTTTCGGACGTCGTCAACATGGCCGTCAGGTCCTTCCGGACCGAACAGGTCAGGCAGCCGAACGTGATCGAGGACTGGAGCAACTTTTCCCTGTTCCAGGACATCGGTTTCTTCTTCCCGGCGTCCTGGCATGTCAATCAGCCGCAATCCGGTCTGGCCGATCGCATGGCCATCGACTTTGCCCGCACGGGCTCCAACGGCGAGATCCTCGGGTTTGCCAGACTGAAGGCGATCAGCGCACAGCAGCCGGTAGATCTTGTTCAGGAACTGGGCAAGACCAGACGGGAGTTCGAAGGTTCCGACATCATTTTCGACGGGGGTGCGACGTCGAAAGCAGTGACGCTCGACCCGCCGTTTATCGAAGCCACCGAAGTGACCGTCGGTGCCCGCACGAGTGAAAGCAATGATCCGCTGGAATTCACCGCGCTGGCGATGAAGACCCCGTCGCACGTGATCATCAGTTCCATACTCGGCCCCTCTCGCAAGACGTCGTTCTACAATTGGGCGGTGAACATGCGTGCGCACGAAATCGCCAACGCGTCGCTGCAATTCAAGAGTCAGTCCTGAGGTCAGTCAAACTGGCGGGGTCAGAACCCCGTCAGGCCCCGTTCCAGCCACTGGCTTTGCGGGATCTCCTTGCCGATCTTGAAAGAGAACCGCTCCACGCGCGTCACGCCGCTGTCCGTCTCGCAGCGGAAAGCCACGTCGAACCAGCGACCAAGACTGCGGAAAGCGGCAATACGCGGCTGCAGAACGTTGCCGCCACGAGGCCGGAAAGACGGCAGCAGTTCGGGCGGCAAGGAACTGACGGAAGCAATCTGCTCTCTCAACTCGGTCATGCACAAGAGGTTCAGCCGCTGGCCCTCGGTCATGCCGCGCATGGCCGTGCGTGCCTGCGGATCATCCAGAATATCGCGGGAATAAAGTTCCCGAGCTGCAATCATTCCGGCTGGAGGTCCTTCCGAGCCGCCTGATGTTCGCCCTCCTCCTGCCTGGTCGCGTTGAGGCGAAGCCACCGGTTTCGGTGGTTTGGGAGCGGGCGTCTTGTTGGTTGCGATCGGTCCGACAATTCCGAAGTCTTCGGCGGGCTGCTCTCCGGTTTCAGCCGTGTCCGTTTCCGCGCCGGTTCCAACGGTCTCCTCTGGCACGGCCTCCGGCTGTTCGGGTGTTTCGGCAACGTCTGCGGCCTCCTCTGGAGCTTCGCTATCATCAGCGGCGTCTTCAGCGGCGGTATCCTGTGCCTCGTCCGAAGCCTCCTCCTGCGGCGCTTCGGTTTCGGCAGCCTCGGTCTCCTGACCTTCGCCCTCACCTTCGCCTTCGCCGGCGTCCGTTTCGCCCGCCTGGGCCTCATCCGTCTGCGCGTCGGTTTCCGCCTGCTGCTCACTCTCCGAGGATGCGCTTTCCGCGGATGCCGGCGGCGTTTCCTCTTCCCCTTGCAGCCCCGTGTCTTCTTCGCCGAACTCGGTCACTTCCTGCAGAACGGACGGCTCTGGCGGTTGTTCGGGCGTCTCGGCAAGGTCTTCGCGAGCGGACGCTGGCGGTGGTGGAGGTGGCGGCGGGGCTTCCTCGGCCTGCTCCTGTTCCGGCGGCTCGGGTTGTTCGGGTGTTTCCACCTCTTCCTGCTCCGGCTGCTCCGGTTCAGGTTGCTCAAGCTCCACAGGTGGCGTCTCTTCCTCCTGCGGCGGCGGGGGCAGCAGTTCGACTTCAACCACGTCCTGTAGGGGCTGCGTCGTATAGCCGGATACGCCTTCCAGCAGCATCAAGGCCACAAGCGCGTGCAGCACGGCGGAGACCACAAGCCCCCCCAGGAAAAGCCGCCGGTCCGCAGGCTCGATCCCGACCATGTTCCGGTCCATGTCGGCGGTGATGGCCAATAGAGCGCCCTTAAAGCAAAGTTGCCGGTTGATTTCAGGTTCGAAGTTTCAAAAAAACCCGGCGTCTCCGCCGGGTTCTTTGATGTTTCAAGCTCTTCCCGGCAGCTTAGCTGTCCAGGAACGAACGCAGCTTGCGAGACCGGCTCGGGTGCTTCAGCTTGCGCAGCGCCTTCGCTTCGATCTGGCGGATACGTTCACGGGTAACCGAGAACTGCTGCCCGACTTCTTCCAGAGTGTGGTCGGTGTTCATGCCGATACCGAAACGCATGCGCAGCACGCGTTCCTCACGCGGAGTGAGCGAGGCGAGCACGCGGGTCGTCGTTTCGCGCAGGTTCGACTGGATGGCCGCATCGATGGGCAGAACCGCGTTCTTGTCCTCGATGAAGTCGCCCAGATGCGAATCTTCCTCGTCACCAATCGGTGTTTCGAGCGAGATCGGTTCCTTGGCGATCTTCAGAACCTTGCGAACCTTCTCCAGCGGCATCTGCAGCTTTTCTGCCAGCTCTTCCGGGGTCGGCTCGCGTCCGATTTCATGCAGCATCTGGCGCGACGTACGCACGATCTTGTTGATCGTTTCGATCATGTGCACCGGAATACGGATGGTACGGGCCTGGTCGGCGATCGAACGGGTGATCGCCTGCCGGATCCACCATGTCGCATAGGTGGAGAACTTGTAGCCGCGCCGGTATTCGAACTTGTCCACCGCCTTCATCAGGCCGATGTTGCCTTCCTGGATCAGATCCAGGAACTGCAGGCCGCGGTTGGTGTATTTCTTCGCGATGGAGATCACGAGACGCAGGTTCGCCTCGACCATTTCCTTCTTCGCGATACGTGCCTCGCGCTCGCCCTTCTGCACCATTGCAACGATGCGGCGGAATTCGGTGATTTCGAGCCCGGTTTCGGTGGCCAGTGTCTGGATGTCCTGACGCAGCTCGCGAACGGTTTCCTTTTCCTTCGCAATGAAGTTTTTCCAGCCGCGCGTGGAAAGATTGGCAACCTTGCGCAGCCAGTTCGGGTCGAGCTCGGCACCCTGATACTGCTTCAGGAAGTCCGTGCGGTCGACATTGTAGCTGTCGGCCAGACGCAGCAGACGGCCTTCATAGCCCATCAGGCGCTTGTTGATGTCATAGAGCTGGGCAACCAGGGCGTCGATACGGTTCTGGTTGAGCGACAGGCTCTTCACATCAACGATGATGTCTTCTTTCAGCTTCTTGTAGCGGCGCTCCTGGCTTGGCGACAGGGTCTTGTTGGCCAGCTTGTTTTCCACCAGCTGATCCTGCAGGCGGCGAAGCTTCTTGTAGTTGTCGGCGATGTTGTCGAAGGTTTCCAGGACGCCCGGCTTCAGCTCGGCTTCCATCGCGGACAGGGAAACGTTGGATTCGAACTCGTCGTCGTCATCCTCGCCGTCACCGTCTTCGCTTTCGGTGTCTTCAGACGCACCGCCGGAGTTTTCCGAATTGCCTTCGCCCGGCGCCACATCGTCATTGGCAACGGCCGGGCCGGCCTTGGCATCAGGGCCGGCATAGGTTGCTTCCAGATCGATAATGTCGCGCAGAAGGACCTGGGCTTCGTTCAACTCGTCACGCCAGATGATGATGGCCTGGAACGTCAGCGGGCTTTCGCAAAGACCCGCAATCATCGCCTCCCGGCCAGCCTCGATGCGCTTGGCAATCGCGATTTCGCCTTCACGCGACAGCAGCTCGACCGACCCCATCTCGCGCAGATACATGCGCACGGGATCGTCGGTGCGGTCGGCGGGCTCTTTCGTGGTGCTCTTGGCAAGCGCCGTCGTGCTTGCAGCGACCAGATCGCCGCCATCGACTTCTTCCGGGCCTTCTTCGGCTTCGTCGGAATCGATCACATTGATGCCCATATCGGAAAGCATGGACATGGTGTCTTCGATCTTTTCCGAAGACACCTGCTCCGAGGGCAGAACCTCGTTCAGTTCATCATAGGTGACATAGCCGCGTTTCTTGGCGGCTTTGATCATCTTTTTGACAGCGGCATCCGACAGGTCCAGCAGAGGGCCGTCAGGGCCGTCCGTGCTCTGCTCCTGTGTGTCGTCTGCTTGTGTCGCTTTGGCTACCATATCGTGCTCCAGTTCGCGGCCGGTCCGGCCACGCCGCGCCCTTTGTTTGGCTTCAACCCAATTCACCCCCAGCGCGCCAGCATGTGGTGCGGCGGCGTCTGAAAGAATCACTGCGGTTAGGTTTGTAAGCCGTGTCCCTTAAGTCCCAATTAACCGTACACTTTTCGACATTGGCATATTTCAGCATCGACGCAGCACACGGCCTTTTCTGTCGGCATCCGGAAACGGATGCGTAAAAGGTGTTCGTTCGGGTTGCAGCTATATTAAGACTTTTGCCGCGAGCAGGCTTGAAAGCTCCGGCGCTTGAGGGCTGCAAAGGTTCTATTTAGCTCGGCTCACGCGATTCGCAAGTGTGATTCGTCACCGGTCAATTGGAAAATGCCATTTTTGTGCTCCTGCGCACACCAAAGAGGGCATTTTCAGGCCCAATGCCGGTTCGTCGCCAGAAAACGGGTCGCAGCTCCAAAAGTTCCCTTTTCCGCAACTGAAGGTCCACACATCCTCGTTTAAGCTACCGGCAAGCCATTCCGTCAATGAGCTGCCACGGCCACAGGAGGTGCCGTGCGGATCTTTTTGGCACGCTCGGCAAGGTCGGCTTCATCGCGCGCACATTCCTCTCGCCTCCGGCTGAGGTCCTGCGTCAAGGCCTGGATGCGCATCCAGGAATGCTCATCGAGCTGCTCGTCCGCGGTAGCAAGCTCGGAGGAGAGTTCGTCTTCCAGCGCATTGAGTTCCAGGACATCGAGAAAGTGCAGATAGGCCGCTTCGATGAAATCCTCCGGCGGGTTGGATTTCAGAAGCGGGAAGCGATGGATCAGCGCGGAAAACTCCGCACCACGTTGCTGCTGCATGCCGATGGTTTCGAGCATCATTTCGCCCATGATGTTCCGAAGCGGTTCCTCGAATGCGCTGGTCAGGTCGGAAATGGGCGTCGCTTCCAGATCGTCGACGATCCGGCACAAAATGTCCCGCAATTGCCTGTGGAGATCATTGGCAAACGGCAACCTGGAAAACCGCTCGAAGTTCCTGTCGAGCAGATGCGGGAAGCGCATGCTCAAACCGAGCACCAGCCGTTCGGTGCCGAAATCGTGGCTGGCAGCAACCCGTTCGCGTGCTGTGCCGAGCGGAGACGCCGCATCGGCTGAACCAGCGCCCTTGCCACCCTTGCCTCCCTGCCGGGACTGGCGTGCCTGCTCGAAGAACAGATTCGACAGCTTGAACTTGAGATCGAGCTGATACCGTCGCCGCACCCGCTCGTCGCGAATGGTGGCAATCAGATCATCGAACCGCTTTTCCAGTGCCGCCTTGCGTTCAGGCGTATCGAGCCGTGAAACGGAAATCTCCCGCTCCCAGACCACATCGAACAGGGACTGTGCCCGTTCGACTTCGTCGTGAAAGCCTGCCACCCCGCGCTGCTTGATGAGGTCATCGGGGTCCATGCCGTCAGGCAGGAAGCAGAACTGGAACGAATAGCCGCTCTTGAGCACCGGAAAGATCCGGTCGATGGCGCGATGCGCTGCCGAAACACCTGCTGCATCGCCGTCAAAGCAGATCACCGGTTCGGGTGCGAATTTCCAGAGCCGCACCACCTGGTCTTCGGTAAAGGCCGTGCCCAAGGACGCGACCACATGGTGGATGCCCGCCTGCCAGAGGGCGATTGCATCGAGATAGCCCTCCACCACCACTGCCTCGCCGCTTTTGAAGGCGGGTTCGCGTGCGCGATGGGCGTTGAACAGCATGACACCCTTGTGAAAAAGAGGTGTTTCCGGCGAGTTCAGATATTTCGGCTGTCCGTCCGGAGACAGGGTTCGCCCGCCAAAGGCGACCACCCGGCCGCGATCATCCTGTATCGGGATCATCAAACGTCCGCGGAACCGGTCGTAGGACGGGCGCCCGTCTTCCGGCTTGATGATGAGCCCTGCCTCGATCATTGCGGCTTCCGGGATCTCGCGCGCTGCAAGATATCCCTTCAGCGCATCGCGGCTTTCAGGCGCAAACCCGAACCGGAACTCGCGCAGCGTATCGGGCGTCAGGCCGCGTTTTTGCGTATAGGCACGGGCGGTGTCGCCACGAGGGCCCACGAACTCGGCCTGAAAGAACTGCGCCGCCATTTCGCAGATATCGGCAAGCCCGGCCCGCTTCTTCTCGCGCCGCGCCGCCTGGGGATCGGGCGCAGGCAGACCGACGCCGGACTGTTCGGCAAGGCGTTCGACGGCCTCCGGAAAGCTCAGCCCTTCGGTTTCACACAGGAACGTAAAATGATCACCGGACGCACCGCAGCCAAAACATTTGTAGCGGTTACGGCGATCGTCGACGTGAAAACTTGGGCTCTTTTCCTGATGAAACGGGCAGCACGCCCAATAGTCGCCCTTGCCCGGCTGCGTCTTGCGCCTGTCCCAGGTCACACGCCGCCCGACAACATCCGACAAGGTCAGACGGGCACGAATTTCATCGAGTAGGCGCGGTTCGAAACGCATGGAACAGTGTACGGGTCCGGATTACAGAAAACGGCATCCTGCCATCGGCACATTCGGGCGCCGCCGGTCAGTCCGCCAAAATAGAATGTCTTGAAGGTCGTTTCCAGTGGTGCCGGGCCTCATGCCCGGCACCACTGGAAGATTTTTGCATCAGCCTCACCGGCTGCAACAGCGGCTCAGTCCTGTTTACCAGTCCCGCTGCTGCTCTGTTCACCACCGTCAGCGCGCAACATGTCCTTCACCAGGCAGGACGCCTGCACGAAGTCCATTTTCCCGGGATAACGGCTCTTCAGTTCGTTCATGCAGCGGCCGATGTCACGCAGACCATGGGCGTCGATATCCTTGACCGTCTCTTCGCAGATCTTCTGCATTTCCTCGTCACTGAGCTGAACGGGCAGAAATTCACGGATGATTTCCTGCTCTTCGCGCTCCTGCTCGGCCAGGTCGAGCTGTCCGCTGCTTTCGAACTCTTCCGCGGAAGTTTCCCGCTGACGGATCATTTTTTGAAGGATCTCAATCACTTCGGTTTCGTTGACGCCGTCCTTGCCGTTTTCACGGGCAGCAGCCTCACGGTCCTTCACAGCGGTCTGCACCAGACGCAACGTGGCGCACCTGCGCTTGTCGCCTTCGTCCTGTGCCGCTTTCAGGGCAGCGTTGATTCTTTCGCGCATCACATCGCGCATGGTTCACCCCACCCCTGCCGCGCTGAGGCCCGGCGCTCAGGGGCGCCATTCCATTTTCTCAGCCAAGCCATTGAATTTTAAAGATCTTTTTTCAGAGGATCAATATTGACGATCCAAGCCGCTTCCCATAGAGTCCCGCGCTTAATGCAGGCGGCCTTTTGCGGGCTTTCCAGCCCGCCGCAGACGCCCTTCCTGCAGCGCATGATGTCACCAACAAGATCTGGAAACAAGACATGACGACTGCAGACGCATGGTCCGAGACCCCGGCGACCGCCTTGCTTGTGCTCTCCGACGGCAGTGTAATCGAGGGACAGGGCCTCGGCGCAACCGGCCAAGCCGTTGGTGAGATTTGCTTTAATACGGCAATGACCGGTTACCAGGAGATCCTGACCGACCCATCCTATTCCGGTCAGATCATCACCTTCACATTTCCGCATATTGGCAATGTCGGCACCAACGATGAAGACATCGAGACGGTCAACATGGCAGCAGACAGCGGCATCCGCGGCGTTGTGCTGGCAGCCGCCATCACCGATCCGGCCAACTACAGGGCGGCAAAACATCTCGATGCGTGGCTGAAGAGCCGCAACCTGATCGGCATCAGCGGCATCGACACCCGCGCGCTGACCGCACTGATCCGGGAAAAAGGCGTGCCCAACGGCGTGATCGCGCATTCGCCGGACGGCAAATTCGATGTCGATGCCCTGAAAACGGCTGCCAGAAACTGGCCCGGCCTGGTGGGTATGGACCTTGCCAAGGACGCTTCCACCACCCAGTCGCACCAGTGGCACCAGACGACCTGGAAATGGGACGAGGGCTACGGCGAGGCAAAGGCCGGCAAGTTCAAGGTCGTTGCCATCGACTACGGCATCAAGCGCAACATCCTGCGCCTTCTGGCTGACGCCGGCTGCGAGGTCACGGTTCTCCCTGCGACCGCGACGGCGGATGACGTCCTGGCGCAAGCGCCCGATGGCGTGTTCCTGTCAAACGGCCCCGGTGATCCGGCCGCAACGGGCGACTACGCAGTGCCGATGATCAGAAAGATTGTCGATGCGGGCGTTCCCACGTTCGGGATCTGCCTTGGCCACCAGATGCTCGCTCTGGCGCTTGGCGGCAAGACCCTCAAGATGCACCAGGGGCACCATGGCGCCAATCATCCGGTATTCGACCATACCACCGGCAAGGTTGAAATCACGTCGATGAACCATGGTTTCGCGGTGGATGCGGACAGTCTGCCGGACAACGTTCAGCAGACCCATGTGTCCCTGTTCGACGGATCCAACTGTGGGTTGGCGATGAAGGACAAACCCGTGTTTTCCGTCCAGTATCACCCGGAAGCATCCCCCGGCCCGCGTGACAGCCACTACCTGTTCAAGCGGTTCACCGACCTGATGGAAAGCGCGAAATCGGCAGCCTGACCTACTCGGGCCCCGGGAAATGCAGACAAGCGTTTGGCTGACGAACCAGCCGGCCAACGCCACTCCGCCACCGGAATGCAGCATTGTCTCAAATAAAAAACCCCGGCGTGCAGTGCACACCGGGGTTTTTTGATAACTGATGCCGGAAGCTTTATCCGATCAGTTCGTCAAATGCCGTCAGGATCTGACCGACTTCTGCGATCTGCTCGTCAAGCATCTGCTTCTGCTCCACCAGGATTTCCTGTTGCGCAAGGCAGATTTCCTGAAGTTCCTTGAACTGGTCTTCCCGTTTGCCGTTGCCTTCCACCAGCTTGATCACCCGGCGGATTTCGGCAAGCGTGAGGCCAATCTTCTTGGCCTGCAGGATTACCCGCATCCGCGAAACGTCACGAGGACCGTAGAAACGGCGTGCGCCCTTGCGAACCGGATTGAGAAGACCCTTTTCTTCGTAGAAACGAAGCGTCCTGAGGGTTACGTCGAACCGCTCGGACATTTCCGAGATCGCGAGAGCGCGATCGTCAAGCATCACTTCTTGTCCTGGCCCGGCAATATCCGGCACCACGACCATCTTGGTTGCTACATTGTTCATACTTTTAAGCCCGATCTTGTCTTTTTTGTTCCAAGTCTGGCTGGGTCTTGCTGCGCTCCCGACTCGCCGGTCCCACCTCCGGTTCATCAGGTCCCACTAGCACCGCAATTACAGCCCCCTCAGCTTGAAGCGCAATGCTCTTCGCTTCAGAAGCTCCCAACGCCAAACTCATAGGAGACTAAGCAGTAGTCTAATACACCGGATCGACAGTTAAAATCTACGCCAAATTTAGGAATATTGCCCAGTTTTTACGGAAGTTTCAGTTATGCGAAAACTAAAACTAAAAACCTACGAGAAAGGACACGCAACTACGAATGTTTATTCAGGGGCACTTTAGCCAAAACACGAACAAATATTAATTATCGATAATCTGAATATAAGAACTAGACTTTTCTTGAATATATAAATCCACAATAAATTTTCTTTACCTCACGGCAACGACCAAGGGAAAATTACTTAGTTCGCTTACTCCTAACCCTGAGGATTATTACAATTAGTGAATTTCCCTTAGATACTATGTAGGCAAAAAAGTTCGCGAATCGTGATCCGCGAGACGAAAATGAACGCTACATACGCAACAATACCCGCTATGCGCGAATATCAATTCAGCCTTACTCCTCATGAAAAGATAAGGAAAAATCTAAGCTTATCACTTATTTGACCAACCGTTACGGCACCGAACAAGTATATCAATTTTTTGTCCACACGGTCAATTTTACCATCAAATTCAACCACCTCCATCGACGCAAAAGAGCACATTGTGCACTTCTCGATTGACAAGCGATGAGCAAGGTTATTTTTGTCAGAAGTACCGGACGAGCGAACCCGCAAGGGGATGCCCGCAACCAAGGTATTCTGGAATAAGACGAAATGGCCGATTCAAAATCCAAAGACACCATGCCCGGCATGACCCCGCAGCAGTTCCGCCATTGGCGGCGAGCACTCGGGCTCAAGCAGAAGGATGCGGCAGACCGTCTGGGCCTGAAGAAGCGCATGATCCAGTATTACGAAAAGGGAAATCGCGACGGGCGACCCGTTGAAATTCCCAAATCCATCCGCCTTGCCTGCTATGCATTGTCGGAAGGGATCGGCGACTTTGACGGCCAGACAACGATCCCGTTACCCGCCGAAATTGCCAAGCCGGAATAAAGTCGTGATTTTAGCTCGCAAAAGGTCGACTTTCACGCCCTGGCGGGGTTCCCTCCTGCGCAGCTTTTCCCTATAAGACGCGCTCAGCCAACATAGTCATACCCTCATGTCCGAGCCAGACCGAATAGCGAGCCCGCTGTCCGGAAAGGCCGCTGCGAGCTGCGAGCCGAGATG
Source organism: Roseibium sp. RP-7 (assembly GCF_053005225.1). Taxonomy (NCBI): domain Bacteria; kingdom Pseudomonadati; phylum Pseudomonadota; class Alphaproteobacteria; order Hyphomicrobiales; family Stappiaceae; genus Roseibium; species Roseibium sp. RP-7. Next base: position 862,822 of record NZ_JBRKQA010000002.1, read on the forward strand.
CCAAAACGCACAGATATCTCTTCCATCCTGATTATTGGTGCCGGTCCGATTGTCATCGGCCAGGCATGTGAATTCGATTATTCGGGCACCCAGGCCTGCAAGGCGCTGCGCGAGGAAGGGTATCGCATCATCCTGGTCAACTCGAACCCGGCGACGATCATGACCGACCCGGACCTGGCTGACGCGACCTACATCGAGCCGATCACTCCCGAGCTGGTGGCCAAGATCATCGAGAAGGAACGCCCGGACGCGCTTCTGCCGACGATGGGTGGCCAGACCGCGCTGAACTGCGCACTCGATCTGGAACAGATGGGTGTTCTGGAAAAATACGGCGTGGAAATGATCGGCGCCCGCGCCGATGTCATCGAAAAGGCTGAAGACCGCGAAAAGTTCCGGGCTGCGATGGACGTCATCGGCCTGGAAAACCCGCGCGCGGCCATCGCCTCCTCCCCGGCAATTCACGACGAGAACGGCCGGATCGTCGGTTACGACCGCAATGCAGGCTATCTTGAAGCCATGCGCGCCATCGACGAGATCGGCCTGCCGGCCATCATCCGCCCCGCCTTCACCCTCGGCGGCACCGGCGGCGGCGTTGCCTATAACCGGGAAGAATTCGAAACCATCGTCCGCTCCGGCATCGACGCATCTCCGGTCGGTCAGGTCCTGATCGACGAGAGCCTGCTCGGCTGGAAGGAATATGAAATGGAAGTGGTCCGCGACACGGCGGACAACTGCATCATCATCTGCTCCATCGAGAACGTCGATCCGATGGGCGTGCATACCGGTGATTCCATCACTGTCGCGCCGGCCCTGACGCTGACCGACAAGGAATACCAGATCATGCGTGACGCCTCGATTGCGGTGCTGCGCGAGATCGGCGTGGAAACCGGCGGATCGAACGTGCAGTTCGCGGTCAATCCGGACAATGGCCGCCTGGTCGTCATCGAAATGAACCCGCGCGTGTCGCGGTCTTCCGCCCTGGCCTCCAAGGCAACCGGCTTCCCGATCGCCAAGATCGCGGCCAAGCTTGCTGTCGGCTACACGCTGGACGAGCTGGAGAACGACATCACCGGCGGCGCGACCCCGGCATCGTTCGAACCGACCATCGATTACGTGGTCACCAAGATCCCGCGTTTCGCCTTCGAGAAATTTCCGGGCTCCGAAGCAACCCTGACCACTGCCATGAAGTCAGTCGGCGAAGTGATGGCCATTGGCCGGACCTTCAACGAAAGCCTGCAGAAGGCATTGCGTGGTCTGGAAACGGGCCTGAACGGCTTTGATGAAACCGAAATCCCGGGCCTTGATCAGGGCGACGACCGCAACGCCCTGCGCGCTGCCGTCTCGACACCGACACCGACCCGGCTTCTCAACGTCGCCCAGGCCATGCGCCTTGGCATGACGGTCGAGGAAATCTACGAGGCCAGCGGCATCAATCCCTGGTTCCTGGAGCAGATCGAAGCCATCCTGGAAATGGAAGCGAAGGTCCGCAAGCTCGGCCTGCCGAAAGATGCCGCGAACTTGCGCAAACTGAAGGCCATGGGCTTTTCCGACGCGCGCCTGGCAAGCCTTGCCGATCTCGATGCATCGGACGTTGCCAAGCTCCGCAAGCAGCTGGACGTGCACCCGGTCTACAAGCGCATTGACACCTGCGCTGCCGAGTTCGCTTCCCCGACTGCCTATATGTATTCCACCTACGAGGCTCCCTTCATGGGGCAGCCCGCGTGCGAGGCGAACCCGTCCGACCGGAAGAAGGTGGTCATTCTGGGTGGCGGTCCGAACCGGATCGGCCAGGGTATCGAGTTCGACTATTGCTGCTGTCATGCCGCCTTCGCACTGGAAGACGCGGGCTACGAGACCATCATGGTCAACTGCAACCCGGAAACCGTCTCCACCGATTACGACACGTCCGACCGCCTCTACTTCGAGCCGCTGACCGCTGAAGACGTGCTGGAGATCATGCGCAAGGAGCAGGAGAACGGCACGCTGCACGGCGTCATCGTCCAGTTCGGTGGCCAGACCCCGCTCAAGCTGGCGCAGGCGCTGGTCAAGGCGGACGTGCCGATCCTCGGCACTTCACCGGACATGATCGATCTTGCCGAAGACCGTGACCGGTTCCAGAAGCTTCTGATCAAGCTCGACATGAAGCAGCCGGAAAACGGCATCGCCTATTCCGTCGAACAGGGTCGCCTCATCGCCGGTCAACTCGGCCTTCCTCTGGTGGTCCGCCCGTCCTATGTCCTGGGTGGCCGTGCCATGCAGATCATTCGTGACGAGGAAGCCCTCAACTCCTATCTGCTTGGCACCCTGCCGGAGCTGGTCCCGGCGGAAGTGCGGGCCAAGTACCCGAACGACAAGACCGGCCAGATCAACACCGTGCTGGGCACCAACCCGCTGCTGTTCGACCGCTATCTCGACGGCGCGATCGAGGTGGATGTCGATGCCCTTTGCGACGGCAAGGACGTGTTCGTTTGCGGCATCATGGAGCACATCGAGGAAGCCGGCATCCATTCCGGCGACAGCGCCTGCTCCCTGCCGCCGTTCTCGCTCGGCGAAGAGATGCTTGAAGAACTCAAGCGCCAGACCACGGCATTGGCTCTGGCCCTGGAAGTCGGCGGCCTGATGAACGTGCAATACGCCATCAAGAACGGCGAGATCTTCGTTCTGGAAGTCAACCCGCGCGCATCGCGCACCGTGCCCTTCGTCGCCAAGACGATCGGCGCGCCGGTCGCCAAGATCGCCAGCCGCATCATGGCGGGAGAAAGCCTGGCTTCCTTCGGCCTCAGCGAGAAGAAACTCGACCATATCGCGGTCAAGGAAGCTGTCTTCCCGTTCGCCCGCTTCCCCGGCGTCGACACGATCCTCGGACCGGAAATGCGCTCGACTGGCGAAGTCATGGGCCTCGACACTGCCTTCGGCAAGGCCTTTGCCAAATCCCAGATCGGCTGCGGCACAGGGGTTCCGGACAAGGGCACCGTGTTCGTTTCCATGCGCGACGAAGACAAGGCCGGCGTGCTTGACGCCGTCCGCAGCCTGGAAGCCGGCGGTTTCACGATCATCGCCACCGGCGGCACCCAGAAGTTCCTCGAGGACAAGGGGATTGCGGTGAAGAAGATCAACAAGGTTCTTGAAGGCCGCCCTCATATCGTTGATGCTATCAAGAACGGTGAGGTCCAGCTCGTCTTCAATACGACCGAAGGCGCACAGGCCATCTCCGACAGCCGGTCGATGCGCCGGGCGGCTCTTCTGAACAAGGTACCGTATTACACGACCCTTGCAGGATCAGTGGCTGCCGCGAAAGGCATTGCCGCCCATAAAGCTGGGAGCCTTGAAGTAAGACCTTTACAATCCTACTTCGGCTAAGGCTATTATACTCGTGACCGGCCGGGAAAGCGCGCCTTTCCCGGCTTGGTTTGTTTTTGTCAAAGCGCGGTCCTCGAGATTAGGGGGACCCAATAAGCTGAAGGTCTGAGACCAATGGAAAAAGTTCCGATGACCTCCGCCGGGTACAAGATGCTCCAGGACGAGCTGAAGGAACGTACCGCGGTAGAGCGCCCGCGCATCGTCGAGGCGATTGCTGAAGCACGCGCGCATGGCGACCTGTCGGAAAATGCGGAATACCATGCGGCTAAAGAAGCCCAGAGCCTGAACGAAGGCCGTATTTCGGAACTGGAAGACAAGCTGTCCCGCGCTGAAATCATTGATGTGACCAAGCTGTCCGGCGACATCGTCAAATTCGGCGCGACCGTCACCCTCATCGACGAGGACACCGAAGAAGAAAAGAAATACATGATCGTTGGCGACGTCGAATCCGACGTGAAGCAGAACAAGGTCTCTATTTCTTCTCCGATCGCCCGCGCCCTGATTGGCAAGTCCATCGGCGACAGTGTCGAAGTTGCTGCCCCTGGCGGTGCCCGGTCTTACGAGATCGTGGACGTACGCTTCGTCTGACCCCAGCCTTTCAGTGTTGAGCCTTCCCGGTCTGGCCTCTCTTTGCAGGGACCGTCCCCGGTCTTAGCAGGCCTGAAAATTGCCCCTGGCCGTTTCAATGTCCGGGTTCCCTTTGAACCCGGACCTGCCTGGCACAGCTCCCCGGCAACGTACGCGCGTTCTGCGACTGTCCTTAAGTCGCAGCAAAAGCAGAGCTTTCCCTTTGACGTCCACGACACAGCCGTTAAGCTGACAACCGGAAAGTGTCGGAGGATTTGCAATGGTCTTTAACGCGATTGCTGTATGGTTGTTGATCGCGTCGGTGCCGTTATGGATATACCGCTGGTTTCTGTTTTCCAGGCTCACGGCACGCGAACGCCTGATGTTCAAGCGCCTCGTCGCGCAACGCCACGAAAGCTCCTTCGTGTTCGCCGTGCGGATGGCCGGCTACCTGATCGCTCTGGCTGTTGCCGTCTTCTTCGTCGTCTTCGGTCTGCAATATCTGAAGTATGGCAACTTTGGCATAACGACCTACAGCGACACGATACGCAGCAGGTTCTATTCCGGCATTGAACCCGTCGACCAGGCGCTCGACAGCTACCACTATGACCAGATGCTGCCCGTTGCGGCACTGACGACCATCCTGCTGGTGACCGTCGCCTTTACACTGGTCACCGCGGCTCTCAGGGACATCTCCCTGATCCGGCGTCTCCAGAAAAAAGTGAAAAAACTGGCTTCGTGAGTTTGTTGGCGCCCTTGCCTGCCGGATCGGCAGGCAACGCCTCACGCGTGCTGTAAGATATTCACCAGGCGCCCGAAAGGGTCGCGCACGTAAAAGCGCCTGACGCCCCAAGGCTCATCTGCCGGGCCGTATTCGATGCCGAGGCCTTTTGCCTGCACTTTTTCCAGCACTTCTTCAAGGTTATCGACTTCGACCGAAAAATCGGGCACGGGCGTTCCCGCACCGCCTTCCGCCGCAATGCTGACCTGGGCCATCGCCCCCCGTTCGCCTGCAAAGGTGACGATCCAGCCGTGATCCATCGCCAGGTCCATGCCCAGCACGTCGCCGTAGAAGCTTTGCGCCTTGCCGGTATCCGGCGATGCGATGTTGGCAACGACACGTTTCACAGCCATGGCGTCTTGTTCCTTCTTGCAGCCGGCTCGGACTTCAATCGATTGGAACGACAGGCTCGTCTTTTGTGCGGCGGATTGTCAACGCCGTACGAACGCTGTCGACGTTGGGCGCAGCGGTCAATTCGCGAATGATGAAATTCTGGAAGGTCTGCAGATCCGGCGAAACGCATTTCAGCAGGAAGTCGACCTCACCCGAAAGCATGTAGCTTTCGCGCACCAGCGGCCAGTTCTGAACCGTCTGTTCGAAGGCAATCAGATCCGCCTCGGTCTGGCTGTGCAGCCCGACCATTGCAAAGGCTGTCACGTCGTAACCGAGCTGCTTTTCATCAAGCAGGGTCCGGTAGCCCAGAATGAGCCCGGCTTCCTCCAGCGCGCGCACCCGGCGCAGGCAGGGAGGAGCGGATATGCCGACCCGACGGGCCAATTCCACATTGGTCATCCGTCCGTCATCCTGCAATTCCTTCAGGATCTGCCAATCAATGGCATCGAGCCGCGCTTTCAAACCTGTCTCCTTCGCGCTTCGCATGACGCGCCATGCTGTGGGCATTCGGGTCTTTCGCAAGACTGTCGCCTTGCCCGATACCGGAATCCCAAGCTAACCTCTATTTGTGTGCCGAGTTATGATTTTTTGCGCGTTTGTGCAAGACTATAACAAAATTGCGCACGATTTCGAAAGATTACGATAGGGGAACTTCTCCAAAACATGCCTTTTTCGCCGGAGAAAGCCCCTTCTTCCCTCTGGATCCTCACCGATGGAAAGGCGGGCGATGTTGCCCAGTGCCGCGGTATTGCCGAAGCCCTCGGCGCACCTGTTGAAGAACGCCACATAGCGCCACGTGCACCCTTTACCTGGTTGATGCCCTTCGGTCCGATCGATCTGCGCGAGCGGGAGACCCGCCCCGGCAGCCCGATTGCCCCGCCCTACCCTGATATCGCCATCGCGTCCGGCCGCCGGGCGGTCCCGTATCTGCGCCGGGTCAAGCGCCTTTCGGGAGGCAAGACCTTTACCGTGTTCCTGAAAGACCCGCGGATAGGACCAGATGCAGCGGATCTCATCTGGGTACCCGAGCATGACAAGCTGCGCGGACGGAACGTCCTTGTAACACCGACGTCCCCACACAAGTTCTCCGCCGCAACACTGGCCGAACTCCGCAGCCGGCAGGTTGCCGAGATAGATGGTCTTCCACGGCCCCATGTTGCGGTTCTTGTCGGCGGGGACAGCCGGCACCACAGGTTTTCCGAAGACGACCAGCACCGCCTTTTGAGCGGCCTGCGAGAGCTTGCACATGTGGCACATGTGCATTTCATGATCACAGCCTCCCGCCGCACGCCGGCCGGATTGGCCTATGGTCTTGCAGGGTTGGCCAAATCGGGAAATCACCTCTACTGGACAGGCGATGAGCCCAATCCTTACGGCCTCTATCTCGCCAAGGCAGATGCGATCATCGCCACTGCCGATTCCACGAACATGATCGGTGAGGCCACAGCCACCGGCAAGCCGGTCCATGTATTCGAGCCAAGCGGCGGTCACGACAAGATCACCCGGTTTTTGGGGACTTTGCGACGCATGGGTGTCATTCACCCCTTTCCAGGTCCGCTGAAAACCACTACCTACGAGCCGATAGATGCCACGCCGGTGATCGCTCAACGCATCTTGAGCGATTTTTCGGCCGCACGGCAAACCCGGAACAACGCCCCGATGGGCCAACCTGGCAACGCAAACGCCGGGACATGAAAACAGGATAAAGGTGCGCCCATGAGCACGGAACACAGCAAACTTCTGATCATCGGCTCCGGCCCGGCCGGCTACACGGCTGCCATATATGCTGCCCGCGCCATGATCGAGCCGACGCTGGTGGCCGGTATTCAGCCGGGCGGCCAGCTGACCATTACTACTGATGTCGAGAATTACCCCGGCTTCGCGGATCCCATCATGGGGCCGTGGCTGATGGAACAGATGCAGAAGCAGGCCGAAAACGTCGGCACCAAGATCCTTTACGACACCATCGTGAAGGCTGACCTGTCCCAGCGCCCGTTCCGCCTGGAAGCCGACAGTGGCACGGTGTTCACGGCGGACGCCCTGGTGATCGCCACCGGCGCGCAGGCCCGCTGGCTTGGCCTGTCTTCGGAACAGGATTACATGGGCGCCGGCGTTTCCGCCTGTGCGACCTGTGACGGCTTCTTCTACCGCAACAAGGAAGTTGTGGTTGTCGGCGGCGGCAACACCGCCGTGGAAGAAGCGCTGTATCTCGCCAATCTCGCCTCGAAGGTGACGCTGGTTCATCGCCGTGACAGCCTGCGGGCGGAAAAGATCCTGCAGGACCGCCTGTTCCAGCACCCGAAGATCGACGTCATCTGGGACCACCAGGTCGATGAGATCCTCGGCGGCGGCATGCCGAAAGCAGTTACCGGCGTACGGTTGAAAAACACCGCGACCGGCGAATTCCAGGAAATTTCCACGGACGGTGTCTTCATCGCCATCGGCCACGCACCGTCGGTCGAACTCTTCAAGGATCAGCTCACGCTGAAGTCCAACGGCTACCTGGAAACTGCCCCGGATTCGACCAGGACATCCATCCCGGGCGTCTTTGCGGCCGGTGATGTCACCGACGACATTTATCGGCAGGCAGTAACCGCTGCCGGCATGGGCTGCATGGCAGCCCTTGAAGCCGAGAAGTTTCTGGCCGAACATGAAGTGACGTCGACAAAGCAGGCCGCCGAATAGGCTGCCTGACTGTCCTGCGGAGGGGCACGCATGGATTGGGACAAATTGCGCATTTTTCATGCGGCCGCACAGGCTGGCAGTTTCACGCATGCAGGTGACACCCTGCATATGAGCCAGTCGGCTGTCAGCCGGCAGGTCAGTGCGCTAGAGCACGATCTGGGCGTTCCGCTGTTTCACCGGCACGCCCGCGGCCTTTTGCTGACCGAACAGGGCGAACTGCTCTACCGGACTGCCAACGACGTGCTGATGAAGCTGGAAGCGGTTCAGTCGAGCCTGACGGACAGCAAGGAAAAGCCATCCGGAGCCCTGCGCGTGACAACCACGGTGGGCCTTGGTTCCACCTGGCTCACCTCACGGATCAGAAGCTTCATCGATCTCTATCCAGATGTCGACCTGCACTTGATCTTCGACGACGACGAACTGGACCTCGGCATGCGCGAAGCGGATGTGGCCATCCGCTTGCGCCAGCCGACCCAGCCGGACCTGATCCAGCGCAAGCTGTTTACAGTGCATTTCCATGTCTATGCGGCACCGGAATACCTTCAACGGTTCGGAACACCTGTGTCGATCGACGACCTCGACAAGCACCGGCTGATCACCTTTGGCGAACAGGCTCCGGCCTACCTCCGCTCGATGAACTGGCTGGAAACAGCCGGGCGCGTCGCGACAAGCCCGCGCAGGTCCGTCCTGAAGGCCAACAACATCGTGGCCATCAAGCGTGCTGTTCAATCCGGCGTGGGCATTGCTATTCTGCCGGACTACATCATCGACAAGTCGTCGAACCTGGCGCCTGTCATGACCGACCAGGACGACAAGGTGCCCTCCTTCGACACCTATTTTGTCTACCCTTCGGAACTGAAGAACACCGCGCGTGTTACCGCGTTCCGCGAGTTCCTGCTGGCAAATGCAGAAGGCTGGGTTTTCTAACCCTGCCCTCCTGTCGTCTATCTGCCCGATTGCGATTGGCTCAACCAGCCCCGGCTTGACCGGGACGCAACCCTGCTTGCCTGCACGAGCGGCCGCACAGAGGATTTTGCAGATACTCTCCCCCTAAAGAGGTCTCGAAACTCGGCCTGCGCCGCGGCAACCGAGCGGCCCGATCGTCTCCATTCCCCTGGGAAAGCACAGGACTGGACAGACTCAGGTTTCATTCGCCAAATCAGCTCAACATTTAGGCATCAAAATTACTGCACACGGGGAGAGCATTTGCATTTATTTCGGTGAACCAATCGATTTTTTCACTCGAAATTAAAAATTTTTTTGAAGCTGCCGGCAAAAACCGACTAATTCAATCTGTTGTAATTAAAGGGGTTTTGGTCTGATTTTTGACCATTCAGTCAAGCCCTGCGTAAAATGCATAGCAGATCTGCGCCCCTGCCTCTTGTTTACGCAGCTTGTGCACTGCATATAAGCATCACTGTTGGTCACATGGACATCGCGTCCTCCTCCCAGTGATGTTCCGACCAGCTGTTCCCCTCTGGAAGGTGATTCCACTGTTTTCAGTGAATCAAAATAAACTGCCGGGTCTTTTAAGACCCGGCTCTTTTTTTGCCTAGGCCATGCTGCGATGCAGCATGACGTAATGTCACTTCACCTCACATGAACAGGCGTTCGTTGCCCAGGTCCTTGTAGAGGCCGGCCACCTGCTCCTCATAGCCGTTGTAGAGAAGCGTGTTGCGGCGCTCGTCCGTTCCAAGCAGCCGCTCGGAAGACTGCGGCCAGCGGCGATGCGGCACGGACGGGTTCACGTTCGCCCAGAAGCCATATTCAGAAGACTGGATCTCCTCCCAGAAGCTGACCGGACGCTCGTCGGTGAAGGAGATCTTCACGATCGACTTGATCGACTTGAAGCCGTACTTCCACGGGACAACCAGCCGGATCGGTGCACCATATTGCTTGGCAAGCGGCTTGCCGTAAACGCCGGTAGCGATGAAGGCGAGTTCATTGGTCGCTTCTTCCAGCGTCAGGCCCTCGACATAGGGCCAGGGATACCAGCTCTGCTTCTGCCCGCTGGCAACCGACGGATCGAGGAAGGTTTCAAAACGCAGGTATTTTGCGCCGGACTGCGGCCCGGCCAGCTTCACCAGCTCGGCAAGCGCGAATCCCGACCAGGGCACGGCCATGGACCACGCTTCGACGCATCGATGCCGGTAGAGCCGCTCTTCCAGAGGCATCTTGGCCAGAAGGTCATCGATGCCGATCTCTTGCGGATTGTCGATCATGCCATCCAGCACGACGGTCCAGGGGCGGATCTTGAGTTCCTGTGCCGCCGGCCAGATCTGCTTGTGCGTGCCGAACTCGTAGAAATTGTTGTATTTCGCCGTGAACTCTTCCGGGGTCACGTCCCTGTCGAGCGTAAAGGTCTCATTGCGCTTGACCGGATAAAGGCCCGCGCTCGGGTCTTCTTCCGCAAAGGCCGGGCGAATTCCAAGGCCCGTACCCAACAGCGCACCAGCCCCGGCAAGGCTGGCAAGGATCTGCCGGCGGTTCATGAAAACGGCCTCCGGTGTTGCTTCCCGTTCCGGAAGCTCCCAGCTGCGTTTCTTCAGTATATTCATTGTCAGTCTCCCGTTTGTTCCGAAGGAAACCGGAATCGGCTTTCAATGGCAAATAACGCCCTGGTGACTGAGCGCAACAACAAGGTGATCAACAGTACAGCGCTTTAGTAAGGCGAACACAACAGAGGGGCCAACCGGCCCCTCTGTCATCGCTTTCAGTGCTCTACCGTTCACGCGGCCTGTCTGCCGGACCTCTGCAGGGCAATGTCCGCCGCCTTGCCGGAAAGTTCCGCCATATGGTCGAAGTCAGCGGTGTAGCTTGCAACCCCGGCGGTCGCCGAACGCAGTTCGATGATCAGGTCACCGATTTCCGCCTCCGGCATCAACGCCTGCACCTCATCCCAGCCATTCCACTCGGGACGGGCGTCGAAGCCAAGCAATTGTCCGCGTCGGGCCGAGACGATCGCATTCACCCGCGCGGTCGCATCACTCGGGCAGGCAATCACCACCTTGTGGATCGGCTCCAGCAGCACCGGCTTGCACTCAGGCAGACCTTCCCGGATTGCCAGTATGCCGGCCATCTTGAAGGCCTGGTCGGAACTGTCCACAGAGTGATAGGAGCCGTCCGTCAGACAGACGGACACATCCACCACCGGGAAACCGAGCGGGCCTTGCCCCAGCGCATCCAACACGCCGTCACGCACGGACGGGATATATTGTTTCGGCACGACGCCCCCGGTAATCGTGTCTGAAAACTGGACGCCCTCGCCGCGCGGCAGCGGAGATATCTCGATCACCACATCGCCGAACTGGCCATGCCCGCCGGACTGTTTCTTGTGACGGCCACGAACCTTGGTGCCTGACCGGATCGTCTCGGCATAAGGCACGTGCGGTGTATTGGCGGCGATATCCAGACCGTATTTTCCGGCAAGGCGTTCCTGGGCAACACGCAGATGCATTTCGCCCTGCCCTGCAAGCAACGTTTCGGCCGTTGTCTGGTTTTGCGAGACGATCAGCGAGCGGTCCTCTTCAACCAGTTTCGCCAGTGCCGCGGAAAGACGGACCTCGTCCTTGCGCTGTTTGGCGGAAATCGCCGTCGCCAGAACAGGATTGCGCCGTTCAAGCACCTGAAGGCTTTCGATCTTTCCGTTTTCAAAACTCAGGAGGTCGCCCGTCTGGACATCATCGAGCCTCCCGAGCCCAACCAGATCGCCCTTGCCGGCCGTTGCGATCTTGTTCGCCTGCTGGCCGAAAACAGAAAACAATCCGGACACCTTGATTTCGGTGTCGCCATTGAGGAACAGGGTATCTCCGTCGGAGACCACGCCTTCCAGAACGCGGGCGATCGACTGCTTTCCGCCGTGCTGGGTGTGCAGCGTCTTGACGACCTGCAGCATCGCGCGCGACGTCGTGCCAAGCACCCGGCGCGACAGCAAATCGACACCAGGAACCTCATGGCGCAAGGCCTTGAGCAGCCGGCTGACACCGTTGCCGTGTTCTGCGGAGCCGAAGAAAACCGGACAGATGAGACCGTCCTGCATTTCGTTCACCAGATCGGCGAACACCTGATCGCGATTGGGGGCGATATCCTCGAGCAACGCCTCCATCAGGTCGTCGTCGTGATCGGCCAGGTGTTCCAACATGGTGAAACGGGCTTCGTGCTCACGCGCGAGGTCCGCATCGGACATGTCGATCTGCGTGCTTTCCTCCTTCTCGTGATAGACATGCGCCCGCTCCAGCGCGAGATCGATGAAACCCGTCGCCAGGCCGTCTTCCCAGATCGGGATCTGTCGCAGCACCAGCGGCACCGCAGATGCCGGTTGCAGCACGCTCAGGACATCACGCACCCGCCGCGTGCTCTTGTCGATCTTGTTTAAAAACAAAACCCGCGGAATGGCGCGGGCTTCAAGGGCTTTCAGGATCAGCTGCAGGGCTGGAACCTTGCGCTCGTCGTCCTCCGCCACCACGACGGCCAGATCCACCCCGGAAAGCGCCCCGTCCATTTCGCTCAGGAACTCCACGGATCCAGGGCAGTCGACGAATACGAAGCGATCTCCCAGGAATTCCGCGTCCGCAATGTTCAGTTCCACACTCATGCCGTGGGCACGCGCTTCCGGCGAAGCGTCACCCACCGTATTTCCGTTCGCGACGGATCCTTGCCGGGCCACCTTGTCCGTTCGCGCCAGCAAGGCTTCCAGAAGACTGGTCTTGCCGCTGCCGAACGGACCCACTAGGGCGATACAGCGCGGAGCGCTGCCCGCAGCAGATCCTTTTCCGTTTGAAGTGATTGCCATGCTGAGCCTCCCGTTAGTTCGAGGATATCTCGTAACAACGCGGCAGGGCCGGCTGGGGGACGCGGCCTGCCGCGTCTCGCCCGGATGGGATCGAAGGCCTTTTGCCCGGTACTCAACAGCACCAAGCCCCAAACTGCGGCCGATCGACCAGGGGCGGTCAGCCATCGTCGCGCCGATATCGGCGGCAACGCAAGGGAATCTTACGCGGCAGCGCAGCAATTTGCCCTTGTATCGGCTCAGTCTCCAGGCCGATGACAGCTCGCCAAAAGTGCACAAAAATCCAAAACACCGCCGATCCCAGAGGCTTATAAAGGCTCTCCCGACTGAGATCTCCAGACCGGCAAGCGGTGGAGAAAATTTGAGCTGAAGACTGAAAAAAGTCCCGCCTTCAGACCTTCCCAACCATGTGCCATTGCCCTGCCGGAATTGGCAGATAGTGAAATTGACGCGCAGTGGCCTATGTAACCAATTGGAACCGGCCTCGGGCAAAAGGAGCACGCGTGACCAAAACCCTGATACTCTGTTCAGCCCTGCTAGCTGCCACGTCGGCAATACCGGCGCATGCGCAATCGACCCAGCTGCGCAGTCCTCCCATGATGACCTCGCCGCGGCTGCCTTCTGCCGGTCAGCAGCTGAACCAGAACCTCAACCGCCAACAGTCCGGTTTCTCCACCCGGCAACAGATTGACGGTGCGGAGCGTCTGAACCGCACCGAGCAGATCAACCGGCAGAACACCCGGCCGGACAAGGAAGAAACTCCTTGTGCCGGCGCGAACGAAAGCTGCCGCGATTAAAGCGGAGAAACAGGACAGTGACAGCCGCTGAGGCTTAGTTGATCAGTTCCAGCGTCATCTTGCTGACACCCAGTGTCAGGTTCGTGCCTGTCTGGCTTTCCAGGCTGAAAGGGTTGAGCGCGATGGAGCGGTCGAAACCACCCAGCAGCGCGTTCGCCTTGATCCCCGCACCAACACTTGCCCCGGCGGTCAGCCCGCCGTAGGTGCCTGCCAAAAGGCCCGGCTTCCGGTTTGCGGAAGGTGCCAGCACACCCCAGACCAGCGTGGCCTGTTTGGTCTTGCCTATGTCCAGCCCATAGTCGCGGACGGTCCCCTTGTAGTTTTCCACCGCTCCGCCGTCGACCGGTGAAAAGCTGCATCCGAGTGTTGCTGAAGAGCCAACAATGAAACTGTGCTCGCCTTCCACCAGGCAGCTCAGTTTGCCGATTTCAACCTTTGGGCTGTCTTCGGAGGCAAGGGCCGGGATGGCAAACACAATGGCCATGGCGGCAAGAACCGGTTTCAAAATACGCATGTAGAGAACTCCCGTTCGGCTGCGAATATCCGCTTTTAGCAAAGGCGCGGATCACGCCCGTGATATGACGCGCCAAGACGTCAAAATCGCGGCAATGGCAAAAGGGTCAGGTGTAACCGTCGGCAGTGTCGGTACCGCCCGCCAAAGCCGGGGCAAGCACACCACCGTTCGACGACCTGTCCGACACACGGGCAAGCAGAAACCGGCGACCGGCAATCAGAAGGGTCAAGGTGACGACCACCGGAAGAAGGCTGTTTTCCGGCGCCTGGAAGGCCCAGACCGTTCCAGCGAGTGATACGGCAAGCATCAGAAACGATAGTCGGTACTGCGTTGATCTGGGCAAGTCGGGGACACCGGCAAATCCACCGCGTGAGAACAGGGTCAAGACCCCGCCGGTAAGCGTCACGGTCAACAAAACGGCACTGTACGAATAGCCTGTCAGGAATGATGCCAGAGTGCCGTCGCCAAACCGATACAGGCAGACCAGAAGCGGTGTCACCAGCAGGATATGCAGATTTATACCGAGCAATACGGGGTGCATGGGCACCTTGACCAGCACAAAGCCGGCAAGAACGAAAACCGCAAGACTGCAACCACTCCAGCCTGCAAGCTCCAGATCACCCGTCTGTCGCCAGAGCACAATGAAGACAATCGACGGCAGGCTTTCAAACAGATCAAGAAGCAGTTGTTTCTGATGTGAATTTGCCATCGCTCGACCTCCACCTGACGGGGAAAGGCTAGAGCGTTCGAACTGTGCTGTAAACCGCGCATTCCTCAACCGGAAAATGCAGCCCACAACAGAAAAGGGCGGCCGTCGGCCGCCCTTTCGCAAGTCTTTCGATGCCCGAAAAGCTTATTTCAGGTTCCCGCAGAAACGCTGGATGCGCGTGCAGGCTTCTTCCAGAGCTTCGGTCGAGGTCGCATAGGAAATGCGGAAGTTCGGACCAAGCCCGAAAGCCGAACCGTGAACGACGGCGACACCTTCAGCTTCCAGAAGCTCGGAGACGAAGTCCTCGTCGCTCTCGATCACCTTGCCGGACGGGGCCGTCTTGCCGATTGTACCGGCGCAGGACGGGAACACGTAGAACGCGCCTTCCGGCACCGGGCACGAAATGCCGTTGGCCTGGTTCAGCATGGAGACAACCAGGTCCCGGCGTCCCTTGAAGACTTCGTTGTTCTTCGGGATGAAGTCCTGGGTGCCGTTCAGCGCCTCGACCGCCGCCCACTGGGCGATGGAGCAAGGGTTGGAGGTCGACTGCGACTGAACCTTGGCCATGGCCTTGATCAGGTCAGCCGGGCCTCCGGCATAACCGATACGCCAGCCGGTCATTGCATAGGCCTTCGACACGCCGTTGACGGTCAGCGTGCGCTCGTAAAGTGCAGGCTCCACCTGAGCAGGCGTGGTGAACTTGAAGTCGTCATAGACGAGGTGCTCATACATGTCGTCGGTCATGACCCAGACATGGGGGTGCTTCATCAGCACATCGCAGAGCGCCTTCAGTTCAGCTTCCGTATAGGCCGCACCGGACGGGTTGGACGGAGAGTTGAAGATCAGCCACTTGGTGCGCGATGTGATCGCCGCATCGAGTGCTTCCGGGGTAATCTTGAAGGTCGACTTGTCCGCTTCCACGATCACCGGTTCACCGCCTGCGAGCAACACCATGTCCGGATAGCTTACCCAGTAAGGGGTCGGAATGATGACTTCATCGCCCGGGTTCAGCGTTGCAATCAGCGCGTTATAAAGCACCTGCTTGCCGCCGGTACCCACGGTGATCTGGCTGGTTTCGTAAGTAAGCCCGTTTTCCCGCTTGAACTTTTCGACGATGGCCGCCTTCAGCTCCGGAATACCATCGACAGCAGTGTACTTGGTCTTGCCGTCGGTGATGGCCTTGATGGCGGCTGTCTTGATGTTTTCCGGGGTATCGAAATCCGGCTCGCCAGCTCCGAGACCGATTACATCGCGGCCTGCGGCTTTAAGCTCGCGTGCCTTGTTGGTGACGGCGATGGTCGCAGAAGGTTTAACACGCGCCAATGCGTCAGCAAGAAAGCCCATAATGTCCTCCAGGGGGAAACGGGATTAACAGCGCGCGGACCCTAGATCCGTGCGCTGCGGAAAACAAGACCAAATCCGGAGAAGAACAGGAGTTTTCAGGCCGCTTGCGCCAGTTTGCCGGCGTATCTTTCAATCACCCCGGCATCGAGCGGTCCGCCATGGCCGAGATAGAAGCGTTTTGCCCCCTTGGACAGCAGAAATTTCAGCGAACGGGCGACCTGAAGCGGGTCTTCTTCAAAGGGAGGCGGCTTGGGCCGACCCTTCAGCGCGATTCCGCCCAGAAGAATGCCGGACGCCGCCAGATCCCCCGCGAGGACGGCACCATCGTCAAGCAGTACCGACAGCGATCCGGGCGTGTGGCCTGGCGTCGACATGATGACACCTTGCACGCCATAGGCTGTCAGATCCAGTGTCTGGTCCCCTGACAGAAGAATGTCCGGCTCCACCTTCGCAAACGGCCGTTCGATCGCGCCTGAAAGCTTGAACAGCCGACCGAAGAGCCCCGAAGGCTTCAGGATGGGAGCCTGGCCTCGGCAATAGGGTAAATCACCTTCATGCAGCACGATTGGCGCGCCCGACAGTTTCTGAAGACGCCTGGCGCTGCCCGCATGGTCGATATGGCCGTGGGTCACCACGATCAGCTTCAGATCGGCAAGGCAAAGCCCGACGTTCGCCAGCACCTTCTCGATCTTGGTCTCACTGCCTGGCAACCCGGTGTCCACAAGCACGGCACCACCGGCAAAGGTCAGCAGAAACGCGTTGACGATGCCGAATGGCAGGATCGGGATAGTGTGAATCTGGATCTCGGACATGTTTGCCGCCATTCTCTTCCTGGTGATAGGTTGGCTCTTCACCTAGGCGGACGCGGAAATACGTTCAATTAGGCACCTTTTGGTAACCCGGACGGGCCATTGGCCCCGGCGAACCGGTGGAGACGGACATGAGCGAACCGATCGCATCCCTCTGGCGCCTGCCTGGCACGCAGGACTGTCCCGTTGCCGACACGCTGAAAAGCATTGGCGGCAAACACACCCCAAGGGTTCTGCATTGCCTGACCGCTAAGGATCATCATTTTCTGGAACTACAGCGGACACTGAAACCGATCAGCCGCAAGGTGCTGACCCAGGAACTGCGCCACCTGGAAGAGATTGGACTGGTCGCTCGTACCGAACTGGACGACGCCCACCGCCGCGTCCGCTATGCCCTCACACCGAAAGGCCGGAGCCTGACCGAAATCCTTGGACAGGTTTACCTTTGGGCCGTGGAACACCACGGCAGTGACGCAGCATCAGCGGCATAAAAGTAAAGTACTGTTTCAGTCGCTCTCAGTGGCGGGCGCGATTAGCTTCTCGTTTCAAGGATCAGCTTCGGATCGTCCTTGTCTTCATCGATGATCGTGCACTTGAAGCGCTTTTTCTTGGTCTGGCCATTGAGCACCGTCACCGGCACCGACAGGGGAACTTCCGAGGCGTCTTTGGCAGAGGTCAACAGGGACGCATAATTGCTCGGGTGAAGCAGCATCTCGGTGATCGGACGGCTGTCGAGGACGTCCGATGTCAGATGGTAGGTCTTCATCGCTGCGTTGTTCGCCGCGATGATGATCTTTGACTTGATGTTGACCACCAGGATCGGCGCGCTGCACGCTTCGAAGACCCTGGCAAAGTCGACATCACCACCGGCATGACCGGCCGAAAACAGCACCCCGCCCACCGTGCCGCCGACACGGAAATACATGGCGTCGTATTTCAGTTCGACGCTGTCGTTGGACGCCAGCAGAAACTTGCCACGCCCGGTCGCACTGGCCCGGCGCGTCAATGCCGCAAGCGTCAGGGAGACGATCGTTCGCCCGACCCGGTTCTGGATATGGGCAATGTTGCGCCCCAGGATCAGGCGAGCATCCTCGATCTGGAAGCTCTTGAGGAAACCGTCGCTGGCGAAGCGCACGTAGCCGAAATTGTCGACCAGCAGTACAACACGGGTGGAGGACGCGACGAAATGCTGGAGGATCGGTGCCAGTCCCAGTACGACCCGGCCCGGATTATTGTCGTTCTCACCGATGGAGGGGAAGCAGATCGCAAGGATCTTGCCGTCCGGCAACTCGTAACGATAGGCAACGATCGGAATGCCCGGGATACGGTGGTCCGGCCCGCCGCCGACATCGAACGGCCCGGCCTGGCCTTCCCGGATCGCACCCTGGACCAGCCGGAGAATGGTCTTACGATCCTCTGGCGACAGGTGGCGCAGTGCCTCGTTGGAGGGCGCCTCCTGCAGATCCCGCACTTCGCTATTGAAACTCTGGGAACCGACCTCGTGCCAGAGAATGGTTTTCTTGCTGATATCGGCAATGAAAAACTGGATACCCGCCAGCGACAAGGCCGGCGGCTCCCCGGCCTTCTGGACCGATGGTTCTGTCGACGTTACTGGGTCTGTCGGCTTGCCCACCGTGGCGCTCTGCGCAGCGTTTATCGTCATTCCATGCCTGGTCTGTTTGTATCGGATGTCCCGGCGAGCAAGCATGCTTCCGAAAAGCAAACAAACACTAAAATCGCATCGTAAAATATCTGGGTTATGTCAGTTTTTACAGTAATTAAACAATGCAATACGTTTTTATGAGAAGTTGTATTGTCAATTTTACGAAAGCTTAATTGGCCGGTTTCAGCCCCCGGAACCACAGCCTTCCACCTTCGCACATCAAGACTGCCGGAATGAAAAACAGAACCGTCGCCCCCCTGAATGCAGCGCCATTCGGAGCACGGACACTACCTATTGTGCCGCCTTGCCAAGGCGGCAGCAAATAGATCGAATTTGCCGCAAAATAGTCACGAAAACACACGGCGCATGTCTAAATCGCGTCCGCGTGCCGGCGCAATTTCAAACGAGATTGAACTCATCCCAGCGGATGGAGGAGCCAATGGCCCACGCAACGACCGTACCGGCGACCATCAAGTCGCAGAACGTAAGCTTCCCACCGGTTTTGCTGTTCATAGTGGCAGCAGGCCTGTTGATGTTGATGTCCGCACTGGAGCCGTCACTGGTGCTGCCGATGGTTGCTTTCCTGACCATGGCTGCCGTTACCCGTCTGCTGGCCCGCCGACTGTTTCAGGACCTGACCGGCGTTCAAGCGCAGGCAGACTGACAGAAACCGAAGTACAACCGCTCGAACCTGACTGATCTTCACCATGGCACGCGTAGATAACCAGAAAACCAGAAAGTCCGTCCCCTCCAAAAGCGACCTGCATGAAGCTCGGCCGCTGTTGCAGGCAATCTTTCTGGGCATGCTGCTGGCAACCGCTTTGGTCGCAGCAGCGGCGATGGCAAACCCGGCCAACACGAACGGTGTCCCGAAGACCGAGCCCGTCGCGCACTCAGCAACCGGCCAGGCACCGGCAAACGCCGGTCGGCCGGCAAGCGCCATGTTCTGACAGCTTGACATACAACGAGCCGCCGCGGCGGCTCCGTCTGTTTCAGGAAGTCAAGATCAGCGCCTGGAGCCCGACCTTTCAAAAGCCGAGACCCGGCCTCATGCTTGGCACATGAGTGCCGGGCCTCAGTGCCCGGTCCGCCCCCGGATAACTTTTCCTGCCCAACGATGGTTCTCTTTGAACCTTCATCCAAGACAGCCCCGCAGTGCATATGTGCAAGTGCCCGCTGCCTCACCGCCCTCAGGTGGTCCGCTGGTTGCGTCCGCTGTTGATCACGGTCAAGGACAGGAATTTGTTCGTTCGCCAAGTAAAGCAAGATCACATGTCATCTGCAAGACCGCACGCGGTTCAAGGCTGGCATCGATCGGAAATTAACCAGAGTCACATGGCGCGACCTTGAATACCGGGGATAACCGCAGTCCAGGCCTTTGCGAGAGCGTTCGGAAACTTCCGGCAAGCCATGTGGAACAAAATCCGCTACGGGGCATTTGCCCTCAAGTGGTAGTATTACGCCGATGCAACCGGCGCCAGTGAGGGATTTCACATCATGACCATTGCCAACGGCGAAAAGTGGATCGATAAAGAAACGAAGGGTTTGTCGGAGGCAGCAATGGACATCGACCTCACACTTTCAGCAGACACGATCCGCCTGCTCGCCCAAAAGGCGCGGGCAGTTGCATCGTCTCTTCAGGATACGTTCGAGGACGGCCATGAAGGCGACGTCGAATTCGACGCCGATGCCCTGGAGCAAAGTCACGGTCACGATGGCCTTGCGGAGGAGGAAAACGACGACCTCTCCGACGAGGAACTGCGGGAGCTGATCGAGGATCTCAACGTGGATGAAGCTGCCGAACTGGTGGCTATCTCCTGGATCGGCCGCGGTGACTTCGAGGCTGAGGACTTCCAGCAAGCGGTCGACGAGGCACGCGATCGCGCCGCCGGTTCGACAGCAACCTATCTCCTCGGCATGCCGCTCCTGGCCGACCACCTGGAAGCCGGCCTCGACGCGCTTGACCTCTGACAGCCGACACAGCGCTGTTTTTGGCAGGGCTTCAAGACGTTCGGCGGGTCAAGCTGGCTAGGTCATTTTTGCCGGGTCTTCCACATCAGGTCGTTTTCCTTGGGAAAACCGGTTAGCAATTGATTTACTATCTTTTCGCTGCCGGACATTTGGCCCACTCTTGCCTCACTTCGTGGTGGGACAAGGGAGTTGAGGGCATGCTGCAAGACCCGGCGAACCAAGACGTGTTTACCGTCCATCGTCCGTCTCCATGGCCATATGTCGGCGCAATGCTCGCTGCGTCGGCCCTGATCACGACACTGGTCGTGGCGTTCAGCAGCTAATCCATACCGGCACTACCGCTCGAAACCGGTACCGGTCATCGTTCAGAGAGTTCCTTAATGCGTTCAACGCGTCTGGCCGTGCTTGATCTTGCCCGCGGCCTCGCTGTTGTCGCCATGGCGATCTACCATTTCTCCTGGGACCTTTCCTGGTTTGCCTATGTCGACTGGCCCGTTGCCCAGGGCACAGGTTGGCGCATATTCGCCGCCTCGATCGCCGGCAGCTTCCTGCTTCTGGCCGGCGTCAGTCTGGATTTCGCCCACCACCTGGGCATCCGTTGGCATGCCTTCTGGCGGCGCTTTGCCGTGATCGTCGCAGCCGCAGCTGCCGTGTCGCTGGTCACCTATTTCACTTTCGGCGATACTTTTGTCCGCTTCGGCATTCTCCATTCCATTGCCTTGTCCAGCGTGATCGCCCTTCCCTTCACGCGCCTTCCGTTCGTCTTTGCCGGGCTTGCCGCGGCGTTCGTTTTCACTTTGCCTTTCTGGGCAGCTTCGTCCGCCCTCGACGGCCAGCTCTGGCTGTGGACAGGGCTCGGCACACCGGATTTTGCCAGTGTGGATTATGTGCCGCTGGCACCCTGGGCCGGAGTGACGTTGGCGGGCGTCGCCATCTCGAAGATTTTCCGAAAGATCAATCTGTGGCAAACGCTGTCCAGGTTGTCATTCGCCAACCGTCCCGGCCGGCTGACGCGGTTCTTCGGCCGCCATTCCCTGCCAGTCTATCTGCTGCATCAGCCCTTGCTGTTCGGCCTTGTGTGGACGGCAACGCAGATCGGCCCGGAGATGGACCGCTCCGCCAATGCCTTCGTGCGCAATTGCACGGTTTCCTGCCAGGGTACGACCGCCACGACAGAAATCTGCGAAGCCGCTTGCGGCTGTACGCTTGAATATCTGAAATCGGACGGCATCTGGGACCAGCTTCTGGCCGAGCCCGAAAACCAGTCTCTGCGCAACCGGATGTCGAACAGATACAGTCAGTGCCTGGCTGATCCAAAGTGGCCGGATCCGCTCAACTGATCCTGGCGTTCAAGCCTTCGGTGCTGTTTCCGGGCGCTCAGGAAAGACGGGCCAGTTGCCGGAGCGCCCGGCCCCGCCGCTGCCGTGCAAAGGGAAGAAACACGTCCTCGTCTCGCCCCGCCGCCACCTGCTCCAGTGCCCAGAGGGCCGACACGGCGTCGCATTTGGCTTTCATGAAACCAAGACGATCGGCCTCGGGCACCGCAGCGCCCGTTGCTGCACAGGCTTGCAGGAATACCTGTTCCTCATCCGCACTCATTTCGTGCTCCAGAACGGCGTAGGCAAGATCCCAGGCGGGATCCGACATGCCTGAGAATTCCCAGTCAATCAGCCACAGCTGGTCGGATGACATGAGGCAGTTGCCGGGGGATGGATCGCCATGGCTCGGAACAAGCATCCGGCCAGCACCACCAGCGGTGCCGGCACCGATCGGCTGCAACACTATTTCCAGCCCGGTCATTTCCTCCCGGCACCGAACTGCGTCCCGAAGACCTTGCCACTGCGCCTGAAGCACGCTGTCCGGATCGAGCAGCCCTTCGAAGGTCACACCGGACCCATGCAATTGCCCCAATGCCTCGCCGAGTGCACGGGCCAGGCTGTACGACGGCTGCTCCGAAAGATCGGAAGGGCTGCCGCTGACCTTAACGGCGCGGGTCACCAGAATGCCGGCCTCCGCATCACAAAATACCGGTGGCACGGCAATTCCAGTCGCAGCGGCGAGCATCAGGTTTCTTGCCTCTGCCTTCCTGTCGATGTTGCCTGCCGCTTCCAGACGGGGAAGCCGCAGGAAGAACGTACCCTTCTCAGCCTCCAGCCTGAACACACGGTTTGTCAGCCCAGGCTGGGGCCGAGCTGACAGGGGAGCGCCACAAACACGATGCAGGTCCTGATGCCGTTCAAAGGCCTCCAGGATGTCCGGCAAAATGGTGTCTGGCGCGTCAGAGGAAAGCTGTGGCACAAGCAGGAACAATCGAGCGAAACAGAGGAGCTGGCCGGACGCCATGACGAACGTCCCATCGCCCCATATCATCATCACCTACTGCCGCCAATGCAATTGGCTGTTGCGCTCCGCATGGATGGCGCAGGAAATCCTGTCCACCTTCTCGGAAGAAGCCGGCGCTGTCACCCTTGTTCCGGGCACCGGAGGCATTTTCACAATCGTCTGCGACGGTCAACTTGTCTGGGACCGCAAGACAGATGGAGGCTTTCCGGAGGCCAAGGTGCTGAAACAGCGGCTTCGTGACCTGCTTTGGCCGGAGAAGGACCTCGGCCACAGCGACCGCCAGGACAGGAAAGACTAGGCCGGACGCGCTCAAGTGAATTGACTTCTTGAAGTCGCGAATATGTATACTGTGTCATCCGAAGCGCAGCTTTCGGCAAGCAATTTCGAGACAGGACGCATGAACCGGAGCCTTCATGCACATAAGGTTATCGCTGTTATTTTTGGCACTACTATCGCTTGCCGGAGCAAGCACCAGTTCTGCAGTGGAAACCAGCGAACCTGAAATCGTCATCTATACCGAGGACTACAAACCGCTCTATTTCCCTGGTGAAGACGGGAAAATCTCGGGAACTGTCACCCAACTTGTACAAGATCTCGCCGATGACGCCGGCATAACGGTCGAGATGCACATGCGGCCGTTCAAACGCGGGTTGAATGCGGTGGAGAGCAACGCCAACCATTGTTTCATGGCCCTGTGGCGCACTCAGGAACGCGAACCGAATTTCACCTGGGTTGGACCTTTGGAAATCGACGGATACGGCCTTTTTGCCTTGAAGGGCAGTTCCATAGAACTTTCGACAGTCGAAGACAGTTTCGGCTATTCGACAGGAGCCGTCGGTGGCTGGACCAGCACCAATGAACTTCAGGACGCCGGCCATCCCCATCTTGTGCTGGTGGACGAAGATGGGCTCAATGCGAACATGCTGCGGTCAGGTCACACCAAGCTCTGGCTGGGTGGCCTGATTTCGGCTCCCTATGTTGCGGAACAGGAAGGAGTGGAGATCGAGAAACTGCTGCCCCTGCAGACCGTCGAACTTGCTTTGGCCTGCAACTCACATATCGACCAGTCCGTTACCGATCGCCTGCAGTCAGCTTTGAACACACGTCTTCAGAAAACGCCACAAAACAACCCCAAGCGATTGACGCAATAGACAATTTATCTCTGCTGCAGAGCAACCACCTCGAAAAGTTGCATAACTTCAGAAAACTACTTTCCAAAGTCTTACCTGCACAACAAGCACACAAAAGACCGCCCATAATTAATGCAAGTCTCTTTTGGGTCTTCTTAAAACTTTCAATTCAAAATGCTTTCGGCAAGACAACGTCCGGAGCTCTAGAATGAAGTTCGTGAACCTTCCTTTCAGGAAGACTGCAACCGAGCCCTCAGCAACAAGGCATGAGCGGACCGGACAACCGGCACGGCAGCGCCCCTTTTTCGACTGGCCGATCAAGACCCAGCTGCAGATCGGCTTCGGCGCCATGCTATTGTGCGCCATCGGGGTCGGTGCGGGGGGCTTGTTCGCAAGCTCGGAGGTCAAGAACTCGGTAACGGTGGCGAAGACCGCCAACGAACTTCTGGGGAGCGTCCCCCGGTTGTTGTCCCACGCCCAGACATTCAGTCGCGATGGCAGCAGCCAGACGGCGGAAGCGGTTGCCGCAGACATTGGTTTGATTTCGCAGGAAAGTCTCGCCCTGTCTGAAAGCCAACCCCAGGCGGCAACGCAGTTCGCGAGCATCGTCGGCGATCTGGAGACCGGCTTTGCGACGCTGCGCGAGACACGGCAAAGCCGTGACACAGCGGCTGCGAACCTCGACACCCTCACCTCCGAACTGGTTGCAACCACCAATAAGGCCTTCGAGGAATACAAGGCCCTTGCTGCTTACAGATCCGCCCTTGCCATCACCAACGAAGGCAAGATGACCAACCTGTCCAACGTCAGCCCCCGGCTCAGCAACATGCGCATCACCACTGTGGTGCTGGCGCAGGAAGCCGAAACCTTTGCGGCAACACCAGACAAGACCCTGGCAAAGAAACTCGCGGACCGGGTGGATGCCCTCGACAAAGACGCGAAGGCGGTTCGCCGCACGGTGAAGACAGACACGATCAAGGACAGCGTCAAGGACCTCACCAAAAGCTCCAAGTCCTTTGAGAAGCTTCTGAAAGCGCACCTGAAGTCCCCAGAAGAGGACGCCTGGAAAAACAAACTGGAACCGGCCATCCTTGAACTGATCACCCTTGCCGACACGATCATCAAGGCCGCCGAAGCACCGATTGACGACCTCACGAAGGAACTGCGGGACTTCGACAAGGCGAGCGCCGATATCGCGCTTCTGTCGAACTACACCCAGAGTGTGGCGCGTAGCGTGCTCGGCATCCGCAGCGCCTATTCAGACTATCTGAACACATCCTCGCAAAACGCCGCCGATACATTCCAGCTCTATCTGGGCGATGCCCGCACGGAACTGGGCAATCTGGACACGGTGCGAACCTCAGCCGGCAAGAACACGTCTGACAAGGCTCTGAATGATCTTCTCAATGGTCCACTCAAGGCGCTTGTTACCGCCGGTGGCGATGCCTTGCCGAAACTGGAAGCCACCTTTGCCGAAGTCGTCACCTCGACAGCGGCACTGCGCGCAAGCGAACAATCCTTTGCCGCCGCCGCCTCCTCCCTGACGGAACAGGCAGAAATCATCAGCGCCAATTCCGGTGCAACCGCACTGGCAAGCGCCGTCGGCGCTCAAACGCAGATCACCATTACGCTTGCCCTGGCACTGCTTCTGGGCATCGCATTCGTCGTATTGCTCTCCACTGCCATCATCCGCCCGATCCGGAGCCTGACCGGTGCGATGCTCAAACTGAGGGACGGCGATACGGCTCTCGACCTTCCGGCTGCAAACCGCAAGGATGAAATCGGTCACATGGCTCAGGCCGTCGCAACCTTCCGTGACCGGGAAATCGAACGGATGCGGCTGGAAGAAGAAACCCTTGCAAGCCAGGAAGGTGTCCGCCAGCGCCAGGCCGCCGTCGATGCGCTTGTCGCCTCGTTCCGTCAGGATATCGAGCAGGCACTCGCCACGGTGACCGGCAACATGCATCAGCTCGACAACACGGCCGAGCAGCTTTCCGAGATTGCCCGCACGACGACAGGCAAGTCCGAAGACGTCAGTACCGCCTCCAGCCAGGCCAGCCAGAACGTCCAGACCATCGCCGCCGCCACGGAGGAACTCAGCGCTTCCGTTCAGGAGGTCGGCCGGCAGGTCAACGACACCCTCGTGCGCGTTGAGGAAGTTGCAGGGGCAACCCGCACTTCCAACGACCAAATCAAGGGCCTGTCGGCGGCTGCCGAACGCATTGGTGCCGTTGTCCAGCTCATCCAGGAAATTGCCGAGCAGACCAACTTGCTCGCGCTCAATGCGACCATCGAAGCCGCACGCGCCGGCGAAGCCGGGCGGGGGTTTGCCGTGGTTGCCTCGGAAGTCAAGTCACTGGCCGGTCAGACGGCCAAGGCAACAGAGGAAATCTCCAGCCAGGTGTCTGAAATCCAGCAGGCCACCAACGGCGCCGTGGACGCGATCAGCGCGATCATGGAAATGATGGAGTCCGTCAACGAGACCGCAGCCGCCATGGCAAGTTCCGTCGAACAGCAGGCCGGTGCCACCGCGGAAATCTCCACCGGCGTTTCCCAGGCTGCGGGCCAGACCGCAAGCGTATCGGAAAATATCGGCGATCTCTCCCGAGGCTCCAGCGAAACCAGTCTGTCTGCCCGTGAAGTGGAAGAAATCACCGGTGCAGCCACCCGGCAACTTGCCGAAGTCACCACACGGATCGACCGGTTCCTGCAGGATGTCGCAGCAGCCTGAGTTGGGGGTTCTGCAGAAACTGGATACCGGCGTCACCGATATCCAATCGCCGCCTTACACCTAACTGTCTTTAGTCATCCCGGACGCAGCGAAGCGAAGATCCGGGATGACCACGGATAGCTTTATCTTGGCGGCAACGCTGTGTGCCTACATCCCCTCACTCTGCATCCTGTGCCTCAAATACCTCCCGGGCCGCGTTGAGGCCGTTGATCGCTGCCGGCAGGCCGCCGTAGACGGCCATCTGCCAGATCGCCTCGACGACTTCCTTCCGCTCCGCACCGGCGGCAAGCGTGTGTTCAATGTTGATCTTGAGTTGCGGAGCCGTCTGCCCGCCAAGCACGGTCAGGGCCGCAATCGTGCACAACTGGCGAGTTTTCAGGTCGAGGCCCTCCCGGGCATAGTGCCGACCGTAAGCCCATTCGATCAGGCTTTCGGAAAATCCGGGCAGAAGATCGTCGTAACGATCACTGAGAATGGCTTCCAGGTCGGGGTTAAGTTTCTGCGTCAGCGCGCGGCCGCGCTCTAGGGCGGTGCTCATGTTCCGGAGCTTCCTTGCTTGGCGGCGCGCCGTGTTCGGTCCGGGCGCAGCTTTCGAAGGCCGGATCAACGGTCTCACCCGCTTCCATCCTTCTGTAGCGATCAATCTTATCGTCCAGGACGTCCAGCATCTCGGTGAACCGGGCAATATCGCCGACAACCTTTCCCCTGTGCGCTTCCAGCAGCTTCCGGCGCTCCGTCAACGAAGCTTCGCCCTTTGTACGCAGGTCCGCATAACGCAGCCGGTCCTTGATGCCCATACCGGTCGATTTCAGCCGGTCCAGGAAGTCGATCCACTTGAGGATCGTTGCATCGTAGACCCGCCGCCCACCACCGTCCCGCAAGGGACGCGGCAGAAGGCCGATCTTTTCGTAGTAGCGCAGGGTGTCGGTCGAAAGTCCCGATTTCTCGGCCAGGTCGCCAATCCGCATGTCAGTCTCCGAACGGAACGATTTCTCTCAGGTACCGGTTGGAGTGCACTCCAGGTCAAGCGTCTTTTTCAACTAAATCAAATCTGGCGACACGGTGCTGCATTGCTGACAGGGGTCAATCTTCTTCCGGTTCGGCCGTTTTCGAGGCATCCAGACCTGAAGACGGCAAGACCCCACCTCGCGACGTCGTGAACTTGGGGTGAGCGTCAATCAATTGACTGATCGGTCAGTTGGAAATATCAATCCCGCATGACCACGACACGCGACATTCTCATCGACACCGCCACCGAGCTCTTTCTGGGACGCAACTTCGGTGCCGTCGGCACCACGGAACTCTGCAAGAGCGCCGGGGTGAACAAGGGAACGTTGTACCACTACTTCCCTTCGAAGTCGGATCTTCTGGCTGCAGCGATCGAGCGATATGCCACGTCTTTCGGACAAGCGTTCCGCGACATTGCCGACAGTGACGCAGCACCGGAAGAAAAGCTCCGCCAGCTCTTCGACGTTCCCGCCAGGGCAAACCGGGACTGGAAAGCCCGGCACGGCTTTGCACAAGGATGCCTTGTCGGAAACATGAGCCTGGAACTCGGGGCGGTGGATATCCCTGTACGCGAGGCCATCAAACACGCACTGACGACGTGGAAAGCCCCCGTGCGCGATATCCTGCATCAGCTCATCGAGACCGGTTCACTCGCCAGGATCGATTGCGACAAGGGAGCAGATGTCGTCATCGGCCTCATTCAGGGCGGGCTTCTGCTGGCCAAGGCGCAGAACGACCCATCGCACATCACCCTTCTTGCCCCCGGCGCCCTCACTCATCTGAACAGCCTTAAACCCTAACCGCCGCCAGTTGCGGCAAACACCGGACGTCCGAGCACGCTTAAACACTACTTGACTGGTCGGTCAGTTGACACACGAAAGGAAACGACAAATGCCAAACATGCTTCAAATCGAACCCAGCCAGGCAACAGGAGCCACGAAGGAGGCGTTTGATGAGGCCAAGCGGCAATTCGGCGGCGTCATCAATCTCTTCAAGGTCACGGGCAATGCCCCAAATGTGCTGAAGGGTTTCCTTGCGCTTAATGCCGGCGTCAACGACGGCATAGAACTGACGGGCAAGGAGGTCGAACAGGTAGCCATGCTCGTTTCCGCACTCAATCGCTGCGATTATTGTGTCAACGTTCACATGAAAGTGGGCCAGATGCAGGGCGGCAGCGAAACCGAGATGCTGGCCGCAATGGAAGGCCGCGCGGAGGATGCTCGGACTCAGGCCCTGCTCGACTACGCAAATGAAGTCGTCCGCAACCGCGGTCAGGTGACCGCCCCGACGCTTGATGCAGTCCGGCAGGCCGGTTTTTCCGACAAGGCCCTTCTGGAAACCATCGGGATCATCGGGATCTACACCCTGATCCAGTATGTGCGGCACGTGGCGGATCCGGAGCATGATTTCCCGCAGGTTACCCAATACGACGCACAGCAGATGGGCGCCTGAACAAACGGCCCGTTCGCGTCAGCCCGATGACGCGAACGGGCCCCGCGATTGAACAGCCGCCACTTCATGATTGCCCAAACTTGAACGGGAGGAAGACGATGATCGACGTTCACCGAAAAAAAGCCCTGCCGGTCCATCCGGACCTGGTGAGACAGCTTGCAGGTGGTTTTGACCGGATCGGTGCATGGCATCCGGCCGTTGCGGACTGCAAGACGAGCGAAACACCTTCCGGCACGGTGCGCCACCTGACGTTGCCGGACGGCGCGATACTCCAGGAAGCTCGGACCGACGACGGAACGGTTCCCGGAACCTACAGCTACCGCATACTCTCTGGCCCCCTTCCCGTGCGTGACTACACTTCGACTTTCCGGATCCTTGCGACCGGCAACGGCTGCGAAGTGGAATGGTCGGGAAGGTTCGATGCTGAAGGCGCTTCAGAAGAGGAGGCACGTTCCGTGGTTGCCGGCATTTATGAAACGGGACTTCAGGCACTGGCGGCGATGGTTGCCGGACAGTCCGGCAAGACCCTACAACGCCGCAAGCCCTCCCCCTTGCCACAGGTGACCACGGTTCCGGAGATCCGTGCCGACGAAGCGCTTCGCGCTGTCTACGAAGACACCAAGGCCGTGCTGCAAGTGCCATGGATGGGCGTGGTGACGATGGCCTTTGCACAATATCCGAATTTCTACGCCGCCTTGTGGGGTGGACTGCGAGACCTTGCCGGAAGCGGGGAATTCGTTGCAGCCTGCGCGGAGCTGAGATCATGTGCAGAGCAGGAAGTTGCCGCCTTTTCGGTTCCCGAAATTACAAGGGATTTGCGCAAACGCGGGTATGCGGATCAGGAACTCGAGCGGATAAGAGACGAGATCGAGGTCTTCTCCCACGGCAACATGCCCTATCTCCTGATCGCGACAGCTGCCCGGCTTCTGATCGAGAACCATGACCTTGGTGAAAACAGCACCATTTCACCCTACGACAGCGAACACGGGCCGCGGCGACTGGGGGCACCGGTGCTCATGGAAATGCACCACGTCGACAGCCAGACGCGAGATGTCTACGACGACATCATGCGCACGCTCGGCCTGCCGTTCGTGAACACCGACTATCGTGCCCTTGCCCGCTGGCCGAGCTACTTTCGCCTCGCGTGGAATGCACTGCGTCCTCAGATCGAAACCACCGACTATGACAAGGCCTGCGAACGCGTTCACGACTGCGCGGTCAACCTTGCCCGGACGCTGCCCAACCCTGGCGGACTGACACCGGAAATCCTGCAAGCGGCGATTGCCCGCGACACCAACGCGCAGCCGGTTGGCGATGTGGTGCGGCTGTTTCAATGGTTGCTGCCGGGCCTGATCGTCAACGTCGAGGCCTTTCGCCAACAATTGATTTCGGAAACGTCCAATTGAAAAAAAGCGGCCGGCGGGACTTGCCCGGCCGGCCGTTGGAAAGGCCCCAAACAGGAGCGCTTTGAAGGTCGATCCGGCGAGGCGGTTTCCACCGCCTTCGCCTTAACGGCTGCAGGTGCCGTCTTGGTTCTGTTAAGCGAACCACCAGCGTTCGACGGCGCGGAAACCGTCCAGGGTCCAGTTGGCGGCAACCTTTTCCGGATGCTGGACCTTTTCGTTGTGCGCCATGACATAGCTGGCGAACATCGGAATAATCACACCACCGTCGGTGCGCACCAGGTTCTGCATTTCGCGGTACATATCGGCGCGCTTGGTTTCATCAAGCTCGGAACGTGCCGTCTTCAGCAACTGGTTGAAACGCTCGTTCTCCCAGTAGGTATCGTTCCAGGGAGCGCCTGACGCATAGGCCACGGAGAACATCCAGTCTTCCGTCGGACGTCCGCCCCAGTAGACCGCGCAGAACGGCTTTTTCATCCACACATCGGACCAGTAACCGTCATTCGGCTCGCGCGTCGGCTTGATGTTGATGCCGGCCTTGCTCGCGCTGTTTGAATAAAGCACGGCCGCATCGACGGCACCACCGAAGGCCGCATCAGCCGCTGAAAGGCTGACGTCAAGGGAATCGAGACCGGCCTGCTTCAGGTAGTATTTCGACTTGTCGGGATCGTAGGTGGTCTGTTCCAGGTCGTCCGCGAAGAAGCGGTTTGACGGGCTGATCGGATGATCGTTCCCAACCGCCCCGTAGCCGAACAGGATCTTGTCGACCAGTTCCTGGCGATCGACAGCATATTTCAGCGCCATACGTACATTGTTGTCGCTAAAGGGCGCCGTGCGCGTGTCCATCGCAAACGTGTAGTGCTGCGTGCCCGTGGTCGACAGGATCGTGACGTTCGGCGAGCGCTTGAACAGGCCGACAGTCTTCAGGTCCACCTGATCGATGACATCGACATTGCCGGTCAGGAGTGCTGACTGACGCGCTGCCGGGTCAACGATGGTCAGCAGCTTGACGTCGTCGAAATGCGCCCGGTCGGTCTTCCAGTAGTTCTCGTTCCTGGTCAGCTCGGCAATGACACCCGGCTGGTAGTTGGTGACCTTGTAGGGACCGCAACCGTCGCTGCTGGTCGGATCGATCTTGCCGTCGGAGGATTTCATGATCGGCAAGTGATAGTCGCTGACCACGAACGGGAAGTCTGCATTGCCCGCTTCCAGCGTGAACACGACACTGTCGCCGTCGACGCTGATGTCCTTGATGGGGTCGACGAAAGGCTTCGCCGCCGAGGTGCTGTTTTCGCCGCGGTGATAGTTGATCGAGGCCACCACGTCTTCCGGCTTGACCGTGCCGCCGCTGTGATACTCGATCCCCGGGCGGATCTTGAAAGTCCAGACCGTGGCATCGGGAGACGGCTCCCAGCTTTCCGCCACTTCGCCCACCAGGGTACCATCTGCGGTGATCTCGATGAGGTAGCCATGACGGGATGTGGCGAACACCTGTACGAAGACATTGTCCCAGGTGCCGGGGTCATAGTTTTCACTGGTGTTACCGGCGGCGATACCAACCCTGAACGTGCCGCCCTTCTTGGGTTGCGCGGCTGCCGGACCGATGGCGAACTGACCGGCAACAGCCGCTCCGCCGATCGCTGCCGCACCTTGCAGGATGCTGCGCCGGGAGACCCCGGACTGCAGGATGTGCTTGTTAAGATTTCCCATTTTCATGTCCCCTCTTTTTGATGTCCTCATTATGGAAATGACGCCGCGTGAACGTGTCCGCGCGAAAGAAATCTGCCCTGAACGTCCTTGATCCGGACAGAATTGCCAGCCACCAAGACGCCTGTTTTTCATACTATGCCGTTTTTGATTGATCGCTCAATTAAAAAAAAGCTAACACTTGCGGCAAGGTCCTCACTCGCGGCGGAGAAGCAGCATGGGAAAGCGCAAGAACATCCTGATCCTGATGGTCGACCAGTTGAACGGAACCTTGTTTCCGGACGGCCCGGCGGAGTTTCTGCACGCACCAAACCTGAAGAAACTTGCCGCCCGTTCGATTCGCTACGAGAACACCTACACTGCTTCGCCGCTCTGTGCGCCGGCACGCGCAAGCTTCATGTCCGGCCAGCTGCCACGCCGTACGGGCGTCTACGACAATGCCGCCGAATTCGCCTCCGACATCCCGACCTATGCCCATCATCTGCGCCGCGCCGGTTACACCACGTGCCTGTCCGGCAAGATGCATTTCGTCGGTCCGGATCAGATGCACGGCTTTGAGGAACGACTGACCACCGACATCTACCCTGCCGATTTCGGCTGGACGCCCGACTACCGCAAGCCGGGCGAGCGTATCGACTGGTGGTACCACAACATGGGGTCAGTCACGGGCGCTGGCATTGCCGAGATTTCCAACCAGATGGAATATGACGACGATGTCGCCTTCCAGGCCGTGCGCAAGATCCACGACTACGGCCGCGGCAAATACGACCGCCCGTTCTGCCTGACGGTCAGCTTCACCCACCCGCACGACCCTTATGTCGCCCGCCAGAAGTACTGGGATCTCTACGAGGACTGCGAGCACCTGCTGCCGCAGGTTCCGGCGATGGACTACGACGACCACGACCCGCATGCAAAGCGCATCTTCGATGCCAACGACTGGCGCAACTTCAACATCACCGAAGAAGACATCCGCCGCTCGCGACAGGCCTATTTCGCCAACATCACCTATCTGGACGACAAGATCGGCGAAATCCTGCACGCGCTCGACGCGATGGACCTGACCGAGGACACCACCATCCTCTTCGTTTCAGATCATGGCGACATGCTGGGCGAGCGCGGCCTGTGGTTCAAGATGAACTTCTTCGAAGGCTCGGCCCGCGTGCCCCTGATGGTTGCCGACGCAGATCTCGCGCCGAAGCACATTTCCGATCCGGTCAGCACGCTCGACGTTCTGCCGACCGTCTGCGACCTCGCCGGCATCGACATGAGCGAGATCATGCCCTGGACCGACGGCACCAGCCTGGTTCCGCTGGCAAAAGGCGAAGCCCGTACCGCACCGGTGCTGATGGAATATGCCGCCGAAGCCTCCTACGCCCCGCTGGTCGGCATCCGCGAGGGCGACTGGAAATACATCCATTGCGAACTCGACCCGCCGCAGCTCTTCAACGTGACGGACGACCCGCACGAACTGACCAACCTCGCCGCCGACCCGGCACATGCCGCAACCGCCGTGCGTTTTGCCGAAATCGCAGGGAAACAATGGGACATGGCCGCTTTCGACGCCGAAGTGCGCCAGTCCCAGGCCCGCCGCTGGATCGTCTATGAGGCCTTGCGCAACGGCGCCTATTTCCCCTGGGACTACCAGCCCCTGCAAAAAGCCTCCGAACGCTACATGCGCAACCACATGGACCTCAACATCGTGGAAGAAAGCCAGAGGTATCCGCGAGGAGAGTGAACCCGCTTTCTTCCTGGACCGGCTCGCTTACCCTTGTCATCCCCGCGCAGGCGGGGATCCAGTAAGCCTCTGACCTCGCGCATGTCCATTTACCGGCTCCAAGGGGTACTGGATCCCGGTCTTGGCTGCGCCAAACCGGGATGACAATGCTGAGCGAGACAGCCCCCGTCCGCCTTTAAGCCCCATGGTCCACCACCCCTCCTTGTCATCCCCGCGAAGGCGGGGATCCAGTGATCGTCTGACCTCAAAATTTTCCAGATACCGCCCCACGGACACCGCGATCCCCGATCCTGGCCCTGCCGAAGCAGGGCCACACCATGCGAGAAACCAGTTCACACAGAACTTCCCGGTCGACACACGGCGAGAGGTAATGGAAGCTCTGGCGGATCGATTATCTACGGAGGTCCCGATGCGATTGCCGAAGCTGCTCACAGCGCTCTTCTTCCTGCTCATTGCACTTCCCGCCAGCGCACAGACCTACAACGTCGAGGCCGGGCCGATCTGGAACAATGGTGACGCGCAGGCGAAATGTCCGCGTGTTTGCGGCGGGCTGGGAACGCGCTGGAATGGGCAGTGGCATACGACGGTACAGGGGCAGATGTCGGTCTGTGCGTGTGAGAAGGCCAGCCCGGGAGGTGAAATCCAGGCCGGGCCGATCTGGAACAACGCCGATGCGCAGGGCAAATGCCCCGGCATCTGCTTTGGCAACGGTCTCAGCTGGAGCGGCCAGTGGCGTACCACCGTGCAGGGACGCATGTCCGTTTGCGACTGCCGCTAGCCCGCCCGTGGGCGGGCGGACGCGACCGGGTGTTACTTCGTGCAGCCGTTGACATCGGCTGCGCAGTAGAACCCATCCGAGGAATTGCCGCAGCAATAAAGGAAACCGGGCGAGTCGCAGTAATACTCCGATGAACCGCAACGGCCGGCAACCTGCATCAATGGGCCCTTGTCCGTCGATGATCCCGGCAGTTCCACGGCGCCGGACAGGCGCGGCGACATGTTGGGCATCGGCGGCACTTCAAGCCCGCCATCCAGGCTTGCAAGGACAACTTTCGCTGCTGTCAGATCCGGCTGATGGGTCAGGTCCAGCGGATCGGCCCCTGCCGGGGTAACCGCGTAAAACATGCCGGTCATCAGCGTGATTTCAACAATAGTTCTCAGTCTCATCTTTCGCCTCCTCCGCGCAAGATGCAGCTTGTCTGCTTGTGATCTGATGGAGCCGATTATAGCACGAGACTGAAACCCCGAATATTCAGCAAACTACGCAGCACGCAAAAGATTTACAAAGAGAAACAACAGCCTCACGTGGGCACATCACCCTTTGAAGGTGTATTTTCCGGCGCGTGTGCCTGGGCTTCCAACGCGCCCAAACGTGGCGAAAATCCTGCCGAAAAGGCGCTCAAAGCCCTGCCGGAAACCTGGCCAGACAATATTTTTTGCACCCCTGATTTCGAACAAATTTCCGCCGCAATCCAAGCGCTGAATCCACGTCAGCAGGGTCAAGCGCGTCCCGCGTAAGCCACTCACCAGGCAGTGCTTTTGGACTTCCCAAGGCATGAGATGGATAGAGAACCCAAGCCGTCATGACGTTGGCAACAAGCCGTCATGGCCGCGAAACCACTGCACCTTCAAACATCTCTGTCCTTGAAAGGATATCTGCAATGGCCATTCGCGGCTTTGTCCTTGGTGCTGCCTTCCTTGCTGCCGGCCTGGCGCCCGCAGCTGCCGACAGCGTGACCGCTTCCGTAGAGACCTGGAACCCGGCAACTCGTACGCTTGTTCTGAGCGACAAGACACAGTTCCAGACTATTTCCAGCTTCGTCGCTGTGCCGGACACCATGGCTGCGGGAAAGACCGTCACCATTCACTACAATGGCTCGGAAAACGGCGTCGACTCGATCCTCTCCATAGAGGTTCAGCCCTAAGCCAGCGTCATGCCACTGCGCCACGAAACTGCCTCGGCCTGACGGAGGCTGATGGTGTGCCGCCTTCATTTTCCAGGATCCGCGACGCCCCCGAGACCGGATCCTGACGCCCCTTTTGCACAAGGAGACGTGAATGCCAAAATGGCTCATCGCGATTGCGACGGCGCCGTTGTTGCTGACTTTGCCCCCGCACGGCCTTCGGTCCGCGCTCGCAGATGAAATCGCAGGTAAGATCCTGTCCATCGATCCCTTCGAAGGCCTGTTTTCCCTTGAAGACGGGTCCAGGTTTCTTCTGACCGATACACTCAGTTCGCAAGATCTGATGATCGGATCGGAAGTCCTGATCACCTTCACGACAACAGTGTCCGGCGACCGCCTGGTGACCGCACTCCAGGTCGTGAACTGAACTGCCCGGCATCTCGCCCTGTCATTCTCACTATCCGGACAGGGCGAACACCAGCCCGATACTGGCCAAGGCCCCATCAAACGGCCAATGTCCAACTTTTCCATCGGCCCGCACGACCTGCCCTTCGCGGGCCGATATTTTTTCTGATCTTCATCCACCGACCTCCGCCTGTCGGTGGACTTCCTGACAGCCTTATGTCAGGAGACTGACAGGAAGTGGCAAAAAGCGGAACAAACCCGCAACCACCCCCTTTCCTCACGCGCGCAACCGGACCATATTGCGGCCATGAGCAAGCGCCCGACCAAATCCTCCTCCGACGACACGACCTCTGCTGACGGCTTCGGCGAAGCGCCCCAGAAGTCACTTTCGGGAACGCCCCTGTCCGGATCGATCAGTGATTGGGCAGCGGAAATATCGCAGGAAGCAGACAAGCCGGAGCCCAGGAAGGCAGCCCCCCGGAGCGCTGGTGAGGGAAAAGAGGATCGGAACGACGGTGCGCTGTCACGGAAGTCAGGCCGCAAGGCCGGTGCCACCGTGAGTGCGAAAAAGGAAAAGCCGACCAAGTCGTCACGCGGCACCTCCATCGGCAAGGCAGACAGCGCCCGCGAACGCGCGGCAGGCGGCCTCAACCCGGTGGCCGGTCTCGACATGTCTCTGGAAGAGGCCGAAAACCTCGAAAAGCAGCTCAAGCAGCACCAGAAAGACAACAAGAAGAAGAACAAGGAAAGCAAGTACGGCGAGCTGACCGGCAACCAGGGTGCCACTGCGACGGTGGAGGCGCTGTCCGCGCTGATCGAAAGCGGTAACCCCCTGCACAAGAACGGCGAGCTCTGGGTGCCGCATCGGCCGGAGCGCCCGGAGAAGTCCGAAGGCGGTGTGCCGATCGTCCTGAAGTCCGCCTATGAGCCCAAGGGCGACCAGCCGACCGCCATTGCCGACCTGGTGGAAGGCATGGAAAACGGCGACCAGACGCAGGTTCTGCTCGGTGTCACCGGCTCGGGCAAGACCTACACCATGGCGCAGGTGATTTCCCGCACCCAGCGTCCGGCGTTGATCCTGGCCCCCAACAAGACGCTGGCGGCCCAGCTCTACGGCGAATTCAAGTCGTTCTTCCCGGACAACGCGGTCGAGTATTTCGTTTCCTACTACGACTACTACCAGCCGGAAGCCTATGTTCCGCGCACGGACACCTATATCGAGAAGGAAAGCTCGATCAACGAGCAGATCGACCGGATGCGCCACTCCGCCACCCGCTCGCTGCTGGAGCGCGACGACGTCATCATCGTCGCCTCGGTGTCCTGTATCTACGGTATCGGCTCGGTCGAAACCTACACCGCCATGACCTTTGCCATCGAGGTTGGCGAGCGCATGGACCAGCGCCAGCTGATCGCCGATCTTGTGGCCCTTCAATACAAGCGCAACGATGCCGCTTTCCAGCGCGGCACCTTCCGGGTGCGCGGCGACACCATCGAGCTGTTCCCGGCCCACTACGAGGACACCGCCTGGCGCATTTCCATGTTCGGCGACGAGATCGAGTCGATCACCGAGTTCGATCCGCTCACGGGACAGAAGTCGGGCGAGCTGAAAAGCGTCAAGATCTACGCCAACTCGCACTATGTCACGCCCAAGCCGACGCTCAACCAGGCAATCAAGTCGATCAAGGACGAACTCAAGCACCGGCTTGAGGAGCTGAACCAGCACGGCCGCCTGCTGGAGGCTCAGCGGCTGGAACAGCGCACGATGTTCGATCTGGAAATGCTGGAAGCCACCGGCTCCTGCGCCGGCATCGAGAACTATTCCCGCTATCTCACCGGCCGCAAGCCGGGCGAGCCGCCCCCCACCCTGTTCGAATATCTGCCGGACAACGCCATCGTCTTCGCCGACGAGAGCCACGTCACCATTCCGCAGATCGGTGCCATGTACCGGGGCGACTTCCGCCGCAAGGCGACGCTGGCCGAATACGGCTTCCGCCTGCCGTCGTGCATGGACAACCGTCCGCTGCGCTTCGAGGAATGGAACGCCATGCGGCCGCAGTCCATCGCGGTGTCGGCAACTCCCGGTTCCTGGGAGATGGACCAGTCCGGCGGTGTCTTTGCCGAGCAGGTCATCCGCCCGACCGGGCTGATCGATCCGCCGGTGGAAATCCGCCCGGCTACCAGCCAGGTCGATGACCTTCTGGGCGAAGTGCGCGAAGTGGCCCAGAAAGGCTACCGCACGCTGGTGACCACGCTTACCAAGCGCATGGCCGAGGATCTGACGGAATATCTGCATGAAAACGGCGTGCGCGTGCGCTACATGCACTCCGACATCGACACGCTGGAACGCATCGAGATCCTGCGCGACCTGCGCCTCGGCGCCTTCGACGTGCTGGTCGGCATCAACCTGCTGCGCGAAGGCCTCGACATTCCCGAGTGCGCGCTGGTTGCGATCCTGGATGCGGACAAGGAAGGTTTCCTGCGCTCCGAAACATCGCTGATCCAGACCATCGGCCGCGCGGCACGTAACGTCGACGGCAAGGTCATCCTCTACGCCGACAACATGACCGGTTCCATGGAACGGGCGATCGCCGAAACCAACCGACGCCGCGAAAAGCAGCTCGCCTACAACGAGGAAAACGGCATCACCCCGGAAAGCGTCCGCCGCTCCATCGGCGACATTCTGGAAAGCGTCTACGAGCAGGACCACGTCACCATCGACGCCGGCTTCGCGGAGGAAGGCAACCTCGTCGGCCACAACCTCAAGGCCCATATCGAGGATCTGGAAAAGCAGATGCGCGATGCCGCAGCCGATCTCGACTTCGAGACGGCAGCCCGCCTGCGCGACGAGATCAAGCGCCTGCAGGCAACCGAGCTGGCCGTCGCCGACGACGCCATGGCCCGCCAGTCCGACGTCGACGGCAAGACCGGCGGCTACAAGGGCGACCGCAAGTTCGGTGCCGGCGGCACCAAGGAAGGCGCGAGCGGCAAAAAGAAACAAACCGCCCGCGACAAGGCCCAGGCCGCCAAGGACCGGAACGCCCTGCCCGCCCCCAGCGCCAAGGTGCGCAAGAACACCCTCGACGAAATGACCGTCGGCCGCACGGAAGTCCCCCTCGGCTCGTCAGACCCGGTCAAACCGCTGGTGCGAGCAAAGATCGGCGCGGGATCCTACGAAGACCCGGCAGAGGAGAAGCGCAACCGCGGACGACCAAAGAAAAGCGGGCGTCCGGGACGGTAAAGAGATCCCCCCGCTAGAGGGTATTCAAAAGCTCGACGGACCAGGATGACGAGGCTTGGATTGATCGCATCG
Source organism: Roseibium sp. RP-7 (assembly GCF_053005225.1). NCBI lineage: Bacteria > Pseudomonadati > Pseudomonadota > Alphaproteobacteria > Hyphomicrobiales > Stappiaceae > Roseibium > Roseibium sp. RP-7. The sequence continues at coordinate 902,332 of NZ_JBRKQA010000002.1, forward strand.
CCCTGCTTTGTCGTCATCCCATGGCTTGACCATGGGATCGATGCCCTGACGGAGCCCAACACAGAAGCTTCGATTGTCGAACAGACACGGCATGGATTGCAGGGTCGAGCCCTGCAATGACAGTGGAAGCCTGAAGCTGCGAGGCGACCGCAGCCTCTCCTCCTCACAGTCATTCCGGACAAGCGCAGCAAAGCTGCGCGACGTTCCGGAACCCAGCGCATCAGCGCGAGCGGAGCTCGCACCTTAGTCACCTCTCCATGGGAAATGAGCGCGCCTGCGGCGCAGATTATGTCTGGATCCCGGATCTGCGTTCGGCGTTGCCGCACTTGTCCGGGAGGACGGGTGGGTGGGGATGAGTCTGCGGGTATCCAGGAAATCCAAGGGGGCTGCGTGGCGCTTTACAAAAGCGCCGACGACGATAGGTCCAGCTCGTCAGACCTTGCGAAACCAGCAGATCTCTCCTCCCCACAGTCATTCCGGACAAGCGCAGCGAAGCTGCGCGACGATCCGGAACCCAGCGCATCAGCGCGAGCGCAGCTCGCACCTCAGTCCCCTTATCCATGGGAAATAAGCCCGCCAGCGGCGCAGACGATGTCTGATCTGCGTTCGGCGTTGCCGCACTTGTCCGGGAGGACGAGTGGGTGGGGTTGAGGCTGCGGGTATCCAGGAAAACCAAGCGGTCTGCGTGGCGCTTTACAAAAGCGCCGACGACGATAGGTCCAGCCATTCCGGGTTGCTGCGTTCGATGAGGTCGATCTTCCAGCTGCGCCGCCATTTCTTCAGCTGTTTTTCCCGAAGGATTGCCTCATCCATCCGTTCAAACCGTTCTGCATGAACGAGCCTGGTAACCCCGTAGGTCTTGGAGAAGCCGTCGATCAGGCCGTTCTGGTGCTCGTAGAGGCGGCGCGGGAGATTGGAAGTCACACCGATATAGAGCGTGCCGTTGCGGTTCGAGGCGAGAATGTAGACGGCAGCGGGCATGGAGCGACTATTCCGTGCATCGCCAAGCCTTGCAAGAAACAAGGTCATGCCTGCGGCATGAAATATGTCTGGGTTCCGGATCGGCGCGCAGCTGCGCTACGCTTGTCCGGAATGACGGGTGGGTGTGGTCAGGGAGGGGTAACTCTGACGGTAAATCCGTTTTCAAAGCTGCCCCCATCGCGCCCTAGGACTCGGACGCGTGAGAAGTGTGGCGAGCTTTTCCTCCCCACCGTCATTCCGGACAAGTGCAGCAAGGCTGCACGCTGATCCGGAATCCAGCGCGTCAGCACGAGCGTAGCTCGCTCATCTTCTTACGAGATCTGAGCCGCTCAGATGCCCTTGAACAGCACGCCGGCGGCCAGCACGGCCCAGGAACCGATCAGCAGGTGGACGGTGGACACGCCGATGCTCGGGACGGCGACGCCCAGCATGGGAAGCACCGCGACAACGAAAAGGGCCAGAGAAATCAGGAAAACGATAATGGAAGGGGGTGTCAGTCGCATGAAGACCTTCGAAAATGGTTCTGTCGTATGTGTCGCTCGCCTACGGAGGGTCGGCCAGGCGAATCGTATCAATCCCGGACCACCCGGAGAATTCCGGCGCGGACCGATCTGTGCGGCCACATGAGCCGGGCCATCAGGAATTGTCAATGTCAGTTATGGCAAGGATGGTGCCTTCCCACATCTGACGAGACCTTCCTGTCCCGGGCCCGGTTCGTGGCAGGAAACGCGGCGCCAATAAACTTGGCGCCGCGCCGCTATCCTGTTACCTGCGCGCGCTCAAAAGCGGCGTGATGTTGCGGATCGTCACGCGGCGGTTGCGCTCTTCAGCGCCTTGCGTATCGACCTTCAGATAGTCCTCGCCATAACCCTGAACGACCATGTTCTCCGGCGACACGCCATAAATGTCCGCCAGAATACGGGCGACGGTTTCAGCACGGCGGTCGGAAAGCGCGAGGTTGGAAACATCCGAGCCGACAGCATCCGTGTGACCTTCGATTAACAGCACTGTCGTCGGGTCCTGATCGATCAGGGCCTGGGATGCGCGGGCGATGTCCTCAAGTTGCGGAACCTGGCTCTGGCGTACCACGGCGCTGCCGGTGTCGAAGGTGATCGTGTCGAGATCCACCCGGCGTACCTTGTCGCGCAGGCGTTCGTTTTCACGAATATCCCGCAGGGAATAGGCCTGTTCCACCTGTTCCACCGGCGGCGCGGTGAAAGTCTGGTAGATCTCGTCATAGTTCGCCCGGCCCGCCGGAACGATGTAACGATCGCGCGGGATGCCGACTTCCAGCGGCGGCAGTTCGCGGTCGTAGTTACGGCGACGGTGGTTGTATTCGCGATTGTCGATCAGCACATATTCGCGGCCATCCGGCAGAAGGCGTGAGCGGTAAAGCACATAGCCGCCCTCGTCGCGGATGGTGATGATCTTCACGCCGTTGGTGCGGGTGACGGTTTCGCGCGTGCGGCCGCCACGCAGGCGTTCGGCGTGGAACTCGTCATCGCCATAGCGCAGCAGACTGCTTTCGTCCTTGCGCACGAAATATTCGCCGTCCCGCTCGACGATGATACGGTCCCCCTGATCCTCGACCACCTTGCCGCCAAGGGCCGGGATCAGCATGCCGACGCCGACACCAACAGCCGCGGCGCCAAGCAGTTCCAGCCTGCGATCGCGGGCTTCATCACGGCGGCGTTCTTCCTTCGCCTTGATTTCGGCGCGCTGCGCTTCCGTTGCGTCGTCCGAGACGACGGCCGCCGGTTCTTCCGCCGGTGCGGCCGCCTGGGCCGCGATCGGCTCACCCGGCTCCTCGGTCACGGTTTCATCTGCCGCGGTGGCTTCGACCGGGGCGACAGCAGGTGCAATCTCTTCAGAAGGCTGCGGCTGTTCCGCTGTTTTCTGATCGGCACCAGCTTCATCGGTAGCGGTTTCTTCCGCAGCCGGCTCTGCTGGGGCGGTTTCCTCGGCACTCTTCTCGGTGCTCTCCTGCGCAGTGGGTTCCTCGGCCGCAGGCGCTTCAGTCGAAACGGCATCCGCCGGCTGCTCTTCCGCCCGAGGTTCCGTGCTCTCCGCGGCATCCGCCTGTCCGGCATCAGCCGGTTGCTCTTCCACCGGTTGTTCGGATGCCGGCTCGGCCGCGGTCTCTTCCGCAGGCGCCGCTTCTTCGACAGGAGCTTCCGGCTTTGCCTCCGGCGCGGTCGTTTCTTCCGCGGCCAGGGGTTTTTCCACCGGCGCGGTTTCTTCAACCGGCGCGGCGGGTTTTTCGGCAGGAGCTGCCTCTTCCACGGGGGCTTTAGGTTTCGCCTCAGGCTGCGCATCTTCTGTCGCGACGGGCTCAGTAGCGGCAGGCGCCGGCTCTTCCGCCTGGGTTTCCTGAGCAGCTTCGGGGGCAACATCTTCCACCGCACCTTCTTCAGGTGCCGGCTCAGCAGGCGCTTCTTCAGACGGAGCTTCCGCGGCAGGAGTTTCCGTAGCAGGTGCTTCCGTAGCAGGTGCTTCTGCGGCGGGGGCTTCTTCGGCAGGCGCGTCAGTGGCTGGCGCTTCTTCCGCAGGTGCGGCTTCCTGATTCTTGCAGGCTTCCTGATCCGGGTTAGCCGCGCAATCGACAGTCGTCTCCTGAGCACGTGGCACACCCGGCTGCAGCGGCAGGCCGATCGCCAGGACAAGTGCCATGGCCGTTGAATTTCGAAGCAATCTCGACGTCATTCTTTTCATCCTCTCGCCCCCCAACGAACTTTCCCGAACCGATCACGGCCTGGAACACTCGAAGGAAAACAAGTGACCAGAGCTTTTGTTCCAACGTCATTTTCGCGGATGCGGTTGTGGCCTCGCGTCACCTCGACTTTCCGTACATCCGTCTTTCGCCCGATTGACTTGCGGTCACACAGGGTCATGGTGGGGTGGGGTCCGGCGACCAGCCGGCATTGTCAGAGGGGGCTGACATGACAAAACAAATACTTGCATTTTCATCGCTCGCGCTGGTCCTTGCCGGGCCGGCGGCAGCCGAACTCGCGAGAACCGAATTCGGCGACTGGTCGCTACGTTGCAACGAGAAGACCTACTGCATTGCCGAAACCGAAGGCACCGGTTCCAATGACGAAGCGTTCAGGCTTAAGGTGGAACGCAGCGCCAAGGCAGACGCGCAGGTTTTTGTAACCCTCAGGCCGAAAACGCCACTCGAAACCGGCATGCGCGCCCGGATCGAAATCGAAGGTGACGAGGACAATGTCGGTTTCTTCGGCAAGGCTTCAAAGGTCTACACCGGCAATGAGATGACCTTCGGTGGTGACGCCGACCGGGACCTGATCGAAAACCTGCGCCTCGGCCAGGGCGCTTCGATCCAGATCGAATTTGGCGGTAGCGCGGGCACTATCACCTACGAAGTCTCGCTCGTCGGCATCACCCATGCACTCCTGAAAATGGATGAAGTGCAGGGTCGCATCGGCCGGCAGGACGCCATCGTGGCCTGGGGTGGCTTGCCTTCTGCCAAAGCCACCGGCATTGCCGCAGCCGCCGCTTCATCCGCGTCACCGGAACAGCCTGCTCCCGCCCCGTCTCCGGCACCAGCCGAAACCGTTGCCGAGGTACCCGTCGACGATCTGCCGCCACCGATTCTGCCATCCCAGGAGACCAGCAACAGCGGCGTCAACCGCGGCGAGATTGGTCAGGTCTATACGGTCAGCGAGCTTCCGGACGAGATCCAGATGATGGGCTACCGCACGCTGGGGTGTCAGCTTGCGGAAACGGTGCCCGCCTTCGGCGCGCAATACTACGCGGAAGGCGACGTGGAGACCTGGGTCGTTCCCTGTCAGATGGCCGACCTCAACGTGCCTTACTACCTGGCGATGCATGTTCCCTTCGATCCGTCGCTGGACGAATGGAAGGAGTTCGAGACACCCCCCGGCTTCAACCAGCCCAACCATGCCCTGGTCAACAACCTGTTCTACGACCCGGGCAGCGGCCAGGTGACGGGCACCACCTACCACTCGCCCAACTACGACTGCGGCACCTTCGAGCGCCACGAGGTAGAAGCTGAAAGCGGCAACTACACCCTGATGGAACATCTCGAAAAGACCGACTGCGACGGCATCACCGGCCCGCCCGAGGGCTGGCCGGTGAGCTGGACGATCGACGAGATGGGGGACTAGAGCCTTCGCCCCAGAACACCAACATCAATCCGGACAAGCGGGGCGCAAGCCGAGAGCCGATCTGGAATGGCGGTCGATTGATGCTTTGGGCGGACCTATTGCTTCTCCGGAAACAGCCCATGAAAGACTGCACACTGGACCATCAGGACGCCGTTCATGGTCTGGGCATTCATGTCGACGACGATTTCCGCATAGGCCGAGTGCGATCCCATGATGGTTTCAAGCTGGAGCTTGCATTCTTCAATGTCGCCGTCTGTCTCGATCGCCAGATCGGTTGTTTCCCCACTGCCGATGTCGAGCTTCAGGGACAGGACAAGCGGGTCTTCATCGACATGGTTTCCTTCAGCAACGGCCAGAATATCGCTGCCCGCAATCCGGTAGGTGTGAAACACCTGATAGGCACTGACAGGGAGGTACGAAAAGAAAAAGAGAGCAAGACCCAACAGGAATGTCTTTTGGAAAATACGCATATCTGTCTCCGCGGAAACTTTCAGAAATCCCCGGCATTTCGGCGGATACGGCAAGTGACGTCAACTGCAATCAGTGAAGTTTGAGACAACCCGGCCCGGATTTAACGGGGGACCGCCGGCAGAACGAAAAACAAAACAATGGCAATCGCGAAAGCCGCCAGCGCCAGAAAATAGAGCCGCGCGATGCGGCGGCGTCCGGGTTCAGCCTCGTCACCAAACCCGCCAGGCGTGAACATCCGTTTCCACATGCCAACGCCCTTCAGCGGCGAAAACGCAGCCTCCTCCAGAAGGTTGAGACGCTTGATGAACAGAAGAGCGCTCACATAGCCGGCAATCATCAGGAGAAATGCCAGCGTCATGAAGGTCGTGAAGATCAGATAAGCGGGTGTCATGCCCTCTCTCCTTCCCACTTCGGAACGGCCCGCAAACAGTCTTTGCGGCATCTGCGGCCCGTTGCAACCCGCCACACTTGTTAACCATAGGTGCAAATCCGTTAAAATGCCGGGGATATCTGTCTTTTGAGGGTAACACTTCACACTGTATTCTGCGGTCAGCTTGCCCTGAGTCGTTGAAACCGCCAGCGCTTATGGGTTAATAAAGAGTTAAAGTTTTGCGTATCTTTCGCCGGGCGGCGCCGGCGGGAAAGTCAGGAGACAGGAATGGGCATTTTCTCGAAATCCTCGCGCCCCGGCGGTGACCAGGAGCAGCGGGTCGAGACCGTGAAAGAGGCAAGCGAAATTCAGGAAACCGCGCAGGCTCCTGAAAAGAGCAATATCGAGCATCTTTCCCCGTTCGCCCTGAAAATGCAGGAAAAGATGAACCATCTGGACGGGCTCAAGTCCCGCATCGGCGGTCTGAACCAGACCTTCGAACAGATGGCTGCGTTTGCTGCGGAAAGCCAGACGTCGATCCGCCTGATGGCCGAATACCTTGAAGGCTCCCGGACAACCGTGGAAACCGAGGTCCGGCTGAAATCCGAAAACGCCAAGATCTCCACCGACCTGCTTGACGCCGAACACAAGGTCCGGACGCTCACCACCCAGCTGGAAGATGCCCAGGCCGAAGTCCATTCCCTGCGCAAGCGTGCAACCGAGACCCGCACGGCGCTGGAAACCGCCCGTAACGACATCGTCTCCATTCGCGACAACAACAAGAAGGTCAACGAGGAATACCGGCTGCAGAGCGCCAAGCTCGTGGAAGCCAATTCCCAGGTGTCTGATCTCTCCGGCAAGCTCAACGACCTCAAGGCCAAGTTCGAGACGCTGGAAAAACATGCCGAGAGCCTCGGTTCGGATCTGGAAGCGGTTCGTCACCGCGAAAAGGAACTGCAGCAGAACCTGTCCGAAAGCGCCAAGCTGCTGGAAGACGAAATCCGCAAGAACAACCAGGTCACCAGCGAGCTGGAAGCGGTCAAGCGCGAAGTCGGCGAATTCCGCAACGACAACATCGACCTCAAGTCTCATCTGGATGTTGCCAATCAGGAACTGGCCTACGCCAAGAGCCGGCTTGAGGAAGAACAGCGCAAACACGACAACGAGGTTTATGCGCTGAACGCGGAAATCGAAAACCTCTCGTCCCAGCGCCGCATCGGCGCCCAGTCTCTGCAGGAGATGGCGCGCGAGAACTCCACGCTGAAGGAACGCAGCCGCGATCTTCTCAAGCGCATGCAGGAAATCGAACATCTGCTCGACAGTGCGCAGAAGAACCACGAAAAAGACCGCAACGAGCTGATGGCGACCACCGCCAAGCTGCGTGAGCTGAACCTGCGCTACAACTCGGCCCTGACGGACCTGAACCACCAGCGCAACCAGAACCAGAAATATGCCGACAATCTGGAAGATCTGATCGAAGAGAACAAGCGTCTGCAGCGTTACAAGATTCAGGTCGACACTGCCAACGAGCAGATCGTCCAGCTGAAGTCGGTCATCGTCAACTATCAGATGGCAATGGAAGGCCGCGGTCCGGCCGAAGAACTCGGACTGACCGAAGGCTACGATCCGGCTGCCGAGCTTGGCATTACCGAGCCGCTTTCGAACGAATTCGAGCCGATCGACATTGACGGCGACGGATCCGACGACGACGGTCCGGACGACAACACCCCGACCGGCGGTGACGACAAGATCGTCAAGCTGCGCGACTGACGCAGCCCTCTGTCCGGCATTTGTCATCCGGCCAAAGATAATACGAGCAGATCAGGCCCCGGCTATCCAAGTCCGGGGCCTCGTTTTTCAAAGACCGTTTTCCTGCCGCGTTTCCGGCAGAATGTCCGGGCACACCGGGCGTATTTCAGCGACATCCCCGTACAATGACGATTTGATGAGCAAGGTATTCGCCGCCGTTTTGTTGATCCTGCTGTCGCCGCTTCTGGCTGGCATCGCCGTTCTCGTCTGGCTTGGTGACCGGAAGGCGCCGTTTTTCATCGCCCGGCGAACCGGTCTGGGCGGTGGTACCTTTGCGATGGTGAAATTCCGGACCATGCGCCCCGGCACAAGCGACGCAAGCGCGATCACCGAAGTGCGGGACAACCGTATCACCCCCATCGGCAGCTTCCTGCGGAACACCAAGCTCGACGAACTGCCTCAGTTGTTCAACATCCTGCGGGGGGACATGGCGTTCTTCGGGCCGAGGCCGGAAGACCCCGGCATTGTCGCCCGTTACTATGACGATGAGATGCGAAGATCGCTGTTGTTCCTGCCTGGCCTGATCAGCCCGGGCACCCTGTGGGCCCTGACCAATTTGAACCGGATCGAAGGCGCGGACGACGCCGAAGATGTCTATGCACGCGAAATCCTGCCCGAACGGCTCGCGCGCGATACTGCCTATTTCGAACAGGCCGGTTTCATGTCCCATACGCAACTTGCAATGAAGACCCTGGCCACTCTGCTGCACCGGGCGGTTTCGGCTGAAAATCGGGAGTAACTGATCGCTTCAGCCAAGTTCAGCTTTCAGGAACTCGCAGATCCGGGCTGCATCACCCGTGCTCAGGTCCATGTGCACTGGAAGACGCACCAGCCGGCCCCACGTGTTTTCCGCACCAACGCAGCTGCCAGCCAAGATCCGCCCGGCAAAGCTGGAAAGATGCAGCGGCTTGTAGTGGGACTGCAAACCAAGCCCCATTCGGGCAGCCCCCTGCAATATTCGGTATGTCGTTTCCCGGTCGCTTGCGAGGAAGGCGAAGGAATAGCCGTTCGCCTTTGTACCCTTGCCTGGCCGCAGGATCTCGATCGGCAGATCCCGCAGGGACTTTTCGTAGTACGCCCAGATCGCGCGGCTTTTCAGGAGGATCTCTCTTGAATGCACCAACTGGCTGTAAAGCAAGGCAGCATTCAGGTCGGGCATTTCGAAGCTCGAAGAAACCGAGGTCCATTCATAATGGTTCACTTCGCCCCTTGCGAAGGCGGGAAAGTTCGTGCCCCGCGCCAACAGCTCTTCAACACGCTCGCGCAGGTGAGAATTGTCGCTGTTCAACACCAGCGCGCCGCCGTGCCCTGCGCTGATGATCTTGGTTTCATGGAAGGAATAGGCGGCAAACAGACCGCACGTCCCAACGGCCCGGCCATCCTGCTTGGCGCCGAATGCCTGGGCCGCATCTTCCAGGATGACGACCCCGTGCCGATCGCACAGATCCTTGATTGCCGCCATTGGAGCTGCCGCGCCGCCATAATGCACAACGACGACAGCTCTGGTCCGGCTTGTCAGCCGTGCCTCCAGTGTTTCCGGCGTTACCATCATCGTTGCCGGATCAATGTCGGCCAGCACGATCCGCGCTCCCTTGCGGGCAAAGGCCGTCGCTGTTGCGCAGAAGGTGAACGAAGGAACGATGACCTCGTCTTCCGGCCCCAGATCCAGCGCAAGGGCCGAGATTTCAAGTGCGGACGTGCAGGAATTGGTCAGGAACACACGGTCATGGCCAACATGCTGGCTCACCAGCGTCTTCGCCTTCCGGCTATAACTCCCGCCGGAGCGCAGATGTTTGCTGCTGAGCGCCGATGCCACCGCATCGTAAGTTGCGGGTGGAATATGCGGCGCATGAAAGCGGATCGGCGGAAGCGCAGCTTCTGTCGGCAGGCTCAGCATCAGAACCTTTCTTCGTCGGCAAAGCGACGGACACGGGCCCGCATTTCGCGGTAGATCGCGCGCAGCTCCTGACCGACTGAGCTCTTCTGTCGGTACCCGAGAGACCGCAGGCGGCTGTCGTCGATCCGGTAAGCCGCATCGTTGGTTACACGATCCCGAATGAAATGAAGACCGGTGGAAACGCCGGTTATTTCGCAAACCCGCCGCGCCACCTCAAGCACAGACAAGTCCTCTTCCCCGGAAACGTTGAAGATCTCGAGCGCCTGTTCGTCCTGTGTGTTGAGCACCAGACCGATGGCGGCAGCGAGATCGCTGACGGGCAGAAAACTGCGTTCCTGGGCCCCCGTGCCTTCAATCGTCAGCTTCTGGCCCTTCAGTGCCTGCATGACGAAACGCGGAAACAGCTTTTCCGGGTTCTGTCCGGTGCCAACAGCATTGGTCGGTCGCAGGATCGTTGACCTGAGGCCATTTTGCGCAGCCATCATGACAGCTTCCTCAGCCATGGCCTTGGATGTTGCATAGGGCGTCGTCGGCCGCATCGGAGCGGTTTCGCGAACCTCCTCCATTGCAGGACCGTAGACTTCGTCCGTGCTGACGTGAATGAAATGCTTCACGCCGGCGTCCTGTGCCCCCTTCAGAAGGGTTTCAGTGCCCGTCACATTAACGTCGAAGAAGAGTTCCGGGTCGGCGAACGACCGCGGCACATGGGTTTCTGCCGCCAGATGGATCACGGCGTCGCATTCATACAGCGCAGCCGCCACATCGATCGGCGAGCGGATGTCTCCGCGAATGACGGGAAGATCTCCCGCTTCACCGATGGGTGCCAGGCGGCGAAAATCAGCCGCGTAGGAGACCCGGTCCAGGATCACCGTCTCGGCAACATTCGCCATCCTTGCAACACGCTTGAAAACCTTGGACCCGATAAAACCCAGGCCACCGGTTACAACGATCTTGCGAAAGGAAATGTTCTGTTTCGGAGCAACTGTCTTTGCACAATGTTCCATATTGGCACAAATCCTGATATATGCAGCGTTTGATTGCATATTCAGCAGATTTCGTGCCAGTCACCTCCGGCATGAGGGTGTGCAAGGGTGAAACGCAGTCTCAGCAGCACAGCGTCCCGGGCCGGCATTTGCCGAGAACAAGTTGCCCCCGGCAGTCTCCCCAAGACAAATAGCTCTTTTTTGTCAGTTACCTGACACAAGAAGATCGTCTCTGCCAGCAGAGCACGCAGCTATGCCTGCATGGACGATGACAATTGACGAAGGAATTTAGCCGACCGTAGATTCACTCAGGCTCAACAGTGAACTGCAGCGGATAGCCAAGTTGAACCGCAGCATCGATAGCGCGCGTAGCCTTGGTTTCGGCGACGTCTCGCGGATAGACGGAGACGACACAGATCCCCTTCTGGTGCGCTGTCATCATCACGACCTCAGCCTGAGACTCGTCCAGGCGGAACTCCGCCTTCAGGATCAGGACGACGAATTCCCGCGGCGTATAGTCGTCGTTCAGCAGCATCACCTTGTAGAGCTTTGGCCGCTGCACCTTCGTCTTTTGCTTCAGTTTCGGTTTGAAATCGATCTCACTCATGACAATCGTCCAAGCTGACGCCTAAGGTTCCGCACGATGCGGTCTCACCTGAGAAATGGAAATTGTGCCGGAGAATTTCACCGGCTGCATGCTGCCAGACCCGATCCGCTGCCGATGCCGTCATCTTGAGTGACGCAGCGTCCGCAGCAGGCCCATGCTTTCCCTTACTATACTGCATCGCGAAATCGAAGAAAACATGACAGCTGGAAATCTTGCCACCGTTTCGAGAAAAAACGGCAGGCGAGACATGATGAGACCGTATCGCACATAGAGCCGTGGTTTTGACGCCAGACAGCCGCGAGATGAAAAGCAGGCCGTTTCCTCTGTGGCGGTTTTCCGAAAGAAGGTTGCTTTCACTAATCCGGCAACGCGGTTCCCCCGTAGATCCTTTCAGGCTGGGTACACGACAAGATCTGCGGAGGGTTGTTCGATGTTTCCTCATTTGAAGACACAAGGGTTCCGGTGGCGCAGGTTCGCTTTCGCGCTCGCCCTGGCATTCGCTGTTACAGCACCTGCCGGCGCGGCCTTCGCCGACCTGGGTTCAGCGGCCAGGCTGCTTCCGTCTGCCGAACTGGTTGGCAAGGGCCGGATGACCTTCCTCGGCTTCAAGGTGTTTGACGCGGAACTCTATGCCCCGCAAGGCACTTATAGCCCGTCCGCCCCTTTTGCCTTGAAGCTCACCTATCTGCGCACCTTCAAGGGCAAGCAGATCGCTGAAAGCTCGGTCAAGGAAATCCGCCGGCAGGGCGGCGTCTCGGATGCTCAGCTTGCCAAGTGGCAAACCCAGATGGAAGCCCTGTTTCCAAATGTCTCCCCTGGACAATCGATTACGGGTGTACGCACCAGCAGCGGCAAGGCCGAGTTCTATCTCGGCAACCAGAAGCTCGGCACGATCTCCGACCCGGCATTCACGAAAAAATTCTTCGCTATCTGGCTGGGCAACAACACGCGTGATCCTCAGTTGCGTGCGCAACTGGTCGGGTCCGGTTCGTGACGACACGATTGTCGGACGACGCTGCGGCTCTGCCAAAAAAGTCCGGTAATACTGGAAGCGTGACGCTTTCCGGCCTTGCGACCTATGGGGTCATGGCATTTCCCTTGGCATTTGCCGGTTTGCCGATCTACCTGCACGCCCCGGATTTTTATGCCGTTACATTGCAGCAACCCGTGGCGACGCTCGGCGCCATTCTTCTTGCCCTGCGCCTGTTCGACGCCATCCAGGATCCTTTTATTGGCAGCCTCAGCGACCGGTATCACCAGTGGCGCGGGACTGTTCTGGCACTTGGCGCAATCCTGCTTGGCGTGGGCTTCTGGATGCTGTTTCATCCCTGGAAGGAGGCACCGCTCGTCTGGTTTGCTGCCTCCGTGCTCATCTGCACCACGGGATATTCGGTCGTCACCATCAACTACCAGACACTGGGCGGTCTCTGGAAAACCAGAGCCTCCGACAGGACCCCGGTAACGGCAGCACGGGAAGGGTTCGGGCTTGCCGGCCTCCTCATTGCATCGGTCCTGCCCGCCGCACTGGCAACACGGACCGGCATCGAAACGGCATTTCTCTATGTGACGCTTGGCTATCTGCCACTTTTGGCGATCTCCTTGTGGCTGCTGCTACGATGGATGCGGTCGGCACCCCTTGAAAACCCGCAAACAGTTGGTCCGGTAATGGGTTGGTGGCCCCTGTTGCGGAGCCGCTGGAGGCGTCTGTTTTTCGGGCTGCTGTTTCTCAATATTTTCGCCAGCGCGATCCCCGCCGTCCTGGTGCTGTTCTTCATCCGCGACAGGCTGGGGGCCGAGAGCTACACAGGGCTGTTTCTGCTGGTCTATTTTCTGTCAGGCGTCATCTCGATGCCGCTCTGGACCCGGCTTGCCCGACATTTCGGCAAGGTGCGGGCGTGGCAAATGTCACTGGCCGGCGCCATCTTCACGTTCTGCTGGGCCGCTCTTCTGGGAGAGGGAGATCTGACAGCCTATGCGTTTGTCTGCGCCCTGTCCGGCCTGGCGCTAGGTGCTGACCTTGCCTTGCCACCCGCCATATTGGCCGACCATATCGACACGGACCGGCGACAGGGGGAAGCTTCCCGCCTTTTTGCGGTTATGGCGTTCTTGTCCAAGTCCGGTCTCGCCCTTGCCACCGGCCTCACGCTGCCTTTGTTGGGCCTGTTCGGGTATCAGCCGGGAACTGCCCTCACCGCACAACTCGGCTTTCTGCTCAGCCTCACTTATGCGGGCGTGCCCTGCCTCATCAAACTGTGCGCGCTCTTGTGCCTGATCGCGTTTGAAAAGGACCTGACACAGGAAAAAACCGCCAGGTAACCCGTCCCGGCATCTCGACACGCCGCTTGCAGCCCTGACGACAAGACCGCAGCCCTGCCTCAACTGCGTGCGGCAAGAGGCGAACGCAGGGAAGCCGGGCCACCATCTTTGTCGCCTCCAGTTTCACTCTTCGATGCTGCCATCTTGCGCGTTGGTTCCGCCGGTTTGCGCGCCTCGTTTTGCACGGGGCCGCCGTGCTGGATCAGGCGATCGACCTGCGATGGACGCCCCAGCAGAAAGCCCTGACCTTCGTCGCAGCCTTCCTGTTGCAGGATCTCCATCTGTTCTTCAGTCTCAATGCCCTCAGCCAGCACCGGAATGTCCAGGCTCTTTCCGAGAGCCAGAACGGCGCGCACGATCGCCTTGGACTGGCGGTCCTGCTCCATTTCGCCAACAAACGCCCTGTCGAGCTTGATCTTGTCGAAGGGAAAGGTCCGCAAGGTTTCAAGCGAAGAATAGCCTGTGCCGAAGTCATCCAGCGCAAGACCGACGCCCAGATCTTTGATCTGTCGCATGATGTGCAGCGAACGGGCCTTGTCTTTCACAAGGGCGGTTTCCGTCAGCTCCAGTTCCAGGCGGTGTGGTGAAAGTCCGGTCGTCACCAGGGCTTCATGCACCAGTCGTGGCAGGTTGGTGTCCATGAACTGTACGGCGGAAACGTTCACAGCAACCCGGTAGGCCGGTTCCCATCGCGAGGCGTCCTCGCAGGCCTTGTTGAGCACCCAAGCTCCAAGGGAAGCGATCAAACCGTTTTCCTCGGCAACGGGAATGAACTCGGACGGTGAAATCGGGCCGATTACGGGATGGGTCCAGCGAAGCAGGGCCTCATATCCCCGGATGCCCTGGCTGGAATTCAGCGACATCTGCACCTGATAATGGATCTCGAGCTCGCCGCGCTCCAGCGCCCGTCTCAAATCTTCTGCCAGTTGCCGCCTGTTTCGAACCGTTGCACCGATGTTGGCATCGTAAAAACAGATCGTTTCGAGAAACCCATGCTTGGCGTGATACATGGCAAGGTCGGCATTGTTGACCAGTTCGTCCGGCGTCTGGGCATCGTCAGGCCAGATCGCCGCCCCTAGGCTCGCGCCAACGATGCCGTCCATTGCCCCTATTTCGATCGGACGGGTGAAAACGCTCTCTATCCGTTTCGCAAAAGACAGGATTTCATCCTTGTCGCTGAAAGGCTTGATGGCTGCGAATTCGTCGCCGCCGAGGCGGGCGATGAATTCATCATCGCGCAGGATCTGCTCCATGCGCCGGGCCAGGATGCGCAGAACCTCGTCACCCGCAGCGTGGCCAAAGGTGTCGTTGATTTCCTTGAAGCGGTTCAGATCGATCCCGATCACCGCCAGCTTCTTGCCGGGGTTCAAATACCCATCGAGATTTCCGGCAAGCTGTCTCTGGAAGCTCGTGCGGTTCGGCAAGCCCGTGAGTGCGTCATGAGCGGCAACATGGTGCAGTTGCCGCCTGGATATAGCTCGTACATTGTTGTCGATCAGGAAGCTCGTCAGCCCGGTGCCGACAACCAGCAGGGCAACAACGGCAATTGCCAACGCAAGGGCAAGGGCAGCACCGTTATCGACCTCCGTGAAATTCTGCGACATCGGGATGATCCGCAACGCGGTCATGCCGGTGAAATGCAGGCTTACGATCCCGGTCACCATCAGGGCAACGGCAACCCAATACCGACGCGAGCCCAGGTAGGTGCGCCAGATCAAGGTGATCGCGGCAGCGGACAGGGCCACAGACAAAAGGACGGACGCGACGATGTAGCCGAAGTCCCACTCGACGAGCCCTGTGATCCGGTAGGCGAACATCCCGGTGTAATGCATGGCCGCAAATGAAATTCCGACGAGAGCCCCACCCATGCCGGTCAGGATCTTTCCGCTACCGAGGCCGCTGACCACGAAACTGACAAACAGCCCGACAATCGCGATCACCAGCGAAATGAGTGTCAGAGCCGGATCAAACGAGACCGGAGCGGTCGGCTCGTAGGCCAGCATTGCAACGAAATGCGTGGTCCAGACACCGCCTCCACCGGCAACGGCGGCCAGAAACTGCCACCCGAGACGCTGTGTGCCTTGCGCACGCACACAACGCCGCAACAGCCGCAGGGTAACGGCCGATCCAAACAGACAAACGAGAGCTGCGAGCCCCACAAGCGCGATGTTGTGCTGATAGAAGATGCAGCCAAGCACATTGAACATGGTCGGGAATGATCCGTATAAATGCGTAGATAATCGGGTAGGTAGCACCTAAAAGTTACGGTTGAATTGACTAATTCCCGAGAAACAGATCGACCTTCCGGCCCCTCCCGAGACCGAGCCTCACCGCGTTTCAATCGACGTCGGCTCTTGCGGAAAAAGGCTTGCCTTGAAAGGAGCCGTCGTGTGACCCTGCGTGAGATTGCCGCAACAGTTTCCGACGTCATGACCGTACGCCCACCTCAACTGACCAGACCTGCCGACAAGGATCCGCTCTCGGCAGCGCTCGAGAACGAGATTCTCAACGAGAAGGCATCCACGCTTTCGCGGCTTACCAAAAAGCTGGAGACGGCTCTCGCCGATCTGAAATCGGCGGAAGACGTTTCCGAAACAGATAGCGAAACCCTGCAAAACCGGCTTGCCGAAGCCGGTGAAGCGCTCTGGCATGTCACTATCCAGCGCGAGTTATGCGGCTTGCGTCAGCACCGGGCCTTTTACGATTTCCTGGACGTTCCAAAGGCTGTCCGCCTGCGCATGGGGCCTGCCGCGGCCTTTCGTTCGGCACCCGGCTCCTGACAATCCACCGGGCTGTGACCGGTATCACTTCTTTGTTGATGTCCCTGCCCTAGAGACAGGAACCGGTTGCATCTTCGCGGCTGCGGTGGTTTTTTCTGGGGGCTTTTTGCAAGATGAGTTATTTACAGTCGCATCCAGCGAGCTATGTGAACCAACTGGAGCTCGCCGGCACGACCGCATTTGGTCGGCGAGAAACACAAGATAAAGCCAGGCGCAGAAAAATTATGGTGTGCAGGAAGACCCGTCATCTCGGCCGAATTTCCAGACTGGTGACTGGATGTCTGGTTTTTGGCCTGCTCCTGGCTCCTTTGGCGCTGCCTCTCGCGACAAGTACGACCGTGCAAGCCCAATCCGTGCGGGTGGTGCCGGAAGGCAACCGATTCAAGAGCCAGCCGAAGATCCCCTTCGCCTCTTCGCGCCGTACCGCCGCCTCCAAATCATCCTACGATGCCAAGTTCGACAAGGTTCTGGCCGTATTGAAGCGTGATCGCCGCCTGATGGGGTCCATCAAGCGCGTGGCCGCCCGCTACGGCATCGACCCGATCCACATCATCGGCGCCATCGTCGGCGAACACACCTACAACTACGACACGCTCGACAGCGCCCAGTCCTACTACGTCAAGGCTCTCGCCTATGCCGGCATCCGCTTCGACTTCGAGCTGAACGGAGTGCACGTCGACAAGTTCGTCGAACGCCCGGAGTTCGAACGCTGCCGCAAGGACCATGTTCAGAAAAGCTCGGACCGCCGTTGGTCCTGTTACGAGAACGTCTGGAACGGCAAGTTTCGCGGCCGTTCGGTTGACGGCGTCCGTTACCCGAAAAAGAACTTCAACGAAGCGTTCTTCCAGCCGCTCTATTCCGGCCAGAGCTTCGGCCTTGGCCAGCTGAGCCCGCTCACGGTCCTCAAGATGACCGACCGGGTTGCCAAGCAAAGCAACTTCCGCAAGCTGACGGCAGCCGATTCAGAGGCGGTCTACAAGGCCACCATGGACCCGAACATCTCGCTGCACTACATGGCCGCGATCATCCAGGACTCCATTGCCGCCTATAAATCCGTCGGCAAGGTGGATATTTCGAAAAACCCTGGCCTGACCGCGACGCTCTACAATCTCGGCGATCCCTGGGGCCGGGCTGCGAAATACCGCCGCAGCGGCCAAAGCTGGCCGCAGGAAAACTACTACGGCTGGCTGGTCAATGATCGCATCGACGATCTGAGAGCCCTGCTCTGACAGGTAAAGTCACCAGCCTTCGCCCTACCGGCGCAGCAGGACCTCAGGCAGCATCAGATTTCTAGTCTTCCAACCCGCCGAGGGCTGCCCGAAGCGGGCAATCCCTCGCCGGATCAAGGCATCACCGCTCTTCAGGTCAGGAACGGATTGGTCTCACGCTCATGGCCGATCGTCGAGGCCTGGCCGTGACCTGGAAGAAAGGCGACATCGTCACCAAGCGGCAGCAGCTTTTCGCGGATCGACTTGATCAGGGTCGCATGATCGCCGCCCGGCAGATCCGTGCGGCCGATGGAGCCGGCGAACAGAACATCGCCGGAAATCGCGAAACGCAGTTCCTTGTCGAAGAACACCAGGTGGCCGGGTGAATGGCCCGGGCAATGCAGAACATCGAACATCCGCCCGGCGATTTCCACCTGGTCGCCTTCGACCATCCAGCGATCCGGCATCACGGGCTTGACGCCTTCCACGCCGAATTGCACCGCCTGGTCGGCCACCCTGTCGATCAGCATCTGATCGGCTTCGTGTGGCCCCTCCACCGGCACCTTCAGCGCTTCGGCCAGGTCAGCCGCACCACCAACGTGATCGATATGACCGTGCGTGAGAACGATCTTTTCGACATTCACGCCCTGCTTGGTCACCGCTGCCAGGATCTTGTCGACATCGCCGCCCGGATCAACCACCGTTCCGCGCATGGATGAAGGGTCCCAGATGAGCGAACAGTTCTGCTGAAACGGCGTAACGGCAATCACCATCACCTGGATTGGCGGCATGCCGTCTTCCGGATTTTCATCCCCACCGGAGTTCGTCGTGTCCTGCGCCATGGTAGCCTCCTTCAACAGCGGCCTCGCACGGCCCATTGTAACAAATACGGGACAACACCATCCGGTGTCGTGTTTCTGGTCAATCGCGGCTTCACCTGGCCGCGTGCATTTCGTACAAGATGTATGGACCTGTTGGAAGACGCCAAGCACATTCGGATAGCCGGAGCTGATGACGCCACGACTGTTGACATTGCTGATGACTGTTGCCGCAGCGCTTTTGGGCGCTTCGAGCACAATGGCGCAGCCTGGCCGGACGACGCCCAGCTTCGAAAGCTGGACGGTCGATTGCGGCAATACCGGCGTGTGCTTTGCCTCCTCTTTCACCCGCAGCCAGTCGGTCTGGGTCGATGTGCGCATCGTCCGCGACTGGCAGGCGGAGGCCCAGCCTCTTGTCCGTGTAACCACCAACACCGAGCTGCCCAAGGACGGCACCTTGAAGTTCGAGGTCGACGGCGCTCCGATCGAGGCGCTGCCGATCGAACAGCTGCGTGAGATGCAGCCGGCTGTCAATCCGCCAGCCGGCTTCCGTCCGCTCGGTGGAGAAGGCTTCTGGTATCCGACAGGCCCGGCGACAACGACGCTGCTTGACGCCATGCGCAAGGGCAAGGAACTCACCATCAGCGTACCTGCGACCACCGGAACCGACCCGGTCGCGGTACCCGTCCCCCTCCTCGGCCTCAAATCCAGTCTGTTGTGGCTCGACAATCGCCAGGACCGCACCGGCACCGTTGCAGCCATCGTCTCCCCCGGCACCGATCCTGCCAGGGACGCCCCGCACGCCATTCCGCTGATGAGCGCCGACCAGCTCCCGCCGGAAGTGGCTGCCGTCTGGTCTGCCAACCGCCTGTGCTCTGAAATCGACCCGACCATCTTCGCCAGCCTGAATGCCGTTCGGGTGCCGCTTGCCGACAGCGCCGCGCTCTACATCATCCCCTGCGGGGCTCCAACCGCTTACAACAGCCCCTATGTAGCTGTCCTTTCCGGCAAGGACGGTGCGGCCCGTCAGGTGCATGTCGCCCGCATGTCGGAAAAGGGTCCGGTCGCAACGGATCTCATCTACAACGCAAGATGGATTCCGGCCGATCAACAGCTCGTAAGTTACTTCAAGGGTTCAGGAGTTGGCGAATGCGGCCTGTGGAACCGATGGGTGTGGAACGGCACCGGCCTGGTGCTGCTGGAAGAAGCGGCCAGGAAAACATGTGACGGTACGGAACCTGACTTGTCCAATTGGTCAAGTACCTGGCCTCCGAAAAACGCTTCCAATTAGCGCCTGCACCAAGGATTTTCTTGCGATTTTCCCTGTCCCGCCCTTATGATGATAACGCAGCGGCTGGAGAGGGATGTGGCAAGATTGTTTCAACCCGATCCCAGAATGTTGATCAGACGCACGGAGTGCGCCTGAGTGTGGTGACTCGACTGTGAAGGCGGGTGAGGTTGGTCGTTATGTGCCGAAAGGGCGCAACAATTAAGGTGATTCGGTAATGCACGATGGTGATTCGGACCGGCGGTCGCGTGGTCGGCGCGGCGGCAAGCGCGAGTTTGGCGGTCCGCAAGACTTCGGCAGTGATTTTGGCGGAAGCGAGTTCGGTGGAGACTTCTATGGCGGCGGCCGGGATGGCGGCTACCGCGGCGGACGCGACAATGATTTTGGTGGCGGCTACGGCCGCGACGACAATAAAGAAGGCGGCTATGGCGGCGGCCGGGGCGGTTACGGCGGCGGTGGTGGCCGTGGTGGCTACGGCGGTGGCGGCGACCGCGAAGGCGGCGGCGGTTACGGCGGCGGCGGTGGCCGTGGTGGCTACGGCGGCGGCGGACGTGAAGGCGGCGGCTATGGCGGCGGCGGACGCGAAGGCGGCGGTTATGGCGGCGGTGGTCGCGATGGCGGCGGTTATGGCGGCGGCGGCGGTGGCCGTGGCGGATACGGTGGCGGCGGTGGCCGTGAAGGCGGTTACGGCGGTGGCGGACGCGGCGGATATGGCGGCGGCCCGCGCGAAGGCGGCGAAGGCGACGGCTTCCGTCAGCAGCGCCCGCGGCGCGACATGCCCCCGGTCGAGCGTGGCCCGCGTCAGTCTGGCACCGTGAAGTTCTTCAAGAACGACAAGGGTTTTGGCTTCATCACTCCGGACGAAGGCGATGCGGATGTGTTCGTGCACATTTCCGCGGTCGAGCGGTCCGGTTTTGCCGGCCTGGACAGCGGACAGCGGGTGTCCTTCGAGACCGAACCGGATCGTCGTGGCAAGGGCCCCAAAGCGGTCAACCTGCAGGCGCTTGAAGAAGGCGACGCACCGCAGGAAGACGACGGCGGACCTGCCGAAGAATAAGCTCCCCTAGCCCCTGCCACACAGAGGCTTGAGAGCATGAAGCAAGTGGGCGCAGCCTTGCTGCGCCCACATTCTTTTTACCGACAATGCCGGCACCGCCTCCCCCGACCTGACTTGGAGCCGTGCCGGTTTCCCTTGATCCCCTGCAGTAGCTGCAATCAACGGATCCAGCGGACATCTTTCCACTTCCTGCCGAAGCCCTTATAAGGCGGGTCCGAAATCCACCGTGGTGCCCCATGCTTGCCGTTTCATCCGATACCCTGACCATCCGACCGTTCCTGCCGGGCGACCTCGGCGCGTTGCTGCCGCTGAACAATGCTGCTGTTCCGGCCGTCAACGAACTGACGGCCGAAGAACTGCTTGATCTGGTCAATTCCGCCCTTGTCTGTCTTGTTGCAGTTGTGGACGACACGCCTGCCGGTTTCCTGCTGTGCCTGGGCGACGGCGCAGGCTATGACAGCCGCAATTATCAATGGCTGAGCGAACGCGTTTCAAATTTTGCCTACACCGACCGGATCTGCGTCGACGAGAGCCTTCGGGGCAAGAAGATCGGCGACGCCCTTTACGGCGCGCTGTTTGAACGTTTTGCCGGCAGTGGTCGTGTTTTCGTCTGCGAAGTCAACGAACGCCCCGCCAACCCGGGCTCGATACGGTTCCACAGCCGTCTCGGTTTCTCGGAAATCGGCAAGGCAGACCATGGCGACAAGGCAGTCATCTTCTTCAAGCGCGATGCTGAACCTGCCTCCGGGAACCAGTCCGAATGAACTACCGCCATGCCTATCATGCGGGAAACATCGGCGACGTCCTGAAGCACGTCGTCCTGGCCCGTCTGATCGCCTATTTCCAGCGCAAGGACAAAGCGTTCCGCATCCTCGACACCCACGCGGGCATCGGTCTGTACGATCTCAATTCGCAGGAGATGCAGAAGACAGGTGAATGGCAACTGGGCATCGGCAAGGTGCTTGAGGCCGATATTCCGCCTCAGATAGCCGAATTGCTTGCTCCGTGGCTTACGGCAGTGCGCGCGCTCAACGACGGCGACGCGCTGAAGGTTTATCCGGGCTCGCCCATGGTCGCACGGCAGTTGATGCGCAAGCAGGACCGCCTGACGCTGACGGAACTCCACCCGGCGGATTTCAAGACGCTCGCGGAGCGGTTCGCGGGAGACCATCAGGTCAAGACGATCCACCTGGACGGCTGGCTTGCCATGGGAAGCTTTCTGCCCCCCAAGGAGAAACGCGGTCTTGTGCTGATCGACCCCGCATTCGAGGTGACGGACGAATTCTCCCGTATGACCGATGCCGTGGTGAAGGCCTACAGAAAATGGCCAGGCGGCACCTATGCACTCTGGTATCCGATGAAGGATGTCAGAGCGATCCGGCGCATGCATGGCGACTTCGACGAAGCTGGCCTGCGCGACGTACTGAGCCTCGACCTCAACGTTGGCAAGAGCGGCCCGGACACCAGAATGCTCGGTTCGGGCATGACACTGATCAACGCCCCTTTCACGCTTGCGGAGGAAATGCGTCTGGTTCTGCCCTGGTTGTGCGACGTCCTGCACCAGGGACCCGGCACCAGCTGGAACGTAACGCAGCTGATCGGCGAATAAAGCCCCTACAGTGACACTTTTACCGGGATCGAACCTTGACCTTCCGACCCGGCTCCCCCATCGTCTCCTACACAGTTTGATTTCCGGAGTTTATGCCGTGAGTATTGCCCGATCCGTCTGCTTGACCCTGTCAGCCTTGGCCTTTTGCGCAAGCTTGGCTGCACCGGCTGCCGCGAATGACGACCGTGTCTACTTCTCGTTTGGCAGTGACAAGCGCTTGCCGGATTGCACGGCCGCATCCGTTCAAAGTGCCGTCGCAGGCACCGTCGCCCGGGCTCGCAAGGACTATTACGGCGGTCGCACGATCCTGAGCATCGACGGCATCAGTGAAGTCAACAACAGCGGCAATGACGTCAGCCCGATCGAGCGCCGCTACTGCAAGGGCACGGCCAGCCTGTCGGACGGCACCATTCAGTCCGTCCACTACATGGTGGAAGAGCACGCCGGTTTCGTCGGGCTCAGCTGGAATGTGGAGGCCTGCCTCGCTCCTCTGGACAAGTGGCGGGTCTACGGCGACCATTGCAGCACGGCGCGCCCGCACTAAGGCCACGGCTTCCCCAAGAAGGTTGATCCATGGCGCTGCTCGGCCATATCGGAAGACTATCCGCCTGCCTTCTGGCGGGACTTCTGAGCCTGCCAGCCTCAGCTGATCAGTCCGGAAAATTCGATTTCTATGTCCTCGCCCTGTCCTGGTCGCCGACCTACTGCAAGCAACAGGGCGCGGATGCCAATCCGCATCAATGTGATGTCTCCAAGCCATTTCGCTTCGTCGTGCATGGCCTGTGGCCCCAATACGAGCGTGGCTTCCCGGAAAGCTGCCCAGGCGCACCGAAGCGCATCGACCGGCAAATCGCCGTTTCGATGGAAGACATCATGCCGAGCCACAATCTCGTCTTCCACGAGTGGCGCAAGCATGGCACCTGCTCCGGCCTGACGCCGGAAGACTACTTCGATCTCACCCGCGAGGCTTTCGACAAGATCACAATCCCCGGGGCCTTCCGCACGCTCGACAAACGCGGCAAGGCCGCACCCGATACCGTTGAGAAAGCCTTCCGGCTTGCAAATCCGGGCCTCAAGGAGGACGGGCTTGCCGTCACCTGCGACCGGGGCGAACTTGAGGAAGTCCGCATCTGCCTCACGCGGGATCTGGAATTCCGTGCCTGCCGCGAGGTCGACAGATCCGGCTGCCGCGCCGGCAGCCTGTCCGTGCCTCCCCCCGGCGCACGCTAACCGTCTTATACACCCCAACCGCCTTCTTCTTTCAGGAGTTCGGACCCATGATGAAACTTCGCTCGTCTCCCCCGTCGCCTTTCGGCCGCAAGGTGAAGCTCGCCCTGTCCATTCTCGGCCTCAAGGGCAAGGTCGAGATCGAAGACGCCAATACCGCCGACCCCTCTGACAGCCTGCGCAGCCAGAACCCGCTCGGCAAGATCCCGGCGCTGGTCCTGGAAAACGGCGACGTTCTCTACGACAGCTCCGTCATTCTGGAATACCTCGACTTCCTGGCGGGCGGCGGCAAGCTGTTTCCGGAGGGCGAAGCCCGGTTTCCGGTCCTGCGCGACCAGACACTGGCGGACGGCATCATGGATGCGGCCATCCTTCGGGTCTACGAGAAGCGCTTCAAGGAACCGAAGTACCGCGACCCGGCCTGGGACGCCTATCAGGCAGCCAAGATGGATCGTGGCCTGAAGCACTTTGAAGACAACACGCCACCTGTTCCGGCAACCGCTGCAGACGTCAATGCCGGCTCCCTGACGCTCGCCTGCGCCCTCGGCTACCTGGATATCCGTTTTGCCGGCGAATGGCGGCAGACCCATCCGAAACTTGTGGCCTGGCTGGACGCCTTTGAAGCAGCCGTTCCCGCCTTCACCGACACCAAGGTGCCGCCTGCCCCCGTTCCGGACAACGCCCCGGCCCTGCTGCAGTAATCGCCTGCCTGCAGCAACATGCTATCAGCCGGCCCTGGTGATGCAGGGCCGGCTTTTTTTGTTCGACGGCTGGTTCTGTGCCCCTGCTCTGCAAGCACGCCAATTAACGGACCAGCGACTTGATGCTACAGTTCTGAAACCAGCGGGATGAACATAAAGGCATGTGTCTTGGTCGAGATGATCTACATACCAATTTCACCGGCTGAACTCCTCGACAAGATCACCATCCTTGAAATCAAGGCCGACCGCATATCCGCTCCGGAGAAACTGGAACACGTCCGCTTCGAATTGGCTTCGCTCAGCGAGATTTACGACCGGCACATGCCTGATACGGGCCAAGTCCACACCTGGAAGGCCCGGTTGAAAAGCCTCAATGAAAGTCTGTGGAGTTTCGAAGACGACATCCGCAACTACGACCGATCGCAGGATTGCAAGGACCGCTTCGTGGATCTGGCACGACGCATATACCAGACGAATGACAAACGCGCGGCACTGAAGCAGGAGATCAATACGGAACTCGGGTCTCGTATTGTCGAGATAAAATCATACGCCGCTGTCAGCAGTCTGCAGAAACTCCCCTTGTCCGTTCAAGACGAACACGAAGTTTGAAAACTGGTAGAAATTCGTCAATGGATCTCTCGGCTCCCGCCGCGTCCAACCGTTCGGCAGCAACTGATAGACGTCGTATTCTGGAAGCATTTCCGCGAAGTCGTTCAGCGTCCTGCTGCGGAACATCTGGTGCCAGTTGAACTCCATCTGGATGAACCGCGGCCTGATTTCGGAAAACACCCTGGCAGCCCCTTCGAACACTTCGGTCTCAAAGCCTTCCGTGTCGATCTTGATAAGATCTACCGATGTAATTCCGGCTACCCTGCAATAGGTATCAAGCGACGTCACCCGCGCCTTCACCGTTTGCCCGTTTGTGACATAACTCACCTTCTTCACCTCCTGCGAGAAGGAGGCAAGAACAGGGTTCGTTGCATCGAAATGCAGTATCCCCTCGCCGTCGAAGTTACCAACGCCGACGTTTTCGCAAACGATCCGGTCGCCGTACGCCTGCGTGTTTCGCACCAGCTCTCCATGCGTTGAGAGCAGCGGCTCAAAGGCAATGACGTCGGCGGACGTGTAGTTCAACAGATCAAGACTGTATCGGCCGACATTCGCACCGACGTCGATACAGAGCCTCGGTGCAGTGGCGGCCAGGATCTCTTTCACGAAGAAGGTCTCGCCGCTCTCCAGATTGTTGTAGCCCCGCGCCGACAAGGCGGCATTCAGCAGATAGTCATTCAGCTCGGCCAGATCCGGACTGTGCCGGTTGGCGATGTACCACTCCAGAAATGCCTCGGTCAGGCTGGATGCGGATGTCTGGTCTTTCATTCGCGGCGTCACCTTTCGCCATCTCCAGTGCGTGCTCCTTGCGAACCCTTACAGCGGGATCATCAAAGACTTTGAATTTGGGCAGTACCCTGAATTAACCTAAGGTAACTTTCGCATGGATTTGAACCATTCAATTCAAAGCAATTTCAAATCAGCCAGGACCTCACTGCCTCATGACCATGCCGGAATTCTACAGCGAGTATTCCCCGCAAGCCCTGACAGACCTCCGGGAAACGCTTGTCGATCAGCTGAAACATGTTTTCGGGCCGAGCCGGGGCGGCTTGCGGCACGAGATCTGGGTCGTGGAAAAGGCCCTGGGCATGCACCAGCAGTATTTCAGCCAATCCGGCCAGGACAAGTTCCTGAACGACGAGGTTCTGAAACACCGTACAGGCGGCGTTTTCCTGGAACTTGGCGGATATGACGGGCTCACTGGTTCAAATAGTCTTTTCTTCGAAAAGGAACTTGGCTGGACCGGGCTTTTGATTGAGCCGTCACCAGCAAACTTTGCAAAGGCGACGTCCGTTCGCGGCTGCAGCTGCCTCAACGCTGCGGTCGGCTCGCCGACACCTTTCGCGGAATTCCTGGAAATCCGAGCCGGCTACACCCAAAGCGGCGGTCTGCTCGCAAACATCGCTCCGGACCTTCTGGAGAGGATCCGGCAGCACCCCGAGCACGACGAGCGCATTGCAAAGATACCGGTCCGCTCGATCAGGGAGGTACTGGCAGACGCGGGAATTGAGCGTATCGATTATGTGTCTCTCGACGTTGAAGGCGGCGAGATGGCTGTCCTGGAAGAGTTTCCCTTCGAGACCATCCCGGTTGAAGTGTGGACCATCGAGAACATTACTGACAGTCCCGAGATCCCCTCCTTCATGGCCGGAAAGGGATACGAGGTGATCGAGTTTATCGGCATAGACGAAGTCTACAGAGCAACGTGAACGGGACAGCACAGCAGGCCAAATGACCAGAGACCCCGGCCCCCTGACGGCAGATGACTTGTACGAAATGGCGCTGCGAAGCTTCGGCCGGGAGCAATGTGCCACGGCGATTGCCTATGCCGATGCCTGCCTGAAGCTCGCTCCGGATCATTTGGACGCCTGGCTGTTGCAGGCGGAGGTTCATCTTCTGGAGGAACGGGATACGGCTGCACTCGCCTGTCTTACCCGGGCTGCTGCAATCACGCCGCAAAGCATCGTCGCCCTGCACCGCCTTGCTGCGCACTATCTGCGCCTCGGACGCCCGGAAAATGCCTTGGCCGTGGCAGAACAGCTGAAAAACCTGCAGCCCGACGATCCTGAGATAGACTATGTCCTGGCAGTCGCCCGCTCCAGATCAGGCAGGCACGGCGAGGCATTCAACATCTTTCAGAGGCTCTTGCGCGACGATCCGGACGATGCCGGTTCAGCTATCGAAGCCTCCTGGCTGGCTCTGGGGCAAAGGGACTATCGGCGTGGCTGGCCGCTTTGGGAGCATCGCTTCGGCGCCGGCATCACTCCGGCCGCCGTTCACCACCTGCCCTTCTGGGACGGATCTCCGCCAGCGGAGAGGAAATTCCTGGTTCTGCCCGAGGGTGGGCACGGCGACATCATCTGGGCAGCTCGGTTTCTGCCAGGTTTGAAGGCTGCCGGCGCAAGCGTCCATTTCCTGTGTCCCCCGGCCCTGTCGCACCTCTTGCAGAACCTTCAAGGTGTCGACATCTGGGTCGAGAATGCTGAAGAGCTCCCTGGGTATGGCTGCGAGTATCAGATCTCGCTTCTGTCACTGCCTTATCTGCTTGGTGTCGATGATCCGTCCCGTTACCCACCTCCGCGCCTGAAGTGCGATCCGGCGTTTGCAGGAAGGCGAGACGCCTTGCTTGCAAGGGCGAGAGCACCGCTTCGTGTCGGCATCCTCTGGTCGGGAAACGTGGACTACGGTGGCAACGCGGACCGGGCAGCGCAGCTCTCGGATTTTCTGCCACTTGCCGAACTGCCCTTCGTTCAACTCTACAGCCTGCAGAAAGGGCCGCCCCATCGCCAGCTTATCGAAGGCGGGTTGGGTGATCTTGTCATCGATTGCGACGATTTCGATTTTGCCGAAACCGCCGCCATGATCCAGTCGCTGGACGTCATCGTGATGACCGATAGTGCGGTGGGACATATTGCCGGGGCGATCGGCACACCGGTCTGGCTGCTGCTAGACACTTTTCCCCACTGGTATCACTGCTTTGAGGGAGATCGTTCGGACTGGTATCCGGGAATGCGTTTTTTCCGGCAACAGCATCCGCGTGACTGGAGCAATGTCGTCAGGAACGTAGGCGAAGCTCTGAAAGGAGTTGCGGAAAGCATAGGCATTTTGTAACTTTATGTCAGTTTAGCACTTAAATCTTTTATAGTATTTGGTTCTTGAGGGATAAGCTTTGGTTGACCGAAAGAAACCGGGGATCGATCAAGATCTCGTAAAACTGGGCGCAGGCAGAAGACCGTCAGCCGACAGCTCCATGGGCAGTCGGCCCGGACAGATGCATTCCGAAACCCTCACCGCCGGCCCTGCAGGATATACCCCGTTCAAAGGACGGCCTGCGATGGACACCATCTATGCAGGGCATCCGGGCGCGCGGCGACCGGTGATGGACACCATATATGCCGGTCATCCAGGCTATCGCCGACCGGTGATGGACACCATCTACGCTGGACATCCCGGCCATCGCCGACCTGCGATGAATACCATCTATGCCGGCCATCCCGGTTTCCGGCGGGCAGCTATGGAGACCGTCTATGCTGGTGGCGCAGGCTACCGCCGACCGGGAATGAACACCATTCACCCGGGACATCCCGGCTCACGGCGCGCGGTGATGAACACCGTCTACGGGGGGCGCGCGGGGTCACGGGTTCCAAACGCAAATACCGTCTTCTCACCGGGCTACGGCGTGTCTCAAATTCAGACGCGGCAAGTCACGGATCCCTTTACCCGCCAGCCCGTGACCGTTTCCTACAATACCGTCACCGGACTTTATCTCGACAAGAGCCTCAATCGCTGGCTCCCAGCTCCGCCCTGGATCAGTGCACAATTCCGGCGATAACAAGGGCGGTGCTCCCGTGCTGAGTTTCAACGTTACCGTCGATGCAAGCGGCGGAAACACTGAAGGTAGCGGGCCGGCAACGATCGGCTGGCTGCTGGCGGGCGACGAATCCCAACTGGTCTACAAGCCACCGCAAAGGCTGAAACAGCCCTCAGCCCCGCGCCAGCGAACCCATGCCAAATCCGTGACAGCCTGCCCTGCGGTCCTGGGGCTCGAAAGCCGGCTTTTCGAAGTACTATGCCCTTGCGACCTTTCCCTTCAGATGGCCGAAACCGACTTCGGTGAACCCGTGGTCGTGAACGCCGACGGGCCAATGTCCTCGGTTCGAGACGATGTCTTCGCTCACCTGATCATCCTTCATCCGCGCGAAGAATGGCGCTCGCCCGACCGCCCCATCCTGCAGATGCGCATGCCGTATATCTTCGTTGCGGACGAACCCACCTACATGTCGCAGTTGCCACCGTTTCAGCATGTCGGGAAATCTTCGCTTCCCGGCCTGATGATACCGGGAAGGTTCCCGATCAACGTCTGGCCGAGAACGCTGACATGGGCGTTCGAATGGCACGATATCTCCGCTCCCCTCATCCTGCGCCGCGGAGACCCGCTGTTTTATGTTCTTTTTGAAGTCTACCCCCAGTCCCGGGCCATCCAGCTGGTGGAAGCGGAACACACTCCGGAGCTGCAAGCCTATCTGCAGCAGATCAATGGCGTCGTCGGCTATGTGAACCAGACCTTTTCACTGTTCAAGGAAGCAGAAGAGCTGCGACCGGCGCAACTCGTAACTCCAAAGAAAGCAAGCACCATAGGAAACCGGTGAAACTCTGCCGAGGTCCTGACGCCTGACCCGAGACACCCGGAATCCATGCCCCGGCATCACCTTTAGAGAGGCAACAGGAAATGGCGAATGAGGCCGACGGAGCAACACCGCTCATCATCATGATTGCGATGCCGACCCGCGGCCAGGTCGAACTGCCGACGGTTCGCTCCCTCATCGCTTTGACGCAGGAGTTTCAGCACCACGGACTGCCGTTTGCGTTCGAAACCTATGGTGCTGCAAACCTCGTCATCAACCGCAACCACCTTATGAGCAAATTCCTCGCCCACAAGCAATTCAGCCACATGCTGATGCTCGACTCCGACATGGAGTTCACGCCTGAGGCCGTGTGGCGTCTGGTCGCCTTCGGCGGCGATTTCGTCAGCGCGTCCTACCCGCAGAAATATTACAACTGGGATCTGCTCCGGCAGCTGATTGAAGCGGAAACCGCCCTGCCGGAAGCCGAGCGCAGCCCGATGGAACAGCTCGTTTCCCGCAGCATGACCTACAATCACCAGCTTCGCGACTATGACAACACCGACTGGCACCCCGAGCACCAGGATGGTTTCATCTCCATTCCCGCTGGAGGTCAGGGCCTGACGCTCTTGAGCCGGAAGGTGCCGGAAACCATGGTGGAACGTGGTGTCGTCACCAACTACCCCGACATGTCGTTGATCCCCGCCCATGCCGACATGGAGTATTACGACTTCTTCGGCCACCTTCCGACGCCAAGCGGTCGGTTATTCCTGCATGAGGACCAGAGCTTCAGCCTGCGCTGGGTACGCGGTTGCGGCGGCACCATCTGGCTGGACTACCAAACCGAAATCCGTCACGCAGGCTTGCATACCTTCGAAGGCAGGTATTCCGACAAGCTGCAGGACGATTTTCCCTCGCTTAAGGTTTGACGGCAGGTGATGCGTTCAGCATGGAAGCAAGGGTCTCATTGCGCATGAGCGCCTACCGGCATCTTCCGTGCAAAACGCAAAAGG
The DNA here is from genome assembly GCF_053005225.1 of Roseibium sp. RP-7. Classification (NCBI taxonomy): domain Bacteria; kingdom Pseudomonadati; phylum Pseudomonadota; class Alphaproteobacteria; order Hyphomicrobiales; family Stappiaceae; genus Roseibium; species Roseibium sp. RP-7. Next base: position 932,843 of record NZ_JBRKQA010000002.1, read on the forward strand.
CCGCGCCACAAGGCACGGCCCTTCTTGCAACAGTCTTTTTGCAGCGTCAGGCGACTTTCTTGCCCGACATGGCATGAACGTCCGCTGCGCCCAGGCGCTGACCGCCAATGGCCCAATCACCCTGCTCGACTTCCATGATGCGGACCCAGGTGACCGGGCGCATGGCTTCGCCTTCCACGGCGACCATGGCTTCGGTCACCTTTTCGATCAGCTGGTGCTTCTGTTCGGGGGTGAAAACGTTCTTGATGACATCGATCGTAACCAGCGGCATTTCATATCTCCTAGTTCAAGTAACAGTGTTTCCAAGCAACATCGGACGTTCCCGATGAACAAGAGATACGCCTTACCCAGCGGCAATGCTTGACGGGGACATGAATATAACTGACCTTTTCATGAAGACTTTCGGGGAAAGGGGAACGTGTGCCGCAAGCCGACGCCCTGGTGTTTACCTTTGACGGATTTGAACTGGACGGTACACGTTTCGAATTGCGCCGTGATGGCGAACGCGTGGCGATCGAGCCGCAGGTCCTCTCCCTCCTCTTGCTGCTGGTCGAAAACCGCGACCGGATGGTCAGCAAGGACGAATTGATAGAGCATGTCTGGGATGGACGGATTGTCTCCGAAACCGCCGTGGCAGCGCGGATCAAGGCTGCGCGCAAGGCTGTCGGGGACAAGGGTAGCACACAGAAAGTCATTCGAACGATCCATGGCAAGGGGTTCCGGTTTGTCGCGGAAACCGAAGTTTCCAGTGTCCAGGCAAAGGCACCCCCGGCACATTCAGGCCTGATAACCGAGGAGCAAGCCGCCCCGGCAATTGAGGAAGCGCTGAAGACCGCGCGCGACGGGCGGCCCTCCATCGCCGTCCTGCCCTTCCAGTATTTTGGCGAACCGGGCCAGCACGAAATCGTGGCCGATGCCCTGCCTGCCGACATCATTGCGGATCTGTCGCGCCTGCACTGGCTGTTTGTTATCGCACGTGGATCGAGCTTCCGCTTTCGCGGACCCGATGTGGACCCGCTGTCCGCCGGTCGTCAACTCGGCGTTCGCTATGGGCTCACCGGCACGGTCGAACTTGCGGGTGAAAGCGTCACGATCGGCGTTTCGCTGATCGACATGACCAGCAGCGGCACGATCTGGGCGGAACACTATCGTGGCAGCCTGTCCGAATTGCAGCAGCTCAGACCGGAAATCGAAAGCCATGTCGTTGCCAGTCTGGCGGTTCAGATCCCGCAGAACGAAGTGCGCATCGCACGCAGACGCGCTCCGGGAGAACTGGATGCATGGGCCTGTTTTCACCTGGGGCTGGATCACATGTACCGGTTCAACCGGCAGGACAACGCCCGTGCGTCAGAACTGTTCACACGATCCCTGGAACGCGATCCCTATTTCTCCGGCGCCATGGGCGGGTTGTCCTTCACGCATTTTCAATCAGCCTTCATGCGCTTTGCGGAAGATCCCGAAGCCGAGGTCGAAAAGGCTCGCGCATTGGCGCAGCAGGCGGTGGAGACCGACAGGCTCGATCCTTTTGCTCACTTCAATGCCGGGCGGTGTTCCTGGCTCGATGGCCGGCTGGAAGATTCAATCGCCTGGTTTGACCGGGCAACCAGCCTCAGCCCCAGTTTCGCGCAGGGTGTCTATACACGCGGGCTGGTGAGCGTGATGGCAGGTCAGGCAGCGCAGGCCGATGCAGATCTTGCTCTGGCGCTGGACCTCAGCCCGCTCGACCCGCTCGCCTATGGCATGGTGTCGGCGCGTGCGCTGGTTCAATTGCAACTGGGCGACAGAGACAGGGCGGCGGAGCTTGCCGTGAAAGCAGCGCAGATGCCTGGTGCGCACAAGCATATCTCGCTGATCGCGGCCCTGACATCACACCTGGTCGGCAAGAATGCAGAAGCCCGGCAATGGCTGGCCCGGGCGAGACAGGCAGATCCTGAAATCAGTTCGGAAGTCTTCTTCGCGTCCTTCCCGTTTGCCGAAAACGGCGCTCGCGAAACGATAGAGAAAGGCCTGCGTGAACTCGGGGTGTGAAAAGGCTTCGGGACCCCATGACTTCGGGAAGCCGATACGTCATCAACACAGGACTTGCCTGACGCCCGATGTCTGCTTGAAACCGCAGTCCGAATTCAACAGCAAATGCCGTCGACGGGCGTGAATTACCAGGTTTTGCTCTGCACTTCTGCGTTCAAACCAAGTCTCTGCGAGTTGATTATCTGCACTTGCAAGGTTCCAGATGTAACGCTTCCAGCGGCCTGGATGCGACCAAAAGCACCCTCCCCAAATTTCAATCGATTAGTCTTCAAACTGCTTATGGACATTACGTTTCCACAAGAGCTAAAGACCGTGCGCAGGACAAAGACTTGCCACTCAGCGCGTTGGAAAGACCATAAGGGAGTTTTGTGTATGGCGGCCATGGATAACCACTTCGACAACTGGAAGGAACAACAGTCCGCTGCCGAGCAGATGATCCCGCTGGTTGGGCATCTCTACCGTGACTACGGCATCAACATCCGGATTTTCGGTCGGCGTCTTCTGAACAACTCCGCCATCGAGATCCTCAAGGCACACCGCTATGCCCTGCAGATCACCGGGCAGGAACTGGACGTCACCAAGAGCCTTGAAATCGTCAAGGCAATGCTGGAGATGGACCTGGCCGCCTCGCGCGTCGACCTCGGCAAGCTGTGCCACGGCTACATGGAAGAAGGCGGCGACGTTAAGAGCTTCCTCGAGAAGCAGCTCGCCAGCATCAACACCGGCAAGACATCAATCCTGCAGGAACCCCAGGATGTCGTTCTCTATGGCTTCGGGCGCATTGGACGCCTTCTTGCCCGCATGCTGATCGAACGCGTCGGTGCCGGCAACAAGATGCGCCTGCGCGCGATTGTCGTGCGCGGCGGCAAGGCCGGCGACCTGAAGAAACGCTCCAGCCTGCTGCGACGGGACTCCGTCCACGGCGCTTTCAGCGGATCCATCACCGTTGACGAAGAGCAGAATGCGATCATCGCCAACGGCAACTACATCCAGGTGATCTACGCCAACTCTCCTGCCGAGGTCGACTACACAAAATACGGCATCCGCAATGCGCTGGTGGTCGACAACACTGGCATCTGGCGCGACGAGGATGGTCTTGGCCAGCACCTGAAGTGCCCGGGCGCAGCGAAGGTGATCCTGACCGCGCCGGGCAAGGGAAGCATCAAGAATATCGTCTATGGCGTGAACCATGGCGACATCTCGGCGGACGACAGGATCCTGAGCGCCGCCTCCTGCACCACCAACGCCATCACGCCTGTGCTGAAGGTGATCAACGACGAGTTCGGGATCGAGAACGGCCACGTGGAAACCATCCACGCCTTCACCAACGACCAGAACCTGATCGACAACTACCACAGCGGGGATCGTCGTGGCCGGTCCGCGCCCCTGAACATGGTGTTGACGAGCACGGGTGCGGCCAGCGCGGTCGCAAAGTGCCTGCCGGAAATGAAGGGCAAGCTGACCGGCAACGCGGTGCGGGTGCCGATCCCCAACGTCTCCATGGCCATCCTCAACCTGAACCTCAAGCGCGAGACGACGGCCGAGGAAATGAACAATTACCTGCGCGGGATTTCGGTGCAGTCGCCGATGCAGGACCAGATCGACTACACAGCCTCGACCGAACTGGTTTCCTCCGACCTCGTCGGCTCCACCCATGCCGGTGTGGTCGACAGCCAGGCAACTATCGTCGACGGCGACCGGCTGGTCCTTTACGTCTGGTATGACAACGAGGCGGGCTACAGCACACAGGTGATCCGCCTGATGCAGGAAGTTGCGGGCATGAAGTACCCGTCTGTCCCTGCATAACACTACCGTTAAAGAACAGGAGGGGCCTAAGCCATGTCTTGGCCCCTTCCATTGACTTTTGCCGTGAAGCTGCGCGAAGCGCTTTTGCCCCATCAATGCTCAGGAAGAGGTGCCATTTCCTGGTTTGATGATCACTGCCGGCTGTTGCAGAGCGCCGGACCGAAAACCGAACAAGTCAGTCAGCGCCGCGCCTTGAAATCGGTTGCTCGACAGTTTGGGCTAGGTGGTAAAAGCAGGCATTCAAAAAAAGGCGTAGAAATTTCAAAACGCCTGGAGAAGAGAGCTTGCCTGAAGGGAGCCAACCGGCCGTTTCAGATGTCTTCTTCTTGAAAACCTGTCTGCGGGCAATTCAACGGATTGATGGGTAAAACCTGGCAAGCAAGCCAAAACACATCAATGCCAGTCGAATTGCACCGCAGGAGAGGTGACCCTTATGGCGTCTTGTTCACGCCGAGGGTTTCTGGTTGTCAGTTCCGGTCGAGGTTAGGCCTCAACGAGATTTCTGGCGGGAAGATTTCTTGATCTTCACTGTCTGCGTATCGGAATTGCTTTCGTGACCGATCTTGCCAAGTTCGTCGACAAGATTGTCGATGCAATCCTGAAGCGCCTGACCTTCAAGTCCCCAGCAGCTCTGGCCAGCGGAAGCAGGCGTTGCCTGGATCAGGAACGTGGACATGACAGCAGCCAGTGCGAAAGAAGTGGTTTTCATCATAGTAGTTCTCCATTTGGTTTTGGCGTCGGCGACCTTGCCGACACACCAAAGATGGGAACCTTTCTTTTCAGCCTCGTTTCACCGGGTGTTTCAATTGTATCCGGGCGTTCGCCCCACTGAAATATCCGACACATTGTTTCAAATGCGAGGTCTGAACGGGCATTGAGCTGGGCGACAACACCCCAGACAAGACCTGTGTAAACGACTGAAGAAAAACATCTTTTGAAAAAACTTGGAAAGCCGGACCACGCGCCGGGGAAAGCGTTTTCCCATATCCGCCCGGTATCAAAAATCCCGCCCCTGCACACACCAAAGGTACAATTGTTACCGTTCTCGAAGAGACAGCGCGGATCTGGGGCTGGACTGATGCGCCAAAAAGCCGGGATGCTGACCAACAGGACGCAAATTCCGGCTTCGACGAACTGGAATTTGCGGCAGGTATCACAGCTTAAGGGGTTTCCCGGGTCGCCGGGAAGAGCACTTAATCGAAGACGTAGCCCAACCCACGGACCGTTCTGATGGTCTCGGGTTTTGTGGGATTGAGTTCTATCTTGCGGCGCAGCCTTGAAATACGCAGATCGATCGAACGATCGAAAGGTTCCCAGCCCTTGTCGTGTGCCTGTTCCAGCAACTGGTCGCGGTTGAGCACGCGTCCACGGTTCTCAACGAACACCCTGAGCAGCTGATACTCCATGGACGTAATCGCAATTTCCTGACCGTCGCCACCGATCAGCCTCGCCCCGTCCAGATCCAGACGGCAGGTGCCAAAGGGAACTGTGCCTGCTTGCCGATCCTTCTGCTGCGCACTTGTCTCGTCAAAACTTCTGCGCCTCAGTGCGGCTTTGATCCGGGCCTCCAGTTCGCGCAGGTCGACAGGTTTGCCGACATAATCGTCGGCTCCCATTTCCAGCCCCACGACGCGGTCGATCACATCACTTGCTGCGGTCAGCATGATCACCGGCACGGTCGAGGTGGTTCGAAGGTCACGCAACGCGGTCAGACCATCCGTACCAGGCATGTTCACGTCCAGAATGATCAGCGCCGGTTCCAGGCTCTCCAGAAGCCGTTTCATGTCGTTGGCGTTCGGCGCTTCAACAACGTCATAGCCGCGCTCGGCGAGATACTCGGCAACCATTTCGCGAAGATGAGGTTCGTCGTCACAGACCAAAATTTGCTTCGCACCCGGAGCCCCGCTCATGATGTGTTTTTCCTGCTGTCCAGTTGATTTAACAAACAAGCCAGATCCTTCTTGGAAATGGGCTTTTCAATGTAGGGTCGCTCGCTTTCGATCAGAAATGTCTGAACGGACTTCCCCATGGCATCGCCCGTCATGAAGGCGATACGATCCTTGTAACCGGGCGATAACCCGATCAGGCTGTTGTAAAATGCGGCACCGTCCATGCCCGGCATCTTGTAGTCGCTGATAATCAGATCGACGGATGTGTGAGACAAGCGCGCAAGAGCCTTGCGTGCGCTGGTTTCCTGTATTGCCTGGCATCCGAGATCTGCAAGCAGGTCACAAACGAGTTCGCTGACCGCGACATCGTCATCAACGACCAACACCCGTTTGCGATGATGCGTTCCGCCTGGCTGGGCCTGCGAGGTGTCAGTTGAAGCCTCTGTTTCCATTGCGGGCAGCCGCACGAAGAAACTCGTCCCCTTGCCAACGGATGAACTGACTTCGAGAGTGCCTTCATGGGTGTCGACAACCCGGTGACAGAATGCCAGGCCGACACCCGTCCCCTCACCCACGTCTTTTGTCGTGAAAAACGGCTCGAAGATGCGGTCCCTGATTTCCTTCGTCATCCCCGGACCATTGTCCCGGACTTCAAGGACTGCCTGGCCGTCTCTTCCGTCGTGGAACGTCCGCAGCAGAAGCACCGCTTCCTCACCAAGCGGCGAAAGGGCGTGTTCCGCATTGATAATGAGGTTCGTAACGACCTGGACCAGCTGGTCCGTATCGCCGAGGATTGACGGAAGATCCTCATCAAACTCCGTCTCAATCCTGGCTCCGTTGGAGCGCAGCCCGTAGCCGGCAAGATCAAGGGCAACCGAGGCGATTTCGTTCAGCGTACACGGTTCCAGATTTGCCGGTCGCTGGCGCGCCATGGACAGGAAAGCCCTGACGATCCGCGCGCTTCTGTCGGCAGCCTCCGCGATGCGGTCGATGCGCTTTTCCAGAACCGGGTCCTTGAGCTTTCCCTGAAGCATCTGGGCGTAACCGGTAACGATGGAAAGGGGATTGTTGAGTTCGTGCGCGACACCGGCAAGCAGCTCACCCAGGGCGGACAGTTTTTCGTTCTGGTGGGCAATGTCACGCTGTTTCTGCAATTCCTCCTGCATGGCCAGAAGGTCCGAAATGTCCCTCGTGGAGGACACGATGACATTCTCGCCCTTGTAGTCGGTCACGCGGGCGGCGGTGATGCCTTCCATGATTGAGCCATCGGCCCTGCGGAACTGAACCCGGTAATCATCAAGTGTTCCCGTCGGCAAGAGCGCTTCCAGATACCGCTCCCGATCCTCCGGCTTCAAAAAGAAATTGAGGGTCGTGTCGATATCGCCGAACCGCTCTCGTGAAGCGGGCGGGCAGTAGATGATTTTTCCATCTTCGATGCGGGAGACGAGAAAGTTTGCCGGGCAGGCCTCCACGATCTTGTGCAGAAGCAGATCCGCCTCGCGCTGCTCCTCCTCGGCACGTCGCTGCTCGGTCACGTCGATAAAGGAGACGAGGTACCCGTCCAGTTCGGTTCTGTGGGCTGACGCCAGCAGAATACGTCCACCGGCAAGATGGATGGCCTGCTTCTTCTGGTAGGATTTCACCAGAAGCGTCAGCTCGCACATATAGGACGTCTTGTCTTCGCCCTCGGGAACAAGAACGATGCCGTTGTCGATCAACCGGCCCAGGATGGTGAGAATGTTCTCCCCGGCAACGGGCGGTGCCAGTTCACTGAAGTACATTTCGTACCAGAGCCGGTTTCCGAGCACGAAATTGAGGCTCTTGTCGAAGAGCACCAACCCCTCATCAAGAGATTGAATGGCATCATTCAGGGTGGCCAGGCTTCTGGCCTCGGTTTCTTTCAAGGCGGTGATGTCGGTGACCACGACAACGCGGCTGTTGTGTTCGGAGATGGCTCGCTCGACACGATAGTGCCGGCCATCCCAGAAGCGAACCTCCATGGGTTCCAGCGTCTCGCGCTGCTGCTTCACCGCAGCGGTGAATAGCTCAGCCGCGCGGTCACCTACTACCTGACCGGCAACCATCGATATCTGCGGTGCCAGCAAGTCGATCCGCTCAATATCCGACAGCTTTAGAATTTCGGCCGCGGTCAGGTGAAAGGGCGCTGCAAACGCATCATTGCAATGCGTGAACTGCCCGTCCGGCCCTTCAAAGGCGATGCCAACCGGCAACCGTTCAACCGCGGTCGTAAAGCGCCGCTCCGCCCTGACGCGATCCGTGACGTCTTCAATCGTGAGCAGCCGTCCTTTCAGATTTGTCTCGTAGGCGCTGCCGACCAGTTCCCTGTTCTGATTGTTGGGTATCGGATACCCCTTGATGGCAAGGCGTATAAGCCGATCCAGCTCATCGAGCATTTCGGCGGGTTTCATGCCCCCCGGAAGCGGGATCAGGCCACATGCTATGGCCTCGGCGTGGATGTCGCGCATCGCACGGCCAGGAACGAAAAGCGTCCCGTCCGGGTCGCCAATCTCCCGAAACTTCTTGTTGGCAAACACCAGCCGGTCATCATCATCGACGAGCGCGATACCAACGTCGACGGCATCAACCGCGCCGTAAAGGATCTCTCTTGCACGCGCCTCTGCGGTCCGCTGTTCCGTGATGTCGCGAACCTTCACGACAATGCTGCCGTCTTTCAGATGCTTGAGATAGATCTTGTGCTGGCTGCCGTCGGCAACCTTGATCTCGATCTTCAGTTTTCCCCTGGCCGCCAAGGTATCCAGGACACCAGGCAAACCGCCTTCAGGGCTGCGAACGAAGGAAATGTGCCCACTGCCGACAGCACTGCCGACGATGTCGTCGAGCCGCGCGCCGGGAACAAGCAGATCCTTGTGCGGACCCAGCATCTCCGCATAGCGTTTGTTTGCGAAAACGAGCCTTCTGTCACTGTCGTAGAGCACGAAGCCATCGCTCAGCGCCTCGACAGCTTCTTCCATGAGCAGCTGGATCCGGTTTCTATCGGCTTCACTTTCAGAAGCACTCGCTCCGTCTTGAAGCAACATTGGATCTCACTTTGTATCAACGCCTCGGCAAGAGCGGCAGGCCGGACCTCATTTCTACGTAAGCTTCTTTTCAGTTTGGCCTTGCCGTTTGTATCAATTGTATCATGTCGCAAGCGTCGAGGGCCCGCAAACCGGGATGGAACATTGCCCGTTGTCCGGCCTGGCCGACCCATTTGGAACTTTCCCCCCTCCATTGAGGGCCTGAAAACGGATGGAGCCGGAAAGCTGAAACCATGGGCTTTCGATATCAAGGCTGTCGATATCTGGTCGGGAGTAACGCAGGCTGGGGATGAATGGGGCGGAGCGGCAACGTGATGCGGGTGCCGATCCCCCATGTCGCTATGGCCGTTCCCTCCATCAGAGCTGAACAAAGACGACATTGAATAGACGCTTCAGTTTGCCCAACCAGGCGCGAGTGCAGAAAATCTGTACCGCGTTGTGCAATCGGGTCCTGTCTATCGAGCGGTTTTCGCGTCTCAAGCCATTACGTCTATGGCCGCTTGGCGGAAGGCCGCTACCTGCTCTTCAGTTGCTGCCCTGTTTGTCACAAGCCTGCCGATCTCTCCGGTCTCCAAGGCCTGAACCCTGCTGGTTTTTCCAAGCTTGCTCTGGTCGGCCAGAATAACCGTCTGCTGCGCCTGTGCCGCCATGGCTTTGGAGATTTCGGCCTCCTGCAGGTCGTAGAAGAACGCACCCTTGACCGGATGCACCCCAACCGGAGCCGAAAAGCACAGGTCGACACGGAAACGGCGGATTTCAGACAGGGTGAGTTCGCCGACCGTCGAAGGGACGTCGGCCGCCATCCGTCCACCGAGCAGCAGCACATCCTTGCCAGCCCCTTGCAGCGTGGTGGCAATATCAATCGAGTTGGTGATCACCGACAGATCCGACAGCTTGGCCAGTTCGCGGGCAAACAGGGCCGTAGTGGTGCCCGCGTCCACAAGGATCGTCTGTCCGGGCTGGATCAGTCCGGCAGCCTTGCGGGCAATCTCCGACTTTGCCCGGATCTGCGTCGTCATCCGTTGGCGGAAGGGCTCCTCGGAACGCGGCTCGGGCAAGACCGCGCCGCCATGGACGCGGCTGACCTGTCCAGACTCTTCGAGGTCCAGCAAATCGCGTCGCACCGTCTCGCGAGAGACGTTCAGCATCTGCGCAAGATCGTTGGCGCTCACCTGCTGGCTCGCACTCAGCATGGACAGAATGAGCCGGTGACGTTCTTTCGCCCACATCAGGTCCGCACCTTGCTCCGGTTGCCTCGTCCCATCAGCACCAGCGTTCCCTTCATGCTCAAAAGCGCAATACACACGACCGCCATCACGCAGGTGGAAAAGGCTGCCGCCTGCGAAGTCAGACCGGCATCGTCCAGCCGCATGATGGTGACAGCCGCCACGCTCAGGTCAGGAGTGGTGAGGAAGACGACTGCCGACAGGGTTACCATGGACCGCATGAACAGGAAAAAGAACACCGAAACGAGCATTGGGGCGATGAACGGCGCGACGATATCAACGGCCGTCCTTGCCATTCCAGCTCCAAGACTGTCTGCAGCTTCCTCGAGCGCCCGGGGCAACTGGCGAAAACCGGTCATCACCGTCAGAAAACCCTGCGTGTGGTAGTGGTAGAAGTTGATGATCGCGATGAGGGCCGCCGTCCCATAGAGAAGGTAGAGCGGCGTCGCGGTTGAATTGAAAGTCAGGATATAGGCAAGCCCCAGGACCATCCCGGGCACTGCGGCCGGCATGGCGGCCAGCATCTGGATGGGTTGGGCCACGCTGCGCGGAAGGCGGCGCAGCCCAAGGCACAGGAGGAAGACCGCAAGCGTGCCACCCGACGCCGCCATGAGCGATATCACGATGGTCATCCAGAGCGAGGAATACCCCCCGGCCAATGTGATGTCGTAGTGCTTGAACGACAGCGCCATGTTGTAGGGCCACAGGGTGACAAAGCTTGCGTAGACGACAATGCCGATAACCGCGACGATGCCGGTGCAGACCAGAAGCGACAGGAACGCCATGACCGGGTCGCGCACGGGTGCGAAGGAGGGCCGATACGGCACCTGGCCGGCCATCTGTCCGACCTGTTGCCGCTTCATTGCCTGACGCTCGATGGCATAGGAAACCACCGTCGGCAACAACAGCATGATGCCGACGACAGCTCCCATGTTGAAATTCCGCTGGCCGACCACTTGAGAGTAGATTTCGGTCGCCAGAACCGAGTAGTCCCCGCCGATCACCGCCGCGTTGCCGAAATCGGTGATCGTGATTGTGAAGCAGACGAAAGCCGCGTTGAGGATCCCGAAGCGCGCCGCGGGCAAGGTCAGGTCGCGAAACTGGCGTGACGGCGAAGCGCCCATGACTTCCGCAGCTTCGTAAACACGCGCGTCCAGCAGGACCAGGGCCGCGCCGATAATCATCACCGCCTGCGGCAAGGCATAAAGAGTGTTGGCGATCAACAGCCCCCAGAAGCCGTAGATTTCGATCTCGACACCCAGAGCACGGCTGATGACGCCGTTGCGTCCCAGAAGGAAGATCAGCCCGAGCGCCTGCACGAGCGAGGGGGCGAGCAGCGGCAGGACGATCACGCCGCGGATCAGCCACTTGCCCCGGAAAGCGCAGCGATAGAGCCCATGCGCGATGATGAAACCAAGGAAGACGCTGAGAACTGTGGTGGCAGCCCCCATGATCAGGGAATGTTCGGTCGCACGCCAGAACCCCGTCGACCCCAGAACCCTCGTGTAGTTGGCAAACCCGTAACCATCGTCAACCGTCAGGGAACGCAGGAACACGATCACCATCGGGTAGAGAAAGAAGAGGACGAGCCCAATCAGCGGCAGCCCAACGCAAACAAGTGTGAGCAGCCGGTCCGCATCCAGTTGTTTGCGCGCTGGCGTGGTCATCGTTTCCACACCGCTCATGCGGCGGTCTCGGCAGGCTGGTGGGCCATGTCGTCAGCCACCCAGGTGCAGGCTTCCGGTGGAATGCTCAGGTTCACGCGTTCGCCCTCGTGACAGGAATTATACCCATGGGTCTCGACAACCAGCGGGCCGATTGCGCTATCGACCTCAAGCCGTCTGAGATTGCCAAGGAAACTGATGCTGCGCACCGTGGCGTTGCCGTCCCGCGCCGGGGTCAGACTGATCTGTTCAGGGCGAATGCAGGCAACATGCTCCGTCCCCGATCCCCCCGGCCACTTTGCCATCAGATCCGGGTATTCACGCCGGATCGGGGCAGCAGAAACGAGATTGCTGATCCCCATGAAGTCCGCCACAAAGCGCGTCGCCGGTCGATGGTAGAGGTCTTCCGGCGTCCCGGCCTGCACCACGACACCATGGTTCATGCAGATGATCTTGTCCGCCAGCGCCAGCGCCTCTTCCTGGTCATGTGTCACCATCAGGGTTGGAATGCCGAGCGAACGCTGAACATGGCGGATTTCGTCTCGCAGTTCAGCCCGGACCTTCGCGTCAAGCGCCGAAAGCGGTTCGTCCAGCAGCAAGACGCGCGGGTCGACGGCGATTGCCCGTGCCAACGCGATCCTCTGCTGCTGTCCGCCGGACAGCTGACCGGGAAACTTGCCGGCGACCTGCGGCAGTTTCACCAGCTCCAGAAGTTCCGCCACACGCCGTGAAATCTCCGACCGCGGGGTGCCACGGATCTTCTGCCCGTAACCGATGTTTTCGGCCACTGTCATGTTGGGAAAGAGCGAGTAGGACTGGAAGACGATCCCGAAGCCTCGCTTGCGTGCGGGAAGGTTCGAAAGCGCAGTCCCCTCCAGAAGGATTTCGCCGCTGTTCAGCTCCGTCAGGCCGGCGATCAGCCGCAGGAGTGTCGTCTTGCCACAGCCGGACGGACCCAGCAGGCAAACGAATTCCCGTCGATCGATCTCGATCGAGACATTGTCGAGCGCTTTGAAGGCCCCGAAGGTCTTGGTGGCGTTACGGACGGTCAAGTACACGGCGGATCGGTCTCCTGTCAAAGGTGCGCGGGCCTCCAGTGAAGCCCCGCGCGCTTCTGGCGGCAGCCGGAGCTGCCGCGGGCACGATCAGCGGCCCAGCTTTTCTTTCCAGGTTTCCTTCACGGCCGTCTGGTTCTTGGCCGCGGTGACGAAATCGATTTTCGCCAGGACGGTCGAAATATCAGCCGGCAGGCCCGCTTTTTCAGCCGCTTGCGAAGCATCGACACCCGGAACCGTGATCAGCGCCTTGTACTGCTGGTAGAGACCGATTGCCTCGTCAGACATCGTCCAGTCGAGGAAGGCTTTTGCCGCATCCTTGTTGTCGGAGCTTTCCATCAGGCCGGATGCTTCCAGTTCATATCCAACGCCTTCCTCGGGGAAGACCATTGCCAGAGGATAACCTTCCTCGATGGACTGCATCGCGGTGAATGCCAGAGAGATACCAACGGTGTATTCGCCGACGCGTGCGGACTTGCAGGGTTTGGAACCGGATGAAGTATATTGTGCCATGTTCGGATCGACGGCTTCGAGCTGTGCCCAGCCGGCCTCGTCACCCATGGTTTGCAGAACCGCATTGACGTGCAGGTATCCGGTCCCGGAAGAATTCGGGTCCGGCATCAGGATCTCGCCCTTGAAGTCCGGGTTCTCGAGATCCTTCCAGCTCTTGGGCATCGGCAGGCCTTTTTCCTCCAGCCGTGCCGTGTTCACGCAAAACGCGCCCATGTAGCCGATCGGAGCAAACCATTTGCCATCTTCACCACGGAAGGAGGCAGGCAGAACATCGACGCCCTTGGCTGAGTAGGGTTCCAGCATCTCCAGGATCTGGGGATCCATCATGGCGCTGACGGCCCAGCCCCAGATCACGTCGGCCTGCGGGTTGCCCGCTTCTGCCAGAAGACGCGCGCCCAGCTTGCCCGTGGACAGGCGCAGCACATTGATCTCGGTATCGGGCATCGCCTTCTGGGCGGCCTCGATATAGGCCGCGATCTCTTCTTCCTCAAGCGCAGTGTAGACGGTGATTTCGTCGGCAGAGGCTGTTGCCGTCATGCCGACGGCAAACAGCGAAGCCAAGGTGAATTTCGTCCAGGTCTTCATTGTCGTCTCTCCTTGTTGATCCACGTGTTCGTGTGCCAGTGCCTGCCCCGGATCGGATCCTCCCGAGACCCTTTGTTATTGCCGCGTCCTCTGTTCGCGGTTCTGGGGATATTTGTGTAGTCTTGCATTTTTGTGGATTTTGTCTAGAGTTAATTTGCCGGCTGACCATCGTTGCCAGCTTCCCCGCAGACAAGGAAAACCCATGCAAAGCTCCACGACGCCGCCCGAAACGGAGATGCTGGCGCGTTTTGCCGACGGGCTCGCCAACGTGGCTGACGCCATGGCGATGACCTACTTCCGCAAGCCATTGGACGTGGAACAAAAGGCCGACCTTTCCCCGGTCACGCAGGCTGACCGCGCCATCGAGGCCGCGATGCGTGAAAGCATCCTCAAAGAGTTCCCGGCCCATGGCATTCTTGGCGAAGAGCACGAGGACGCACGTCTGGATGCCCAATACCTCTGGGTGCTCGACCCGATTGACGGGACGAAGAGTTTTGTTTCCGGGATGCCGACCTTCGGCACGCTCATTGCCTGCCTTTTCAACGGGACACCTGAACTCGGCATCATCTCGATACCGCCGACCGGCGAACGCTGGACGGGGCGGCGTGGTGAACCGTCAACATTCAATGGTGAACCTTGCCGCACCAGTGGCAGGCACCGACTGGCCGACGCGATCCTTTACACGACCACGCCCGACACGTTCGACACCGAGGGACGCGCGCAGTTCGAGGCACTCTCAAGCAAGGTCGCCATGCGCCGCTTCGGGGGCGACTGCTACGGATACGGACTGCTGGCTTCAGGCCACATTGATCTGGTGTTCGAAATGAATCTGCATCCCTACGATTACATGGCCCTCATTCCGGTTATCGAGGGTGCGGGAGGCGTGATCACCGACTGGAAAGGTGAAAGGCTGGGCCTGCACTCCGAAGGTCAGGTTCTCGCTGCGGCCAACGCCACACTGCACGCAGAAGCCCTCGCCGCCTTGTCCTGACCCGCCTTCGACAGTGCCCTGGGCTGTCGCCCCCGCGCCGCCCCAATTCAGATCCTGTGCCCGTGCCGGCGTCGTCAGCCCGGGAGACATGACGAGGCTGCCTGTCAACGCCGTTGCCAGAAACAGGGCATCCGACGCTGGCGGGATGGTGCACGGCCATGTGCAAAATTCGGCAAACAGAGCGTGGAAAACGACGGCATTGCGGCACCAAGCATCCACTCGGCAAGGCTGGGTCAGGGAAGGGTCATCAGCGGATCGGCCATGATCGTGCCGGCGGCAAGCGCCGCGCCTTCGGCATTCAGATGCGCATCCGGCGCGTAAAGGCCCAGCGGCGAGGGATAGTCGCGAAAGGTCGGGGTCAGGTCGATCATGCCCAGGCCTGCGCTCTCGGCTGCGCGCGCCACGTTCTCGCGTAGCGGAGCGCTGAGAAAGCCATGCGGAAACACCCCTCCGAACTGGTCGAGAGCGGGGATGTAGACCACCACCACCCGCCCCTGCCAGCCATCTGCGATCTGCTTCATGCGATGCAGGATCTGCTCGAAAACCGGGTTGTCGCTGGCCGCCTTGGGGTAGTGCAGCCCCAGGATGCTGGCGGTTTCCTGAAGGGCAAGGAAATTGCGCAAATAGGCCCGGCGGCTCAGATATTCCTCCAAAGTGGCAGCAGTGCCCTGCCACCAGCCGGCAATGATCCGGGACGCGTCCGCGCGCCGCGCCGCGTCCAACTCGATCGGGCCGAAATCGGCCTCCGGCGCCAGGGCCTCGTGCAGCCACGGCTGTTCTGTTTCAACGGACAGGTTTTCCCAGTCGTTCCCCTCGAAAAAGGCCAGAACGGTGATGCGGGGGCGAAAATGCGGGCCATAGCGGCCAAGGACCGCCAGTTCATACAAGGGGCCTGCGCCCCGACTGGCAGTGTTCAGGATCGAAGCCCCGCCCGCACGCATCTGGTCGACGAAATGCTGGCCATCGTCGAGGCAAATCCCCTCGGCAAAGGAATCGCCGAGGATCATCAGATCGACCGGTGCGGCGGTTTCCGGTTGCGGATTGCGAAAACCGTAACTGTCGATCCGTGTCGTGACCGGCACGCCCATACGGCTGCACAGCAGCATCTCGGCTCCGGGTGTCCCGGCCAGCACCGCATCGGCAAGAGTTTCGGTCTCCAACTTGGCATTCAGGGCCTTGATCGTATAGGCCGGAGGCATGGCGCCGCCATAGCGTTCCAGATCGGCTCCGCCATCGACGATCCCGGCCAGCCCCATCCGCTGCGGCAGGTTATGCCAGCGCATGTACCCCTCGAACATGAACATCCCGGCCAGGATCGAGCAGGCTGTAATCCCCACCGTCAGCGCATTGTTGGGCGACAGAAGCCAGGCGCAGCCAACCAGCAGCGCGGCAATCGCCAGCGGCCCCAGTACATAACGCAGCAGCCTGGGCAGGTCTGAGGCGAAATCGTCAAAATGCACCAGCGCAAAGATCGCGGTCAGCAGGAAGTAACCCGCCGGGATCAGGCACAAGATGGTAGCGATCCGGCGATGGCGGCCGAAGATGTGCAAGGGCTCCTCCGGTCAGTCCAGTTCGTACATGTTTTCGTAATTCTCGTGCAGCGAGGCGTCCTGCGCCTCCTTCTCCAGCAGGCAATTGCCGGCGACCAGCATCTCGATCCCGGTGCCCATGAAGCAGCGGAAGGCGTCGGTCGGAGTGCAGACGATCGGTTCTCCGCGCACGTTGAACGAGGTATTGACCAGCAGCGGGCAGCCGGTCAGGTCGTGAAAGGCGGAGATCAGCGCGTGATATTTCGGGTTGGTGTCGCGATGCACGGTCTGCACGCGGGCCGAATAATCGACATGGGTCACGGCGGGGATGTCCGAGCGGCGGATGTTCAGCTTGTCGATGCCGAAAAGAGCCTGCTCCTCGGACGTCATCTGGCGCCGGATACGTTCGGCAACATCGGCGACCAGCAGCATGTAAGGGCTGTCCCCGTCCAGATCGAACCACTCGCTGACATGCTCGCGCAGGACAGAGGGCGCGAAGGGCCGGAAGCTCTCGCGGTATTTCACCTTGAGGTTCAGCAACTTCTGCATGGAGCCCGACCGCGGGTCGCCAAGAATAGACCGGTTGCCAAGGGCGCGCGGCCCGAATTCCATCCGTCCCTGAAACCAGCCCACGGCCTTGCCATCCGCCAGCGCCTGTGCGCTGCGGGCCAGGATCTCACCCTCGTGCAGCCGGGTAAAGCTGGCCCCCGCCGCTGTCAGATCCGCCGCGATCCGGTCGTCGTCGAAGGCTGGACCCAGATAGGCACCCCGCATGGCATCGCCGGGCTGCGCCCGTCGGGGCTGGCCCAGTTCCATATGCCACGCGGCCTGCGCCGCCCCGAGCGCCCCCCCCGCATCGCCCGCCGCCGGCTGCACCCAGATGTCGCGAAAGGCGCCGTCGCGCAAGATCTTGCCATTGGCCACGCAGTTCAGCGCCACCCCGCCGGCAAGGCACAGCGAGGGAATACCGTATTCCTGCGCCAGCGCGCGGGTCATGCGCAGCAGGATCTCCTCGGTCACGGCCTGGACCGAGGCGGCGATATCCATGTGGAACTGTGTCAGCGGTTCCGTCTCGGGCTGGCGCACGGGGTGGCCGAACAGGTCCTCCATGGCCTTGCTGGTCATGGTCAGACCCGCCGCATAGTTGAAATAACGCTGATCCAGCCGGAACGAGCCGTCCGGCTTTACATCAACGATCCGATCCAGCATCAGGTCGCGAAATCGCGGTTGCCCATAGGGGGCCAGCCCCATCACCTTGTATTCGCCGGAATTCACCTTGAAGCCGGTGTAATAGGTGAAGGCGGAATAGAGCAGGCCCAGCGAATGTGGAAAATGCAGTTCGCGCTGAATTTCCAGATCCTTGCCGCGTCCGATCGCGACTGTGGTCGTCGCCCATTCCCCCACCCCGTCGATGGTCAGCACCACCGCTTCTTCGAAGGGTGACGAGTAGAAGGCACTGGCGGCATGGCTGATGTGATGTTCGGCGAACAGCA
This sequence comes from Roseibium sp. RP-7, assembly GCF_053005225.1. Classification (NCBI taxonomy): domain Bacteria; kingdom Pseudomonadati; phylum Pseudomonadota; class Alphaproteobacteria; order Hyphomicrobiales; family Stappiaceae; genus Roseibium; species Roseibium sp. RP-7. The sequence goes on from NZ_JBRKQA010000002.1 coordinate 950,681, forward strand.
GCTTGTCCACGGAGAAACCCGGGTCGAAAAGGCTCAGTTCTCGCTTCAGCAGGTCCTTCAGGAACAGTTTCTCGCGCAGCCAGACCGGCATCGCCATCCGAAACGAATTGAAACCGCGCGGGGCATAGGCCAGATAGGACTCAAGCAAGCGCTCGAACTTCAGGAAGGGCTTGTCGTAGAACGCAACGTGATCGACGCTGGCAAGGTCCAGCCCGCCCTCGTCCAGCACATAGGCGATGGCATGGGCGGGAAAGCCCGCATCGTGCTTGCGCCGGGTAAAGCGCTCCTCCTGCGCGGCGGCCACGATCCGGCCATCGACCAGCAGTGCAGCGGCGCTGTCGTGATACAGCGCCGAGATCCCCAGGATCGCGGTCACTGGTCTAGAACAGCGCATAGATGAAGGGGGCGACCGCCGAGCCCTGGCTGAGCACGATCAGCGCTCCGAAAATCGCCAGTACAATGAAAACTGGCAAAAGCCAGAATTTCCGCCTTTCACGCAGAAAACCCCACAATTCGGCGATCATCGACATAGAGGCAATTCCTTGCTTTGTCTGGGAACCGTGCCGGTATTTTTGTCCTAATATTGCAGTTTCATGGACTTCGGCTGGTCGGTTCTGGGAATCCAATAAGATTTTTCATTCGGATCCACTTTCCTTGAAAGCGGATCCTTCCCGCTGGCTCGCATCGCAAGACCGATGGGAATGAAGATTAAAAGAAAGACAACCGCCATCGCCACCGGCGCCATCACGGCACCAAGCAGCAGACCCAGTTTGAACCACAACCTGTTGGGTAGGCGCAGGCTCTGCGGCGCAAACATGGCAAGGGCAATAAAAACAGCCGCAAGGGATAGCAAAATCCATCGCGGCGCGGCGCCACCAGTGACCGGCCACAGCCCGATCAGCAAAAAGACCACGGCGAAGACCAGCCCGAAATTCCGTTCGGAGCCCATCCTGACCGAGGTATTGAACTGATGATCACTCATTTGGAACCACACAGGTAAACAACCTGTACTATATATATCAAAATCGACGGGGTTAGTCCCCAGTTAATATTCGCGTAAAAATTAAGCACATGATGCGGTTTTGCACAAATCGAAAGAGGGATCCACTGCGTAAACCCGGATTGATAACCTGGGAGGCATGAGCCATAGGGCTCAAGCGAAGTACAAAGCCGCGAACCGGGCTGCTTGCAAGGAGACCTTGAAGCAACCTAGGCCGGGGACTGTGCGGGTCATTCCCGAGACGCTGTGGATGTTGCCGCCGACCAGTTTCCTGTTCTGAGTGTCGGGCATCAGATACCCCTTGATTGCAAGGTGCATAGACCGATCCAGCTCATCGAGCATCTCGGCAGGTTTCATGCCCTTGGCTGCGGGATCAGGCCGTATGGCATGGCCTCTGCATGCTCCCGCAAACAGGCATGTGACATTGGCCGCAATCTGACCCTTCTGATCCAGTTAGGACGTTACCTCCCCCGCCGTTTGGGCATGGGATGGAACGATGATCAGACCGGTTGCGGATTGCGTTCCGGGAATGCGCGTTGGTGCCAATACGGATAGGGAACGGGGGTGGTGCTGGCTTCGTCAAGCAAGCGCATATGTTCGGCATCCAGCTCCCAGCCGGTGGCCTCCATGTTGTTGCGCAACTGAGCTTCGCTGCTAACGCCGATGATGAGGCTTGCCACGGTCGGCCGCTGCAGAAGCCAGTTCAGTGCGACCTGGGCTTCGCTTTTGCCTGTGTCACGAGCCACCTCCCCCAATGCTGCAAGTACGCGCTCAAGAAGGGTCTCGTCGTAAAGAGGCGGTGCATAGTTCGGGGTTGCGTCCTTGTGTCGGCCTGCTGAAGCATGCTTCCCACCCCCCTTCAGGCGCCCCCACCCAAGCGGGCTCCACACCAGGGCTGAAACGCCCTGGTCCAGGCCCAGTGGCATCAATTCGAATTCGTAATCGCGGCCGATGAGCGAGTAATACACCTGGTGCGCCACCAGCGGCTGCCAACCATTGTATCGTGCCGCAGCCTGAGACTTCATCAACTGCCAGCCGGCATAGTTCGAGACACCCAGGTGCCGAACCTTCCCCGCTTTCACCAGGTCATCCAGCACCTCCATGGTCTCTTCGACCGGTGTCATTGCGTCAAACGCATGGAGCTGGAACAGGTCAATATAGTCGGTGCGCAGTCGGCTCAGCATTCCGTCGACAGCAGTCAGCAGGTGGCTGCGTGAACTGCCCACGTCATGTTCGCCCGGCCCGGTCCGCAAACCCGCCTTCGTGGAGATGATCACCTTGTCCCGGCGCCCGTTGATTGCCTGCCCGAGCACCATCTCTGCATTTCCGCCGGAATAGACGTCCGCGGTGTCGAACATGTTCAGCCCCTCGTCGAGACAGATGTCGACAAGACGCCGGGCTGCACCCGCATCATTGCCAGACCATGGCCCGGACGTGAAACTCGCCGTCCCCAAGCTGAGAACGGGCACAGACAGGGCACGATCGCCCAGCCAACGACGGTCCAATGCGTGTCTCCTTCCACGATTGATTGAACTGACCTTGATCAGATACTTTTCTGGTAAGACGTCGGGATTGGATCAGGTGTTCCGATCCGGTTTCAGGCTTTGCTCCAGTCCATCACTGCACCCTCCCCCTGCGGTCACGCCTGTCCGCCGGAAAGCGGTGCCCTGCCCCGAAGCTTGAGCAGGCGCCTGCCGCTGGTGATCGCCTGACCGAAATCCTTCTGCACCGCCAGCAGAGCCGGCACCAGAAGGATGACAAGGAACAGCCCGACGCCCAGCCCGTAGGCCAGCGTGATGACTGTCGGCAGCAGGAACTGGGCCTGGCGACTGGTCTCGAACAGCAGCGGCGCCAGGCCGAACACTGTCGTTGCAGTCGTCAGCACGACCGCCCGCAACCGGTCGCAAACACCGTTGACCACTGCCTGCCGGAAGGGGTGGTCCTTGGCGTATTCGTCGATAGTGGTCACCAGCACGATGCTGTCGTTGATGATGATGCCCGCCATGCCGATGAAACCGACCACGGAGAACATCGACAGCGGAATACCGTGCAGGTAGTGGCCCCAGATCATGCCGACGCAGCCGAAGGGAATGATGATCATGATCATCAGCGGCCGGGTCCAGGATTCGAAGATCCAGCACAGCACCAGGTAGATGCCGGCCAGACACATGGCAAAGCCGATCAGTGCATCGGAGAGGAACGAACGTTCCTGCTCCGCCAGCCCGCTCATCTCGCTTTCGACGTCATAGTCGGCGGCAAGCTGTGGCAGAAGCTCGTTCTGCAGCATGTCGGTCACACGGGCAGCGGCTGCCGGATTGTCCTCCGATACATCCCCGAAGACCCGCAGCGTGCGCAGCCCGTCGCTGCGGCGAACCGAGGCAAAGCCGTAGCTGCTGTCGATGCTCACAATCTCGCTCAGGGAAACATAGGTGCCGGCATCGGTACGCACCCGCGTTGAATAGAGAAACGCGGCATCCGTTTCCTCATCCGGCAACAGCACTTTCACCGTTGCCGTTCGCCTGCCGATCGGAAACTCGGCAACCTCGATGCCCTCCAGCCGGTTGCGCAGAATGCGGGCGATTTCCTCCGTGGTGAAGCCAAGGGCTTCGCCGCGCGGTGTCAGCGTCAGGTTCAGCTCCGGCTTGTCATAGGCCAGCGTATCCTCGAGCGCGCTGACGCCTTCCATAGGCGCCAGGGACTGCTTCAGGCTTTCGGCAGCAGCTTTCAGGTTTTCCGTGGAGTTGCCGTAGAGCTTGATGTCGATCGCGTCGCCCCCCGGGCCTGAGCGCTCGCCGCGCAGGGCCAGCGTTTCCAGAAGCGGCGGATTTATGATCTCCTCGCGCCAGTCGCCGATGAACTGAAAGGCCGAATAGGGCCGAAGGTCGGGGTCGAGCAGTTCTATGGAAATGCCGCCAAGCTGGTCGGCATCCTTGGTATCTGCCCCCATGAGGCCGCGCCCCGCCGTCGCACCGACGGTGGAGAGCGCGAAGACCACCGGTTCGGCACCATATTGCTCGCCGTACCGCTGGTTGACCACGTCAAGCGCGCGTTCCATCTCCGCAATCATCGCCTTGGTGTCATCGCGTTTTGCCCCGGGCATCATGGCAATGCTGGCGGAAACCACCGCCTGTTCCGGCGCATTGAAGAACCGCCAGCGAACCGACTTGTCGAAAACCAAGGTGAGCGACAGCGCCAGGACCATCAGCGCAAAGCCGATGGCCGGATACCGCACGGCGAGAACCCAGCCGACGAACCGGCGAAACAGCTTTTCCCGGAACCAGACGAAGCCCCGGTTGAACAGGCGGTTGGGCAGGTCGAACCAGTGTTTCTTCTTGCTGGCCTTCAGCGCATGGTTCATGTGGGCCGGCAGGATGAGGAAGGATTCCACCAGGCTGGCAATCAGCACCACCGACACCGTAAAGGGAATATCGGCGACAAGACTGCCGAAACGCCCACCGATGGCAACCAGCCCGACAAAGGCAATCAACGTGGTTATGGAGGCGCAGAAGACCGGTGCCGTCATGCGCCTTGCCGCAAGACTGGCGGCTTCCGCTGGCGAATAGCCGCGCCTGTGCAGGAAGTCGGCATGCTCGCCGACCACGATGGCGTCATCCACGACGATGCCGAGACAGATGATCAGCGCGAACACGGAGATCATGTTCAGCGTGATCCCGAAGACATACATCAGGCCGATCGTGGCGGCCATCGCCACCGGAATTCCGGCAGCCACCCAGAAGGCCGTTCTGGCTGAAAGAAACAGGAACAGGAACAACAGCACCAGGGCCAGCCCGAAGATGCCGTTTTCGACCAGGATGTCCAGCCGGTCGATGATCGCCTGCGAGCGGGTGTTGGTCAGTTGAACGACAACACCCTCTGGAAGGGTGTGCTGGAAGTCCGCCGTGATCCGCTCCACGGCCCGCTGGATCTCGATGGTGTCTCCCTGGGCGCTGCGGCTGACCCGCAGAACCACCGCCGGCATGCCCTTGTGATAATAGGCCCGGCCGCTTTCCACCCCTTCGGTGACAATGTCGGCAACGGACCGCAGCTCAAGCTTTTCCCCTTGCGAGGGCGCTTTCAGAACGATCTCTCCCAGCTCCTGCTCGCTGCGCCGGGTCTGGCCGGTACGCAGCCGGGCGGAACTGCCGGCGACATCGCCCGCGGGCGTCGTTTCCATCTCCGCCGAAACAACGTCAGCGATTTCGGCAAGCGTCAGACCATGCCGCACCAGCATGTTCTCGCCGACATTCACCCGGATGATCGGGTCTTCCAGTCCTCGAATGGTGACCCGCGTGACGCCCTGGCGGAAAAAGACGGTCTGGAGATCTTCGGCAAAGCGGGCAAGCTGGTCGATATCGACCGGCCCATACATGACGACATCTGTCACCCGGTCGGAATAGACGCTGCGGGTGACCACCGGTTCGTCGATGCCTTCGGGAAGACTGGAGCGGGCCTGATCGACGGCGGCCTTCACCTCGTCGGTTGCCTGGCCCATGTCCCAGCCGTCCTCGAACTCCAGTTCGATGCTGGCCCGGCCCTCGCGCGCAACGGATGTGGCTTCGTCGACACCGTTGATGGCAAGCAGCTGCGGCCCCAGGATTTCGACAACGGCCCGGTCGAGATCCTCGGGCCCCGCGCCCGACCAATTGACGACGACGTCCACTTCCTCGCGGACAAAATCGGGAAAGAACTGCGTCCGGATCTGCGTCGAGGCCGCGAACCCGCTGATCAGCATCATGGCCAACAGCAGGTTCGCCGCTGTGCGGTGCCGGACCATGTAGTCCAGCAGCGAGGCAAATTGCGATCCGCCAGGAGAACGCATGTGGGGACACTCCAATCAGAATATCAGGTCGGATGTGACAGGGTTTACAGCGGTGTTCAGCCGCTGTTACCGCCGCCATGCTCCAGCCGTTCGATCAGCTCTTTCGGCACCATCGGCTTGTTCAGAAGGGCAAGCAGTCTGGCCTTGCGATTTTCCGGCATGTCGGACCTGTTCAACTGATCGATCAGCGCCGCGCGCCGTTCAGGTTCCAGCGCCACCAGGTCGCCGGAGAGACGCGCTTCGCCCGCCTCCAGCGCCTGCGCCGTCGCTGGCTCGTCAGGTTGCGGGTCATCCTGCCCCCCGGTGTTGCGCCGGGGAGTAACCTTCAAACCGGTGCCAAGCTGCGGCAAGCGCTCACGCACGTAATCAGCGCCAAAGGGGACATTGGCCACGATGACTTCATTGCCCATCCGGCGCAGGATCGTCGCCTTGATTTCCTCGATCCGATCCCCTTCGCCAACGATCAGCATGCGACCGTCTTCCGTGAGCGCCGCCGAAGGCACCTTCGCGACACGGGTCAGCTCCGGTTCAAGCACATTCACCTTCACGAAGTCGCCCGGCCGCAGCACCGTCCCCGGCTCCAGATCCAGCGTCGCAAACAGCGTCCGCCCCGCTTCGCCTTCAGAGACAACGGCCGCGGCCCTGTCAATGGTACCTGGAACCTCGATCGACCGGCCTCCCAGCTGCAGAACTGCAGTGACGGGTGCCTTCACCAGACTTCCGCTGGTATCCAGCAGCCGGGAAAATTCGTCGGTCGACAGCGAGAAACGAACTTCCAGCGCCGCCGGATCGATCAACAGGGCCAGCGTCTCCGAAGAGCTGACGCGGCGGCCCAGCGTGGCGTTGACCTCAGACAGGTAGCCGGTGAAGGGGGCCGTCAGAGTGACTTCCTCCAGGGTACGCCTGGCATCGTCCAGAGCGAGCCGGGCTCGCTTGACCGTCAGATCCATCCGCTCGATGCGCTTGCGTGCAGTGATGACCGATTGCAGGCGATTGCTGAGCGATTGTTCGAGGGAGGCGACGGCCAGTTCTTCGGTCTCGACCTGTACGGCCGTGGAATAACCCTTGTCCCTCAGCTGCTGCTGACGCTCCAGCGCCTGCTTGCGCAAGTCCAGCTGGCGCCGGGCTGCTTCCAGTTCCTGCTCGGCACCGACAATGGCTTCCGCGGCTTCCGCCTTCTGGGCCTCGGCATCGGCAAGGGCCGCTTCCGCGTCCAGCACCTGGAATTCCGCATTGGCCGGATCGATCCTCAGCAGCAGTTCGCCCTTTGCGACGGCGGCACCGTCGCGAAACTTGGAGGCAACCTCCACAAGCCTGCCTTCCGAGCTGGCCCTGAGTTCCAGCGTCCGCCAGCTTTCCACCTGGCCGTAGGCGGTCGTGACAGGCGCAACGGTTTGCGATGTCAGCTCCGCGACATTGACCGAATAGCTGCGTTCGCGGGCAGGACGTCGCTGCGCGGTCTCTTCTGCCGTCATGGCAGTATACAGACGGTAGCCGCCAAAACCGGCAAACCCGATCATGATCGCCATCAATGCCAGACCGACAAGTCCGCGCATCAGAAACCGCATTCGCCTCTCCACCTGAAGGGCCGGACTAGCGGGTAGTAAGGAAGTCACCCGGGTACCAGCACTTAACGTCAGGTTCCTTAAGTAACATGGTACTGGGGCGAAATTCTGAAAAGCTTGTAACGACTTGTATCGTCTTGTATACGCCGGCCGCCTGCTCGCCCGTCAGCCGCTTCTCTTTGCCGCAGCCGGCCGAAGACACCCGGAAAGCGGACAAGAAAAAACCCGGCACCTTGCGGTACCGGGTTTTCCGTATCGGCCGGGAGGCTGGCTTAGAACTTGTAGCCAATACCCATGCGAACCTGCGAATTGTTGAAATCCGAGCTCACGCCGGTTCCGTTCAGGTTGAAATCCTGTTCGCCGAAATCCTGGTAGACGTATTCCAGCTTGGCGCTGATGTTGTTGGTGATGGCTGCTTCGCCACCCGCGCCAAGGGTCCAGCCCAGGGCGGTCTTGCTGTCCGTGTCGCCATTGCCGGAAACTTCCAGGTCGGCAATCGCCAGACCGCCGGCACCATAGACCATGTAACGGTCGAAGGCGTAACCGACACGGCCACGGAAGTTGGAATTCCAGTCAGACTTGGACCGCAGGGTCAGGCCACCGTTGGACTTGGACTTTTCCAGGTCGGTCAGGCTGAAGTCGGCTTCCGCGCCGACCACGATGTTCGGCGTCACCTGGTAATTGTAACCGGTGTAAAGACCGCCGGCGATGCCGTTGGCATCCACTCCAAGCCCGGTGTTGTTGCCGGCCTTGTTGTCGAACTGGCCGAAAGCCCATCCGAGATTGCCACCGACATAAAGGCCGGTCCAGTCGATGCTCTGTTGCGGAGCCGGAACCGCCTCATAGGCCGGTGCCGGCGACTGCGGCAAATCCGCAGCCAGGACAGGCGCCGATGCGACCGTCGCGGCTGTCAGGGCCATGCCAGCAAGTGCAAGACGTTTCATTTGAGTACTCCAGATCCACTTTATCCATTAGTGCGTTGGCCGGAAATTGCCGGCCAGTTGCGAGTTGGACGGGTATAAAGCCGCGTCCTCACTCTCCCCCATTGACAAGATATGGAGATCGTTTGTGGCGGATCAGGATTGAGAATGGGGAGTTTTGATGACAAATGGAGGCAACATTCTGACAGGATGAAAGACCCGTAAAGACAATTGCAATTTGCATTCAGGAACCCCATTTGGCCGGTAGAAAGATCCTTGTCCGCGGCTTTCCCCTCACCGATCTATTGCGTATAAGGCGCCAAGTTGAACTTTGGCGCTGCCACATTGAAGCCGCCTTCGAAGATTGAAACTGACCCGAACCGGAAATTCGTAAATGCTCTTTGACTACATCAGCCTCGCAGGCGGACTTGTTGTTCTGATTATCGCAGGCGATGTCTTGGTCAGGGGTTCGGTCGGTATTGCGCAGCGTCTGGGCATTCCCAATCTGGTCATCGGTCTGACCATCGTCGCCTTCGGCACTTCTGCCCCCGAGTTGGTCATTTCCCTTAAAGCCGCGCTGGAAGGCGCCGGCGGCATCGCCATCGGCAATGTGGTCGGTTCCAACATCGCCAACGTGCTTCTGGTCCTGGGCATGCCCGCGCTGATCGCGGCAACCCCGTGTGGTGAAACCGGCGCGACGCGCAACGCACTGTTCATGGTCGCAGTCACCATTGTTTTCATGGCGCTCTGTTTCTTCACGCCCATCGGCCTGACCGCCGGCCTCATTCTCCTGGCACTGCTCGGTGTCTTCCTTGCAGCCTCCACCATGATGGCGCAGAAGCACAGGAAAGAGCAGAAAGCCATCGCCGCGGCATCCGCAGGCGCCGCCGCTGCCGATATCCCGATGGAAGACGATGATGGCCTGGACGAGGTTGAGGACGTTCCCGATTCCGTCTGGATCGCGCTCGCCTATATTCTTCTCGGCCTGGTCGGCCTGCCGCTCGGTGCGCATTTCACCATCAGTGGAGCAACGTCGATCGCAACCTCCTGGGGCGTCAGCGAAGCCGTCATCGGCCTGACCGTCATCGCCCTCGGCACCTCCTTGCCGGAACTTGCCACAACGGTCATGGCCGCCATTCGCCAGCATGGTGCCGTCGCCATTGGCAACGTCATCGGCTCCAACGTCTTCAATCTGCTCGCCATCATCGGCATCACCGCCGTCATCGTGCCGATCGACGTGCCGCAGGAAGTCCTCAAGCTGGATATCTGGGTGATGCTGGCCTGTGCGATCCTGCTGACAATCCTGGCTGGAATGCGCATCTGTCTCGGCCGTATATCCGGCGCTGTCATGACGGCGGCCTATTGCGCCTATATCGCCACCGTCTATGTGCTGGGTCACACCTCCTGAAGACACTTTTGGCCACCGGTTGGCAGCAGAGCACCGCTTCGCCGCACCCGCCTCTTTCCCTATTGCCTTGCGCGGCTTAAATGTCTGGCATGCAGGACGATACTGATTCTGAAAAAAGCGCCGTATCCGCGCCGGAGACCGGCAATGCCCCCGCACGCAAGGGCGTCGAGGTCATTGCCGACGAGGTCAAGCGCCTGCCCAACGGGCCGGGCGTCTACCGGATGCTGGACGAAAACGGCGAGGTTCTCTACGTCGGCAAGGCCCGCAGCCTCAAGAAACGGGTCACCAGCTACACGCGCCTGCAGGGCCAGTCCAACCGGATCATGCGCATGATCCTGGCGACGGCGTCGATGGAATTCGTCGTCACCCAGACAGAGCCGGAAGCCCTGCTGCTGGAAGCCAACCTGATCAAGCGCCTTCGGCCACGGTTCAACGTGCTGCTGCGCGACGACAAGTCCTTTCCCTATATCCTGGTGACCGGTGACCATGAATCCCCCGCGATCGTCAAGCATCGCGGTGCCCGCAAGCGCAAGGGCGAGTACTTCGGCCCCTTTGCCTCGGCAGGCGCAGTCGACCGCACCATCAATGCGCTCCAGAAAGCCTTTCTGATCCGGACCTGTTCGGACAGCTATTACGAAAACCGCTCCCGTCCCTGCCTGCAGTATCAGATCAAGCGCTGTGCAGGCCCCTGCACCGGGGAAATCGATCCGGCGGATTATGCCGGCCTGGTATCGGAGGCCAAGGCCTTCCTCTCCGGCCGCAGCCAGTTGATCAAGACCCAGCTTGCTAAGCAGATGGAAGCCGCGTCCGCCGATCTGGAGTTCGAGCGCGCCGCCATCTACCGCGACCGCCTGTCGGCATTGTCGCACATTCAGGCGCATCAGGGCATCAATCCGCAGTCGGTCGAGGAAGCCGACGTTTTCGCCATCCACCAGGAAGGCGGCCAGACCTGCGTGCAGGTGTTCTTTTTCCGCACTGGACAGAACTGGGGCAACCGAGCCTACTTCCCCAAGGCCGACAAGTCCTTCGAGGAAGCCGATATTCTGGAAAGCTTCCTGGCACAGTTCTATGACGACAAACCCGCTCCACGTCAGATCCTGCTCTCCCACGAACTAAGCGAACAGGACCTTCTCGCGCAGGCGCTCTCCGAACGCACAGGCCGAAAAGTCGACGTCGCCTGCCCCAAACGCGGGGAAAAGAAGGAACTGGTCGACCACGCACTGACCAATGCACGCGAAGCGCTCGGCCGCAGACTTGCGGAAACCTCCAGCCAGGCCCGTTTGCTGAAAGGCGTCGCGGAAGCTTTCGACCTGCCCCAACCGCCGCGCCGGATCGAGGTCTACGACAACTCCCACATCATGGGCACCAATGCGGTGGGCGGCATGATCGTTGCCGGCCTGGAAGGCTTCGCCAAGGGTCAGTACCGCAAGTTCAACATCAAGTCGGAGGATCTCGTCCCCGGCGACGACTACGGCATGATGCGCGAAGTGCTGACGCGGCGCTTCTCCCGCTTGTTGAAGGAACACGCCCGCGAAGACAGCAAACCGGAGGCGGTCGACCCAGCCCTCCAGGATACCGATGAGGGCGAACTGGAAACGGCCCCTGCCGATACCGGCGTACCGGCCTGGCCGGAACTGGTGCTCATCGACGGTGGCCAGGGCCAGCTGACAGCGGCCCGCGAGACTCTGGAAAGCCTCGGCATCACCGGTGTCCCGCTCGTCGGCATCGCCAAGGGGCCCGACCGGGATGCCGGACGGGAGAAATTTTTCATCCCCGGCCGGCAGTCCTTCATGCTGCCCGAGCGCGACCCCGTCCTCTATTTCGTCCAGCGTCTGCGCGACGAAGCGCACCGCTTTGCCATCGGCAGCCACCGGGCTCGCCGCAAGAAGGACATTACCAGGAACCCGCTGGATGAGATCGCGGGTGTTGGTCCGACGCGGAAGAAGGCCCTGCTGCGCCACTTCGGCACGGCCAAGGCCGTCTCCAAGGCGGGGGTCGACGACCTGGCCGCCGTGCCCGGCATTTCCGAAGCGATTGCCAAACTGGTCTACGACCATTTTCATGAATAGGACGTCGAGCCGGCGTTTCCTCCCGGCCAATGATTTTGCCAAAGCCAAGGAATTCTGAGAGTGTCAAACCCGTTGGAAGCCGCGCTTCGGTGCATCGACGCAAAGGATTACGGCATGGCGCTGGAGATCCTGACCGATCTCAATGCAGCCAATCCGCGCGATCCTCAGGTCAATCACTGGCTTGGTGTCATCTATCTGACCCACGGTCACGCATCCCGGGCAATCGAACATCTACAAGCTGCCGCGAAGGTCGCGAAGAAGGAAGCCGTCATCTTCGCTACACTTGCGGATGCCCTCACCCTCGACAACCGTTTCGAGGAGGCCCTGCCATATGCGCGCAAGGCAGTCGCCCTCGACGCCAAGTCCGAATTCGCCCACCGCACCCTTGGCGAGATCTACGCAAGGCTGCGGCGGCCCGTCATGGCCGAACATGCCTTTCAAAACGCGCTTGCCATCAACGAGGCTTCGGCGATCGCACATCTGGCGCTCTCGCGGCTGAAAGTCTCGCTCGGCAAGATGGACGAGGCCGAAACCCATTTCCGGCGCGCGCTGGAACTGGCTCCCGAGGAACCCTCGGTTCTCATCAGTGCAAGGGACCTCTCCGACCTTTCACTGAAGAAAGAGGCGCTGGAAAAGATCGGGACCCTGCTGAACGATGCGGACCGGCCGATGGCAAAGGTCGAGCGGGCAAGGCTTGCCTTCACAGCCGGCAAGATCTGCGACGACACCGGCGACATTCCCAAGGCCTTCCATTACCTCGGCCTGCATCGAAACGACCTTTACGGCCACTATGATGCCGACCGGCAGGAACGCCGCGTCGAAACCTGCCGGGAAGTCTTCTCGAAACAGTTTTTCGAAGACCGCAAGGATTTTGCCCTCACCAGCGACAGACCCGTCTTCGTCTTCGGCATGCCGCGATCAGGCACCTCGCTGGTGGAGGCCATCCTGTCTGCCCACCCGAAAGCAACGGCTGCGGGCGAACTCAGCTTCTTTGACGAGCAGATCGACGGTCTGACGGCAGGCCACACCGGTGACAATGCCTTCTTCGACGCCGCCCTGGCCCTTGACCGCAAGAGCGCCCAGCGCATCGGCCGCAAGTACCTGACCCTGCTCGACGGTTTCAGCAAGAAAAGTGCCCGCGTGATCGACAAGATGCCGCAGAATTTCGAGCACCTCTGGCTGATCGCCCTCCTGTTCCCCAATGCACATTTCTGCCATGTCAGCCGCAACCCGGCCGACACCTGCGTCTCCATCTACATGACGCCCCTGCCCGGCAAGCACGGTTACTGTGAAAGCCAGCAATCGCTCGCCCATTATTATGGCCAGTACAGAAAGCTGATGACGCACTGGAGCACGGTGCTGCCGGTTGAGATCCGCAATCAGTCCTACGAGACCCTTGTAAGCGATCCGGATACGGAGCGCCCACTACTGATTAGTCATGCCGGGTTGGCCTGGGACGATGCTTGCCGCCATCACGAAAGCAATGAGGCGCAGGTCTTCACCTTCTCCATGGCCCAGGTCAGGCAGCCCATTCATACAGGGGCCATGAACCGCTTCGAAAAGTACCGGGATCACATTGGCCCGCTGCTCGAAGGACTTGCAGGGATCAAAACCTGACACCGGAGGGTTGCATCTTCAGGCTGGTTTATCACAAGCTGTAGCGACAAACCGGCACCCGGCGCGTCTTCCGCGCCTTTTTTGGAAACGGGTGTGTTCGCGAGACCAGCCGCTTGTGCGGTGCAGACCACCGGACAAAGATGCACCCAGATCCGACCGAACAAGCTTTTGCTCTTCTTCAAGCCGGGCAATTCGACCGCGCTCAGGCGCTTCTGGAGGCATTGCTCCAGAACGATCCGCGCAATGCCCGGGCACGGTATGGCATGGGCATCGCCTGCCTCTCCTTCGGCCGAACCGCGCAGGCGATCCCGCATCTGGAAGAGGCCGCAAAAGTCGCGAAAAAGGAGGCAGTGGTTCACACCACACTTGCAAGCGCGCTCAACATCGAGAGGCGCAGCGAAGACGCACTGCCTCATGCGCGCAAAGGAGCGTCGCTCGCCCCGGGGTCTGAATACGCGCAACGCGTCCTGGGTGAAGTCTACGCCGATCTCCGGCGCTCCGGACTTGCCCGGCAGGCCTTCGAGCAGGCTCTGAAGGCCGATCCGCGGTCGCCACGCGCTCATCTGGGTCTCTTCGAACTGGAAATGACGCTCGGCAATCGGGAGCTTGCTGAAAATCATATTCGCACCGCCTTCACCGAGGCGCCTTCCGATCCCGCAATCCTGACCGCGGCTGCCGAAGCTCAGGACGAAACTCTCAAGGCGAGTGTCCTTGACGGGATTGAACGGCATCTTGCGAAACTGCCTCAGGGTGCCGCGACCGCCGAAGTCACCCGTCTTGCGTTTGCCGCAGGCAAGATCTGCGACGCTGCAGGCGACACCGGCAAGGCATTTTCCTTTTTCGACGGATACCGGACGGGCCTTTACCCCGCCCACGACCCGGACGTCCAGAAAACCTTCGTGGAAACCTGCAAAGTCGTGTTTGACCGGGAGTTTTTCGAACAGCGGAAGGACTGGGCGCTTTCAAGTGACAGGCCGGTTTTCGTTTTCGGCATGCCTCGCTCCGGCACGACCCTGGTCGAGCGGATCATCGGCCGGCACCCCGCCGCACGGGCCGCGGGGGAGCTTCAGTTCATTCCCGATCGGATTCATAATCTGGCGTCCGGCCAGATACACGGCCCGCGCCTTTTCGAGGCAGCCCGTCAGATAACACGGCAGGACGCTCAGCGCATCGGCCGCCGCTATCTCTCCCATCTGGAGGATATCGACAAGAGAGCGCACCGTGTAATCGACAAGATGCCTCACAATTTCGAAAGCCTCTGGCTTCTCGCCCTTCTTTTTCCCAACGCCAGTTTCGTGCATGTGACGCGGAGCGCGGAAGACACCTGTCTTTCGATCTACATGACGCCGCTACCCCCGCATCATTCCTACAATGAGAGCCAGGCTTCACTCGGCCGTTATTTCAATCTCTACCGTGATCTGATGGCCCACTGGTCAGAGGTTCTGCCGGTTGCCTTGAGGCATCAGTCCTATGAAAGCCTTGTCAGCGACAATGAGACGGAAAGTCGGGCCCTGCTCGCCCACACCGGCCTGGACTGGGACGACGATTGTCTGAAGCCCCCTGATGAGACCACCCAGATCTTCACCTTCAGCCGCGAGCAGGCACGCCGACCTGTCTATGGCTCGTCCGTCGGGCGCTGGAAGGTTTATCAAGTGCATATTCAGCCGCTTCTGACAGCGCTCGAGGCAAAGGCGAACTGACTTTGCGGCAAAACAGGTCGCACCTTCCGCGCAGTCCGTGCTAAGCACAGCCGCCTTCTCATGAAATCGGACCCAGGCTGCCATGTTTCGAAAGCCCCAGGCTAAACCGCGTTCCCTGATCCATAGCGTAATATCCCTGATCGGCTGGTGTGGCAGCCTTGGTGCCATTGCAGTCAGTGTGCTCGGCCTGCTTGCCTTTCTGGCGCCGGACGTCTGGCTTGCGGACAACATGAGCTTCTTCCTGCGACAGTTTCTGGCCGCAGGCCTGGCAGGGTGTCTTGGCGGTGCGGCCGGTTTCCTCGTTCGCCACCGGCTTCGTCTGCTGTACCGGTTGACCTGGTTCGTGGCCGTGATCGCCTTTCTCAGCCTGGCCGGGTTCACCGGAGCTCGCACGCTTGCCAACACCAAGCCTCTCGGTCCCGCCGCGCCAGGAGATCGTCCGCTCAAGATCGTCTCCATCAACCTTGAACACCTGTTTCTGGGTGACAAGGTCTTGCAGGCCTTTCTGGAAAAGGAGCAGCCTGATGTCGTGGTGTTTCAGGAAGTGCTGTGGTGGCTTCAGGAACGCCGCTGGCAACGCTTGGGGCTGCCGACCGGCGGTGCCGGCAAGAACGGATTTCCCGAATACCTGAAGATCGGAGACCTGGGGGGCCTGGCGGTCTATTCCCGCTTTCCGCTGACGTCGGAAGAAACCCGTGTCATCTCTGGCGATGTCCCTCCCGGGGCAAATGTCTATTACGATGGCGACAGAGAACTGCTGTCTCTCTCCGTCGACACCGGTTCGGCTCCGCTGCATCTCCTGGTCATTCATCCCGACAGCCCGCGTTCGAAGATCCGCTGGGAGAACAAGCGCCGATATTTCGACGAGGCTGATAACGTCATCGATACCTTGAAGGCCGACAACGGCAGCAACATTCTGGCAATCGGCGACTGGAACAGTTCACCCTGGTCTGCCCGGTTCCAGCAGACACTCACACGAAACGGGTTGAAGACGGCCTATCCGGACGGATGGCCGCAGACGACGCGCTTCTTCTTCGATTACAGCCTGCACTGGATCCTCGGCGCGCCTGTCGACCAGTTCGCCGTCTCCAGGGACATCCAGATCGTCAACGTTTCGCTTGGCCCCGATATCGGTTCCGATCATTTGCCGCTGATCGTTGAGATCGCCCAGACGCCGACCAACTGACTTCGGCGATCTGCGCCCGGCACCTGAAAATTGCGACATTGGCTGTGACTTCAACCGGAAAGTGTTTGAGGCTTCGGGTGGTTTCCTGAAAACTGCCCGCAACTTCAAGACCGATTCCCAAAGTTCCGCATGGCCAAACTCTATTTCAACTACTCCTCGATGAACGCCGGCAAGTCGACTGTGCTGTTGCAGGCCGCCTATAACTACGAGGAGCGGGGGATGAACACGCTGCTCCTGATCGCCGCCTTCGACGACCGGGGCGGCAAGGGCCGGATCGCATCGCGTATCGGGTTGGGAGCGGATGCCGATGTCTTCAACTCGGCTGACAACGTCTTTGATCACATACTGCGCGCCGACGAAGCGAAGAAGGTCGACGCGGTCTTCGTCGACGAAGCCCAGTTTCTGACGGAAGACCAGGTCTGGCAGCTCGCCCGGGTGGCCGACACGCTGCGCATTCCTGTGATGTGCTTCGGCCTCAGAACGGATTTCCAGGGAAAGCTCTTCCCCGGCAGCGCCGCCTTGCTGGCGCTTGCGGATAATCTGAAGGAAATCAAGACCATCTGCTGGTGCGGACGCAAGGCAACCATGGTTGCCCGGTTGGATGCGGACGGCAAGATCGTCGAGGAAGGCGACCAGGTCGTAATTGGTGGCAATGACAAGTATGTCTCGCTCTGCCGCCGTCACTGGAGCGAGCGGAAGCTGGGCTGATCGCCGCTTTCCATTCGGAACCTTGCAGAACCGCAGCTCGGACTGGTCGCAGTTTCCTCACTTTGTGATGGACAAAGCCCCCCAGAGCAGGATTATCGGTTTTTCTGACAAGACGCCCTGCCGCAGCCCAATTCGATTAAGGTGCTACCGCGCGCACTCTGGTCAGCGATACGAAGACTTTTGGGGTATGCATATGATCAAGGAATTTCGCGACTTTATCGCCAAGGGCAACGTCATGGACCTTGCCGTCGGCATCATCATCGGCGCAGCATTCACCGCCATCGTCACCAGCCTGGTCAATGACCTGATCAACCCGATTATCGGGCTCATCATCGGCGGCATCGATTTCACCTCCATGTATGTCGTTCTGTCCGGGGAGGTTCCTGCCGGCACCGGTCTTGCCGCTGCTCGTGAGAGCGGGGCCGCCGTTTTCGCCTATGGCGCCTTTCTGACGTCCTGCATCAACTTCATGATCATCGCGTTTGTCGTCTTCATGCTTGTGAAGTCGGTCAACCGGATCAAGTCCATGGCTGAAAAACCGGACGACGTCGAGCCTGAGGTCAAGACCGGCCCGTCGGAAATCGACGTCCTGATCGAAATCCGCGACGAGCTTAAGTCAGCCAAGGCCTCTGCCTGATTTCACCCTCGCGGGACACTTTACCGCGATTACTCTTCCTCGCCCCGGTACTGCCGGGGCGAACGGCCCAAAGCCTTGCGAAACAGTGTCGAGAAATGCTGCAGATTGTTGTACCCGCAGCGCATCGCGATTTCACTGATCGACATCGCTGCAAATCTCGGGTCATGCAGTGCCGCTGCAACGACCTCCAGCCGTTTCTGCCGGATTTCGCCTGCGATCGAAGACCCTTCGCACTGGAAGATCGCGTTGAGACGCCGTACCGACAGTCCGGTGGCCGACGCCACCTGGTTCCGGTCCAGCTCCGGATCGTGAATGCGGCGCGCAATGCAGCTGCGTGCCCTGAGCAGGATCTGACGATCGAACGACGAAAGCGCCAGCTCGCTCTTGCGGCTGCCCGCCAGCCCGGTCGCCACAAGGTCCAGAAGCGTTTCCTGAAGCGTTGAGGCGAACGCCGGAGAGCCGCTGTTCAGGTGGGCTGAAAACGCCAGGATGCTCTCTCGCACAAGACGGCCGATGTCGCTTTGCCCGTCGATCCAGGTTCCGCCGAGCGTCTCGGCAAATGGCAGTCGGGAGAGCAGACTTGCCTTCGAAAACTGCAGGACCGTTTGCGAGAAGGGTTCCGTCAAATCCAGACAATAGGGCTGGGTGCTGTCATAGACCACCATGTCGCCGGGACGCAGCACCGATGTTTTTCCGAATTGGGTCAGACGCGAGGAGTTTGCGGTCTGCAGGCTGACGAGGAAATCGGCTTCCGACGCCGACCGGATGTCGCTGGGACGCCGCACCACCCTGTGGGCTGTCCCGGACACTCTGGAAACGGACAGGGCCGAATGGCGCTCGATATCCAGACTGCCGACGAAACCGGGGCCCTCGCCCGCTTCACAGCCCAGCTGGACATAAGAGTCACAAACCGCTTCCCGCCAATAGGCGAAGCGATCGCGCGGGGCGATGTCCACTGTGCTGTATGAGGCCTGGCCGCTCATATCCGTTTCCGTGTTCGACTGGTCGATTTTCGGCAGTCTGCCCAAAAACGCAAGTTTTTTGGCTCAGGGGCAAAAGTAATCTCTTCGTCACTCCGGCAGGCTGGGAGGCCTAGGAGGACATCACATGACCAAGCAATTCAAAGTCGCAGCCGTCCAGGCTGCCCCCTGTTTTCTCGATCTTGATGCCGGCATCGACAAGGCCGTCCGCCTGATCGAGGAAGCTGCATCAGCCGGAGCCAGACTGGTCGCCTTCAGCGAAACCTGGCTGCCCGGTTATCCAAACTACATCTGGCTCGGCCCCGTCGCCTGGCAGATGCAGTTTGCCGGACGCTATTTCGAAAATTCCATCGTCGCCGGTTCGGACCATGAAAAGCGCCTGGCCGACGCCTGCCGGAAAAACAACATCCAGCTTTCCATGGGCTGCTCGGAACGTGACGGCGGCTCGCTTTATATAGCCCAATGGCATTTCGACGAGACTGGCACGGTCGTGAACCGCCGGCGCAAGCTGAAACCCACCCACGTGGAACGCACGGTCTATGGCGAAGGCGACGGCTCTGATCTTGCCGTGGTCGAAACCTCCCTCGGCCGCATCGGCCAGTTGGCCTGCTGGGAACACCTGCAACCGCTGTCGAAATACGCCATGTATGCCCAGAACGAACAGATCCATTGTGCCGCCTGGCCCAATCTCCACCTCTACAAGGGCACGGCCTACGCCCTTGGCCACGAAGTCAACAACGCGGCGTCGATGATCTACGCGGTTGAAGGCGGTTGTTTCGTGCTTGCACCCTGCTCGCTGGTCACCAGGGACATCCAGGACGAGCTCTGCCAGGGCGATCCGGAAAAGGAAGCACTATGCCCGCTCGGCGGCGGCTATACCCGCATCTACGCCCCGGACGGACAGGAAATCGGCACTCAGATCGCTCAGGACGAAGAAGGCCTCGTCTTTGCGGACATCGACCTCGGCATGATCGCCTTCGCCAAGGCAGCTGCCGATCCGGCGGGTCATTATGCCAAGCGGGACGCCACCAGACTGCTGCTCAACCGGAAGAAACAGCGCCCCGTCGTCGCCTTCGACGATGCCCCCGGCTGGGAAGATGCAAGCGAGCTTGCCACAGCGCGGCAGAGCCCAATGGAAGAGGCTGCCGAGTAGACCAAACGAGCCGGTGCGCGGTACCTGCGCACCGGTCCGGGATTGCCCGGGTCTACCGTACGCTGTGCCAATCCGTTGGCGACGACCTCGCCGGCACACTTGGACAAACCCGCGGAACCGAAAATTGCGCCTTGTCCAGGCGTGGCCGACAAGGTCAATATCGGCGCATGAGAGACGAAGACAGCAGTCCCCGGTTCCGCATCCGCCTCGTGTTCGGCCCGGACGAAATGATGGGCCCCGGCAAGGCCGAGTTGCTGGAACGCATTCAGCGCACCGGATCGATAGCGGCCGCGGGCCGTGAGATGGGCATGAGCTACAAGCGGGCCTGGCAACTAGTGGAAACACTCAATGCCATGTTCCGCTCTCCCCTCGTGGAACGCAGCCGCGGCGGCGCAAAAGGCGGTGGGGCGCAGATTACCGAGACCGGCCTCGCCGTTCTCGAGGAGTATCGCGCGATTGAACTGAAGGCGCGTGCCGCCGGAGACCCGCACATCGAAAAACTGAAAACCCTGCTGAGCGATATTCCCGACGGAATATAACGCTTGCCTTTTGGCAGCTTCGCCTGCGATATTCCCGAAAAAACATATCGCAATTTTGAGGAACCAGCAGCATGTCCAATTCCAGTCTCTTCGCCTGCTTGCGCTCTCTGGCTGGTGCGGCCTTTCTTGCAGGCCTTGCGGCTCAACCAACCACTGCGGCAGCAGGGGAAGTCACCGTTTTTGCCGCAGCAAGCCTGGCGGACGCCCTGGAAGAGATCGAACAGCGTTTCGAAGCGGCGACCGGACATGATCTGGTGATATCACTTGCGGGCTCTTCGGCGCTGGCGCGGCAGATCCAGCAGGGAGCACCGGCGGACATCTTCATCTCGGCGAATCCGGACTGGATGGATGTTCTGGAAAAGGACGGGCTGCTGGAGGCCGGCACCCGGTTCGACCTGTTGAACAATTCCCTCGTCCTGATTGCACATGGCCGTGAAGCAAAGCCGCTCGATATTTCGGCGGATCTGAACCTCCCCGAAATCCTGGGCGACAACCGTCTTGCCATGGCTTTGGTCGACGCGGTTCCCGCAGGCATCTACGGCAAGGCAGCCCTGCAAAGCCTGGGGCTGTGGGACGATGCGGAACCACGTGTAGCGCAGTCGGACAATGTTCGTTCCGCGCTTGCGCTGGTGGCAACGGGTGAAGCGCCCTACGGCATTGTCTATGCCACGGACGCCGTGGCAGAGGACAATGTGACTGTCGTTGGAACCTTTCCGGCAGAAAGCCATCCGTCGATTGTGTATCCGGTGGCGGATCTGGCCAATCGGGACACACCCGCGGAAGAAGAGTTCCTAGCTTATCTCCAGGGCCCCGACGCGCGCGAAGCCTTCGAACGTCAGGGTTTCGTCGTGCTCGACCGCTAGGTCTTCAAGCCGGTCAACGCAGGAACCTCAAATCGCCGAACACGTGAGCAGGCCGGACGAAACGCCTCTGCGCCATCACCTTGCGCTGAAGAATGCAAATTCCCGCAAGCTTCTCCGGCCTCTCCCCTTGAAGCCCTTCCCCGCCCCTCGTAAAAGGGGGCAAATGAAACGGATTGAGGCCTCAGATGCTCGGCAAGATGTTCAAATCCCTTTTCGGCTCTTCCGGAGACGGCAACAAAGGCGCCTCGAAGGCAACGACGGTGGACTATGACGGTTACCTGATCGTCGCTCAGCCCCAGCTGTCGAACGGCCAATGGCAGGTCAGCGGCCGGATTGAAAAGCAGGTTGGCGAGACAACCAAGGTGCATACCTTCATTCGTGCAGACACGCTGCCGGACGAGGAAGCTGCGGCCAACGAGATGATCCGCAAGGCCAAATTGATGATTGACCAGGTCGGCGATAGCATATTCGATTGAGCAAGGACCGGATCTTCACCGGAAATGAATAGTCAGGGTGCTGCCGGGAACCCGTATCCCGGGCCGAAAGCGCCGGGTTCAGCCCGAAATCCGAAAGCCGACATGAAACGAAATATTGTCCTGAGCCTGCCCAATCTCCTCACCTATGGGCGCATTTTGGCGGTTCCTGCAGTTGCGGTCTGTTTTTATTTCGAAGGCAACACAGCCCGCTGGGTCGCGCTTGCGCTGTTCGTTCTGGCAGCGATCACCGATTTCTTCGATGGCTACCTGGCGCGTGCCTGGCAACAGCAGTCCGCGCTCGGGCGCATGCTCGACCCGATTGCCGACAAGCTGCTGGTGTCCGTCAGCCTGCTGATGCTGGCCGGTGACGGAACCATCTACGGCTGGACCATGATCGCGGCAATCATCATCCTGTGCCGGGAAATCCTGGTCTCGGGACTGCGCGAATTTCTGGCCGAACTGCAGGTCAGCGTTCCCGTTACCAAGCTTGCCAAGTGGAAGACCACCGTCCAGTTGATCGCTGTCGCCTTTCTGCTTGCTGGGCCGGCGGGCGACACCGTATTCGCCTATACGACGCAAACAGGCCTCGTGGCACTTTGGCTCGCCGCCCTGCTTACCCTATATACGGGGTACGATTATTTCCGGGCCGGCATCGGCCATCTGATAACGGAATAGGCGCCTTCAAACCGGCCCTGACCGCACACCACCTGGAGGTTTCATGAACATCCGCTATTTCGCTTGGGTCCGTGAACGGGTCGGCGTCGAAGAGGAAACCATCGAGGTTCCGGCATCGGTTGCGACAGTTGCTGATCTGATCTCGCATCTGAAGACACTCGACGACAATCACGCCGCCGCGTTCGAGGAAGAAGACGCCATTCGCGTTGCACTTGACCAGATGCATGTGGAAACCGACGCTGCTCTTGGCGATGCCCGGGAAGTTGCTTTCTTTCCGCCCATGACAGGCGGCTGAACGATGGCCACAACCCCGCTTGTCCGCGTCCAGGCAGAAGACTTCGACCTGCAGGCTGAAAGCCTTCGTCTTACAGAAGGACGCAAGGACGTCGGTGCGCTGGTTACCTTCACAGGTCTGTGCCGGGATGAAGCCGGAACCCTGGCGGCACTGGAACTGGAACACTATCCCGGCATGGCCGAAGCCCAATTGACCCGGATTGCCGGCGAAGCGGCAGAGCGCTGGCCGCTGACGGGCCTTACCGTGATCCACCGCTTCGGCAAGATCGCACCAGGGCATAACATCGTTCTGGTGATCGCTGCCTCTTCCCACCGCCGGGCCGCGTTCGAGGCTGCCGACTTCCTGATGGACTACCTGAAAACCCGCGCCCCCTTCTGGAAGAAGGAACACCCTGCGGAAGGCGGCAGCGGAGCCTGGGTGGAAGCGAAAACCGAAGACGACACGGACGCCGCACGCTGGACCTGAGCTGCACAAGCGAATAGTCTGCTATTGATTCAAGGCCGCTCTGCCGCTTCTTTCCCATTCTCAAGCTTTGCGGCTGCCCCGGCAGCCCACCCATTTGAATTGGTCCGACCCCGTGAAACACGACAGTGAACCCTCCGGCACAGCCGCCGCAACGCCGGCGGCAGAAAAGGGTGCTTCAGGCTCTTCTTCAGAAGTTCTGCGCGAGCCAGGCATTCCCTTTGCCGAGTTTGTCGCCATCATCGCCATGATCATGGCGCTGAATGCCATGGCCATCGACGTCATGCTGCCGGCCCTACCCGCGATTGGCGATGCACTCAACATCGTTGAGGAGAACAACCGCCAGCTTGTGCTCCTGTCCTATCTGGTGGGTTTTGGCGGCGCGCAGCTCTTCTTCGGCCCGGTAACAGATGCACTGGGGCGGCGCGGCATCCTGGTCGGCGGCCTTGCGCTTTACAGCCTTGCCAGTATCGGCGCCATCTTCGCGATGGATCTCGACACGCTTTTGATCGCGCGCGTCCTTCAGGGCATCGGCTGTGCGGCTGCCCGCGTCACGGCGCTTTCCGTCGTGCGCGATTGCTACACCGGCAGGCGCATGGGCAAGGTCATGTCACTGGTGATGATGGTCTTCATGGCCGTTCCCGTGGTCGCGCCGTCCATCGGCCAGGCAGTTCTCCTGATTGCCGGCTGGCACTGGATCTTCGCGCTTCTGCTCATTTACGGCGTCGCGATGATGATCTGGTCCGCCCTCAGGATGCCGGAAACCCTGGCGGTCGAAAACCGCCGCCCGATGGAAGTCTCCACCATCGTCAGCGCCTATATGACGGCTCTGACCACCCGCGTGAGCCTTGGATACACGGTCGGCACCGCATTCATTTTTGGCGGCCTGTTCTCGTTCCTGGCCATGTCGCAGCAGATCTTTGTCGACATTTTCGGCCTTGGGACGCTGTTCCCGATCGTCTTCGCTGCCATTGCCATCACCATGGCCGGTGCGTCCTTCACCAACGCGCAGCTGGTGGAAGCCATCGGCATGCGGCGGCTCTCCCATGGGGCTGCGGTCGTCTACACCGCGCTCGGATTTATCGTGTGGCTTCTGGCGTTTCTAGGTTTGGAGAACTTCTGGGCGTTCATGATACTGGCAACGCTGATCATGACCAGCTTTGGCTTCCTGGGCGCGAATTTCAATGCCATGGCCATGGAACCGCTCGGCGCCATCGCCGGAACCGCTTCCTCCGTCATCGGCACCATTTCGACGCTTGGCGGCGCGATCCTGGGGTACATCATGGGGCAGCTTTTCGATGGCACGACCCAGCCCCTTGGCCTCGCCTACACAGTCTATGGACTTTGCGCCATCGGCTGCATTCTCTACGCCGAGCGTGGCCGCATGTTCCACGCCATGCACGACAAGCAGTCCCAGGACTGAGAATGAGATGTTGATGTCGGCGCCTCACGCGCCGACATCAATCGCGATTTTTCCGATGAAGGCTTTTTCCAGGAACTTTTCCTGCGCGGCACGCAGCTCGCGCAAGGGATAGGTTTCAGCAACCACCGGCCGGATCTCGCCCGCTTCGATGTAGCTCACAAGGTCCTGAAAGACGTTGTCCGGCTGATAGGTGCTTCCAAGAAGCGCCAGATCACGCAGGTAGAGCGTCCTAAGATCCAGTTCGACAATCGGCCCGGCTATCGCACCCGACGTGACGTAGCGCCCTCTGTTGCAAAGCGCATCGATCAGCTTGCCCCAGGAAGGGCCGCCAACGAGATCCAGCACAACGTCAAAGGACTGTTCGGGCGGAACGGCGTCCCGATCCAGTGTGTCGTCGGCTCCAAGAAGCCGCAAGTCGGCTGCTTTTTCCCGGCTGGTAACCGCCGTGACATGCGCCCCCCGGCGCTTGGCAAGCTGGATCGCCGCAGAGCCGACCCCGCCGGACGCCCCTGTGATCAGCACACGCTCAGCCTTGACGCCAGCACGTTGCATCATTCCTTCAGCCGTCGAAAAGGCGCAGGGAAACGAAGCCAGTTCGACTTCGCTCAGACGGGAGTTTGTCGCAAGCGCATCGTGAGATCTTGCCGTTGCGTATTGTGCAAATCCACCGTTGCTCTCTGACCCGAAGGTCCAGATTGCAGGTTCCGGGCCATCTGCTTCGACGGATTGAAGCGCCCGCACCAGAACCCGTTCGCCAATCCGGCTCACCGGGACGCCGTCGCCAACCGCAACGATTTCACCACAACAATCAGCGCCCTGAATATGCGGGAAGGTCAAAGGCTTGCCGGACCAACTGCCATCCGCTCCGGTGTCGGCCAAATATCCGTCAGCCGCGCCGGAGGCGGTGTCGCCACGCACGGCCTTGGAGTACCACCCTGTTCGGGTGTTCACATCGGTATTGTTGACCGACGACGCACCGACACGGATCAGAACCTCGTTCTTTCCGGGCACGGGAACCGGCAGGTCTGTCCTCCAGACCAGCTTCTCAAGTCCGCCGTGCCCCGTCAGCACGACACCGCTCATCTTTTCGGGGACCGCCATACGCTTTCCTTTGGTAGAATGATCCTTCTACTTGCCACGTGTAGAACGATCATTCTACATAGTCAAGCATGACCGACACCATGACCAGGATCGCTTCGGGACTTGAGCGGGCATTTGCCGAAAACGGCTTTGCCTCACCAAGCGTGGGAGATTTGAGAGATGCGGCGGGCGTAAGCCTTCGCACGCTGTACAAATACGTGCCGTCGCGGGAAGACATGGTCTACGCGGCCCTGAAGCATCGGCACCGGCGCTACCTGAAACTGGTGTTTGGCGACTTGCCGGCCAACCCGGAACAAGCTCTTGGAGAAATCCTCGACCGGGTCGCCAGCTGGATGGAAACCGAAACCACGAGGGGCTGCCTGTTCCATGCCGCTGTGGCATCTGCTCCCCATGACGAGAAGCTGTTTGATCTCCTGAAGGAACACAAGACACAGGTGGCCGGCCTCGCCGCCAGCGCAACGGGACTTGCGGGCTGTGAAATCGAACTCTCGCTTCTTCTGGAAGGTCTGACGCAGACCTGGCCGCTTCATGGCGACCGGTCGGTGGAACGCGCCAAGTTACTTGGCAAGCTCCTTTTGACTGCGCATTCCGACATAGCCGCAAAATAAAAGGCGGGCCAATGCCCGCCTTTCTGGTCCTTGCCGTGCGGCTGTTCTATCAGCCTGCTGCGGCCTGCAGGGCCGGGGATTGCGGACGCACAGCGGCATCATAGTCCTGCATCAGGGTCTTGATGATATCGCCGACCTGATAGGTATTTCCGGCAATCTCGGAAACCGGCGTCACTTCAGCGGCCGTTCCGGTAACGAAGCACTGTTCGAATTCCGGCAGCTCTTCCGGCATGATCACACGCTCGACAACCTCGATACCGCGGTCGCGTGCCAGTCCGATCACCGTCTGGCGGGTAATGCCGTTCAGGAAGCAGTCGGGCGTCGGCGTATGGATCTTGCCGTCCTTGACGAAGAACACGTTGGCGCCGGTCGCCTCGGCCACCTGACCGCGCCAGTCCAGCATCAGCGCATCGGTGTAGCCCTTGGCTTCCGCGGCATGCTTGGAGATGGTGCAGATCATGTAGAGACCGGCGGCCTTCGCCTTGAACGGTGCCGTTGCAGGCGCCGGACGGCGATATTCGGCCATATCCAGGCGAATGCCCTTCAGGCGCTCTTCCGGCTTGAAATAGCTCGGCCATTCCCAGGTGGCGATCGCCAGGTGAATGGTGTTGTGCTGAGCCGAAATACCCATCATCTCGCTGCCGCGCCAGGCGACGGGGCGGATATAGGCATCGGTCAGGTTCATGCGCGCCAGGGTTTCTTCCTTGGCGGCGTTGATCTGTTCAGCAGTGTACGGGATCTCGAAACCGAGCATGCGCGCCGATGCAAGCAGGCGCTCCGTATGCTCTTCGGACTTGAAGATCCGGCCGCCATAAGCACGCTCACCTTCGAACACGCTGCTGCCGTAGTGCAGTCCGTGGCTGAGAACATGCAGTTTGGCTTCCGACCAAGGCACGAAAGTGCCGTCGTACCAGATATCACCACTGAGCTGATCAAAAGGCGTTCCAGCCATTTTTCATCTCCCGCTCGCTCTATGAGCGTTGTTTTGTTTTCTCTTTAACAGAGGCAAATGACGCCAAAGACTTGCGCCTTTTTTACCGCTGTATTTTTTGCACAGCACGCCAACTATCGGTATCCTGATGGCCGCGGCGACGATGATAGGATTCGTTTATCATCTGATGCGTGAAAATGCATCAAAAAGACCGATCATTTCGTTCGCGACCGGATAGAAGTAACAATCGACCAGAATTAAGTCAATATGACTGACGTAAATTTCAAACCGGACCAACCGCCCCTCAGACGGGAAACGGACGAGGTTCGGCCCAGGCAGCCCGAAGGGGACGATACGGATGGTGCCAACGCGCTGTCCTACGACCTTATCGAGCTTCTTTTTTTCGCATATCGCGACTTCACCGGTGACCCGGATGACGTACTGGCCAAGTACGAGTTCGGCCGCGCACACCACCGTGTTCTGCATTTTGTGGATCGCAATCCGGGGATCATGGTCACTGACCTGCTCGGCATTCTCCGGATCACGAAGCAGAGCCTTGGCCGGGTGCTCAAGCAACTGGTGGACGCCGGCATCATCGAGCAGCGCGAAGGCCATCACGACAGGCGGCAGAGACTGCTCTATACCACCGAACGCGGACACGCCCTTGCTGTGGACCTTACCAGCCTGCAGCAAAAGCGCCTTGAACGCGCCCTAATTGGATTGCCAGATGGCAGCGACGAAATTATCCGCAGGTTTCTGCTCCGAATGATCGACCCCGAAGCGCGGCCTCAGATCCTGCAGCTAATACGCAGTCTCTACGATCTGAAGGATTGACCGGCAGAGGTCACAAAAGGACGACAAAGCCGACATGAATGCCCAGGTGCCTGACGACAACGCCAACCACATTCTCCTGGTCGACGACGACAAGCGCATCAGGGACCTTCTGTCCAGGTTGCTCAAGGAGAACGGCTATCGTGTGACCGCCGCCGCCCATGCGGCCGAAGCCCGCACGTGCCTGTCCGGGCTGGAGTTCGACCTGATCATCCTCGATGTCATGATGCCGGGTGAGACCGGTCTGGAACTTGCCGTTTCCCTGCGCCAGGACTCTTCCGTCCCGATCCTGATGCTCACCGCGCGCTCCGAGGCCCCGGACCGGATCGCCGGACTGGAAGCCGGTGTCGATGATTACCTTTCCAAGCCGTTCGAACCGCGGGAACTGATGCTGCGCATTGCCGCGATCCTGCGCCGTGGCAACCAGCAGCCGGTCATTGTCAGCGAAGAGATCCGCTTCGGCCCGTTTTCGTTCAATTCTGCCCGGGGTGAGCTCAAGAATGGCGAGGCCATGGTGCGCCTGACGGACAGGGAAAAGCAGATCCTGTCGATTTTCGCCGAGCAACCGGGCGCGACCGTTCCTCGCCACAAGATCGTCGGTGATGATAGCGGCCTGGGCGAACGGACGGTCGACGTCCAGATCAACCGGCTGCGCCGCAAGATCGAAACGGATCCGGGAAACCCGATCTACCTGCAGACGGTGCGCGGCATCGGATACAGGCTCGCGTGCGACTGAGCCGGAAACAAATGGCGAGACTCGACAGCTTCTTCCGGCGCGTTCCCCTGACGGTTCCCCTGAAACCGCTGATGGCGGTCTATCGTCAGGTCGCCAGGCTCATGTACCGGGTCATGCCGAAGGGCCTGTTCACCCGGACCTTCCTGATTATTGTCGCCCCCATCGTGATCCTGCAGTCGGTGCTCGTCTTCGTGTTCATGGAGCGGCACTACCAGTTGGTTTCGCGCAGAATGTCGGAAGCCGTGGTGCGCGAAATTGCGGCCGTGGTCTATGTTCTGGAGAACTATCCGCAGGATCCGGACTACGCCAACATCGAGGAACTCGCCTCGCGGGCGCTCGGCATGTCCATGACGGTGACACCGCTTGAGCCTTTGCCCCCTCCGACGCCCAAACCGTTTTTCGACGTCATCGACCAGGAACTGAGCCAGGCGATCGGGCAGCGCATTGGCAAGCCGTTCTGGATCGATACGGTCGGCAGGTCCCGCTTCGTCGAAATCCGCATCCAGTTGAAGGATTCCATCCTGCGCGTCTTCACAAGGCGCAGCCAGACCTACGCCTCAAATTCGCACATCTTCCTGGTCTGGATGTTCTCCACGTCGCTGGTTCTGGTGATCATCGCCCTGTTGTTCCTGCGCAATCAGATCCGCCCGATCGTGCGCCTTGCCAATGCGGCGGAGGCCTTCGGCAGGGGCCGGCCGGTGGAAAACTTTCGGGCCAGCGGCGCACGCGAAGTTCGCCAGGCAAGCCTTGCCTTCATCGACATGCGACGACGCATCGAACGGCAGATCGAGCAGCGTACCACCATGCTTGCAGGCGTCAGCCACGATCTGAGGACCATTCTGACGCGTCTCAGACTGCAGCTCGCGTTCCTCGGCGGCTCGCCGGAAAGCGAGGCGATGCGCAAGGATGTCGACGAGATGAGCCACATGCTCGAGGATTATCTGGCCTTTGCCAGCGGCGATGGCGACGAGGACATCCAGAAGACCGACCTGTCGCTGCTTCTGGAGGAACTCGAAGAAGAAGCGGAGATCTCGGGCCACGATGTAAGGACCCGGTTCGAAGGCTCCCCGGAAGTCGAGATCCGGCGCCTGTCGATGAAGCGCTGCCTCTCCAACCTGGTCACCAACGGCTGCAAATACGGCAACCGGGTGGAAGTACTCGGCCGGGTCGACAGAGGCTGGATCACCATCACCGTCGACGACGACGGCCCGGGCATTCCCGAAGACCAGCGCGAGATTGCCTTCAGGGCCTTCCACCGGCTGGATCTTGCCCGCAACATGGATGAAACCGGTAGCGGTCTCGGCCTTGCCATCGCCCGTGATATTGCCCGTGCCCATGGCGGCGACCTCTATCTCGAAGACAGTCCAATGGGCGGCTTGCGGGCACGGCTGCGTATCCCGGCATAGGAAAACTTTACTTTCCAGGCAGGAATTCGCTGCATACTGGCCGAGAGACTTGCCTTTTCAGCCACCAGTTTGTTTCATTTGAAAGTCTTTCAAGGTGATTGAACACAATCGCCACCCAATTTCCGGTTGACTGGGCAAACATCAATTTTCTACCAAATGGCTTGCTGGTTCTTGCCCCCGTTTTCCACCAGCCGAGCGCATTCCGATGAGACGGGGACTTGAGGAATGCATCATGCCTGAAATTCTGCTGAAAAATGCCGATACCGTCCTCACGATGGATGATGACCGTCGGGAACTGTCGGCCGTCGACATTCGTCTGCGTGATGGCGTGATTGCGGAAATCGGTAAAGATCTGGAGACCACCGGCGAAACGCTGTCCGCTCGTGGCTGCGTCGTGACACCCGGCCTTGTGAACACGCACCATCATCTCTACCAGAGCTTGACCAGAGCCGTTCCCGGTGGCCAGGACGCCCTGCTTTTCGGCTGGCTGCAGACCCTTTACCCGATCTGGTCCCGCTTCGGCCCGGAGGAAATGTTCGTTTCCGCGCAGACCGGACTTGCCGAACTGGCACTTTCCGGATGCACGCTCAGCTCCGATCACCTCTACCTCTATCCCAACGGGTCGCGGCTTGATGACACCATCGCCGCCGCAAGAGAGATCGGCCTTCGCTTTCACCCGACCCGTGGCGCCATGAGTATTGGCGAAAGCGACGGCGGCCTTCCGCCCGACAGCCTTGTTGAACGGGAAGCCGGCATTCTGGAAGATTCCATTCGCGTCGTAGACGCCTTTCACGACCCGTCAGAAGGCGCGATGGTTCGTGTCGGCCTTGCCCCTTGCTCACCCTTCTCGGTCAGCCGGGACCTGATGCGCGATGCGGCTCTGTTAGCTCGCGACAAGAAGGTTATGCTTCATACCCATCTTGCGGAAAACGATGAGGACATTTCCTACTCGCAGGAAAAATTCGGCTGCCGACCGGGTCAATACGCCGAGGATCTCGGCTGGACCGGGCCGGATGTCTGGCACGCCCATTGCGTCAAACTGGATGATCGGGAAATCCGATTGTTCGCCGGCAGCGGCACCGGCGTTGCCCATTGCCCCTGCTCCAACTGCCGGCTTGGCAGCGGCATTGCCCCTGTTCGCGCAATGCGCGACGCCCGGGTGAAGGTTGGCCTTGGTGTTGACGGTTCGGCCAGCAACGATGCCGGCAACCTGGTCCTGGAAGCGCGCCAGTCGATGCTGCTGCAACGGGTGGCCAACGGTGCGGATGCCATGTCTGCCCGCGAAGCCCTGGAAATCGCGACGCGTGGCGGAGCCGATGTGCTCAACCGGCCGGATTGCGGCCGGCTCGCCCTCGGCAAACGTGCCGATATCGCACTGTGGGATGTTTCCGGCATAGAAAGCGCGGGCAGCTGGGATCCGGCGGCCCTGCTGCTCGCCGGTCCGACACGCGTCAAACACCTGTTCGTGGAGGGCCGTCAGGTCGTCAACGACGGTCAGATCACCACGATCGACCTGCCGAGGGTGATCGAACGCCAGAACCGGCTTGCGCGAAATCTGCAACCCTGAAACGGGCTTGTCCCTGGAGACGGGGCCAGGTGCGCAGGATCAGTAAAGCCGACCGCCGATCGGAACGTCCTTGGTCGGCGACAAAAGCACCACTTCGCCATCAGCATCCGGAACGCCGAGCGTCAGCACTTCGGACATGACGGGGCCAATCTGGCGCGGCGGGAAGTTGACCACCGCCATCACCAGCTTTCCGACCAGGGTTTCCGGCGTGTAGTGTTTGGTGATCTGTGCAGAGGTTTTCTTGATGCCGATTTCCGGACCGAAATCGATCTGCATCTTGTAGGCAGGCTTGCGTGCTTCGGGAAATTCCTCGGCCTTGATAACGCGGCCGACACGCACATCCACTTTCAGGAAATCGTCAAAACTGATCTGATCGCTCACGAAAACATTCCTTTTGTTCCGCGAGCGACCATGGACGGTCAGATGACTGTTCGCAAGGCCCGGGCAACGCTCAGGCGCCTGCCGGGGCCTCTCCGCCGAGGTCTGTGTCTTCCCGGCCACTTTCCGCCCTGTCACCGCGGCGGCCAGAGCGTTCAGATGCCTTGCGGAAGAACGACCGGATGCCTTTTGCGACGCCGTCCAGCTTGTTCAGCCGCTTCATGAAGGACGTGCCCTTGTCCAGTTCCTTGTCGAGGCGCGCCATGGTGCGCGGCATGCCTTCGTCTTCCTCGTCCAGCCAAACGCCGATGACACGGGCAAAGGCAACGGAGAGACCCTGGGCAACGACGGTTGCCTTGACCCCGGAAACATCGATCCCGGCAGCGATCAGCATCCATTTCTGCGAGCGCACTTCAAGGGCGTTGAAGTCAAGCGCAAGGGCGGGATCCTTTCGCGCCGCCTTGTGGAGCGCACGCACGGCTTCCTTGTGTTCGGCCATGGCGTCTATGCGGCTCATCAGGATGTCGAACAGGCGATCGCGCGGGGGTTGGTCGCCCATATCCTCGTCGCGTTCGTCCAGAACAGCGGTGTCGATCTGTTCCAGGAAGGCGGCAACCAGCTTCAGCTTGGAGGCATAGGCGCTGCGCATTTCGGAAAGCTTGACCTTGGCCGTCTCGGCGATCAACGGCAGCGAGACGTCTTCATAAGGATGTTCCGACAACAGATCGAGAAAGGTCTTCAGGATCTTCTGCTTGGTCTTCGCGGTCGCCATTGCTGGCCCTCCTGTGTGTTTTCTGCCCTCAACATAGGATCGCAGATGCTTTCAGAAAAGGGTGGCCCGCTGCCGCAGGCTGTCGGAGTGCCCCTCCAGGAACGCGGGTCTCAGGCAAATGCAGGCACCGAACAGGAACCAAACCGACTGGCACGGCGTTTCCTGAACTGACGGGCCTGAGACCGGGTACGGAGTGTCCGAAAGGACTCCCGGACACCTTTCTCATGACCTGTTCCGCCCGAGCGATCGGTTCCCCCACGCGAAGCCCCGTTGAAACGGAGCATCGCGCCGATCGTCTCCGGGTGGCTTTGACAGACCTTTGCCGAGCCCCGCCCCGGGCCAAGCGCATCTTGTGAAAGGACGCCCCATGAAAACGCTTGCCGATGCTTTCGAGCATACGCTTCAGGACATCTACTACGCCGAGAAAACCATGACCAAGACCATGCCGAAACTGCAGGAAGCTGCAAACGGCAAGAAACTGAAGGATGCGATCGGTGAGCATCTGGAAGAAACGAAATCCCAGGTCAAGGTTCTGGAACAGGTCTTCAAGTCGCTCGGAAAGAAGCCGGAAGGCGAGAAGTGCGATGCCATTGAAGGCCTTATCAAGGAAACCGACGGCATCATCAGCGAGGCGAGCGGCGCGGCCAAGAACGCAGCATTGCTGGCCGCCTGCCAGGCGGTCGAGCATTATGAGATCGCCCGCTACGGAACACTGCGCGAATGGGCCAAGGTCCTCGGCCACGATGAGGCCCACGACCTGCTGACCGGCATTCTCGACCAGGAAAAGGCGGCAAACAGCAAGCTGACCAATCTTGCCGTTTCGACCATCAACGCGCAGTAACCACGCCATGCTGCTCGAAGGCCCTTCGGCTTTCGGGTCAGAGAACCAAAAGGCCGCCGGAGTTCCGGCGGCCTTTTGTCTGATAAAACCCGTGTTGCCGGGACGACCTCAGCCGGCCAGCTCCCGAGCGCGTTTGACGGCGGCGGCAACCGCCTTGCTCATAACCGGCTGCAATCCTTCGGCGTGCATCAGCACGTCAAGCGCAGCAGCCGTCGTGCCGTTCGGGCTGGTAACGTTCTGGCGCAGGATGGAGGGATGTTCACCGGACTGGTGCATCAACTCCCCTGCCCCGCACACCGTGGCAACGGCCAGCTCATGAGCTATCTCTTCGGGAAGCCCGGCCTGCTTGCCCGCTTCGCTCAAGGCTTCTGCGAGGAAGAAAACATAGGCTGGGCCCGATCCACTGACACCGGTCACCAGATCGATCTGGTCTTCGCTGTCGAGCCAGACCACCTTACCGACCGCCGACAGAAGCTTGGTGACATCTTCGCGGGAAGAAGCGGAAACTGCCTCAGTCGGATACACCGCCGTGATGCCGCGCTTGACCATGGCCGGTGTGTTCGGCATGCAGCGGCAGATCGGCACCTTGCCGAAGTATTCCTCGAATTTGGCAACCGGAGTACCCGCCGCAATCGACAGCACGAGCGTGTCGGCAGCAACGGCAGACTTCAGCCCGGGCAGGACCTGGTCCATGAGCTGTGGCTTGATCGCCACCAGCACGATGCCAGCCGTAAGGTCATCCGGGACCGAAGTCACATGGCGGATGCCGTGTTTCTTGAGGAGGGCGTCCATCTCTTCGGAAAGACGCGGGTCGCTGACCACGATGGCGGCGGGATCGATCCCTTCCGCCATCCAGCCTGATAACATTGCCCCGCCCATCTTGCCGGCTCCGACAAGAAGGAAAGGCCGTTCCTTTGAAAAGCTCATGCTTCTCCTGCGGTTTCAAACAAGGCCGTATTCAACGCCTCGGCTGCCGAATGACCGGCCCAGACGACGAATTGAAAGGCTTGATAGAAACGTTCGCAGTTTTCAAGGGCATTTGTCAGCATTCCCTCGATCTGTGCCGAGGAGGCCTCCGCACCGCCCGCAAGAAGCAGCGACTGCCGGAACATCACCACGTTCTCCTTGTTCCAGAGATCGAAGTGGCCCATCCAGAGCTGTTCATTGACCAGTGCGAGCAGACGGACAACTTCCGTCTTGCGCAATTCGGTGACCTTGAGGTCAAAAGCGCAGGCAAGATGAAGGGCTTCGACTTCCTCCATCCACGAGAAGGAGACGTGGTAATCACACCAGCTCCCCTCCAGGGATATGGTGATCTCGTCTTCGTCCGACCTTTCGAACGTCCAGTCGTTCAAGGCGGCGAACGTCTCGATGGTGTCAACGGGATTACCAGGTCGCTCGAGTTCAAGCTCGATGAGGCTCATGTGCCTACTCCCCTTCTGAGCCGGGGGCCTGGAACCCGATCACGATAACCGGGCGGGCCGCCGGGAAAAGTCCCATGCCGGAGGAGCAAAACGCGTCCTGTTACGGCCCTTTTAGAAGGGAACCGGTTCCGTCTTGCTCCGACGAATCCCTGTTATCTTTCAGTATAGGAGCAGGATTGACTTAAGCGATACATACCAATTGAGCGAAAAAAGCCGAAACTTGTGGACGACTCAGCGGTATTTTTCATCACACTGCCCAAAATCAACGCAAACCCGCCATGTTCACGCGTCGTAATTCTGTCATCAACTATTAACAGAAAACGCTCACATCGACGTCAACAAATCGGGTTAAGCGTCTCCAGCAGCGCCGGATTCCGGATTTTCGAGTTTGGCGATCCGCGATTCGAGCTCGTCGATCCGGTCCAGAGCGCGCACTGCCATCTCTTTGACCGCTTCATGCTCTTCGCGCGAAACCACGTCCATGTCGGACAGGAAACGCTCGGCCTGCGCACGGAAGGCAGTCTCCACCTCGCGGCGGGCACCCTGGGCAACACCGGCGGCGTCGGTCATCAGCTTGGCAAAATCATCGAGAAGACGGTTCGGGCCTTGGGTCATTGGACCCTCCTTGATCGGAAAAACATGCGATGGGAGAGAGGTATGAGGGAATGGCGGGAACTTCAAGGACCAATTCCGCCGCAGCCGAATTCACTATCAACAGGAGCAATCTCCCGAGCCCTCTTGCGGGTAGCGCCCCACCGGCCTGACAAACCCATGTCGGCTTGACGAGGCGGACAAGATCGCGCAAGCGTTCAGCCCGAAACCCGCCCGCGCACCATCGGAAGGTTCTGCCGTGCCGCCTGTTCTGGTTATGCCCTTTCCCGCAATCGATCCTGTACTCGTCGAATTCGGGCCCTTTGCCCTGCGCTGGTACGCGCTTGCCTATATCGTCGGCATTCTGCTGGCCTGGCGCTACATGCGTCTGCTGGTGGCCAACGACCGGCTGTGGGGTGGCATTGCCCGTCCCACACAGCTCGAGATCGACGACTTCGTGCTGTGGGGAACGCTCGGTATCATCATCGGTGGCCGCCTCGGCTACGTGCTGTTCTACAATCCAGGCTATTATATCGCCCACCCGGCCGAAGCGCTCGAGATCTGGACCGGTGGCATGTCCTTCCACGGCGGCTTTGCCGGCACCGTCATCGCGATGATCCTGTTTGCCTGGAAACGCGGCCTGTCGATCTGGACCCTGTTCGACCTTGCCGGCTGCGCGGCTCCCATCGGCCTGTTCTTCGGCCGTATCGCCAATTTCATCAATTCCGAGCTCTGGGGCCGGCCGACGGATGTACCCTGGGCCGTGGTTTTTCCGAACGGCGGACCGGATCCCCGTCATCCAAGCCAGCTCTATGAAGCCGCGCTCGAAGGCATCGTGCTGTTTCTGGTTCTGATGGTGCTCAGCCGGCGCTTCAAGCTTTTGCAAAAGCCCGGCTTTCTTGCCGGTGCCTTTGCCTTCGGCTACGGCATCGCCCGGTCGATAGCAGAACTCTACAGGGTTCCGGATGCCCATATCGGCTATCTGAGCGGCTTTCTCACCATGGGCATACTGCTGTCCGTTCCGATGATCTTGGCGGGCCTCGCAACCATGATATGGGCCGCCCGGCGCCGGACCGGAGCAACCGCGGCGTGACGGGTCTGAAAGACAGGATCAAGGCACGGATAGAAACCGAGGGTCCGCTTTCGGTCGCACAATACATGACCGTTTGCCTTGGGGACCCGGACGCCGGCTACTACATGACACGCGAACCGTTCGGCACCGCGGGCGATTTCGTCACAGCACCCGAAGTCAGCCAGATGTTCGGCGAACTCGTCGGGGCAGCCTGCCTGTCCGCCTGGCAGGCACTTGGAGAGCCCGCAGAATTTCAGCTGGTCGAACTTGGGCCTGGTCGCGGCACACTGATGTCCGACCTCTTGCGGATGGCAGCCCTGCGTCCTGCCTTCGTGAAGGCGGCTCGCCTGAACCTGGTTGAGACCAGCCAGCGACTGAGGGACATGCAGTCAGCGACGCTGAAGCGCGGTCCGTTGAAACCGCAGTTTCGCGACCGGTTACAGGACGTTCCGGACGGCCCGCTGATCCTGGTTGCCAACGAGTTTTTCGACGCCCTGCCGATCCATCAGTTCGTCAAGACCGAACACGGCTGGCAGGAACGCCAGATCGGGCTTTCGCAGCACGAAGAGCTGATCTTCGGTGTCGGCACCGCCCGTTTGCCCGATGACGCTGTACCCGCTGGCCTTTCCACTGCACCGGACGGCACGATCTTCGAAACCCAGCCCGCAGCCAATGCGATCGCCGAAGAAATCGGCCAAAGGATTGCAGACAATGGCGGTGCAGCACTCGTCATTGACTACGGGTATCTGAAGACTGCTGCTGGCGACACGCTCCAAGCACTTTACAGGCACGCCTATGACGACGTCCTGGCTCATCCGGGAGAAGCGGATCTGACCGCCCATGTGAATTTCGAGGCATTGGCGGCGGCGGCAGTGCGGGCGGGCGCCCGCGCTCTTGCGCCGCTGACCCAGGGCGAATTCCTGCTTCGCACCGGTCTTCTGGAACGGGCAGGTGCCCTTGGTGCGGGCAAAACCCACAGCGAACAGGAGGCGATCCGCGATGCCGTCGAACGGCTGGCCGCGCCTGACCAGATGGGGGATCTTTTCAAGGTGCTCGCAGTGACGAATTCCGGAAATTCGTTTCCCCCGTTTGACAGCGCGTCCTGAACACCCCAAGGATCAGTCGCTGGCGTGGCGAATCCCCTCCCCCTCAGGAGCCCTGAATGAAAATTGAAGCAGACGTCTTGAAGCTGGATGGCATCCGGCACGGCTTCTTCACCCGCCAGGGCGGCGTTTCCGGCGGCATTTATACCAGCCTCAATATCGGTCTCGGTTCTGACGATGAGCGCAGCAGCGTTCTTGAAAACCGCGACCGGGTTGCCGGCCAGCTCGGCATTGGCGCCGATCGCCTGGTGTCCCCCTATCAGATCCACTCCGCCGACGTGATCACTGTCAGCGCACCGTTCGCACAGGATGCTGACCGCAAGGCCGATGCCCTGGTCACCGCCACACCGGGCCTTGCCATCGGCATCGCGACGGCCGATTGCGGCCCGCTTCTGTTTGCGGATACCAAGGCGGGTGTCATCGGCGCTGCCCATTCAGGCTGGAAAGGCGCCGTTACCGGCATCTTGCAGAATACGGTTGCCGCCATGGAGGCTCTCGGCGCGACCAGAACCAACATCACGGCGGTGCTGGGTCCGACGATTTCGCAGGGCGCCTATGAGGTCGGCCCCGAATTCAAGGAACGTTTCCTTCAGGAGCACCCGGACAACACCCGCTACTTCAAGCCTTCTGAACGGGCAGAGCACTTCATGTTCGACCTACCCGCCTTCATTACGGACAAGCTTCAGGCTCTTGGACTGGGGGCTGTTGCCGACCTGGCACTGTGCACCTATGCCGATGAAGATCGCTTCTTCTCCTACCGCCGGACGACCCATCGCAAGGAACCGGATTACGGCCGCCAGATCAGCGCGATTGCACTTTTGTGAGGACCACCCATGGCACTTCATTTTTCCGATGCCGAGTTTGAAAGCCGCTTTGACAAGCTGAAAGCCGCCATGGAGGCGCAGAAGCTGGATGCCATGCTGCTCTTCGCCCAGGAGAGCATGTACTGGCTGACCGGCTACGACACCTTCGGTTTCTGCTTCTTCCAGTGCCTCGTGGTGACGAAGGAAGGACGCCGGGTGCTCCTCACCCGATCTGCCGACGAACGCCAGGCCAAGCACACCTCGAACATCGAGGACATCCGCATCTGGATCGACCGCGGCTCCGCCAGCCCGGTGCTGCAGCTGAAGGAACTGCTGTTCGACATGGACCTGCTCGGCTGCAAGCTGGGCGTTGAATACGACACACAGGGCATGACCGGCAAAATAGCGCTGAAGCTGAACGAGGAACTTACCAGTTTCGCCGATGTCAGCGATGCCTCGCCCCTGATCCCCGAACTTCGTGCGGTGAAAAGCGCCGAGGAAATCGTTTATGTGCGCAAGGCCGCGGAGCTGGCGGACAAGGCCTTTTATGCGGCAATGGATGAAATCCACCCCGGAGCCGACGAGGGTCGCATCCTGGCTGCGATGCAGGGAGCCATTTTTGAAGGTGGCGGCGATTACCCCGGCAACGAGTTCATCATCGGCTCCGACCGCGACGCTCTCCTGTGCCGTTACAAGGCAGGTCGCCGGAACCTGTCCGAACAGGACCAGCTGACACTGGAATGGGCAGGCGCCTACCGCCACTACCATGCCGCACTGATGCGCACGGTGGTGATCGGCACGCCGACGGACCGGCATCTGGAGATGTACACCGCCGCACGCGAAGCACTGGCCGCCGTTGAAACACAGCTCGTTCCCGGCAAGACATTCGGCGATGTTTTCGACGCTCATGCGGAACGGGTGGACGCTCATGGCCTGATGCCGCACCGGCTGAACGCCTGCGGTTATTCCCTGGGTGCCAGGTTCACACCAAGCTGGATGGACATGCCGATGGCGTACCGGGCCAATCCGGCCGAGGTAAAGCCCGACATGGTCATCTTCATGCATATGATCCTGATGGATTCCAACTCCGGAACCGCCATGACGCTCGGCCAGACCTATCTGACCACGACCGGAACGCCAGAGTGCTTGTCCAAGCTGCCTCTCGACCTGCCGGTCAAGTCAGGCTAAACCAGTTTCAACCTTGCGGCCCGGTTCGCGTTTCGCGTTTCCGGCAGGGCCGCTGCCACGACGATATCGACCGCGAGAGCCAAGCGTCTCCATGACAGACAAGACCACCCAACAATCCATTTCTTCCCGGCGCCTGTTGGCGGTTCTACTGCTTGGAGCAGGGCTTGCAGCCTGTCAGGCTGCTCCACAGCCCCCTACTCCGATCTCGACCACTGTCACCGCGCCGACGATCGCCGGACAGGTCGACCCGGAAGAAGGCATCACCTTCGCGTTCGAACCGTTTACCGGTGCACCGGGCAACATTGCCGACGAGCTGTCCGAAATGATCGGCTCCGAAGCCCGCAAACAAGGCATCACGCTGGTACGCCGCATCGGCGCGGCCGCCACCTACCGGGTCAATGGCTATCTGTCGGCCACCGGGCAGCCTTCCAACGGCACGGTCTTCTACGTTTTCGACATCGTCGACAGCTCAGGTCGCCGCGTGAAGCGAATCTCCGGAACGGAAGATACCGGCGGAGCCTCGGGCGACCCATGGCAGGCTGTCAGCTCCGGCACGCTGTCGCGCATTGCCAATCGCTCGATGGTGGAAATCAAGGCCTGGCTCAACCGATAATGAATTGCTTTGCCGGGTAATTCCGGCGTGGCGTCACAAAAAATAAAAAAAAGCGGGCGTCAGGCACGAACGCCTGTTGTGGTCCGGTTGCTTGGTTGTTACAACGCCGCCGCCTGCCGAGGGTTTCCGAGCGAGGCTCCCGGCACCCGGCACATGACTTAAGACCTAGGCCTTTCCGCGTGTTTGCAAGGCACAACCTGTCTGCAAAACCGCCGTCGCACCAGAAGGACTTGCGGCTCATGAAGATCGTCGCGGGCAATTCCAACCGAGCCCTGGCTGAGGAAATATCCAAATACCTGGATGCACCTCTCGCCAAATGCCAGGTCCGGCGGTTTGCCGACCAGGAAATCTTCGTAGAAATCCAGGAAAACGTACGCGGCGAAGATGTATTCGTCGTCCAGCCGACCAGCTACCCGGCAAACGACCACCTTATGGAGCTGCTCATCATCATCGATGCGCTCCGCCGGTCCTCTGCCCGCCGCATCACCGCGGTCATTCCGTATTTCGGCTACGCCCGGCAGGATCGCCGCGCCTCCGGCCGAACCCCGATCTCGGCAAAGCTGGTGGCCAATCTCATTACCGAAGCCGGTGCCGACCGCATTCTAACCCTGGATCTCCACGCCGGTCAGATCCAGGGTTTTTTCGATATCCCGACAGACAACCTGTTCGCAGCGCCCGTCATGACGCGCGACATAAAGGAACGCTACGCGACCGACAATGTCATGGTCGTGTCTCCGGATGTCGGCGGCGTGGTGCGCGCCCGTGCACTTGCCAAGCGCATCGAAGCTCCGCTCTCCATCGTCGACAAGCGTCGCGACAAGCCCGGGGAATCGGAAGTCATGAACATCATCGGTGATGTCAAAGGCTATGACTGCATCCTGGTCGATGACATCGTCGACAGTGGCGGCACGCTCTGCAACGCTGCCGAAGCCCTGTTGTCCAAGGGCGCACAGTCGGTAACGGCCTATATCACTCACGGCGTTCTGTCCGGTGGTGCCGTTGCCCGCGTGACCTCTTCCAAGCTGAAGGAGCTGGTTATCACCAACTCCATCGAACCGACTGCCGCCATCACGGCTGCAGCCAACATCCGTGCAATCTCGATTGCCCCGCTGATCGGCGAAGCAATCAACCGCACGGCACTGGAAAAGTCGGTTTCCAGTCTCTTCAGCTGATCGCCGAAACGTCGACCGCTCAAGACGCCCGGCCCGTGCCGGGCGTTTTTGCGTTCAGCCCACATTTTTCTGCAAGACTTGCCTTTTCCGCGATTGCCGTATTGCTCGCTGCCGTAAAGTTGCGGCCACGCCCGAGCCGGCGGGAGGGAATCGGAGCCGGATGCCGGCCCCCACAGGTTTTGCAGCCGGGACCTTGTAACCGCTCCTTCGGGCTGCATTCACGCCGACACCGGACGGGTAGTTTCCACCCCTCACAACCAGTCCGCGCCAAGCTTCACAAATTTTCCCAATTGTTCAAAAAATTTGCCGCCGAAGCTCCTGCCCAGCTTGTGAGCACGCATATTTTGTGGTCATCTAAGTCTGCACAAGGTCTTTTCCAGGGGATTTCAGATGCTCACTTCCAAACCATTTTCCAGGGCCCGCAGGGCCATGTTGACGGCCGCTCTGGCTGTCACAGTATCGGCAGGACTGTCCGTTCCTTCCGCCAATGCCGCCGACCCGGTCAAGGTCGCAGCGATCTACACCGTTCCGGTCGAACAGCAGTGGGTCAGCCGCATCGACAAGGCGCTGAAAGCCGCCCAGGAACGCGGCGAAATCACCTACACCTTCTCCGAAAACGTTGCCAACACCGACTATGAGCGCGTCATGCGTGAATACGCCGAACAGGGCATGGATCTGGTGGTTGGCGAAGCATTCGCCGTCGAGCGCGCCGCCCGCAAGGTGGCTGCGGAATATCCGGACACGGCTTTCCTGATGGGGTCGTCCTTCGGACCGGCTCAGCCGAACTTTGCCGTCTTCGACAACTGGATCCATGAGCCGAGCTATCTCTCCGGCATGATCGCCGGCGCCACCACCAAGTCGAATGTCATCGGCATGGTTGGCGGCTACGCCATTCCCGAAGTGAACCGCCTGATGAACGCCTTCATGGAAGGCGCAACCTCCGTGAACCCGGACGTGAAGTTCCTCGTGACCTTCATCAACTCCTGGTACGACCCGCCCAAGGCCAAGGAAGCTGCCTTCGCGATGATCGACAAGGGTGCGGACATTCTCTACGCAGAGCGCTTCGGCGTTTCCGATGCGGCCAAGGAAAAGGGCATTCTGGCGATCGGCAACGTGATCGACACGGCAAGCGACTATCCGGGCACCATCCTGTCCTCCGCGCTGTGGCACATG
The DNA here is from genome assembly GCF_053005225.1 of Roseibium sp. RP-7. Classification (NCBI taxonomy): domain Bacteria; kingdom Pseudomonadati; phylum Pseudomonadota; class Alphaproteobacteria; order Hyphomicrobiales; family Stappiaceae; genus Roseibium; species Roseibium sp. RP-7. The sequence continues at coordinate 993,486 of NZ_JBRKQA010000002.1, forward strand.
GAACCGACCATCGACAAGGCGATCGGCCTTGTCGCCAGCGACACCTTTGAACCTGCCGATTTCGGCCCCTACAGCTTCATGTCCTACGGCGGCGGCAGCTTCGTTGTGGACGAAAGCCTTGCTCCTGCCGACGCGGTTTCCGCGGCAAAGGCCAAGGAGCAGGAAATCCTCGACGGCCTGTTCCGCGTCAATGTGAACGACAGCGAACCGAAATCCACCATGTAGGCTTTCGCCTGCCACGTCCGGCGGTCACAATGACCGCCGGCGATTCCCGGCCGCGGGGTTCAAGCGCGGCACTCATTCTTTTCCCGGGGGGATCATATGGCAGGTCCGGCACAGGACGCTGGTGTCGTGCTGCGATTGGACGGCATCACCAAGCGCTTCGGCGCTCTGACGGCCAATGGCGACGTATCGCTCGATTTGAAACAGGGCGAGATCCTTGCCCTTCTCGGCGAGAACGGCGCCGGCAAGACCACCTTGATGAACATCCTTTTCGGGCACTACGTGGCCGACGAAGGCCGGGTCATGGTTTCGCCGGACGGCTCCGGCTTGAGCGAACTGGAACCAGGGTCGCCGCATGCCGCGCTCCAGGCCGGCATCGGCATGGTGCACCAGCACTTCACCCTTGCCGAAAACCTGAGCGCGCTCGACAACATCCTTCTGGGCACGGAACGGCTTGCCGCGCTTTCCTCTTCCCGGGCGCCTGCCCGCCGCAAACTGGAAGAGCTGATGGCCCGCTCCGGCGTGACGGTTTCCCTCGATGCCCGTATTTCCCAGCTTTCCGTCGGCGAAAAACAGCGGGTAGAAATCCTGAAGGCGCTCTACCGCGATGCCCGCGTGCTGGTTCTGGACGAACCGACCGCTGTGCTGACACCCCAGGAATCCGACACTCTGTTCGCGACCTTGAAAAAGCTGGCCGACGACGGGCTCGGCATCATCTTCATCTCGCACAAGCTGGCGGAAGTCCTTGCCTCTTCGCACCGGGTTGCCGTGCTGCGCGGTGGCCGCAAGGTCGCCGACCTGCCGACAGCGGAATGCGACCGGCGCAAGCTGGCCGAGTTGATGGTCGGCCATGCCATTGTCGAGACAATGCGGTCCCCCGGCACACCGGGCGCACCGCTTTTCGTCTTGAACAAGGCCTCCGCCGGACATGGCCGCGATGCCTTGCACGCGGTCGAACTCACGCTGAAATCCGGTGAAATCCTCGGCATTGCCGGAGTTTCGGGTAACGGCCAGACGACGCTTGCTCGGGTCATTTCCGGTCTGGAACCGCTCACCCAAGGATCCATGACGCTGGAAGGCACGGTGATCGGCCACGCGAGTGCCCGAACCATGATCGACAACGGCCTTGCCCGCATTCCCGAAGACCGTCACCACGACGGCATTGTCGGAGCGATGAGCGTTTCGGAAAACCTTGCCATCGAAGCCATCCGCAAACCGGAAAACCAGCGCCTCGGTCTGCTGCGGTTCTCCGCCATGCGGGAGCGGGCGCGCAACCTGATCAAGGCCTACGATATCCGCTGCCAGAGCGAGGACAGCCCGGCGCGGCTGCTGTCGGGTGGCAATATCCAGAAGATCGTACTGGCCAGAACCCTTGAAACCGTTCCAAAGGTGGTGCTGGCCGCCCAACCCTCGCGCGGGCTGGATGTCGGTGCCACGTCCGATGTTCACAAGCGCCTGCTGGCGGCTCGCGACCGCGGGGCCGGTGTCATCCTGATCTCGGAGGATCTCGACGAACTCATGCGCCTTTCCGACAGGATCGCCGTGATCCACCGCGGGCATCTTTCCGAAGCCGAACCCAGTGAGACACTGGACCGCGGCTCTCTCGGCCTCAGGATGGCCGGACACAATGCGGAGGACGCAGCATGATCCGCTTCGAACCGCGTGGCCCCTCCTCCGTTTCCCGAATGCTGGGTGTATCGATTGCCGCGGCTGTTGCCGCCCTGGTGCTTGCAGCCATCCCCATGGCCTTTGCCGGCTTGTCGGTGTTCGAGGCCTACAGCCTCATGGCCAAGGGCGCCTTCGGCTCACTCTTTGCCTTCACCGAAATGCTGACAAGGGCGACACCGCTGATCCTCACCGGCCTGGCGGCAGCCGTCGCCTTCCGAGCCAAGCTCTGGAACATCGGCGCGGAAGGCCAGCTTTATGCCGGCGCCCTTGCGGCGGTTGCCGTCGGCACTGGCGTCATTTCCGCACCGCCCTACCTTCTCATTCCCATGGTGATTGTTGCCGGTGCGCTCGCCGGCGGGCTGGTCATGCTTGGTCCAACCCTTTTGAAAACACGACTTGGCGTCGATGAAGTCGTCACCACCTTGCTGCTGAACTTCATCATCCTGCTTTTCGTGCAGATGATGCTGGAAGGCCCGATGAAGGACCCCATGGGCATGGGCTGGCCACAGTCGGAACCCATCCTCGATGAAGCAGCCTTGCCCAAGCTGATGGACCGGATGCGCATTCACTGGGGTTTTGTCATCGCCCTCGTTTCATCGCTCGGCGTCTATTTCCTCTTGAAACGCACCGTCTGGGGTTTCGAAATCCGCGCGGTTGGCGAGAACGCCGCTGCCGCCCGTCACGCCGGCATTCCGGTCACCGCAACCTTCATTCGCGTCGGTCTTCTGTCCGGCGCGCTGGCAGGGCTCGCCGGCGTTGGTGAAGTTGCCGGTCTGAAAGGCTATCTGACCGCTGACCTTTCGCCCGGTTTCGGCTATTCCGGCATCGTTGTCGCCATGCTTGCCGGGCTATCCCCGGCCGGTGTCGTTCTGGCGGCTCTTTTCATCGCGAGCATCTTTGTAGGGGCCGATTCCATGTCCCGTGCCACTGGTGTCTCCAACTATCTGGCAGACCTGATCGTCGCCATGGCGCTGTTGTGCGTCCTGGTCTCCGGTCTGTTCCTGCGCTTCAAGATCCGCTTTGTCGGCAGCCAGGCAAACCCGGAGGCGGCAGAATGACCGAGATCCTCGACATTCTCATCTCCGCCAACTTCTGGGCGGCCGCGCTCCGCATCGCGACCCCGCTGATCTTCGGTGTCATCGGAGCGCTTGTTTGCGAACGTGCCGGCGTCCTCAACCTCGGCATCGAAGGCATCTTCACCGCCGGTGCCATGGCCGGCTGGATGGCGGTCTGGCTTGGCGCAGGCCTGTGGGGCGGCGTTCTGGTCGCGGCGATGGCCGGCGCCTTCTTCGGACTGATCCACGCCATTCTGACCGTGCCTCTCGGGCTATCTCAGCACGTCTCGGGCATTGGTGTGACGCTGTTTGCCACTTCGCTCAGTTATTTCATCTACCGGACGGCCCTGCCGGACGTCTCGTCCCCGCCCCGGATCGAGGCTTTCAAGCCGCTCGACATTCCGGGCCTGAGCGACCTGCCGTTCCTCGGGCCTGCCCTGTTCCAGCAGACGCCCCTGACCTTCCTTGCCCTGCTGTTGGTCGCGGTTACGGCCTATGTGCTCTACCGAACCCCGCTCGGCCTGGCCATTCAGGCGGTCGGCGACAATCCGGCTGCCGTGGAATCGCAGGGCCTCTCGGTCTATGCGATCCGCATCGGTACGGTGGTTGCGGGCTCCGCGATCATGGCGCTTGGCGGCGCCTTCCTGACCATGTCGGCCTTCGACGCGTTTTTCTTCGGCATGGTCAACGGCCGTGGCTGGATCTGCATCGCCCTGACGGTGTTCGCCTCCTGGCGACCCGGCAAGGCCCTGATCGGCGCCCTGCTCTTCGGGGCTTTTGATGCCTTCCAGGTGCGTCTTCAGACCGAGGTCGGCAGTTTCATTCCCGGCCAGGTGTTCCTGATGATGCCGTATCTGCTTTCCATCGCCGCGCTGATTGTCGTTGCCCGCCGGGCAGACTATCCAAGGGCTCTTCTTGTGCCCTACTTCCGTGGTCAACGCTGAGACAGTCCCATGAGTTTCGATCTCCTCGTCAAGAACGCCAACCTGCCCGACGGCCGCCACGGCATCGACATTGCCTGCCGGAACGGCCGTATCGAGGCTGTGGAAACCGGGATCACGGCGGACGCCGGCCAGGTGATCGATGCTGGTGGACACCTCGTGTCGCCGCCGTTTGTTGACAGCCACTTCCACATGGATGCGACGCTGTCGCTCGGCCTGCCGCGCATGAACCGCAGCGGCACGCTGCTGGAAGGCATCGCGCTTTGGGGAGAACTGAAGGAGATCCTGACCGTCGATACCGTTGTTGAGCGGGCCCTGAGATATTGCGATCTGGCCGTCTCGCAGGGACTGCTGGCAATCCGCACCCATGTGGATGTGTGCGACGACAGGCTGACCGGCGTCAAAGGCCTGCTGGAAGTGCGAGAGAAGGTGAAGGACTACATCGACCTGCAACTGGTCGCCTTCCCCCAGGACGGGCTCTACCGCTCTGCCACCGCCGAGAAGAACCTTCTGACGGCACTCGACATGGGCGTCGACATCGTCGGTGGCATTCCGCATTTCGAACGCACCATGGACGACGGTGCCCGGTCGGTCGCGCGGCTGTGCGAAATCGCGGCAGAACGCGGGCTGATGGTCGACATGCACTGCGACGAGACCGACGATCCAATGTCGCGCCATATCGAGACGCTCGCCTATCAGACCCAGCGCCTCGGGCTGCAGGGCCGCGTTGCCGGATCGCATCTGACGTCCATGCATTCCATGGACAATTACTACGTCTCCAAGCTGTTGCCGCTGATCGCCGAAGCGGAAGTACATGCCATTGCGAACCCGCTGATCAACATCACGTTGCAGGGTCGGCACGACACGTATCCAAAGCGCCGCGGCCAGACCCGTGTTCCGGAGATGCGATCCTACGGCATCAACGTCGCCTTCGGCCACGACTGTGTGATGGACCCTTGGTACTCGATGGGCTCCGGCGACATGCTGGAGGTCGCCTCCATGGGGCTTCACGTTGCCCAGATGACCAGCCGCGACGCCATCCGCTACTGCTACGACTGCGTCACCGCGCATCCGGCCAAGGCGATGAACCTGGACGGGTACGGCCTGGACAAAGGCTGCAAGGCGGATTTCGTGTTGCTGCAGGCCCGCGACACGATCGAGGCCATTCGCCTGAAGGCAACGCGTCTTGCGGTCGTCAAGTCCGGCAAGGTGATCGCAACAACCCCGGCCCGGCAGGCGCAACTCACCCTCCCCGGACGTCCGGCCCAGGTCGACCCGGCCTCCTACGCTCCGCACGAGGGCTGACCGTTTTTCCAAGTTCGCCCCCTGCGCCTCAGAGCCCCCTTCTCCCGTCATGCCATGGCTCGACCATGGCATCCACGCCGTTTCCCTGCCCCAGATAAGACCTTGGAACCCAGCCCGGTCATGGCATGGATTGCCGGGACGAGCCCGGCAATGACGCGGTGAGTGGTTGGTGCTGATGCGGTTCAGTTCCCGGTCAATTTTCCCGGCAGGCTGAGATCGCCGGAGGCAACGTCGAAGACGTCGACGACGCACAGCAGTGGGGCGTGGACGTTCTGGTTCACCCGCAGGGCCGACGTGACGCCGTCATACGACAGGGTCTCAACAGTGCTTTCATCGGCAAAGGCCACGTTGAGGGTAATTTCCTCTGCCTCCAACACGGGTGAAAATCCAGGGCTGTCGATGTAGATCGGCAGGCCCGGCCAGGTGGCCGGCATCTTCGGGTTGGTACCATCGGGAATATCCTGCACGGAGAGTGCGCCGGCACCGCAGGCCTCGTTCGGTGTCAGCACCACCCAGTGCGAGTGCCATTTCGCGCCATCGTTCAGAAGGTCGCCGTCGCCATCTTCATCAAAAAGCGGTGTGTCGTCGAAATCCGGATGGCTGGTAGCCACCAGCGCAAGGATGCCGTTCCCCCCTTCAAACCCGACCGTTTCCGGCTTCAGTGACGTTGGCCAGACATAGGACTGCACCGGCGCCCCTGCGAGCGCACCGTTTGCCTCCGGCACGCTCGCACCGGCCGTTCCCTTCAGTGTCATGTGGAAGGTTACGACACGCCCCTTGCGGTGCACATGGGCGGCCAGGATGTCGTAGTTCGGGTCGATCTCCGGGTTTTCCTGCGACAGGATTGCTCCCGTCTGGTGGAGCGCGTGATTGCCGCCTGCAGATGCCACAGTCGGCAGGACGATCGTTGACATACCTGCGATCAAAACAGCTTGGGAAATGGATTTGTACATCGGCTTTCTCCTTGATTGAGGACGCAGCCTTATTAGTAGCGAGTCGAAACTATTGCAAGTTTAATTTCGACTCGCTACATAGAGAGCATGTTTGCTCCAACCGACACACAGACCATTCGCGACCTGATCGACCGGTTGACGCGTCTTGCCGCTGCCGAGGAGTGGAACGGGCCTTTGAACCCGTCACAGTTTGCTGCGCTCAACTATCTTGCCCGGGCAAACCGCTTTTCACGCGCGCCCTCGCACGTGGCCGATTTTCTGGCAACGACACGCGGCACGGCTTCGCAAACCCTCAAGGCACTTTCCCGCAAGGAGCTGATTGCCGAAACGCGTTCGGACGAAGACAAGCGCAGCATTCGTTATGACGTCACCCAGGCAGGCCGGGACCTGTTGCAGGACCCTTCGTCTCTGGAGAATGTCATCGACGCCTTGCCGCCGGACGTCGCCGCGTCGCTGGCCTCGTCCCTGAAAGCACTCGTCCTGACGATGCTGCACCAGCGGGGTGGCCGCTCGTTCGGTCTCTGCAGCACCTGCTGCCATCACGAGGCAAGGGAAACGGGGGGCTATTGCAAGCTGCTCAACGTGCCGCTCTCGCCTGTCGATGCCGCACAGCTCTGCCACGAACACACACCAGCCGAAAGCCATCAGCCATGACCGCCAAAGCCCGCATCGTCTCCCTCTTCACCGGAGAACCAGAACACCGTTGGGAGGGCAAGGAGCCGTCTGCCATCCGCAAGACCCGCGCAGATGGCATCCTCCAGGTCAGCTCCACCGGCATCACCACCGACCGTCAGGCGGATCTTTCCGTGCATGGTGGACCGGAAAAGGCACTGCATATCTATCCGTCGGAGCATTATGCCCACTGGCGGGACGCCTTTCCGGAAAAGGCGGAAATCTATCAGCCCGGCGGTTTCGGCGAGAACATCGCTTCAGAAGGCTTTACCGAGGAAGACCTGTGCATCGGCGACATCCTGTCGGCGGGCACGGTCCGCATGCAGATTTCCCAGGGCCGCCAGCCCTGCTGGAAGCTGAACATGCATACAGACAACCCCATGCAGGCAGCCCATTTCCAGAAGACAGGCCGAACCGGCTGGTATTTCCGGGTGCTGCAGGAAGGGTCGTTTCAGGCAGGCGACGAGTTGACCGTCGTTGAACGCCCCTGTCCTGACTGGAACCTGCGCGAGGTCATCCACGCCCGGTTCAACCCTCGGCTGGATCCGGCGGTGGCAAAGGCCCTGTCAGAACTTGAAGAGCTGGCTGAACCCTGGCGTGTCTCCTTCGCCAAAAAAGCCGACCCGGCCTTTCAGGCAGACACATCGAAAAGGCTCAACGGATAGGTCAGGCGCCTTTGGGCGGCAGTGTCAAAGCATTGGCGATGGCAAGATCCAGCCAGTTTTGCAGAACTTCGTCGGTGCAATCGTCCTCACCGACGAAGAACATGCCACTCAACCTGCGCCCGCCCTGTACGATCGGTTCAGCACCCGGCAGTGCCAGCCCGGCAGCATGGCTGGACTTGCCAAGACGGAAGATGAAACGCCGTTCGCCCTCCCTGGTGCGGTCGGCACCCGCGATCATGTGGCCATGCAGCAAAAAGCACATCGCGCCCATCATCCTTTTTTCGCTGATGCCTGCCCTGTTTCCAAGCGCCTCGCGCAAACGGTCGTTGAGGTCTTCATCGATGGCCATGGGGTCGATTCTTTCAGACAGGGAAGGTCAGGAAAACGATTTCGGACAGCGGGAGACACACCCGCACAGAGGACCGCAGCCTCTTCCGGACGAGCCATTCGGTCAACCGGAAGGTTCAGCAAATCTGTGTTACAGACCGGTTTGCAGGTGACCAGCTTGAAATTTCCGCAGTTCCCTGCGACAAACGAGCGACTGCGGACTTGCACTTTCCTTGCGCTTTGGGTATATCCGCGCTCGCGCCTGCACCCCTGGAGGAGGCGCTTCTGGACCGATCCCGGACAACATGAGTCTTCTGGCACGGTGGTTCGCCGGTCCGTTACCTATACACTCGAAGGAGTTTTGCCATGGCTGCCAGCTATGAGCTGAAGGCGTCGGCACGGGACCGGGTGGGCAAGGGGGCCGCACGGGCACTGCGTCGCGAAGGCCTTCTCCCTGCCGTGATCTACGGCGACAAGAAACAGGCACTGCCGATCACCATTCCGGTGAAAGAAACCACCATTACCCTGCACAAGGGTGGTTTCCTTACACACATCGGTATCATCGATGTGGACGGCGAAAAGCATCAGGTTATTGCCAAGGATTTCCAGCTGCACCCGGTACGCGACGACGTCATGCACGTCGACTTCCTGCGCGTTGCCAAGGGCTCCACGCTGACGGTTGAAGTTCCGGTTCACTTCCTGAACGAAGAAACCTGCCCGGGCATCAAGAAGGGCGGCGTCCTGAACATTGTTCGCCACACCGTCGAAATGACCGTTCCGGCCGACAACATTCCGGAAGCTCTCGAAATCGACCTGGCCAAGGCACAGCCGGGCGACAGCCTGCACATTTCCGCAGTTAAGCTGCCGGAAGGCTGCCAGCCGACCATCACCGATCGCGATTTCACCATCGCCACGATCGCTGCTCCGGCCGGTATGAAAGAGACCGACGACGAAGCTGAAGCAGAAGAAGGTGAAGGCGAAGCTGAATAAGCTGCAGCCTTGCTTCAAAAATCGGGAGGCGGCCTCCGCCTCCCTTCCCCTTGCGGGAAAACTTGCAGAGCAGCCGCCATCGGCTGCTTTTTTGTTTCAGGATTAGCCAGCCTGTCTGCATTGCGCTAAATGCAGCACGCTCTACCTTGAAAGGCACACCATGAAATTGATCGTCGGCCTGGGAAATCCGGGCGCCAAATACGAAGGCAATCGGCACAATATCGGTTTCATGGCCGTTGATGAGATCCATCGCCGCCACTCCGGCTTCCAGCCCTGGAAAGCCCGTTTTCAAGGTCAGGTTTCCGAAGGCCGCCTCGGCTCGGAAAAGGTCCTGCTGCTGAAACCCAGCACCTACATGAACGAATCCGGCCGCTCTGTCGGCGAAGCCATGCGTTTCTACAAGATCGAACCGGCAGACATTGTCGTCATCTACGACGAACTCGACCTGCCGCCCGCGAAATTCCGCATGAAAATCGGCGGCGGCCACGGCGGCCACAACGGCCTGAGATCAATCACGGCGCATATTGGCGAAAGCTACCGCCGGCTGCGCCTCGGCATCGGTCATCCGGGCGACAAGAAGCTGGTGTCGAACTACGTGCTGGGTGATTTCGCAAAGGCCGATCGGGACTGGTTGGAGCCGCTCCTGATGGAAGTCGCCGATCAGGCCGGACTGCTGGCCGAAGGCAAGGACAGCCAGTTTGCCAACAAGTTGACCCTGGCCCTGGAGCCGGAAAAGGCACAGCGCAAGGGCAAGAGCCAGGACGGCAAGGCAAAGGATGGCACGACCGGAGCCGCCAAGGCCGTTGCTCCCGGACAGGGCACCCCCGCACCAGCCAAACCCAAGGGCCAGAGCCATATCCGCCAGGCCCGGCAAGGCAAGTCAGTCAATTTACCCAAGTCAGGGCCCATGGCTGACATGCTGAAGAAGCTGCTCGGCGGCGGCGACTGAGGCCGGTCCCTCCAAGAACACCAGCACAACCGGGCTGCCTGCCTTTGGCGGTCAGGACAGCGGCTGAACGTTGATGATCTCCACACGCCTGTTGCGGCCGCTGGCCGGATCGCCCGGATCGACAGGACGGCTTTCGCCGTACCCCACCGGCACAAGCCGTTCACGGGGGATCGTATAGAACGCAGCCAGAAACTCCGCGACCATGAAGGCCCTTCGTTTCGACAGGTCCAGATTATAGGCCGACGTGCCGCGCAGGTCCGTGTGCCCGGCGATCTGGAAACGCATGTTCCTGAGCCGTGGATCCTGCAAGGCCTGTCCGAGCGCCTGCAACGTCAGAATGCCGTCGTTGGTCAGTGAGGCGGAATCGAACTCGAAATTGACCGTCAGATTGATGCGCGGCAGCTCCACTTCCGGCGGCAACTGGCCCTCGATGCTGATCCCGCGAAACGGGTGCGGTTCCTGCTTTCGCATGGACCGGGATTTCGGCGCGCCGGCGTCTGGCAACAACGCGTTGATGATCTGATCCGGCGTGACGGACTGAGCGGAGACGCCGGCTGGCAGCATCAAGGGGACCAGCAGCGCCAGAACGGGTGCCAATGCCAGGCGGGCGGTCGCAAATTCGATAAGAAAGCGCATGTCGAAACCTTTGAGTGTCACTCTTCCCGGATCGTCAAATGAAGGACGGCTGCAGAAATCTCACGTGGCAGGCTCATTTCGTCCGGCCGGTCCGCCATCCCTGCCCGCAATGCCGTCAGGAAATATCTATCGTCCGCGGTACCGGCGCCGCCTTCAGCGCTCACAGGCATGGAGAATTGCCCGGATCCGCCGTTTTCCAGTTCTTCCAGTTGGATGACGGGGCTATGAGCTGCAATCACGATAATGGCTTCCGATCCGGCAGGGGGCTGCACGGTGAACTTCTGACGCCCCTGCCGGCCATCGCCATAGACGAAACGGTCGCCGAATTGCACCTGCTGGCGTACCGGACCGCGACGCGGCAAGAGGTTCACCACAGTGCCGTCGGCCTGCAGATAGACGATGTAGAGAAACGAGGCGAAATCCGGTGCAGTCACCTCGAATGCCAGCGAATCTCCGTAGCGTAGATCCGCACTGCCTCCCAGGAGCCGAATGCGCGGTCGCGAAGGTTCCGCCAGTGGCCGGGCAAGGGTCTTCAGGGCTTCACACACGGGCCAGGGCCTGACATCGATTTTCTGAAGCTGCTCGGGCGGAAACTCCGCTTCCAGTTTCCGGAGCGCTTCCTGAGTACTCACGAAACCGGCGAGCAGCGGCATGCCGTCCGGCGTATCTTCGCTCACGTAAAGGCTGCTGCAGCTATCCCCCGCAAAGGCCACCTCATTGTCCCGGTCGGTTCTGGTCAGCCCTGGCACCGGACGCGGCGGCACGATGGACGTGCGCATGATCGACGCGTTGTGCATGTCGGCCTTCGTTGCCTCGTAGCTGATCCAGCCATACCCGTCTCCGGACCAGTATGGCCCCCAGGAGTTCTGGACGAGGAATGCCTGACGCCGTTCATCGTACCCGACGAACACCATCTGGTGTCCTCCGGCGGCCCCGCTGTGACGCCCGAGCGATCCCTGGTAGATCTCTCCCGATTTCAAATATTGCAGCGTCACCCCGTCCGGCGTCTGGGAGGACGGCACCACGCCGACCATCAGGAACCCGGTGGCCACGGGGTTACCCGCCGCCAGCTGCTGCTTGATCGCATCCAGATCCCGGTCCGTCGCGTTGCGGCGCTGGCGCCCCTTGTCGAACACGAACAGGAAGTCTCGAATGCGGAACCTGTCGGGGGCCATCGTTGCGGTTTCCACCCGTTCCGAGCACATGGCGGCGTCCGGAATGTCGTCCTGGTCGGGAGAGCCGTTGCCCTTGAAATAGGCCATCGCCAGAAGCGCATGACTTCCGGCGGTTTCACACGCCTCCTGCCGGTTGCGGATCTGCGAATGGAGAAACGCCGGACTTGGCGTGAAGGTGCGGTTGCCGGGCTCCACGTTGTTTTCAAGCGCAGCGTAATAGCCGCGCATGGCATACCCGATGGCATAGGAAACACAGCTGCCGTATGTCTGCAGCAGGGGTGGTGGCATCATTGGCGACAGGTCGATCGCGTCGGGGATATAGGCCCGTGTGACATTTACCTGTCCGACGCCTTCCAGCAGCGCAGGATCGATCGGCGCATCGCCCAGAAGGCCCGTAAGATCACGCGGATTGAAGCTTTGAGCCGATGCCGGACTTGCCGAGAAGACAGTGGCACAAGTGGTGACGGCAGCCAGGGTGGCAAACAGGCTGCCGGAAAATGCACACAGAAACCCGTGTTTCTTGCGACTGAAAATCATCGCGTCCCAATTCCCAAAACAATCGCCCAAAACACCCACACGACTATAACCGATAAACAACCGGAGGGAAGCTTTCAGCCGGATCACATCGCCGAACGCCTTTCCTTTTGCCGCTTCATCCTGACATGCTCTTGACAAACACCCGCCCGCAGTCCGCCAAAGCCTTGACCTCTTGACCCGGCTCGGGCATTTAGCGCTGCAAAGTCTCAAGACCAACCGAAAGCGAACTCCCATGGGTTTCCAGTGCGGCATTGTCGGACTGCCGAATGTCGGCAAGTCCACACTCTTCAACGCGCTCACCAAGACGGCAGCTGCACAGGCTGCCAACTATCCGTTCTGCACCATCGAGCCGAATACGGGCGAAGTTGCCGTTCCGGATCCGCGCCTCTACGCGATCCGTCAAGTTGCAGGGTCCAAGGAAGTCATTCCGACGCGCATCACCTTTGTCGACATCGCCGGCCTCGTGCGCGGCGCCTCCAAGGGCGAAGGCCTCGGCAACCAGTTCCTGGCCAACATTCGCGAAGTCGATGCCATCGCACACGTGCTGCGCTGTTTTGAAGACGACGACATCACCCATGTGGAAGGAACCGTCGACCCGATCGCCGATGCCGAAACGGTCGAGACCGAACTCATGGTCGCCGACATGGAAAGCCTTGAGCGCCGCATTGCGCCGCTGAAGAAAAAGGCCTCCGGCGGCGACAAGGAAGCCAAGGCTGTGCTGCCCGTCATGGAAGCCGCGCTGGCCCTGCTGCAGGACGGCAAGCCGGCACGCGTTCTAGAAGTGTCCGGTCCGGATGAAGAGAAGATCCTGAAGGGTCTGAACCTCCTGACTGCAAAGCCGGTTCTCTACGTCTGCAACGTCGACGAAGCATCCGCAGGCGAAGGCAATGCCCTCTCCGCCAAGGTCGCCGAAAAGGCGAAGGCAGAAGGCGCTGCCGCCGTCGTGATTTCCGCGGCCATCGAGGCGGAAATCTCCCAGCTCGACAAGGAAGAACAGGAAGAGTTCCTGGAGACCATCGGGCTTGAAGAGCCGGGCCTCGACCGGCTGATCCGCGCGGGCTACGGCCTGCTGGGCCTGATCACCTATTTCACGGCAGGCCCGAAGGAAACCCGCGCCTGGACCATCACCGAAGGCACCAAGGCCCCGGGCGCAGCCGGCGTCATCCATACGGATTTCGAACGCGGCTTCATCCGCGCGCAGACCATTGCCTACGACGATTACGTCGGCCTCGGCGGCGAAACCGCAGCCAAGGAAGCGGGCAAGGCTCGCGACGAAGGCAAGGAATATGTCGTCAAGGACGGCGACGTCCTGCTCTTCAAGTTCAACACCTGACGAAATCCCGCGCAGGCAGCCAAGCGCCGCCTGCGCGTTTCCAGTCCGCTTCCACCTCCCGGTCAGCCGCCTTCCTCAGAAGGCACGGAAACGGAAGATAAAGACATCCCCTCTAGGGTTACCCGGACATACGGGAATTCGACCTGCAGGAGGGGCCAATATGGCGGGACGAAGCGACACCAGGATCCGCAAGATCATTGCGGGAACGGTGGGAAACACGCTGGAATGGTACGATTTCGCCGTCTACGGCTATCTTGCCCCCATCCTTGCGCAACAGTTTTTCCCGAGTGACGATCCGACCGTCAGCCTGATCAGCACCTTCGGTGTCTTTGCGGCAGGCTTCCTCATGCGTCCCATCGGCAGTCTGCTGCTCGGCCATATTGCCGACAAGACCGGCCGCAGCCGGGCCCTTCTGTTGTCCGTCGCCCTGATGGCCATTCCGACGACGCTGATCGCCTTCTTGCCGACCTACGACCAGATTGGCATTGCCGCACCCGTGCTGCTGACGCTGCTGCGGTTGCTGCAGGGGCTTTCCGTCGGCGGCGAATACACCGGCTCGACCGTCTATCTTTACGAGATAGCCCCGCCCAAGCGTCGGTGTTTCACGGTTTCCTGGGCCCTGGTCGGGGCAACATTCGGCATTCTGCTCGGTTCCGGCGTGGCGGCACTGGCAACCGGCCTCCTGCCGGCGGACGATCTGGGAAGTTGGGGATGGCGCATTCCCTTCGCCTTCGGTCTGCTGGTCGGCCTGACCGGTTTCATGATCCGAAGCGGCACCAAGGCAGAAGAAAGGGATCAACCGCCCTCCTCGCACGATCCTGTCAGTGCTCCGGTTGGCGAGGTCCTGCGCAACCACCGACCCGCCCTGCTGCGGACGATAGCGTGCAACATCCTCAACGGTGTCGGCTTCTATCTGACGTTCGTCTATCTCACGTCCTACCTGGTCGACTACGTCAAGTTCACGGAAAGCCGGGCCCTGACGATCAACACCAGCGTGATGGTCGTCTTCATGCTGCTGTTGCCTATTGTCGGCTATCTCGCCGACAGGATCGACCGAAGAACCATACTGCTGTTCGGATCGGGCGGTGTCGCCCTCTTCGCCCTGCCGATGTTCTGGCTGGTGCATCATCCGGATCCGGTCATGGTCATTCTGGGCCAGCTCGGCATGGCCGTTATTCTCACCGCCTTCTTTGCCCCGCTCATGGCCGCCATGGTCGGCCAGTTCCCTGTGTCCGTGCGCGTGACAGGCTATTCCATCGGCTATAACATCCCGCTGGCGCTCTTTGGCGGCACGGCACCGCTGTTTGCCACCTATCTGATCGACAAGACTCACCTGCAGCTCGCGCCGGCGTTCTACATGATCGCTGCCGGCCTGCTGGCCTTCGTGGTCATCTGGTTCATGCCTTCGGAGGACGGTAGTATCAGCCAGGACGAAGAAGCGGAGCCGGCTCCAACGTAGTGCAGGGCAACAGGACCACCTGCGTTCCGGTCTGAACGCCTCTGGTGTGCCCAACAAATCGCACGGCAAAGGCTGGCTCCACCGGGGCGAACATAACTCCCGCTCGACAGGATGCTGCCGAACCCGGTACAAGCAGGCTTTCGTCAATTCTCGAAAGTGTCTGCGATGTCGACCGTCATTCCGGCTCCCTTCCCCACGATCCTCCCCGTCAGTGAAAGCCAGAAGGGTTTTCCAGTCCGCCGGGTCTATTGCGTCGGTCGAAACTATGCCGCTCATGCCGTGGAGATGGGCCACGATCCTAACAGGGAAGCGCCGTTCTTCTTCCAGAAGAACCCGGATAACCTCGATCCTTCCGGCGAATTTCCCTATCCGCCCCTGTCCAGCGACGTGCATCACGAGGTCGAACTCGCGGTCGTTCTGAAGTCCGGCAAGCGCAGCATCCCGGCAGCCAGTGCACTTGAACATGTTTACGGCTACGCCGTTGCCCTCGACATGACCCGCCGCGACCTGCAGGCGGAGGCCAAGAAGGCGGGGCGCCCGTGGGAAGCCGCCAAGGCTTTTGAACGCTCTGCCCCTATCGGCCGGATCATGCCGGCGGCAGACAGCGGCTTCCTCGACCAGGGCCGGATTGCTCTCAGCGTGAACGGAGAGCTTCGCCAGGAAGGCGACCTCAACCAGTTGATCTGGAAAATACCGGAAATCATCGCCAAGCTGTCCGAGCTGTTCCAGCTTGGTGCGGGCGACGTCATCCTGACCGGAACCCCCGCTGGTGTCGGCTCCGTCCAGCGCGGCGACCTCATGCTGGCGACCATCGACGGCTTGCCGGAGCTGACCGTCAGGGTCATTTGACAGGCCCGGGTGGGCCTTCGCGCGCGCTTTGAGATCCCCGGTATTGCCGCATTGCAAGGGCCCGGAAAGCAGCCGCTTTCCGGGCCTGGTCTTATTGGCCTTCTCACGCCCTTGAAAGCTGCGGAACCTTTTGGTGGCAATCCGTGTTTAGAAGTCGTGGTCCCGGTTTCTCCGGCAACGGCGCTGTCCAGCTCCGTTCGGCCGGAAATGCAAAGGAAGACGGACCAAGTCCTTTAAGTGGTCTTGAGATTGCGGGTCGGCCATGTTCAGGTCGAACCCGGATTTTGAAGTCTTTGCCGGAGCCTGTTCGTGACCTTTGACCAGATTGCCCTGTTCGTCCTCTTCGGCACTGTCTTCGCACTGCTGGTCTGGGGCCGTATCCGCTTCGATCTCATTGCCTTTGGCGCGTTGATCCTGGGTGCGTTCCTGGGTCTCGTCCCTTCCGAGGAAATCTTCTCCGGCTTCGGCCATTCCGCCGTCATGATCATTGCCCTCGTGCTGATCGTCTCGCGCGGGCTGATGAACTCAGGTGCCGTGGAACTGATTGCGGGCGTGGTGATTTCCGCTTCCAGAGGCCTGTCGCGGCATATCGGTCTGATGGCCATCGTCGGCGCCAGCCTGTCGGCAATCATCAATAACGTGGCCGCGCTGGCATTGCTCATGCCGCTCGATATGGAGGCGGCCAAGAAGGCGGAACGTTCGCCCGGCCTCTCCCTGATGCCCCTGTCTTTCGCAACCATCCTCGGCGGCATGATCACCCTGATCGGAACACCGCCAAACATCGTCATCGCGCAGTATCGTTCGGATGCCTTTGGTGCGCCCTTTTCCATGTTCGATTTTGCCCCTGTCGGCCTCGTGGTCGCAGTGACAGGCATTGCCTTTGTTGCCCTGTTCGGCTGGCGCCTGCTGCCCCGCCATTTCCGGGACAAGCCGAAACAGGAGGGCTTTGCCGAAAGCCTTTATGCGGCCGAACTGAAGGTCGGGGAAATCTCGGAAGAAAAGCCGCTTACCGTCGGCGATCTTTACCCAGTTGCCGACGAGAAGGATGTCGCCATCATCGGCCTCATCCGCAATGGCCGGCGTGTACGCGGGTTTGCCCGCCGCGAGGCGATCAAGTCCGGAGATTACCTGTTCGTGGAAGGCGACCCCAAGGCTATCGAGGCCTTCATGGGCGCGGCCAAGCTGGAATTCGCCGGCTCAGAACAACACAAGGGCGGCCTGAACAACGACGCCCTGTCACTGATCGAGGCAATCGCGCCGGACAATGCCAGGATCATCGGCCGGTCGAGTTTCGACATGCGTCTCCTTTACGGCCACAGCGTTACCTTGCTCGGCATTTCCAGGCAGGGTCGCCGTGTACAGAAACGCGTTCGCCACGAAGAGATACGCCCGGGGGATGTGCTCCTACTGCTGGGCACCCCGGAGCGGCTGGAAAGCGCCTGCGCCTGGCTTGGTGTCCTGCCTCTGGAAGGACGCAAGACGGGCGTTATGCAGCGCAACAAGGCCTGGCTGGCCATCGCAGGCTTTGCCGTTGCGATTGCAGCAGCCGTTGCTGGCCTTGCCTATCTCCCGGTTGCCCTGGCTGCCTGTGTGATTTTTTATGCCGCCGCCGGCCTGATCAGCGGGTCGGAGGTTTATCAGTCCGTGGAGTGGAAGGTGATCGTGCTGCTCGGCTCGTTGATCCCCCTTGGACAAGCATTTGAGGAAGCAGGCAACGCTCAGCTGATCGCCGACGGTATTCTCGCCCTCACCTCGACGGCTCCGGCCTGGGTCACCCTCGCCATCCTGATGGTGGTGACGATGACCCTTTCCGATTTCCTGAACAACGTTGCCACCTGCCTGATCGCAGCGCCCATCTCGGTCCAGATCGCCAATTCCCTTCAGGTGAACTCCGATCCGTTCCTGATGGCGGTGGCGGTTGCATCGTCCTGTGCGTTCCTGACGCCGATCGGCCACAAGAACAACACCATCATCATGGGCCCGGGCGGCTATCGCTTTGGCGACTACTGGCGTATGGGCCTGCCGCTCGAGATCCTCGTCCTGGCCGTCAGCATCCCGGCCATCCTGCTGTTCTGGCCGCTCTGAAGCAGAGCTCAGGCAGCAGGCTTCAGAGGCAGGCAGATGTCGGTCAGAAGGTCCGCCGGCGCCGTGTCGCGCGGGTTGTTGAGATAGACTTCGAGACAGGGCGCATCGTCCGGTTCACGGCCGGACTGCGTCAGCCACTCGCCGTAAAGCCACTCGTAGGCCCATTTCATGTCGGCGTAGGGTCCCTTGTAACGCAGCACCGCGTAGTCACCGGCACGCGTTTCCCGCTTTTCGAGCGGAGCATCGACCGGGAAGCTATCGTTTATGACCGCTCCGGCAGCCGACTGCAGATCATCTTCGGCAACATGGGTCGGGTCGGAATAATAGAGCGCCTTCATCGCACCGATCCGGTCGACCAGCTGACGGCTCACCAGAATGCCGAAAAGTGTCTCAAACGCCTTGCCGATCTCCATGTAGGCGCCTCGGTGAGGCAGCACGGCCAGGGTTTCGGACGGAAGGGTTTTGACGGAAACGTCATGCATTGGAGCTGGTCCTTTCTGTTTGGGAAGTGGTGCACCGCCGTTGGCCGGCTGAACCCGGCGCGAGGAAACGGAGGAGCGGTAGGTGGTGGGGGTCTGGCCGTAAGCCTGTTTGAAGCTGCGTGAAAAAGCCTCCAGGCTGCCGTAACCGGCCCGTTTTGCGACGACGGGCAAGGCCAGGTCCGTATAGGCAAGGTCTCCCGCGGCACGATGAAGGCGCAGACGCTTGACCGTCGCGAAGATGGATTCGCCGTAGGTCGACTGCCAGACCCTGTGCCAGTGTGAGGGAGAAAGGGCTGCCACCTCGGCAAGCCTCGCCAGATCAGGATCCTCGTCGAGGTTGGCGTAGATATATTCGATCACCCTTGTGAAACGGCGGACATAGCCGTTGTCTCGCGGTGAGAGTGTGAGCTTTTCGTGATTGGTCATGGACTTGGCCCCGTTCGATTGATGGGACCCTAGCACTATGCTTTTTGATAAATCTTGCTGACTTCCAGCCCCTCACACCGGCACATTCCGGAAGAACAAGGTCTTTCTTCCAGAAAGACAAAACAGGCACTGGCTTCCGGCGTCGGAATGGCCATGATGTACGCAACTCAAAAACAGGGGAGTTGAACCATGACCACCCAGAAACGCATTCTGTTCACCGGCGGTTCCGGCAAGGCCGGACGGCACGTCATTCCCTATCTGCTGGCGCAGGGACATCGCGTCGTCAATGTCGACCTGAAACCGCTTGATCATCCAGGTGTCGACAACCTCATTGCCGACATCACCTCATCGGGTGAAATGTTCAACGTCATGACCAGCTACGCCAATTTCGATGAACTGGAACCGGGCAACGGGGTGCCAACTTTCGATGCGGTGGTCCATTTCGCGGCCGTGCCGCGCATTCTCATTCATCCGGACAACAGAACCTTCGAAGTCAATACGATCGGCACATACAACGTCATTGAAGCCGCCGTGAAGCTCGGCATCCGCAAGATCGTGATCGCCTCTTCGGAAACCACCTACGGCGTCTGTTTCGCCGATGGCGTGGTCGACCCGAAGGTGCTACCCGTCGAAGAAGATTATGACGTCGACCCGATGGACAGTTACGGGCTTTCCAAGGTGGTCAACGAACAGACCGCCCGCGCCTTCCAGCGCCGGTCCGGCTTCGATATCTATGCGCTGCGGATCGGCAATGTCATCGAGCCGCACGAATACGACCGGTTCCCGGATTTCTTTGCCAATCCTGCGCAACGCCGCAGAAACATCTTCTGCTATATCGATGCGCGCGACCTCGGTCAGATCGTCGACCGCTGCCTCGAAAAGGACGGGCTCGGCTACCAGGTCTTCAACGCCGGCAACGACACGAATTCCGTCGATATTCCGAATGCGGAAATCCTCAAGCGCTTCTTCCCCGACGTGCCGCTGAGGCGGGAACTCGGCGAGCACGAGGCCCTGTTTTCGAACCGCAAGATCCGCGAGGTTCTGGGCTTCCAAGAAGAGCACAACTGGCGCAAATACGTGACCGTATAACCGGCGATCCAGGCAAGAACGAAGGCTGGCGGATTTAGTTTTACTTCCGATACGGCTGGGACTAGCTTCTGAACGCAACACTGTCGGGCAGCAAGGCTGCCCACCTGGGAAACGTGCCATGAAGCTACTGAAATCTGCCACTCTCGGCCTTGCCCTCCTGGCGTCTGCGACTGCAGCCGTCGCACAGGGAACCGGCTCGCAAGGGTACTTCCAGATCTACAACAACACCGAAGACAACGTCGTCGTCGGCTTCTACACCAATGACGGCGACGGCTGGTCGGACAACTGGCTGTCCGGACCGCTTTCGCCGGGTGAAAGCGCGAAAGCCGAGTTCGCCGCCGACACCGGCAATTGCGCGCAGACCTTCCAGGTCGGCTGGCTGGCCGACGACGATACCGAAGTTCTCGACGATCCGATCGACATCGATATCTGCGAAGCCAGCAACGTCTACATGGATGATAACGAGATCTATTACGACTGATCTTTTCTTCCAATCTCAAGGCGGGAACGCGAACCATCGCGTTTCCGCGGACTGCCAACACCACCGGAATTCATGACCGATCTCCTTTATTTTGAAGACTTCGAACCTGGTCAGGTCTTCGAGCTGGGCTCCCTCACCGTCAGCAGGGACGAAATCATCGATTTCGCTGCCGAGTTCGATCCGCAGCCTTTCCACCTCGACGAAGAGGCCGGCAAGGCATCCATCCTCGGTGGGCTCGCTGCCTCCGGATGGCATACAGGTTCGATGGTGATGCGCCTGCTTGCCGAAAATTTCCTGACCAGAACAAGCGGCCGTGGTTCGCCGGGTATCACCAAGCTGCAGTGGAAGCGTCCCGTTCATCCAGGTGACTGTCTAACGGCCCGGGTCGAAATACTCGACACAAGAGACTTGCGGTCGAAACCGGACCTTGGCCTTGTCAACATTCGCGTGACGGCCAAGAACCAGAAGGGCATCGAAGTGCTCGTCTGGGAAAACCCGAACCTGTTCGCAAGACGGGAGGTCGCCCGGTGAGTGCCTTTTTCGAAGATATTGAAGTCGGTGACACGCTTGACCTTGGGGAACACACCTTCACCCGGGAAGACATCGTGCGCTTTGCGGAAAAATACGATCCGCAGGCTTTTCATCTCAGCGAGGAGGCTGCCGCGCAGACCCATTTCGGTCGCCTGTGCGCTTCCGGTTGGCACACGGCAGCGGTATTCATGAAGCTCTGGGTAGCCAGGCACAAGGCTCTTCAGGAAGAAGCGCTGGCGGCAGGGCAAACACCAGCCAATATCGGCCCCTCGCCCGGGTTCGAGGATCTCAAGTGGATCAGGCCGGTCTTTGTTGGTGACACGCTGCGCTACCGGCGTGTGGTCACCGGCAAGACCGAAAGCCGGACCCGCCCGGACTGGGGTCTCGTTCATTCCGACATGCAGGCCTTCAATCAGGACGGTACGCTGGTGTTCTCCTTCAAGGGCACGGTGTTCGTCGAACGCCGCAAGCGCTAACCGGACAATTAGTCGGCCCTGTTAAGACGCAAAAGCGTGCTGCGTCCTCAAGACGGCAACACGCTTTGCGGTTGGCGATCCTGTCTTGCCATGCCTCGCATGCGAGCTGTGCCTCAGCGGCAGACGTCCAGGATCCACAAGAAGGCCATCGGCACCATGGTCAGCGCCGGCAGGATGATCGCCGGGTATCCGAAGGCATAGATCGACACCGCCCAGATCATCGCGAGATTGGCGATGAACCAGTATTTGGCATCTTCCGCGCCATAAAGCGCTTCCTTGAGAAACAGGTTCAAGATGGGCACGGCCAGAAGCAGCCGTAGCACCAGGACTTCCTTGGGGGCAGATGAAGCAGACATCTCTTCTCCGGATCTTAGGGAAAACACGTAGAGTTTGTCCCTAATCCGTTTGCCTGTTCCAGGCACTGCGGCAAACGGACATCATGCCCATTTGCCGCAGTTTGCCGCGTGATGTTATTCCGGCTTGCGGCCGTGCACCAGCATCGTCATGCCCGGGATCATCACTTCAACCGCGATATCCGTGAAGCCGGCGGCTTCCATCAAGCCGGCAACGTAGGAACTCGTGATCGAACGGGCTTCCGGGTTGAAGGCGGTGTGCTGAAGCTGCCAGAGCGCGGCCAGCTTCGGCCCGTCGCGGTTTTCGTCGACCATGAAATCATGCACCATGAAGTCACTGCCCGGTGTCAGAACCTCGAAGGCCTTGCGCACAAGCCCGGGAATGGCCGTGCCCGGGACACCGGAAAAGAGATAGGACATCAGCACTGCGTCCGCGCTGTCCGGCCATGTGTCCTTCAGGGCATTGCCCGGCGCGTAGCGGATGCGGTCCTGCAGGCCTTCTTCGGCAATGAACTCTTCGCCCACCTTGGCGACATTCGGAAAATCCAGAACGGTTGATCGCAGTCCCGGATACGCCTTGCAAAGCGAAATCGAGAAGGCCCCGGTGCCACCGCCAACGTCCAGCAACTGCTTGGCAGCGGACAGATCCACGAGCTTGGCAAGTCCCCGCCCGGGCCCAAGCGAGCCTGCATGCTGGGACCGGGAATAAAGCCGTGCTTCTTCCGGGTCGCTGAACCAGGTCTCGTAGGAAGCAACCTGGTCGTCCTCCAGACTGTCCGTCAGGGCGTCATTGAGCTGCGTCATGAAGGGGTACATCTGCTTGTCGATCTGAAACCGCAGATAGTCGCCGAAATCATACTTCCGTCCTTTCACCAGAAACGCCTCCGCTGCGGGCGAATTGGTGAAGCCTGCTCCCTCCCGGCGCACCAGCCCGAGGCTCGTAAGCGCGGTCAACAGTGTTGTGGCGCGATCAAGATCAAGCTCGCTTTCTTCAGCAACTTGCTGTGGCGTCAAGGTCTTTTCGGAAAGCAGTGAAAACAAATCTACATGAAGTGCAGAAAAAAGAGCCTTGGAGCCCATAAATCCGAAAGCAATATCTGAAATTTCCTCAGCCGTTTCCAAGGACCTGGCGACGGGCATAAATTATCCTCCTCAGGAATTCTGAGCACAAATGTGCGGAATTTTTCCGTTCAGGAAAAATGAACTTGGGAATGAGCAAGTATAACTATTGTGCGCCGCAATGCAAATTCCGCTCCCCAGCCGGCAAGAGCTGACGCGGGAGCCGGTTTTTGTCCTTGAACTTTGGCAGACCCCGGCCTTCGATTAAGCTGAGGCCGATGCTGTCAGGCATCGAAAGCATTCTCAAACGCCTGGGAATTTGCCTTTCTGCAGTATACCGCCCGCAAGAAACCGAACAGGACCGACCGAGTGCCTTTTCTCGACTTTCCCGCACAGCTTCCGGAAAACCGGACACCACGTGCTGTGATCTTCGGTGCCGGACACGGCAGCACTTACCCTGGCAAGGACAGCAGCGGGTACACCGGAGCCGCCGATGCCATTCGCGCAGCCAGTCAGGAAGATGCCGGCCTCGTCGGCCACTGGGACTTCGATCTCGGCGGACCGCTATTCGAGGGTCAGCCGGTTTGCTGCACCGACATCGGCAATATCGACACCCGGCTGCACGACAACGCAGGCAACCGGGCACGGATCGAGGCACAAACACGCTCGATCCTGGCACTGCCAGCCATTCCGATCCTGCTTGGCGGTGATGATTCCCTACCGATCCCCTTCCTCGCCGCCTTCGCTGATCAGGGACCCCTATGGGTGCTGCAGATAGATGCCCATATCGACTGGCGCGATGAGGTCGACGGCGAGCGCTACGGCTACTCCAGCCCGATGCGCCGCATCAGCGAGATGCCACATGTTGCGGGCCTCGTTCAGGTTGGCCTGCGTTCCGTCGGCAGCGCCGGCATAAACGAAATCGAGGCTGCACAATCCTATGGCAGCCGCTTTGTCACAGCGCGCGAGGTCCACGCAGAAGGTATCTCGGCCGCATTGAGGCATATTCCGCAAGGCGCGCGCTGCGTCGTCACGCTGGACTGTGACGGCCTCGACCCGGCCATCATGCCCGGCGTTGCCGCGCGCACGCCCGGCGGGCTCACCTACACGCAGGTGATCGATCTGATTGCGGGGCTGGGCAGACGCGCAAGGATCGTTGGGTTTGACCTGGTCGAATTCTACCCGCCAAACGATATCGACGGCCTCAGTGCGCTGACCGCCTCAAGACTTTTGGTCAACGCCGTCGGTGCGATCGTCCGGCAATAACAGGATGCTCGGACACGTGTTCGGGCTGGCAAGACCGATGCAGAAAAGGTTGGAAAGAAAGGGGATGTCGCCAGCACCTCAAAGGCTGCGGGCAAACAGGACTTCGTCGCGGATTTCGATACCGTAGTCGCCACGCAGCGGGATTTCCGGCTTCTTCTCGCGCTCGGCGTCGATGACACCTTGCGCGATCCGCTCCAGACGGAAGCCGCGCCGTTGATAGAAGCGGAAGGCGTCGAGGTTGTCGTTGGACGTACGGACGGTCAGCCGGTTGATGCCGGACGCCTTTGCTTCATCGACCACCGCGTTCAGCAGCAGTGTTCCGGTGCCACCCCAGCGGCTGAGCGAGTCCAGCGTGAGGATTTCCCATTCGCTTTCCCGCTTGATCAGCGTCACGAGCCCCACAAGATCGTCGCCTGCGTAGGCAACATAACCCGGCAGGCTCGACGCATCGACGATCTCGCCGTCCAATAGCATTTCGGGGCCTGCCCATCGGTCTGCCAGAAGCTGGAACACAGCTTCCTTGTCTTCCTCGTTGATCCGTCGGATGATCACGCTCATGGTCTGCCCTGCCTCCAGATCAGCGGCCCTTCAATCGTCGCCAATTGAACAAGCATTTGCCGATCGCTTCCATAATTTGCGAGCATCCTTTCTGCGGTCGTCTGGCCGCAGGATGCCCTATCGGTGAATGACGCGGGATGCCAGAGGCGTGCGCGCCTGCCAACGCGCTCGCTCCAGCTCCGGGTCGATATGCTCTTCTTCCGGATAACCGACGCATAGATAAGCCACGAGGCGCCAACCGGCGTCAACCTGCAGCGCCTCTGTCACCGCGTCCGGATCAAGGATCGACACCCAGCCAACCCCGACACCTTCGGCACGAGCCGCCAGCCAGAATGTGTGGATCATGCTTACCGTGGAATAGGCCAGCGTTTCCGGCATGGTCAGCCGGCCCAGTCCGTGGCCCTGTTCCGGGTCGTCGTCGCAGAAAATCGCCAGATGCACGGGGGCTTCCTTCAGCCCCGCCAGCTTGAGCTGGCGATAGGCGAGCGCCTTGTCGTCACTGTAGGTCCTGGCGGCTTCTTCATTTTCCGCTTCGAAGCTCGCGATGATCCGCCCACGCGCCTCGGCGCTGTCGACAACAACAATTCGCCAGGGTTGACTGTTGCCAACAGAGGGGGCGAGGTCTGCCAGTTGCAGAAGATGGTCGAGAGCGCCTGCCGGCAACGGCTCCTGCTTGAAACGGCGCACGTCCCGTCGCCATTTCAGAAGGGTCTCGAAATCCTTCTGAAATTTCTCTGAAAAGTCCGGTATCACGTCTCTGCCCTCGGCTCCTCCCGCCATGACAGACCTAGTGACCCGGAAATTCCACGAGGGTGCGCACTGGAACGTTCATCGCTTCCAGTTTCTTGCGCCCGCCGAGATCTGGCAGATCGACGATAAAGCACGCCGACTCGATGTTGGCGCCCATGGACCGCAACAATTTGCAGGCAGCCTCTGCCGTTCCACCGGTAGCAATCAGGTCGTCAACCAGGATGACACGGTCGCCCGGCTTGATCGCATCCTTGTGCATCTCCATCTCATCCAGACCATATTCCAGGGAATAGGCGATCCGGACGGTTTCGTGCGGAAGCTTGCCCTTCTTCCTGATCGGCACGAAGCCAGCGGACAGCTGGTGCGCGACCGCGCCCCCGAGAATGAAACCGCGCGCCTCGATGCCCGCAATCTGATCGACCTTGGAGCCGGCCCAGGGCTGCACCAGGGCATCGACCGCCCGGCGGAAGGCACGGGCATCGCCGAGCAGCGTCGTGATATCCCGGAACAGGATGCCCTCTTTCGGATAGTCCTTGATCGTGCGGATTGCACTGACAAGTTCATCCTGAATGGTCTGTGCGGTCATCGGGATATCTCTCTGTTAAAATAGTTCCAGGCATCTGCCCCGGCCGGTGGTTATAACAAGTTTGACCTGCCGGTCGAAGCAATTTCGCTTTGTCTCAAGGGGTTATGCCGGCCACACTTTCGGCCGGCAATCCGGTCAGGTCCGGTTCAGGATCCGTCCTGCGACAGCGTCGAGCTTCGCCACCAGCGCCGGGTCGCGTTTGTCCGGTGCGGTCATCATGGCAAACTCCAGCGCAGTATCGGACCCGGCCGGGCAGGACTGATGTTCGCGCGGCAGATCCCTAGCGACACGGGCAACAAGCCTCTGGGCGTTTTCCGCGTTCTCGTGAAGAACCTTGATGATGGCCTGAATATCGACTTCGCCGTGGTCCGGGTGCCAGCTGTCATAATCGGTGACCATCGCAATGGTGGCGTAGGAAATCTCCGCCTCGCGGGCAAGCTTTGCTTCCGGCATGTTGGTCATGCCGATGACGTCGCAGCCCCAGGACCGGTAGAGCTGGCTTTCCGCAAGAGAAGAGAACTGCGGGCCTTCCATGGCCAGATAGGTGCCGCCCTTGGCATAGGCGAGGCCTTCCGCTTTCGCGGCTGCCGCCACTGCATCGACCAGCTTCGGGCTGACCGGTGTCGCCATGGACACATGCGCGACACAGCCGGTACCGAAGAAACTCTTCTCCCGCGCAAACGTCCTGTCGATGAACTGGTCCACCAGCACGAAGGTGCCCGGAGCATGTTCTTCCTTGAGCGATCCGCAGGCAGAGACAGACAGAAGATCGGTGACATCGCAGCGCTTCATCACGTCGATGTTGGCGCGGTAGTTGATGGTTGTCGGCGAATAGACGTGTCCGCGCCCATGACGGGGCAGGAAAACCACCTTGAGACCATCAATGGTGCCGATACGCACTTCATCGGACGGCGTGCCCCAGGGGCTGTTGACGGCGATCCATTCGGAGTTTTCCAGACCCGGAAGGTCGTAGATTCCAGACCCGCCGATAATGCCCAATACTGCGTCTGCCATAACCACTCCAAACAGATTCAAAATCAATTCCTGCGGGACACAGGCCCGCATCAGCGATGGTTTATTTCAATTGATCCGCGATGGCGTCAAGCCCGGCCTTGGCGCATTTCGCCTCGTTCTCGCCGCCACCGCCTCCGGCAACGCCAATCGCTCCGAGAAGCATTCCGGTCGCCGAGACGATGGGCAGCCCCCCAGCCAGAGGCAACGCCCCTGGAATAGCTGCAAGACTGGCCTCTCCGCCCGGTCCGGCGAGCGAACCAAGATCCGAACTGGGAAGATTGAATGAAGCGGCGGTCCAGGCCTTGCGACGGGCGGTTTCGGCAACATGCGCACCGCCCATGTTGCTGCGCAGTGTCACTTGCTCGACGCCGAAACGGTCCACCACGGAAGCTCCGGCCTGAAAACCTGCCTCGTTGCAGACCTCGACGGCTCGCAGCGCAGCGCGCATGGCAAGATGCATGTCCAGAACCTCGACCATGTGGGTTGCGGCCGATTGCGAATTTGCGGGGACAGGAAGCAGGAGAATTGCCAGAAACATCAATGCGCGGCGCATTGCATTACCCCTCAAAGAAAAAGCCGCCGGAAGGTCCGGCGGCTTTCATCATGCACTTAGGCGGCAATCAATCAATGCTCAACGTTGCGCCACAGTTTCTTCTTCGTGAAGTAGAGCATGCCGGCGAAGACGATCAGGAAGATCATGACCCGGAAGCCGATCTTCTTGCGCTCTTCCAGATGCGGCTCGGCGGCCCACATCATGAATGCAGCGACGTCATGCGCATACTGGTCGACCGTCATCGGTGTGCCGTCGGTGTATTCGACCAGCTCGTCGGACAGCGGTGCGGCCATGCCGATCGGACCACCTGTCAGATGCTCGTGCGCACAAGCTTCAGCGGTAACGGAACCACCCAGGAATGCCGGGTTGTAGTTGCCGGTGAAGTCCTCACCCAGACATGCCGGGTTTTCTTCCGGATAGCTGGTGAGAAGCGCGTAGATGTAATCCGGGCCCTGCTCCTGATACTGGGTGAAGGCATCGAAGACGAACCACGGGAAACCGCGGTGCGCCGCACGGGCCTTTGCCAGCAGCGAGAAGTCCGGCGGGTAAGCGCCGCCGTTGGAAGCGCGGGCAGCCTGCTCGTTCGGGAACGGAGACGGGAACTTGTCCGCCAGAATACCCGGACGCTCATACATGTCGCCGTCGTCGTTCGGACCGTCGATGACGGTGTACTCGGACGCGATCTGCTTGGCCTGGTCTTCGGTGAAGCTCGGGCCACCGTCTTCAGCAAGGTTACGGAAAGAAACCTGCTTCAGGCCGTGGCACGAAGCACAGACTTCCCGGTAGACCTTGAAGCCACGCTGCAGCTGGCCACGGTCGTAGAAACCGAACGGACCCGAGAAGGACCACTGCTCCCGCTCGATGTGCGGGGCGTTGCCTGCTGCGAAGACCGGGGTCGCGATGGCGACAGCCGCCACCGCAGCGAAGGAACGAACCATTTTGATCATGGTGCTCATTGTCTCAATTAACTCCTGATCCGGGCCGCGTTACTTCGTTTCCGGTGCTGAAGTCGCACCAGCCGGTTTGCCGGCTCCGCCCTTCAGAACCGCTTCGGAAATCGAGGCCGGCAAGGGCCGCGGTTTTTCCAGGAACCCGAGCATCGGCAGGATGATCAGGAAGTGGGCGAAGTAGTAGGCGGTGCAGACCCGGGCGAGCAGAACGTAGGTGCCTTCGGCCGGCATGGCGCCGAGATAGCCAAGCGCAACGGCGTTGGCAGCGAAGATCCAGAAGAACTGCTTGAACAGCGGGCGGTAGGTGCCGGAGCGAACCTTGGACGTGTCAAGCCAGGGCAGAACGAACAGAACTGCAATGGCACCGAACATGGCGACAACACCGCCGAGCTTGTCCGGGATGGCGCGCAGGATCGCGTAGAACGGCAGGAAGTACCATTCCGGAACGATGTGCGCCGGGGTCACGAGCGGGTTTGCTTCGATGTAGTTGTCCGGGTGACCCATGTAGTTGGGCACGTAGAAGACGAACCATGCGAACAGGATCATGAACACAATGATCGCGAACAGATCCTTGATCGTGTAGTACGGGTGGAACGGAACCGTGTCCTGCTTGGTCTTCGGCTGAACGCCTGTCGGGTTGTTGTTACCCGTGGTGTGGAACGCCCACACGTGCAGGATAACGACACCGAAGATCATGAACGGCAGCAGGTAGTGCAGCGAGAAGAAGCGGTTCAGAGTCGGGTTGTCGACCGCGAAACCACCCCACAGCCAGGTGCGGATTTCTTCGCCGACCAGCGGAATGGCCGAGAACAGGTTGGTGATAACCGTTGCGCCCCAGAAGGACATCTGGCCCCACGGCAGCACGTAGCCCATGAAGGCGGTGCCCATCATGATCAGGAAGATGATCACGCCGAGAATCCAGGAGATCTCGCGCGGCGCCTTGTAGGAACCGTAATAAAGACCACGGAAGATGTGGATGTACACGGCGATGAAGAACATCGACGCGCCGTTTGCATGCAGGTAACGCAGCATCCAGCCGAAGTTCACGTCGCGCATGATGTGCTCGACGCTGTTGAAGGCTGCATCGGTGCTTGGCGTGTAGTGCATCACCAGCACGATACCGGTGATGATCTGCGCGATCAGCACGAAGAACAGGATGCCACCGAAGGTCCACCAGTAGTTCAGGTTCTTCGGCGTCGGGAAATCAACAAAAGAGCCGCGAACGAGCGAGATGACCGGCAGGCGGCTTTCCAGCCACTTTGCCGGAGCGCTCTGCGGTACATAGTTTGAATGTCCAGCCATGGCTGTCTCCTAAAAATCTATGCCGTTAGCCGATCTTGATCGTCGAGTCGCTGACGAACTCGAGCGGCGGAATCAGCAAATTCTCGGGAGCCGGGCCCTTACGGATACGGCCGGCGGTGTCGTAGTGAGACCCATGGCACGGGCAGAACCAGCCGCCGAAGTCGCCGGAGCTGCCGATCGGCACGCAGCCGAGGTGGGTACAGATACCGACCTGGACGAGCCATTTCTCGTTGCCTTCGACGCCACGGTTGGCGTCAGACGCTTCCGCGTCCGCCGGCAGGTTAGAATTTCGTGCAAGCGGGTCGGGAAGATCAGCCAGGGGAACAGCCTTGGCTTCTTCCACTTCCGTTTCGGTACGGTTGCGGATGAATACCGGCTTACCGCGCCATTTGACTGTAATCGACTGCCCCTCTTCCACGGCAGAGATATCCACCTCGATGGAAGCCAGAGCCAATGCGGAGGCATCCGGGTTCATCTGATCGATGAACGGCCATGCCAGCGCGCCAGCGCCAACGACGCCCATGGCGCCGGTCGCAATATAGAGGAAATCGCGGCGG
This sequence comes from Roseibium sp. RP-7, assembly GCF_053005225.1. Classification (NCBI taxonomy): domain Bacteria; kingdom Pseudomonadati; phylum Pseudomonadota; class Alphaproteobacteria; order Hyphomicrobiales; family Stappiaceae; genus Roseibium; species Roseibium sp. RP-7. The sequence continues at coordinate 1,023,740 of NZ_JBRKQA010000002.1, forward strand.
GTCGGTTCCGCCTGATCCGTATGTGCCAAGGTCGCGTCCTCTCGAAACCTGTTCAACCTGTACCGAAAGCCCGCATCACGTCCGGGACCCCTTCTTTGCCCAAGAAGGGAACGGAACCATGCCGGGCTCATCGGGGGCCGGATACGGGCTATTCCGCACCGGCCAAGCGGCTTGTCTTTTTGCACCCTTCGAAACGCTTGTCCAGTTCAACAAACGCCTCGAAACGCATATGTCGCAGGCAAAACAATCGCCGCGCCGCTTTTCTGCCCTTTTTTGGGGAATGAGTGCAAGAGCGGAATCCGATTGAATCCCGCTCTTGCCATTGGTCTTTGGATTTAGGCGGCCTGAACCGAGGACAGAAAGCCCCCCGACTGGTGCTCCCAGAGCTGTGCGTAAAGTCCGCCCCGCTCCAGAAGTTCCTGATGGGACCCCTCCTCGATGATTCGACCCTTGTCCATCACGATCAGCCGGTCCATGGCCGCGATCGTGGACAGACGGTGGGCAATCGCAATCACCGTCTTGCCCTGCATCAGATCGAACAGGCTCTCCTGAATGGCCAACTCCACTTCACTGTCGAGAGCGGATGTCGCCTCATCGAGCGCCAGGATCGGCGCATCCTTCAGCAGGGTTCGGGCAATGGCCACCCGCTGGCGCTGGCCACCGGACAGCTTGACGCCCCGCTCGCCGACATGGGCATCGAGACCCTTGCGGCCCTCCATGTCCTCCAGCTCGTCGACGAAGGACAGTGCATGTGCTTTTTCAAGCGCTGCCAGCACCTCTTCCCGCGTCGCATCCGGACGGCCATAGGCCACGTTGTCGAAGATCGACCGATGCAGGAGCGAGGTATCCTGCGTCACCACACCAACCTCGGCCCGGATGTCGTCCTGACGGACATTGGCGATGTCCTGGCCATCGATCAGGATCCGGCCGCCTTCCAGGTCGTAGAAGCGCAGGATCAGGTTGACCAGCGTCGACTTGCCTGCGCCCGACCGGCCGATCAGACCGATCTTCTCACCCGGATGGATCGTCAGGCTGAGGTCCTCGATCACCCCGGCTTCCTTGCCATAATGGAACCGGATGCGATCGAAACGGATCTCGCCCTGCCCGACCTCGAGCGCCTTGGCGTTCTTGACGTCCATCACCTCGCGTTCCCGCGAAATGGTGGAGATGCCATCCTGCACGGTGCCGATGTTCTCGAACAATCCTGCAAGCTCCCAAAGAATCCAGTGGGACATCCCCTGAAGACGCAGCACGAAGGCAACCGCAATGGTGACTTCGCCGATGGTCACAGTGCCGGCCTGCCACAGAATGATCGAAAGACCACCGACGGAGGTCAGCAGCAGCATGTTGATGAACACCAGTACGATATTCAGTCCCGTCACCAGCCGCATCTGCAGGAAGACCGTCTTCAGGAAGCCAAGCATCGACGTGCGCGCATAGGCTTCTTCGCGCTCCGCATGGGAGAACAGCTTCACCGTGGTGATGTTGGTATAGGCATCAACCACGTGACCGGTCATCAGGGAGCGCGCATCAGCCTGCTCCTTCGACACGTCCCGCAACTTCGGAATGAAGAAGCGGATCGTGAGCAGATAGGCACAGATCCACACCAGGAACGGCAGGCTGAGCCAGATATTGGCTCCCGCAACCACGATCACGGCCGCGGTGAAGTAGACTGCGACATAGACCATGATATCGGCCATGCGCGAGACGACTTCACGCACGCCAAGCGCTGTCTGCATCAGTTTCGTTGCGATCCGGCCCGCGAAATCGTTCTGATAGAACGACACGCTCTGGCGCAGCAGGTATCGATGCACCCGCCAGCGGATGGACATGGGATAGTTGCCCATCAGCCCCTGGTGAAACAGCAGCTGCCAGATAACCTCCAGCAGCGGGCGCAGCACCAGCAGGATCACCAGCATGAAGAGGAGCGTGCGCCAGTTCTGACTGACGAACGTATCCGGATCGGATTTTTCAAGCCAGGTGACCAGGTCGCCCAGGAACGTGAAGATATAGACTTCCACGATCGCAACCAGCGTGCCGAGAAGCGACACACCGGCCAGGATCGGCCAGACAGGTTTGGTGTAGTACCAACAGAAGGCCCAGAATCCCTTCGGGGGCACTTCGAGAACAGTCTTCTCGAAGGGGTCCACGAGTTTTTCGAAACGCTCGAACATGATTACCTCTCGGCCCCGCTCAACCGTAACACATTGAGATGCACCAGGGCATCGTCAGTGCGCACAGGTTTTCTATGCGGGCGAATTATGCGGCCAGTCGCAAACAGCAGGAGACTGGCGATGAAACTTGTAAAGGCGAGAGCCACGATGAAGGTGCCCCAGAAAAGCGCGCCGAGTTCATCGGCAAACTGCGTTACCGGTATGTGTCGGCCGGCAATTTCCAGAGCCTCGATCCGGCTCAGATTGAAGACGATGACCGGAATGAAGAACACGACGGCGATCGCAAAAGTGGTTCCCAGAAAGACGCCGGCGGCGACAGCGGCACGCATCGCACGGCGGGGAAAAGCCTGTCGTGGCTCTTCTGGTAAAGACACTTCAATATCCGGACGGCCTGTCGCTGGGGACAGGTCCGGCGTGAAATGGAATGACATCGGATCATCTCCGAAATGGGATCGTAAACGTGGTGACGGCAGACACGCGCGGCAACGCATGCAGCTCAATGGGAACGGCTTCAGCCGGTCACCGCAAAAGTCAGGAATTTGAAGAAGGTCTGTGGCTTCCTAGCGGAAGCGGACAGTGATACCTGGGCAAGCCTGGAGAGCGGCATATGGGTGGATCATGCAGCGATCTGTCATTTAGTGCCCTCCTGGTTGCGCAGCCGGGCGGCTGCTGGGGAAACAAAGCCAACCACCATGAGTTGACTGGGGATGTTGGTACCTGCTTTCGGAGAACTTGAAAAGCAAAAATGCGTCAAATTGCAGCACGAAATATCGATCTGTTGCCCATCGGCCACAGACCCCCAAACCTCTCCCAACGGCAGAGAGCTTAGGACTGATACTCCAGCAGCTCGAACTCGCGCATATGAATTTCCGCTTCATGTGGCGATAGCGGATCCGCAATGACCTTGCCCTGCACCGTCGTGCAGCCGAATTGCTTGAGCAGATCGACCTGCTTTGTCGTATCGACCCCCGCCGCGGAAATCTTCAGCCCCAGATTGCCGGCAAGCCGGGTGACCGACTGAACCAGCTGCCGTTTTTCCTTGCTGTCCTCAAGCCCTGCAATAAGCATCGGACACAGCTTCAATCGATCCGCGTTCAGATAGATAAGCTGACCGGCACCGCCATGTCCGCCGCCGAACTTGTCCAGGGCAACCCTGCAACCGATTTCCCTCAGAAGGTCGACGGATCCGGCGAGGCCGTCCGGTTCGTCGAAACGGATGATTTTTTCGTCCAGCTCGACCACGATGTCGTCGGTCTTGAAACCAGCCTCACAGGCAGCCTGACGAAGTTGTTCAACGAAGCCTTTTTCCTTCAGGCTGGCTCCGCTCAGGTTCACCGACAGGAAGAACGCCGTATTCGAGAGCTCTCGAAGTCGCCGGACCTGGGCAAGCCCCTCCAGCAGCGCGAAACGCTCGATCTGGGCGATTCTCTTGACGTCTTCGTGCGTCGACAGAAGGCTGACCGGGTCCACGAGCCCTTCGGAAGGATGCAGCCAGCAGGCCGTAACCTCGTATCCGATGATCCGCCGGCTCTCCAGGTCGTACTGCGGTATCATCATCAAAGACAGACCGCCGTTTTCAAGATCCTCGTCCAGCTGTGCCTGGATCATGCGCCGGTGGCGATGCGCCGCTCCGAGCGCATCCGTGTACCAGGAGATCTGGCTACGGCCCGAGCGCTTGGCGGCATAAAGAGCAATATCGGCGCAATTAATTAGCTCCGACGCACTCGCAGTCGCCGTTTCCGCCAACACTAGCCCGACACTGCCGGCAACCCGCAACTCGTGACGGTCCACTCTCACAGGCTTGGCCAGTCCCTCAAGGATCCGGTTGCCCAGATCTTCCATTTCGCCTGGTCCGGACGGGTTGGCGACCACCGCGACGAATTCATCCCCGCCGATACGTGCGACCAACCCCTTGTTGCCCAGCACACGGCTCATCACCATGGCCACATGGCGCAGCACGGTGTCGCCTGCTCCGTGTCCATGGCTGTCGTTGATGTCCTTGAAGTGGTCCAGATCAAAATGGATGATTCCGATCTGCTCATTGCCGGCCGTACCCTCTGCAACGCGTTCCTTCAGGTAGGCATTCAGCTTGGCCCGGTTGGCAACGCCGGTCAGGTCGTCATGCTCCGCCTGATGTTTCAAACGGATGCGCGCGTTCTCCAGCTCCTTCACATGCTCGACCTGGCTGGTTACATCCCGGCAAATCAGAATGATCTTGGTTTCTTCCAGCGTCTTTCCCTCGACCACAGCAAAGGTCAGCTGGTTCCAGAACAATTCGCCGTTCTTGCGCCGGTTGAGGATCAGCTCTTCGGTTCCCGACCGGAACTTCGTCAGGTCGTAGCGGAAGCTTTCGATCTCGTCCGGGGGGAGCTGGTTTTCCGGCGGCAAGATGAATTCCTGAGGCCGCCGGCCGCGAATTTCCTCAGCGCTGAAACCGGTGATGCGGGAATAGGCCGGGTTCGTCCATTCGATGTGCCCGTCGATGTCCTGCATGACCAGTCCTTCATGGGCATGCTCCACGACAAGCTGAAGGATTGCGGCATCGTTGCCAAATCTGGAAACGTTGGAAGGAGCCGAGCCGTCCCGCTGCTTTCGGCCGCATAAATAGCATACGGCCATGAGAACCAGAGCGGTTCCCAATGCGAGCAGGAGATGTTGACCCGGCACATTCGCTAAGAATTCTGCCATATTCCGTCTTCAGCCAAGATATTAGTTACGCTTACTCTACGGGAGCAAAACTGAACCAATCTCTAAACTGCAAGTGATTTTATTGGGTTACTGTCATTTATACCAATACACAAGGCGTTCCGCGGCTGCCTCTCAGGCAGCCCGCACGCTTTGCAGAAATTGCCGAACCTGTTCTTGCAGGCTGTTTGACAATTGCCCAAGTTCGGCAGCAGCACCGTTCATTTCATCGGTAGCCGTCCGGCTGGTCTCCATAACGTCGCTCAAGGTATCGACGTTTTCGGCCACTTGATCGGAACTAGTCCGCGCCGTCAGAGCATTGCTGCTGATCTCATGGGTGGCCGTTGTCTGTTCCTCGACCGCTTCGCGGATTTTTCCGGAAATCTCGCTGACGCGGCCAATGGTTTCCGCGATCGAACGGATGGCGGTTTCGGAAAGCTCCGCGACTTCCTGCACCGCCGTCACCTGCGCGGAGATGTCTTCGGTCGCCCTGGTCGTCTGCTCGGCAAGGGCCTTGACCTCATTCGCAACAACGGCAAATCCCCGCCCGGCTTCGCCAGCCCTTGCGGCCTCGATGGTCGCATTGAGCGCGAGCAGGTTGGTCTGGCTTGCAATCTGGCTGATCAACTCGACGATTTCACCAATGGCACGGCCCGTTTCCGCAAGCCGACCGACAATCTCGTCGGTTTTCCGGGCTTCCGCCACCGCGGTGCTGGCAATGTCCGTTGCCTGGTCGACGTCCTCACGCACACGGCTCAGCGAACCGGACAACCGGTCTGCCGAACTCGTCACAAAAGCGACGGAACTGCTGGCTTCCGATGTTGCCTGATGCACTTCCTGAACGGCCTGCATGGACGAGTTCACCGCCCTGTTCAGATCTGCCGAATTGCCTTCAACGCTTTTGGCAGCCGTCGACAAGGCAGAAACCACACCGATGACGGACTTCTCGAAATCATCGGCAACATCCTGCATCAGCGCCTTGCGCTCTTCGCTGAGGGCTTCCTGGTGGGCAAGTTCCTGCCTTGCCTGCTCTTTGGCCCGTTCGGCGAGATTGGCCCGGAAAGCGGTCACGGACCGTGCAATGGCTCCGATTTCGTCGCTCCGATGGGCACCGTCGATCTGGATGTCGAGATTGCCTTCGGACAGCATGTCGAGGCCAGTCTGCAACCGGTTCATCGGCCGGGCGAGCCCCACGGCCAGAATGACGGCAAATGCCAGAAAGGCCAGACCGACCGGCAGCACGACCAGACCGATGGTGATCATCTGATCCAGGATAAGCCCGTCGATCTTGCCGGCAACATTGCCTGTCAGAAAGTCCTGCGCACCGGCGGGTGTGCCGATCTTTTCCATGAAGGCCTGGCGGAAGGTATAGAAAGCAAATGCGGTACCGGCCATCATGATGGCGGCAGCCGTCAGAACCATGGCGACGAACCGGCCCTTGATTGAAAGCGTCACGTGGAAACCCCGACAGTAATTTTTCAGCCCCGCTTACGGCCGCTGTTGATCAGCGCCGTTATCGCAAGATGAAACACTACCGCTCTGCACGTAAAAATTCAGTAACGGCCAGTCCTCGGAGAACTACGTAGTCTTGATATTTTTGACGAGACTGTTGTGCCCTGCGTTTCGCGACTAGCGGATCAGGACATCAGCCGGGTGATCGTGAAGCCCGCACCGGCCGAAACCGCGGACAGGACCGTCCCCCAGGCAACGTCGACGAGAACAACGGAAACCGGCCACTCCCTGAGCGTTGCGTAGTTGGTGACGTCGTAAGTGCCGTAGGTGAAAAACCCGAACAGCGCTCCGAAAACAATGGCGGTCACAAGGCTGTCTGCCTTGAGCGCGGGCGCAACCGCGAAGATCACTATGCCGACGACATACACCAGATAGAAAACACTCGCGGCGGCGATGTTGGGCTTTTCCATCATCAGATGGCCGATACGGTCAAGGTAGAACCGGGTGGATACCTGCGTCAGCCAGACGTAGTCCACGGCAAGAAAAACGAGCACTGTTGCGATGTATGCCGTGACGTATTTCAAGATCGGCCCCCTGGTTTTGCACTGCCTTGTTTCGTCGGTTCTACGCCTCGGCAAGAGCACTGGATCAGCAGGAATTGAGCTGAGCTGCTACGGCGAACTTCAACTCAGGCGAATTCGCTTTCCGGTTCCAGAAATCCGCCGGACTGGCGGTGCCAGAGCTGCGCGTAAAGGCCGTCTGCATCTTCCAGGAGCGTCTCGTGTGTCCCCTGCTGAACGATCCGGCCCCTGTTCATGACAATCAGTCGGTCCATGGCCGCGATGGTCGACAGGCGGTGTGCGATCGCGATCACGGTCTTGCCTGTCATCAATCCTTGCAGGTTCTCCTGGATGGCGGCCTCGACTTCCGAATCGAGGGCCGAGGTCGCTTCGTCCAGAACGAGGATCGGAGCGTCTTTCAGGAGCACGCGCGCGATTGCAATGCGCTGACGCTGCCCGCCGGACAGTTTGACACCACGCTCACCTACAAAGGCGTCGAACCCCTTGCGGCCGCGCCTGTCTTCCAGCCTCTGGATGAAACCGGACGCGTGGGCCTTGCGCGTCGCCTCCAGCAACTCTTCTTCACTGGCCGACGTACGGCCATAGAGGATGTTCTCGCGGATCGAACGATGCAGCAAGGACGGATCCTGGGTCACCATGCCAATCGACCGGCGCAGCGATTCCTGGTTCACATCGCGCACGTCCTGTCCGTCGATGAGAACACGCCCCGCCTCCACGTCGAAGAACCGAAGCAGCAAGCTTGTCAGCGTGGTTTTGCCCGCCCCCGACGGGCCGACGATACCGACGCGCTCACCCGGCTGGATCGTCAGGTCGAGATGATCGATGACACCGCCCGCCTTGCCGTAGTGGAACCGGATTTTATCGAACCGCACTTCCCCCTCAGTCACTTTCAGCTCCGGCGCCGCCGGTTTGTCTGTCAGGGTCACTGGCTTGACGATGGTTTCCATGCTGTCCTGCAGCGATCCGAAGTGGCGGAACAGGCCGTTGAGCTGGTTGAACAGCCGGTTCAAAAGGATGTTCAGCCGCAGGATCAGGCTGAGCGTGAAGGCCACATGACCGGCGCTGATGCCGCCGTCCTGCCAGATGGACAGTGCCAGGCCCGCAATCGAAACGATCATCACCCCGTTGACCAGCGTCATGATCATGCGAATTGTGGTCAAAAGCCTGGTGAAGACGCGTATCTTGGCAATCATCGTCTCAACCGAGGCCCGCGCTCCCCGGCTTTCTTCCTCCGATGATCCGAACAGCTTGACCGACTGGATATTGGTGTAGGTATCCACCAGACGTCCGGTCACGCCCGAATAGGCATTTGCCGAATCCTTTGCCGCAGCACGAACCCGTGGCACGAAGATGATGGCGGTTGCAGTGAAACAAAGCAGCCAGATGGCCACGAGTGCACCCAGCCACAGGTCCAGATCCGCGACCAGCACGAGCGTCGTGATGGCATAAACGACAATGAACCAGACCACCTGCAAAAGGTTGGTCATGAAATCGCCCGCCGACATGCCCGACTGCATCACCTTCTGCGACAGGCGCCCGGCGAGATCGTCCTGAAAATAGGAAAGGCTCTGCTTCATCACCCGCTGATGGCACTGCCAGCGCACCAGATTGAAGAACCCGGGCACGATCGCCTGTTCTTCCACCAGCGCCATCAGCGAATTGGTGAGCGTGCGCACGACCAGCACCACGAAGGCCATGGTCATGAGTGTCCAGAAATGATCGGAGAAGAATGTCGCCCGGTTGCCTTCTTCCAGAAGATCCACGATGCGGCCAAGAAAATTGAAGATCGCCACTTCAACAAAGGCGGTCGCACCGCCGATGGCGAGCATGGCGATGAACGGCCAGCGCACCTGCGTGACGAAATACATCAGGAAGGCAAACCCGCCATGGGGCATGTCGGATTTGGACGGCTCCCGGAAAGGATCTATCCAGGATTCAAAAGCGCGAAAGAGCGGGGACACGTGGCGTCTCCATGGAGGCTGGAGCGATTCTTCACGTCATCCTACGCGCCACGCGCGAAATTGGCCCAATGAAAATATGTAACGATTTGCCCCAAACCCGCAGCTCCCGGCCTTGTACCGGGCATTGAAACCGGTCTTCCTGTGACAAATGTTATGCCTGCTGCTATTGAGCCGGTCTCCCCAAACCAGTGCGGATACCCATGCCAGACATTGCCCTTTACCAACCGGACATCCCGCAAAATACCGGAACGATCCTGCGTCTTGCCGCCTGCATGGGCGTAACTGTGCACTTGATCGAACCTGCGGGATTTCCGATCTCCGACAGCGCTTTCAAACGGGCCGGCATGGATTACCTGGAAAGGGCCGCGATGGTCCGCCACATCTCGTTTGCCGCATTCGATGACTGGCGACGTTCGAACAAGCGCAGGCTGATCCTGCTGACGACAAAATCGGAAGTGCCCTACGCGGATTTCGCGTTTCAGCCAGACGACATATTGATGATGGGCCGGGAAAGTTCGGGCGTGCCGGAGGACGTGCACACGCTTGCCGATGCCCGGCTGACGATCCCCATGGCCGACGGCATGCGCTCGCTCAACGTCGCCGTCTCAACAGGCATGGTGCTGGGTGAAGCCTTGCGGCAATCAGGCACATTTCCTAAAAGCCCAGGGTACACTCAAAGATAGCAATCACATGCATGCCCGCCGGCCCGGCAGGCCCCAACCAGTCCAGGCAGTCACATGAACGCACCCACACCTGAAAACCGCGGCGGTCCCATCCCGGACGGCATCGAGGACAAGAAGGCAACCGCACCGGCCTGGTTCAAGGAGTTGCGAGACCGTATTTGCAAGGCTTTTGAAGACCTGGAGGACGAGATCGGCGATCTCGCCGGTCCGCTGGCAGACCAGCCGGCCGGGCGCTTCGAACGCACGCCCTGGGAGCGCACCGACAGCACCGGGGCAAAGGGCGGCGGCGGCGTCATGTCCATGATGCATGGCCGCGTTTTCGAGAAGGTCGGCGTCCATATTTCCACCGTACACGGTGAATTCTCGCCCGAATTTCGCGGTCAGATCCCCGGTGCCAACGAGGATCCGCGCTTCTGGGCCTCCGGCATCAGCCTGATCGCTCACCCGCAGAACCCGCATGTCCCCGCCGTTCACATGAACACCCGCATGGTGGTCACCACCCGTCAGTGGTTCGGTGGCGGCGCAGATCTGACGCCGGTGCTGGACGCACGGCGAACGCAGGACGACCCCGATACCGTTGCCTTTCACGAAGCCATGCGCGCTGCCTGCAACGCACACGATGTTGCCGACTATGATGCCTACAAGGCCTGGTGTGACGACTATTTCTTCCTGAAGCATCGCAACGAAGCGCGCGGGATCGGCGGCATATTCTACGATTACCTCAACAGCGGAACCTGGGAAGACGATTTTGCCTTCACCAGGGATGTCGGCCTGGCCTTCTTGAACATCTATCCGGAACTCGTCCGCCGCAATTTCCAGAAGCCGTGGAGCGACATGGAGCGCGAGGAACAGCTGGTCCGCAGGGGCCGCTACGTGGAGTACAATCTGCTTTACGACCGCGGGACGATTTTCGGACTGAAGACCGGCGGCAACGTTGCCTCGATCCTCTCGTCCATGCCCCCCGTTGTAAAATGGCCCTAGCTCAGAAGGCCGAGGTGCCTTTCACCTTCTGAGGCTGCCGGCTGACTTCGCCGAAATCCCGATCGAGGACCATCTGGGCGAATTGCTTCAGCATGACCTGATCGAGTTTCTTGCCCATCTCCAGCATGACGCCAATGGCAGCGCGAACCGGCATGCCGTCCTTGTAGGACCGGGTCTCGGTAAGCGCTGTGAATATGTCGCAAATGGTCATCAGGCGGACTTTTGGCGAGATCCTGTCTCCCTTCAGCCCATCGGGATAGCCTGATCCATCCAGAAACTCGTGATGCTGGATGGCCATCTTCTTGATGTCGACCGACACTTCGAGCCGCGGTTTCAGAATCTCGCGACCGAACATCGGATGTTTGTCGATAATGGCGCGCTCGGCGTCCGTCAGCTTGTTGGCCTTGTCCAGGATGGTCAGCGGGATGCGCATCTTGCCGATATCATGCAGCAGACCGCCGGCTATCACTTCCTGGCAATCCGCCTTGCTCCAGCCGAGATGCTTCGCAAAAGCCCCGGCGAGACCGGCCACCATCAGGGAATGACAATAGGTTCCACTGTGGTGAGATTGCACGGCTTCCAGCCAGGGTGAGAGACCGTCAAGTGACAGCGACGACAGGATTTCCGCCGCCCCCTCGTTCATCAGGCTGATCTGGATGTTGGATCCTTCCGTTGCAGACAGCGCGATGCTTTCCAGGAAGGAGTTGCCTTTCCTGTAGGCCTCAAGTGTCTTCGCCGGAAGTCCCTTTGGAACGTTGGCAAGCGGGTCGTCGGGAATGATTGCCTTGAGTTTGCGCACCAGAATTGCCAGTGGCGTGTCACGCTCCATGATGTCGGTCTTGCCAAGCGCTGCCGCCTGGATCACTTCACGCCGGTTCTTCTTGGACACCAGGCAGATCACCGGGATTTCCGCAATGCTGGCCCAGGATTTCTTGAGCGCGGTCAGCCCCGCATCAGTCGCGTCCAGCAACTCCACAACGGCGACACGACCATCGCCGACGGTCTTCGCAGACACCTTGGACATGTCGATCAGGCGCGCGGGAAAGAAGAACGGAAGTTTTCTGACCGGAGAATCGAGTGGAAGCGGGCCGTCTGAGATCAGGACAATTTCCATTCATCGCCTCATTGTATTCCGCACACGCCTTCTCACGACAAGTTAACCGGAAAACCCGCCCAACAGGAAATCACCATCACGATGTGACGCAATCTCAATAAGATTTCATTAAGTCGCAGCGCCTGCCCGCGTCAGCAAATCCTGTTTGGAGAGCGAGAAACCGCTGTCGCGCCAATCGGCCTCCAGAGCCTTGAGGCTATCCCCCAACGCGCGCCCGGGTGAGTGCCCGGCTGCAATCAGATCTGCGCCCTTGACCGGGAATTCAGGCACGGCAACCTCCCGCAACCGCTCCAGCAGCCTGCCAAAGATTTCCGTTGGATCTGATCCTTGCGCACGCAACCCCGCCCAGCGCCCCAAAAGGCCGTCGACCGCGCCCTGACGGCCGAACTGATACACCAAGTGCTCGGCTTCGGGCAGACCATCGGCCTGGCGAAGACATTTCATCGCCGCCCAGGCGGTCCGCATCCGGTCCCTTTCGGCATTCGACAGCCGAAGCCGGTCGCTAACGCGCTCCACGTCCTCGCGCACGAAACCGGCAAGCACCACCAGCCCGAGCTCCGGATCGGTCACATCACTTGCGGTGGCTTCCAGGCTGCGCAGGGCCAGGTAATCGTCGATGCGGGCAAGGCCGCCCGTCGCGATTTCCCAAAGGCCGCAATCGTTCATCATTTTCAGTGCGGATCCTGCCAGAGGCGCACGCAGCAGCCGCCGCATCTCGTGGCCGATACGTTCTGCGGACAGATGCCGCAGGCCGTCCCGCTGGCGCAGGCACGCCCCGAGCCCGTCCGCATCCATCTCTCCGGCCCCGTAGGCCGCGTAGATCCGGAAGAAACGGAGGATGCGCAGGTAGTCTTCCTGTATGCGCTTGTCCGGCTCACCAATGAAACGCACACGCCGGTTCAGACAATCGTCCAGCCCACCAAGCGGATCATGCAATCGGCCATCGCAGTCGACATAGAGCGCGTTGAGAGTGAAGTCGCGACGTTCCGCGTCGCGCGTCCAGTTCCTGCCGAAAACGACACGGGCCTGACGGCCGAAGGTTTCCACGTCCTCCCGCAGCGTCGTGACCTCGTAGGGATAGCCGTTGCTGACCACCGTCACCGTACCGTGGTCAATGCCCGTTCCAACCGGCTTCAAACCCGCGGCCAGCGTGCGTTCCATCACCGTTTGGGGCGAGGCAGTCGTCGCGATATCGACATCTGGAACAGGGTGACCGAGTAACGTGTTTCGAACGGCTCCACCGACAACGCGGGCTTCGTCGCCGTCTTGCTCGATCGCCGCAAACACCGCCTGAATACCCGGTGTTTTCAGCCAGTCCGCCTGTTGCAGGATCTGATCGGCAGTCGTTGTCATCGCTTTATTCGTACCGGCCCGGAACAAACACCCCATCGCGCATTTCCGATGGCCGCCAATTGGCCCCATCCGGTGCGTGATCGAAGGATGCCATGCCGACCAGGCCGGTAATGACCAGAACGAGGCCCACCAGCGTGAGCCACGCCATCGGCTTGGCAGACCAGCGGCCAGGCTCGGTGTTGCGCTTGCTCAGCCACAGCCAGAGTCCGTAGGTGATGAAAGGAAGAAGGAAAAGTAACAGATGCAGTATGAACACACGAACCATCAGCGGTAGACCGTTTCGTACAAGGAGCGGATAATGCCCGCGGTGACGCCCCAGATATAACGTTCTCCGAAGGGCATTGCGTAGAAGTAGCGGCGTTTTCCCTGCCACTCGCGGCTGAGTTTCTGATGGTTCGCGGGATCCATCAAAAAGCCCAATGGCACTTCGAAGACGCTCTCGACTTCGCCGGGATTGGGCCGGAAGGCAGCACCGTCTTGAATGGTGCCGACCACCGGGATAACCCGGTATCCCGAACCGGTGAGATAGGGTGCAAGATTGCCGATCAACTCGACGCGCTCCGGAGCAAGGCCGATTTCCTCGTCTGCCTCCCGCAGCGCTGCTTCAACAGGTCCATTGTCAGTCGGATCGATCTTGCCTCCGGGAAGGGCAACCTGTCCCGCATGGGATTTCAGGTGACCGGTTCGCTGCGTCAACACCACATTGGGCCCGTCGCTGCGTTCCACGATACCGATGAGAACTGCCGCATCGCGCGGTGGACCGTCCCACTTTGCATAGGGACCAAGGTCCGGATTGAGAATGTGGTCACCGGTCTCGCGTTCGATGTCGCGAAGCGCCGCATCATCCAGCCGCGTCCTGAACAGGGAAGTCCAGTGCCCGGAATCCGCAGGTGGTTTGGTCAGGAATGCAGTCATGCAATCGGGGTTTCCGGTCGTACGAAACAGTTCATTCGGTCAGTCCTGAACGCTCAGGAAGGCGGGATCTACCGAAAAGAACCGGCCACCGCTCCAGACCCCCATCCGGGTGCCGTCATCTGTTTCCTGCTCTTCCATAAGATCCGCCAGTTGATACATCAGCGCTCTGGTGAACAAGGCTTCCAGGCGCCCTCTGACGTGAACATAGGGTTTCAAACCGTCGCTGTCCGGTTCTTTTTCAAATCGAAGAGGATGGTCCGTACCAACGGCGACCAGATCACCGAGATTTGTCCGCAGCGTGAGCTGCTGCTCTTGCGCCTCGCCTTCCACCGCCATCTCGACGGCCAGAAGCGGGGCATCCTCCACAGTGATCCCGATCTTCTCGACTGGCGTGACCAGATAATGCCGGCCGTCCTCGTCCTTGCGCAGCACTGAGGCAAACAGCTTCACCAGAGGCATGCGGCCAATCGGCGAACCGAAATAATACCACGTGCCATCACGGGCAATGCGGATGTCCAGATCCCCGCAAAACGGCGGATTCCACTTCTCGACCGGAGGTGGTCCCTTGCCGCCCGTGTCCGCCCGGCTCATCAGTGCCTTTAAACCTTCGGGCAGTGCCCCGTCCGTTTTTGCGGTTGCCTCCGCCATGGATGTTTCGCCCTTGTCGTCTTCATCAAGGTACCGGAAATTTTGACAATTCCGCTACCGCCCGGATCTTCTTCGCCTGCTCCCGGCTTCCCGCAGGCCCGACCTTTTCCCCAAAGTGAGGAAAGATTCTTGGACCTTTCCACTGTATGGCGCACAATTGCGCCTTATCTACTGATTTATATGGTGTCAGACTGCTTGAGTCGCAGCAACAAAGGTCAGGGGTGTTGTTAGCCCCAGGGCCGGACAGGCAGTCGAAACGTAGATTGCGGGAAAGGTGATCCATGAGCGTTATTTCTCCCTCCAGCCCAAGCGAAGAAGATCTCGCCGCCGTCGCCGAACAAGCCGAACGTGCCGTCAACCGGATCAGCGATGCCAAGGTCGATATCGCCCGGATCATCTTCGGTCAGGAAAATGTGGTGGAGCAGTCGCTCGTCACCATATTGGCTGGCGGCCACGGCCTTCTTGTGGGTGTGCCCGGCCTTGCCAAGACCAAGCTGGTGGAAACGCTCGGCACCGTTCTGGGCCTCGACGCCCGGCGCATCCAGTTCACGCCAGACCTGATGCCGTCCGACATTCTCGGTGCCGAAGTGATGGAACAAGGTGCCGACGGCAGCCGCTCGTTCCGCTTTATTCCCGGTCCAGTTTTCTCTCAGTTGCTGATGGCTGACGAAATCAACCGTGCCAGCCCGCGCACCCAGTCGGCGCTTCTGCAGGCCATGCAGGAGTATCATGTGACCGTCGCCGGGCACCCGCACGACCTGCCGCGCCCCTTCCACGTGCTTGCCACGCAGAACCCGCTCGAACAGGAAGGCACCTACCCGCTGCCGGAAGCCCAGCTCGACCGGTTCCTGATGCAGATCGACGTGCATTACCCGGATCTTGAAGCCGAACGCCGGATCTTGCTGGAAACCACCGGTGCCGATCAGGCCAAGGCCCAGGTAGCCATGCGCGCGGAAGAACTGATGGAATACCAGCAGCTCGTTCGTCGCATGCCGGTAGGCGAATCCGTTGTTGAAGCAATCCTGAAGCTTGTGCGCTCCGCACGCCCGGACAACAGCTCCGCACCTTCCGATCTCACCAACCTGATCGCCTGGGGTCCGGGACCGCGTGCCAGCCAGGCACTGATGCTGACTGTCAGGGCCCGCGCGCTTGTCGACGGGCGTCTCGCACCTTCCGTCGACGACGTCTTGGCTCTTGCCGAACCGGTTCTTCAGCATCGCATGGCGCTGACGTTTGCGGCCAGAGCCGACGGTCACACCGTTCGCGACGTCATTCGACGGGTCAAGGAACTGATCGCCTGATCCCCTCCCCTTAACCAGCCAGGAAGCCGACCGCATGGATTCGAGCAGTACGCAGGGCAGCAACCAGACAGGCATTGATGCCGATACCTGGCCGAACGTCATCGGCGAGGCCCGGTCGGTCGCCGATGCCCTGCCGGATCTGCTGGTCGAGGCAAGCCATGTTGCCAGTTCCATCATCGCCGGCTGGCATGGCCGTCGGCGTGCGGGCCCGGGGGAAAGCTTCTGGCAGTTCCGCCCGTTCAACATGGGTGAACCGGCAAAGCGCATCGACTGGCGCCGTTCCGCACGCGATGATCATCTTTATGTTCGCGAACGCGAATGGGAGGCCGCGCACACGGTCTGGCTCTGGGCAGATCTTTCGCCCTCCATGGTCTTCCGCTCCCGCCTTGCAGGTGTCGCCAAGCGCGACCGCGCCATTGTGCTGATGCTTGCACTTGCCGACATGCTGGCTGAAACAGGCGAACGGATCGGACTGCCTGGCCTCACCAGAGCCTTTTCCGACCGGCGTGCCGCTGAACGCCTCGCCGATGCACTTACCCATCTTTCCAAACCGATCGCCTATCCGGACACCACTGCCGTGCAACGGTTTGCCGATGTGGTTCTGGTGTCCGATTTTCTGGACCCGATCGAGGAAGTCGCGGCATGGGTTGCCCGTGTTGCCAGCACTGGTGCGCGTGGTCACCTGGTTCAGGTCCTCGATCCGATCGAGGAAACCTTCCCGTTTGACGGCAGGGTCGAATTCACCGATCCGGAAAAGGGGTTTCGGCTGACCGCCGGACGCGCGGAAAAATGGCGCGAGGATTATCGCAACCGGCTGGAAGCCCACCGCGCGGAAATTCGTGACATCGCAAGGCGTGCAGGCTGGACATATGTCCTGCACCACACCGACCGTCCGGCGTCCGAACCTTTGCTCGTGCTTCACAGTGCCCTGTCCGGTGCGCTGGACGTACTGCCAAAAGGAGGCATCTGACCCGTGTTCGCAGGATTGCCTCTGACATTCACCGCCCCCTGGATCCTGACCGCGCTGGCATTGCTTCCGGTTATCTGGTGGCTGTTGCGCCTGACACCGCCGCGCCCACGCGAAATCCGGTTTCCGCCGACCCGGCTGCTGATCGGCATCGATCAGCATGAGGAAACACCGCAGCGCAGCCCCTGGTGGCTGACACTGCTCCGCCTGCTGATGGCAGCCATCCTCATCATTGCCCTGGCCGGACCGATCTGGCGCTCCAGCGAACCGCTTGAAACCGGCGAAGGTGTCCTTTGGGTTCTGGTTGACAACGGCTGGACATCCGCAAAGGGATGGACCGCGCAGGTCAATGCAGCCGAGCAGATCCTGAGCGAAGCAGAACAGAGCGGTCAGCCAATCCTGTTTGCAGCCTCCGCCGAAGGCCCCGGCCAGAGTTTCACACCGGAGGCAGCAACAACGGCTCTGGAAAAACTGCGCGCAATTGAACCGCGTCCCTATCCGCCGCAGCGCGCCGAACTCAGCATCGGCCTGCGCAAGGCAGCCCAGGAGACACCGCCCGGTGCCGTGATCTGGCTGTCGGACAACACCAGCACCAAAGGTTCGTTTCTAACCGATCTCGCACAGATTTCCGGCACGGCTCCGATAACGGTCCTGACAGGTCTGGACACACCCATGGGATTGAAGGACCTCAACAACGACGCCGACGCCCTGTCGTTGACCGTTGTGCGCCACCCGGACCAGAGACTGGGCTCCGCAACACTTCAGGCTCTCGATCTGAAGGGCCTTGTCCTTGGCGAAGTGCAAGCGAATTTTGACGCTGGCGCGACCGAAACACAGGCGCGCTTCGAACTGCCAAGCGAGTTGCGCAACGACATTGCCCGGGTCGAAGTCACCGGTGAAGCCGCCGCGGGCGCCGTCCAACTGGTGGATGACAGCTGGCGCCGACGCACGGTTGGTCTGATTTCAGGCCAGTCGGGCGATCTGGATCAGCCGCTGCTGTCACCCCTTTATTATCTGGAGCGCGCCCTTGCGCCCTTCTCGGACATACGCCGCCCGCGCGATGCGGATATTGCCGACGCTGTACCTTCGCTGATCGAGCAGGGCATTTCCGTGCTGGTTCTGGCCGACGTCGGCCGGTTGCCTGAATCGACGACCGAGACGCTTCGCGACTGGATTGAAAACGGCGGCACGCTTGTCCGCTTCGCCGGCCCGCGGACCGCGGGTGGCAGTGACGATCTCATTCCCGTGCGTTTGCGCGCAGGTGACCGGTCCCTTGGTGGTTCACTCAGCTGGAAACAGCCACAACATCTGGCAGACTTTCCGGAAGGATCGCCCTTCGCGGGTTTGCGGGTCCCACAGGAAGTTACTGTGACCCGGCAGGTACTGGCCGAGCCGACATCGGATCTGCCTGAACGCACCTGGGCCATGCTCGAAGACGGCACTCCCCTCGTGACGGCGGCTCCCATCGGCGCGGGGTCGATGGTGCTGTTCCACGTCACAGCGGATTCCTCCTGGTCGAACCTGCCGCTGTCTGGCGTCTTCCTGAACATGCTGCGGCGGATCCTGTCGGTCTCGAACGTGGCCGCCGCCTCTGAAACCGCCGAAGATGGCACGCCGGCAACGAGCGTGTTGCCGCCCTTGCGCCTGCTGGACGGTTATGGCCGTTTCGGCCCGCCGCCGGTAGAAGTCACGCCTGTGAACGCGTCCGTTTTCCGGGATGCGGAAGCTAGCCGCAGAACACCTCCCGGTCTTTACGGCACGGAAGACGGCTTCCGCGCGCTCAATCTGATGCAGCGGGACGATGAGCTCCTGCCGCTCGACCTCTCGGCGCTGGGCGACCGAACCGTGCAAACTGCCTACCCGACCTCCGATCCCTTTGATCTGCGAGCCCTGTTCTTCACGCTGGCTTTCCTGCTGATGATCCTCGATACGATTGCCGTCTTCCTGCTGGCCGGTGGCCTGAGCCGTCTCGGCTTGCGCAGCCGCACCGCCGCCACGGCTCTTGTTCTGGCTTTCGGTGCGGGCCTCCTGGCCTCTGCCGGCATTGATCAAGCCAAGGCGCAATCAAGCTCGGATGATCTTCTGGCCTTGGAATCGACCCTGGAAACCCGCCTGGCCTACGTGCTGACGGGCAATCCGGAGATTGACGATGCCAGCTCAGCGGGGCTTTCGGGACTGACCCAATTCCTGTCGGAACGCACTGCGCTTGAACCTGGGGCACCGATTGCCATCGACATCGAACGCGACGAACTTGCGTTCTATTCCCTGCTCTACTGGCCAATCGATGCGGCTGCCGACAAACCGAACGATCAGACAATTGCCCGCATAGACACTTTCATGCGCAACGGCGGAACGATCCTCTTCGACACGCGCGATCACATCAATGCCTCGGCCAATGGCTTCGCCTCGACGCCGGCAACGCTGAAGCTGCGTGAAATCCTGGAAGACCTGGACGTTCCCCCGCTTGAGCCGGTGCCGCCCGATCACGTTTTGACGAAGGCTTTCTACCTGCTGGATTCGTTCCCGGGACGGTATGCGACCAGCCCGCTCTGGGTGGAGAGCCTGGAAGAAGTTGCCGCCAGGGGCGACCGGCCGGTGCGGGCGGGTGACGGCGTGTCACCGATCCTCATTACCGGCAACGATTTTGCCGCTGCCTGGGCAATCACCGAGGCAGGTGAGTTCATGTATCCGACGGTGCCCAACAATCCCATGCAGCGGGACTACGCGTTCCGTTCCGGGGTCAACATCGTCATGTACAGCCTGACCGGCAACTACAAGGCCGATCAGGTGCACATTCCCGCTCTGCTTGAGCGTTTGGGACAATAGGAGACTAGATGGTCTGGTCACTCGCCTTCGATCCCCTCGTTCCGCTCTGGGCCCTTGTGGCAGGCGGCGTTATCGCTGTTCTTCTCACCGCCTTTTCCGGCTTTCTGAATTTGCGTGGCTGGTTGCTGCGCACCCTGACAATGGCCTTGCTGTTGCTGGCGCTGGCCAATCCCGCTGTTGAGCGGGAAGACAGGGAACCGCTCTCAAGCGTCGTTGCTCTTGTCGTCGACAAGAGCCAGAGCCAACGCCTCTCCGATCGCCAGTCGACAACAGATGAGGCCGTGGAAGAACTGACCCGCCGCATCGGTGCCCTTGATGGGTTTGACCTGCGCGTTCTGGAAGCGCGAAACTCCGGTTCGGGCGATGGCACCGAGGCGTTCCAGACCCTGGCAAACGGCCTTGCAGACGTTCCGCCGGATCGGGTTGGTGGTGCGATCATCGTGACCGACGGGCAGATCCACGACATCCCCGGCAACGCAGGCGCCCTGGGGTTCGACGCCCCGGTTCATGGCCTTATCACCGGTACGGTGGATGAACGGGACCGGCGCATCGTACTCGACAAGGCCCCACGGTTCGGCCTGGTTGATTCAGAGCAGATCGTCAGCCTGACTGTCGTCGACCAGGGCCGTGGCACGGGACCTGGCGACCAGGTGCGCCTGACTGTCAAACGCGATGGCGATGTCGTCACCGAACGCACGGCCCGGACAGGCGAGAAGATCGACATTCCGGTTGAGATCGCCCATGGCGGCAACAATATCTTCGAATTCGACGCCGAGCCGCTGACCGACGAACTCACGACGCTCAACAACCGGGCCGTTGTGACCATCGACGGCATCCGCGAGAATCTGCGTGTGTTGCTTGTTTCCGGGTCACCGCATGCCGGTGAACGCACCTGGCGCAACCTTCTGAAGTCCGATGCCTCGGTGGATCTGGTTCACTTCACCATCTTGCGCCCGCCGGAAAAACAGGACGGAACGCCAATCAACCAGCTTTCGCTGATCGCTTTCCCGACCCGGGAACTCTTCTCGGTGAAGATTGACGAATTCGACCTGATCATCTTCGACCGCTACGTGCGCCGCGGCGTTCTGCCGATGCTGTATTTCGACAATATCGCCCGCTATGTGCGCGATGGCGGTGCAATGCTGCTGGCCGGCGGTCCTGATTACGCCGAAGGTGGCAGCCTTTATCGCACACCACTGGCGCCGATCCTTCCGGCCCGTCCGACCGGCACCATTCTCGAACAACCCTACCACGCCACCCTCGCCGATCTTGGCAAGCGCCACCCGGTCACCCGTGGGCTGCCCGGATCCGAACAGGACCCGCCCGCATGGAGCCGCTGGTTCCGCGTGGTCGACACCGAGCTCGACGCCGGCCAGACGCTGATGTCCGGACCGAGCGACACGCCGCTGCTGGTTCTCAACCGCGAAGGCGAAGGCCGAGTGGCCATGCTGCTGTCCGATCACGTCTGGCTCTGGGCACGTGGTTATGAAGGCGGTGGTCCGCATGTTCCGCTACTGCGCCGTCTGGCCCACTGGCTGATGAAGGAGCCGGATCTGGAAGAAGAAGCGCTGAATGTATCCATGCGCGGACCGGAACTGGTCATCGAACGCCAGACCCTGGGCGAGACCGTCGGGGAAGTCACGGTCGTCTCGCCGACAGGCGACCGATCGCAGATCGTTCTGACCGAACAGGAACCAGGCCTGTGGCGTGGCGGCATGCCTGCCGGCGAAACCGGGTTGTTCTCGGTCACCGAAGGCGACATGAGCGCGCTGATCCACGTTGGGCCCCAGAACCCGCGTGAATATACCGACGTTCTGTCCACCACCGAGCCATTGGCCCCGCTCAGCGAAGCGACGGGTGGAGCGTCTGAGCGCTTGCGGGATGTGGGCGGAGACCTGACCGTCCCGCGCATTGTTTCAATGCGTCCGTCAGCGAGCTATGCCGGTAATGGCTGGCTGGGGCTGAAGGCCACTGAGGCGAGCGTCCTCAACGGCATCGACCGCTATCCGCTGATGATCGGATTGCTTGGTCTTGCACTCCTGCTGGGTGCCCTGTCCCTGACCTGGTATCGCGAAGGGCGGTAGCTTGTGTGCCGACCACCCTCGCGGCGGTCGGCAATCCGCTTGAGCTAAGTACGAACCGATCTGTTGTGTTTGGGGCCCATCCTTCGAGACGGCCTGAAGGCCTCCTCAGGATGAGGAAGAGAATATTGATAGGCCGGTAGCTTCCCCTCGACCTCATCCTGAGGAAGGCCGAAGGCCTGTCTCGAAGGATGGGCCACACCCACCGTCAACCCGCCCCGTGTCACGAGAAACAACCTCAGGAAGCGACCGCGGCAGAGGCTCCGCCGTGCACCATTCCGCTCGGAATGTCGCCGTCGTTCAGGAGTGCCACCAGCAGCCGCGCCGGGTCGACGGGCCCGGGCAGCGTAATGCGTCCAAACGGAACCTGCTGAAAGCCGAAGGGGCTGTAGTAAGGCGCATCGCCGACCAGCAGCACGACCTTGTCTCCGGCCGCAGCCGCCGCTTCCATCGCCGTACGCATTAGCGCCTTGCCGAGACCCCGGTTCTTGAAGTCGGGTGATACGGTCAACGGACCGAGCAGCAGGGCATCACTCTCGCCAATCCTGATCGGTGTCAGTCTGATTGACCCTGCCACCTGCTCACCCGCCAGGCCGACGAAAGAAACATCCGGACGGTGCGGCACGCCTTCGCGGATCCGGAAAGCGGTTCGCGCGAACCGGCCGGGGCCGAAAGCTTCGGCCTGCAGATCGTCAATTGCGGAAGTGTCGGTCGCGTCTTCGGGCCGGATGACCCATGTGGTCTGTTTCATTTGGCTGGTTCCAGCAAGCATGCAGTCTTTGGAGAAATGCGCGCCTGCCAGTGCCTGGATAAAACGTAAGGAAGATCCAGGATCAGGTCAGCCGCGACGGTGCGGACGAGAGTTATCTCGTCGGCTGGTTCGTCGTCGAAGCGTAAGACCTGCGGTCATTTATCCCAGTCTCGTTGCGATATCAGCGTGTTCGAAAGCCGATATTTCCAGAAAGAGGAGAAGCGGTTACCACGCAATGGCTGCTTCGGTCCAGCCTTTTTTGTCCCTTCTCAACGGTCCGCTGATTGTTCACCGAGCCGGAACAGAGCATTCAATTGATTGATTTTCCGCCTGTGTGCACAACCTAACCAGACGAAGCACAACAAGGGAGCGCATCATGGGACTGCTGGTCGACGGCGTCTGGAAAGACAAATGGTACGACACGAAATCCACCGGTGGACGCTTCGTCCGCAAGGACGCGGCATTTCGGAACTGGATCACGGCGGACGGGACTGCCGGCCCCACGGGCAACGGCGGCTTCAAGGCTGAAGCGGATCGCTATCATCTGTTCGTTTCCTATGCCTGCCCCTGGGCGCATCGCACGCTGGTATTCCGAAAGCTCAAGAAACTGGAAGACCTGATTTCCGTCTCCGCCGTACAGCCGCTCATGCTGGAGAACGGCTGGGAGTTTCCGGAGATAGATCCGCTGACGGGCGCGAAATACGCCTGGCACGTCTACACCAAGGCCGACCCGCACTACAGCGGCCGTGCGACCGTGCCGATCCTCTGGGACAAGCACCAGAACACGATCGTGAGCAACGAGTCCTCCGAGATCATCCGGATGTTCAACTCGGCGTTCAACGACCTGACCGGCTCGCACCTTGATTTCTATCCGACTGCCTTGCGCACCGAAATCGACAGTATCAACGAGCGCGTCTATCACGCCGTCAACAACGGTGTTTACAAGTCCGGTTTCGCGACCACACAGGAAGCCTATGAAGAAGCCGTCACGGAGCTGTTCAAGGCACTGGACGAGCTGGAAGATCGCCTGTCCCGTCAGCGCTATCTGGTCGGAGACCAGCTGACGGAAGCCGACTGGCGACTGTTCACGACGCTGGTGCGCTTCGACGCGGTCTATGTCGGGCATTTCAAATGCAATATCCGCAGGATCGACGACTATCCGAACCTGTCGAACTACCTGCGGGAGCTTTATCAGGTCCCGGGTGTTGCAGACACGGTCGACATGACAACGATCAAGCAGCACTACTACGGCTCACATGAGAGTGTGAATCCGACCAGGATCGTCCCTGTCGGGCCAGCGCTGGATTTCACTCGCCCTCACGACCGCGAGCGATTCAAGGCAGCTGCCTGATCAGGTAGGAAACTTCCAGGTGAGCCGGCTCCGGCTTACCTCGGAAGACGACATGACAGACCTGGTGGTGGCAGGCCTCACCACTTGCCGCTTTCCGGTTCGCGGCCGTAGCGAAACTCGTCAAGCCGCCGGGCTGTGGACCGCGTAAGCCCCTCCGGCAAAGCCTCCAGCTCAAAGAATGCCGCTTCCTCGATTTCCGCATTGGGCTGAAGGAAGGTGTCGGCCTGTCTCCACTCGGGCATGTGATAAAGCCCGACATGATCCCGGCCTGTCGCTTCTTGGTTCAGGAAGATATTGAGAAGCTGCGGGCGGCTGACCGAGACGACACCTGCTTCTTCCAGAACCTCCCGGCAGGCAGCCTCTTCCATCGTCTCGCCCTTGTCCACGCCCCCACCCGGCAGATACCAGCCCGTGACATAACTGTGCCGCACCAGAAGGACCCGGCTGTCCCGGTCTTCAACGATCACGCGCACCCCAAGCGTGAACGGGTTTCGGACAAGTCCAATTCCCTGGATCAGGCGTGTGGTCACCGACGTCGGCAAGACTGATAATATCTTCAACATTTTCAGGACGTTACCGGATCCAGAGGGGAAATAAAACTTTTTTAACCCATGCAATCCCCGCAGGGCTGACCCGTGAGAATAACGCTCCTCCTTTGTGCACCGCATGCATATATATCGGGCAAGTTGATGAATTCGAGGGCAGCCCTTCTGACAGCCCGAACCTGAAGGAAAAATAAAATGTTGAACGCTCTGTTTGGAAAACGCCGCCGCAACCGCAACAATTACCAGTGGAAGCCGGCTATCGACCTGACCAACCCGCGCATCGTCGCAACCCTGACCACTTTCCCGACCAACTAAGGTCGGTCGAAGGAACCTGTACGGAGAAGACCCATGTTCGGATTCGTGAATGTTGTTGGCGCGACGCTGCGCGAAACCACGCGCTCCGCAGACAATAACACCGAGAAAGCGCCGAAAGCCGCAAAGGCAGTCAAACCGGTCAAGTAACCGGTTTCCCGGCAGTTCCTGAACTCACTTGAAAGCGCCGCGTCATTTCCCCTTGACGCGGAGCTTTTCGTTTTGAAGATGCGCGACCATGTCCACATTCACGCTCGCTCATCTTTCCGACCCTCATCTCGGCCCGCTTCCAGACCCCAAGCTGCTGCAGCTTTTTTCCAAGCGGATCCTTGGTTACCTCAACTGGCGCCGCAACCGGTCGAGGATCATGGGTGGCAGTTATCTCGAACAACTCGTCGATGACATGCAGGCGCAGGCGCCCGACCATATTGCCGTCACCGGCGACCTGGTGAATATCGCGCTGCCCCTGGAAATATCCGGTGCGCGGACCTGGCTTGAAGATATCGGCCCGCCGGAGGATGTCTCCGTCGTTCCGGGCAACCACGACGCCTATGTGCCTGGAGCCGTGCGCAGGGCTCGTGCGGCATGGTGGCCGTACATGCGCGGCGATGGCGCAGGCAATGTGCCGTCAAACGGCACCAACTCGGAAGCAACCTTTCCCTATGTGCGCAAGCGGGACGGCATCGCCCTTGTCGGCGTGACGACCGGTCGTGCCAGCGGCCCCTGGTTCGCTACGGGCCGTGTCGGCAGCAAGCAGAGCAAGCGTCTGCGGGCAATTCTTGACGACCTTGGCCGGGATGGCTTCTTCCGCGTGGTGATGCTGCATCACCCGCCGTTCCCCCATGCCACCCGTTGGCACAAGCGCCTGTCGGACGCCTCCAGGGTGCGCGCCGTCGTCAAGAGAGCCGGTGCCGAGCTGATCCTGCACGGCCACACCCATGTCGACAGTTTCGAGCATATCGAGGGACCGGACGGGCTCGTCCCGGTGGTTGGTGTGCCATCTGCCACAAGCGCGCCTGGCGGCAAGAAACCGGCGGCGCGCTACAACCTGTTCCGGATCGAAAAGACAAACGAGGGCTGGTCCTGCCAAATGGAAGAGCACGGCTTTGCCGCGCCAGACGAGCCGGTGAAGCTGCTCGCGGAACGAGAAGTCGCCATTCCGGGCGGCAGGACCTGAGGCCCTACCTGCAGGCCTGACGAGTTGCCCAGAAAGGCACTCACAGGTTTGCGGTAAGCAGGATCGAGACTTGAGAGTGCTGGACGTCTTTCACAAAAAGCGCCTTAGAGCGGATTGGCGAACCAGGCAAAGACGATGAGGCCGATGACGCCCGCCGCAAGACCGATCCCGAAGGCACCTGCGACCGCCATCCACGGTGTACGGCTTTCCTTGACACGCACGACCTTGCTGTCGAGTGCGACCTGCCGCAACCGGTTGTTGAGCCAGTCGCCTTCCAGCGCCTTTTCCCTCTCCAGCACGCGTTCGGCAATGTATTCGGTCAGGCAGTCTGCCATGTCATCGATATTGGCCGTTTCCAGAATGACCACCCGGCCGAGGCGCGTGTCCTTCAGGAACCGATAGGTGCGCCTGTCACCACCAACGGCCACGTGGCTGGTCGCATCGATCCAAAGCCGAGGCGTGGACCCGGAGATGATCTGAAGGGAAAACTGGTCGTCGTCTTCCGGGATTTCCCTGAAAACGTCCTTGAGTTCGTCTGCAAGCATGTCCAGCCGGGCACGCTCGGTCTCCTGAAGCTCAACAACCACGTCCGAACGTTCGACTTCGCCAAGCTGAACCTTCCGGATCGCATCGCGCAAGGACCGCATGCGCGTATGTGGGACAACGTTATCCTGCATTTCAGACATGGGGTACACGTGACTCCGTTGTACTGCCGTTGGTGAATCAAGTCTTAACTGACTCTATCCCGAGTGAAACAGCCGCATGGCCTCCACCTGCGAGCTATCCACTGGCAATGATCCAAACATGGTTAACGGAGATTAAGGTATTTTTGACAGTCACGCCAGTAACGCGCGACTGGCCTGAAGCCTGTTCATGGGTTATGCAAAAAACATATTGCGATTGCGGAGTTTCGCTCATGAACGTGGACGGCAAGAAATATCGCACGATCTGGCTGGCGGAAGATGGCGGCTCGGTCGAGATCATCGATCAGACAAGATTTCCGCACACGTTCGAGACCATCCGACTGCATACAATGGAAGACGCCGCCCATGCGATCCGGTTCATGCAGGTGCGCGGCGCGCCTCTGATTGGTGCAACAGCCGCCTACGGCGTCGCGCTGGCCATGCGGACTGACGCCTCAGACGACAATCTCCATGCTGCCTGCTCGTCCCTGCTGGAAACCCGGCCGACAGCGGTCAACCTGCAATGGGCCCTCGACAAGGCGCGTCGGACACTGGTCCGGCTGGCACCTGAAATCCGCGAGGAAGCCGCCTTCAAGCTGGCCAATGACATCTGCGACGAGGACATCGCCATCAACATGGCCATCGGCATGCACGGGATGGAGCTGATTGCCGCGATCTCGCGGCTGAAACGCGCCGGTGAGCCGGTCAACATCCTCACCCATTGCAATGCCGGCTGGCTGGCCACCGTCGACTGGGGCACCGCGACAGCACCAATCTACATGTCCCATGACGGCGGCATTCCCGTTCATGTCTGGGTCGACGAAACCCGACCGCGCAATCAGGGGGCTTTTCTGACCGCCTGGGAGCTCGGTCAGCATGGTGTGCCGCACACGGTGATTGTCGACAATGCCGGCGGACACCTGATGCAGCATGGCGAGGTCGATATCGTCATCACCGGAACGGACCGCACCACGGCCACCGGTGATGTCTGCAATAAGATCGGTACTTATCTGAAGGCACTGGCTGCAAAGGACAACAGTGTGCCCTTCTACGTCGCGCTGCCGTCACCGACCATCGACTTTTCCCTGTCGGACGGTATCCGGCAGATCCCGATCGAGGAACGCGGCGGCGAAGAAGTCAGCCGCATCACCGGCCGCACCAGCGCCGGCGAGATCGAGACGGTGGACATCGTTGCGGACGGATCACCTGTCGGAAATCCGGCCTTCGATGTCACCCCTGCCCGTCTCGTGACCGGCCTCATCACCGAGCGCGGCGTGCTGGAGGCAAACCGCAAAGCCATTGCAGATGCCTTTCCGGAGCGGGTTCGGGCAAGTGCCTAGACGGGCGCGCTTGCGAGCGGGCAGCCCCATTCCTTCGAGACCCCGCTGAAGCGCGTCCTCACTCGATTACGGGCACATGCGGGGCGCGCTCGCGGCCGAGAAGCCCCTGCAGACGCGGGTCTTCGGCAACTTCGATAGCGCGCTTGTAGGGTTTGAAACCGCAGGCCTGGTAAAAGATCAGCGCCTGCGGGCTGTCGCCGGTGCAGGTGTGCACCCAGAGCCGTTTCGTTTCCGGGCGTGACCAGACGATGTCCAGCGCCTGGGCCATCAGCCAGCGGCCAAGCCCGCCACCGATCGCACCGGGGACCAGGCCGAAATAGGAAAGTTCGGGCTCTTCCGGGTTTGCAAAATCCAGCTCCAGCGTACCGACCGGCTTGCCATCGATGATCGGCAGGTAGTTCTCGCGGGCAGGCTCGGCGAGCAAGTGTTCCAGTGTCTTGTCGTCATGAACCAGCCGGCCGAACCAGATCCAGTCTTCACCGACCTCCCGAAAAAGCTTTCGATAGCTGTCGAGATCCGGCGTCTGCCACCGCTGCAATGTCACATCGCTGCGTGATGGCGCAAGAGGCTGTTCAGGTGCCTGAAGCATTTCCAGGAACGTGACCACGAAGGCAACCTTGCCCTCCGGAATATCCGTGTAGCCATCGAGGTTAAGCGCTTGCGTCGACATGAAAACTCCAGAATCTCACGTATTTTTCCGGGCTTAACAGCTGGAACGTTCGTCGCCAAGCCGCCCTGTGCACATTGCGCTGATTTAAGGGCTTGTTAACCATCTTCGCACACAGTCTGTTCAGATCTCCAGGAAGGAGCTGCCATGGCAAAGGTCGGAAACTACGTCCAGCGGGACTACCACAAAACTTTCAGCACGAAGCGGAAGTCGACTTGGTCTGACTACAACAAGGCCTGGAACGGGCGCCGTCAGGCGTCGTCGCAGAAAATGCAGCAGCTTCGGAACCTGGCATCCACCTTCGCGACCATCAATACGCAGGCAGCTCAGACGAACACGCTGTTTGTCATGCAGAACCAAGGCCGGCTGGGTGGTTATGCGAACCAGACCGCCGCGATGGCCCGCATCAACGTGCTCGTCTAGATTTTCCTGGATAAACCGCCGGGCAAAGGCCCGGGAAGATGATATTTTCTCGAAAAAAGTTACGTAGCGTTTTCTGCAGAAACGCGCGTTAAGAGCTTGTTCATTCCTTCGGGAGCTATGCTGTTTCAGTCTTTTGAAAAGGCAATCGCATGGCTAAGGTCGGCAACTACTTCCAACGAGATTATTCCAAACGTTTCAGCTCCAGTCGCAAGGTGTCCCTGGCCGACTACAACAAGGCCTGGACAAAGCGGCGCCAGACAGCCGCAAAGCGTATCGACCAGCTGAACAACCTCGCTTACGTGATGCAATCGATCAACACGCAGGCCTCTCAGGCCAATTCGCTGTTTGTCCTGCAGAACCAGGGCCGGCTGGGCACATACGCCAGTCAGACCGCCGCCATGGCCAGGATTAACGTGGTCGTCTAGCACACCGGGCATGACATCAGCGGGCGTTCAACAGAGCCTTGTTGAACGCACTGATGATTGCCCCGCCTCAGATCGAACCGATTGTCTTGAGCTTGATCCGCGGGTGAACTTCAGCCTGGCTCATGATCGTCGTATGGGCACGGAAACGCTCGACGATGGAGCGAACGAACGGCCTGGTCTGCGGGGATGTCAGCAACACGGGAACCTCGCCCTGCTGCGCAGCCTGCTCAAACGCATCGCGGACCCTGCCGACGAATTCCTGCAGCTTGCTGGGTTGCATCGCAAGCTGGCGGTCGTCCCCCTCGCCGATGATGGATTCCAGGAAAGCCTGCTCCCATTGCGGCGATAGCGCGATGAGCGGCAGATAGCCGCCGGGCGCCAGATTGGCGGCGCAGATCTGCCTGCCAAGACGGGTGCGCACGTGCTCGGCAATGGTGTCCGTGTTGCGGGTCATGCCGGTTGCTTCGGACACGCCTTCCAGAATGGTTCCGAGGTCGCGAACCGAAATCCGCTCGCCCAGGAGGGTTTGCAGCACACGCTGGACACCAGACACGGTGATTTGTGACGGGATCAGGTCCTCGACCAGCTTGGCCTGCTCGCCCTTCAGCTCCTTGAGCAGCTTCTGCACGTCGCCATAGGTCAGGAGTTCGCTGATGTTCGCCTTGATCGTCTCGGTCAGATGCGTGGACAGAACGGTTGCCGGATCCACCACGGTGTAGCCACGCAGGGAAGCATCCTCGCGGTACTGGGCCTCCACCCAGGTTGCCGGCAAGCCGAACGTCGGTTCCGTGGTGTGCGTGCCCGGCAGTTTGACCTGCCCACCTGCGGGATCCATGACCATGAAGTGGTTCGGGTAAAGCACGCCGCGGCCGGCTTCGACTTCCTTCACCTTGATGACGTAATCGTTCGCGCCAAGCTGAATGTTGTCGAGGATGCGCACCGGCGGCATGATCACGCCCATGTCGCCCGCGATCTGGCGGCGCAATGCCTTGATCTGCTCGGTCAGAACATCGTTGTCGCCCGTTGCCTTGCCATTGATCAGCGGCAACAGAGCATAGCCGAGCTCGATCCGCAGTTCGTCCATCTTCAGGGCGTCGGTAATCGGCGGCTCTGGCGGCGGCTTCGGCGCAGCTTCCACGGCCTTGACCATCTCGGCCTTTGCCGCGGCCTTCTTCTTCTTCGACCCGACGGAAAAGGCCAGGTAACCGGCAAGACCTGCAAGACCGAAGAACGGGACCATGGGCATCCCCGGAAGCAGCGCCAGGATCACCATAACCGCGGCCGACATGCCGAGTGCCTTCGGATAGCCGGTGAACTGGCTGGTCAGCGCCTTGTCGGCAGCGCCATGCACACCTGCCTTGGAAACAAGTAGGCCGGCCGCCGTGGAAACGATCAGTGCCGGGATCTGGGAGACAAGGCCATCGCCGATGGTCAGCAGCGTGTAGTTGTTGGCGGCCTCGGTAAAGGTCAGCTCCATCTGTGCAACACCGATGAAGATGCCGCCGAGAATGTTGATGAAGGTGATCAGAAGGCCGGCAATCGCGTCGCCCCGCACGAATTTGGACGCACCGTCCATGGCCCCGAAGAAGGCACTTTCGTCTTCGAGCGCCTTGCGGCGAGACTTGGCTTCGGCTTCGTCGATGAGGCCTGCGGACAGATCCGCATCGATCGCCATCTGCTTGCCCGGCATGGCATCCAGGGTAAAGCGTGCCGCGACTTCCGCGATACGGCCGGAACCCTTGGTGATGACGACGAAGTTCACGATCACCAGGATCGCGAAGACGATGATCCCGATGACGAAGTTCCCGCCCATGACGAGATTGCCGAAGGACTGAATGACGTTGCCCGCCGCCGCAGTGCCTTCATGCCCGTTTGCCAGGATAAGCCGGGTGGAGGAAATATTGAGACCCAGCCGCAGCATGGTCGCAATCAGCAGCACTGTCGGGAAGGACGAGAATTCCAGCGGCCGCTGGATGAACAGGCCCGTCATAAGGATCATGACGGAAAAGATGATCGAGACCGCCAGGAACGTATCCAGCATCATCGGCGGCATCGGCAGGATCAGGAGCGTCAGGATGACGAGAATGCCGGTCGCCAGACCGACGTCACCCCGGCGAAGGGTATCTACAATCTCCTGAAGGACGGGGAAACCTGCAAGACCGGTGGCCGCGGCGGGCGCAGCCGTCTGCTGCTCCGCTGCGGGGCCTTCCGGTCTGCGCTGTTCGCCTGCTGCCGTGTCCGACATTTGTGGTCTGGTTTCCTGTAACCGCCGCCCGGGTCAATCAACGGGCGTGGCCTTCGTTATGATTCCTGCCGGTGCGATCAGGCCCGGGCTTCGCCCGGTCCCGGAACGCTTATTCCTTCATCGGTATATTGATTCAGCTTGTTGCGCAGCGTCCGGATTGAAATACCCAGAATTTTTGCAGCATGTGTCCGGTTGCCCAGGCAATGATCCAGCGTGTCGAGAATGAGATCACGCTCGACATCGGCAACCGTGCGTCCGACGAAGGATCGCGTCACGGCTTCGGCCGTCTGTGCAGCCCGCTCCGCAGCGCCCTTGGAGACGCTCAGCGGCGTGCCGTCCGGCATGCGGATCGCCTCGACGCCGATTTCACCTCCCGAAGCCAGCAGCACCGCGCGGTGCATGGTGTTTTCCAGTTCGCGCACGTTACCCGGCCACGGATTGGACATCAGCGCCTGACGGGCCTCGACGGACAGTGGCCGAACCGGCACACCATTGGCTTCCGAGTAGTGCTTGATGAAGAACAGGGCGAGTTCCATGATGTCCGCCGGCCGCTCGCGAAGAGCCGGCAGCTTCAGGTTCACAACATTGAGGCGGAACAGAAGATCTTCGCGGAAATGGCCCTGACGCACGCTTTCGGCAAGATCCCGGTTGGACGTTGCCAGGATGCGGATATTGACCGGAACCGGGCGTGTGCCGCCGACGCGGTCGATCACTCGTTCCTGGATGGCGCGCAGGAGCTTGGCCTGCAGGCGAACGTCCATTTCCGAAATTTCATCAAGCAGCAGCGTGCCGCCATCGGCTTCCTCGAACTTGCCGATCCGACGGGCAACGGCGCCGGTGAAGGCGCCCTTCTCGTGGCCGAAGAGTTCGGATTCCAGAAGATGTTCGGGAATGGCCGCGCAGTTGATCGAGATAAACGGCTTCGAGGCCCGGTTCGAGCATTTGTGCACATGGCGGGCAATGACTTCCTTACCCGTGCCGGATTCACCGGTGATCAGCACCGAGGCATCGGATGGCGCGACCTGTTCGGCAAGCTTGACCACCGATGCCATGGCATCGTCCCGGTAGATCAGGTCGCCGCGTTCCTGGGCAACAGCCGCCAGAACGGCTGCGATCAGCTCCGGATCGGGCGGCAGCGGGATATATTCCTTCGCGCCTGCCCGAATGGCAGACACAGCGGCCTGTGCATCCGTTTCAACGCCGCAGGCCACCACCGGCACATGCACGCGTTCGTTCTGGAGTTTCTGGATCAGCCCGGCAATGTCGAGATGAACCTCGACCATCAGGAGGTCCGCTCCGCGCCCGGACCGAAGCACCCTCAAGGCACCTTCGATATCATCTGCATGGGTGACCTGGGCCCCGCCCTGCATCGCGATCTTGGAAGCCGTCGTCAGCTGACCGCCGAGCGTTCCGACAATTAACAGCCGCATCCGTTACTTTCCCTATCGATCCGTCTTGATGATTTCAGTCATGGTCACGCCGAGCTTGTCTTCCACCAGGACGACTTCACCACGGGCGACCAGCCGGTCGTTCACGTAGATATCGATGGCTTCCCCCACCTTCCGGTCGAGTTCCAGAACCGTTCCGGATGCCAGTTTCAACAGATCCGAGACATGCATTCTGGAGTGCCCCAGAACGGCGGAAATGCGCACAGGAACGTCGAACACGGCCTCAAGGTCAGCCGCGGACTGCGGTACATGCATTTCGCCATCGTCGAGCCGGCGCTGCGGCGCCTCGAGCTCGTCGAGCGGGATATTGTGATCTTGCTCGTCGCTCATGCGTCAGTTTCCTTTTCCGCCGACGTGTCGGAGGTTTTGCCTCGTCTTTCCGCGCTGCGCCCTCGCAGGTAGGAACGAATGCTGGCATCGATTTCGGCCTCGATCGCCTTGCGGTCGCGTCTGATACCGCCGTCGGCCCACTCGATATGGCAATCGCCGCGGCCGATTTCCGGCTCGCCGAGGATGACCAGCCGTCCTTCGAAGCCCTTTTCGTGAATGATCGGATCCACCTGGGCCTTCAGCGCCTCGACATCCTTCTCGGCGATACGGATGACGAGATGCGGCGCCTTGCGCAGCGGTCCCAGGCATTCTGACACCAAAGCCACCGTCTCGGCCAGCGGCTGGCGTGCGATCAGATGGGCACACAGACGCCTGGCCACAAGAAAAGCGAGACTGATGGCATCTTTCTCGCGTTCCGCCACCTGCCCGTCCAGGGTCTCCAGCACGCGCGAAACCGCCCCGGCCAGATGATTGACTTCCGCCGTAAGCAAGGTCTCCTGCTTGGTCTGCAGGTCCTGAAGCGCCTTCACCCGGCCTTCCTCGAAAGCCTGGGCCCTTGCCTTCTTCAGCAATTCCTCATGCTGGGCGACCGGAATCATCGGTATCTCCGGCTCGACGGGAGCGACCTCTTCCGGCTCTTCAGGCTCGGAAAAGTCGACGTTGAACAGAAATTTCGATGGGTTGGTCATGCGTCCCATTCTGCTGTAAGTGCCTGCCGTTTGCCGCATCAGTAGATAATTTCATCCTCGCCCTTGGACTTGGAGATCATGATCTCGCCCTTGGCTGCCAGGTCCTTGGCCTTGTTCACCATGCCGGTCTGCGCTTCGTCCACGTCACGCAACCGCACGGGTCCGAGCGCATCCATGTCGTCCTGCAGAAGTTTTGCGGCACGCGACGACATGTTGCCGAAGAAGAATTCCCTTGCCGTATCCGTGGAGCCCTTGAGCGCAATGGCCAGGGCGTCCTTTTCGACGTGCCTGAGCAGTGTCTGTGCACTGGCTGCGTCCAGCTTCAACAGATCGTCGAAGGTAAACATCAGGGTCTTGATGCGGTCGGCAGCTTCGCGGTTGTCCTCTTCCAGGGCTGCCAGGAAGCGGGCTTCGGTCTGTCGATCGAAATTGTTGAAGATCTCCGCCATCATCTCGTGGCTGTCGCGCCGCGAGGTGTTGGTGAGGTTCGACATGAATTCCACGCGCAGCGTCTGCTCCACCTTCTCCAGAACTT
This sequence comes from Roseibium sp. RP-7, assembly GCF_053005225.1. Classification (NCBI taxonomy): domain Bacteria; kingdom Pseudomonadati; phylum Pseudomonadota; class Alphaproteobacteria; order Hyphomicrobiales; family Stappiaceae; genus Roseibium; species Roseibium sp. RP-7. The sequence continues at coordinate 1,058,383 of NZ_JBRKQA010000002.1, forward strand.
CCTTCTGGACGGCATCCATGCGCAGCATGCGGCTGACCACTTCCAGCGCCAGCTCCTCCGGCAGAATGCCCAGCACCCGTGCCGCGTGGTCGGAATTGATCTTCGACAGCACCACCGCGACCGTCTGCGGATATTCGTTCTTCAGATAGTTGGCGAGAACGTTCTCCTGCACGTTGGAGAGCTTCTCCCACATGTTACGCCCGGCCGGACCGCGGATTTCCTCCATGATGATGGAGACCTTCTCGCCCGGCAGGAAGCTGGCCAGCAGCCGCTCGGTCGCATCGACGTTCCCTGTCAGCGATCCCTTGGAACTGACGCGGCGCACGAAATCCTTGAACAGGTTCTCCAGCATGTTCGGCGTGACCGGACCGAGGTTGGCCATCGCGGCCGAAACCTGGCGCACCTCGATCTCGTCAAGTTTTGCCCAGATCGGCGCGCCATGGGACTCACCAAGCGCGAGAAGCAGAACGGCTGCCCGTTCCGCTCCCTTCAGCTCGCGCTCTTCTTCGTCCGCGCTGACCTGCAGCTGTTTCTGGAGTTGATCGCTCACCGTCAGGCCGCCTGTTCATCCAGCCAACCGCGAACGATGGTCACCGCTTCGGTCGGATGGTCCTTGATCATGTCGCCTACCTTGGCAATCGAGCTTGCCTGCATGGCCCCTTCCTGCTTGGCCTGTTCCAGCCATTCGATCACGAATTCGTCTTCAGCCGATTCTTCCTGTGGCACTTCCGTCTCCACTACCAGCGTCCCATCCGGACCGATCATCAGCTCCTGAGGTTGCTTTTCTTCCGGTGTCACGATGCGGCGCAGCAGCGGGCGAACCACGAAGAGCAGCAGCATCACGGCGATCAGGAACAAAACACCCAGCTCGGCAAAACGAATGATGTCGTTGCGGGTGAAATCGAACAGGCTGTCACTTTCAGCCAGCAGGTCGTCCTGCGGCGGCAGGGCGAACTGCAGGTTCACGACTTCCACAACATCGCCCCGCTCGGCATCGAAACCGACTGCGGAGCGCACCAGAACAGCGATCCGGTCCAGGGTTTCCTGGGCGCGCGGTGTATAGGTGCTGCCGCCATTGCCATCCGGCTGGTAGGTGCCGTCAACCAGCACCGCAACGGACAGACGCTTGATCTTGCCAGCTTCGACAACTTCGGTCCGGGTCGAGTGGGAAATCTCGTAGTTGACGATTTCCTCGGTAATGGACGACGTGTCGCGCTCTGCCTGCCCCTGACCAGCATCGGCGTTCGGAAGCTGGTTGGCAACAGTAACCTGCCCGTTCCGGGACACGGCGGAAGAAGCTTCTTCCTTGGACTGGGTCGAACGCACCACCTGCCCGTCCGGATCGAAGGTCTCGGTGGTTTCCGTCAGGCGATTATAGTCGACTTCCGCGTTGACGCGAACCCGTGCCCGTCCAGGGCCGACGACGGAGTTCAGAATTTCCTCGATCTGGTTGCGCAGCCGGCCTTCGACCTCGACAGTCCGCTCCTGCAGCGAATTCGTCATCAGGCCGTCTTCGTCGTTGCCCGCGCCGGAAGCCAGCAGACGGCCGCTTTCGTCGACAATCGAGACACGGTCGGGCTCAAGTCCGTCAACCGCGGTGGCAACCAGATGCTGGACCGCCCGGATTTCGCCCGGGCCGAGAGCACCACGAACGTTCAGCACGATCGACGCTGACGGCGGACGACGGTCTCTCTGGAACAGCTGGCGCTCCGGGATAACCAGGTGAACGCGGGCGGCGCGGATGCGGTCGAGGGAGCCGATCGTGCGCGACAGCTCGCCTTCCATGGCGCGCAGGTGATTGATGTTCTGAACGAAGCTGGTGGCGCCAAGAGTGTCTGAACGGTCGAAGATCTCGTAGCCGATAGAGCCGCCGGTCGGCAGGCCTTCAGCAGCAAGCTGCATGCGCAGGCGGGCGACCTGCTCGTTCGGAACCAGAATGGAGGCACCCTGACGGGCGATCTCGAATTGCACGCCCTGGCTTTCCAGCTGGGAAACGATCGATGCGGAATCCTCAAGGGTCAACTCATTGTAGAGTGTCGTCATCTGGGGTGCCGTCACCCGAAAGATGATGAAGGCGAAGACGCCGACGAGGATGGCGGCAACTGCCCCCATTGCAGCAATGCGTGCCGCCCCCAAGGTTCTGATGAATTCTACAAGTCCGTTCACGAATGCCCGCCCGCATTTGAAACATGCCCCTGCCGTTATTATTGGAGTCGGCTGGGCACGCCACACCTTCGATGGGCAAAATTTGCCGCCCAGGTGGTTAACAAGTGGTTAACAAAACCTTTCCAATAGGGGCGGATCGGCGGGTTTCCGCCATTTCGATTAATGCAAACTGCAACTGAGGTGGGGAAAAACTGCCTACCTCATTAATTTTTGGATAAGTTCCGTACGGACAGCAAGACAAATAAAAAGGCCGGCAGTGCCGACCTTTTGATTGCGCCCCACCGGCGCATTGCAGAAACCGTGTTCCGGGTCAATTTCGATATTGCTGGACCCGGGTCGCTCGAAGCCCGGCAAGACCGTGCTTTTCAATCGAGCTTTGCCAGGAGAGGAACTCCTCAACTGTCAGAGTGTATCTCTGGCACGCTTCTTCAAGGGACAACAAGCCACCGCGAACTGCGGCAACCACCTCTGCCTTGCGGCGGATGACCCACCGCTTTGTCGAAGTCGGAGGCAGGTCCGCAATGGTAAGCGGGCTCCCGTCCGGTCCGATGACATATTTTACACGCGAACGAATGTGTTCGGTCATTGTACTCTCACACTAACCATGACCAAGGCTGATTTGAGACTACAAGATGACGCTTAACAAACGCCTAAAGCAAAATTGTGTTTTTATTAACTATAAAATCTAAATTTAGTGAATGATATTTAGGATTTCGCAAAGATAAAGGGTCCAATTCTAAATAGTATTATATGAAATCGTTAACCATATTTACCTGACCGTGCAATTTGCAAGGCAATTCGATTAACCTGAAAATTGCACCCCTCCTCCGACCACACTTCATTCTTGTTTTTTGTGCCGGCAAATGTCCCGCTGATTACGATCAGCCCCTTGAAACATCGAGAAAACGCGAAAAACCGCCCCGGAGGCATCCGGAGCGGTTTTCAAAAAATGTGAATGTGTGGCTGATCAGGACGGCCGGGCGACCGACACCACGGAACTGACCGGAAACTCCTGACTGCCAACCTTCAGCACCGCTTCGCCGCTCGACCAGTCAACGCTGTCGACGATGCCCGATACGGTCGTCTTGACGGTTTCCGGCCGGCTGGAGGCGTCCTTCACATTAAAGGAGATGGTGTAGAGCCCGTTCACGGCCTGCTGGCCGGAATCAGTCTGCCCGTTCCAGTAGAAGGTGCCGTCGCCTGCTGCCAGCTCGATGTCACCGCTATAGACGATGGACCCGCTTGTATTGCGGATCTCGAAGGTGCCAGTCGCATCTTCCGCCACATTATAGCTCCAGCTGGCCTGACTGCCCGACAGGGTCGTCGTGGAAGCATCAGCAGTCACTTCATTGCCGATATAGCTGACGTAGCTCAAGCTCTGGTTGCTCGTCAGCGAGGCAATGATTTCTTCAAGGTTCTGGTTCTGCTTGATGGCCTGCTCGACGCTCGAATACTGAACCAGCTGATTGGTGTATTCGGCCGAGTCCAGCGGATCCAGCGGATCCTGGTTCTGGATCTGCGTCGTCAGGATGCTCAGGAACAGTTCGTAATCGGCGATGAGGCCGGCCTGGCTGCTTGCCGAGCCGGTCTGCGACGATGCAGAGGAAGTTGGAGAAACGGTTGTCATTTTTTCACTCCTGAGGCAGCAACTCGCCCCGTTACACTTTCATGTCCAGGCCGCCGCGCTGTTCCGCGATGGTCATTCTGACAATGTCTTCAAGCATCGGATCGGCTTCCGCGGAAACCGTGCCTCCGCCACCATTCGAGGCCGGCTGATGTCCATCCCCTCCCTGTTCGGAGCCGAACTGCTGGCCGCCGTCCTGTCTCAGGGAGAATTGCAGGTTGTCTGAATCCGGGTTGAGCCCTGCCGCTTCCAGCGCCCGCTCCAGGCCGCGCTGATCACGCAGGAACATGTCCAGCGTCTCCGGCCGGTCGACACGCAGATGGGCCTGGACCTTGCCGTCGTGAGAAACCTTCATCTCAACCTCGACCCGGCCGAGTTCCGGCGGGTCGAAACGCATCTGGAAACGGGTCTGACCATCCTTCAGATTGCGCGCAATCTCTGCGGCCACCTGGGTAGCCACCTGACCGGACTGGCTCTGGCTGGGCGCCTGTAGGCTCTCGGTCCGCATAGCCCCTGCCAGATCGCCGCCGCGTACCGTTGCCGCGCCGAACTCGCCGGAAATGCTGGTGTGCTGCAATTCAGCAGGCATATCGGCTTCGTCAGCCGCAATATTCGACAGCGCCGCAGCAGCGACAGGACCAGCCAGGGCCGCTCCGCGTGGCTCAGGTCCCGTTTGCTCCGCGCCCTTGGCAGCAGGTCCGGCAGCAGCATCTTGCGTATTGCCTGCCCCCTGCGGACCAGACGCTTCACCCGTGACCGGTTTGACGAGACCCGTACCTTCCTCGGCAACAGGCTCACCAGCCAGCAACTGTTCGGACGACACCGGCTGCGGCGTTGCCTGAACCGGCTGCTGAACAGGAACGGCACCCGCATTCACGGCGGCAGCAACCTGCGTGGTGGCCGCGCTCATCGCGGTTCCTGCCTGTGCGCTCGCCTCACCCGTTTGCGTGTTCGCCGCTACCGGCTGGGCTGACGTCTCGCCATCCACCACGGGTGCGGCAGGCACTGCAGGAACCTGCGTGCCTTCAGATGCCGCAGCAGCCTTTGCGACTGCCGAGACAGACGCTGCAACAGTTCCGGCAGGCGTTGCTGCGGCAACCTGGAGACCAGGCGCTTCACCAGCTCCCTGCCCCGGCGCCTGACCGCCAACCACCGCACCGGCCTGCACGCTTGCCTGGACAGGCAACGTCACGGCCGGCTGCTGGCCGACTGGCTGAGCGGCGGGCGTTACCGACGCCCGGAATTCTTTCGGCAGTTCGCTCTGCCAGCGGCGCTCTGTCGTGACAGGCGCTGGCCGGGCAACTGCCGCCTGCGCCTCCGCCGCTGTAGCAGGTGTTGCCTGCCCGGCTGCTTCAGGCTGCGCGGCACCTGCCTCAACACCGTTCAGCGCGCCGGCAAAGCTCGGTGCCGTAGCCGGTGCAGAACCTCCGGAACCTGCACCAGCTCCGGCATCTGCCGCGGGAACAGGCGCAGCCCCGTTTGCGGCACCAGCGGAAGGCACCGCTGGAACGCTGCCTGCAAGACCTGCGCTTCCCGAAAGAGCTGCACCGGGCGCACCTGCATCGGCAGAGGCAGGCGTGATAGCCGCGCCTTCGCCAGCAGGAGCCGGAACAACAGGCGCAACAGGAGCGACCGGCACAAATTCCGCAGCCAGGGCAACGTCGGCGGTTTGCGCTGCCTCATCACCTTCAGAGGGAAGCAGACCCTGATCCGCATCACCGGGTTGCCCCGCGTTGAGCGGCGGAGTGCCGGCCACGATATCGCCGGAAAGAAGAGGATCGGTAACCGGGACCGTCGGATCCACCGCAACCGCGGGTGCAAGTTCGCCTGTCACCACGGAGGTCTGGATCTGCGCGGCAACCACCCCCGGCTTCACCGGATCGGCCGCCCGGCCGGTCTTGGTGGAAACCACGGCACTGACCTGACCCTTGTCTGGCCCTGCGCCCTTCGCGGCGCCCTGCCCCGAGATCGAGCTCAGCTCGTCGGCAAATCCGTTTGCCTTGCCCCCAACAGAGGAAGCAGCCGCACCTGCAGAAGCCTGCCCGCCAGCAAGTGTGCTGCCCGCACCCGCTGCCAGCGCCCCGGCAGAAACATCCGTTGTCAGTCCAAATGGCAGCACGCTTGCCCCCAGATCCCGGCCCGCACCGGCGGGCATATTTCGTCACCGGAATAGAAAGCAAACATCGGGCCAAACGTTGAATTCTGCCAGACCCCTTGATTTTGCTCATCTTTTTCAAAGGCGGAGCGAAACTCTCCCGGGTTTCGGGCGGCAAGCTTTGCCGGTCCGGCAAAGCGTGCCTGCCATGCGGGGGAAGCAATTGGCAGCCGCTCTCCTTATCTGTATAGTGCCGCCAACTTTGAATAGGGCCCTTGATCGCCGCCCGCCCGGCAGGGCGTGGAAGGCTCGGGACGGACAACCGCCCCGCCTGCGCGATCGGCCAAAAACTTCTGGAAGTACACTGGATGCGAAACAGTCTGGATCTGCCCGGCCGCCCGGAAGACACTCGCGTTGTCGTCGCCATGTCCGGCGGGGTCGACAGCTCGGTCGTGGCCGCCCTGATGAAGGCCGAAGGCTACGACGTCATCGGCGTCACCCTGCAGCTTTATGATCACGGCGCCGCCGTCAGCAAGGCCAAGTCCTGCTGCGCGGGCGTCGACATTCATGATGCCCGCCGTGCGGCCGAAACCATCGGCATTCCCCATTACGTGCTGGATTATGAAAGCCGGTTCAAGGAACAGGTCATGGACCGTTTTGCCGACAGCTACATCGCCGGCGAAACCCCGATCCCCTGCGTCTCCTGCAACCAGACGGTCAAGTTCACCGATCTCCTGAAGACCGCGAAGGATCTTGGCGCCGATGCACTGGCAACCGGCCACTATGTCCGCTCCGCCCAGCAGGGCAACAAGCGCGCGCTTTTCCGCCCGGCCGATCTTGACCGCGACCAGAGCTATTTCCTGTTCGCCACCACGCAGGACCAGCTCGATTTCATCCGCTTTCCGCTTGGCGGCATGCCCAAGTCGAAGGTGCGTGAGCTTGCAGCCGAATTCGGCCTGACCGTTGCCAACAAGCCGGACAGCCAGGACATCTGCTTCGTGCCCAACGGCGATTATGCCGAGGTCATCCGCAAGCTGCGCCCCAATGCGGCCGAACCGGGCGAGATCGTCCATATGGACGGCCGCGTGCTGGGTGAGCACGACGGCATCATCCATTACACCATCGGCCAGCGCCGCGGCCTTGGCGTTGCGACGGGCGATCCGCTCTATGTGGTGCGCCTCGACCCGGACGAGCGCCGTGTCGTCGTCGGCCCTCGCGAGGCACTGGCGACCCGCACCATCCTGCTGCGCGAAATGAACTGGATCGGCGATCAGCCGCTGGACGAAGGCGACGAGATCGAGCTGTTCGCCAAGGTCCGCTCCACCCGCCCGCCGGCACCTGCCACCTTGCGCATCCTGAACGGCAAGGCGTTCGTGGATCTTGCCAACGGCGAAACCGGCGTCGCCCCGGGCCAGGCCTGCGTCTTCTTTGATACGGATGACGAAACAGCCCGTGTTCTGGGCGGTGGCTGGATCCACAAGACCGAACGCACGGGCGACTGGGCGATCGATTTTCCACAGGTCAAAGCCCCGGTTTCCGCGGCCTGAGGCCAGACAAAAAACTTTGCGGCCGGACGCCAATTCAACGCTTGACGCCCGCCCGCCGCCTCACTATAAGCACCCCACGTCGCGCGGGCCACCCAGGCTCGGATCGCACGGGATGGCGGAGTAGCTCAGCCGGTTAGAGCAGCGGAATCATAATCCGCGTGTCGGGGGTTCGAGTCCCTCCTCCGCTACCAACATCTTGCAACGAGATCTTCGTACCGTAGTCGCAACATGATCGCAGGCTAACTCTGCTTGCGGCCAGCAAGAGCACAAAAGCAATTTCTCACCTACTTGTAGCCAAAGCTCGCAGCCAATGGCTTGGTTTCAACGCCCGCCAAATTGATCACACCCCATTTTTTCACCAGGGGCCACAAACGTCTTAGGTGGGACTGTCAGGAAACAGGCTGCTCGTGACGGATGATCCGAGCGAAACAGTCATTCATCTGTCTCGGCGGCGCAGGCGATTTCGGCCCATAGCGGTCATTGCCATGCTCATCGACAATCGTCCGTTTATTGTCTTTCGAACTTGCCAGATGAAATTCGCGCTTGGTTAAAAGCCCGACGACGAAGAATGAAACATATGCAATTATCAGGAAGATGATTTTGACGCCGTATGGCTGCTTCGTCGTCAACCTGGAAGACTGCAAAATGGCAGGCAATCTATACCTCTACCCTCAGCAACCATGTACGTTTTTCCGTCGATTTCCACCCCAAGGAAAGATGCTGCATTCCACCAATAACCGGCACCACCACCTTCTCTGGCGGCATCGCATTGTTTTCCCAGATACAGAACTGTACCGTCCGTAAGCGTAACCGATGCTCCGTGCTCATTGCATTTAACGATTTCCTCGGCTTGCGTCGAGGTTGCGACGACAAGAGCTGCCAACAAAATGATTTTTCGCATATCAAGTTTCCAAATGAATAATCTCGAACACCCATAGGTATCTTGACCATCTGTGTTCAACAACGGTGACATTAAAGCCAATCATGTGATGCAGGCTACATAAAGTAATCTCATCCGCAAGCTAAGATTTTTTAAAGTGCTGATGCAAGCCTTAAGAGGAACAGATATTCTTGCTTCCGCTGCCGGAACATTCGGCAACATCGACTTTAGTTTTCAGAAAATGACTTTCTTGGAGAAGACATGAAAATTTCAAAAACTCTGATCTCACTTTTATTGTTTTTTGTTGGTTTTCAGTTTCCGGCCGTTTCGCAGACGGTAAGTCCCATTGCTCCCGTTCCGGGTGATCCGCTGATCGATTATCAGATAGACAACTGTGAAGGCACAAGAGGCTTTGGCTGGCTCAAATATGAGCCCGCCGGATTACTGCGCCTTAGCGATCTCTGTTTGAATGAAGAAACCGGAACAGCCGTTGCTGCCGAGACCTTGTATGACCTCGAGTTGACGGCAAAGAGCAGAAACGGCCGTAAGTTTGAAGACCTCGCCTCTGGTGCAAATGAGTATCAACGGGATCGTATTGAGATCACTGGAGATCAAAATGCGCCGAATTGCACTCAAGACAACGTTGAAAGTTTCCAGTTCTGGGCAAACGGCTCTTCGGTGAAACTGGTGCCGGGCCAACGAACTGCCTGGATTAATGGGTACACCATTCCTGTGACAAGTCCGGCCCCGATGAAGCCGAAGGCTCAACTCTTGCTCGGGATCCGGAACATAACCCAAGCGGACACCGGTTCAAACACTTTCCCCAATGGGCTCATCACAAACGGTTTTGGAGACATTTACGGTGACGCGTCTTTCACCGGCGCCGATGGCTCAATATCCCTAATCGAAGGCGCTGGATACAACTACGGAGAAGCTCGGGGCGAACTGTCTGTCAAGTTTTCAGGCAATGGTGAGTTCACGATTAGCGGTTCCTTCACTGCCAAGAACCAGCGACTTAAGGGCCATGAAGCCAACGAAATGATCCAAATCTACGGCGATATTGTTCATTTTCGCGGACATGTTCTGGGATCCGGCGGCGAGCAACTTCTTGGGCACGGCATCGTACGAGGTGAGCTTCTGGATGCCAGCGGAAGAACTCATAGCTACCGGTCAACCGCTTACATTATCAGCTGCATGTCTTTTGAGTGATTTCACAGGAGAAGTTTAATGCGAATATTTCTGATTATTTTTTTTCTGGTTCTTCCAGCATCCGTCCAGGCCGACGGGTTGGGCTTCATGACACCCTCGAAAAATATTTACTGTAACGGAGGAGTAACTGGCGGCGGTCATTTGTACTGCACGATTATCAATCGCAGCGGCCCCACACCTCTTCCGAAGCCCGCTTCATGCAATGGATACTGGGGACACGAGTTCTACATAGAAGCATTCGGCCGAGTGAAATTGCTTTGTAGCCAACGACCTGAAACCGTGGACTACACAGACATCGCTCACTACGGAGTGTCAGGGGAATTCGGAAGCGTGAACTGCCGCTCGGAAAAAACCGGGTTTACATGCACCAATGCTGACGGCCACGGGTTCTTTTTGTCCCGCCGGAAACAACTCGTATTTTGATTGAAAGATATTTTGGGGGAGGATTTGAATGTGATGAAAACCTTGTACGCTCTCTCTCTGATGTATGTAGCGTCTGTTCCCGTTAGCAGCGCCCAAGCCGGGCAAGTTGAATCCGCATGGGAAGTGTTCACTCAAAAATGTCAGCAGTTTCTCGATAATCCCAGTGGGTTTTTAGATCGGTCGGACAGAAATATTCCAAATTGGAAATGGATTATCCGCAAGGAACCAAACACCGGTTTCTTTGAGTATTTCTCAGTTCCTCCCGGAGAGAAAATGCAATTTTCAGCGATAAGGCATGCAGGCGTAGAGAATGATTTTCTGCACTGCTCACTCTCGGTAGTTTCAGAAAGGCCGGGGTTAGCCGAAACGATCTCCAGACATCTTTCAACTCTTCCTGATGTTCAGCAAGTTGGGGGCGTTATCGACTTTCCGAATGAATTAGGAATGTCAAACGATCTAAAACGATATTATTCAACATCGATCCGAACTTCCCTCGCCGGTGTTTTTGATAGTCAGAATGTCTCCACCCAGGTTCGTGTCGATGATCTCGGCGGTTACTATTTTGAGGTTCATGCAGTTCGCCCCTCCGAATGAGGCAGAAGGAGTTGTTGATTTGAAGTGTTTGGTAACTCCAGGCTTCTCGCTCTGCTCCTCATGGACCACTTAATGAAAGCCTAGATCTAGATCATCTTTTTTGCAGCGCACAACTGCTTCATAACCGATGCTACCATTTGTTCATCGCGCCGCGAACACCAGCTTCCCGCCCTCAATAGACCCACACTCGTCCGTAATTAACGGCAACTCAGCAATTCAGGCTGAAACACTGCCTCTATAGAGACCGCCCCCGCCATCCGATTGGACTCTGAAAATTGTCAAATTGGATATGTTGGCCAGACCAATTCCTTTCTAGCGTTCACGCAACAGCCGACTGTTCTCCTGATGCTCCTGGATCCTTCAGGCAGCGCTCCCTTTTCAATGGACCGAACATGCAAGTGCTTGACCGCGTTGAACTTTACCTTGTGAAAACACCCCTGCCCGCGCCGCATGCGCCGTCGTGGATACCTGGAACGATCCGGACCCATGTCTCCATGTGCATCGTCCGGTTCATCACCGATGACGGTGTTGAAGGATGGAGCGGGTTTCCGGCTGCGGGGCGTGAGCGCGCCGGGCTGGGCGACCTCTTGGCGGGTCTGTTTCTCGGCCAGGATGCAGGCGATATCGAAAGGCTTTCCGAGCGCATCCAGATCATGGCGGCGGGCGGCAATTTCAACTGGTGGCTTGAGCCTGCCTTCTGGGACATCAAGGCCAAGAGCGCGGGACTGCCGCTCTACAAGCTGCTTGGCGGAACGGATGACCGCATCAGGCTTTATGCTTCCTCCGGCGAGCTTCGGGACCCGGGCGCACGGCGCGAGGAAGCCGAAGCCCGGCTTGCCGAAGGGTTCGACACGATGAAAATTCGTGTCCATGACTTCGATGAGGCCGTTGATATCGACCATATTTCCGATATCGCCCGTCACATGCAGGGACGGATGAGGATCTCGGTCGACTGCAATCAGGCCTTCCGCCTGACGCAGAACGGCGATGCACCGCTCTGGTCGCTGGACAGGGCCAAACGCTTTGTCGATGCTGCTGCGGATGTCGGCCTTGCCTGGGTGGAAGAACCGCTGTTTGGCGAATGGCACGAGGAAATCGCCAGACTGACAACCTATTCGCGCGTTCCTGTCGCCGGTGGCGAACTTCATGTCATGGGCTACAGGGAACTCGCCCGGATGATGAAGATGGGCTGCTACAATATCTTCCAGCCCGATGCCATGTGGGCCGGCGGGATTACCCAGTGTCTCAAGGTTGCCGCGCTCTGCAGGCAAGAAGGCATCAGGTTCACGCCGCATTGCTGGTCAAACGGCTTCGGTTTCATCGCAAATGCGCATGTCTTTGCCGCCTGCGGCTTTGCCGGTGAGGAGCTGTTTGAATATCCGATCTCACCACCGGGCTGGACACCGGAAGGCCGCGACCAGATCTTCTCGCAGCCGTTCCTGCACGAAAACGGCTGGTTTGCCATGCCGCAGACACCTGGCCTCGGCTTCGAGATCAATCAGGAAACCCTTGAGAAATACGGGCAATGTTTCTTCAAGGCCAGCCGCAACTCCTCGCACTGGATGCCGGAAGCGCTGCCTGCTCCTTAAAGGTCTCCCCCACGTCTGGCGTGCGCCGTTCACGCGATCTTCGCCCCGAAGGCACAGGAAAAAGAAACACCGCGCGGCAGGTGCCGGAGCGCGCCTGTCAATCTGCACAATGGACCGGCGTGCAGGCATGAAGTAACAATTCAGGGTAGAGTTTGCCGATAGCCCCGGTCCTTGCCTCAGTCACCAAGGTCGATCCTTGACGCCGGGCGAGAACGGAGCCCTTGGCAACCTGTGTCTGTCATGCGGGGAACGATGCGAAGCTGGGCCTGCCTTCTCTGTCTTGCAACGCTGCTTCTGGCAGCCTGTTCGACGTTGAACACGGACTACCCGCGCGTCGAGACGAGTGCCTTTACGGCCTATCGCAGCACCTCTCTGGGCCGCCTGTTCCGGGCCGCGGAAAAAAGCCATCCGGGCAGATCGGGTGTCTCGCTCGTCACGACAGGGCGCAACGCCTTTGCCATCCGCGTGGCCATGACGGAGCTCGCCGAGCACAGCCTCGATCTGCAATACTACATCTGGGACGCGGACCAGAGCGGGCGCATCCTCGCGCAGGCCCTGTTGCGCAGCGCGGATCGCGGTGTGCGCGTGCGTCTCCTCATCGACGATATCAACGTCAACGGACGCGATGAAATCCTCGCCAGTCTGGACGCCCATCCGAATATCGAGATCCGGTTGTTCAACCCCTTCGTGAGCCGGTCCTCGCGGGTCTTCAACCTGATCGGTGACTTCGACCGCCTGAACCACCGCATGCACAACAAGCTGATGATCGCCGACAATGCAGTTGCGCTTCTCGGCGGGCGCAATATCGGCGACCACTATTTCGACGTCTCCGAGGAATCCAACTACCGCGACCTGGACATTGCCGCGGTCGGCCCGGTGGTGCGGGATGCCTCGAGCGTCTTCGATTATTTCTGGAACAGGGACTGGTCGGTGCCTGTCGCGGCCAGCGTCAACCGGACCTTTGGCGAAACCGACCTGGAAATGGCCCGGGTGAAACTGGAAGAGACGATCGATACCGAAGGATATCCCTATCCTTTCCGCCAGAGGGTCACTGCCGTCCGCCAGTCGATGTCCTCGCTCACAAGGCAACTGGTCTGGGCACCGGCCTTTGTCGTCTGGGACGATCCGGCCGATTTCATCGCGGGAAAAAGCGGCGGCAAGATCCTCAAGGCACTTGTCGGCAAGGTGGACGGGCTCAAACGCGAACTCCTGATGGAAAACGCCTATTTCGTTCCGACGCAGGCAGGCGCGGACAAGCTGAAGCAGCTTACGGCGCGCGGCGTGAAGGTCCGCGTTCTCACCAACTCGCTCGGTTCAAACGATGTGGTTGCGGTTCACGCCGGCTATTCGAAATACCGCGCGGAACTTCTGGAAGCCGGCATAGAGCTGCATGAGGTCAGGGCCGATTCCGCAAGGGTTCAGCAAACGCTCTTTTCGACAGACTCCAAGGCCGGGCTGCACACCAAGGCCGCGGTCTTCGACGGAGCCTCGATTTTCGTCGGCAGTTTCAATCTGGATCCACGATCAGCCAACCTCAATACGGAGATCGGCCTCTACGTGGAAAGCCCGGAACTGGCACGCAGGTTGACAGTGTTCCTGAATGAAGGCGTTTCGCTGAAAAACAGCTACCGGCTCGAACTGGACGACAACGGCAGGATCCTCTGGAAGAGCGAAGAAGATGGCAAGATCGTCACCTTCACCTCCGACCCGGGATCGTCACTGGGCCAGCGCTTCACCTCCGGCATCATCGCAACGCTTCCCGTCGAAGGTCAGTTGTAGGTGGGAGGAAAGGGGTAGCAGGCTCCTCTCCGCCAACCGCCCCCGCCCCCGCCCCCACTGTTCCGATACAAGCTGGAAACGGCGCAGGCGTTTGGCACTTCAAGCGATCTCGAACCCGGCGCACAGCGCGGTGTTGGCGACATGGCTGCGCATTGCGGTTCGGGCGGCTTCCGCGTCGCCCTTGCGCAGTTCGGCAACGATAACCCGGTGCTCAGCCAGCGAGGCCCGCATGCGCAGCGGATCCGTGATCGGGATCGGCTGGCGCTGGGTTTCCGTCAGAAGTTTCCGGACCTGATCGTAAAGGCCCGCGATCATGCGGTTCCTGCACCGCCGGGCAATCAGGTCGTGAAACTCCAGATCGGCATCCACGTTGCTAAGGAAGTCACGATTGGACCAGGCCTGTTCCATCAGGTCGGTCAGTTGCGAGAGCCGGTCGAGATCTTCCTCCGACAGTCGCCCCGCTGCATGAGCCGCAATCTCGCCTTCAAGGACAAGCCGGGTCTCGAACACTTCCTGAAGGGAATGTTCCTCGGCGAACTTCCAGTCCGACATGGTCTTGCCCGAACCGGTGCCGACGACAAACGTCCCCCTGCCCGCTTCGGTCTTGATCAGGCCGATGGTTTCAAGGGTCAGCAGGGCTTCGCGCAATGAGGCCCTGCTGACACCGAACTCTTCCGACATTTCCCGCTGAGAAGGGATCTTCTCCCCGCTCTTGAGCGCTCCGCTGAGGATCATCTCCTGAAGCTTGCGGGCGATGCTCTGCGGAACCGGCGTACGTGTAATCATTGTGTCTTTCATGGTTCGTACGGCGCGTGTGCCGTTCTGCCTTTCTTTTAGCCCGCCGAAACGCGATCAGCATCATTTTAACGCTTGCATCCCGTTTGATCGATCTGTTTACTGGTCTAACTGGTCAGACCAGTCATACCAGTTAGACCAAGAATAATCACCAGGGGAATAAAATGTCTCTTCACTCCTTCATCAAAACGGCTGCAACCGTAGGCTTGCTCACGTTTTCCTCCATGACCACCGCCATGGCCGCAGACCTGACAGTCGGCGCCAACATCGGCAACGTTCCGTGGGAATTCCAGGATGAGTCGGGCAAGACTGTCGGTTTTGAAATCGATCTTGCAACCGAGGTCGCAAACAGGCTCGGCAAATCGATCGAGTTTGAAAACATCCCGTTCAACGGGCTGTTTTCCGCGGTCCAGTCGGGCCGGATCGACATGGCGGTGTCCTCGATCACCATCACCAACAAGCGTCTGGAATCGGTCACATTCGCCCAGCCTTACTATGACAGCGACCAGTCCCTCACCGTTACCGCCGACAGTGGCCTGAAATCGGTTGCCGACATGAAAGGCAAGGTCATCGGCGTCGACACGGGCTCTACCGGCGACATCTGGGCCACCGAAAATCAGGAGAAATACGGCTTTGGTGAAATCCGCCGCTACGAAGGCCTGGCCCCGGCCATGCTCGACCTGACGGCGGGCCGCATCGACGGCTACATTAGCGACATCCCGGCGCTGCTTTATTACACCAAGGACAAGCCGAACCTTGCGGTCGTCGAACGCATCACTACCGGCGAACAGTACTCCATGATGTTTGCCAAGGACGCGGAACTGGCAAGCCAGGTGAACGACGTCCTGTCCGAACTGAAGAAGGAAGGCGTCGTGGCTGACCTGCACGAGAAATGGTTCGGCTCTCGCGCCGAAGAAACCACCTCGACAGTCACCATCCTCGACATGCCCAAGCTGTAAGCAAAGCACGCGCGGGCCGCCTTCGGGAGGGCCCGCGCCTTCCCTGATTCCAGCCATTCTTCCGGACTTTTCATGGACCTCTTCGAAACGTTCTTCAACGTTCCGGTCTTCATCCGAACGTTTCCGCTCCTCATGAGCGGCCTTGTCGTAACCTTGCAAATCGGGGCAACCAGTATCGTTGCCGGCCTCGTTCTCGGGCTTTGCCTTTCCCTTGTGCGCATGTACGGCTCACCCTGGATACGTGTACCGGCCGCCATCTATATCGACATCTTCCGGTCAATCCCGCTGCTCGTACTCCTGATCGTCGTCTACTACGCCCTTCCATTCGTCGGCATCAGACTGTCACCATTCCTGTCCGCCACGCTCGCGCTGACGCTCGTGTCCGGCGCCTATACCGCAGAAATCTTTCGGGCGGGCATTCAGGCGATTCCCGTCGGACAGTTTGAAGCCTCGCGCGCACTTGGCCTGTCCTACAAGGACATGATGGTCGACGTCGTGCTGCCGCAGGCCATCAAGATCGTTATCCCGCCACTGACGAACAACTGCATCAACGTGATGAAGGACACCGCATTGGCCTCCGTCGTTGCCATGCCGGACCTTCTCAAGCAGGCAACCCAGGCCCAGGCCCTTGCCGCCAACCCCACGCCCCTGATCGGCGCCGCCATCATCTATCTCGCGTTCCTGTGGCCTTTGGTTGCCCTGGTCTCGCGCTTTGAAAACCGGCTCGGGCGGAGGAGTGCGTGATGCGAAACATCATCGAAATCGAGAACGTTACCAAGCACTACGGCGCCTTTGCCGCGCTCAGTGACATAGACCTGGCGATCGGCGAAGGCGAGGTTGTCTGTGTCATCGGCCCGTCCGGGTCCGGCAAATCCACGCTGATCCGGTGCATCAACCTTCTGGAGAGCTATTCCGACAAGGGCAGCATTCGGGTCGACGGCATTCCGGTGCAGCCCGGACCGACACTGGGCCAGGTCCGCGCCGAAGTCGGCATGGTGTTCCAGTCGTTCAATCTTTTCCCGCACATGAGTGTCCTGAAGAACGTGATGCTGGCCCCCATGCGTGTGCGTAGGACACCGGCTGCGGAGGCTGCCACGAAGGCCCGCGAACTCTTGGCCCGCGTCGGCATTGCCGAACAGGCAGACAAGTTTCCCGGCCAACTGTCCGGCGGTCAGCAGCAACGTGTTGCCATTGCCCGCGCACTGGCAATGGAACCCAAGGTGCTCCTGTTCGATGAACCGACCTCGGCGCTCGATCCGGAAATGGTGGGCGAAGTTCTCGACGTCATGCGCCAGCTTGCCGGAACCGGCGTGACCATGGTCGTGGTCACCCATGAAATGGGCTTTGCCCGCCAGGTGGCCGACAGAGTGATCTTCATGGATGGCGGCAGGATCGTGGAAACCGGAACACCGGCGCAGATTTTCGACACCCCGAAAGAACAAAGAACCCGCAATTTTCTAAGCGCGGTCCTCAACCACTGAAATTTACTGCCTTTGCTGGAGCCAACCATGCCAAACAATGCACAACTGGACATCGCCTGGGTCCGGGATCAATTTCCGGGACTGAAATCGGACTGGGTCTTTTTCGACAATGCCGGCGGATCGCAGATCCTCAACCAGGCAGTCGAGCGGATCAAACAGTTCCTGCTCGAAAAAAACGTTCAGATCGGCGGTAGCTATGAAGTTTCGAAGGCCGCCGCGGCAGCCCTCCTGGAAGCGCGCAAGGCCGGTCAGCTTCTGGTCAACGCCTCCCGTCCCGAAGAGATCGTCTTCGGCCATTCCACCACCGTGCTGATGCAGAACCTTGTCGAATCCATGCGCCGCCAATTGGCGCCGGGGGACGAGGTGATCGTGAGCAACGCGGACCATGAATCCAATATCGGCCCCTGGCTGCGGCTGGAGGAATTCGGCATCAAGGTGATCTTCTGGCAGCTCGACAAGGACAGCCTGACCCTGCACCTGGATGATCTCGGCAAACTGATGAACGAACGCACCAGGCTCGTTGCGGTTCACCACGTCTCCAACATCCTGGGTGAAGTCAATCCCGTTCGCGAAATCGCCGATTATGTGCATCACAGAGGTGCCAGACTATGCGTCGACGCGGTTGCCTATGCGCCGCACCGGGCGATCGACGTGCAGGAACTGAACGTCGATTACTACATCTTCAGCCTGTACAAGACCTTCGGCCCGCACATCGCGATGATGTACGGCAAATACGACCACCTTCTGGAGCTGGACACGCTCTACCACTATTTTTACGGCAAGGACAAAGTCCCGGGAAAACTGGAAGCAGGCAATCCGAATTATGAACTTGCCTATTCACTGACAGCCATCACAGCCTATCTGCAGGAACTCGGGAAACGATGCGGAGCCCCTGCCTCGTCCGAGCCGCGCGCCCTGATCGAGACCGCCTTTTCTGCCATCGCGGCGCAAGAGATTGCCTTGACCCAGCGCTTTCTCGACTGGGCGAAGCAACACCCGGACATCACGATTGTGGGGCGTGACACGGTTGGAAACGGCAACAGGATCGCAACCATCAGCTTCACGGCAAAAGGCTGGGCGCCGGAGGCACTGTGCCGAAAGATCGACGAATACCATGTTGCGATCCGCCATGGTGATTTCCATTCCCGGCGCCTGATCGAAGACCTCGGGCTGGCCGAAGCCGGAGGCGTCGTGCGCCTGTCCATGGTCCATTACAACACGCTTGAAGAAGTCGATCGCCTGACCAACGCCCTGGATGAAACCCTCGATCAAAAAGCGTCCGGAACAGCACCTGTGAAAGCATCGGCATGACGGCACCCTCCTTCGACACAGTGGTGCGCGGTGGCACCATCGTCACCGCTGCCGATGTCTATCAGGCAGACATCGGCATTACGGATGGCAAGATCGTGGCAATCGGGCGTGATCTGCAGGAAGCGGCCACGACCATCGACGCGACCGGCTTGCTCGTGATGCCGGGCGGCATTGACAGTCACGTCCATATCGCGCAGCCGTCAGGCGAAGGCATTGTCATGGCGGACGATTTCGAAAGCGGAACAAGGTCGGCGCTTCTTGGCGGGAACACGACGGTAATGCCTTTCTGCCTTCAGCAGAAAGGCGACACCCTGCGCGAGGCGTTGAAGGGATATCATGCCCTCGCAGAGGGCAACTGTTTCACCGACATCAGTTTTCACATGATCGTCTCCGACCCGACGCCCCATGTGCTTGGCCAGGAAATGCCGGCACTTGCGGAAGAAGGCTATACGTCGATCAAGGTGTTCATGACCTACGAAGGCCTGCGCCTGCGCGACGACGAAATCCTGGCCACGCTGGACGCGGCCAAACGCTCCAGACAGGTCGTGCTGGTTCATTGCGAAAACGAAGATGCCATTCGCTATCTGATCGGACGGCGTGAGGCAGATGGCGATACCGCCCCGTACCACCACGCCACGTCTCGCCCGATCGCGGCAGAGCGAGAGGCAACACACCGGGCCCTGTCGCTGGCCGAAATCGTCGATACCCCGATCGTCATCGTCCATGTTTCGAACCGCGAAGCGATGGAGGAAATCTCGCGTGCAAGGCTGAGAGGCCAGAAGATCGCCGGTGAAACCTGCCCGCAATACCTCGTTCTGACGGCAGACGATCTGGATCTTGAGGATTTCGAGGGTGCGAAGTTCGTCTGCTCGCCTCCTCCCAGAGACAAGGAAAGTCAGGACGCCTGCTGGTCCGGTCTGGAAAACGGCGTGTTCGACCTTTACTCTTCCGACCACTGCCCGTTCCGGTTTGACGACCCCGGCGGCAAGAAGACCGAGAAGGGAATGCAGTCCTTCAGATGGATCCCGAACGGCATTCCGGGCGTTGCGACCAGACTGCCGATATTGTTCTCCGAAGGCGTCAAGACCGGCCGGATCGACCTCAACCGCTTCGTTGCGCTGACGTCCACCAATCACGCCAAGCTGTATGGTCTCTATCCGCAGAAAGGCACCATCGCGGTCGGTTCGGATGCCGATCTGACCCTGTGGGATCCGGAACTCAGGAAAACCATCACCAACGACGACCTCGGCCATGGCGCCGACTACACGCCTTACGAAGGCATGGAGGTGACCGGATGGCCCGTGAAGGTTCTTCTGCGCGGCGACTTGGTGATGGAAAAAGGTGTGCCCGTTCTTGGCAAGGGCCGGGGCAGATATCTTCCCCGTAAACGAAGCAATCTGATCAACGGCGAAACCAGCCTGTAAGTCCTGCCCGGCATCATCCGGCGTGTCGCTGTTGGCGGCTGATGATGCCGGGCCACAAACCGGAAAAAGAAACGCAGACCATTTCACCCGGGCAGGGATCTGGATTGACACCGACGGTCAGGTCGGCGAGGATTTTCAGATGATCCGAATGTCTGCTTTAGCCTCCCGGCTAAAAAGGCGGCTCCTGCCTGTCGACAGGCCGCCTGATCAGTTAGTGGGTGATCCGGACGCCCCGTATATTTTCCGCTGGCGCTTGTGGCCGAAGAACCCGCTCATCAACGCGTATTTACACAATGTCGTACGGGCTGACGACGAGGCAGCCCTGCACGACCACCCCTGGCCGAGCGTGTCGATCATGCTGGCCGGCACGATCGATGAGACTTTCGCTGCCCGTAAAGGCGAGAAGGTGCGCAAACTGCGTGCCGGAGATGTCGTACTCCGTAAATCCCGCTTCGCGCACCG
Organism: Roseibium sp. RP-7; assembly: GCF_053005225.1. Classification (NCBI taxonomy): domain Bacteria; kingdom Pseudomonadati; phylum Pseudomonadota; class Alphaproteobacteria; order Hyphomicrobiales; family Stappiaceae; genus Roseibium; species Roseibium sp. RP-7. Next base: position 1,078,721 of record NZ_JBRKQA010000002.1, read on the forward strand.
TCTGTCTCCCGTCCTCACCGAACCGGCCTGGACCCTCTTCATCACGGGGCCGCGCGTGAGGGAATGGGGCTTTCATTGTGCCCAGGGCTGGCGAGACTGGAAGACATTCGTCGAGGCCAGAAAAGGTGGCAAATACAACGGCTGCGACGATCCATAGGATTATTCGGAAGGCGTCTCGTCCAGAATGACATCGGTGCCGGCGCAACCGGCTGCCCGCTGCAGGATCAGCTCATGAATGCATTGGGCAACATGTGCGGGTGGAAGCCCGGCGCCCCCGGGCTGAAGCTGCAATTGGCCCGGTATGACGGTGTGCAGGGCAATACCCAGCCCCTCCACCTCTGGCCGCAGGGCCTGGCCGAACGCGATCATTCCCGCCTTGGCTGCGCTGTAGACAACGGCTTCAGTAACGGGTCGAAGACCGGCGGTAGACGCGATCTGCACGACGACGGCGTTACTTGAAAGCTTCAACGCCGGAATGGCGGCGTGGGTAAGAAGGATGGCGGACTGAAGACTGGTTTCCAGCACGCGCAGCAGCAGCTCCCGGGAAGACGGTGCGAAGGGCTGGAACCCATATGCAGCCGCACCATGGATCAGGACGTCGAGCCCGCCCATTGCAGTTGCCGCCTGCTGGACAACAGTTTCGGGTGTGGTTTTTGAAGAGAGATTTGCTTCGATGATGTGGGCGGTTCCGCCCCTGGCGTGTATCTCATCCGACAATTGCCGAAGAAACTCCGCACTGCGCCCGACCAGGGCAAACTCGAATTCCGGGCTGGCAAGGCGTTCGATCAACGCTCGCCCAACCCGACCACTTGCGCCTGTCAGCAAAATCCGTGACATGCGTTTATCGGTACTGATTCAACCGGGAAGCCAAAACGACAGACCCGGTATCAGCGACCTGTGGTTTTATCCTCGTCGCAGCCAAATCCGACCACACGACCTGCTTCTTGCCCCGTCAACTGGCGCGGCGTGGAGCCGGCAAGTGCAACGGTTTCCGACGGATCAACAAACTCGATGTCGGCTTCAACTTCGGTATTGCGCTCGATATTTGCTTTCGCTTCAGACATATCTAGTGCTCCTTGTTTGCAATTTGCAGTTTCAATCCTGCACTCATACCTACTAGATTGTCCAGAGCGAACTCGCGATGTGGTGAATTTTCTAAAAGCGACTTCAGCTGTCAGACGGCGATAGACTGATAAATTCCAACCGGAAACGATCAACAGGAAGACTGCGTGTCGAAGGCAACTGACGGGCTCGAATTTCAACGGAAGCGGCACGTTTTCGCGTGGATGCCGATATCGCGGGTCTCTGCATGACATCGAGACCAGTGCAATTGGCCGTGATCAGCATAGCCGGCTACGGGCTGGCTCTCCTGACGAACCTGCTTCTGTCCAACATGCTCGGGACAGAGCTCTTCGGAGACTATCAGGTTGCATTCGCCCTCTTGTCCCTGCTGGCCTCCCTGTCACTGTCCGGAACGGATATGGTGGCTTCGCGCTACCTGCCCACCATGCGCAAAACGGTGAACCTAGAGGGTATTCGGGCTTACTGTGCCTGGAACCGCAGCCGGATACGCTTCGGCTTTTCAATCATCCTGGCAGTCTATGCAGTGTTTCTGGCAATCGCACTTGCCACACACCTGGCCGATTACAAGCGCTTCGAAGAGTACCATCTGGCTTTTCACAGTATCTGGATTGCCCCGATTGCCGCACTATCGCTTCTGACCGACCGATATCTCGTCGCCAGCGGGTACCCGCGAACCGGAAGCATCCTGGGCTCGCTGGCCCTTCATCTTGTGCTGCTTTTCTGTGTCGCCGCGGCAGTGTACGGGCTGCGGCTGTCGGTCTCGAGCAGCAGCGTCATGATCGGTATCCTCGTGGTATCGTTTGTGTTCCTGGGGCTCCTGCATGCCGTCATCTTTCGGACCGTTGAGCCCGAGATTTACGGTGCATGGTGGACACCGGCGCGGGGCGCATCCGCCGAACACCACAGGGCCTGGTCACGGACCAGCAATCGAATGCTGATCATGCGGGTCAATTCACTGATGTTGTGGCACCTCGACCTGTTCATCGTCGAAATCGCCTCGCCGAACGAAGCCGCCACAAGTTTATATGCGGCAGTCCTGCTGGTGGTTCGCATCATGCAGCTTATCCCGACCACCATATCCTTCATGATCCGCCCGTTGTGCGGCGCTGCCGCCGACGACCGGTCGCAATGTCCCAAATTGCAAAAGGCAATCAACGAATCGAATGCCGTCGTCCTGGGGATCTGCTCACTGCTCCTGGCCGGGATGCTAATCGGTGGACATTTCATTCTGAATGCCTTTGGCCCCGGGTTCTCCGAAGCAACGACTGCACTCGCGATGGTTGCTGTCGGAGCCTTCATTGAAGCCTTGACGCGGCAGTCCCTCGTGATCCTGCAGACCATGGGTCACGAACAGGTCGCGACCCGCATCTCGACAGTCAGTCTCGTTATCGTGCTCGGGGGCGGGTTCATCGCCACCTACCTCTTTTCATACAACGGCATGGCCGCCGTGACCGGTTTGGTCTTGGCGGGCAAGGGTTTGATATCCTATGCTTTTGCTCGAAGGCGGCTTCCGGAGATCCGTCCTCTGAGCGTCATTTGAAACAACGCGGAGGTGTGATGATGAAGACAGACAATCCATATCAACACTTGATCGAGGCCCTTACCCCACCTTCTGGCGAAATAGATTCATTCATCGAATTGGGCAGCATTCTGCGGTCACTCGATCCGCAACGCATAAACGGCCTGTTGCTGGATCTGCTGCACGTTGTGCGCGAACGCGGCAGCTTGCCGGCACAGCGGGAAGGCAACGTCTACCTGTGCCGGACCGATCAGTTCAGCCTGATGCTGCGCTTCAGTGGACAAGGTGGCCGGCAACCGGTCTACACCGCAAACGAGTTTGACGCCTTCGTGTTGAACCTGTCACCAAATGACGTGCACATACCGCGGCTGGAGTGCGGGCTGGATCGCAACAACCTTCATCAACGCCCGCCCAGCCTCAAGCGCCAGGACAGCGACCTCGTGCTGAAGGCACATGACGTCTATGACGCCCCGGCGTTCGGCGACATCATCGACATTGCCGCCGCCACGCCGATCGCGCCGTTGTTGATCGTGCATTCCCCGCCACGGGCCCACAGCACCTGGACCTTCGACCGCGAGACACTGGAGCCACTGCAGCAGGTCAGCACCGATCTGCATGCCTCGCGCATGCAGATGGTTCTCCAACTGCTTCAGGCCATGCAACAGATCGATGGACTTGAAGAACCGCTGGCCAAAATGGTGCATTCGAACATGGCAGGTTTTGCACGCTGGGATGCCTTGAAGCTGCTTCATCGCTGTGCGCCACAGCAGGCTCTCACCGCTTTGCACCAAATGGCGCACAGTGACCGCGATGCGTCGCTTCGCGAAGCGGCGCGAGCAACCCTTGCAAGAACGATGGACGGGGATGCGGCATGACCGAGACATATTTTCCCGAAGGGAACGAGACCCTGACGCTTGATCAGTTCGTTGAAAGGCTGGAGGCATCCGGCATCGTTCCGGATCTTCGCGCCTCCCGCTACACTCCGGAAGCAATGTCGCGCGTTGCCGAATGGATGGCTGCATTGGCACGCGATCCAGATGTGCTGCGCGGTCTGCTTGTCGATGGTCTGGCGGATTTTCTGAACTACCAGGTCGACAACGATTTCAAACCGTCAACCTTGATGCTGCACAAGGGCGACGGATATTCCCTGCGTGCCGTCCTGTGGATGCCGCCAAGCCCTCAACATCCCCCCGAAATCTTTTCCTATTACGAAACCCATGATCACAGCTTCGATTTCTTCACGGTCGGCGCTTTCGGTCCGGGGTACCGCACCCAGTTGTACGACTACGAATACGAGAACGTGCGCGGCGTCCCGGGAGAACTTGTTCCCTTGAGGTTTCAGGAGGAAACCGGGCTGCCACCAGGCAAGGTGATGTACTATTACGGCAGCCGCGATATTCACACGCAGCTCCCGGCGCCCTCGATCTCCGCGTCGATCAACCTGCTCCTGCCCAAGACCTATCCGGCACACCGCCGGCAATACGAGATGACCCTGGAAGAAACGCCGGAAGGCGTCTTCGGCAAGCTTATCGCCGGGAATGTCGATCGACAGGCGCAGGAGCGCGCGTTGTTCGAAACAGCAGCGGCTATGGGGGATACCGATCTTCATGAGGCCTTGCGCGACATTGCAAGACATCATGACACGCCGCAGGTGCGGGCACTGGCCTGGCAATCCCTGTTGCCCAACAGCAAGCATCTCGCCGAGGATGTCGGCCTGGTCCGCGACGATGGAGACCCCCATGTTCGCGCCGCCCTTTCGCAGTGGGTGTAGAGCGCTGAGATTTACCAGCCTGGCAAAGTGGTGCCTGCGCCGCTTTGCCAGCGACCATCCGAAGCCGTGCAGGTTGGGAAGGATCAACTCCCTTTGGAACAGGTCGGAAAGTGTGGTAATCGCCAGCTAAACAACATCGGGAATGCACCATTGAGCGAACTGACCGTAGCGGAAGCAACGAACCGCGTTTATGAATCCCTGCAGGCTGACAACGAAGATATCGACCTGCATATCGCAGCTCTCAAGGAAGCGTTGAAACGCGAGGGCCAGAAGGAAGCCGTCTTTGATCCGGCAAAGCTCGTCCAGAACAACCGCTCCGGACGCAAGCTTTTGCAGGCCTACTTTCGCCAGCGCGGCGTGAAGGTCACCTTCGCGGCTTCCTGACACGAAGCTGCCATAGGCCTCCTGCCTCACTGAACCCTGTATCGATGCTCCGGACGTCCGACCGGGTAATCTCCACTGGAGCCGCCGCCTTGGTTTTCACCTGAAGGCGGCGGCGCCCTGCGAAGTCTCCAGACAGGTTTCCACCTCACTCGAAAACAGTACTGCTCTGTTCCTGTTTTCTCAGGTGGGCTTTTTCTGCATGTCGAGCACCGCTCGTAAACATGTACCGTTTCGCAACCAGGGAAATCGCGAACACAAAGATCAACAGCGGCACCACAATGACCATGAGGGAGCCAAGCCCGTTCGCAAGTTCGCCTTGCGAAAGAAGAAACCATACGAACACCCCGGTAATAGCTACCGAAATGGCCAGTTCAACAAGCGTCATCTGAAAAGCGGCCCGCCAGGCGAAACCGCTGTCGGGGATGATTTCGTACTTTTTGTAAAAGTGTCGCCCTGCGTCGCTTGAAGCGCCGAGTACGGCACCAATCTGGTTCACCGAACCGCTCACGCTGAAGCCGGTTAGAGTTTCCAGAATGACACTGAAGATAGCCAGGGCGATCAACAGCCCTGTGAACACCAACGCAAATCTCACCAATCCAACACTTTTCTGCACAATAGCCCCCAGGACTTGAAAACACTTTTTTGATAGCGCCGGGACAGACAAGGCATGCCCCATGCGGTCCCGCCCCGGCATTCCATAGTGGAGAATTCCGGCGACGGCCGTCCGGCTTATAGAAGCTAAATCTTAAGTTGTAATTTCCAGAACCACTTGCATTGACGACAAATGCGTATCCGGTGCTGCATCTTGGGGAGTGTCTCCAACAAGGCACAAGTACCTGCCTGAAGTCTGGACCACGTCATCAACACGACACTTAACTTGGAAAGACGCAGTTTCTTGCTTCTTCGGCTATCGCGTGACGAACCTTTTGCTCGATCTGCTTGCGCTCCGGACCCTTGATACCTTGCTCATCCAGAAACATTGAAAGGATGCCAGTGGCCCTGTTTGCCAGGAAGTCAGCTCTTTCCTGGCTACCATCAATCGTTGTATCGAAAACAGAAAGCGCTGCATCCATTGCCGCAGCTTCACGGTCCAAGGGCCTGGACACAGTCGTTGCCGGGGTGACATCTGAATTTGTTGTAGAACCGTTTCCAAGTTCGCCAAAGCGCCTTGCTATTTCTGCATCGAATGCCGCCCAGGTTGCTTCCCGTTCGGCCGGTGTCATTCGATTTTCCGCTTCGGCCCGCGCAAGCAGGTCAACCATGTCCCGCCGCACCTGAACCAGCCCGAATGTTGGCCGGACTGCTTCATCGAAATCCGCAAGGCCCTTTTCCAGCCAAGCCGCTGCATCGAACGGATCACCGGTTTCGGGATCCCTGGCTTTGGCGGAATGCATTTTTTTCCAGAAGCCCAGCAGCCCAGTCATCAAGCAGCCCCATCCATCAACGCCTCAGGAGGTTCAAGTCCGATCTTTTGGTTCCGGATATTCCTGACTTTTCGAAGATATTTCAAAGTCCGGGGAACCTCTCCCAAACATCGAGCAGACCCATGCGTTTTCCCTCGTCGACAAGAGTGCCTGCAGCGGCGAGCTGGCCGTCAGGCATCCGCAGAAGATCATGATAGACGAGGTTGGCGCCCCCAAAGTGGGCAATAGGTTCGAGCTTGTGATTCAGGAATATGACGTAACCCGCGTCGACCCCGTCGCTTGTGTCGCGAAAGGCCACGGAGACCGCGATCGTGCATTTTACCGGATCGAGAGAGTTCGTCCGTTCCTTGCAACTTCCCTCCATGTCCATCAGGTAGCTCGAGCCGCCTTTGGCGCTCACGAACGCCCGGCTGGTAGTTGGACTGGTTACAACAGCATCGTTTCCAGCTTCCTTGGCACGCCGGACATGCACACCGTAAAAGTTCTTCAGTGGCCAGAGACCGTACACGTTGCTGACGGCATCTATCAGACGGGCACGACTGACCGGCCCGCTATCTCCCTCTCGCCTCCAACGCCCGTTCGGGTCTTCCAACTTGGGCGAAAAGATGCTTGCTTGACCGCGCTTGAGAATGTCCCCTCCCTCGACCATTGAGAAATGGGTGGCGGTGTGATCGCCCAGAACAGCGAAGAAGACCTCCCTTCCGCTGACTTGACCGATGGAGACGCTGTCCAGACGTGCGCCTAGTGTTGTTTGCAGCGTGGAAACCCGGCCGTTCTTGACCACGTGCAAGAGCACACCACCGTCATTGGGGGCTTTGGCAACAGTGACCGAAAAACCGCCGGCACTGTCTCCGGCAACTGGCTCCGGACTTGCCTTGGTTCTTTCGCTCGTCAGTAGTTTGCGCTTTTTGTCCAGGTCGAAAAAGTCAATCGGTCCGAATGCTCCGGTAAAGACAGAGTTTCCTTGTTCTGCAGGCCCGGTAATGCCGCGATACTCCCTGTCCTGAGGACGGCCGACTTCTACGATGTTCGTGGTGCGGTTGGTGCTGGGATTAACGATCGTGACGTAGCGGCTCGTGTCACTGTTGCCCAGCATCGATAAGGAGCTAGAGCCTACTGAATTGAGGCCATAGAGCGTATGAATACCCTGGCGGAGATCACCATTTATCCGTTTCGAAGGCAGGAGCCTTTGCGACTTCGCCCATTCGAGAGCAGTGGAAGGTGCTTGTTGCGCAAAGGCATTGGAACCAAACAAAATAAATGCGGCCGCAAAGGCGCCGGATATTCCAATCTTCATGTACTCTCCCACACTTGGTGCAGGCAGAGTCAAGATTGAACCTGACGCTTCGTCAAGTAGCTTTTCCTCAGGAATGGGAGTGGAACGGCAGGAACCTGCTTGCAGTGCCGTTCACTGCTAATCACCAGGCTTACAACACAGATTTTGGGTGAGATGCCAAACGTGTAATCCTGGTGGCAGCGGTTCACGCAGGTCAACTAGCAGGGCACCGACACGAACGTCCGGCGACCGTTGCCGTCAACGACCAGGGCGGTCAAGGCACCGCCATGAACTGCTCCCGTATCGATACCTGTAGCAAACGGAAACATAGCCGGCCCTTGCATGAAGGGATTGTGGCCAAAAATGACGTGGCCGAAACGACCATCATAACTGTCTGCCCAGAATGGATCACCAGCCGTTTCATGCCCTTGAACCAGGAAAGCACCGGTGTCGGCGCTGACAAACCGCGTACGCAGTATCTTGCGAAAGCTGCGACGGCCCTTGCCTTTCAGCTCAAGCGCTTCGTCCAGACTGGTTGGAAACGCAAGCATGTCTCCGGGAATACCGCCATGAACGGCAAGAATGTCATGCGCGTCCAACCGAAAAAACGGCACAGCGCTTTCAAGAAAGGCGACATCTTCCGGGGCGAGCTGAGCATTCAGGGACGCCAGTTCGCCGTTTCCAGCTTCCTGCTCCGCAGCAACCGTGGGGCGGACAGCCAGATTGACACGATAGCGCGCATGCAGATCTTCATGATTGCCCTCGATGAGAACGGTTTCGAAGGCTGCCTCATCCTTCATTTGGCGGACCATGCGCACAACGCCGGCAGCATCGGGGCCCTTGTCCACCAGATCACCCAGAAAGACGACCCTGTCGCCGGCATCGGGAGCAAGCTTTTCAATAAGCACAGCCAGAGCTTCACTCATTCCATGAATATCGCCAATGAAGATGTGCCTGTTTGCCATGGTCTGACAGGTATAAAACGGCGCGTTTCATTTCAATACCTTGGCTGTACCCCGCTCCTGCCGGACCACCGTGTGGTACACATCCGGCAGCTCCAGGTGCGTCGATTGTCCGATCATACGGTCGGACGCACGCCTGGAACGCCATCTGTCCGAGCACGTTCAGATCAATTGGACGGAAACACTTCAAAACGCCACGAAAATATGTTCATTTTGCCTCGATCTTGAAGCCTTATTTCAGCCCAACAAATACTGATGAATGCATGACATCGAACAACAATAATCGTTTGATATTCAGGGCTGAATTTCCTTTCCGTTTTCTCCGTCGAAGCCAAAAGAGGTTTGGATGACTGTACTCATTACCGGCGGTGCCGGTTATATCGGCTCGCATTGCTGCGTGGCTTTTCTTCAGGCCGGGCACGACATCGTTGTCGTGGACAACATGTCCAACGCGAGCCAGGTCAGTCTCGAGCGGGTAGCGGCCATCACCGGCGCGAAGGTATCTCTGGAAACAGCCGATATCCGGGATCAGTCGCGGATGGAGGAAATCCTCAAGCAGTACCGCTGTACGGCGGTGGTGCATTTTGCCGGCCTGAAAGCGGTCGGTGAATCCACCAAGATCCCCCTCGCCTATTACGACAACAACGTCGTGGGAACTCATCGCCTGCTGTCGGCGATGGCCAATTGCGGCGTGAAGCAAATGATCTTCTCGTCCTCGGCGACCGTTTACGGCGACCCGCAATTCCTGCCCCTGACCGAAGATCACCCGACGAGCGCCGTCAATCCCTACGGCCGCACCAAGCTGATGATCGAGGAAATGCTACGCGATGTCGCCGCCAGCGACCCCTCCTGGCGCTTCGGCATCCTGCGCTATTTCAACCCGGTCGGTGCGCATGAAAGCGGGCTGGTGGGCGAAGATCCGCAAGGCATCCCGAACAATCTCATGCCGTTCATCACCCAGGTCGCGGACGGTCGCCGGGAGGAGCTTTCGGTCTTCGGCAACGACTACGACACGCCGGACGGGACCGGCATCCGCGACTACATCCACGTCATCGATCTGGTTGAAGGCCATCTGAGGGCACATGAAGTGCTCGGATCAGGCTCCGCCCCGTCCAATTGTTTTGCGGTCAACCTTGGCACCGGCAACGGCTACAGCGTGCTGGAGATGGTCAAGGCATTCGAGCGGGCCTCCAACAGACAGATCCGCTACTCCATCGCTCCCCGCCGGGAAGGCGATGTGGCACAGTGTTTCGCAAACACGGAATTTGCGGAAAAACTGCTCAACTGGAAGGCCGAGCGCGGCCTTGAGGACATGTGCCGCGACACCTGGAACTGGGTCTGCAAGAACCCGCGCGGCTACGAAACCGTCGCCTGACCAGGACTGACGCCTGACATGTTTGAGCCGGCAAGCGGACTTGCCGGCTTAATTCATTGGCGGAGCCAATCGTTTCTAGGCTGAAGTGTTCTGAAACACTCTCACGGTGCGGATGCTGGTTGCAGCTCCGGCAACGTCGCCATCGTTCTTGCCGGCAAAGGGCGCGACCGCATTGCTGAGAAGCAGCAGCGCTGGCGTGTGAGCAAAATCGTTGGGTGCGTCAAAGACCTCCATGTCATCGACGTAGAAACGAAATCCCTGCCGGGTCCAGAGCATCGCATAGCGGTGAAAGGTGTCGTCCAGCCGAATATGCGCCCGGTAACTTGCGGCAAGCACCTTCTTTTCCGGGCGCCACCGGCGGGCTGAGACCTGAACGATGTTCGGATATTTGACTTCGGCCACATCCAGTTCGAAATGTGTGTCGCCCTCCGTCTCGCGATCGGATATCAGCCAGAAGGCATTGTTGACACCGGCCTCGCGCGCGATGCGCATCTCACACTCGAAATAGCCGTAAGTCTGGCGGAAGGTCCGGGTCCGAACGTAGCCTCCCGTGAAAGGCCGTTTCGGATCGGCCTGATGGCCGAGTTTGAGGTCGAGTTCGCCTTCCCGCATCACCACGTTTTTCGGGTAGCGCATGGTCGGATGACCGTCCCCTCCGATGCGCATGCGGTCCCAGGTTTGCTGAAACCGGTTAAGGTCGTCGAAATCATCCTGGAAGGTCAACTGCCAGTCGCCGTCCATCCGCTGCAGAGGGGCAGGCAGGTCGTTCGAGGTCAGAGCCAGCAAGCTGCGGGGCGACGCAAGAAGCGCCGCACCCGCCATGCCACCGGCTGCCGCGCCGGTCAGAAACCGGCGACGGCTCAGCACAGGTCCGGGTCGTGTCATGATCCCGCGAACCGGTCAGCTCGCCAGTTTCGCGCCGGCGTCCGGCGATGTCTTCTCGCGAAGCTTCAGTTCCAGGTTCCACGCGCGGCTGCGCAGGGTCTCGATCTCGCTGGTCATGAAATCGACCTCGCCCCGGAACCAGTCGGTTACTTCCTCGGTCGTCTGGTCGATCTTCACAAGGTTCGGCTTGACCAGCGGCTGCTCAGGCGGCGAGGCCACCGGTTTTGCGAGCACGTGGTTGAGGCCGTTCTCGGTGAGGAAGCGATGGTACTCGGCATAATTCAGCCGGTAGACATGCTGAACCTTGGAGAAGTCGGCGCTCTCGAAGATCTTTTCCAGGTTGATCGGCATGTAGTCTTCGATCTCGACGGAAGGGATCGCGAACAGCGTCGACAATTCGCGAATGCGGGAATCGTAGGTGAAGAATACGGCGGGAATGCCCTGGTGCAGGCCGATGACGTTGCCGTGGAGGCGGAAGCCGACCAGAACGTCGACATTGTCCCGCGCATCTGCCGCCCATTCATCAACGTCGAAGAATGCCTGCATCCGCTCGCTCATCAGCGCCTCGACATCCTTGTCGCCCTCCAGATTGTACTTTCCGAGGATCGAACGGATATGCTTCTGCTTGGCTTCGCCGGTCTCGAAGATTGCCAGCGTTTCCTCGCGCTCGCCCTGGGAATAGAGACGATTGGCCGGCCGCTTGGCCACAGCCTCGATGAGCGCCCGTTGCATGCGGTTGGTCTTGGTGGCGTTGGACGCATAGTCGGCGGAAAGATACTTGTTCAGCGTCAGGCCGACACGAGCGTTGGCCGGATCCAGCGGCTTGATCTCGATGGACGGCCTCAGATTGCGGTAGAAGCTCGGGCAGCCGATGATCCGGATGTTCTTGATGCCGATGTCGTTGAAGACCTCGGCGCTGTAGACACCGCGTACGCCGATCGTTTCGCATTTGTCGGCGATGATCTTCCACGCCTCGATGCTGCCTTTCGGCATTTCCAGCTTCTTGTATTTCGCCGCCTGGGCGCCGACACCCACCGGGACGATCGGTCCCTTGAGCTTCTTCAGGAGCGGAATGACATTGCCGATATCGACCGTCTCTGTGAGGTAGTTGGATCCGCGAATGACGGTGGCGTCATAATCGTCGGTCGGCCAGAGTTTCTCGTCGGCCGCATGGGCGAACTGCACGTTGGTGATCTGGTCGTAGGCAAGTGCCTTCAACATCGCGTCATAGACGAGAACGTCGCCCGTGTTGATCCCGCCGCGTGCAAAGGTCGACAGGGGGTCATCGATTTTCAGAAATGCCGACTTGTTGCCCGGCTTGACGGCAGCGCCGCCGTTGAGAACGAAGAGCTTCTTCATGTGAACTGCACCTTTCAAAAATGTGGGCTCGGGCCCTTCGATTACCGGACGGACGTCTGACGTCCGCGTTGCTGCCAGAGCGTTGCTCCGTCAGCCGCACTCCCCCGGACGGTCGTTTCGGATGAACTGGAAATCTGCGCCACCGGCGCCTTGGTTCGGCGGATGCTTTGCAGGCGATCCGGGAACCAGTTGTGCAATTGCCGCAGGAACGGCTGCAGGCTCTTTTCCCAACTGCGCTCTGCACTGCGCTGCGACGCGTTGGTCGATAGGGTTCGAAGCAGCCTCTCCGACTTTGCCAATGTTTCGAGCGCGGTGATCAGATCATGGGTCACCACGCCATCGTCAGAGGAGCGCAGCAACAGGCCATCAACCTTGTTCTCGATCAGCTCGCTTACGGCCCCCACATCGGTGGCGACAGGCACACAGCCAAGACGTTGTGCCTCGATAATCGTGAGCGGCGCACCTTCCCATCTGGACGGCAACACGAAGGCATCGGCCCAGGCCAGCAATCGGCTGAGCCTGCGACTGTCATAGATCGGCGGATCGACGCGGATACCAAGTTCGGCAAACCGCTCCTTCCAAGAACCGCCTGCCCCTGCGTCCATGACGTCGGAACCGACAATGCGCCAGTCGATGTCGACACCCTTGCGCTTCAGAGCACGAGCCGCAGCAAAGATCCGCTCGATGCCTTTCTGCCTGTCCAGCCGCCCCAGGAAGACAGCCCGCAGACGGCCATCGCGGTCTTGCTGACGGTTGTCCGACAGCCGTTTGGCTTCTTCCGGCGCCATCGGGTAACCGGCGGCATTCGGAATATGAAGCAGCTTGGCAACAGGCACGCCCATGCCGTGCAGCCACTCCGCCATGTCCCGCGAACAGGTCAGCACACTGTCGTAGATGTGCTCATAGGCAAGCGTCAGATAGGGATGGCCAGCCGGACGGCCGAGTTCGGAACTGTCCAGCACATGCACGTAGTTGACGACCTTGACCCCGCGCCGGCGAAGTTCGCCGAAAATGGCATTGGCCGGGGCAAGCTGGTTGTTGATCACCACATCAAGGCCGGAAAGGAACCCGAGAACCTGTTCGGCCCGCGCGTTTTCGTCATGCCCCATCAGCAACTCGTGGCCGGAGAACATGTTGGGACCACCCCACAGAGGATAGTCGTCGGCCAGAAAGTTGATGGTGTCGAACACCCCGTCGTTGTCGGAGATGTGGTTGTAGACCGGCTTTCCGAACACATAGAGATGGACCTCGCACCCGGCTTTTTTCAGAACCCGGGCAGCCGCGTAGGCAACCTTCTCGACACCGCCGAACGTTGCGATCGGCAACAACAGACCGACCCTGAGGGGCGCGCCCTCACGGCCAAGACGCGGCATGATCGGGTCTGCCCCCGCACTGTGCCGCAGCAGCTCGAAATACTTGCTGCGGTTCGGGAAGTAGGCAGAACGCCAGATCCAGCGTTCACCGGGCCCGTGGCGATAGCCGGACTCGCGCAGGGCCCCCAGCGTGGCCAGAAGGCTGTTGGTGGCAGACAGGGCGGTGCCCTGAATGTCTTCCGCCGAGAACGGTCCACGCACGACGACTTCGGCTATCTTCGGTGCCGGATTGGCACCTCTCAATGTCCGGATCCAGTCGTCGGACTTGTCCTCGACACATTGCTTCATGATGTCGAGCGAACACATCCAGCCAAGCGGCTTCTTGGCAAGTTCCTTGCCTTCGCCCAGCTCGTTCACTTCGATGGCCAACCGGTCCTTGTCGCTTTCGAACCGAAGCGCGACAAAATGATGGGACGTCGACAGGCGCTCGGTCAGCCACAAGACGTTGTGCAGCAGACCGCAGCTTTTCAGCGCGTCCCTGTGTGCCGGCGACATCCACAGCCAGAACGGAGGTACGCCGTAGGTTTCCGGTTCGGCCTGCGCTGCCCAGAAGGTCTTCACGAATTCCTCGATGCTGCGCTTCTTGTGCGCAACGACAGGATCGGTGAAGAGATCGACCAGGTAGGTATCTGCTCCGAATGCGACGAACCGTGGTGCTTCCTCGTGCTCCCAGCCAAGCAGCGTCTCGGTGGAGAACAGCTTCTTGTGCTTGTCCTTGATGTATCCAAGGATGCTGTCACGGGTTCGGTTGGAATCGCGCAACATGCTTTCGGCGCGCTGGCGGTACTCGAAGCCGAAGAAGGGATAGTTCGCTCCCTTGAAGCCATGAGAAATCGCCTGCAGCCAGAAATCCCAATCCTCGAAGCCGGACTTCATGCTCTCGTCGAAACGAACCCCGGCGTCGAGGAGGGATCTGGAGACCAGGCTGCCGGCCTCGCAGATATTGTCGAAGGTAACGTGCAGAAGGCGCGAATATTCCGCCGTGTAGTTGCCGTTCCACTCGATCCCGAACTTGTCGATATTGGGATAGACCCAATCCACGCCATCACTGGATTTCATGAAGTCGAGAAGAACGCGGATCGCCGAGGGCGTGATCCGGTTGTCGGCATCCAGGAAATAGACCGCTTCCAGATCGGAGAAGCTGCGCAAGGCAAAGTCGATGCCGTAGTTGCGCGCAGAACTCAGACCGCCGTTGGCCTTCCGCAGGTAATAGACATTGTCGTAGGCGAGCGCATAGGCCCGCCCCGTTTGCCCCGTTTCGGGAAAGGGACAGCCATCGTCAACGATCACGACCGCGATGTTGAACGGCGCCTGCTGGGCCAATGCCGCGTCGATGGCCTCGGTCAGAAGGACCGAGTGCTTGTAGACCGGAATGACGATGGCGACCGTGGCCGAGGCCGTGCCGGAACCGCCGAACTGTGCGTAACGCACATTCGGCAAGCCCGGTCTTGAACCAGTGTGCTGGAGCATCCCGGCCTACCCGCTCACGACAGCGCGGAAGTTGGCAAATTTCGCCCAGGCAAAATCGTTACCGGTCGTTTCGTTCATCCGGGTGGCAAAATAGACATTCTGCCAGACGCCGATCCGTTCACCTGCAAAGGCGCTCAGATGTGCCGTCTCGCCGTAGCTGACGGTTTTCCAGCCGGAAAACGCCTCGCCGACCGACTGTTCACGCTCCCCCTTGAAGAGCGCCTTGGCCGCGCCAAGGTCCTTGGCAACCACAATGGCGAAATCGATATCGGCGGCGCGGCTGTTGTCGATGAACGCCTTGGCTGACATGCGGATCACCTGCGGCGGACAAGCTGCCGGAAGTTGCCCGATGGTCATGCCTTCCGCAGGCGGGTGACAGCCGATGGCGCGTTCCGTCGGCAACGGCATGATCGCTTCGAAATCGAAGGACACCTCATCGGAATTGGCAAGGCTTGCGTGCTCCAGGATGCCCGGGGCGATCGGCATGTCACGGAAGCCTTCGTCCAGGTTCACCTGTTGCGACTGCGCCGGAATGTAGTTGGCGTGTGGCGGCATGGAAACGCCCGGAATGCCACCCCACACCTGAAGGGCGAGGCTGTTCTTGAGGACCGACAAGCCGTTGGCGGCATCGCGCACATGGAACATTTCGACCGGCTGCAGACCACCGACGGACAGAAGCGGTACCTCATCCTCGGTCTCTTCAACCTGCATGCGGAATTCCAGCGTTCTGCGCAGGCCCGCAGTCGAGCGCGACAGGCCGAAGATGTTCCAGCCCGTGGACAGATCGCCACTGGAGAAATGCCAGGTATCGACGATCCTCTGGTCCTCCAGCGTCATCAACTGGGCACGCAGCTTGATATCGGGACGGCTGCCGGTCTGTTCGACATGCACCGCCACTCCGCTGACACCGGAACTGGGTACCGGCAGGATCTGGCTGACACCATCGACGGAGGCACTTGCCAGCACATTCGGATTGAGCGGATTTTCGGCCGGTTCATTGCTGAACAGGAGATCCAGCGGCTGCAGACCATGCCGGTTGAGGAACGCTTCAAGTGCGGCAAACCGGTTCTGCAGGTCGTCGTTCAGGCTGCGAAGTGTCTTCAACTCCTTGCTGGACAGAACCAGGCGCCGCGCACCCGATTTCACATGATCGGCAACCAGCCCGACCATCGAGGAAACAGCCTCCACTTCACCGCCACGACCCCAACCGATAACCGGTGGCAACTGAACCACACCGCGTTGCTGCATCCATTTGTGCAGTTCGTCCTTTGCATCCATTGCAGCCGGATCCACGATCACGGCCAGTGGCAGAAGCGGCGCTTCCGACACCTGGTACCGGCCTGCGCTCTCGTCGGAAAACAGGGCGAAGTCGTCCTCGACACCCTCGAACCAGACCGTCTTGACCGCCTCGAGCAACGGCCCGGGAATGTCCTGCCTTGATACGCCCACGACGATCAAGGTCAGCTCCTTCAGCAGCAGCATCTCACGCGTAGCGTTGTGAACGGGAAACGTGTCTTGTGTAGCCACGACTGTCATGCAAGCCCCCATCTGAACTGTGAAGCGTCCCCCTGCCGGAGATCCGCTTGCTCAACTAATATACATGCACAAGATTTATGTTTGTTTGTGACAATAATGCGGCGCAACATAGAATTATGTAAATATATTTATCTACTTATTGCTTTTCACAAAATATAGATGCATTTCTATCGCAATATTACTCAAATAATACGAATAAAATACTTCAAAATTCGAAATGATATCCTTATCAAATCACATGAGAGCCACCACCTTCCGCTGCTGCGCCGGCGCACGCTCCCGCATGACATGCGGCACATTGTTTTCGCTCAGGAAGTCACCCATGGCGTAATAGGTGGCCTCATAGGCCCGGTTGAACCGGTCAAAGAGGCCCTGATCCCAATAGTCGCTCAGGCGAAACACCTTCTCGCTGAAGACGTCGAAGCTCGGGATTCGGAACGTATCCGCAAATTCGCGCGTGCGGCTGTCGTAGGTGAAATAAAGCGCCGGGACGCCATTGGCCAAAGCCATCAGGTTGCCATGGAGGCGATAGCCGAGCACCAGGTCGCAGGCTTTGACGCAGGCATCATAGTCCGCAACAACGTCGGAATAGAACATGGAGTTGCGGTAGAGGCACTCGATGTCGTCGTCCAGATACCACTCGCCAACCCAGGCATTCTCCCGAAGCGAGGAGATCGCCTGGTCCTTTTGCGCAGGCGTTCCAAGTACCAGCTTCTTTTCCTCCAACTCGCCTTGCGCCATCAGAACGGTATCGAAGCGGGCCGCAACCGACTTGATCAGGTCGCGATGGAACGTGAGATACTGCCGGATATCCCTGGCGTATGCCGGCGACACTTCGCGCCGCACGGTCAGGCCGACTTTCCGGATACGGTCGATCTCGGGCAGCGTGATCCTCAGACCGGGGTCGTTGTGGCGAAATGCCGTCGGGCAACCGATGATCCGCGTGTTGGAAATTCCGATGTCTTCCAGCACCTCGGCGGTGTAGGCACCGCGAACGCCGACAGATGTCGTCGAACCTGCAATCAGGCGCAGGACATTCTTCGTGGCATCCGACAGCACAAGCTTGCCGTCCACGGGCGCCTGGGCGCCAATTCCGAAAGCCAGAACCGGAAGCCCGAGCCGGCGCAGTACCTGCTCCGCCATTTCCCAGTCCATCTCGCCGTGAATGTAGTTGGACCCGCGCAACACGACATAGTCGAATTCATCCCGCAACCGGTCGACTTCCGCCGGGTTGAATTCGCGGATCGTCAGGGTTTCGAGCCTGTCGTACTTCAGCAGTTTCAGCGAGGAATCGAAAACGAAGGCATCGCCGATATTGTGATAGTGGTTCAGGTTGCGCTGAATGTCCTGATGGCTGTACCAGCGGACATTGTTGTGATCGTAGACTTCGCCGGACGGTATCATCACCAGAACGCGTGTCATTCCATATTCCTTTGTCTTCTCAGGCGCTTTGCTTGAGGGCACCGGGACGAGACGCGAGGCCGCCATCTAGAACCTCGCGATAAAGGGTCACGTGCTCGCCGGCACTTTCGAGATGCGTTTTGGGTGGCTTGATGCCCGTCCGCAGACGCTGCCACAGACCCGGATCGCGCAAGGCCTCGGCCATGCGGTCCGCCAGGTCTTCCGGGCTTGCCGGCCGGGCGTGCAGTCCGTCGACCTTGTCGCGAACCTTTTCGGCCATGCCACCGATGCCGCTGCAGATAACCGGTCGCCCATGGAAGAACGCTTCCTGGATGATCACAGGTGAGTTCTCCCACCATACGGACGGCATCATCACCCAGTCCGTTTGCCGGATCAGCGACGGCATATCCTTGTTCTGGTAGCTGCCGGCGAAACGCACGCGCGATCCGGCTGCTTCCAGAAGCTCTGAAATTCGACTGCGAAACGCTTCGGGCTGACGTTCCAGATTGCCGCCATGAATGGTCAGCGTGGCATCTTCCCCCCAGATGCTTTCGGGAACTCGCTGGACTGCATCCAGAAGTACATCCACCCCCTTGTAGGGCGTCATCTGGCCGAAGAACGCGAAACGGTTCCGCCGGCCACCGGCCGCCACGGAACGCTGCGTCGCCTGTTCGCTCACGTTCAGGCCGTTTTCGATAACGGTCATCTTGTCCGCCGGCAGCCCCCAGGCGACATAGCGGTCCGCCAGGAAACGGCTGGGCGAGATGTAGCCATCGGCAAGCCCGAGCATGGACTTGATGAACTGCCGCCGGCGCAGGAAACTGGCCGGCGAAATCTCCGGAAAGCAACCGTTGCAGGCAATCGGCGTGGCTGCCTCGCAGAGTTTGTGGCCACCTGCTTTGACCATTTGCCCATGATGATGGCAGATGGACAGGAACTCGTGGAAAGTCACCAGAATGGTGGCGTCCGGCAAGGCGTCGCGCACCGTGTAGAGTGTCTCTAGCCCGAAGCCGATGAAATGATGGAAATGCACCACGTCCGGACGCAGGGTGCGCACAAACCGCCGCAGGTCCCTGTGCAGGTCTCCGGTGTTGCGGTTGGACACCAGGAACGGGTCGTAGTCGTCAGCGTGAAAAAGCAGCTCGTCATCGGCGTCATCGACCCCCATCAGCGCGGACTGGCCGTGCCGCGGATAGCCGTCACCAACCCGCGCCAGGAAGAACGATTGTGTTCCCGGCAGGGCCTTCAGGCCCTGGTGCAGATTGTAGGAAGCCACTTCCGCTCCGCCGAGTGACAGTGTCGGATGGCCGTGAGAAATGACGAGCACGCGCAGAGCCGCGGCCTTGGAAGGTGTTCTTTCCTCGTGAGCAGCCGTCATCGGATATCCTCTGCCAGGTCAGCAAGAAACGGAGACCAGGTTCGCTCGAAACTGCGGCGATCGAGTTCTGACACCAGTTTTTTCCAGAACCGCTCTCCCGGGCGACCGTCCTCGGCGTGGATCATCTCCACCTGAGGCACCCAGAGCGAACCGATGCCCGACAGTTTCAGCCGCAGGGCGGCATCGAGCCCTTTCTCGTCCGTGCCAAGATATTTCCTTGAAAAGCCCCCCGCTTCCGCCAGGGCCGATCTCGGCAGCACACAGCAATCGAACGTTGCCGCGGCAACAGGGCTGACATCCGCGCCATGAAGTGTCCGGCGCGGGTAACCGAGATAATGTTGCTTCAACAGATAGCGGCCGTCTTCCGGCTCGATCCAGGCGCCGCCCCATCTGATGGTTTCGTCTTCATAGAGCAGCGTGGGCGCTGCAATACAGGTAGCATCCTGTGCCTGAAACGCCGCAAGCAGCGGCTCCAGCCAGCCCGGACCGCGCGGCAACACGCCGGAAGACAGGCAAACAACCGTCTCCGCCGGTGAGGCCTCGACGCCCGCCTGAAGCGCATCGAGCGCGTCCTCGACGTGGTCCGCCAGCACCAGGCGGACGGCGAGACCGTAGAAACCGGCAAGTTGCCTGAAGTCTTCAACCTGCTCCAGCGCGTCACCCTGCGAGGCAACCAGGACCACCGGCGCGCTCCGCAGCAGCGGATCAAGCGCACACAGCGACAGCAGGACACGTGATTTCTCGAAATTTCCGTCGAGACCGATCACAACGGCGAAAGCGGCGTTTTCATCCACTATCCCGAAGTCGATCGTCTCGACGATGACTGGTTCGGGCGCATCATTGGCCTGCAACACCGGCAGAAGATGGCGCTCCAGAAAGTCAGGACGGAATGCCGTTGCCGGATCCAGCCCGGAAAGAAGTCGCCTTAGCGCGGAGCGCGGCGAAGCCCTGCCAAGCGCCAGCGGAGCAAAGGCGGACCTGCCATCCTTCAGCACGATCTCCAGATACGTACCCTCGGTGCCGGACATTTCCTCGGCAGGCACATGAACAAGGAACCCGTGCCGTTGCAGTGCATCCGGCCCGTTCAGAAAGGGTGACAATGTTTCGAAAGCGCTTGTCACGTCGGGCCGCAGCTGCGTCGTCCAGCGCGTGTCGAGGCGACAACTCATGCAGCCCGAACGCAGGAAGACCGTCTCGACACGGTCTTCCGGATTGAGCAGCCAGCCCGACAACAGGACGCCGGCCCGATCCAGTGAAGCGCTGAAATCGATACCGACACGAACCGGGACGTCGAGCTCGCTAACCGTTTCCCGGCCATCGAACCGCCGGCCCGCCAGCTCCAGCCGGGCCCTGCCGTCACCCGCGGGGGAGAGCTTCGGCAGAAGGGCCCGTATGTGGGAGGGAAGAGCCCGGGCCGGCGGCATCGTCCTGTGTTCATGAACCTCAACCACGCTCCATCCAGCGCGGCCACGGAAGAAAACCTTGCGAAGTTGCGCGGTATCAAGACCGCCCTCAACCTCGAGCAAACCGGCAAAACCATGTGCCTTGCCACCGGTGTCCTTGCGCTCGAAAAGACTTCCGGCCAGCTGACCGAGTTTCAATGCGCCGTCGAAAACAAACACCCGGCTGGTTCCCACCGGCATGCCCTTGGCCCACCCCTGGAGGTAGATATCTCCGGCGTCGAAGACACCCAGCACCTCGATGAAACCGTCGCGCCCCGCGACAGCATCGACAAGTGTGGCGGCCGTCTGCATTGCCTGAGGTGTGGTTCCCGCGCCAAGCAATGCCTGGACCAGGCCGTCAACGATGTCCGGCACCGATTGAGGTGACAGCTCACCGACACTGTTGAGGAAGCTCTTGAGATCTTCCGCCTGATGCCTGACGCCATAGGGGTAGGCATGCCCCTGGCTGCGGATCGTCACCCGGTCTGGCCGGGTGGCAGAACCTGGCACCGGAGACAGGATTGCGATGAACGGACGCTTTTTTCCCGAAAGGCCGTTTCCGGCTGGCAGGACCGTCACCGTGCAGGGTACGACCATCTTCGGGTCTTCGTTGAGGATAGCCGGCACCCCGCCGGCAAAGGCTTCCCCTACCCCGGCGATCAACAGAGTTTCGCGGTCGAGGTTGACGTAAAGAACCGAATGACCGTCGAGTGGAACCTGCGCCCCTGCGCTCCCCTGCGCCTTCAGCGCAGGTGCCTGCCGCTCTGCTCTTGCGGGCAGCTTCTTCACGCCTTCCAGGGTGACGACAGGCTCCATCGTTCCTTACCTCCAGAGACCGCCTGCGGCGGCAAACAGCATGCCCCCGACAAACCCGAGAAGGATCGCCAGCAGCAGGATATGAACCTTGAGGTTGTTGCGGCTCTTTTCTCCAAGGACCTTCAACCGGTCATCGAAACCCTTCAGCGTCGTATCGAAACGCAGCAGGAAGACTTCCAGTTCCTTGACCTTCTGGGAGAGGTCGCCCTGGCCGTTTTTCAGAAGGGACATGGCTTCGCCCAGTTCGCCTTCGTTCGATGCCAGCGCATCGATCCGCTGTACCGTCTCGCGCAAGACCGCCGTTGCATCACGCTGGCCAACAGCGCTTTGGCGCTGCGCCACGATCAGCCGGTCGACTTTCTCCATCACCACAGCCAGAGGCATGGCGACGGCAGCTTCCGCGGCGCGTTCTTCTGCGCTCGGGCGCGGCAGCTTCAGTTGCGCTTCCCCTTTGGGGGTTTCCGCCACCACAGTCAGACCGCCAGGTGCTGCGGCAACGGCCTGGGGCAACTCGATGTCGAACGCATAATGGCCGTCGCCGATGCCGTTGCGCTTCAAGTCGATGCGCTGGGTTTCGGCAACCTTGCTGAGAACTCGCTCACCGTCGTGGAAGACGTGGATGGTCATGCGGTCGCTCGGGCTCGACGCATCCCAGGCCCAGCCGAGCAGCCGGCCGTTTTCGAATGCATCGACACGCCCCTGAAGCCGCGCGGAAACGGCTTGTTCCCTGGCCTCCGCAACAGCTTGCGGCGGCTTGGCGTCCGATCCGGGTTTTACCTGTTCAAGAGGGGTTACACTCATTCCGTTTTCCTCAGGCAGCAGGTTCACGCGCCGCAGTTTGCCGGTCGGCAAACAGGCGCAGATATTGTTCGGCAACAGCGCTGACGGACGGCGGCTTGCGGATGTTGGCTGCAAGTTTCCGGTACTGCGCGGCATCTCCGGCAGCTGTCGCCATCGCGATTGCCAGGCCGACCGGATCGTTCTTGCGCACATGCAGGCCATCGACGCCGTCCCTGACGGCCTCGGCCATGCCGCCGACACCGCTGGTGATCACCGGCCGTCCGTGCTGCTGTGCTTCTGCAATGACCAGCGGCGCATTTTCCCACCACAGCGAAGGCACCACGACCCAGTCCACGGGCTCCATGAGACCGGCCACATCATCAGGTTTGTAAGCCCCCAGGCGCTGCACTCTGGGTGCGGTTTCCTCGAACAGCTTTTCGATGCGTTTGACGAATTCCTGGTTCTGGAAGGGAGCGCCGCCATGGACCCGCAGCTCGAATTCCATGTCCTTTTCCACCAACAGCTTTGCCGCCTGCAGCAGAACCTCGACACCCTTCCAGGGGGTCAGGTTTCCGAAATAGCCGAATACGGTTTTGGGCGTGTCGTCAGCCGACCGGCTCTTGGCCGGTGCCGCGTCCGGCCTGCCATTTCGAATGATCCTGATTTTCTCCGGCGGCAGGCCCCAGCGCACATAAACGTCACGCAGAAACGCGCTTGGAGATACGAACTCGTCGACGGCCTCCAGATGCGTCTTGATGAACCGCTCGCGCAGACGCATGTCGTTCGGCTTTGCTTCGGGCAGGCACTTGCACAGTCCTCCCGACCCAAGCGCGGCACAGGCTTCGTCCGGGCTTTTCATCAGGACGCCATCGTTGGCGCAGATCGCGTAATAGTCGTGCAGCGTCATAACGATGCGCACGTCGGGCAGCACCCGGCGGATAAGAACCGGCAGTTCGACACCGAACAGCAGCAGATGGTGGATATGGACCACATCCGGCCGGAAGCTTTCCAGCAATGTCCGCATGTCCGGTACAAAGGCTTGCAGATCGATCTGGCTCATGTTGAAACGGTCGAAATGACCGGCCCACATCAGCAACTCGTCACCGCTGTCGCTGATCGCCTGAAAGCTGGTACCCGGATGCGGCTCGCGGTGCAGGTGGTTCGTCGCACCGACAAACAGCGACTGGTGCCCGGCCTTGCGATAGGCCCTTGCCAGGTCAAGCGCGACGGTTTCCGTCCCGCCGGGGTGAAGATCCGGATGATTATGCGCGAAGACAAGGATCCGCATCAGGACACCCCCCGCGACGTTTTCACGGCAACGAAAAAGTCCTGGTAATGCGGAGCCCCGTTGCCGCCGCGCCAATGCCCGAACCGCTTCAGGGCGATTTCGAATCCGGCCGTCTCCAACGCCCTGTCGAGGAAACCATCATCGAAGGCGACCGCTGCGAGCGGCGCTTGCGGGTTGCCGTACCAGGCAGGCCCTTCGCCGTCGCGTCGGAACACGACACGTGGGATCAAGCCTTCGCCGCGGTCCGGCGCAATCACGAATGCCGACAGAAACAACCTGCCTCCCAGCTCGATGAGGCGCGAGATTTCGCGGAAATAGGGCAGGATCTCTTCCGACGGCAGATGGGTGACCACCGATGTCATGATGGCAAAATCGAACGAACCGTTGGCGAACGGCAGGGCAATCTCCGTGCCGCGGATATAGCCGTCGGGATTGTAGAGAGCGTTGGCGATATCCAGATGCATGAACCGGAAATTGGGGTAGACCGACCCGATGTTGCGCGTGCACCATTGAATGCCCGCCGACGCCGGATCGATACCCACATACCGGGCGGTGTCCGGATCCAGATACTGGGTCAGAGGCACTGCCATCCGACCAATGCCGCACCCGACATCAAGCACCCGCTCATGCGCGCGCAAGCCCCCAAGGTCGATAAAGTGGCCCAGAAACTCCGTGCCGATGGCAAGATAGTCACCATCTCCGACGAAGTTGTCCTCGCTCGGGGGAACCGGCAGGAACCTGTTACGGCCGATGTAACCTTGCAGGTCTGCAATCCGCTCACTGCCGAGTGGGGATGTGACCAGACTGGTGGCATCCTTGATGAGAACCGGCGAATTCATGCACTCAGCCCTTTTTCACGCCGCTCCGCAGCTTCCATCAAGGCAACGATGTCGTCCTGCCAGCGGGACTGGTGGAGCCAGCGATTGTATTGAGAGGCGACACCGCGCGTGTAATCTTCGTTCTTGCGAATGGAAACACGCTCGAAGTGGTAGAGTTCGACGTCGCCCAGATAGTAGATCTTGCGATTCAACTTGCGGAGTTTCAGGCACAGGTCGCTGTCTTCGTAGTCACCGACGATAAAGTCCGTCGTGAACCCTCCCACCGTCTCGAAATCGGCTTTCGACAGAACGAGGCAAGCACCGGTTACCCCCGGCACCTCGCGGGAGGTGCTGGCTTCCGGAAACTGACGCGGGAAACCCTTGTAGTAGTGATGGTTGAACCAGCGGCCCTTGTCGTCCTGGATAAACTTCAACCCGGCATGCTGAATGGCGTTGTCTGCATAGAGCAGCTTGCCGCCTACAGCCGCTACCTGCTCGTCCATCATCAGGCTGGCACACAGCTGTTCGAGCCAGCCGGCCTCGACCGGCACGACATCGGAATTGATCATCGCCAGATAGCGCCCGCGCGCCGCTTCCGCACCTGCATTGCAGGCAAGCGCATAGCCGCCGTTACGTTCCATCACGACGAGCCGAACGGGAAGGCCATAAAGAAGATGGAACCCGGCGAGCAGGTCCTCCACATGGGTTACCTGCTCGGGAGAGTCGAGCACGAAAATCACCTCGGCGTTCTCCGCCAGCCAGCTGTCGGCGGAAAACGCCGCAAGCTGCGCCTTG
Organism: Roseibium sp. RP-7; assembly: GCF_053005225.1. Classification (NCBI taxonomy): domain Bacteria; kingdom Pseudomonadati; phylum Pseudomonadota; class Alphaproteobacteria; order Hyphomicrobiales; family Stappiaceae; genus Roseibium; species Roseibium sp. RP-7. Next base: position 1,103,856 of record NZ_JBRKQA010000002.1, read on the forward strand.
ATGAACTCGAACACCTTGTAAAGCGGGATCACGATCGACACGGTCGGATCGGCAAGCGGTTTGCCGAACAGAACTTCGGACGGTTCACCGACCGATTGCCGGAAACGCGACTGGATATCGGACAGGACATTCGACAGACAGGTCGCCAGAACCTCGTCGCTCGCATGGCGCGGTGTCACGACGGAAAGCGCCTTCGCCCTCGTGTCGGGAATGTCACCCGGCTGCGGTGGCGGCACCAGCAGTTCCCGCTCACCCGATGCCAAACGGACTTCGAACCGGGGCTGCAGATTGTGTTGAAGCGCCCTGCCGACCGGCGCAAACGCGACAAAGCGCTTTATCGCGTAACCGCCCTGGGTTTCCGGCAGAACGCCGTCGAACGTGTGTAGCTCAAGCGCAACCGGACCGGCGTCACCGGCAAGAATATCGAGCCCCTGATAGACACGGGCGGGATCGCGCAGCCAGCCACCGACCAGGACACCGGCTTCGCAGGCGACAGCGGTTTCCACTGCACAGAAGGAGCCGGTCTCTGACAGCGAGCCATGACGGCGCGCCGGCAAGGGATCGCTCACCTGCAGGTCCCGTATGGCTGCACGCGCCTCATCGGATTTGGCGCCGACGTCCGACACCAGGTAATCCCGCACTTCCGGCAGCTTGCGCGAATTGGTAGCCCACCATGCACCGACAGTGCGCTTCACGTTGTCGGTAGCCAGTTTCCGGATCGCCAGACCCCAGCTTCCGGACAGCACCAGAAAACCGTTGGCAGGCGGCTGCGGCATGTCGACCGCACCGAGGAACAATCTGCTCTTGCCGCCGTTGTAGGGCGTGTTGCACGTTCCGCTATCCAGCCGCAGAACACCCGTATCACCGATCACGACCGCTGTTTTGATGTCGGTGCTGTCGCTGTTGATGAGAGTTTCCAGCAACCGGACGGAACCGATGCTCGCGACAGCATCCACAACCGGCGGCGCATCGTTGACGGAGCGCAGCAGCTCTCTTGCGAAATTGACGAAACTGCGGGAACGCCCCAGCCGGAACATGCCGGACCAGGCGCTCAGGAAAGTCGTGACGAAAACGGCGCAGGCGGCCTGACTGAGCCCGTTGGTAATGGCAAAGGCATCGGCGGCAGGACCAGGCTTTGCGGCGTCGACAGAAAGCGTCGCCTCGGACCCGACCGCGCCGGCGCTCAACTTCAGACTGAGCCTGGTTTTTTCCTTCAGCGAAACAGCCCAAACGACTCGCGACCGGCCATCAAGCCGGTTCAGCCGGACACTCGCAATGGAGCCGAAGGACTGACCGCCCTGCTCCACAAGCCGGGGCGCAGCATTTACCTGATGCGCCGGATCCCAGACAAGAAGAAGAACCTCCGGCGTAAGTTGGAAGTAATGCGGGGACTCAAAGTCCGCCTCGGCGTATTTGCCCAGGGTCTCGAGCATCTTTGTCCATCACTGTTCTAAGGCCTGAGTTGCGGACGGCCACAGGCCAAAGGCCGGTACCCGGGCACACGGACGACCGCGTGCCCGGGTGCGGGATCATCAGGAAACGACGATGTAGCCGTCAGGATTGTCCTGAAGATCGTCGGCATCGACGTTGTTGAGCGTGACGGTATCGCCGTTGCCGAGATCGATGACCGTGTTGTTGCCCACCTGGGTCGCCCGTGCGGCGACATCGGCAGCAGAGGAAACGCCGGTATCGTTGATGTTGCTCGAGATCTGCACCAGATCGCCAACCTGGAAATCCATGACGATGTCGTTGCCGCCACCGCCGGAGAACACGAAGACATCGTGGTCGCCACCACCGAACATCAGATCGTTGCCGGCACCGCCGTCAATGATGTCGGTTCCTTCGCCACCGAAAATGATGTCGCCGCCGGCACCGCCTTCGATGTAGTCGGAGCCCGCTCCGCCGAAGATGGTATCGCTGCCTTCACCACCAAGAATGACGTCTTCGCCACCTTGCCCGAAAATCTTGTCGGCACCCTCTCCGCCGACGATCAGATCTCCACCTCGGCCACCGAAGAGGAAGTCGTCCCCTTCATTGCCGAGCAGAACATCCGATGAGCCCAATCCGAATATGAAATCCTGAGCATTTGTACCTTGCAGGAAATCCTGAAAAGCACTGCCTTCAATCGTGGCCATGTAGCTAACTCCTGAAGTTCGCCTCGTTACATTTGACGCCCCGCGAACCGCGGCACACCGCACTGCACAAACCCCGTATTTTTGCAGCGCGAGAAGTACAATACACAATTACTAATCTCTTCAAAGGGACGAATAGTGAAAAAAATAAGGCAATATTTTGAAGGAGATAAACTAATTCTACTTTTCATTTAATAGTAGTTCGAAAATACAATTCCTTTACGTTTATTTTATTTCGAAATTCAAAATAAAATCAATGAAACCACATGATCCCCCATAGATTGAAATCCAATTTCTGCGATTTTTCAGATGCTTGAAACCGCCCGCACTTCATGCAGAAACAGCACTCAACCGCCTCGCCGGAAAAATAAACCACATGGTGGTTTTGCAACGCACTAATCGCGTTAAAGGTGCAATTTTCGCACTGCACCAGGAAAATGCCCCGACGCTCGGACTGGACCGGGGCTTCGAAAAAGCAACGGGCGGTCAATGCCGCCCGTCGTTAAAAAAATTTGTTGGAGCACAAAAAAATGCGCTTCAGTCTTCCCGGAAAGCTCGATCAAGGCTTTGCGTGATCGGCTCGAGCAGATAGTCCATTGCCTTGCGAGCACGCCGGATAATCAGGACTTCCGCCGGCATTCCCGGATAAAGCGTCAAGGCAGGCTTGCCGTCCAGCTCTTCGGAACGAACCTGTGCGCGCACGATATAGAAGGCGGCCTGCGTCTGGGGATCGACGGTCTGGTCGGCAGCGACATAGGTCACCTCCCCTCCCAGCGGGCTGGTGTTCTGCCGGTCATAGGCAGTCAGTCGGATACGTGCCTCCGAGCCGACACGAACGGTATCGATGTCGTTCAGGTTCATCCGAACCTCGACAAGCATCTTCTCGTCTCGCGGAACGATGTCCATGATCGCCTTGCCAGGCTCGACCACCCCTCCCGGTGTCCGCATCTCGATGCTGGAGACAATACCGGCCTGAGGGGAATGGACCACCAGCCGGTCGAGGACATCCTGCGACGAGATGATCTGTTCGTTGGTGAGGTTCAGTTCAAGCTGAGCCTCGAGGATCTTTCCGGCAATGTCGCTTTGCCATTCCTGTTCGGCCTGCAACAGGGCAACTTCCGCCCCCTGGCGCGCCTTTTCCGCACGCGCCTTCTGGGCCTCCAGCTCACCGCCATCGCCAATCATCTCGCTCAGTTCCAGCTGAACTTCACTAAGCATGGCTTTTGACGTGAACCCTTTCTTCTCCAGACCACTGAGGGCGTCGACACGCTCCTCAAGCAGCTTTCGCCGGTGCCCGGTGGCTTCGATCTGGGCCTGATTGGCCTCGATCTGCGCCACATACTGCTCCATCTCCTTCTGCTGAAAGGCGATCTTGCCCTCGTAGACCTGACGGCGTTTTTCGAACACCCCCTGTTCGGCCGCCACCACTTCAGCGATCAGGGGCTCGCTGCTGTTCTTGAGCTCTTCCGGAAATACGATTTCTTCCGACAGATCCCGCTCGGCCCTGAGCCGGGCCAGTCTCGCCAGCAAACTGGTCCGTTTGCCATGGAGCTGCGCCAACTCGGCACGTGCGCGTGTGTCGTCCAGCTCCACCAACGGCTGGCCGGCATCCACGAAATCCCCTTCCTGCACCAGCAACCGGCGCAGGATTCCGCCTTCCAGATGACTGATGGTCTTGCGCTTGCTGTCGACAATCACCTTGCCGGTGGCAACCGCCGCACTATCGAGATCGGCGGTAAATCCCCAAAGCAGAAATCCGCCAAAGCCGATAGAAACGGCCAGAGCTGCCGCCAGAAGCGGTTTGCGCAAGCTTGGCGGGCGCGCATCATCCGCCTTGAGGGCGGCCATCCAATAAGCCTGGCCTGCTCCGGTCGCCGCCTCGGACGAAGGTGTGGCAACCGGCGGCTTTGCCTGCTCGGAACGCTCGCTCATGCCACTTCTCCACTCGTCGGCAGGGCACGGGGTGCGGCAGGTGCCGGCAGGCGCCTGGAAATACTGCTGACGACATCCGTCCGGTCACCGAACTGGCCGATCCGGCCATCTTCCAGCACCAGGATCTTGTCGGCCGCCTCCATGATTGCCGGTCTGTGCGCGATGACGATGACGATGGCTTTATCCTCCTTTGCCTGCGAAATAGCACGCAGCAGAGCAACCTCCCCTTCCGTATCAAGGTTGGCATTGGGTTCGTCGAGCACGAGCAGGCGCGGCCGTCCGAACAGCGCACGCGCAAGGGCGACACGCTGCTTTTGTCCGCCTGACAAGGTGTAACGGTTGTCACCCACGGGCGTGTCGTAGCCGAGTGGCATCCGGCCGATCATCTCGTGAACGCCGGCAGCACGCGCCGCATCGATCACCATCTGAGGGTCGGCATCATACATGCGCGAGATGTTGTCCCGAACCGTTCCATCCAGAAGAGACACCGACTGCGGCAGATACCCGACCATCGCGCCAAAGGACGCCCGCTCCCAGAGATAGGCGTTGTGTCCATCAAGAAAGACGCCGCCCGTCGTGGGCTGAAGAACACCTACAAGCAGACGGGCTAGGGTCGACTTTCCGGCTGCCGACGGGCCGACAATGCCAAGAACGTCACCAGGTTCAAGCGTGAACGAAATGCCCTTGATAACAGGCACCGGTGCGTTGGGCGGCGCATAGACCAGCTTGTCGATCTTGAGCGACCCCTGGCTGGGTGGGGTCGGCACGGTCTGGCGAAGCGAGGAGTGGTTCTCCAGAACCTCGCGCACCCGGCCCCAGGCGGTTGATGCGAACACCCACTGGCGCCAGTTTTCCGTGAGATTGTCGAAAGGGGTCAGCAGGCGCCCCATCAGGATGCTTGCGGCGATCATCGTGCCGGCAGTCACCTCTCCCTTGATGACGAGATCTGCGCCAAGCGCCAGAACCGCGATCTGCATGCCAAACCGGAGGCTTCGCGTCAGCGCGTGGATTGCCTTGCCGCGCCGGCTTCCCATTGCCATCAGTTCCGTGGCATGGAGTTGCCCCTTGCGCCAACGGCGCGTCAGGGCAGGCATCAACCCCATTGCCTCGATCGTCTCTGCGTGGCGAAGCGTGGAGGCGATCGTCGCGACATTCTGCAAGTTGGCGGTGTTCGCTTCCTTCAACAGCGAGCGTGTCGTCATGTCGGACAGGAGGTTGAGCCCGATCAGCGTAATCGCTGAAACAACAGCCAGCAGCCCGTAAAGCGGATGCAGGGCAAACAGCACAATCAGGAACAGCGGCACCCACATGGCTTCCAGCGGTGCGCTGATGGCGTTGCTGGTTATGAAGGTGCGAAGATCGTTCAGGTCCCGCAGCACTTCGGAGGCCATACCGCCCCCCTTCTCCAGCGAGGATTTCACCCCCGCCTCGATTGCCGTCAAGTTGAGACGCCGAACCAGTTCGCTTCCCATCACCTGGAAAATCTGGCTGCGGATAAATTCCAGAATCGCAAAAAGCATCAGTCCGCCACAGGCGATGATCAGCAACATTGTCAGGGTATCGAGGCTCTGACTGTTCAGAACCCGGTCATGAACCTGCAGCATGAACAGCGGAACGATCATCTGCAGCAGCGTGATGAACCCACTCAGAAGCGCCGCTGCGGCGAGACCGGTTGCAAAGGTGACTCGAGCCTCTCTTATGAGACGGAACGGATCGATTGCGTCCGGTGTTGTCTTTTCAACCATTCAAGATTCTCCGAAGCCTCAACCGATAGGTGTGTTCGCACGTGCGAAAAAAAGAGCGATTGCCCAGAAAACGACACATCTTTTCCATAGGAATGACGAAAGCATATAGACTAACTTGGGGTATCTAGTGCCTTTAATTATGGCAATCGATTGGCAAAGAGAAGAAATGCAAAAACAAAACTAATAAATGCATCAATGTGCATAGACAGGGAGCAGAATAGCGATGAAATTATTTCGAATTTAGTTCGAATGTAGGTGGGAGTTTGGGGCAAATGCACAAAGTCTTAGAAGACGCAACAAGGGACATGAATGGGCACGTTTCGCGGACTGAACCTATGGTTGAAGAATCCATCAATCATTCAGCATACGGGGAAAGGGAAAGGATCGCGGCTCCGGCGTCGCAAGCGAACCATTTCGAACTCGTAAGAGTCATCGAACGAATGTATCGGCGCTACCTTGACCGCCTCCGCGTCGATCTGATCCGAATAGGCGCGGACGACATCTCTCCCGCCCATGCCATGTTGCTTTTCACCATCGGTGACGACGACCTGTCCGTGCGGGATCTGATGGACCGCGGTCACTATCTCGGATCGAATGCGTCCTACAGCCTCAAGCAACTTGTCCAGTCCGGCTACGTCGACCGAACGGCTTCGGCACGGGACCGGCGCTCAGCCCGTATCCGTCTGACCGACAAGGGAAAGATGCTTTGCAGAGCCGTGAAGGCAGCCGACGAGGTCAATCAGGACCAGATCGTGCGATCCGAACAGGACCTGAAGGCTCTCGAGGAAACATTCGCACTGCTGCGCAAGCTTGAAGTCCTGTGGGCAACGGACCTTCAACAATCCCCCTTGCGTCTGGACGGCACCCGTTTCTGATCGAAGGTTTGGCACATGCATATCGTGTTCGTGCACCGGCATGGGCCCGGGCAGTTCGTTCATCTTGCCCGACGTCTGATCGCCGATGGCTGGACTGCCACGCTCATATGCGAATCCCTGGACCGGCCGGTGCCGGGCCTGCGTGTGCTGCGCTATGCCGGTGACACCCGGCAGGCGGCCAGCGCAGGTGGACGGCCATCCGTTCCCTACATCGAGGCGGGCCGCAAGGTTGCCGATATCCTGCACAAGCTGGACCTGAACGGCCACAAGCCCGACATTGTTATGGGACATATCGGTTGGGGCGGCATGATGTTCGTCAAGGATGCCCTGCCGGATGTACCTGCCATCGGTTTCTGCGAATATTACTTCCAGCCGCAGGGCGGAGACGTCGGGTTTGCACCTTCCGACGAGATGTCGCTGCAGCAGCGCCAGACCATGAGGCTCCGCAACGCCATCCAGCTGTCCACTCTGGACCAGCTCGATGCCGGCATCAGCCCGACGGCCTGGCAGAAGAGCCGCTATCCCGCAGAATACCGGGCAAAGATCCTCGTGCAGCATGAAGGTATCGACACGACCCGGGCTCGCCCCGACGCGATGGCCGGATTTCGCCTGCCGGACGGCAGACACCTGACCGCGGGCGATCCGGTGGTCACCTTCGCGGCACGTGACCTGGAACCCTACCGCGGCTTTCCGCAATTCATGCAGGCGGCAGCACTGGTCGCCCGCGAAAATCCGGAAGCCAGGTTCGTTGTTGCCGGGGGCGACGGCGTCAGCTACGGACGCGCACCGTCTCGTGGCGACACATGGCGCAACCGGCTTCTTCAGGAAACCGACCTTCCACCTGATCGGATCCACTTTCTGGGACAGATCCCGCACAAGGATCTCCTGAGCCTGTTTCAGGTCTCTGCAGCCCATGTCTATCTGACCTACCCGTTCGTGCTGTCCTGGTCATTTCTCGAAGCCATGGCCTGCGAGGCACCTGTCATCGCGTCCAAAACCGCTCCGGTTCAGGAAGTCGTTCGAGACGGGGTCAACGGCAGGCTCGTCGATTTCTGGGATACGAAGGCAATCGCTACCGAAGTTTGTTCGGCGTTGCAGTCTCCGGCAGACCGGCAAGCCATGCGCCGGGCGGCACGCCGGACCGTTGTAGCCAGATACGAGTTGTCAGCCTGCGTCCTGCGCCTGCAGGCGCTCTTGAGCAAGCTGCCGAACCGTTCGGCGCAACGGCAGCCCCGCCTTGGACCAGTCGCCGGAAGGCGCAACGTGGTGACGGAGTGGAACCGGGTATGAAGGGAATTGTTCTTGCCGGCGGCGCCGGGTCCCGCCTTTATCCCATGACGCTGGCAAGCTCGAAGCAGCTTCTGCCCGTCTACGACAAACCGATGATCTACTACCCGCTGACCACGCTTATGCTCGCCGGCATTCGAGACATTCTGATCATCTGCACACCGCGGGACCTGAGCGCGTTCCAGCGCGTCCTCGGCAAGGGAAACCGCTGGGGCCTGAACCTGTCCTACGCTATCCAGAAGCACCCTGCAGGCATCGCCCAGGCATTCCTGATCGCGGAAGACTTTCTGGGCGGGGAACCGTCGGCCCTCATTCTGGGTGACAACATTTTCCATGGCACCGGCCTGTCGGAAAAAATGCTGGCGGCCCGGCGAAACGAGACCGGCGCAACCATATTCGCCTATCAGGTTCATGATCCCGAACGATACGGCGTTGTCGGCTTCGACAGCGCTGGCAAGGCTGCCTCAATCGTTGAAAAACCGGTTGCCCCGCAATCGGACTGGGCGGTGACCGGCCTCTATTTCTACGATGCCAGGGTTGTCGACATCGCCCGGACCCTCACCCCATCCGCCCGCGGCGAACTTGAAATCACCGACATCAACAGGGCCTATCTGGAAAGCGGTGACCTCAGCGTCCAGATGCTGGGCCGGGGTTATGCCTGGCTGGATGCGGGAACGCCGGAATCGCTCCTGGAAGCAGCCTGCTTCATCCAGACTCTGGAATCCCGCCAACGCCTGAAGATTGCCTGTCCTGAAGAGGTCGCATTCTACCAGGGCTGGATCTCAAGAGGTGATCTCGAAGCCCTGGCGAGCGAGATTTCAGGCACGACCTACGGCCGTTACCTGAACTGGATCGCCAGGGAAGCGGCAAAAGCACAATATGAACCGGCAAGCGCCCTGGCCTCGTGAGAAGCGTCAGAAGCGCGCCGTGATCGAGGCCTGCAGATTGAGGTCCCCGGCTTCCGTTTCTCCTGCGTCCTGCAGGGCAACGCCCGCGATCAGGTTTGCCGTCAGATTGTCTCCAAGAGAATAGTCGAAGCCGGCGCCAACACCGGACAGCGTCGCATTGTCGTCTGTGGCGTGATCGATCCCGAAGCCGATATCGGCAAACAGATAGGCCGACAGACTGTCGTTTGTCAGTGATTGCGGCCAGCTTTCAGGCAAGTTGCCGGCAAGCGGCGAGAAGGACGGCAGACGCAATTCGTTCCGCCAGATGACACCGCTGTCCACGCTGGCATCATCGTAGTTATAGCCACGCACTGCATACCGCCCACCAAGCGAGATCCGCTCCGTATCCGGCAGCACCTGCCCGGCGAGCGTGCCCGAGAGGGCGCTTACCCAGAAGAACCTGTTCGGAAGAGACGTTGTGCGGCTGATGTCTGCCGCAAGATACGCATAGTCGACCGACTGGACACGCCCGTTGGTAAAGGTTTGCCAGGTGGTTGCCGCATTTCCCTGAAGAACACCTCCCGGATTGGCCTTCACCCTGACATCCACTGCCGTGCGGCCAAGACGGTCATCGAACGAATTGCTCCAGCCAAGCACCATCTGGAACAGATCCGCGGCACCGTCGGCAACCGCGACGCCATTGAAGAAGGTTGTCCGCTCCAGACGTTTCAGCTCGACGCCCGTGTAGATATCCCCCCAATAGCGCCCCGGCAGGAGATTAGAGACGGCAGACCTGTAGATGATCGGCAATTCGTAGGTGGTGTTTTCAAAGTCGAAAAAACGGTTCGGCGTCTCGCGCGACGCAACCAATGCCGGTGCGATTTCAAGACTTTGCCGGGCCCACGTCGGAATGGTGAGCCTACCTGCATGGGACACATAGGAGGGGTAGTCGCCTTCACGCGGAATGACAATTCCCGGATCGCTCCAGAGGTCGTCACTGGCCGTCATCTGGTAGGAAAGCCAAGAGCCGCCCGAAAAGGGAAGACGCGCATTGCCACCCAGAAAATACCGGTCGCGCCCTGTGTCCTGCGATCCGGAATTGGACCACCCTGCAAACACCTGCCAGGGCCTGCCTTCATCGATCGTGACTTCGAGGTCGCTGAGCGCAGCATCCTCGCCCGGGCGAAAGACCCCACCCGCCCGCCTGTAGGGGGAGCGGTTCAACCAGCCGAGATCCTCTTCCAGTGCGCGCGCATCAATGCGCCCACCGGGGTTGATCCGCAGCCTTGCGCGGATCTCCTCGGCGTCGCGCTCGTCGAGCCCCTGAACCGTCACGTTGCCCGACTTGAACTCGATCACCCTGACCTGCAGCACCCCGCCGGTTATTTCCTGCGGTGGCAGGGTAACGGATACGAACGGATAGCCGGCATCCTTGTAAACGCGGGCTATGGCAGCCTGGATTTCCCCCGCAAGGGCGAGGGAAAGCGGCTTGCCGAGATACTCCGACAGCACGGCATCCAGTGCGGCCTGATCGAAAGCAGCCGCCGGACCGCCGATGCCCTTTGGAGCTCGGCCTGCCACATCGTCGGACTGACCGATCAGATAAACGCCGGCCAGGTCAACGCCGAGTGGTGACCTGTCGGTGGCACCGAAGTCCTGGGGGGCGACGTCCAGCGAGACCGGCTCTCCGGGTTCGGCAGCAGGCAGGTTTCTCTCAAGAGCTTGCTGGGCGAATGAACCTTCGGAAACGAGCGCAAGACCGGCCACCAGGGCCGCAGTTATCGTATGTCTTGTCATGCCGGACTACTCTGCCGCCGCACTGAGCCAGCGACCGAACGAGCGGTTGCAGGGGTGAACGGCACCTTCGCCGCCGACGACGCCCGGCTCGCAGGCAGAGGGGTTGTCTTCAAGTGCCTCGTCGGCATCCGGGTTCTGCAACCGGTTGCGCTCCAGCACCTGCTGGCGGGGATCGATGGAGGACTGTCCGCTGCCGGAAGAACCAGACGTTTCGGAAGGACTTGTGATCGTCAACGTGCCATCGACGCTGACAATGTCGTAGCCGAACTGATGCGAATAGAAGCTGTTCCCAATGGCATAACTTCCGGCCGCGGTTGCCGTGACGGCGGCACCGCCATCGAAACTTCCGAGGAGACTCGCTCCGGCAGACGACAAGGCATAGGTGAACCCGCCGGAATAGACCGTTCCGTCATATACTTTCGACTTGTCGTCACCCGTCACCGTAATTGCGGTCAGGAAACCTCGCAGGAGCGGGGTCGTCTGCCCCTCGTAGATGCGCCAGGTGTTCGCCGTGCCGCCCTGGTCGTCAATTCCAAAACCGGCTGAAACGAACGTGTCGAGCTGCTGCATGGCACTGCCGGTCACACCGGAAACATTGGTGACCGAACCGCCAAGCTGATTGCCGACTGCATTGTTCAGCCCGGTAGTCTGTGTATCCCAGACACTGTTGGTGAGCGTGATCGTACCTGCGTCCATTGTGCCGACCAGGCCGCCGCCGTTCAAACTCGCGGAGACGGCACCGGTTGCGTAGGAACGGGTAACGGACGACCCGTCAAGCATCCGCCCGACAAGGCCGCCGATCTCATTGGTACCAGAAACGTCCCCGGTGGCGTAGCTGTCGGAAATGCTGCTGACCGTCAGGCCAACGAGCCCGCCTGCCGTGCTGCCGGTGTGGATCACGTCGCCAGTCGCAAAGGACCGTGTGATAGGCGCTCCGAGGGAGTGGGCAACCAGCCCACCGAGACGCGACGCGATGCTGTCGGAACTTTGCACCGTTCCGGTCGCATAGGAGAGATCGACCGAACCCGAACCAATGTAGCCGATGAGACCGCCTGCGCCATATGGTGTGGTGGTACCACCCGTGTTATCGGCAAGGAGCGTGACAGTTCCGCTGGCATGAGATCTGGAAACGTCAACATTCGACGCCCGGCCCATCAGTCCACCGATGTCATAACGGCCACTGACGTTGCCGGAAGCGGACGAACGGGTAACCTGCGATGCATCAGAAGTCTGGCCGTCACCGATAAGGCCACCGGCAGCATAGGCCGTGGTGGTGACATCCGCCGAGGAATGTGTGTCGGTAACGGAATACTCCGACGCCATTCGTCCGGCAACGCCGCCGACATTACCTGCACCTGTCACCGTGCCGCCAACCAAAACATCCGATACCGAGACCTTGCCACCAACGGCATTGCCGATCAGCCCGCCAACACCGATCCCTCCCGCGATGTTGACGTTCGTCAGTTTTAGATCATGAATGGAGATATCCTGACCATCGGCTCTAACGACGCCAAACAACCCGATCGTGTTGAAGTTACCTGTCGAGGTCAGGCCGTCGATCGTATAGCCGCCACCGTCGAAATTGCCACGAAGGCTTGTCGACGCAAAGCCGGAACCACCGTTCCATGCCGCTGTTCCCGAAGCGTCGATATCCCGGGTCAGCACATAGTTTACCGGCGTGGTTCCGGAACCCGACTGTATGCCCTGAAGACTGTAGACATCGAAGATCTGGTACGGGTTGGCCTGCGATCCATCACCACCAAGCGCACGCACAAAATGACCGCCCTGGATATCGAAGTCCCGGGCATAAAAGTCCGGCAAACTGCTGCCGACCTGCAGCCAGGCGGTATCGGACTCGAAATCGTCGACATGGATATCACCCGTCGCCGTTGAAGTGACATTCGTGGCGCTGCTCGTCTGGTCCACACGCAGCTTGCCGTTCGCCGCGGTGACGGAGCCGTTGATCTTGATGGAGGCGTTGCTGGCGTCGACGTAGAGAGAAAGCTGGTTGCTGTTAGACCACGCGACATCGCCGTTCACTGTCAGGTCACCGTCATGGGCCCACAGGATGGCGTTGCTGTCGCCGACCGAAAATGTGCCATTCGTTGCAACAGTCAGGTTGCCACCGGCGTAAAGATTGTTGTCGAGATTGAAGTTGGACGTCGCATTCAAATTGAAGTCGAGACTGTTGCCATTCTGGTCGGTTCGCACAACCGCCGACGTGATGCGCAGGAAGTTGAGATCGGTGTCGCTGAACGCGCCGATGGTCGTGTCCAGAGCGGTGACCACGTCCGTCGTGGCCGCTGCACCGGTATTGACGTTGAAGGCATTGCCCCAGATATCGGCTCCGGAGACGCCGGTCGACGTTACTGTGTCGGCGAAAGTCGCCGCTTTGGTGCTTTCACCGTCCAGATAGGCCAGTGCCCCGGCGGAATTGAGCGACCCGGCCGTGGTCAGGATGTAATAATACCCGTTTGCCCCGGTCACAGCACTGCCGACAAGATTGCCGCCGGAAAGCGCGCTGACATTTGCTCCGGATTGGGCTGTCGTGCCCGCGTCACTGTAGGCCATGCCTGAGACCGCCTCGGGTGTGGCGGCATACTCCCACTTGAAATAAGGGAAAAGTCCGCTGCCAGTGCCCCAGATGCTGCTGTCCAGGGTAAAGCTGCCCAGGGTCAGGGATCCCTGCATCTGAGAAGTGGTCAGGCCGCTCGTGTTGGTCACGGTAGCGGTATAGGGAGCCGAGTAACCGATCACCTCGGTTTGTCCGGTCGTTTCAGTATCCCAGGCCGAGTCGGTTATTGAAACGCTTGAGTCGGAGACTTCAGCGACCAATGCGGCTGCATACCCTTCAGCCTCTACGAGACCCGTAACAAAGGAGTTCTCAATGACCGTGTTCCTGTCGGCCGTACCGATGAGCCCTCCAGCCGCGGCGCCGTTTGTACCGAGCACCTGACCGGCAAAATACGAGTTCGAGATCGTAAGGTCTTCCGCGTACCCAACCAGTCCACCAGCCTCCCGAAAGCTCCCTGACGAGGTGACTGTCGCCGTCGAATAGGAATTTTCGATCCTGTTGTCGTTGTCGTCTGTGGTGCCGACAAGACCACCGACCTGCCCTCCGGTTATCGATCCTGTCGAGCTGGAATTCGATATTATCAGCCCTTCACCCATAATTGCGATGAGGCCGCCGGTAGCACTGCCCCCATCCGTCGTCGTGACGGAAACATCGGCATGAACATTGGTCATGGTCGACTGGTCGATGTTGCCGTAATACCTGGCCACGACGCCTGCGCCCCAGGAATCCGACTGAACGGTTCCACTGACAGTCACATTCGACATGTTGTGACCGTGATAGTTCCCACCGCCTGTGTCGCCGACCAGAATTGCCGTCTGGCTGTCACCGGTAACAGACGCGTTCGTGAGCGAAATGTCCTTTATCTCCAGGTCACGTCCGGAAGTGAAATAGTTGTCTTGCCAATAGCTTATGAGTGCGACATTGCTTTCGGACGGCCGATTGATATAGAGGCCGTCTATCGTATGTCCCTTGCCATCCAGACTTCCGGAAAAGGAAACGGGGTCAAAGCCAGCACCGTTATTCCAAGATGATGTCGTCGACGCGTCGATATCGTTCGCAAGTTCATAGTAGAGACTGATATCGCCGGACCCGCCACCACGACTGTCATGGGTCGTTATCCCTTGCAGGCCGTAAACGTCAAATAGCGCATAGGGGTTGGAAAAAGTGCCATCGCCACCCTGCGCCCGGATGAAAGTGCCGAATCCAACACTCAGTGCGTTCGTGGCAAAGTCTGGCAGGCCCGCGCCGACCTGATCCCAGACACCCCTTGTGAGAGCGAAAATGTCGACATCGACCGCGCCGGCCGCTCCCGTCGAGATCGTGCCGACAGCAGCCGTGCCGCTGTTACCGTAAGCCAGCAGGGTCAGCCCACCGTTCTGGCCGTCGATGGCCGCATTGATCGCGATGTCGTTATAGGCGTTGAGCGTGAGTGTGTTTGTGCTCGTCCAGGTGATGCCGGAATTGATGGTGATGTTGCCGTCGCCCGCACTCTGGTTGCCCGGACCGCTTGCAGACGAGTTGGTGGTCTGCAGGCTGACGTTGTTGCTGGCGAGGTTGGAAGAGATCGTTGCAGCCGCCGCCGCATCGACCGTCAGGTCAACCGGGTCGATCAGCCAGAGACCGGTCTGACCGCCTTCAGACGAGGTATCGACCGTGATGCCGGCAAAATCGATCGTGTTTCGGGCAGACGTTTCGACAAAGCCGCCTTCACCGCCCACGCCACCCCTGGCGCCCAACGTTCCGGAAACACTTGCCGTGTCCTCGGCAAACACCACGATTTCACCACCCTTGACGCCGCTTTCTTCCGCCGAGGCGTCGAGCGTACCGGTGATCGTGATTTCTCCGCCCGTCACCGTGATGGCGCCACCCTCGGTCGCCGGCTTTGCACCCGGCACCGGAACGTTCTCCGCCAGTCTGCGCGACTTGAGCTTGCCGCGGACCTGGACCTTGCCCGTATTGCCCGCCGTCAGGAATATCCGGCCACTGGAAGTGCTGACACCGGTTGCCTTGACGACACCATCCGTGTTTCCAGCCAGCGCAAAGACATTGCCGCCATTCGCGCGGATTTCAGCGTTGGCCGCCGCGATGGTTCCGGAATTGAGTGCTTCGGTATCGGCTCCGCCAAGCTTGACCGACAACAGGCCGTCTGCATCGGCGACGTCTTTCATGAGGACTTCGTAGCCAGCGGCAAGGGCTGCGGTGCCGTTGGGCGCTTCAAGCGTGCCACGGTTTTCAACGCGGCGCGCAATCAGTGCAATGTCACCCTGCGCAGACCGGATAGTGCCCGCATTTACGACTTCGGCACCGCTCGTGCCGGAAAAGGTCAGGCCGCCGCCATTCAGAAAATCGCTGTCGGTAACGTCCTGCGTCGAAGCGACAAACGAACCACCTGTCGACACAAGCCCGCCACTGCCAACGGCAACACCGGCGGGATTGACGAGAAACACGCTGCCCGTCGCGCTGAGGTTGCCATCGATACGGCTCGGCACATTGCCCGTGACCCGATTGAGCGTGGCACCGGCGCCGTTGTCGAAATGAACCTGATTGCCGGAGCCGATGGAAAAGCTGCCCCAGTTCACGATACCGGCATCGCTTGATTGCTTCACATCAACCCGTGAACCACCTTGCGTAATGGTTCCGTTGCCATGCGTGAAACTGCCCCCTTGCGGCAGGGCATCGCCTGAAAAGGCTGCGGTGGGGACAAGGGCTGTCGTCAGCAGTAGAAATGCGGCAAGGGAGGCTGTCCGGTTTGAGCCGGAGGGAATGGCAGGCTCAACCGTTGCGCTTGAAACGCCGGTGTTTCGGGTCCTGGACGCCATTTGTATCATTACTCCCGCTGTTGCGTCGTCTTGTGCCCACGACGGTCAACATTGGTGTAAATACAGATGGCGAGTGATCGAATTCCACCTACCAATACTAATCAATTCTGACAGATTCTGACGAGACTTGCTTCCTTTGGGTGACACCTGCCTGAAATCGAAGCTGCCGCAATCAGGGCCTCGAAACTGTTACTTGAACAGGCAGGCCGCTTCCGTCATCACAAGCGCATGCTCGATCTCAAGACCATGTTGCTGCTGGAATTCGCGACAACCGCTTTCATGTCAGTTGCCTGGCTTCTCGTCTGGTTCGTCTGGCGCCAGATCTATGAACTGAAGGTCATCGCGGCCGGTTTCTTCGCCATTGCGATTGGATTGTTTCTCTATTTGCAGCGCGGTCCGGACCCATCGCTCATTCGCGTCGTAACGGACAACATGGTGATCAAGTTTGGCCTGGTCCTGTGGGCCGACGGCCTGGCGCGTTTCCTGGGACAACCCCGTTTTGTCGGTATCAGCGCGTTCTGTCTCGCGGCACAGCTCCTGTTCTGGATCTTCGCAGTTATCTACGATCCGACAGACCTCGGCCTGCGCATTCATGCCTCCACTGCCTTCACGGTGGTGATGATGGCACTGATGATCCGGACGCTTTACCGCGACCGCTCCCAACCCCCTTTCCTGCGCTGGATCATGATCTTCCTGCTTGGGGAATATTCCGCCGCAAGTCTGCTGCAGAGCGCACTCGTCTATATTCAGCCATCGACGGTCGCCAATCCGGTGATGACCAACATCAACACATGGTACTTCTTCCAGGGACACATCTTCATTGTCGGCTTTTTCTTCTGTCTGATCTTCATGGTGGGCATGCGCCTGTCCATGGATTTGCGCGACCGAAACGCTGCGCTTGCGCGCGAAGTAACATTGAGACGGCGTCTGGAGGGAGAACTGTCCGCCAGTCTGGAAGGGGAGAAGGCCGCCCGTCAGGACCAGCGCCAGTTGATGCGCATGGTCAGCCATGAGTTTCGCACCCCCCTGGCAGCAATCCGCTACGCTAGCGACATGCTCACCCTGATGCTGGAACGACCGCAGCAGGCTGTCGCCCAACGTCTGAAAAGCATCGACGAGGCCGTTTCCCGCATGACGATGCTGATCGATCGTTTTCTTGCAAGCGAGCGGCAGGATGAAGGTGTGCTGAAGATCGAGCAGGTGGATTTCCCGGCCCTTTATGAGGACGTTCAGCGGCACTTCGACCATGCCGGCCTTGGCGAACGCCTCAGACTTCATCCCGTTGCGCCGATGCCGGCATACCGGGGAGATACCGAGATGCTCCGCACGGTGATCGTCAATCTGGTCGACAACGCGCTCAAATACTCACCAAAGGACGCCGAGGTCGAGATCACGATAGGGGCCCACAACGGTGATATCGTTCTGGAAGTGAAGGACCGCGGGATCGGCATTCCGGATCGGGACCTGGCGCAGATCGGCAATCGTTTCTACAGGGCCTCGAACACTGGCGGAACCGGAGGCAGCGGGCTCGGCCTGCATTCTTGCCGGCAACTCGTCGGCTATCACCAGGGACATCTGGATTTGAGTGCAAGACAAGGCGGCGGCACGATTGCCAGAGTTTTCCTGCCGCTTCCCGGATTTGCGACAGCGGACTCTGAGACCATGCAGGAGGAGGAACCGGCATGAACAGGATTTTGATCGTGGAGGACGAAAGTGCTCTTCGCGCCGACCTGTTGGATTATATGCGTCTCAACGGCTTTCAGGTCAGCGGCGCGGGCGGCGCGGCCGAAATGTGGACCGCGCTGGATGATGCCGACCGACCGGATGTCGTGATCCTGGATGTCTCGCTGCCGGATGGAAACGGCTTCGACCTTGCAGGTGACCTGAGGGCGAAAATCAATTGCGGCATCATCATGCTGACTGCACACGGTGACAGCGAAAGCCGTGTCCGCGGGTTCGACAGCGGCGCGGACATCTATCTCGTCAAGCACACCAGCCTCAGGGAAATACTGGCTGCGGTGCAGAGCCTCATACGCAGACTGTCCGGTGCTTCATCAGAAGGCAACAGCACGGCAGAATGGGTGCTGGACAATGTCTCCTGGAAGCTTCTGCCGCCGGACGGCGACGCCATAAAGTTGACCGCAACCGAAAGGATCTTTCTGGAAGCCCTGGTCTCCAATTCCGGCGCTCCTTGCGCCCGGGACGATCTTTCCCGGCTTCTCTCCAATCGCCAGACCCAATTCGACAACCGGCATCTGGATGCCGTCGTCAGCCGCCTCAGGCGCAAGATCCAGGATCAGACCGGGGTGGAATCGCCCATCAAGTCTGTCTATGGCGTCGGGTATTCCTTCAGCGCCGCCTGCAAGATGGACAGCTAGCCCGGTTTGTCCCGCTCAGGTTGCCGAACACGCGGCGGAACCGGAAGGGTCTGGCACCATCGCCGTGCATATTTCCGTCGACGCTCGGAATTCTGATATAAGGTGCCTCCAAATGAGGCAATCCGGGATGTCAGGCGCAATCAGTTTTCAGAAAATATCCGTCATGCTGGCCGTCATTGCGATGTCCTGCCTGGCGACACTCCTGCTGTTGACTGCCGCAAACGCGCGGGATCTTCGTGTCCTGACGTCCTTTCCGGACTATTTCACAAAGCCCTTCGTCGATGCGTTTTCGAAGAAGTACCCGGCGATCAACGTTACCGTCCTGAACAAGAACACGGTCGCCTCGGTCGAGGAAATCCTGCTGGACAACCCGCGCGGCTTCGACCTGTTCTGGTCGTCATCGCCGGAGGCCTTTTCCCTTCTCGAGAAATTCGGCCGCCTGCGGGAACGCTCACAGGACAGCAGCCAGACCTTTGTCGATTTCGCCTATTCCGGTGTCGGCTGGTGCTGGATGGAAGACTTTGAAGGCAGGCCGCCCACAAGCTGGAACGATCTGCTGGACGCACGCTTTCAGGACAGGCTGGCCATGTCCCACCCTGCCCGGTCAGGGTCCACGCACATGCTGCTGGAAGTCATCCTTCAGGACCGCGGTTGGGATCGGGGCTGGCAGTATATCTTCGGCCTGTCCCAGAACCTCAAGACCATCACAGCCCGTAGTTTCAGTGTCATAGAGGGGCTCAAGCGCGGCCGCTTCGATGTTGGTCTGTCGATCGATTTTCTCGCGCTCACGGAAGCCGACGACGGCGTCCGCTTTCAATATGGTCAACCGGTCATGATGGCCCCTGCCCGGATTTCCGTTCTCAACCACGGTTCCGCCCATGAGGAGGCGGGCCTGTTCATCGATTTCATGTTGAGCAAACCGGCGCAGGAACTGCTGACACAGCCCGACATCCGCAGGATCCCGGTTGACACCACTGTTCGCGAACAATCCCTGAACCAGTTCCCCAGGGAAGTGCAGGCTGCGCTGAAATTCAGCTGGTCCACCTATGACCCCAATCTTGCCGAAACACGGTATCAGGCCGTCAACGACCTGTTCGACATCTTCATCACCAGAAATCTGGTTCAACGCAGAAACCTGTTGAGGCGCCTGGAAACGTTGAGCCGTCAGGCGCCTCCCGAACTCGTTCCTTCGCTGATCAAGATTAAGAAGAAGCTCAATCAGCTTCCCGTGTCCGAGATCGATGCCGTACGCTCGGAACGCTACCGGGACGCACAGGAGGAAGGCGCGAACTCGCTTGTCGGAACGGGCGAGGAATGGAGCCTTGCCACCTGGCGCGTTGCCGCCAGGGAGCAACTGGCGGAAGTCGATGCCATGCTGACCGGGCTCGAGGCAAGCATCCGGAATGGTCTGGCTGTCAATGACTGAGACGGCAAACCGCGGGCGCGGCACGATATGGTTTCGATTGCTGCTGTCCATCCTCACGATTGCCGCGATCACCTGGATCATCCTGGCCATCGGCGTGGTCTTCTTCACTCAGGCACGCAGCGATTTTGGCGAGATCACCGAAAAGAGCATTCCGGAAATCGCCTTGGCATCCGAACTTTCCGAATATGCGACGCGCCTGGCCGTCATCGCGACCGAGATTGCCGCGCAGACCCGGGAACGCGAACCGGAAGCCATGCGCGAGGATGTGGAAGCCGCAAGCCAGGGCATCTCGGGCCTTCTGGAAACAAACATCCTGAGCGATACGAAAAACACCGCGAAGATAATCGAGGCGAAGGAAACCTTGAGCGACAAGCTCGGGTCCTTCCTGCAGGTCTCCCGGGATCTGCAGGCAATCAACAGGTCGCTGGAACACTACCAGGTGGAACTGCGCTGGCTGCAGATCGATATCCAGACCGAAGTCGCTGCCCGCATTCAGGACCTGTCCTTCAACATCGACAGCCTGTCGTCCGAAATGGTCCGCTCGCAGTCGCGCACCGACCGGGTAGCGGCTGCCGCGATCATCCGGCAGGAAACCCTGCTTCGCGAACAGATGCAGACAATCGGGTCAAGCACGGCGACGGCGATTACCTTCCTGCTCCAGGCACTTTACGTCGACACGGCGGAAAAACTCGCGCAGCTTGAAGATCTGAATTTCGACGCGCTTGAAAACCTCCAGGGCATGCTGGCGGAGGTCCCGCAAAAGGCCGACACCGAAACGCTGGTGTCTTCGCTGGAGCGGCTGCAAGCCTTCGCCTATGACGAAACGGGTGTCTTTGCAGGATCGCGTGACCGGATCGAGCTGCAGCAACAGGCACTTGGCGACCTCAGCACAGCACAGGCCGCCGTCGCAGATCTTCAGGCAGCCCTGGTCGAGTTGGGCAGGGAACGCCGTCTTGCCGCCCTCACCTTCACCAATCAGGCAGCCGAACGGCTGCGCATTGCCTCTCTGCTGCTGGCCGTCGCAACTGTCATCTGCGGCGTCATCTGCGCCGGCATTCTGCTGTTTTATGTCCGCAATCAGATCGTTGCCCGACTGCACCGGCTGGCAGAAGCCCTGATCGAGATCGCTCAGGGCAATCTCTCTACGCCGATCCCCACACGCGGCAACGACGAAATCGCCCGCATGGGGGCAGCAACGGAGATCTTCAGATCCTCCGTGGTTGAACTGAACAGAACCCACGAAAACCTGCAAAAGGAAATCGTGGAGCGCAAACGCGCCTTCGACCAGTTGAAGCAGACCCAGCGCGAACTTGTTCAGGCCGGCAAGCTGGCGGCTCTCGGCCAGATGTCTGCTGGTATCAGTCACGAACTGAACCAGCCGCTCGCGGCCATGAAGCATCACCTGCACAACCTTCGACTGCTGCTTGCCAAGGGCAAGAGCGAAGCGGTCGAAGCCAAGGTCGACGTCGTTGAAAACCTTGCCGAGCGGATGTCGCGCGTCATCAAGCACCTGAACGGCATAGCCCGCCGTTCGGACTACGCGGTCAAGGACCTGACGCTGGAACAGGCCCTGGAACCTGTCGTATCGCTGTTCGAGCGGCGCCTGGAGGAAAGCAGCGTCGCGCTCAATGTCTCCGACGCTGCCGGCAAGCTAACCCTCCGCGCGGATCCCGTGTTGCTGGAACAGGTCCTGATCAACGTCATCGGCAACTCGGTCGACGCCATCGATATGAAAGCGGCAGGCGGCGGTGAAATCCGCGTCGAGGCAGAGCAAACCGGCGGTGACGCGACCATCCTGATCGCCGACAACGGCATCGGCCTTCAGGGGCAATCGGCAACGCAGCTGACCGACCCGTTCGTGACCACCAAGGAAGTCGGCAAGGGTCTCGGTCTTGGATTGACCATCTCCTTCAACATCATGCAGGACATGGACGGGCATCTGGAACTTGCGGAAAACGACCAGGGTGGCGTAACCGTTCAGCTGAGGCTGCCATGCGCGGCACAGAACAAGGTGGGGCAGCTTGAGCACTCGGTTTGAAACGGGCGAAATCGTTCTGGTCGACGATGATGCGGATCTGCTGGAAGCAATGCAGGAAACGCTCGAGCTCGCCGGGTTCAGCGTGCGTTGCTACGCCAACGCCAATGTGATTGCCGAGCAGATCCAGCCCAACTGGAACGGCATCGTCATCAGCGATATTCGCATGCCCGGCAGAACCGGCATGGAGTTTCTGCGCCTGATCCAGGAAAATGCCCCCCAGGTCCCCTTCATCGTCATTACGGCACACGGCGACGTAAAGACCGCGATCCAGGCGATGAAGCACAACGCCTATGACTTCATCGAGAAATCCACCGAACCGCAACACCTGATCGACACGGCCCGCCGGGCACTTGAAAAGCGCAGGCTGCAACTCGAAAACCTGGCGCTGCGGCGCAAGGTTCAGCGCATCCGCGATCCTCAGGGTGAGTTAATCGGCAGTTCGCAGGTCATGGCTGACCTGCGGTCGACGATTTCGCGCATCGGCCCGCTGAATGTCGATGTGCTTCTGCACGGCGAAACCGGCACCGGCAAGGACCTGACCGCACGCTGTCTGCATCAACTGTCCCCGCGCGCGCCGGGACCGCTTGTGACGATCAACTGCGGTGCCGTCACGGAGATGGACATCGACCGCGAACTGTTCGGCTTCGAAACCGAAAACGGCTCCTTCCCGGGGCGGATCGAACGGGCGCAGGGCGGAACACTCTATCTGGACGAACTTGATTCCATGCCCAATGCGCTGCAGACGCGGTTTCTGCGTGTACTGGAAGAGCGCAAGATCACAAGGCTGGGCGGCAGCGATGCCGTCCCGGTCGACATCCGCGTCATCGCCGGCGTGAAGACCAATCCTGCCGCCCTCGTTCACGATGGCCGCCTGCGGGGCGATCTCTATCACCGGATGAATGTGGCAACCCTGTCCCTCCCGCCGGTGCGTGAACGCGGCGGGGATGTCATCGAACTGATGGAACACCTTCTGGATCAGGCCTCGGAAAACCACGGCCTGCCGCTTCCGAAACTGTCGCAGCGCCAGAAAAAGCAGTTCCTCACCTATGACTGGCCCGGCAATGTTCGCGAAATTCGCAACATCGCTGCACGGCTTGTCATCGGCCTGGAGGCTGACCTGCAGATAGGCAGCGGCCAACCAATTGAGGTCTCCACAGGCTATGAGGCAGCCATGACCGCCTTCGAAACCGAGCTCTTGCAGAACGCTCTGCTACAGACCGGTGGCCGCAAGGCAGAAGCCGCCGAACTGCTCGGTATCCCGCGCAAGAGACTTTACCTGCGCCTGAAAAGCTGCGGCCTTGCGGAGGAAGACGGGTCATGATCGACACGTTGAACGTGTCAATTTTGACACAAAAATACCAATAAATTCAATAATTTGACTCGAAAATTTCGCCAGTGATAGCGTTTCTTCGCTGAACGAACAAGGGGCTGGATCACCCCCTTGCGTCAGAATGGAGGAGACATAATCCAATGAGGAAATTACTGGGCCTGACGGCACTGGGACTGCTGGTGTCTGCCGGCGTGGCGAATGCTGCCGACAAGGTGGTCGTCGTGACATCCTTTCCGAAGGAACTGACCGATGCATTCGAAGCCGCCTTTGCTGCATCCAACCTGGACTACGAGCTGGAGATCCTGAGCAAGGGAACATCCGCAGCCGTCAAATACATTCAGGAAACCGCCGGAAACAACACGTCCGACCTGATGTGGGCATCCGCCCCCGATGCGTTCGAAGTGCTGAAGGGCAACGACCTGCTTGCCAAGGTCGAAATCAACGCCGAAGGCATTCCGGAAAAGATCGGCACGTACCCGATCAATGATCCCGACGGCTTCTATTACGGTTTTGCCGCATCCGGTTACGGCATCATGTGGAACACCCGCTACCTGCAGGCCAACGAGCTGGCACCGGCAAAGGAATGGGAAGACCTGGCCAAGCCGGAATATTTCGGTCATGTCGGCATGTCCGCACCGTCCCGCTCCGGCACCACGCACCTGACGGTCGAAACGCTTCTGCAGGGCGCCGGCTGGGAAAAGGGCTGGGCCGACTGGAAGTGGATTTCCGGTAACATGAACACGGTCACCGAGCGCAGCTTCGGTGTGCCGGATGGCGTCAACTCGGGCAACTTCGGCCTCGGCGTCGTTATCGACTTCTTCGGCTTCTCGTCGCGCGCGTCCGGCTTCCCGGTCGACTTCGCCTATCCGTCGGTCACTGCCGTTGTGCCTGCCAACATCGGTGTCGTGAAAAACGCTCCGAACCCGGAAGGTGCCAAGGCGTTCATCGAGTTCGTGCTGTCGCCGGAAGGCCAGCAGGTCCTGTTCGATCCGGCCATCATGCGTCTGCCGGTCAACCCGGCCGCTTACGCGACCGCACCGGACGGCATTCCGAACCCCTTCGAAGGCGACGATGTGAAGGCATCGGTCAACTTCGACGCCGACCGCTCGGAAAAGCGCTACAACGTCGTCAATTCCCTGTTCGACGTCATGGTCACCTACCGTCTGACTGAGCTGCGTGAAGCCGTCAGGGCCGTGCAGCTTGCCGAGATTGCGCTTGCCGACAAGGACAATGCGGAAGCCAAGGCACTGATCGCTGAAGCACGCGCACTCATCGACGCTACCCCCATCACCGAGGAAGAAAGTCTCGACCCCTCCTTCGCCGCCGTCTTCCAGCAGAAACGCAAGAAGGAAAGCGACGTCATCGAGGGCCGCCAGGCGGAAGTCGAGCAGCAGTGGGATGCCTTCGTGGTCGAGAACTACGCAAAGGCCAAGGCTCTGGCGGAAAAAGCCGCCAGCCTCTGACGGAAAACCAAAAACAACATCACGTCGAACTTGCCGCACCGCCCGGAACAGGGAAGGTGCGGCCTCTTCCCCGGAGTTCATAGCCGATGACTACGAGCAATGCAGCGACTGCGCCTGCAAGGCAGTGGCGCATATTTCCCGAGCTGTCCGGCACCGCAATTGCGGGCGTCGCGATCGCCATCTTCCTGCTGGCGTTTCTCATCCTTCCCGTCCTGAAAGTGACCTATGTCGCCTTTCAGGATCCCCACACAGGAGCCCTGACGCTCCAGAATTTCGGCGATTTCTTCCGCTCGTCGCTGTTCCGCAGTTCCTTTGTGAACTCCTTCTACGTCTCGGCGATGTCCGTGGTCGTGGCAACGGTTATCGCCCTGCCGCTGGCCTATATCACCACCCGTTTCAACTTCGGTGGAAGCGCGCTGATCCAGAGCATCGGCGTCATCCCGCTGATCATGCCGCCCTTCGTCGGCGCCATCGCGATGCAGCTCCTGTTCGGCCGCAACGGCACGGTCAACCTTCTGCTGTCGCAATACCTTGGCTTCAAGATCCCGTTCATGGAAGGTCTGAACGGCGTCATCTTCGTCCAGTCCCTGCACTATTTCCCGTTCATCCTGATCAACCTGTCGGCGTCGCTCCGCAACATCGACAAGGCAATGGAAGAATCGGCGCAGAACCTCGGCTGCACGGGCCTTCGCCTGTTCCGCCGGATCGTGTTCCCGCTCGCCATGCCCGGTTACATTGCCGGCGCCGCGCTGGTGTTCATCAAGGTCTTTGACGATCTCGGCACCCCGTTGCTGCTCAACGTCAACAACATGCTGGCCCCCCAGGCCTATCTGCGCATTTCCTCCGTCGGCATCAGCGATCCGATGGGCTACGTCATTTCCTTCATCCTGGTGGCCTTCTCGGTCTTTTCGCTGTGGGCATCCTTCCTGTTCATGCGGGGCAAGGATTACGCCACGGTTCAAAAGGGCGGTGGCGGCCTTGCGCGGCGCGACCTGTCGCGCGGCGAGAAGATCGTTGCCTATGGCGTCGTCGTCTTCATCCTGCTTCTGGTTCTGTCGCCGCATTTCGGCCTGACGCTGCTTGCGTTCGGCACGATCTGGTCGTTCAGCCCGCTGCCGGACGGCTACACGCTGGCCAACTTCGCCACCGTGTTCGAACAGTCCCTGCAATATGTGGTCAACACACTGATCTATGCAGGCCTTGCCGCCGGCTTCGACATCATCCTGGGAACGGCAATCGCCTACATCGTGCTGCGAACCGGCATCAAGGGCCGCAAGATGCTCGACTACATGGCGACCGCCGCGCTTGCCGTACCCGGCGTCGTGCTCGGCATCGGCTACCTGCGCCTGTTCCACAGCTTCGAGGTGCCGGTCATCGGCAAGCCGCTGGCGTCCTGGTGGGTCATCATCGTGATCGCCCTGACCGTGCGCCGCCTGCCCTATGCGCTCAGGGCCTGCATGGCCGCGCTTCAGCAGGTCAGCCTGTCGCTTGAGGAAGCAGCGGAAAACCTCGGCGCCTCCAAGGGCCGCTCCATCCGCAGGATCGTCGTTCCGCTGATGGCCGGGGGGATCCTCGCCGGTTTCGTCACCAGCTTTGCCACTGCCGCAGTCGAACTGTCGGCAACCATCATGCTGGTTTCCACCAGCGACGACGCTCCGCTCTCCTACGGGATCTACCTCTACATGCAAAGTCCGTCCGGCCGGGGTGCCGGCGCGGCACTCGGCATCCTCGCCGTCGTGATCGTCGGCCTGGGGACATACCTGTCGAACCGCATCATCGAGAAGGACCGGGCCCGCAAGGCCGAAGTCCGCGCATCCCACTGAGCGTTCAATTTCGAGGAAACACTTCCAATGACCAGAAAAGCAGTCGAAATACGGATCGAGGACCTGCATCTCTCCTTCGGCACCACCGAAGTCCTGCGCGGCGTCAACATGACCATCGAACCGGGTGAATTCTACGCCTTCCTTGGCCCGTCCGGCTCCGGCAAGTCCACCCTCCTGCGTGCCATTGCAGGCTTCGGTCCGACACCCAGAGGACGCATTCTCATCGGAGGCCGCGACATTGCCAAGCTTCCGCCCTGGAAACGCAATGTCGGCATGGTGTTCCAGTCCTATGCCCTGTGGCCTCACATGTCGGTTCGTGCCAACGTCGCCTTCGGCCTTGAGGAGCGGAAAGTCGCGCGCAAGGACATCGGTACCCGTGTGGAATCGGCGCTGGAACTCGTCGGCCTCCTGCATCTCGCCGACCGCATGCCTTCCCAGCTTTCCGGCGGCCAGCAGCAGCGCGTGGCTCTTGCCCGTACCGTCGTCGTCGAGCCGGATGTCCTGTTGCTCGACGAGCCGCTGTCGAACCTTGACGCCAGCCTGCGCATCCAGATGCGCCGGGAACTTTTGTCCCTTCAGAGGAAGCTGGGCCTGACGACCATCTTCGTCACCCACGACCAGGAAGAGGCCAACACCACCGCCGACCGAATGGCCGTGCTCGACGGCGGTGTCATCCAGCAGATGGGCACGCCGCAGGAACTCTACGACACGCCGGCAAATCTGTTTGTGGCAAAATTCCTGGGAACCGCAAACATCATCGACGGCACACTTCAGCGTGGCGACGGCGTAAATACCTTCAAGATTGCCTCCGGCGAAGTGCTTCATCTCGGTGCAGGCAGCCCCGACGGTTCTTCGCTCGTGCTGCGGCCGCAGAACATCGAAATCGTCACCGACCAGAACCACCCGGACCTGATTACGGGCAAGGTCAAGCACCGGGAATTTCTCGGCAGCCAGACGCGCTACCTGGTGGAAGCAGCAGGCAGTGAGCTGATCATCGATCAGAAACATGTGGGCGGTGTCGACTGGTACGAACCCGGCATGGAAGTGAAGATGAGCGTCAACACCCGGAACGCCGTGTTGCTCTGACGTTTTTCGGCATCAGGCCTGCACGGGATCGTGCCGGCCTCCTGCCCGGTGCAGGTGTCTTCACGCCATTCAGATCCGGTGCCCGGCCCAACCTCCTCTCACCCTTCTCCCTGCGGGCGGCCGCCACTGCCGGCCGGGAGGAGCTGAAAGCCCAAGGTTCGGGCGCCGGGGCCCGTGAGCGTCAGTTCACGGGCCATCTTTCGCAGTAACACTTGCCAATATGACGCAAGGTCAAGTTTTTGATATCGGAATCGCGATACAGGTCTCGCACCGCGAAGAAAATCGCACTGCCTTTCAAGCAATTCGGCGGTTCAAAGAAGGTTCCGATGCTCGGTGATATTAGTCAACTTTGGCTAGGCACTTGCCTCACCGATAAAACTGACCTGGTCATAAATAGTTTGGTAACAACTACCACCTAGCTTTCCCGGATTACTCCTGTGGCGGCATGGAGTTCAGTGAACCACTGAAACTCGATTCATGGGGGAAACATGAGAGCCGCCGGCAATCTTCCGATATCGATGAAACTCGCCATCTGCATGGCTGTTTCCGTTCTGCTTACAATGTCCGTTGCGGTCGTCGGCTATGTCGCGACCCGCCAGATGGGCGGGGCAATTCAAACCTCCCAGACAACGGGCTCTGCCCTGATGTCCATGGCCCAGCTGAACCGCCTGAAAGCGCGTTACGTCGAATCCGGCAATCCGGATGACGTCTCCGTGGTGAAGGACAGCATGACCGACATCTCCGCGACGCTGTCCGTTCTGCAAGCAGGCGGAGAAGACGTTGCCTCGGCGACCGGCAACATTGCGGCATTCTCGACTGCTTTCGACACCCTGGTTGCCTCCGAGGAAGAAATCGAACGCAAACGCCTGCAGATGATGACGTCCCTGGAAAACTTGATGGCGATCGGCCACAGCGTTGCCCATGCGGCAGCCAAACGCGAACAGAAGCTGGTCGACGAGCTGCAATCGTTGAGAACAAGCGGGGAAGCAGCCAGTGAACTCGCCCAGGCAGCAACACTTGCCAGCGCCCATTCCATGCAACTCAAGCTGGATCTGGAGACCCTGTTTCGACATCCGGACGCGGCTCACATGAAGGCCGTCAGCAAGTCCTTCGGCAAGTACTATCTCCTGATCCGAAAGCTGACGTCATCCGCAACCGTGGCGGAAAACCTGCAGCCCGCGCGTGACCTTGCCGAAGGCGCCAACGCTATGCGCGCCCTGCTCTCCGCCGTCCAGAAGGATCCGTCTCAGGCCCTGTCCAGGAGAGACGCCCTGACCAGGGGCTTTGACAGCCTTGCCGGACTGACCGATGCCGTGCGCAATGACCTTGGCCGCGCCTTCAAGACGGCCCACGGCGACATGCTGGCGATCGAGGGACTTGCCCGCTCCGCTGTTGCCGAAGCCAAGGCCGGCGACGACTTTGCTGCCGAAGCCCGGGTGTTGTCAGATGCGTTCTGGCAGTTCCAGGTCAACCGGTCGGATCTTACCCGCAAGGCGGTGCTCGACAGCATCGCGGCCCTGCAGATGCAACAGGAACAGGTTTTGTCCACCATGCTGACGGGAGCCGATGCGGTCGCAGCGCGCACCGCAATCGAAACCCTGGGCAGCGCCTTTGGGAAACTGTCTTCGGCCATGGCTGATTTCCGGGTTGCGCTTGCAGCTGCCGACACTGCCGAGACAAAGTTTGCCGAAGGCATTTCCGCGCTCAACGAAAGGCTGGAAACCAGTGCCGCCAGTACGGAAGCAAGGTCGACACTCATCCTGTTGGCGGTGTCCGCGATCGGGCTGGTGTTCGGCATTGCCGCGGCAGTTGCACTCTGGTTCACCGTTGCCCGCCCCGTGTCCGTTCTGACAGCTGCGACCCGTCGTCTGGCTGACGGCGAAGTCGATTTCACGATCGACGGTGCGGTCACGCGCGACGAGGTTGGGCAGCTCCGTCAGGCACTCCTGATTTTCCGTGACAGCCTGCTGGAAAACCGCCGCCTAGGCGAAGAACGGATGCAAAGCCAGTTGGCCAGTGAGGAGCGCCAACAGCATATAGACAGGCTGGTGGCCGGGTTCCGCAATGACATTCAGGACGTCCTGAAGAGCCTGTCCGAAAATGCCGGACAGATGCAGGACACTGCCCAGTCCATGACGGTGATTGCCGAAACGGCATCTTCCCTCACCGGCAACGCCACCGGTTCCTCGAACGAAGCCTCCGGCAACGTTCAGGCCGTCGCGGCTGCCACCGACGAGATGGCTGCCTCGATCGCCGAGATCGCCCGGCAGGTGGAAACGTCGAGCCAGATCGTCAGCAACGCCGCGGATAACGCCAACCGGACCAGCAGCAAGATTACCGGCCTGGCGGAAACCGCACAAAGCATCGAAGGCGTTGTTTCCCTGATCTCCGAGATCGCCGAACAAACCAACCTGTTGGCGCTCAACGCCACCATCGAGGCGGCTCGTGCCGGGGAAGCCGGCAAGGGCTTTGCCGTTGTGGCGGCAGAGGTCAAGTCGCTGGCAACTCAGACCGCAAGAGCGACAAACGAAATCGCCTCGCAGATTGCGGCCATGCAGGCGTCCGCATCGGAAACGGTTACGGCCATCGGCGAGATCGTCGCGATAATGCAGGACGTCTCGGAGTGCACCAGCGCGATTGCCGCTCCCGTTGAGCAGCAGGGCTACGCAACAAACGAAATCGCGCGGAATGCCGCCCTCGCCTCCAATCGAACCATGGCGGTCGTCGAAGACATGTCCAGCGTTTCGGACGCGATCGGGGACACCCGGAAATCCGCAAGCGATGTTCTGAATGCCTCCGACGATCTGAACCAGCAGACAGCACGCATTCGGTCGACCGTGACGACATTCCTCAACGAAGTGGCGGCAGCCTGAGATCAAACGCCTGCCGGGCGGGAGCACTGACTGCTGCCCGCCCAGTTCCCCCCCTGTAAAACCGGTTCGACCCGAACGGACCGCCGACATGACACTTAAAAAGACAATCCGATGACCCATCCGAAAATCATCTTCATGCGCCACGGCGAAACAGAATGGAACCTGATCGGCCGTGCGCAAGGCCGGCTGGATTCTCCCCTGACCGCAAAGGGGCGCGAGCAGGCGACCCTCTTGGGAAAGATCCTCGCCCGCGAACTGGTATCAGCCGAAGGTTACGACCAGATGGTCAGCCCCTTGGGCCGAACTCTGGAAACCTCGCAGTACCTGCAGCAGAACTTCGACTTTTCGCCGGTTGAAACCGACCTGCTCGTCGAAATCGATGTCGGCGGCCTGAGCGGCCTGACAAGGCCCGAGATGTTCGAGAAGTATCCCGAACACATGAACGGCAAGCCCGGCAACACATGGTATTTTGGCGCACCGGGTGGCGAGACACTGCAGCAGATGCGTGAGCGCGCCGGAGCCTGGCTTGCAGGCCTGACGGGACCGACAATCGCAGTGGCCCATGGCCAGATCGGCAAGGTTATTCGGGGTATCGTTCTTGGCCTCGATGACACCGGGATCCTCAGCCTCAAGGAACCCCAGGGCGTGGTTCATGTGCTTGAAAACGGACAGGAAACGGTCTGGAGCTAAAGACTGCGGGCGTGCCCCCCGTTCTACACGCCCTGCACTTTCCCCCGCGAAAAATACAAGACCAATACCGGAAGACGGGACGAACCCGTCACTTTGGCAATGGTCTTCCTCCATTGACGCTGTGGACAGGAAACCGGTGCTGCAGCTATACAAAGGAGAGTAATCAGCAAGAACTCCTTTATTTCATTCACTTAGCGGGGGCTACAAGTGAACTATTTGCTGCCAGCACATATTATTCGTTTGGGCGTCATTTTAACGACCATCGTATTTATTCAAATAATTTCCAGTACAGGATCCGCCTTTGCGGGTAAGCGTGTCGCACTCATCATCGGCAATTCGAATTACGAACATATTCAATCACTGAAAAACCCTCAAAACGACGCCCTTCTCATGGCAAAAACCTTGGGCGATGCCGGTTTTGAAGTGAGGCAACTCATCGACGGCAACTACAGGGATATGAAGCGGGAACTTCTCGAGTTTGGTCGCACCTTGCGGGATTCGTCGATCGAAGCAGGCCTGATCTACTACGCCGGGCACGGTGTGCAGGTACGCGGGGAGAATTATCTCATCCCGGTGAACGCCCTTCTTGCGGACGAGGACGAGGTCGATCTTGAGGGCATCAACGTCAACGACTTCCTCAAGGTGATGAACTCGTCCAGCAGTCCGGTGAACATCGTCGTACTGGATGCCTGCCGCAACAATCCCTTCAAAGGCTCTTTCCGCTCGGCCACCCGTGGCCTTGCCCCCATCGATGCACCCATGGGCACCCTGATCGCCTATGCGACGTCACCCGGGCAGGTCGCGATGGACGGTTCCGCCGGAAATTCCCCCTACACGGCCGCCCTCAGCCGCGCCATCGAAACCAGCCCCGGCGAGCCGATTGAATCCGTCTTCAAACAGGCCAGGCGCGATGTTCTGGCCGAAACCGCCGACCGGCAGGTGCCTTGGGAAGTCAGCTCGATCACCGGTGATTTCTACTTTTATGAAGACGGTCCGCTGCCAGACGATACCACCGGAGAAGCCGGCAGCCAGGGCAGCCTCGACGTCGCCTACTGGACCGCCATTCGCGACAATCCTTCCGTCTCGGAACTGCGCGCCTATCTCGCCCAGTTTCCAAACGGCCTTTTCGCAGGTGTCGCCGCCAACCGTCTGAAGGACCTCGAAGACACGCCGCAGGTCCAGGCAAGTCTTGCACCGAGCGAAGCCGAGCAACCTATAAACGAAGCTCCGGTCCCGTCCGACCCGAAGGAACTGACGAGGGCCGTCCAGGTGGAACTCAACAGGCTTGGCTGCGACGCAGGTTCGCCAGACGGTGTCTGGGGCCCGAAGAGTGGCCGCGCTCTCGACACGTTGAGGAACGAAGCCAAGCTTCAGCTTGCGTCCTTGTCTCCCAACGCGGCTGTCCTGAAGAAACTCCGGCAGCTCGACGGCAGGATATGTCCGCTGACCTGTTCCGCACGCTACGTACTGAAGAACAACGAGTGCGTCCTCAAAACCTGCCCCGCCGGACAACTGCTCTCTTCAGCAGGGCAGTGTTACACGAAGTCAAAACCCAGTCCCCAGTCCTCCTCATCCGGAGGTAACTGCTTCACGTTCAACGGCCAGCAATATTGTGACTGATCTGGCAAAGCGGCACACGTGTTCGAGTTTCAGATGATCGGGGCAAGATGGGGTTGATAAAAACTCTGGCAGCCAGCCTGCTTCTTGCGGCCGGCTTTGCAGGAAACGCAAGCGCGGACGACATGTCCGGCAAGACCATAACGATCGACATCACCATGCCGATCTGCGGTTTTGCCGACGGCACACAGTCCTGCGTCTGGGAACACAGCGCGTGGTTCTATCTCGCCGCCATCTTCTTCGCCGGGAACGATGACTTGTTCTATTCCCTTTCGTTTCACTCGAACTTCGAAACGGAAGGCGTCCGGATACCAACCGGCACGGGATCAGGTGAGAGGGTCAATAAAACCAAATCCGGCGACCCGATCGTCCATTTCGTGGATGTTGAGCGGCTCTCGGCAGACCGTCTTCATGCAGTCCACACCATGGAAATGGTTGAAGACGGATACATCCGGAAAAACGCATTCACGCTGGAAATGAACGGCAAGGAGTGCCGGATCCTGGAGTTCAGGCAGGAGCACTTCTCCAACACCCAGCTCAAGTACGCCTATGGAAAGCCGACCTCGCTGATTTGCAAGGTTCAAGACGGTCCGCAAACCGATGTCTATGGAAAGTGACAGCATGGACAGCGCACCGGCAAACCCGCAACCACAGCTCGAGACAAATCGATCAACATCGAATTTCAAGATCCTCCAGATGGAGGACATTTTCCCGGAAGGAGACTTATTGTGAAGAAGATTTTGTTCCTGGCATTGACGACTTCAATGCTGGGTATGGCCGGTTGCCAGTCGACGGCGCCGGAAGGCGCGTCCCCGGCCCAGAGCTCCAAATCAGCTCCCGCGACCTTCGATCTCGGCAGCAAGAAGATTTTCCTGACCTCGAATATCAAGATCGAGCAGAAGGACTATTATTCCAACACCAACAAGGGATCCTTCACCGAAACCAACAACCGCACGGGCACCACGGCCGTTCTGATCCGCCAGAACGGCGACAATCTGCTGGTCGCCGATCCGGACAACCAGGCGGGAACCGTGTTTGTGAACGGTAAAAGCGTCAAGACCTCCGGCAGCATCTCCGGCAAGGGCAGGACCAACTGCGTCAAGCTGGAAATCGAGGAAGGCTACAAGCGGAATATCTGTTCGCGCTACACCTACAGCAACGGCATCGTCGAGATTTCCGAAGAGGAAAAGGACCCAGCTGAGGACCGCACCACAAAGCGGACCTACAAATTCGCCTATGACGGCAACAGCTGCCGCTTCATCAGTTTCTCGGAGTTCTCGAACGCAAAGCGCGGCTATTGTGACGGCCCCTGCCTTGGCTACTACGGCGTCAACACCAAGTGGCGCTACACGCTCAACAGCACATCGACTTCAGGCAACTGCAGCATTCGCTGATTGGACCTGACGCGTTGCCCCGGGCAGCAGCTTTCCGGCTTGCGTTTCCCCGGGGCAACCATCCTCACCTGACGGATATGATGGCCGGAGCGCAACACGGCGAACGCCTATCATTTGCCGCCACTCCCTTCCAGCGTGGCGCGCTTGCCGGATACTTCCCCACACACCCGAAACCCTGACATTTCCCTGATAATTCGCGACCGTTTTCGTACCGTGCCGTGTTCTCGAAACACGATCAGCCTGTCGCAATCACAAGCCAGCTTTTCCTGACGATTTGAACCCCCGTGTCGTGGCGCTTATGCCGCCATGACGCAATTACGCTATTTTGCCTGTCGATCAGTCGCGATACTGCCGCCACGAAACGGAAATCCGGTGCAGTCGCACGGACCGGACGCAGGCGGACTGCGCTCCGGTCGATGAAAAAGGAATGAGACATGTCAGCATTTCCTGACAAGGCACAGATCGTCATCGTCGGTCTCGGCGGTATCGTCGGCGCGTCGATCGCACATCACCTCATCGAACGCGGCTGGACCGACATTGTCGGCATCGACAAGTCCGGCATTCCGACCGACATCGGTTCGACGGCCCATGCGTCCGACTTCTGCTACACCACCAGCCACGACTACCTGTCCGTCTGGACCACCCAGTACTCCATCGACTTCTTCGACAAGATGGGTCACTACGCCCGCGTCGGCGGTCTGGAAGTCGCGCGCACCGGCGACGACACCTGGATGGAGGAAATCAAGCGCAAGGTCACCTCGGGCAAGGCCTTCGGCACCAATGTGCGCCTCGTGACCCCGGCCGAGATCAAGGAAAAGTTTCCGCTGATCGAAGAGGACATGGTCCAGGGCGGCATGTGGGATCCGGATGCAGGTCTCGTCATCCCGCGCTCGCAGACGGTTGCAGGCAAGCTCGTTGATGAAGGCGAGAAGACCGGCAAGCTGAAAGCCTTTGCCAATACCCCGGCCCAGTCCCTTATCGTCGAGGACGGCCACATCAAGGGCGTCAAGACCCACCGCGGCACGATCATGGCTGACCATGTCATCGTCTGTGCCGGTCTGTGGGGCCGCCTGATTGCCGAGATGGTTGGCGAAGACCTGCCGGTAATGCCGGTCGACCATCCGCTGACTTTCTTCGGCCCGTACAACGAATTCGAAGGTACCGGCAAGGACATCGGCTATCCGCTGCTGCGCGACCAGGGCAACTCCGCCTACATGCGCGACACGGGCGATCCCAAGACGGCCGAAGGCGGCCAGATCGAGTGGGGGTACTACGAACCGACCCATCCGCGCATGTGCCACCCGCGCGATCTCCTTGAGAAGGATCAGGCCCGCCTGTCCCCCTCCCAGCGCGATCTGGAAATGGAACAGGTCATGGAGCCGCTCGAGCGCGCCATGGAGCTGACCCCGATCCTGGGTGAGATCGGCTACAACGAAGGCCATTCCTTCAACGGCCTTCTGCAGGTTTCCGCGGCCGGCGGCCCCTCCTGCGGTGAAAGCCAGAAAGTCCGCGGCCTGTGGTACTGCGTTGCGATCTGGGTCAAGGACGGACCTGGCTACGGCAAGCTGCTGGCTGACTGGATCACCGATGGCCGGACTGAAATCGACCATGCGTCCATCGACTATTCGCGCTTCTATTCCCACCAGCTGTCCGAGAAATACATCGAGGACCGCTGCTACGAAGCTGCGCAGAAGATCTATTTCCCGGCGATCCACCCGCGTGAGCCTTACCTGACGAGCCGCAGCGTCAAGCGGTCCCCGTTCTACGACCGCGAGGTTGAACTCGGCGGCCACTTCATGGAACTGGGCGGCTGGGAACGCGCGCATGGGTATGCCGCCAACGAGCATCTGCTGGAAAAATACGGCGACCGGGTTCCGGTTCGTGAAAACGAATGGGACAACCGCCATTTCTGGCGCGTCTCCAACGCCGAGCAGCTCGAACTCAGCGAGAACTGCGGCATCATCAACCTGTCGCACTTCTACATGTTCGACGTCGAAGGCCCGGACCACGTGGAACTGCTGGAGTGGCTGTGTGCCGCGAAGATCGGCGGCGATGCCAACATCGGCAAGGGTATCTACACCCACTTCCTCGATGACGAAGGCAACGTACGTGCCGACCTCACGGTCTTCCGCATGGCAGACCGCTGCCGCATCGTCGACGGTGCAGACGCCGGCCCGCGCGACTATCACTATGTGAAGCGCATCGCCGAGGACAAAGGCTTCGACGTCACGGTGACCGACGTCAGCGAGCAGTACACCACCATCGGCATCTGGGGCCCGAACGCCCGTGAGAACCTGAAGAAAGTGGTTGCCGATCCGGCAGCACTCGATCCGGAAAACTTCCCCTTCGCGGGCATCCGCCAGATCGAGATCGCCGGCAAGTCCGTCATGGCCCTGCGCCTGTCCTATGTCGGTGAACAGGGCTGGGAACTGCACATGAAGTACGAAGACGGCCTGGCGGTCTGGGACGCTCTGCGGTCCACAGGTGTCATCGCGGTCGGCGTCGAAACCTACGCCAACTCGCGCCGCATGGAAAAATCCCTGCGCCTGCAGAACGCCGATCTTCTGACCCAGTACAACCTCCTGGAGGCTGATCTGGCCCGTCCGAAGGTCAAGGAAGCGGATTTCCGCGGCAAGGCAAAGCACGTCGAGTACCGGGAGCGCGACAAGCAGCCGGCCATGCTCTGCACGCTGGTGATGCTTGAAAACACAGATGCAAGCGGCGTCAAACGTTACCCGGTCGGCGCAATGCCGGTGCAGGATCCGGACACGGGCAAGACGCTGGTCGACAGCCTGGGCCGTATTTCCTACACGACCTCGGTCGCCTATGGCCCGACCATCGGCAAGAACATCGCTCTTGCCTACCTGCCGCAGGAGTATTGCCAGGTCGGCCGCAAGCTGAATGTCGAGTATTTCTCGGAAACCTACCCGGTCGAGGTCGCCGGTGTCGGCTATCAGCCGCTCTACGATCCGGAAAACCAGAAACCACGGTCCTGATGACCAAGGCCCGTGACAGGCAACGACGTGCCACGGGCTGACCTCAGATCACAAGAACAAGCTAAAGCCCCATCTCACGACCCCAAAAAGCGCCGCTCGCCGGCGCTTTTTCCTTTCGTGGCACGCGCAGCGGCCTTAGCCACCCCGCATGACAATCCCTTCTTCGACCCATCTGTCGAAAACGCCAAGCGCAGCATCCGCAAACGCCTTGTCGTTGATATGCGCCGAAACCTCGGTCGTCTCGATACGGCCCGGGAAGACTGTCCTGACTTCGTCGATGAAGGCCGCCAGCCCCTCCGGATCGTGGGCTTCCTCGCCCTCCTTGTCCCAGGCCTCGATACCGCCAAGCGGCAACAGGAAATGGGTCGGCCCCTTGGCCGCCTCCAGCCGGTCGGCGAGTTCATTGGCCCACTGACGGCGCTCCTGCGGGTTGAAGACGGAGCTCTTGATCAGACGATTGTGCTCGTGAAACGGCCTGTCGGCATATTGCGCCGGGATTTCCTGCCAGCCGGCAAAATCCACCAGATCAAGCGCGCCCGGCGCCACGATCTGCGGCGTGCCCAGCCTGCCTGCATTCTGCAGCCGGTCCGGCCCGCTGCTGACCAGCGACCCTGCCAGGAGATTGCCGAATTCCTGCAGGCAGAAATCCATGACGCAGCAGAACGCCCCTTCCCGCGCCAGGCTTTCGAAGGCCATGCCGCCCATGCCGGTGGAATGGAAGACAGCGACTTCATACCCCCTGTCTTCAAGTGCCGGTTTCAGAAGCTTCATATAGGACAGGCAACTGGAGCCAAGCGATGTCATGCCGACCAGCGGCTTTGAGCGATCCGGCATCTGCGCGGCCCTGGCGGCACCCAGCACGGCGCCTGCGGCCTGCGCCAGCGACGACTTGCAGATTTCGTTGAGGCCATAAAGGCCACCGGCCCACAGGATCATCTGGATATCGGGCGCCAGCCGTTCCGGCGGGATCAGAGACGAGAAGCTGACCGTGGACACGATGAATTTCGGTACGCCCATCGGCAGCGCCTGGGCACAATCAAGTGCCAGGTCCGTCCCCATGGTTCCGCCAAGCGCGATCATGCCGTCGATGCGGCCTTGCGCATAAAGGTCGGCGACAAGCTTTGCCGCCCCCTGCGCCATCACCTGAAACGCCTTGTTCTCGTCGCCTTGCGCAATCACGTCCTCAATGGACATGCCGCCTGCCCTGGCGACCTCATGCTTGGAAATGCCGGTCGGCCTGGCCGGATCGCCCAGTACGCTGACATCCATCGTCAGCACCTCGCCGCCCTGGTCGCGTATGGTCTGCTCGATGAATTCCAGTTCGGCATTCTTGGTGTCGTAGGTCCCGATGGACAGGATTGTCTTGGTCATGGATATCCTCAGAGCTGGATCCAGGCTGTCTTCAGGTCGACATACTTGTCGAGCGCGTGCAGCGACTTGTCGTGGCCGTTGCCGGACTGCTTCATCCCCCCGAGCGGGACGGACATGTCCGAGCCGCCATAGGTGTTCACATGGATGACGCCGGACCGGACTCCGGAAATCATCCGATGCGCCCGGCCGAGATCGGACGTCCAGATACCGGCGGCGAGACCATATTCGGTGCCGTTGGCGATCCGGATGGCCTCTTCCTCGTCCTTGAAGGCGGTTACGGCCAGTACGGGTCCGAACACTTCCTTCCGGGCAATCGTATCGCCCGGCTTGACACCACTCATGACGGTCGGAGCCATGTAGTAGCCGCCGGTCTCAGTCAGGATCCGCTCACCGCCGGTGCGGCGCTCGGCACCTTCGGCTTCCGCGGTCTCCACGAATTTCAGGTCGGCTTCCAGCTGGGTCAGCGAGTGAACCGCGCCGATCTGGCTGGAAAGATCCAGCGGATCACCCACCTTGAAAGCTTCCGCTTCCCGGCAGATCGCGGCAACGAAGTCGTCGTGAATGTCCTCCTGCACCAGGAGGCGCGAACCGGCGACACAGACCTGGCCGGAATTGCGGAAGATCCCTGCCGCCGACACCTTGGCAGCTTTCGCCAGATCAGCCGCATCATTGAAGACGATGTTGGGGGATTTGCCGCCCAGCTCCAGATAACAGCGCTTCAGGTTGGATCTGGCGGAATATTCAAGAAGCCGCCGCCCCGTCGCGCCGGAACCGGTGAAGACCAGGATGTCGACGTCCATGGAGAGGGCCAGGGCTTCGCCGACAACGGCACCGGGACCGGTCACGACGTTGAAGACACCGTCCGGAACTCCTGCCTCGGACGCCAGTTCGGCAATCCTGAGCAGGCTGAGCGAGGCGGATTCCGCCGGTTTCAGCACGATGGAGTTCCCCATGGCGAGCGCGGGAGCAATCTTCCAGGCGCCGATCATCAGCGGGAAGTTCCAGGGAACGATGGCCCCCACGACACCGACCGGTGCCCGGTGAACAAGCCCCAGCACATTGTCTGCCGTCGGCGCGATCTCGCCATAGATCTTGTCGAGTGCTTCTGCGTAGTACCGGAAGGTCCCGGCCGCGGACAAAGCCTCGGCCTTGAAGGCCATGTTGATCTCGGTGCCGTTGTCGCGCACGCCGAGAACCGCAAGCTCAAGCGCTTTCGCCTCGATCAGATCCGCCAGCTTCAACAATACCTTCTTGCGGTGGGCCGGGGCGGCTTTCGACCAGCGGCCATCCTCGAACGCCTTGCGCGCGCCCTCAACTGCAACTCCCACATCGGCGGCCGTTCCGCTTGCGATCCTTGTCAGCGGTTTTCCGTCAATGGGGGAAAGCACCTCCAGCGTCGCCCCCTCCCGGGACGCGGCAAAGGCGCCGTTTATAAAATGCCCCTGCTCGGCAACGGGCTGGTTGCGCAAAACGTCGATTGCGGCCTGGTCAAGCATCTTGGTTCCTACCCTTGCTGGGTTGAGGTTTCGGAAGTGTCCTCTTCCCGATCCCGTCGCGCCTTTTGCTCGCGAATGACCGTACGTACGTGCAGGACGAGAATGAGAATGATCGCTGTGAAGAGGATTGCGGCGATCGGCCTGTCGATGAAATCGAGCGGGGAATTCACCCGCGCCATGGCGCTGCGAAGTTTCACCTCCATGATCCCGCCAAGCACCATGCCGAGGATGATCGGCACAATGGGCAGGTTGAGACGCTTCAGCACCAGGCCGAAGACGCCGAAGCCGGCGGCAATCGCGCAGTCGGTCACCGAGTTGCGCAGCGAGAACACGCCGACAAAGGAGAGCGTCATGATCATCACACCCAGGAAACGCGTCGGGATCTGAATGATCTTGAGCAGCAGCCCCGTGGAGGACAGGAGGAAGATCAGGACGATGATATTCAGGAGGATCAGCGCCAGATAGAGCGCGACCACAAAGTCGAGTTGCCCCTGGAACAGCTGAGGCCCCGGGATGACGTTATGAACATAGAACACAGACAGCATCATTGCCGTCAGCGCTTCTCCCGGAATGCCGAGAGCAAGCAAAGGGATCATCGCCGCACCTGGAACCGCATTGTTGGCAGCTTCTGAAGCGATCAGCCCTTCCGGCGATCCCTTGCCGAAAAGGTCCGGGTCCTTCGAGGATTTCTGCGCATAGGTGTAGGACAGGAACTGGGCAGTGAATTCACCCACGCCGGGGATCATGCCCATGAGAACACCGAAGCCGGAAGAAACGGTCGCCACCCGTTTGTACGCGAACAGCTCCTTGAGCCCGGTAAAGAGGTTGCCCTCGACCTTGGCCGATCCGGGTTGATGTTCCTTGTCGACCAGCAACAGCAACGCTTGCGAGATCGCAAAGAGACCGAGCACCACCACGATGAGATCGACACCGGAGGTGAGCCAGCTCTGGTCGAAGGTGAAGCGCTTGGTGTATTTGGCAGGCTCCAGGCCGATGGTGCTGAGGAAGATGCCGAAACAGGCCAGCATGCCGGCGGCAAAAACCTGTCCGCGGTGCGCAACCACAACCAGGATGATGCCCATCAAAGCCGCCAGGAAGATCTCGCGGCTGCCGAAATGCGGTGCGATCATCGCCAGCACCGGCGAGAGGACGATCAGGCACAGGATCGAAAACATGCCGCCGAAGAAAGAAGCCGAATAGGCGAGCGACAGCGCCCGATGCCCCTGCCCCTTCTTGGTCATGGGGTAGCCGTCATAAGTGGTCAGCGCATTGACCGCCGTACCCGGTGTGTTGATCAGCACCGCCGGAATGGCACCGCCATACATGGATGAGCCATAGACGCCGAGCAGCAGGGTCAAGCCGACGATAGGCTCGAAGGAAAAGGTTGCCGGCAGCAGGATTGCGATGGCAACGGCAGCTCCGACACCAGGAATTGCGCCGATGATGACACCACCGATGGAGCCGATCACCAGGGCCGCAAGAACGTCCCATTGGGCAAGCATGGACAGGCTGGAGAGGATCAGTTCCATTCTCGCCTCATAGATAGGTCAGGGCAAAGGCGCGGATGCCGTCAGGCAGCGCCTCGTAGATGTGGCCGGCGGGAACCTTGACCTGCAAAAACGCGCGGAAGATCACCACCACAGAAATGCTGAAGGCAACCGCGGCACCCAGGTTGAGAGGCGTTGCCTCGCCAATCCGGACACACAGAAACAAGGTGAAGGCGAGTGTCGCCGGCAGGTAGCCGATTTGCGGCACCAGGAGCACGTAGATCAGGAAATAGGCCACGAACTCGAACGACTTCAGCCAGAAGCCGACCTCGCGCCATCGACCCGGTATGCGCTTGGAGCAAAGCGAGCCTATGAAATGCAGGCTGGCGAACAGCACCATGCCGCCGATAGCGACTGTGGGCCAGAACCTTGGCTGTGCGTACCACTTGGTCCGCTTGGCCCAGACCGTCTCATCCGGGATCTGCGACAGAAGAAATAGGGAAAATGCCAGGAACAGGATTGCAAACACGATGTCGCCGGGCCGGCGATAGCGTTTGAACAGTTCCTGCAGCGTCTTGATGCGCGCCAAGCCGAACCCTCCTTGGAACCCGAAAGCAACCGGCCGGCGCGAGATGCGCCGGCCGAAATAGTCGCCTTATTGTTCGATCAGCTCGGAGATTTTCTGAAGCGCCGCCGCATCAGCCTCGATCTGCTGTTCGGACTGAACCGGGTCCTGCCAGTAGATCAGGACGCCGGTCTGGCCGATCAGCTCGAGCGCCTGCGGCGACTTGAGCGCAGCTTGCGCAGCTTCGGAAATCTTGATCCGTGCATCTTCGGGAACGTCCTTGTGAACGAACAGCCCGTTCCACAGCGCAACCGACAGATCCGGGTTGATTTCCTGCATGGTCTGTACGTTCGGCGTCAGGGACGTCCGTTCCTTGCCGATGCTGGCCAGGATCTTGACCTCGCCGAGGCACGGCTGGATCTGCTGCAGTGTCGTGTTGATGACGTCGACATCGCCAGAGGCCAGCGTGTTGCAGTTCAGCTCGTCAAAAGCCGCTTCGCTGGCAAAGTCGAAGCCGGAGTTCTTGGCGGCAGCGAATGTGATCTGGGTGGGCGGCAGGAACGAGCCGAAATGGCCGAGCGCGATCTCGTTTTCCTTGGCGTAATCAGCCAGCTCCGCCCACGTGGCGTAGGGCGCG
This sequence comes from Roseibium sp. RP-7, assembly GCF_053005225.1. NCBI lineage: Bacteria > Pseudomonadati > Pseudomonadota > Alphaproteobacteria > Hyphomicrobiales > Stappiaceae > Roseibium > Roseibium sp. RP-7. The sequence continues at coordinate 1,146,575 of NZ_JBRKQA010000002.1, forward strand.
TCTGCGCCAGCTGCAATCACGAACGGATAGGTCATGAAAATGCCGATCGGCTCGAACGGGTTCGGCGAAAGTTCGGGAATTCCGATCTGCGGACCACCAATCGGCACGTCGGTCACGAAAGAGCCGACCGTATAACCGTCGGCAGGCGCCGTTGCGACTTCCACTGCACCAGGGAACGGACCACCGCCGCCACCCGGCTTGTTCACGACCGCTGCCGGCACGCCGTACATTTCCTGGAACTTGTCCGCGATCAGACGGGTCAGCACGTCTTCCAGGTCCCCCGGAGGCCAAGGAACGATGAACGATACAGGCTTTTCCGGATATTCAGCCAGAGCGGCCGTTGCCGACATCAATGTCGCGGCCGTCAGGGCGATCACTTGCTTCTTCATTTCAACAGTCCCTTTTCTGGTCAGGTGACAGCCGGACTTCGCGCCGGTCTTGGTCATTTTTTATTTGCTTTGTTAATTATTGTGATCTTAAATAACAAGATGTCAACCTTCAATCGAAGCGCTGACGCTTTTGTTTACCTCGCAAAACGGTTCAAATAACAAACCATCGGTTTAAAAATATATTGTTTCAAATGAAACTACATGTCAACATCGTCCCGTCGAATGCCGGAGCTTCAATCCGGCGCCTGCGGGAAAGGAACTGCTGAAGCATGGGCACGATCACAAAAGCGCTGAGCCTGCTGAACCACTTTTCCGCCAGCCGTTCGGAAATTGGCCTGACCGAGTTCCGCAACCTTTCGGGCCAGGACAAGGCAACGGTTCACCGGCATCTTACCGAACTCACAGCCAACGGTTTTCTGGAGCAGAACCCGGGCACCAAAGGCTATCGCCTGGGGCCCGCCATCCTGCGTCTTGCAGCAGTCCGCGAACGACTGTTCCCGGCAAGAAGGCTTGTCGCTCCATTGGTGGAACAGTTGGCTGGAGAACTCGGAGAGCTGGTTCATGTCTCCTTGCGGGAAGGCAATCACCTGTCACCGCTCTATCATCATGACGCACTCATTCACGGCACGCGGGTCTATTTCGACGAAGCTGAATTGCTGCCGCTGCACGCAACTGCCTCCGGTCTCGCCATGCTGGCCTTCGGTCCGATCGATCTGCTGCCGAAGCTTCTGAAGACGAAGCTCAAACCCTCCACCGGCTACACGATCATCGACACCGAGCTTTTGAAACAGACTGTCGAACAGGTTCGAAACGACGGCATTGCCTTTATCGACCAGGGTTTTGAAGAGCACGTCTCTTCCTTTGCCTCGCCGATCTTCGGCGACTTGCCAGAGGCAGTCGGCACCATTGCCGTTGCCGCCCCCACCGTTCGCATGACCGATGAGTTGAAAGCAAAAATCCGAATTTCCCTGCCGATCGCGGCGACGGAAGTCACTGAAAAACTCGGCGGCGTTGTCCCGGTCGATTTGAGAAGGATCTGGCGCGATGCCGCATGACACGAAGGCTCTGGTGCTCGATTTCGGCGGGGTTGTCACTCGCACGATGTTCGAGACCCACGACCTGACCGAACGGGCCCTCGGGCTCGCCCCCGGCAGCCTGACCTGGCGCGGCCCGTTTGATCCGGCAACCGACAGTCTTTGGCAGGCAATGCAGCGGGACGAGATTTCCGAACGCGACTACTGGCACCGGCGCACGCAGGAAATTGCCGAATTGACCGGCAACGACTGGACGGAAATGGCCCAATTCGTGAAGGCTGCGCGCGGCGCTGATCCCGATGCCGTCATGCGCCCGGAAGCCCTGGCCGCAATCGAAATTGCCCGGCAGGCAGGCTGCAAGCTTGCGATCCTGTCCAATGAGCTGGACCTTTTCTACGGTGCGGACTTCAGGAAAAAGCTCGCTTTTCTGGATGATTTCGACGTCATCGTCGATGCCACCTACACCAGGATCCTGAAGCCGGATCCGCGTGCATATCAGCTGTGCCTGGACGAACTCAGCCTGCCCGCATCCGCCTGCGTCTTTGTCGACGATCAGCTGCGCAACATTCGCGGCGCGGAGACGACCGGTCTGCAGACGGTTCACTTCGACGTTCTTTCCCCCCGATCTTCCTATGACCAGGCACTTTCGTTGCTCGGCCTGCCAAGTTTACTCCAAGGAGACATGACATGAAGGATTCCAACTTCCTGAAGGAAAACAACGCCCGCCATGTCTGGCATCCGATGGCTCATCCGGCCGACAGCCAGACCAATCTGCCGACGATCCTGACAGGTGGCCGCGATGTTTTCATCACCGACGTTGACGGGCACGAAGTTCTTGATGCCGTCGGCGGGCTGTGGAACGTCAACCTCGGCTACTCCTGCGAACCGGTGAAACAGGCAATCTCCGACCAGCTGAACGCCCTGCCCTACTACTCCATCTTTCGCGGCACATCGAACGACAAGGTGATCGAGCTTTCCTACGAACTGGCCGATTTCTTCGCCCCGGACGGGCTGACGCGCGCCTTCTTCACCTCCGGCGGCTCGGATTCGGTCGAAGTCGCCCTCAAGCTCGCCCGCCAGTATCACCGCATTCGCGGCGAAGCCGGCCGCACCAAGTTTCTCAGCCTGAAGAAAGGCTATCACGGCACCCATTTCGGCGGCGCCAGCGTCAACGGCAACGGCAAGTTCCGCAACGCTTACGAGCCTCTGCTGCCGGGCTGCTTCCACATTCCGGCTCCCTACACCTACCGCAACCCGTTCAACGAGAGCGATCCGGCGAAACTTGCCCAGCTCTGCGCAGCCGCCCTCGAAGACGAGATCGCCTTCCAGGGAGCCGGCACCATTGCCGCCTTCATCATGGAGCCCGTCCTCGGCGCCGGTGGTGTCATGCCTCCCCATCCGAGCTTCATGCCGATGGTGCGCGAGATCTGTGACCGCAACGGCATCCTGCTAATCTCCGACGAGGTCATCACCGCCTTCGGTCGCACCGGCAGCGAGAGCGGTGCACGCCACTGGGGCGTCCAGCCGGACTTCATGTGCACGGCAAAAGCCATCACAAACGGCTATTTCCCGTTCGGTGCGTTGATGATCGCCGGGCATGTGGCCGAAGTCTTTGAAAACGACACCAGCGGGATCGCGTCCATCGATACCGGCTACACCTATTCCGGCCACCCTGTCGGCGCGGCAGCCGCACTGGCTGCCCTCGCAGAGATCCGACGTTTGAAGGTCCATGAAAACGCCGCCGCACGCGGCAAGGAACTTCTTGGTGGCCTGAAGGGGCTCCAGGAACGTTTCGAGGTGATCGGCGACGTGCGCGGCGAAGGACTGATGTGCGCCATCGAACTCGTCTCCGACCGCGCCAGCAAGAAACCTTCGGCAAAGGATGTCCCGCTGAAACTGCAGCAGGCCGCCTATGAGGACGGCGTCATGATCCGGGTCTCCGGAAACAATGCCATCTTCTCGCCGCCGCTGATCGTGACATCGGACGATGTGACAAAAATCCTGTCGGCGGTCGAGACCGGACTGAAAGCCGTTTCCGGCTAATCCCTCGGAAGCATCTCCGTAACGCTCAAGCCTCAACGGCCGGCACCACCACGTTGCCCTGAAGCCCTCTCAAGACCTCGAGGGCTTCGGATCCTCTAAAGGCCACTTGCCATCAGAAGACCAGCACGCGGCGCGCAAACAGCCAACGGGATTTGCGCGCCCTGGCTCTTTTGTTTGTCCCAAGAGCAAGCTACCCGCCAATTTCAGGTCGAATTTTCCTAACGTTTTCAACCGCTGCGCGACATTTCTGGCCGCCGCGTATCAAGTTTCGAAAAATTCGATCACAAATTCGGGCAGGCAAAACGCTCAATTCCTGAGCCTGAACTCAAATTAGCCAAGTCCGCCTAATTTGTCGGCAATCTGAATAGTTAAATCAAACAAGACAAAATTTTATCTCAAACAGATTTCACCGGGAATTTCGCGACATCGCCTCGGGACATTTCGACGCAAACAGTAAAAATCGAAAAACACGACAAATGCTGCAGCGCAGCAATACACGCAAGCACACCACCTTGACTTGCATTTTTCAAATTCAACGAAAACCATCTCCTGAATACAACCCGATGATCTTAATGTATTCATCGATATATCTCATTTAATACTGAAGCATATTCTATAATTATCTTAGAGTTATAAATTAACCAAGACTGTAGTTGCTTTAAAATTGATGCAATTGCACTAGAGCAACGGCATGAAGTTTCCGGTATAAAAGGTTTAATAATTTATTAACCCCCTAAGAAACCAATCGATCGATTTAGATAAAATTCAATTTCAGAGAATGAATCGAGCCAGAACTTAGATCGTCACCACGAATAAAATCCATTTCTACCTGGGAGCAAAAAATGTATTTTGCAGGAAGGGACTTTAACGAAAGTGTTTTATACGGTGGCCAGACAAAAGAACGCCGCAACCGAAGCAATTTAGACTTTCCGTATGCACTGGCCAAACGCTTTGAATTTCTTCTCTTCAGCATCTTTGTTCTGGATGCAAGAAGGAAGAAGATCGAGATTTGCTATACAATTGATGACAATCGTCAAGCCTGGGAAGCCGAACATCTTCTCGGGAACGAAATAGACACGTTCTCCCAAGTAAAAGCCAACTCCTGCACCCCCGTTACACACGACACCGAGATCCTGCATTGCACCGCAACAACACCCGATGGTTTGTCGCGCGATACAACCCTTGAAACCAACCGTGCGGCTGTTCTCATGGTCGAATTGGGAATGGGTTTGCAGCTCTATCTTGCCGCCCACGTTCCAGTCGGCTTTTCAGACAGTCTTTTCCAAGGTGTTGTTGCTTACGCGGATGACATCTTCGGCGGCTTCGAGGCTTATGCCGAGGATCTCGTTTACGGGCGAAACCGCACCGAACTGACAAGCGCGCAATACTGGATCAAACACATCAAGTCGCCAGCGCTTGTGTTCTTCGGCAATGGCTCAGTCCTTGTCAAAAACCCGGCGATGGAAAAGGTCCTGCAGAAAGGCGGCGATCTTCGCCTCATCGACGGCAGGATCCAGGCACCGCTAAGCCTGGCACCGTTCTTTGCCCGCAACTCTCGCGACTTGCCCGTCGATGCCCCGGCAAACACCGGATCAACTCGGCAGGAACAGGCACGCGTCATGAGCATTGCCGGTGGCCCCCGCTACTTCGTGGAGGCCATCCCGTCCCAGGTGTCCGACGAAGAAACCCGGGATCCCGTCAGATCCTATTTCCGCAAGAAGGTCCTGATCACCGCGGACACCACCTCCAGCGAGGTAAGCCCCGAGACGATCAAAGCCGCGACCGGGGTCACGCATCAGCAGGCGCGCATCATCAAGAAAATAATAGACGGCAAAACCGTAAGACAAGCCGCCGAGGAAATCGGGATCAGCTACAACACTGCAAGAAATCACCTTGCGATGGCACAGCAAAGAACCGCAACAAGCTCACAAATAGAGCTCGTTAACTCGGTGACGAAAGCAATTCAAATAGCACCAGACCAATAACGTACAAAGTACAGGAACTTAGGCTATGCTGAACTTACTTTTATACGTATTCGCGACGATAGCGACCATCGCTACATTTTTCATCGTCACGCTGCCGCTTTCGGTTGAAGTTCAACTCTTTCTCGGCCTCTTCGTTCTGGTTGCGATGCAATTCACGAAGGTCTTGCCGGGCACTCTGGGACGCGTCACGTTTCTGACCCTCGGAGGGGTGCTCGTCGGCCGTTACGTTTACTGGCGCGTGACACAGACGGTTCCGCCGATTGAGAACTTTTACGATTTCGTTCCCGGCGTCCTGCTGCTTGTTGCAGAGCTCTTCTGCATCTTGATGTTCTTCCTGTCGGCGCTCATCGTCTCCGACCGTTATGAGCGTCCCCGCAAGGTGCAGAACTCAGACGCCGATGCTCCGACCGTCGACGTGTTCATTCCCAGCTACAACGAGGATCCGGGCCTCGTCGCCTGCACCATCGCCGCCGCCAAGAACATGGACTATCCGAAGGACAAGTTCCGTGTGTTCCTCCTGGACGATGGCGCCACGCTTCAGAAGCTGAATTCCACGGACCAGAAGGCCGCCCTTGCCGCCTATGAGCGCAGCCAGGAATTCAAGCGGATCTGCGAAGATCTCGGTGCGACATATCTTGCTCGTGAGCGCAACGAACATGCCAAGGCCGGAAACCTCAACTACGGCCTGTCGCGGTCGGAAGGTGATCTCGTGGTGGTCTTCGACGCCGATCACGCACCGTCACGGGAGTTCCTGCGCGAAACCGTCGCCTACTTCAAGGACCCCGAACTGTTTCTGGTTCAGACGCCGCACTTCTTCCTCAATCCGGATCCGATCGAGCGCAATCTGCGCACCTACAACATCATGCCCTCGGAGAACGACATGTTCTACGGCATGATCCAGAAGGGTCTCGACAAATGGGACGCCACCTTCTTCTGCGGCTCCGGCGCCGTCCTGCGGCGTGCAGCCCTCAATGAAGTCGGCGGTTTCTCGGGCGTCTCGATCACGGAAGACTGCGAAACCGCTCTCGAGCTGCATTCGCGCGGCTGGAAGAGCGCCTATGTCGATCGTCCGATGATCGCCGGCCTGCAGCCTGACACTCTCGCCTCGTTCATCGGCCAGCGGTCCCGCTGGTGCCGGGGCATGCTGCAGATCCTGATGCTCAAGAACCCGATGTTCAAGCCGGGCCTGAGCTTCATGCAGCGCGTCGCCTACATGTCCAGCGCCATGTTCTGGCTGTTCCCGTTCCCGCGGCTGGTGTTCCTGCTGGCGCCGCTGATGTTCATCCTCTTCAACATGAAGATCTACATCGCATCGCCCCAGGAATTCCTGGCCTACACGATGACCTACATCCTTGCGGTGGTGACGATCCAGTCCGGCCTCTATGGCAAGCTCAGATGGCCCTGGATCTCGGAACTCTACGAGTACATCCAGTCAATCTACCTGTTCCCGGCGATCTTCTCCGTGCTGATGAACCCGCGTGCGCCGAAGTTCAACGTCACGACCAAGGGTGAAACACTCGAAGAAGAACAGCTGTCGGTCATCGCATGGCCCTACATCATCGTCTTCGCGGTCATGCTCCTCACGACCGGCGTGCTGGCCTGGCGCCTGCAGAACGACACCGGCCAGACTGCCCTGCTTGGTGTTGTCGGCATCTGGCATGTCTTCAACCTGATCATTGCCGGTGCAGCCCTTGGCGCCATCCTGGAACGGAAGGAAGTCAGAACCGCACCGCGTATCCGGGTCCATCGCAAGGCGACGCTCCGCCTTCGTGACGAGACCATCCCGGTCAATCTGGTGGAATCCAACACCAACGGCCTGCTCCTTCAGCTTGAAAGAGCACCAGCTTGGGGGAACGTGCTCGGCGACAACGGCCACCTGACATTCCATCCCCGTCAATCTCTGGACCGGTCCGCCGATGCGACGCCAGAACCTGACGCCGCGCTTGCCGACACAGGCATCAACATTCGTGTCGCCTCCCAGCGGGCCGGCTCGAAGGGAATTCTGATCGGCGCCGCCTATCTCGACACCGTCGCAACGCGAGCGATCGTTTCCAGCGACGTGATGTTTGCCGACCTGACAATACCGAGAGCCCTGCACAACAGGAAGCTGACGGGATCCTCGGTCGTCGCGGGCATGATGCGCCTGACCAGATGGGCACTTTACTACGGCATTCGCGTCCCGGTCCTCGGCCTCATGACAGCCCTGCGGTCCGGCCTGAAACGCAAGCCGGCACCTGTCGAGCAGGACCTGCCTGAATCCGTCCTCGCACCTGCAGAATGAGGATTGAAGCAATGAAAACTCTGTATCACCTCAAAGCCGCAACCTGCCTCAAGGCAGCGGTTGTCGCCTCAACCTTGGTTGCTCTGCCCGTTTCGGCAGTTGCCCAGCAGCTCGACGTATCGGTGCTCGACACCAAGACCGAAGACCGCAGCACCATCCGCCGACTGACGGCAACCGCCGACCAGCTCCGGATGGAAGGCGAACAGGCAGAAATCCGGCTGGCCGTCTACGCTCCCCGGGACGAGGTCCTTCTCTATCGCAAGCTGCAGGTGGACTACCTGACCGCGGTTTCGACCGCCCCGGAACATTCCAGCATGAGCATCATGGTCAACGGTCAGCCCGTTGGCGACATTGAACTCAACGCAGGCGCTCAAAGCTCCATGCGCAGCTTCGATCTCCCTCCCGGAATGATGGTCGAGGGGTTCAACGAAATCCGGTTCATCGCGAAACACAAGCACCGCGTGGACTGCACGATCCCCGCCACCTATGAACTGTGGACGGTGCTGAACCCGGCAAACACGGGTATCGTGTTCGATCCGGGCCCGGACAACTCACCGAAGGTGTCGGCCAGCCTTGAACTGCTGCGCGCGGTCCCGAACGACAAGAGCGGCGCCACCAACATGCGCCTGCTGCAACTGGGTACGGCGAGCGCCGGAAATCTGGACCGGGCCCTGGCAGTTGCACAGACTGTCGCGGCTTTCGGGAAATACCATAACCCGGACATCCAGATCAGGAACGAGCCGGGCAACGATGCCGGCCTGGATATCATTGTCGGCACTCGGGCCGAGCTTTCGCACGCAGGCTTTGCCGTTGGCGACACCGGCTCGGAAATCCCTGGCCTTGCTATCGTCCACCGGCCGGATACGGGCAGGGTTTCCCTGTTTCTCGCGGCAGAGAACCGCCCGGCTCTGGACAAGTCCATCGAAGCCTTCAAACAGGCCCTGCAGGCCAAGCCGATGCTGGGAAGCCGCCGGGGTATTGCCGCCTTCGAAAACAAGTTCGGCTACGAGATCGAACCCGGCGAAACGGTTTCCCTGGCAAAGATCGGCGTCAGCAGCAAACGCTTCGACGGCCGCCTTCTCCGGCAGGACTTCTCGATCCGCCTGCCGGACGACTATTTCGTCGGAGACTATGGCAAGGCCAAGCTCAGCCTGAACATCGATGCGCTGGCAAACCTGTCCAATGCCAACCGGCTGCAGGTTTTCGCCAATGGTGCCGCACTTGCGTCTGCGGAACTGACGCGTGACGGCATTTCTTCCCGCAATCCACTCGATATCCCGCTTGGCGGCTTCTCGCCCGGCTTCAACGACCTGCGCATCGAAGTGTCTTCCCTGACAGAAGATGATGCCAGCTGCGACGTCGCGACCGGCCTCAACGGCGACCGGCTGTCGCTTGATGCGGACACATCGACGATCGAGTTCGATGCACTTGCCAGAATGCGCGTGACACCGAGCCTGTCTCCTTCCGACCTTCTGCCGAAAAATCCTGCAGAAAACCGGCCGACCACCATTCAGGTGCTTGCCGACGACCCGAAAAGCCTGGAGGCCGCTGCACAGCTTGCCGTGGCAACGGCAGCAATCACACAGCAGGTCCGGCCGATCGCCATCACGACGGCCTCCGCCTCGGTCGGCAATCAGCCGGGGCTGATTGTTGCCCCGGTCAATCGCCTGTCGGGCATGGCCAAGGAAGCCTATCTGGACACGCTCGACCCGGAAAGAACGCAGGGCTCGCGCAGTCAGGTGGGCCGCTTTTTCGGGCTGAAGTCTGTTGACGAAAACGACACCAGCCTGATGGCAAGCATCCAGCGATACGCCGGATCCGCCTGGCGCAGCGTCGGCTTCAAGCTCAATTCCGAAGTTAGTTCCGACCGCAGCTTCGCGCTGCAGGGCAACAGCATCCTGATCGCACAGCGCACCAAGACGCTGACATCCAAGGAAAGCTGGGTTGCCTTCATGGGAGCCCCGGTCAAGCAGGACACCTGGACCGTCGTGACCGGCCTGACGAGTGACGACATCAAGGCCAGCACGGAAACGATGCTGCGCGAAGGCAAGCTTGCCTGGCTCACCGGCGACACGTCGCTCTATAACGCGACCACCAACCGGTTTGCGTCCGAACGCCTGTCCGATCCGAACTACTTTGCTTCGCTGGCAAACCCGTCCGAGTTCAGGAACAGCCGGCTCGTCGTGGCAGGATTGGTCTCGCACAACATGCTCGACTTCGTCGTGTTCATGCTGGCGTTCTGCCTGATCCTCGGCTTCAGCTACTACGTCTCCCTCAAACGGTCCGGACGCTGACATGCTGAGGCTTTGCATGACAACCGGCATGGCACTTTTCCTGTCGCTTGCCCCCGCTCACGCCGAACCGGTGTTCGGCGCCAGCGCGCGCAGCAAGGAAGCCGTGTCGCTCTGGCTGGGGTCGGCGTGGCGGGACTATACGAGCCGCCACATGACCCCGGAAGGAGCCGTCATCGACGATGCCAATGAAGGCATCAGTCACAGCGAAGGCCAGGGTTACGGCATGGTTCTGGCCGTCGCGGTGGATGACCGCGAGACCTTCAAGCTGATCCGCGACTACACCTACGAGAACCTGCAGGTGCGCAAGGATCACCTGTTTGCCTGGAAGGTGCTGCACACGCCGGAAGGTCCCAATGTCGCCGACACCAACAACGCGACGGACGGGGACCTGCTGATCGCCTGGGCGCTGATCGAGGCCTACAAGAACTGGGGAGACCCTGAAGACCTTGCCTCGGCAAAGGTCGTTCTGGCGGATATCGCCGCAACGCTCCTTCAGCAAACCGCTCTCGGACCGGTTCTTGTTCCCGGCAGTGAAGGGTTCGTCTCCGGCGATCATCAGACCGTCACGGTCAACCCGTCCTACTGGGTCTATCCGGCCCTGGAAACCATCGCCGAGTTCGATACGTCCGCGAACTGGGGCGAGATTGCAGTTGTCGGAGAGGACGTCCTGGACCTTTCCCAGAGGGCTCCAAGCTACCTGCCACCGGATTGGGTCGATATCGGCGGTCTCAAGCTGGTTCCTTCCGATAAGTTCACACCTGAATTCGGCTACAATGCCATCCGGGTTCCGCTCTATCTCGCGCTGTCCAGAAATGCCCTGCGCGTGAAAAAGGCGGCGGATTTCTCAACGCTACGCGGCTTTGCCGATCCCCGCGGCCCATCAGTTACGCAGATCGTCACGGGCGAGCCGAAGAGTGTCATGGGTGGTATCGGTTTTCGCGCAATTGCCGCCCTGACCAGATGCATGGACAAAGCCGAGCCATTCCCGTCCGAACTGCTGCAGATCGGCACCGACGACTATTACTCCACAACACTTCAGATCTTCACGATTCTCGCAATTGCAGAGAGGTATCCGCAATGTCTTTCACCAGAATGGTAATTGCCTCCTTCGCGCTGGCGTTTGCGACCAACGGTTCCCTGGCGCAATCCGCTCCGTGGGAAGCCGCGCCGCAACAACAACTGCCCGGCGGCTCTCCGTTTGTCCTGCAGGCACCTGAAACCGGTGTTTTGCCGGTCCAGCAGGCCAATGTTTCGCCTTTCGCGCTTTCGGTCACCCAGCCAGGAGCCGCACAGTCCGCCGCCCCGGCAGCCCCCGCGACTGCCAAGGTCGATGAAACGGCTCTGCGCTACTACGCACAGAACGGTGAGATCGGCCGTGTGTCTGCGGAAATCAAGCGGCTGAAGTCCCTTCATCCGGACTGGCAACCGCCGGAAAACATTTACGACCGCAACCGGATCGAGGTGAACGAACAACCGCTCTGGGATCTTTTCGCCACCGGCCGGACCCAGGAGCTCTACGCCAAGATCCGGGAATACATAAATCTCTACCCGGGCTATGAGCCTTCAGCCGAATTGCGCCGACAGATCATCAATGCCGAAGCGCGAAAGACCCTCATTCAGGCGTCCGAACTGGGCAACGCCCAGGAGGTCATCAAGATCGCGGTGAAGAACTCCGATCTTCTGACCTGCCAGGAAATCGACATTATCTGGCGGACAGCCAGGGCTCTCAACGAGACCGGTCAGGACGTCAAGGCGCTCGAAGCCTACAAGTACATCCTTGCCAACTGCGCCAATGAGGACGAGCGCAAGGCCACCGTGCAAAAGGCTGCCGAAGTGCTGCCGCGCAACGCGGTGGAGCAGCTTGTCGCCTACGGCAGAACCGGATTGGACGGTCGCTCGGAATTCAACGAAATCTACCTGGACCTGTTGCGTGGTGAAGTTGGCGAAGGCGCCACCGATCCCGCCATGCTGGTCGACAAATCGGATCTGGACGCGCTCGCCAATTCGGCTGCAAAACTCCAGAACCCGAACGATGCCGAACTTCTGGGCTGGTATTACTATTCCCGCGAAGAGTTCAAGACCGCCACCAAATGGTTCCAGACAGCCTACAAGCTTCGCCCCTCGCCAAAGGCCATCGAAGGCATGGTTGTTTCCATGAAGGAAGATGGCGAATACGAGGAAGCCGAGGAACTTGCCTACAAGAACCGGCGCAAGGATCCGCTCATCCTCAAGGCATATCTGGAAGTCGTTTCGATCCAGCTTCTGGAAGGCTACGGCACCGAGATGGATTTCAAGCGCCTGTCGAGATTTGCGAACGTCGTCCAGGATGCGCAGTCACCGATTGCCGCCCAGGTGTTCGGCTGGCACTTCTACAACATGCTTGAACTCGATGAAGCTGAAATCTGGTTTGCCAAGTCGATGGAGTTCCAGCCGAACGAATCCGCGGCCGTCGGCCAGATCGTGGTTGCTCAGCGCAAGAAGCAGAAAGCCCGCGAACGACAGTTGATCGCGCAATGGTCAACCAAATTCCCGGCGATCAAGACCCTCGGCGGCGCACAGCTTGCGTCCGCTTCCGAAGAACGCAGCCGCTCCTCTGGCGGATCGCGCTCCTCCGGGTCTTCCTACCTGCGCTCTGCCGAACAGGAGATCAGCACCGGAGATTATGCAGGCGCTCTGCCGTACCTTGAAAGAAACGCAATGAGCGGGCGCGAAAGCCGCAAGGCAAAACTGCTTCGGGCCTGGGCGCTGTATCACACGGGCCGGTCGAAAGAGGCGCACAAGCTCTTCGCGGAAGCCGACAAGGCGGGGTCCACGACAGAAACCCGGCAGGGCAAGTGGTTCTCTGAAAAGAAGATGTACCGCTACAACTAAAACAACTGGTCTCTTCCCGCACGAGACCAGAAGCCCGGGCTCCTTTCCAGCTACACAGGCTGAGGGGAGCCCGGGCCGTTTCCGGCCCATAGCCGGCATCCAGTGCCGAGCCTTTAGCGCGAAAAGCGGCCTCAATCCGAAATCCGGCCCAGCCCCAGGCTCAGTCCCAGGCCTCTTACAGCTTCTGGAAATCCTCCAGAATGTCGAGCAGCTGTGCCAGTTTCTCCTTGCCGATGACCTCTTCTATGCGCGCCGCGATTGCCTTGGCGTCATCGAGCTTATCCTCGATGATTGCCTGTCCGGCCGGCGTAATCGCCACCGTTTGCTTGCGCCGATCCTTCTCGTCCGCCTGACGGGTTACCAACCCCTTTTCCAGAAGCGTCTGTACGATCCGGGTCTGACTGGGCAACAGAAGGCAGGCGCGGTCGGCCAGGGTCGAGGCATCCTGTGGACCGAATTCTTCCAGCACTCGCAGGATGCGCCACTGCTGTTCGGTGATGCTGCAGTCGGAGAGCATCTCGCGGATCGGGCCCATCACCTTCTCGCGCGCCCGGATCAGCGCAATCGGGATGGAGCGTCTTGTGGACGGCAGCGCCGGGCCGTCAGCGGGTTCAGTGTCGTCGATCATGCAAGGTCCATAGCGAATTGGCAGATTATTAGACACAAAAAGTTTGACAGTTTCGATCTCATATATTTAACATAGCAAATATTGCACTGTTAAGGAAATCCCATGCCGCACATATCGCTGGAATATTCCGCCAATCTGGAACAGCGGGCCGACATAAAGGCCCTGTGCGAGCATCTGCGTGCGCAAGCCGCGACCATCGATGCTCTTCCCATGCCCGGTCTGCGGGTGCGGGCTATCCGGTGCGACCACTATGCAATCGCCGACGGCGACCCGAAACATGCCTTCATCGACATTTCCGTACGCCTTCGCGCCGGACGGCCGGACGACGTCAAGCGCGACGCAGCGGAGCGTCTGTTCAAGGCCGCAAAGGCTTTCCTGGAACCGGTCCTGGCCACCAGTTCGCTCGCGCTATCGCTTGAGATGCGCGACATCGACCCGGACCTTTCGCCCAAGACGGGCACCATTCGCGACCATTTGGGGACTGTCTGACCCATGTCTGACCTTCAGAACAACATCGAAAAACTTGAGACCTACCTCGCAAGGTTCCGGGAGACCGGCGTGCTGAACCAGATCGGCGGCAAGGCCTGCCCCGCGGCCTCCGGCGCGACATTCGAAACCACATCCCCGGTGGACGACAGCCTGATCTGCAAGGTTGCCAGGGGGAACGCTGCCGATATCGATGCTGCAGCCAGGGCCGCCAAGGAGGCCTTTCCGGCATGGCGCGATTTGGCTGCGACGGAGCGCAAGAAAATCCTTCACAAGATTGCCGACGGCATTGTCGCCCGCGCCGAAGAAATCGCCTTTTGCGAATGTTGGGATACCGGTCAGGCCCTGCGTTTCATGTCGAAGGCCGCCCTGCGCGGCGCCGAGAACTTCCGCTTCTTCGCTGACAAGGCGCCAAGTGCCCGCGACGGTCAGGCCCTGCCATCACCGACCCTCATGAACGTCACGACGCGTCTTCCGATCGGACCGGTCGGTGTGATCACGCCCTGGAACACGCCTTTCATGCTGTCGACCTGGAAGATCGCACCGGCGCTCGCTGCAGGCTGTACCGTGGTCCACAAGCCGGCGGAATTTTCTCCAGTCACTGCACGCATCCTGATGGAAATTGCAGAAGAAGCCGGCCTGCCGAAAGGTGTCTGGAACCTTGTCAACGGCCTCGGCGAAGAAGCCGGCAAGGCCCTGACAGAACATCCTGACATCAAGGCCATCGCCTTCGTCGGCGAGAGCCGCACCGGGTCCATGATCATGCGACAGGGGGCGGAAACCCTGAAGCGGGTGCATTTCGAGCTCGGCGGCAAGAACCCCGTGATCGTTTTCGACGATGCCGATCTCGACCGGGCGCTGGATGCGGCAATCTTCATGATCTATTCGCTCAACGGAGAGCGCTGCACCTCGTCCTCGCGCCTTCTGGTGCAGGACACGATTGCCGAGGAATTCGAGGCAAGGCTCATCGAGCGGGTGAACAACATCAGGGTCGGTCATCCCCTCGACCCAAAGACCGAAATCGGCCCGCTGATCCACAAGACCCATTTCGACAAGGTGACCGGCTACTTCGAAACCGCCCGCCAGGACGGCGCAACGATTGCCGCTGGCGGCAGCCGCGTCGGGACGGAAGGCTGCTTCGTACGCCCAACCCTCTTCACCGGCGCGAACAACTCCATGAAGATCGCCCAGGAAGAAATCTTCGGCCCGGTCCTGACCTCCATCCGCTTCAGTTCGGAAGACGAAGCACTTCAGATCGCCAATGACATTCCCTACGGCCTGACCGGCTACGTCTGGACCAACGACCTGACGCGGGCGCTGAGGTTCACCAACAGTCTGGAAGCGGGCATGATCTGGGTGAACTCGGAAAACGTCCGCCACCTGCCCACCCCCTTCGGCGGCGTCAAGGCCAGCGGCATCGGCCGCGACGGCGGCGACTGGTCGTTCGAATTCTACATGGAACAGAAACACATCGGCTTTGCGACCGGCCAGCACGCCATCCCGCGCCTTGGTGCGTGAGGAATGTGAACGACATAAGATCGCAGTAACGAGAGGAGACTATGGGAGAAATCGTTCTCGCGGCCAAGGTCACGCATGTGCCGACCATGCTGATGTCGGAACAGCCCGGACCTGTGGAGGGCAAGCGTCAGCCGGCTATCAACGGTCATTACGAAATCGCGCGCCGGGCAAAAGCGCTCGGCGCGACGACGGCGATCGTCTGCGACACGCATTGGGTGATCAACGCAGGCTTTCACATCAATGCCAACAATCGGTTCGAAGGCCTGTTCACCTCGAACGAATTTCCGCATTTCATCCAGAACCTGCCTTACGCCTACGAGGGCAACCCGGAGATGGGAGATGCCATCGCAAGAGAGGCAACCGAGCGCGGCGCTTTCACGCTCGCCCATCATCTCGACAGCCTGGAACTTGAATACGGCACGCTGGTGCCGATGCGGTTCATGAGCCGGGAACACGACATGAAGGTCGTCTCGGTCGCCGCCTGGTGCACGGTGCACGGCCATGACGAGAGCCGCATCGTCGGCGAAGCGATCCGGGCGGCAGTCGAAGCCAGTGACGAGAAGGTGCTGCTGCTTGCCTCGGGATCCTTGTCTCACAAGATCTGGGCCAACAAGGACTACGCCGCCAACAACGGCACTTTCACCATCTCGTCCGAGTTCAACCGGCAGGTCGATCTGCATGTCCTCGACATGTGGCGGAGGGGCGATCATGCCACCTTCCTGAAGATGCTGCCGGAATATGCCGACCATTGCTGCGGCGAAGGCTCCATGCACGACACCGCCATGCTCTACGGCGCGCTCGGCTGGGACAGCTACACCGCCGAATGCGAGGTCGTGACCGACTATTTCCCCAGTTCCGGCACCGGACAGACCAACGTCATCTTCCCGGTCCAATAGGTTTATCGCAGGAGCCTTCCATGCCCATTCCGGCCCCCAATCTCTATCCGCCCTTCAACATCATCCGGCTCAGCCATGTGGAACTGGGCGTCACGGATCTGGCCAAGAGCCGGGCCTTCTATGTCGACACGCTCGGGCTTCATGTCACGGACGAATCCGATGAGGCGATCTATCTGCGCGCCATGGAAGAACGCGGCCACCATTGCCTTGTCCTGCGCAAATCGGCAGATGCCGCTGCCCGTGATCTCGGCTTCAAGGTGTTCGACGAGGAAAACCTCGACAAGGCCGCACACTTCTTCAAGGGCAAGGGGTTGCCGGTGGACTGGGTCGAGCGGCCCTATCAGTCGCGCACATTCCGGACCCGCGATCCGCACGGCATTCCGCTGGAGTTCTACGCCAAGATGGACCGCCTGCCGCCAATCCATCAGAAATACGCGCTCTACAAGGGCGTGAAGCCGCTCCGCATCGACCACTTCAACTGCTTCTCGCCGGACGTCGATGCTTCCGTTGCCTTCTACAACGAGCTTGGCTTCCGGGTGACCGAATACACGGAAGACGAGGCAACCGGCCGTCTGTGGGCCGCCTGGACACACCGCAAGGGCGGCGTCCACGACATTGCCTTCACCAACGGCAAGGGCCCGCGCCTCCACCACACCGCGTTCTGGGTGCCGACACCGCTCAATATCATCGACCTGCTCGACCTGATGGCAACCACTGGCTGGGTATCCAATATCGAGCGCGGCCCGGGCCGACACGGCATTTCCAACGCCTTCTTTCTCTACATTCGAGACCCGGACGGCCACCGGATCGAGATCTACTGTTCGGATTACCAGACGGTCGATCCGGATCTGGAACCGATCAGGTGGGACCTGAAGGATCCGCAGCGGCAGACCCTCTGGGGCGCGCCGGCTCCCAAGAGCTGGTTCGAGGAAGGATCCCTGTTCGAAGGAACCGAAGTTCAAGCCCCCAGCCTTGCCGCACAACCGATTGTTGCGCCATAGGTGAAACAGACAATGGTTGGAAGAATGCGATGAACTGGACTGACTTTGCCGGCTGGGGCCGGAGGGTGGCCGACTGGGCCGCAGACTATCACCAGACCCTGCGGCAGCGGCCTGTCCGCGCCCAGGTAAAGCCGGGCGAAATCCTCAACGCCCTCCCCGAGGCACCTCCCGAACTTGCCGAGGAGATGGAGAAGATCTTCGCGGACTTCGAGAAGATCGTGCTGCCGGGCATGACCCATTGGCAGCACCCGCGCTTCTTTGCCTATTTCCCTGCCAATGCGTCTCCACCGTCAATGCTGGCGGAATATCTCGTTACCGCCATGGCGGCGCAGTGCATGCTATGGCAGACCTCTCCGGCGGCAACCGAGATGGAAACCAGGATGATGGACTGGCTGCGCCAGGCCGTCGGTCTGCCCGGGTCCTTTTCCGGAGTGATCCAGGACAGCGCCTCCACCGCAACTCTGGCCGCCGTCCTGACCATGCGCGAGCGCGCCCTTTCGTGGGATGGCAACAAGGTCGGCCTCAGCGGGCAACCGCGCCTTCGGGTCTATTCCTCCAATGAGGTTCATACCTCCATCGACAGGGCAATCTGGATCTCCGGCATCGGCCAGGACAATCTGGTGCGTATCCCTGTTCTGGGCCCACGCCGCTCCATGGATCCGGACGCGCTGCGTGCGGCCATCGAAGCCGATCTTGCCGCAGGTTTCCGGCCCGCCGGCATCATCGCCTGCACCGGTGGCACCGGCGTTGGCGCGTCGGATGATGTTGGAGCGGTCGTCACGGTCGCGAAAGACTTCGGCCTCTATGTGCATCTTGATGCGGCCTGGGCAGGCGCGGCGATGATCGTCCCCGAGTACCGCGAGCTCTGGGAAGGCGTCGACGGCGTCGATTCCATGGTCTTCAACCCGCACAAATGGCTTGGAGCCCAGTTCGATTGTTCCGCCCATTTTGTTCGCGATCCGGAAGACCTTGTGCGTACTTTGGCGATCCGGCCGGAATATCTGAAAACCCACGGCCACGACGGGATCGTCAATTATTCCGAATGGTCCGTTCCACTCGGCCGCCGTTTCCGGGCCTTGAAGCTCTGGTTCCTGATGCGCTCCTACGGTTTGGAAGGCCTGCGAGGGCGCCTGCGCAACCATGTCGACTGGTCGGCCGCTCTTGCCGAGCGTTTGCGTGCAGAACCGGATTTCGAAATCACCTCCGAGCCCGTCCTTTCCCTGTTCAGTTTTCGCTTTTCCCCTGAAGGTGCAAGGGACCTCGACACGCTCAACCAGCGCCTCGTCGATACCATCAACGACGATGGCCGGATCTACCTGACCCAGACCCTGCTGGATGGTGCCAAGGTGGTCCGCTTCCAGGTCGGGCAGTTCGACTGCACACAGGAAGACGTCGCCTTTGCCTTCGACGTCATTACCGAAATTGCCAGAAACATGGAGACCGCATGACCCGGCTCGCAACCTACAGCGCCGACGGACAGGAATTTTACGGAGCCGTCACTGATACCGGCATGATTGCCCTGTCGCCGGACTTTCCGCAGTGGCCGACGCTTTACGACGCCATTCGCGCCGGCGGTCTGCAGGATCTTGTCACTGCCGCAAAGGACAAGCCGGTTAGGCATTCCGAGTTCACTTATGAAATGGTGCTGCCGAACGCGCCGCGGATCCTGTGTGTTGGCGTCAACTTTCCCGACCGCAATGCGGAGTACAAGGACGGCAGCACCCAACCGAAATACATGTCCTTGTTCCCCCGCTTTGCCAGCGGGTTCACCGGCCACGACCGGCCGCTGATCCGGCCGCCCGAAAACCACACGCTCGATTACGAGGGCGAAGTGGCCATCGTCATCGGCAAGACCGGCCGACGCATCAAGGCGGAAGATGCCTATGATCATATCTGCGCCCTGACCCTGTGCAACGAAGGCACCATCCGCGACTGGGTCCGGCACGCGAAATTCAACGTCACCCAGGGCAAGAACTGGGACTGCTCCGGTTCTATCGGTCCCTGGCTCGTGCCTTTCGAAAAGGCGGAGCAACTGGATGAGGCCCGCATTCAGACCCGCGTCAACGGAGAGTTGCGCCAGGACGATTACCTGAAGCGCATGACATTCCCGATCCGTGAGGAAATCGCCTACATCTCGACTTTCATGACACTTCAGCCCGGCGACATCATCGTCACCGGCACACCGACAGGTGCCGGCGCCCGGTTCGACCCTCCCCGCTATCTGAAACCCGGCGACGTGGTCGAGATCGAGGTCGATGGCATAGGCATCTTGCGGAACGGGGTGGAGGACGAAAAATGAGCCTGAACGAAGCAGACATTTCCAAAGCCGCAAATGATCTCCTGAACGCGGAAAAGACGCTCGAGCAGATCGGTCTTCTCACCTTGCGCCATCCGAACCTCGACATGGACGGGGCCTATGCAATCCAGAAAGAACTTGCCAGGGCGAAGCTTGCCGAAGGCCGCAAGATCATCGGCTGGAAGATCGGCCTGACGTCGAAAGCCATGCAGGACGCGCTCAAGATCGACATTCCGGACAGTGGTGTCCTCTTCGACGACATGCTGTTTGAAACCGGAGCCACTGTCCCCAAGGGTCGGTTCATCCAGCCGCGCATCGAAGCGGAAATTGCCTTTGTCATGAAGGCCTCTCTCGGTGGCGCCAACGTCACGCGCGAGGATGTACTTGCGGCAACGGATCACGTGTGCCCGAGCCTGGAGATTCTCGATACACGCATCCAGCGCGTCGATCCGGAGACGGGACAGGCTCGCAAGATCTTCGACACCATTGCCGATAACGCCGCCAATGCCGGCCTGGTTCTGGGCAACGAAAAGCATGATCCCGGAGCAATCGACCTCCGTTGGGCCGGCGCCATCGTCACCAGGAACGGTGAAGTGGAGGAGACCGGCCTTGGTGCGGGCGTCCTCAACGATCCGGTCGAGAGCGTCGTTTGGCTGGCGCGCCGCATGGCCGATTACGGACAGACAATCGAAGCCGGACAGATTATTCTGTCCGGATCCTTCATCCGGCCGGTGGAATGCCCGTCCGGTTCGAAGGTCCACGCCGACTTCGGCCCGTTCGGGTCTGTATCCTGCTCCTTCGCCTAATAGGGAAAACCATGCCAGCGCCTCAAAACGCCTTCAAAGCCGCCTTGAATTCCGGTCAGCCGCAGATGGGCTGCTGGGTCGGGCTTGCCGATGCCTACACGGCGGAGATTACCGCGAGTGCCGGCTTCGACTGGCTGTTGATCGATTGCGAACACGCGCCCAACGACCTCAGATCCATGATGGCGCAGCTGAAAGTGGTCGAGGCCTCTGGCAGCAAGCCGGTCGTGCGGGTACCCATTGGCGAGACCTGGATGATCAAGCAGTTCCTGGATGCCGGTGCGCAATCGTTGCTGGTCCCGATGGTGGAAAGCAAGGCGCAGGCAGAAGAGCTCGTCAGTGCAGTACGTTATCCGCCGGTCGGTGTGCGCGGCGTTGGATCCGCGCTTGCCCGCGCGTCCGGCTTTTCCGCCATTCCCGACTATCTGGCGACTGCCGACGGTGAGATCTGCCTGCTGGTTCAGGTGGAAAACCGCGCCGGCCTGGCAGACCTCGACGGCATCCTGTCGGTCGACGGTGTTGACGGTGTCTTCATCGGACCCTCGGATCTGGCCGCCGATATGGGCCACCTCGGTGACCCGATGCATCCTGAAGTCGTTGCCGCGATCCTCGACGCCATGAAACGCATCAAGGCTGCCGGCAAGGCACCGGGTATCCTGACCACCAATCTGGATTTCGCCCGCACCTGTCTGGAGCTCGGCGCAACCTTCGTTGCCACGTCGATCGACGTCACCCTCTATGCCGCGGCCATCCGCGGTGCAGCCCGGCAGGCAAAGGAGTTACTTGGGTCGGTCGAAGGCTAAAGGCCAGAGGCTCGATGCAGTCTCTTGAACAAGGTGCCCATCCTTCGAGACGGGCCTGAAGGCCTTTCTCTGGATGAGCCTTGGGGCGGAAGTATGAGCTGTCCTTGACTACTCGGATCCGAGACGCCTGCCTGCCAGAATCCCGGTTACTACGTCAGACAGGTCACCATGTCGGACTTTCCACCCCCGGGAGCCCTTTCACCGAAGAGCCTCCCAACCACCCTCCTCATCCTGAGGAAGCGCGAAGCGCTGTCTCGAAGGATGGGCCGCGTGAACGAAAAAGAGCCGCCAGTCCATCTGCGGGGACCTGCGGCTCTTCAAACATGAGGCCGTAGCGGACGGTGCCGAAAACCTAGCCCAGCACAACCACCTTGGCGCCGACATTGACGCGGTTGTAGAGATCGATGATGTCCTGATGCCACATGCGGATACAGCCGCTGGAAGCATTGGTACCGATGCTGGAGGGCTGGTTGGTGCTGTGGATGCGGTAGAGCGTATCCTTGTTGCCCTGCCACAGATAAAGCCCGCGCGCGCCGATCGGATTGCTCGGACCGCCGTCCTGCCCGTCACGATATTTTTCCAGTTTCGGATCCCGTTCGATCATCTCGTCCGGCGGAAACCATTTCGGCCACTCGCGCTTGAAGCGGATTTCCGCCTCACCGTTCCAGGCAAAACCGGCGCGACCGACACCGATGCCATAGCGGATGGCACGACCACCGGGCTGGATCAGATAGAGATACTTGCTGCCGGGATCGACAACGATTGTGCCGGAGGGATATTTGCTCGGATAGAACACCACCTGGCGCAGATATTTCGGGTCGAACTTCTGATACTGGATCGCCGGTATCGAAAACCCGCCATCGGTTCTGGCGGCATAGGCCGTCGCGTAATCCGGTGTCCCGTCGGCCAGCGGGGTCAATCCCGCCTGCACGGTTGAACTTTGCTGGCTCTGGCAGGCTGCCAGCAGCAGGGGTATTGCAGCAACAAATGTGCGTCGGCTCATCGTGGAAGCCATATTCGCGTCCTTTCAGCGGCGTGCTCGAACCGTCAAACTTGCAATAATACGGTTCTGACCGGATCAGAAAATTCTAAAGACACATCACGCGATCCAGGAGCGAAAGCAACATATTTATGGTAAACAGTTGATTAAAATTGGGGCTTTTCTGCCGTTAGGTTACACAAACAATCAGGCGCTCAACCTGTTGCGGCAGGCAATCAGGTCCATTCTTGTGACAGGCACCAGCGCTCCACGGCTGCCGATCACATGCGCGGCAAGGGCACAGCCCGCACGAACAGCCTCACGCGTTCTTGCCCGTTCCATGTATTCGACCAGGAACGCCGCATTGAAACTGTCGCCTGCTGCCGTCGTATCGACGACCGTGCTTGCCGGTTCCGGCTGATACTGAAAACTGTCGCCATCGGCCCCGCGCACAAGGATCGGCCCCGCCCCGTTCTTGACCACGACCAGCCGCGCCCCATTGGCGAGATAGCGCGCCGCGGTCGCCGCTTCGTCAGTATCCTTGAAATGGCTGGCTTCATCTTCAAACGACGGCAGCACGATGCCGGCGACGCTCGCCGCCTTCATCGTCCAGCGGCACATTTCGTCACTGGCCGGCCACAGGCGCGGCCGCAGGTTCGGGTCGAAGACGATTTCCGCGCCGCGCCCGGCAGCCGCCTGCAGGGCGGCTAGCAGCCGGTCCCGGGCTGCTTCGGCAAGAATGGCCACTGTGATACCGGAAAAATAGAGCAGGTCCCCTTCCCCGGCTGTCTCCAGTGCTGTGAGATCGTCGGCAAGATGCCGGGCCGCGGACTGCGAGCGCCAGTACTGAAAGCTTCGTTCGCCTTCGCTCAGGAAAATCATGTACATGCCCGGCGCAGCACCTGGCACCCTGGCCATCACGGGCCTGATTCCTGCAGCTTCGATAAAGTCCGTCAGTTGTCCGGAAAGTGCGTCATCGCCGACAGCACTCAGGTACCCGACATCCAGCTTTTCGGTGTCCGTCAGTTGGCGCGCGTACCAGGCCGTGTTGAACGTATCGCCGGCAAAGCCGACGGCGTAGGTTCCTGACGGTGTCGGTGAAAACTCGACCATGCATTCGCCGATGGCGAGAAACCGCATCGGCATACTCATTCCTCGAAATGGTCCAGGTTCTCGGCGCGGATACGGCCGAGAATAGTGGCAATCCGGCCCAGGTGTTCGGTCAGCATGGATTCGGCCAGTTTGCCGTCCCGCCTGCGAATGGCCGACATGATACGGAAATGGTCGTCCAGTGCGACTTGCGCGCCGGACGCCAGCGACAGGAACCGCACCCGGTCCATATGCGCTTTCTGCTCGCGGATCAGCGCCCAGACATAGTCGTGGCCCGAGATTTCACAGATCCTCCGGTGAAACGTATCGTCAAGCGTGTGAAACAACTGGCGTTCATTCGCATCCACCGCCGCCTGCTGCTGTGCAAGCAGCTCGTCCAGATCGTCGATCTGTGCGTCCGTGATGACTTCGATGGCGGCTCGCATGCAGGCAACTTCCAGCGCCGTTCGCACGAACTTGGCCTTCAGCACCGCAACTTCCGAGATCTTGGAGATAACCGTTGCCCGTTGGGGCCGGATCAAAAGGAACCCGAGTTGCGACAGCCGGTAGAAGGCATCGCGCACGGGTTGGCGAGACACGCCGAAGGCCTTGGCCACTTCCGCTTCCGACATGCGCGTACCCGGCGCCAGGTCCAGTGACAGGATCTGCTGGTGCAATTCCTCGAACACCGTATCTGCGACGGTCGGGATCTTGATCGGCTCGAGCACCTTCAGGGCGCTACTTTCTGACATCAGCGTTGTCTCCGTTGACTCGTCTACTCAACTAGCATATCAGTTTACTAGTAGCAACATCAGCCTGCCCAAAGGCGCCACGGGAGAAACGAATGTCACTGGAAAGAGCGGATGCACCGGATATTTCGGAACAGGGCCTTGACCCGCACCGCCTGTTTCCCGCCGATGCGACCTCGCGCAAGATCGCGACGGAGCTTTATGCCACCGTCAAGGATCTACCGATCGTCAGCCCGCACGGGCACACGGATCCGCGCTGGTATGCCGAAAACGAAGCTTTCCCCGATCCTGCGCAACTGTTCATCGTTCCCGATCACTACGTCTTCCGCATGCTGTTCTCGCAAGGGATCGACCTCAGCCAACTGGGTGTACCGCGCATCGACGGCGGCTTGAGCGAGACCGACAGCCGCAAGATCTGGCGCACCTTTGCCGAAAACTTCCATCTTTTCCGGGCCACACCTTCACGCATGTGGCTGGAGCATTCCTTCCAGGAAGTCTTCGGCTGGACCAAACGGATCTCCGCCCAAACCGCGGATGAAGCCTACGACCACATTGCCGATTGCCTGAGCCGCCCGGAATTCCGGCCGCGTGCGCTGTTCGAGCGCTTCAACATCGAGGTGATCGCAACCACGGAATCACCGCTGGACGACCTGAAATGGCACCGACAGATCCGGGACAGCGGCTGGAAAGGGCGGGTCGTCACGGCTTATCGCCCCGATGCCGTTGTCGACCCGGAGTTCGAGGGATTTAGCGCCAACGTCGAAAAATTCGGCGAGCTCGCCGGTGAAGACACCACAAGCTGGCAGGGTTACCTCAATGCCCACCGGGTGCGCCGGGCCTATTTCAAGTCCTTCGGCGCAACGTCGTCCGATCATGGTCACGCCACCGCACGCACCGAGAACCTGCCGGCTGCGGATGCTGAAGCCCTGTTCCAGAAGGCCCTGAAAGGCAATTGCTCACCAGCGGAAGCCGACGCATTCCGCGGCCATATGCTGACGGAAATGGCACGAATGAGCCTCGAGGACGGGCTGGTTCTGCAGATTCATCCGGGCAGCTACCGCAATCATTCGTCCGGCATCATGGCAGCTCATGGCCGGGACAAGGGTTTCGACATCCCAACCCAGACCAGCTACGTCAAGGCGCTCAAGCCGCTGCTGGACGCGGTCGGTCTGGAAAAGGACCTTTCGATCATTCTCTTCACGCTGGACGAAACGGCCTATTCTCGTGAATTGGCCCCGCTTGCCGGCGTCTATCCGACGCTCAAGCTCGGTCCGGCCTGGTGGTTCTACGACAGCCCGGAAGGCATGCGCCGCTACCGGGAACTGACCACGGAAACCGCGGGTTTCTACAACACAGTCGGTTTCAACGACGACACCCGCGCCTTCTGCTCGATTCCGGCCCGCCACGATGTGGCCCGCCGTGTCGATTGCGCTTACCTCGCATCGCTCGTGACATCCGGGAGGCTGGACGAGGACGAGGCATATGAGGTCGCTCACGACCTCACTTACAGGCTTGCCAAGCAGGCCTATCGGCTCTGACGAGCCAATTTCGGGAGGAGACTATGAAAGTATTGAAGACCCTTGCGGCATCGCTTCTGGCTACCGCCGCGCTCACATCCGCATCGCTTGCATGCGAAGTGACACTGAAATCGTCCGACACCCATCCGGACGGCTATCCGACGGTTGAGGCCGTCAAGCAGATGGGCAAGCTGCTGGAAGAGCGCACTGACGGCCGCATCTGTGTCGAAGTGTTCCATTCCGCGCAGCTTGGCGAGGAAAAGGACACCATCGAACAGACCAAGTTCGGCGTCATCGACCTGAACCGCGTCTCCATGGGCCCGTTCAACAACCTGGTCGAGGAAACCAAGGTTGTCTCGCTGCCTTACATCTTCAAGGGCGTCGATCACATGCACACAGTGATGGACGGTCCGATTGGTGACGAGATCCTGGCAGCGTTCGAACCGCACGGCTATGTCGGCCTTGCCTTTTACGACGGCGGGTCGCGCAGCTTCTACAACAAGGTCAAACCGATCAAATCGATTGAAGATCTTGAAGGCATGAAGGTTCGCGTCATGCAGTCCGACATCTTCGTCGACATGATGTCGGCGCTCGGTGCCAACGCGACGCCGATGCCCTATGGCGAAGTCTATTCGTCCATCCAGACCGGCGTTATCGACGGTGCGGAAAACAACTGGCCGTCCTACGAATCTTCCGGTCACTTCGAAGTTGCCGGCTACTACACTCTGGACGAACACCTGATTGTGCCGGAAGTGCTGGTGATGTCGAAGAAGTCCTGGGACAATCTGTCTCCGGAAGACCAGGCAGCAGTCCGCCAGGCTGCAAAGGACTCGGTCCCCTTCATGCGCGAACAGTGGCAGGCCCGCGAAAAGGCGTCTGAAGAAAAAGTCCGCGCTGCCGGTGTCGAAGTCGTCACGGAAATCGACAAGGAGCCGTTCATGGCAGCCATGGACAGCGTCTACGAGAAGCACGTGACCTCCGAAAATCTGAAGGATCTCGTCGCCCGCATCCGCGCGACCGACTGATCTTCGCAAGCCCGCAGCCGGCAAAGCTGTTTCGCGGTCCATCGACCGCGGAACGGCCCGGCTGGCTGCTGGCCGTTTTTCAGGATCCGCCTTGACCCGGTTCCCTGCTTCAGGATCTCGACGTGCAGCCTCATCTCAAGTTCACCGCGCAGATGTTGCGCCATGTCTCCACGGCAGCGCTCTGGCTTGCCGGAGGCGGCCTCATTCTCATGACCGTGTTCATCACGGCGCAGGTCTTCATGCGCTACGTCATGAACGACAGTCTCGTCTGGTCGGAACCTGCTTCCGTCATCCTGATGGGCTGGTTCATCTTCCTCGGCGCCGCCGTCGGCATCCGTGAAGGTTACCATCTCAGCTTCGACGTCCTGCTCTACTTTCTGCCGCAGGGAGCCAAACTGGTGCTTTACAGCATCTCCGATGCCGTGGTCGCCGCCTTTGGCGCGGGCATGGCCTGGTACGGCGCGGAACTGGCGCTGTCGGCCTGGGATGTAAAACTGCCGTCGCTCGGCGTTTCAGGCGCGGTTGATTTCCTGCCGCTCGTTGGCGGCGGTTGCCTGGTTTTTCTCTTTTCCATCGAACGCCTGATGCGTCGCGCAGCCGGTCTGCCGACCGCACGCTTCGGCGAAGATCCCATCGAAGAGGCTGCTTGATATGGAACCCGTAATCCTCTTCGGCACTTTCACGGTCCTGCTCCTGATCGGCACACCCGTTGCCTTCTGCCTGGGCGCAGCGTCACTGGCCACCGTGCTCTACATGGGCCTGCCGCCCGTCGTCGTCTTCCAGCGTCTGAACTCGGGTGTCTCCGTTTTCGCGCTGATGGCGATCCCCTTCTTCATTTTTGCCGGCGAACTGATGGTGCGCGGCGACATTGCCCGAAGGCTGGTGGCGCTCGCCGGGGCCGTGGTCGGGCATATGCGCGGCGGTCTCGGTCAGGTAAACATCACCGCCTCCGTGCTCTTCGGTGGCATCTCCGGCTCCGCCGCGGCGGATGCAACCGCCATCGGCGGCCTGATGATCCCGCAGATGAAGGAAAAGGGCTATTCGGTCGAATACGGTGTCAATGTCACCGTGGTCTCCTCGATCATTGCGCTGATGCTGCCGCCCTCGCACAACATGATCATCTATTCGATCTCGGCTGGCGGGCGTCTTTCCATCGCCGACCTGTTCACCGCAGGCATCCTGCCGGGCCTCTTGCTCGCAGTTTCCCTGATGGTCACAGCCTGGTTCGTTGCCCGCCGTGCCGGTTATCCGACGGAACGGTTTCCCGGCCTGTCGGCTCTTGGTGCGATGTTCATCAACGCCATTCCAGGCCTGCTGTTGATCGGCATCATCTTCGGCGGCGTGCGCTCCGGTGTGTTCACCGCTTCCGAAAGCTCCTGCATCGCGGCCGTCTACGCGCTGCTGGTGACCACGCTTGCCTACCGCACCATGCACTGGCCGGAGTTCGTCGCCGCCACGAAAGCCGCGGTGCGCACCACCGCCATGGTTCTGCTGGTCATCGGCTGTGCGGCTTCCTTCGGCTGGCTGCTGGCCTTCCTGCGCATTCCTGCGGAACTTGTGGCATTCATGAAGGGCATTTCCGAGAACCCGCTGATCATCCTGCTGATGATCAACATTGTGCTGCTCTTCCTCGGCACCTTCATGGACATGTCGCCGCTGATCGTCATCACCACGCCGATCTTCCTGCCGGTTGCCACCGCTTTCGGGGTCGACCCGGTCCATTTCGGTGTCATCCTGGTGCTCAACCTCGGGATCGGCCTGTGCACGCCGCCGGTCGGCACAGTGCTCTTTGTCGGCTGCGCCGTTGGCCGGATATCGGTCTGGGATGCGATCAGGACGATCTGGCCCTTCTATGGTGCCGCCATCTTCACATTGCTCCTGGTGACCTACATCCCGTCCCTGTCGCTGTGGCTGCCATCCCTGTTCCATTGAGGCAAAACCAATGTTCGTGAAATCCTTTCCCGAAGTGACCGCCGACCCGGGCATCCGCCGGCAGGTGCTGTCCGACAGTCCCGACCTGATGGTCGTCGCCTTCCGCTTCCAGCAGGAAGGCGCGGAAGGCAAGCTGCACAATCATCCACACGTTCAATCGACCTATGTCGAAAGCGGCCGTTTCCGCTTCACCATCGACGGCGAGACCTTCGACGTCAGTCCCGGCGACAGCTTCGTCATCCCCTCCAACGCCCTGCACGGGTGCGTGTGCCTGGAACCGGGGACACTGGTCGATACCTTCACGCCGCGCCGCGACGACTTTCTTTGAACACCGCCTGCACCCAAGGACTTTGCCATGTTGACCGTTGAAACCCGCTACGCCATCGACCCGGACACCGCCAAGACCCTCGACACCACGGGTCTTCGCAAACATTTCCACGCCGCCGGCCTTTTCCAGGATGGCAAGATCAACCTTATCTACACCCATTACGACCGGCTGATCCTGGGCGGCGCCGTCCCCGGAACTGGCGAACTCGTTCTGGATGAAGTGAAGGAAGCCGGCACCCCGTCCCTTCTCGATCGCCGCGAACTCGGCATTCTCAATATCGGGGAGGCCGGCACCGTAAAGGCGGGTGGCGAGACCTATCAGGTCGGCAAGGGAGATGTGCTCTACATCGGCATGGGCTCCGGACCCGTCACCTTCTCCGGCCCGGGCCGCTTCTACATCCTGTCAGCGCCCGCGCACCGGGCCTGCCCAAGCAGGCTGATCACCGTCAAGGACGCGCGCCGGGTGGAACTCGGCTCGGCGGAAACCTCCAACGAGCGCGTCATCCTGCAATTCCTGCATCCGGAAGTCGCCGAAAGCTGCCAGTTGCTTATGGGCTACACCCAGTTTGCGCCCGGCTCGGTCTGGAACACCATGCCGGCCCATGTCCATGACCGGCGCATGGAAGCCTATCTCTATTTCGAACTTGGCCCGGACCAGCGTGTGTTCCACTTCATGGGCAAGCCGGACGAGACCCGGCACCTGGTGATGGCCAACGAGGACGCCGTGGTCTCTCCGCCCTGGTCTATCCATTGCGGCGCCGGCACGGGGGCCTACACGTTCTGCTGGGCCATGGCCGGCGATAATGTCGACTTCACCGACATGGACATGGTCGCGATGGGAGACCTGCGATGAGCCCGTTTTCCCTGGAAGGCAAACGCGCCCTGGTGACAGGCGCCAACACCGGCATCGGCCAGGCCATTGCCATCGCCATGAGCAAGGCAGGCGCCGAAGTTCTGTGTGCGGCCCGGCGCGACTGCGACGAAACGCTGGCCCAGATAACCAGGGGTCGCCATGTGCACCTCGATCTGTCCGACCCGATGGCTGCGATGCCACTGTTCGAGGCGGAACAGATCGACATCCTGGTCAACAATGCGGGCATCATCCGCCGCGGCACGGCGGACAGCTTCAGCGAAGACGACTGGGACGACGTGATGGACGTCAACCTGAAGTCCGTCTTCTTTACCTGCCAGGCTTTCGGCAATGCCGCGTTCAACGCCGGCCGGATCGGGGCAATCGTCAACATTGCCTCGCTGCTGTCCTTCCAGGGCGGTATCAAGGTCGCGTCCTATACCGCGGCCAAACACGGCGTTGCCGGCATCACCAAGCTGCTGGCGAACGAGTGGGCGGCGCGGGGCATCAATGTCAACGCCATTGCACCGGGTTACATCGCCACCAACAACACCGAAGCCCTGCGTGACGACCCGGAGCGCAGCCGGCAGATCCTGGAACGCATTCCGGCCGGCCGCTGGGGTGAAGCCAGCGACATTGGAGAAGCCGCGGTCTTTCTCGCTTCACCGGCTGCAAAATACATTCACGGCGCTGTCCTCAATGTGGATGGAGGCTGGCTTGCACGCTGACTTGCCGCGCCTTTCCAGAACAACACCGGCGGCAAAAGCCGGCATCGTTCATCTGGGGCTCGGGGCATTCTTCCGGGCCTTCGGAGCGATCTACATAGAAGAAGCCATGAAGGCCTCTGACGGCACCGGACAGAACAACTGGGGCATTATCGGCGTTAGCCTGCAAAGCCCGCGCATGCATGACCAGCTGGCTCCGCAGGACTTTGTCTACACAGCGCAGGAACTTGGCCCGGAAGGCGAAACCCTTCGCCAGGTAGAGATCATCCGGGATGTGCTGGTCGCACGGGAAAACCCGGAAGCCGTGCTGGCCGCGATGGCGGATCCGGACGTCAGGATTGTCACCCTGACCGTGACGGAAAAGGGTTATTGCCACGATCCGGCAACCGGCAGACTGTATGCCGATCACCCGGACATCACACACGACCTGAAAGCCGCGCTGCCTGTCTCCGCTCCGGGTTACCTCGTGCGGGCGCTCGCAAGGCGGAAGGCCGCAGGCCTGCCGCCCTTCACAGTGCTCACCTGTGACAACCTGCCGGACAATGGCCGCCTGGTCCGCCGGATTGTGCTGGATCTTGCCGGGAAGCTCGATCCGGAACTGGCCGCCTGGATCGAAACCGAAGGCCATTTCCCGGCAACCATGGTCGACCGCATCGTGCCTGCCACAAAACCAGAGGATATCGACGCCCTGGCCTGCAAGACCGGCCGCTACGATGCAGCCCCTGTGCTGCATGAGCCGTTCCGGCAGTGGGTGGTGGAAGATGACTTTGTCCCGGCTTACGGCGCCGATGCCAGGCCAGACCTCGGTGCCGTAGGTGTCGAGCTTGTTGAGAGCGTCACCGCGTTCGAGCACATGAAGTTGCGTATGCTCAACGGCACGCATTCCTCGCTGGCTTACCTCGGCTATCTCGCCGGGCACGAGACGATTGCCGAAACCGTTGCAGATCCGCTGTTCGCCCGGTTCGTGAAAAACCTGTGGCGCCAGGAAATCATTCCGTCCTTCGAGGCTCCGTCGGGTGTTGATCTGGAAGCCTACGCGGATGCGCTTTTCGAACGCTATGCAAATCCCGGCATCCGGCACCGCACCTGGCAGATCGCCATGGACGGCAGCCAGAAACTGCCTCAGCGCATTCTCGGCACCGTGCGCGACAACCTGACGAACGGTCGAAACTGCCCGGGCCTTTGCCTCGCGATTGCCGCCTGGATGATCTATGTCGGCGGCGCCGATCTTGAAGGCAAGCCGATTGACGTGCGCGATCCGCTGAGTGATCGCCTCAAGTCTCTTGTCGGAGAAAGCGATGGCGACGCCGGCAAGGTGGCAGCGCTTCTGGGTGTCACCGAAGTCTTCGAACCCGGCCTCGCCGCTGCCATTCTGGCGCCCGTCACCGCCGCCTATGCTGCCTTGAAGGCTGACGGTGTCGGCAAATCAATCGGAACCCTGTCATGATCGAAGGTTGGCGCTGGTATGGCGGCTATGACCGCATCTCGCTTTCTGAAATCGCCCAGACCGGTGCTGTCAGCATCGTCACGGCACTGCACGAAATTCCCTACGGCCAGATCTGGCCTCGCGAAACAATCGAGAACACCAGGACCCGGCTTCACGCTGCCGGTTTCGACTGGACCGTGGTGGAAAGCCTGCCGGTTCACGAAGCCATCAAGCGCGGGGAAGGCGATCTTTCGGAACTCTTCGCCAACTACCGGCAATCGATGGCAAACCTGGCCGCTGAAGGCATAAAGGTCATCTGCTACAACTTCATGCCGTTGCTCGACTGGACCCGGACAGACCTGGCCGCGCCCGTGGCACGTGGCGGTACCTGCCTTCGGTTTTCCGCTGCCAGGATGGCGGCCTTCGAAATCTACATGGTCAAGCGCCCCAAGGCGGAAGACGATTATTGCGAACAGGTTCTGGTCGAGGCAAAACGCTGGTTCGATGCCGCAAAACAGCCGGACCTCGACCGCTTGACCCAGGCCATCATGGCGGGTCTGCCCGGGGCCTATGATCGTTACGACCCCAACGGCCTGCGTGAGGCTCTGGTGCCCTATCAGGGGCTCGACCGGGCGGCTCTCAGACAAAACCACAAGCGCTTCCTGGAGGAAGTGATCCCGGCGGCCGAAGAGCTTGGCCTGAAACTGGCGGTGCATCCGGATGACCCGCCCCGGGACCTGCTCGGTCTTCCGCGGATCGTCTCGGACGCGGACGACATCGACTGGATCCTGTCAGCGGTGGACAGCCCTTCCAATGGCCTGACGCTGTGCTCGGGCTCTCTTGGCGCCAACCCGAAGAACGATGTCCCTGCAATTGCGGAACGCTTTGCCGGCAAGATTCATTTCGCCCATCTGCGCAATGTCGCGAAAGATCCGGATGGCTCGTTCGAGGAAGCAGCACATCTTGGCGGCGACACCGACATGCCTGCATTGCTCGGCGTTCTTCTTGGCGAAGAAGCCAGACGGCGACACGCGGGCCGTAAAGATGCCGAAATCGTCTTCCGGCCAGATCATGGCCACGAGCTGCTGAGCGATGCCGACCGCGGTGCGCACCCTGGCTATCCCCTGATCGGGCGAATGCGCGGACTGGCGGAACTGCGCGGCGTGATCGCAGGTTTGACGGCTCGCCGCGCTGTCCAGGCCTAGCCGTTACACAGGACGTGCCCGCGGACTTCGTCTTCGGGCACGCCCAGCGCCTTCAGAAGAGACGGATCGATAACGGTTTCGGAGCGGTTCAGCAGATCCTTGTTGGCCCGCCCGATTGCCTTGCGCGTGTTCGGCCCGAGCGACCCGTCCGGAGTGCCCACGTCAATGCCGCTGTTGTTGAGACCGGCCTGCACCAGCCGCACAAGACCGGCATCATATTCATCGACCTGACCGCAGAACTCCCGAGGCACCTCGGCAAAGGCAAGGCTTGCCGGAATGCGTTTGAAGGATGTCTCGAACGTTCCCATGTTTTCAGCGAACAGCTCGACAAAATAGAGCAGCGCCACCCGGTGATTGTACTCCTTCAGCGCCAGACCAACCTCGGTATTGTCGATCCCTGCGGCAATGTTCATCAAGGCCGACGCATCCCGGTCACGAAACCCCGAAAGCTTACCGTTGGCTCCCAGCTCGAACAGCGCCACTTGCCCGAAGTCGCCGAGCAGACATTTCGAACTGCCATCGCAGACGTAGGACCGCCAGCTGTCGCCATTCGGGCTCTTCACGCCCAGACAGACAAAATTCTGCCCGGTGACATAGGTCAGGAAAGTGCGTTCGTTCGATTGCAGATTGGCCAGCAGGTCCGGCGACACGGTGTTGAAACGCCCTTGATACAGGCTGGAACAATAGGACAGCATCTGGCTGCGGCTGAGATTTGACAGATCCTGCGGACGTCCAACGACGAAGATCCCTTCGGCCGCCATTTCCGCCAGGGACAAGTGATACATGGACCCGGGTTTCGTGCCGTACATGTTGCGCATGAAGCCGATGCCGATACCTGTGCTGAGGAAATAGTCCGTAACCTCGTTGACGCCCCGATTGATCAGCTGAACGACCTGCCCGACCTGTTCCGCGCTGTAGTTGCCCTCAGGAAGCTGGATATAAGGCTGATGAATGCCGAGACGGGCGGTTTCATGAGCAAAACGGCGAGGAAAGAAGAACCCCTCGTATCGCGTATAACCCGCCAGAAAGACCAGGGAACAGGCGGACTCGCAGACGGCATTTTCCGGCAGCAGCGTGATGAAGTTCTGCTCCGCGATGTATTTGCCGATTTCCAGCGCCTCGCGCAGGTTGCCGCCCGGGCTGTTGAGCGAAATCACGTTGTTATAGGGGCAGTAGCCGGGCCTCAGGCAGTCCGAAAAGCCGGTGCGTTCCACAAGAGCCTTCAGGTGATCGAGGTCCCCCTTCTGGATCTGTCCCTCGAGGGATATGACCTTGCCCGTCTTGAGCCCACCCCAGGCCGGCACGATATGCAGTGTCTCATAGGTATGTGCGCCATCGCCTGCGATGCCGTTTTCGAAATAAGGCAGTGATCCGTCCTTGACGGCGCTCTTCGATGTGAAACCGTCTTCAAGGCCCTTGGCGTGACCGACGGCTTCTGCGCTCACTGTCCCAAGGTCCAGAAGCTGGTAGCCGGCGGCGGCTGCAGGATTGCTGTCGAGAAGACGCATTTCGGCAGCATGGGCCGCCGAAAAGGCAGGAAAACATACAGCCACCGACGCAAGCGTCTGTATTAGGCTTCGGGCAAAGCCTTTTCCCGCCACCGCTGCTACAGCGTTTCGCAACATGATCAGCCCCTCATTCAATCCGATTGTCTGCAATTTGATTTTGTAAGGCCGCAAATGTGGCAGGGATGATGGGACAGCGTCAAATATCCCACTGACGCAGTGGCCACTTTCATTTTTTGCCAGCCGTATGGTAGAAACGGATCAATCCGTGAAACGACCACGTAACGGTTCGGGATATTGCCATGAAGCCTTTTGCATTTCTTTTGATTTTTATTTCCCTGGCTCTGCCTGCCGCGGCGCAAAGCACTATCACGCTTGAGGATTTCGATCTTGGCGGCGACACCAAGCCTGCAACTTCCGCCTCGCGTGACGCCAGTGCCCCGGCGGAGACCGACATGGAAAAATGCCTGCTTGATCAGGCCGCCTGCAGCAACTCGGAATTCAAGTCAAACACCGCCCTGTCGATGGACGATGTAGTGAATCTCAAGCTTGTCGATCGAGAAGGTGCTGCCTCCACCCCGCCACCAGTCGGCGGCTCTTCGGAAACCACGTCATCGGCACCACTGCCGACGATCGACATGGAAATCCTGTTCGACTACAACTCGGCATCGCTGCGTCCGGACCAGGCCGCGAAGATTACCGAACTCTCGCGCATTCTGAGCCAGGACAAGTTCAAGAACTATCGTTTCCTGCTGCTTGGCCATACGGATGCAAAGGGCAGCGCACAGTACAATCTGGCCCTCTCGCAGCAACGCGCCCAGACGGTCGCAGGTTTCGTTGCAGCCTGGGGTGGGCTTTCAGAGCAGCGTGTTCTGGCAAGCGGAATGGGCGCCTCCAGATTGAAGGACCAGAGCGATCCCTACGGCGAACAGAACCGCCGCGTCCAGCTGGTCCTGCTGCCGGTCAACTGATCCTCACAAGAGGACCTGCCTACACAGTCGCCTCCCCGACGTCCTCCCGGCCAATCGAGGCGCGGGCTGGGATCGGGGATGCACAGACCTGTCGGTTTTAGAGCGCGGGCGCATCTTCGTTGAAAGCGACCCGCCTCTTCTCCTGCGTCAGTTGATCTTGAACTCGGCAAAATGATAGGCGACCCGTTCCGGGTCGGACCCGATGGTCCCGGACATCTCGTTTTGCGCGAGCTGTCCGTTGATCCGCCTGAGCACTTCCTTCTTCTGCTGATCGGAAAGAGCCGGTCCCATTGAGCAGAAGAAGCCGATGCGGTTCGCCCCCTTCTCGTCCGCTTCTTCCACGACCAGCCCATAGCGCGAGCCGGGCGAGATTTCGTAACGGATCTTGCCGCCGCCGAGTTCAACCGTCTTGAAGTACGAAGTCGGGATCGGCGTCACCCGGTTTGACGGTGTTATATTAAAGAAATCCGGTGCGCACTGCTGCGGCACATCCGCCAGAACCGAGACTTCCTCGCCGGCACTGACCGAGCCGGGATAGACTGCCAGCAGGGTCTGCTGATCATCTGTCTCCGGAGCGGCTGCGTTTGTGCGCTTGAAATAGAATTCCGTCTGCATCTGAGACAGCTGCTGCGGCCGCTGCTCGCCGTCGGTCTCAGCCATCACATCACGCGTCACCCGCTTCATCAAGACGGAGACTTCCGCATCCGGTGTGGCAACGTGGCGGGCCAGCGCCTTGGCGAAAGGCGAGTTCTGTCCGGCACCATCCTTTGCAACGGAATTCGGCAAGGTGGCGAAAGTGACCAGCATGTCGCCAACGGTGCGGATGGGGGCAAGCCCGCGGGTGATCCCGGCGGACCGCCCGTCGGAGGAGGACTGCGACAACAGATGTTCGGCAAAGGGGTTGTTGCGGCAGGCGTCAAGGAACAGGAGACTGATCGGCACCTCTTCCATCACCTCCATGAACGAACGCAGACTGACCGTTTCCCGTTCGATCGAGGTCGCAGATTTCAGTTGTGCATCCACGGGGATCAGAAAATTCTCACCATCCTTCTGAATGCCATGGCCTGCGAAATAGAGCACCGCCACATCCAGGTCCGGAGCACGATCGGCAAGATCGTCCAGGACCTTGCCAAGACCATCCTCATCAAGGTCGAAATGAACCGAAACTTCGAATCCGACCCCTTCCAGCGACTTGGCAACAAGATCCGCATCCCGTCCCGGGTTTCCGAGCCGGCCGATCTTCTCATAGGACGAATTACCGATAACGAGCGCAAAGCGGTTTTCGTCTGCCTGCGCCAGACCGACGGCCATCAGAAAAAGACAGCAGAACCCCGTCAGAAACCTGACACATCTCGACATTTGACTGCCCGGCACCACTGCAACCTCATCCTTAGAAATCATCAATTTGAAATACCTCATGACGCCCTGACAATTGACTCAAGCGACCCTGCGTGATGTTGTCTTGCGAACAGATTGAAACGCAATAAGGAACGGAGAAGCAACCGGGATTTTACACCGGTGCGTCAGTTGCAACGTCTGCGAGCCTGGAAACAACCGGCCCTCAACCCTTCGCTGCAAACACCCGCCAGACCGACCTATTTTATAATTTATCATGCAAGAGTTGGAGAGACTTTCCAGCATGCCGCTTATCCGAACTGTTTTACCCGCCCACCTTATGCATCTGGCGGGCCTTGCCGTCTCCGCCGTCATCGCCCTGCCCCTCCTGACCACTGACGCTTCCGCACAACTCGTTTCATGCGAGAGCATTCAGAAGGACTGGCTTGCGATGCCGCTGAGCGCCGGTCACGAAGACCGCGTCAGGATCTACGACCAGGCCTTCAATGACAGCGATTGCGACGGCATGGTGGTGGAAGGCTTCGGCAAGGAAATCATCGATGCGCGGCTCGACGTCATCGCGCCGTTTCAGGATCTTGAAGGCTATACCGGCAACCTTGAAACCCTGAAACAGGACCTGGCCGACCTTCAGGAATTCGGCAGCCACTGGCGTATTTCCTATCTGCTCGGAGAAATTCTGCGCAAGCAGCAGCAAACCCTGCCGGCGTTCCGCGCCTATCAGGAAACCCTTGGCCTGGTGGATGACACCGAGCTGACCCCTGCGGAACCGGCACATGCCATGATCGCCCGGCTGCGCGACCGCCTGGATGAGCTGGCGGTGGTCGTTGCCCAGATTTCAGAGGAACCGGGAGACATCAAGATTCCGGTCACCCGCAGCGGACAGTCGATCTCGCAATACAGCTTTTCCACGCGCGGCTACAAACGCAAGAAGACCCTGGTTCCGATCCAGTTCGTCTACGATCAGGATGTCATGACCAAAGCCGGCCGGACCAGCTTTGAAGACGTGCAGGAAGCCCTGGAAAAGCAGGGTTCCCCGGATATCCAGGTCGTCGGCCATACCGATCCGGTCGGCTCTGATGCCTACAACATGCAACTGTCCATGAAGCGTGCCGAGGCCGTACGTAGCGCCTTGCTGGCAGCCGGATACTCCGGCTCCATCGAGGTGCTTGGCATGGGTGAAAGCCAGCCGTTCCAGTTCGACGATCCATCCCTCTACACCGAGGACGTGCGCAATCAGGCGCACCGGCGTGTTGAATTCGTCCGGAAATAGGCGGCCCGCATGACCAAATCCATTCTGCCGGCCTCCGCGGCTTTCCTGAAAAAGCGGGTGCCGGGATTTGCCCCTGCCCTCGTGCTTGCAGCAGGCCTTGCCGCGCCGCTTCCCGCATTTGCCGGCAATCTCTACGGCCTCGTTATCGGCATTGACGACTATCAGCACATCACTGACCTCAAGGGCGCCGTCAATGACGCGAGAGATGTTGCAGGAACACTGGAAAAGCTGGAGGCCAGCAAGGTCATCCTGCTGACCGATGCCGACGCCACACGGGACAACGTCTTTGCTTCGTGGCGGGAGCTGACGGAACTTGCCGGCCCGGGGGATACGCTGGTGTTTCATTATGCCGGTCACGGTGCCCGGCAGGAAGCGATCCTTCCCGGGCACGAAGAACTCGACAACATGTTCCTGCTGGCGGGCTTCAACGAAACCGGCCCGGGTGTCAACGAGCGCATCATCGACAACGAGGTCGGCCATCTGCTGGCCGAAGAAAAGGAAGCAACCGTCGTCTTCGTCGCCGACAGCTGTTTTGCAGGCGATATGGCCCGGGCAGCCGATTTCCGCGCCGAAGTAAATGTGCGCGTTGCCGATGTTCGGGTCGACAAATCCTCTGACAGAATCGCCGAGCGGGTGAGGCAACTTGGCGAAGTTGAGGAAGATGCACTTCAAAATGTCATCTGGCTTTATGCCCAGGACCGCAACAAGGTCACCCAGGAAGTGCGGATCGGCGAAGAGCTGCGCGGTGCGCTCTCCTATGCCTTTTCCCGCGCTCTTGAGGGTGAAGCGGACGGTGACAGCAACAGCGTTTTGAACACGGCCGAACTGAAGCGTTACGTCAACAGCTCGGTCAAGCGCCATACCGAACGGCGGCAACGGCCGGAAGTCAATGCCGGATCCAGGGACCTGGAAATCCTGCTGCATGATGCTGCCGGCACGCCTGCCCCGAGCGCCGGACTGCCGGAACTGACGCTCTACGCCGCCCCCGGCGAGACAATTCCAGCCCTGTCAGGCATCCGCAAGGTCGACAGCAAGGCTGAGGCCGATCTGATTTATGACGGCGACGGCTCTTCACTGGTCTACAAGACCGGCGACGTGATCGCCTCGTTTCCCGCCCCGCCTTCCGCCGAGGCCCTGCAGGCGACCGTCGACAAATGGCGCTTCCTTGCCTTCCTGATCGGCTTTGCCGAAACTGAAGGTCCGGAACTGGACCTTTCCGACGGCAGCCGGACCTATATCGAAGGTGAGCAGGTGACATTCTCGATCCGCTCGTCCGGCAACGAAAATGTGGTCCTGTTCAACCTCGCTTCAAACGGGGCAGTTCAACTGGTCGGCCCCGTTCGCAGAGGCAAGCGCGGTCTGGCTGCAGGCAAGCTCCGACCTGGCCGGACTGACAGCTTCCGCTCCGCGGTGATCCCGCCCTTCGGCGCCGACCATCTCATCGCCATCACCACACCGTCCCCCATGCCCGATCTCGTGGATGCGGTTCAGGACGCACAACAAAACAACGATCTCGCCGCCCTGGCCAAGGAAATCGGCCACACGCTCGACGGCCAGTCCTTCGGCCTGGACTGGGTCGGGCTTTATACGCGCGCAAAGGGAGACCTTCAGTGAAAACAGGATACCTCAAGGCCTTCGCGGCAACCATGTGCCTGTGCCTGTCCGCCGGCACGGTTCACGCCGCGCAAAAGGCATTGCTGATCGGCGCCGGCGTCTACCCTTATCTGGAACCGGACGCGCAGCTTTCAGGCCCTGCGAACGACGTGCGCCAGATGGCGGATTTCCTCAAGGGCGACTGGGGTTTTGCATCCTCCGATGTCCGCATCCTGGTGGAAGAGGGCGCGGCCAAGAACAACATTCTGGGTTCCATCACCGGTTGGCTCGCCAGTGAGACGCGGCCGGGTGACCGCGTCATCATTTATTATTCCGGTCACGGCTCCCAGGTTCCCGATCGCAACGGCGACGAAGAGGACGGCCTCGATGAAACCTTCGTCCCGACCGATTACGGGCGCAGGGGTGCAAGGGCCGAGGATATGCTCACCGACGACGAGATCGCCTCCGCGCTGTCCACACTGAAGGGCCGCGAAGTGATCCTGATCGCCGATTCCTGTCATTCAGGTACGGTCAACCGCGATGTCGTGCCGGATCTTGTTTCCAAGGGTCTTGATGCGAAAGCGCGTTACCTGCCGTTCTCGGGCGTTTCCAGGTCCCTGCCGGTGGTGCGTGACGAAGAGCCTCTGGCACGCGAAACCAACGTGCACCTGACCCTGTCCGCTGCCCTGCCGCACCAGCTGGCCTGGGAAACCAACGGCTCGGGCATCTTTACTCAGAACCTGATCCGGGGTCTACGCACGCGCGAGGCCGACCTCAACGGCAATGGCCGTGTCACCACCGCGGAACTTCTGAACTATCTGCGTCCTCGCACCGAGCAATGGTGCCAGCGCGTGGAGGATTGCCGTGATCTGCAGTTCACGCCCAACATGTCACCGCGCAACGAAGCCTTCATTCTGCAACCGGCTTCGGCCGAAGGCCCAGTCCAGACGGTAACCGGAAATACCGCCGACGATGTTTCCGACGTGCTTCCGGAACAATCCTCTCAGGAAATCAAGGTTTCCATCCTGCCCGGCTCCGTACACCAGATCGGTGACGAGGTGCAATTCCAGCTCACCAGCGCCGTCGATGGCTACCTGACCCTTTTCGACCTGACCGTCGAAGACGATCTGGTGCTCCTGTTCCCGACCGATGAGGATCGCTCCGCCGGCAAGACCGGCCGCATCCGCGCCAACTCCGCGCTCACGGTTCCCGACCCGTCCTACGGCTTCAGCTTCGAGGCAGAGGCACCGGCGGGCAAGGGCAAGCTGCTGGCGATCGTGACCGAGGATCCGGTGGATCTGGAAAACCTTCTTGCTGCCAACGGTGAATTCGAGCCGATCGGTGACAAGATCGATTTCATGAAGGAACTTTCCGGCCGCCTCAACAAGGTCTGGACCGCGGACAACGCCAATCGCAGTGCCCGTTGGGCGGCCGGTTATCAGGATTATGAAATCCGGCAGTAATCCCTTGGAGGCTGGCACATGCAGGCCTCCAACTTCACTTTCAGGCATCGCAAACGAGCACATTCCCGGACCTCGTTTGGCAAAAATCATCGAGGCGGCCGGCGCCCGCTTCACTCAGCAGTCGACGGTACCCATGTTGCTCAATTCCATCGTTTTCTGTCTTTCGCTGGTTTTCGCGGTTTCGCAGCTTTCCGCCGCCGAGATTACACAGCGGCCCGATCTCGCACCGCGATTGGCACAACTGAAACCGTTGTATCCGGGCAAAGGGTCTGCCGGCAGCGTGGTCAAT
Source organism: Roseibium sp. RP-7 (assembly GCF_053005225.1). Classification (NCBI taxonomy): domain Bacteria; kingdom Pseudomonadati; phylum Pseudomonadota; class Alphaproteobacteria; order Hyphomicrobiales; family Stappiaceae; genus Roseibium; species Roseibium sp. RP-7. The sequence goes on from NZ_JBRKQA010000002.1 coordinate 1,188,174, forward strand.
GAACTGCAGGGAACGATATTCCTGGTTTCCGGCGTCATCGAAAAAGGCGATCTGGAAAAGCTGAAGGCTGCTCTCGACGGCACCTGGGGCAAATACATCGTCTTCGACAGCCCCGGCGGCAGCTTTCTGGAAGGCATCCGCATCGGCCAGTATCTGCAATACAACGTCGGCTCGCAGGACCCGGATCTCAACGGTGTCTTCGTTCTCAACGGTAATGAGTGCCTGTCCGCCTGCGCTCTCGCCTTCACCCTGGCGGCTACCCCGCGCAACGCTGTTTATGGTGGCGACATCCGCTTTCTGGAAGCTGGTGCGGCACTCGGATACCACATGGCATTCCTGCCAGAGGAGAAGGCCAACCAGCTTGTGGCCGTCAAGGAAGCCATGAACCTGGCCTATGAACTGACACAGACCTACGTCAAGCTGATCAAGGGCGGCATTGCCCCGTCCATCTTGTTGCAGGAAGCCCTGTCCCACCGCACTGCCGACAGCTTCTTTTATCTGGCTGGCGGCATTCGGTCCTACGCGATGGGCCTGACGCCGGTTTCTGCCGGCACTATTGCCGACCCGATCAACAAGAGTGCCCTTTACATGGACACGGTTGGCGCCATGTGCACCCAGCTTTTCCAGGCCGACAATTCAATCAGGAAATCTGAAGTCGAATATGAATTCGGCGCAATTGACGGATCTGGCCCGAACCCGCAGGAAACCAAGCTGGAAGATCTGATCCAAGAGTTGGGGTCACGCCGTATCGCCGCCAGCCATAACGGCGTTGCTTATTGCACGGTCGAACTTTCCGAAGACGGCACCGTCGGCATGCGCATCACCTCCGGTTCGCTACCCTGTGCGAAGGGCGGGTATGACGCCCCCACATGGTGCGCAATGCCGGGGCCCTTCGACGATACCCTGCCGAAAGTGACCAACGCGCTGCTTGCCGACGCAGCCAGTTGCCACGGCGGCACGCTGACGACCGAATACGCCTACTGGACGAGCGATGTCATCGACTACGACATCGGCGAGGAAACACCGACCGCTCTGACGGACTGGAATTCGTGGGAGCGCACCATCGCGCGGGACGTCAACGTTCGCCAGAACCCTTCTCTCGACTCGGAAGCCGTTGGCCGGGTGCAGATCGGTGACAAGGTCAAGATTTCCGATTGCCGTATCGTCTCGGGGCCGCAAGGTGTCTGGTATCAACTGTCCACCGGCGGCTGGATCAGTGCCCGCTTCGTTTCCGAATTCGATCAGTTCACCCGTCCGGCAACAGAACAAACCATGATAGGCCGATAAGGGCCTTGAACCCGTCAGCTCCTGGCAGGCAAGGCCCTTTCCTGTTTTGCCTTCAGGCAGCGGTTTTCACCTGTTCTGCTGCAGGAGACCCACCGACTGTCTGCTGCCGGGCGTCATAGCTTGTCAGCAGGCGATCGGCAACACCGGCAGACAGCCAGATGGCGGTCAGGGTGATCCACGCCGTCAGCGCGAAGATGGAAGCTCCCGTGATACCGGCCCCGACGGCACAGCCACCGGCAAGCATGCCGCCGAACCCCATGAGCGTTGCTCCGGTGAGGTAGCGCGCCATCGACTTGCCGCCTTCGAACCCCTGCAGGGCGAGTTCCCGCGTTACGAAAGCCGCCAGGAACGAGCCCAGAAAGACACCGGGCACCAAGCCGACATCGAAATCAAGCAGATCGCCCGGTGGTGACAGAACCAGCATCAGGGCATCGGCGGATGGTCCGGTGAAGGTTACCCCTTCCACCTGCACGGGGTCGAAAGCCTGCCGGGCCATGGCGGATGTGAACCACCAGGCCAGGGGAATTGCCAGCCCAGCGCCCGCTGCCGCCACCAGCTGCCAGACCTTCACCCTCGACCGCCAGGCAAAGACAAGCCCCGCCACCAGCCAGAGCGCCGTGAAACCAAGCGTCACGGATGTGCTCAGTCCCAGCATCTCGGTCAGATTGTTGCCGCCGATATCCCCTGTCGTCCAAAGACCTGCAAACCATTCGCGCACCGGTTTCAACAGGCCGCGCAGGCTCGCCTGGGCGACAACCGCAAAGACGAGTCCTGAGAGCAGCGCCCTCAGATTGCCCGTGGCCGAGAGCACCAGCAGGCGGCTGGCGCATCCGCGCGCCAGCACCATGCCGGTGCCGAACATCAACCCGCCCAGCAAAGCTCCGGAGAGGCTTTGCGGCGATGCCAACTGGCGGGCTTCATTTGCCTGCACTTCGCCCAGGTGGATCAACACTTGCGTGCACAGAACCGCCGCGGAAAAGGTCAGGAGCCAGACAGGCAATCGGTCCTTCGGCGCACCGCGAGAGAATTCCAGGCTGGCAGCGCGCAGGCAAAAGCGGCTTTGCTGGGCAAAGGCGCCAAAAAGGACGCCGACAACCAGCCCGCCGATTGCCAGCAACCAGGGCTCGGAAATTTCGTCCAGAAGAAATGTCAGGTCCATGGGCCCCTCCCGGGCACACTGCGTCCTCGATTGCCACCAGCTTGGAGCCCTTTCGCTTCAACGGGCATTGACCTCTCTCAATGAAACATAGATAAATTCAAAAGTTTGAATATGTGGAGGATGCCATGTCCGGGCAATTTCGGAAAGATCTGACGAGACGCAACGTTCTTGCCGGAGGCCTCGCGTTTGCGACCGCGGGTTTTGCCAGCCGGATAACGCCTGCCTTTGCAACCGCGAACCTGACCCTCGGCGCACACGACATCACCGTCTTTTCCGACGGTCATCTGACCCTGCCGATGAACTTCATTTTGCCAGAGCAAAGCGAAGAAGAGATCGCGGCGCTGCTGAAACCCCATGGCCTTGCCACGGACGCTCTGACGCCGGATTGCAACATCACATTGCTCCGCACCGGCGACCGCACAGTCCTCTTCGACGTCGGATCAGGCGCCAATTTCCAGTCGACGGCAGGTGAGTTGCCGGGCCACCTGGCGGAAGCCGGTATCGATCCGTCGGACATCACCGACATTGTCTTCACCCACGCCCACCCGGACCATCTTTGGGGCATCCTGGACGATTTCGACGATCCGCTTTTCCCGGAAGCGCAGATCTGGATGCCACAGGCCGAATGGGACTACTGGCGCGCCGACGATACGCTGGCCAAGACGCCGGAGGTGCGCAAGAGTTTCGTGGTCGGGGCACAGGCGCGTTTCAACGTGATCGAAGACCGGGTGAACATGATCAAGCCGGGCCAGGAAGTGCTTCCAGGCGTTGAGGCAGTCGACACGGCGGGCCACACTCCGGGGCACATGTCCTACATGCTGCACGGCGGATCCGAGAGCCTGCTGGTGGTGGGCGACGCGATTTCCAACACAGTGATTTCTTTCGAAAAACCCGGCTGGGCTTCCGGCTCCGATCAGGACCGCGACATGGGCATTGCCACCCGCAAGGCGCTGCTCGACCGCCTGGCGCAAGATGGCTCCCGCGTCATCGGATACCACTTCCCCCACCCCGGTGGAGGGCACGTGGAACGCACCGGCGATGCCTACAGTTTCGTCGCAGCCTGAACTGCCGGATGAAAGGTGCCGGTATCACTCCGCCGCCGAGTGATGGGCACTGCCCTGGTTGCGCTGGAAGGCGGCAAGGACGTTGCCTTCCACAAGCCAGGCAAGCCCGACCCGTGCACCGAGTGCCATGGATACCATCACGATGGGCGCAGAAATCGCAAGCGTGGAAAAGCCGGTAATGCCCTGCCCCACCGTGCAGCCCATGGAAAACACCCCGCCGACACCCATCAGGGTGCCACCCAGAAGATGGCGGCCGAGTTCGCGTGCATCGTCGCATGCTTCCCAGCGGATATCCCGTTTCCACATGGCCGCGACCACGGCGCCGACCAGCGTACCGGCAATCAGACCGACACCATAGTCCGGCAGGGTCCCCGTATAGGTGATCAGCTGCATGATGGTGTCGCCGACCGGCACTACGAAGGATCCGGCCTCGATCTGGATCGGATCGAAGGAGCGTCCCGCAAGGAAGGTTGTCGCCCACCAGCCGAAGGCGATCACGCTGCCGATGACAACACCGGTTCCGATCTTGCTCCATTGCCGGCGATAGGACGCCGATTTGAAGATCCAGAACAGACCGGCCAAAGCGAGCGCGATGGCAACCACACCCTGCAGCTTCATGCCCACCAGGGTCGAGACAATGTCGCCCATGGACTGGCTGCCGCTTGCGGTGAAGGAAACGGCAAGATCATCGACGATCGGCACCCGCACGATGCCGACGATGCCCCTTTGGGCGGCCAGTGCCGACAGGCCGATGACCGTCAGCACCACAAGCGCCCGGAGGCTGCCGCCACCCAGACGCAGAACCGCGCCGAAACCGCAGGTGCCGACAAGCGCCATGCCGATGCCGAACATGAAGCCGCCGAGAATGGCGCCCGTCCAGGCAAATTCCGGTGACAGGTAAAAGGAGGCAGCCGTGTCGGCCATGCCGAAGGCGACGAGCAGCTGTGTGCCGATCAGTGCGGATACGGAAGCAAGCACCCAGGTCCTGAGCGCGCTGCTGTCGCCCGCGTACCAGTGCCTTTCCAGGGCCGACAGCGTACAGAAGTGGTTTGACCTGGCAACGAACCCCAGCACGCACCCCGCGAGCACACCGAGAAGCGGTGTCAGCACCGCCGGATCGAGATTGACCATGCGCGTCCTACCCTCCGCCGGTTATTCCGGCCGCGTTTCCCGTACTCGCTCTTTCGGCGATTTTTCAAACCGTAGCAGGCAGCGAAATTTGCAGCAATCGATCTCGTTGCTGCATCGCACGCCCGTATGTTGCGCTACCTGCGTTTATTTTTCAGGTGCACGCACGTCCTTGCAGAACAGCTCGTAAAGGCTCGAAATGATCGAACTTACCTCATCGTTCATGAGGCTGTAGTAGATCATCCGCCCGTCGCGCCGCGACTGCACAAGGCCTTCCAGGCGAAGCCGTGCAAGCTGCTGGGAAACCGCGGCCTGCGGCATTGTCAGGATCTCTTCGAGCTCGGAAACCGACTTTTCGCCTTCAGACAGCAGACACAGGATGACAAGGCGCACTTCGTGCGAAAGGGCCTTGAGCAGATCGCTCGCCTTCCGCGCCTGCTCCATCAGCAGGTCGAGGTCCTTCGCATCCAGGTTCTTGTCAAAGGCCGGCAGTATCATCCGGAACCCACACCCTTTTCAGCATTGCCATTGCAGCGCACAAAACCGCTTTTCAGATTCATGCCTCAACTTCAGCACCGGATCAACAGCATCACTTGCTCGTGTCCGGAAGCTTTCCCAACATATCGGTCAGTAGCGGCCAGAAGAAGTGTTCTCCCGGATAGCCGCGCAGACGGTCGATTTCAACGCCGTCGGCCACCAGAATGAAGGTTGGCGTCATCCGCTCTTTCGGTATGCCGGCCAGGTCCTGCGGCCAGGTGTCGGTAATATCGACGCGGCGCAACGGCGCTTGCCGGCCTTCCGACGTCTTCGGATAGGCGATGCCGATTTCCTCGTTCCAGCGCTTGCACCAGACACACCCCGGCTGCTCAAGCATGACCAGCTCGGCACTCCAGGCGGGCAACGCCTGAAACAGGCCGGAAACCAACACTCCGGCAAGGATCATCGCACGTGTCGCGACGGACATTTTGCAGTCTCCACATTTCTTCCATTGCAATATATAGGAACTTTTGAATATTTTAAAGCAACCGAAGATCGAGTTTCTCTGGGAGGAAATGAATGCTCGATGTTTCTCTGGGCGCTGCCTTTCTGGCAGGGCTGCTTTCATTCATTTCGCCTTGTGTCTTGCCGATTGTGCCGCCCTACCTGTGTTACCTGGCCGGTGTCAGCGTCGATGAACTGAAGGGCGATACGGCCACGGCCGAAACGGGTCGCCGGGTGATTCTGGCGGCGATCGCCTTCGTGCTCGGCTTTTCGCTCGTCTTTGTCGCCCTCGGTGCAACGGCCAGCGTCATCGGCCAGTCGATCGCCCGCTACTACGATATCCTGTCTTATGTTGCAGGCGCGATCATCATCGTCATGGGCCTGCATTTTCTCGGTGTCTTTCGCATCGGGCTTCTGTTCCGCGAAGCCCGCATTCATGTGGAACGCAAGCCCGCGGGCCTGGTTGGAGCCTTCGTCATGGGCCTGGCGTTCGCGTTCGGCTGGACACCGTGCGTCGGCCCGGTTCTGGCGGCAATCCTGTTCGTTGCCGGATCGTCGGACACCACCTGGCACGGCGCCGGACTGCTTGCGGTCTATGCACTCGGCATCGGCCTGCCTTTCATCCTGGCGGCAGCATTTGCCAGCCGGTTCCTGAAACTGGCCGGACGTTTCCGCAAACACATGGGCACGGTGGAAAAGATCATGGGCGGCCTCCTGGTGCTCACCGGCCTGCTGTTCATCACCGGGCAAATGTCGGCAATCGCCTTCTGGCTGCTCGAAACTTTCCCGGTTTTCTCACAAATCGGCTGACCGGCCATTTCCGGTCCAGGGAGGACAATGACATGCGTATCTGGAAACAATTGGTGCTGGCAGTCGAGCTCTTGGCGGCCCTGACCACAACGGCGCTCGCCGCAACGCTCGGTGACGACGGCCTGCACAAGCAGCCCTGGTTCACCGTAACCTTCCGCGACATAGGCGAAGACATTGAAACCGCGGCAGGAGAAGGCAAGCGCCTTGCCATCATCTTTGAACAACGCGGCTGCATCTATTGCCGCCAGATGCACGAAAAGATCCTCTCCGACCCGGAAGTGACCGACTACATCAAAGAGAACTTCATGGTCGTGCAATACAACATGTTCGGCGACGAGGAAGTGATCGACCTGGACGGCGAAGAACTGACCGAAAAGACCGCCGCGCGCAAATGGGGCTATGTCTTCACACCCACTATCGTGTTCCTGCCGGAAGAGGTTCCGAGCGAGGGAACCGTGTCGGAAGTGGCCGTTGCAACGATGCCGGGCGCCTTCGGCAAGTGGACTTTCCTGAACATGTTTCGCTGGGTTCAGGAAAAAGGCTACGAAGGCGACGAGCATTTCCAGAAGTATCATGCCCGCATAATCAACGAGTTGCGCGAAAAAGGCCGCCTCGACGCGGAATAGGAAGAGCGGATAAAACAGGTTTATGCCGGATACGGCAAAAGGCCTATTGCATAACATATGCAAAAAATCATATCTTTTAATATGAGGAGGACAGGCAGGCTGGGGAATCGGACCTGCCGAAGGAACGCAAACGGCACCACAGCCGGCCGTTCCGCACTGAGGAGGAAAGCCGACACAATGTTCAAGGGCGCGACACATTTCAGCCTGCCGGCGGCCTTTGCCGGCCTAGCCGTCCTGGCCGCTTCCGCAGCGGCCGCCGGAACGGTTGCTCCGGACAGCGTTCCCATCGTCGATATGGAACTGTCCGAATCTCTGACGGGCGTTCAGGGAGACCCGCAGGCCGGACGCGAAGCCTTCGCCGATCGCAAGAAGGGCAACTGCCTGGCTTGCCATGCCAATGCCGATCTCAGCGACCAGCTGTTCCACGGCGAAGTCGGCCCCGTCCTCGACGGTGCCGCCGACCGCTGGAGCGAGGCGCAACTGCGCGCCATCGTGGTCAACAGCAAGGACGTCTTCGGCGAACAGACCATCATGCCCGGTTTCTACACCCTGAAGGTGGGCATCAACGTCGACGAGGAATTCGCCGGCAAAACCATCCTGTCAGCGCAAGAGGTAGAGGACGTCGTCGCCTATCTCATGACGCTGAAAGAGAATTGATCTCGGGTTTCAAGGAGCAAGAGATGAGCTTTACAAGACGCCAGGTGTTTGGTCTCACGATCGGAGCCGCTGCATTCGTGGCCGCCGGATCGCGGGTTTCCTTCGCCGCAACCGACCAGACCGAAGAGGCCATCAAGGCCTTCACCGGCGGAGCAGATCCCAAGGAGGGAACAGTTTCCCTCGACACGCCGGAAATTGCCGAGAACGGCAACACGGTGCCGGTCGGCGTATCCGTCGACAGCCCGATGACGGCAGACAGCTTCGTTGAATCTGTCCTGATCCTGGCCGACGGCAACCCCAACCCGGCTGTTGCCACGTTCCACTTCACTGCCATGAGCGGTGTTGCCGAAGCCAAGACCCGCATCCGGCTCGCCAAGACGCAGAACGTCATCGCGGTCGCCAAGATGAACGACGGCTCCACCTTCATCGACCGCAAGGAAGTGAAAGTCACCATCGGCGGCTGCGGCGGCTAATCCGCAACAGCGCAAGCGGCTTGTCCGCAGGACCGGCACCGGCCTTTAGCCGAACCGCCGCCCGGCAAGCAGATCAGGGATACGAAGGAACCAAATCATGGCAGATCCGAAACCGCGCGTGAAAGTGCCCAAGAAGGCAGCTGCGGGCGAAGTCATCACCATCAAGACGCTAATCAGCCACCCGATGGAATCCGGTCAGCGCAAGGACAAGGAGGGCAACCTCGTTCCGCGCCAGATCATCAACAAGTTCACCTGCGAGTTCAACGGACAGGTGGTGTTTTCCTGTGACATGGACCCGGCCGTCTCGGCGAACCCCTACATGGAGTTCAGCGCCAAGGTGAATGAAACCGGCACGTTCAAGTTCACCTGGGTCGATGACGACGGCAGCGTCTACGAATCCGAGAACAAGATCACTGTTGAATAGGCGGCTGCCCTGCATCTGCGGCTGTGACGTCCGCATGGACTGAAAAGCCCGGGACAGGGTGCATCGAGAGTGTCGGGACATCGTATCTGCAGTCGGTTGAAGGCAGGATGTTCCAGGGATCGCTCAAATCGGGAGGAGACGATTTGGCCAATAGAACGAAACGCATAGCCACCATGTTCGCAGTAACGATGGTCGGCACAAGCGCAAGCCTGGCCGGGGGGCCGGTTGACGAAAAGCTCGTTATCGACGGGGAAGTGGAGATCATGACCCGTGTACCGGCGCCGGAAGGGCACCCGTTCGACGAACTGATCTCGGGCTGGCACTACCGCACGGAAGAAACGCGTGATCTGGAGGCCGACAGCTTCCAGAACCCGGGTATGCTCTATGTGGAGCGCGGCGAGGAAATCTGGAACACCGTGGACGGTGCTGCTGGCAAGTCCTGCGCCTCCTGCCACGAGGATTCCGAGGAGTTCCTCAAGGGTCTCGGCGCCAGCTATCCCAAGTGGAATGAGGACGCCGGCAAGCCGTTCAACATCGAGCTTCAGATCAACCAGTGCCGTGAACAGAACATGCAGGCTGAGCCCTACAAGTTCGACGCGGCCGATCAGAAGGCTCTGACGACCTACATCAAGCACCAGTCGCTTGGCATGCCGATGAAAGTCGATCTGAGCGAAGGCGAAATGCAGACCTGGTGGGACAAGGGCAAGGAACTCTACTACACCCGCACGGGTCAGCTGAACCTGTCCTGTGCTACCTGCCACGAGAACTACAACGGCAACTACATCCGGGCTGACCATCTCAGCCAGGGCAGCGTCAACGGGTTCCCGACCTATCGTCTGAAGCAGGCGGACCTTGTCTCCCTGCACAACCGCTTCCGCGGATGTATCCGCGATACGCGGGCAGCCTTCCCGGCCGCCTTCTCCGATGAGCTGATGGCTCTGGAGGTCTATGTGACCTGGCGTGGCTCGGGGCTCGGCATCGAAACCCCGGCGGTTCGCCAGTAGGCTGACCGTTTAAACTCCGGCGCGGTCGCAGCCACCGCGCCGGTTTCTTTCCTGTCGCCGGCGAATTCCCCCCCGGCCACCAGGCGGAAACAAAGGGCTGAAAACATCAATGTCCCGAACGTGGGATAACCGGGGTGTACGGCGTTGTCGTGCCTCAACGGGAAAACTGTGCAACCGGCCGGGCGTCGGCCGTTGGTTTGGAGTAACTGAGGATGTTCTCAAGACGTGAGTTCCTGATGGCGGCAACCGCGACAAGTGCCTTGCTCGGATCGGGCATGGCAGGATCGTGGTCGCGGCTGATGGCCCAGCAAGCCCTGACGGAAGACCAGCTCCTGGGGATGGACCCGAACGGCAAGCTCACGCTGGTGCATATCACCGACATCCACGCCCAGCTGAAGCCGATCTACTTTCGCGAACCGTCCATCAACCTGGGCATCGGCGACGTTAACGGCAAACCTCCACACGTGACCGGTGCCGATTTCCTGAAGCTCTACAACATCGAGGCCGGGTCGCCGGATGCCTATGCGCTGACCTCGGAAGACTTCGTCTCCCTTGCCAGGAGCTATGGCAAGATGGGCGGCATGGACCGGGTCGCAACCGTGATCAAGCGCATTCGCGCCGAACGCGGCGCTGACAACGTTCTCCTGCTGGATGGCGGCGACACCTGGCAGGGCAGCTACACATCCAACGTCACCCAGGGCGAAGACATGATCACGATCATGAACTCGCTCGAGCCCGACGCCATGACCGGGCACTGGGAATTCACCTACGGCACCGACCGGGTTCAGGAAGTCATCGACAGTCTGCCCTTCGCCTTCCTCGGCTCCAACATCTACGACAACGAATGGGACGAGCCCGCCTTCGAAGCCTGGAAGATGTTTGAACGTGGCGGGTCCAAGGTCGCCGTCATCGGTCAGGCTTTCCCGTATACGCCTATTGCCAACCCGCGCTGGATGATCCCCGGCTGGTCCTTCGGCATCCGCGAGGAAGACATTGCCAAACATGTGACCGAGGCTCGCGACGAGGGCGCTGAAATCGTCGTGCTGCTGTCGCACAACGGCTTTGACGTCGACCGGAAGCTCGCCTCGCGCGTTGACGGCATCGATGTCATCCTGACGGGCCACACGCACGACGCCCTGCCGGAACCGGTCATCGTAAACAACACGCTGGTGATTGCCTCCGGCTCCAACGGCAAGTTTGTCTCCCGGGTCGATCTCGACGTTCAGGACGGCAAGCTGGCCGGGTACGCCTATCGCCTGATCCCGATCTTCTCCGACGTCATCACGCCAGATGCGGACATGGCTGCGCTCATCGATGAGGTTCGCGCGCCCTACGAAGCGGACCTCGCCCGCGTTCTCGGCAAGACCGAGAACCTTCTCTACCGGCGCGGCAACTTCAACGGCACCTTCGACGATCTGATCTGCCAGGCACTCCTGACCGAACGAGACGCCGAAATAGCCCTCTCACCCGGCTTCCGCTGGGGGACATCGCTTCTGCCGGGCCAGGACATCACCTTCGAGGATGTCCATAACGCCTGCGCCATGACCTATCCGGCCGCTTACCGTTCATCGATGACGGGCCAGATGCTGAAGGACATTCTGGAGGATGTCGGCGACAACCTCTTCAACAAGGACCCCTACTACCAGCAAGGTGGTGACATGGTCCGCGTTGGCGGCATGGGCTACACCATCGATCCCGGCAAGGAAATCGGCGAGCGCATCTCGGGCATGACCCTGCTTGCCACCGGAGAAGCCATCGACCCCGCCAGGGAATATGTCGTTTCCGGTTGGGCCTCGGTCAACGAGGGCACGGAAGGCCCGCCCATTTCCGAAGTCGTTGAAGCCTATCTCACAAGCAATCCCGTGGTCAGCCTGCCGGACAACCAGTCCGTCAAGCTGGCAGGATGACGCCTTTTCTTCAGAGATCCTGAGGACACGATCATGACTGACAAAACCAACTCCAAGACGCCGGGTCTTTCCAGGCGTTCCCTCTTGAAAGCAGGCTTCGCCGCAGGCGCCGTTGCAGGCACGGCTGGTGCCGCGCGCGCGGCCGGCGATCCATTGATCACCGAGATACAGGACTGGAACCGGTACCTCGGTGACGGTGTGCAGGCGCGCCCTTATGGCACGCCGTCGGAATACGAGGCCCATGTGGTCCGCCGCGACGTGGAGTGGCTGACGGCCTCCACCGAGAGTTCGGTGAACTTCACACCGCTGCACGAGCTGGACGGCATCATCACGCCCAACGGCCTGTGTTTCGAGCGCCACCACGGCGGCATTGCCGACATCAATCCTGCAGATCATCGGTTGATGATCAACGGTCTGGTCGACAGCCCCCTCGTCTTCACCATGGAAGACCTGAAGCGCTTCCCGCGCGAGAACCGGGTCTACTTTCTGGAATGTGCCGCCAACTCCGGCATGGAGTGGCGTGGCTCCCAGCTCAACGGCTGTCAGTACACCCACGGCATGGTCCACTGCGTGATGTACACCGGCGTGCCGCTGAAACTGATCCTGGAAGAGGCAGGCCTGAAGACCAATGCCAAATGGGTGATGCCGGAAGGCGCCGATGCCTCGGCCATGACCCGGTCCATCCCGATGGAAAAGGCCCTCGACGACTGCCTGGTTGCCTTCAAGATGAACGGTGAGGCTCTGCGCCCGGAACAAGGTTATCCGCTGCGTCTGGTCGTGCCTGGCTGGGAAGGCAACATGTGGGTGAAATGGCTGCGCCGGATCGAAGTCGGCGACGAACCCTGGCACCAGCGCGAGGAAACGTCCAAATACACGGACCTTCTTGAGAACGGCAAGGCCCGCCGCTTCACCTGGGTGATGGATCCCAAGTCCGTCATCACGTCACCGAGCCCGCAGGCCCCGATCAGCCACGGCAAGGGACCGATGGTCATCTCCGGTGTCGCCTGGTCCGGCAACGGACGGATCAAGCGGGTGGATGTGTCGCTTGATGGCGGCCGGAACTGGAAAACCGCCCGCCTAGACGGCCCAAGCCTGTCGAAAGCCATGCACCGCTTCTACCTGGACATCGACTGGGACGGCTCGGACATGCTGATCCAGTCCCGCGCGATGGACGAGCACGGCTTCTTCCAGCCGACCAAGAACGAGCTGCGTGCCGCCCGCGGCGAAAACTCGATCTACCACAACAACGGCATCCAGACCTGGTATGTCAAAGCAGACGGAATGGTGGAAAATGTCGAAGTTTCTTAAAGCCCTCAGCCTAGGAACCGTGCTCGCCACCCTGCCCCTGCTTGCCGCGATGGCCCAGGCGGGAGATGCCGAAAAAGGCGAGAAGGTCTTCAAGAAATGCGCTGCCTGCCACGCGGTCGGGGAAGGCGCAAAGAACAAGGTCGGTCCGGAACTGAACGAGATTTTCGGCCGTACCGCAGGATCGCTTGAGGACTACAAGTATTCCAAGGCAATGATCGAGGCCGGTGGTGGCGGGCTCGTCTGGGACGAGGCAACACTGACGACCTATCTGACCAAGCCCAAGGACATGGTCAATGGCACCAAGATGGCCTTTGCCGGTCTGAAGAAGCAGGAAGACCTGGACAACGTGATTGCCTATCTGGCCACCTTCTCCAGTGCTGCTGCTCCCGCCGACCAGCAGGGCGCCGCAGAACCTGCTGCCACTGAAACGGAAACCGCCAGCGCCGACACGGCAGCGGAAGCTCCAGCCGTACCAGTGTCCGAAGTCCGTGAAGGTGGCATCTTCGGCCTTGGCCGCGTGGCGACGGAAGACGAGGTCGCCGCGTGGGACATCGACGTTCGCCCAGACGGCAGCGGCTTGCCTGAGGGCTCCGGTACGGTGGCCGATGGGGAAGTGCTATTCACGGACAACTGCGCCGTCTGTCACGGCGATTTTGGCGAAGGCGTCGGCCGCTGGCCGGTTCTGGCCGGTGGCCAGGACACCCTGACCGAGGAACGCCCGGAAAAGACCATCGGCTCCTACTGGCCGTATCTGTCCACTGTCTACGACTATGTCCGCCGCGCCATGCCCTACGGCAACGCCCGTTCCCTGTCGGATGACGACGTTTACGCGTTGACGGCCTATCTCCTTTACCTGAACGACATCGTCGAGGACGAGGACTTCGAATTGTCGAAAGACAATTTCCTGGAGATCCGTCTTCCCAACGAGGAAAACTTCATCGCTGACGATCGCGCCGAAGAGCCGCATTATGCTGCCAAGGCCGAACCCTGCATGAGCGACTGCAAGGACAGCGCGGTCGAGATCACCATGCGCGCCCGTATTCTCGACGTGACCCCGGGATCCGTCGACGACGACGAGGCCTCCGGCATGGGAGGCGTCGACTGACATCGTTTTGCGGCAACGGCCCGTGAAAGAAAGGCCGCCCGCGCAAGGCCGCCGCAGGATATCCTGCGGCGTTAGGAGGAGGAAACGATGGGAATGTTTTCACGACTGGCAGTGGCCACTTCGGCCCTGCTGATGCTTGGCTCTGCCGTATTGGCAGGCGACGGCATTCACAAGCTTGCCCTGCAGATCAGCGACAATGATCCGCAGAAGATGAACACCGTCTTGAACGTCGCGTCCAATGTGGCACGCCACTACTCTGAAATCGGCGAGGAGGCCGATATCAAGATTGTTGCCTTCAATGCGGGCCTGCACATGTTCCGGGCGGATACGTCTCCCGTTTCGGACCGCATGAAATCCTTCGTGGAAAGCATGCCGAATGTCGCCTTCGAGGCTTGCGACAACACCCGCCAGGCCATGGCCAAGAAGGAAGGCAAGGACATCGAGTTTCTGGAAGGTGTCGACGTTGTTCCCGCTGGTGCCGTCACTCTGATGGAGCTGGACGAAGACGGCTACACCATCCTGCGGCCCTAGACAGTCACAAGACCCGCCGTGCGGACAGTTGCAAGGTCCGTACGGCTTCGTCCCTTTCGGCATGTAGCCCGCCGGAACGCCCGACTTTTGCGTTTCCGCAATCAATTGTCAGCCGTTGTAGGTCTTTCTTTTGCACGAAGCATTCGCGTCCGGCATCGGACGGACTTGCTTTCCCCTGTCCTTCTGCCTCAAATGGGAACCAGCAGCAGTTCTAGGCGTTTTGATGGATTGCCAATGGAGATGCCATTTGAATGACCGAAACAGTCCCGTTTCAAACCAATTGCCAAACCTGCCCCCTGAGACGGAAATCCGTATTCCGCTCGCTGGAAGACAAGGAACTGGACTTCATTTCGGATTTCAAGACCGGTGAACTGACGGTCGAAGCCGGAGCAACCATTGTTCAGGAAGAAAACAAGAGCCCGCATCTCTACACCATTCTGGATGGCTGGGCCTTTCGGCACAAGGCTCTGGCGGACGGCCGACGGCAGGTATTGAACTTTGCCCTTCCGGGCGATCTTGTCGGCCTTCAGCTTGCCGTCCTGAACGAGATGCAGCACACGGTCACCGCCCTTACCGACACCACTTTGTGCGTCTTTCAGCGCGACAGGGTCTGGTCGATCTTCAAGGACTACCCGAGCCTGGCCTTTTCAATGACCTGGATTGCAGCCCGCGAGGAACAGATCCTGGACGGGCACATCATCAGCCTCGGTCAACGTTCTGCGCTGGAACGGCTCGCCTATCTCATCCTGCATCTTTACGACCGTGCAGAGACCATCGGCTATGCGAGCAATCAGGCGCTGGATGCACCGTTTTCCCAAAGCCACCTGTCAGATGCGCTTGGCATCACACCGGTTCACACCAGCCGCACGCTCCGCAAGCTTCAGGAAAAGGGGCTGATCAGCTGGGCCAAGGACCGCATCCGGATCCTGGACAGGGATGCTCTGGAAAAACTTGCCTCATACGAGAACATGGCCGATGAGTGCCGCCCGCTCATCTGAGCGGTGGCCGACATCTTCACGTTTGCTTGAAAGGCATCTTCCAGCGAAAACGAGCGCGTCAGATCAGGGCGCTGATCTGGGCTTTGGTGTAGGGCTTGCTCAGGACCACCTGCCCCTCGAACGCCGTGGGCAGCGGGTCGAGATCGCTGTAACCGCTGGCGAAGATGAACTTCGTCCCCTTTTCCAGCAGCTGGCTGGCGAAAGCCAGGCTGGTATCGTCGCCGATCTTCACATCCAGAATGGCAAAGCTGAACAGCTGAGCTGCCAGTGTTTCCGCCGCTTCCGCAAGATTTGCGAGCGTCTGTACCGGCGAGAACCCGAGCTCTTCCAGCATCATCTGCGTATCGAGCGCGATGATCGGGTTGTCTTCGACAACCAAGGCAGCGCCGCGCGTTGCCAGCACGGCAATAGTGGGTTCCATTGTCACGAGGGTTCTCATCGTCAGACTTGTTGACTGTCCGCACGATGACACGAAATCAAACGCTCCGCATTAACATAAGTTATCGCTGCAGTTAATTTTCCACTTTGATCTCAACCTCCTCCTTTATCGAAAAGAGGTGTGAAACCTTTTCTTAACTCGGGAGTTTACTAGGCGGAGGTAGACACCATGTTCACGCATCGCAAACGAATTCCGACCAACGCTCCTACGGCAATCGCCGTTGCCGCCCTTCTGGCTTCCAGCCTGATTGTGGCAGAACCCCTTTTCACCAACGAAGCGGACGCGGAAACCGCTCACAACAGCAACACGCCCGCACCGGTAGAAGTTGAACAGAAGGCCGCTCCCAAAGGCGACCTGAAGGTTGAGCTTGCCGACGTGCATGGCCGCCCGATGCGCTGCGTCTCCGGAACGCGCGTAACCACCTGTACCGGCTGGCCGATTTCCCACGGCATGCTGGCATTCAATACCGAGTAAAGAGTTCATGACGCAAAATCGTTGAAAAGCCGCCTTTTTCAGGCGGCTTTTATTTTGCCTTGATCCGCGACGAACGACAAACGACCCCGCTGGAAGGGCCCCACCCGGCAAGCATTTTGGCAACTGACAAATTGTCCGTATCACCTGTTGGAACCTGGAACAGGTGCCACCCTCACCCACGGCGTCGGACAATTGCAGCCTGGGTGCCACCTTCCATCCGCTCCTGAAAGAAGAAACTAGCGACAACGTTGAACCCGCGGGCATTGGAACGCCGGCACGGGTGGCCTTTGTCATGTCCGCGGGTTCGCAGGATTGCAATTGTCAGTGAGATGCGCCGGCCTCGGGCTCAGGTTCGGAACGCCCGGGCTCTTCGGACTGAGCTGTGTTGTTGATGATCTCCAGCACACTGACCACAACCAGCAGCAACGGCACGGCTATGAATCCGCCGATCGGTCCCCACAGCCAGATCCAGAAGGCAATTGCCAGGAAAACCGCAAAGGGGTTCAGCGTCATCGTCCGGCCGAGAACGGTTGGTGTGACGAACTGCGCTTCGATCAAGTTGAGAACCAGATAGGCCAGCGGCGGCGTCAGGATCTCCACAGCCGTGTATCCCGTCGCAAGTCCGATGCCGCTCATAACCAGGACCATGATCGCCGGCCCCAGATAGACGACGTAGTTCAAGACGCCGGCAAGCATTCCCCACAACAGCGGCGAGGGAACATCGAGCAGCCACATGGTCAGCGCCACGGCCACGCCGAGCCCCGCGTTGATAACGCTGATGGAGATGAGATAGGTGGAAAGACGCGCTTCGATCGTCCGAAACGCGGTCACGATGCAACGTCTGCCTTCACTGTCGGGAGACAACTGGAGCGCTGCCCTGCGCAGATGCGGGCGTGTCAGCAGAAAGAAATAGAGACTTGCCAGGAACAGGACCACCTGGGCCATGAAGGCCGGTGCGAAATAGAAAACGCTTTCTACAGCGGAATTGTCATCGACACTCACCTGCATGCCGCCCTTCTGGCCCATGGCACTGCGAAGGTCTTCCTGCAGGCTCGCGACAGAGGAAAAGAACCCCTGCCAGCTGACCAGCTGCGCCTGCAGCCGTGACCAGATGAGCGGAAGCCTGTCGAGCCAGTCCGACAGCGGCACGACGAAAGCCGCCCCGGCGGTCAGGATCAACGCAATAAAGACGAGCACCATCCCCCCAGCGGAGAGCCAACTCGGCACGCCCAGGCGAGACAATCTTTCCATGGGAAGTCCGAAGATCGTGCCGACAACCACCGACAGGAAAACCGGTGCGAAAAACACTTGGGCAAGATCAAGGGAAGCAATCACCACGATGCCACACAGGATGGCCGCCGAGTAGCGGACAACCGGGTCCGATCTGACAGCCTCGCCCACTGTTACGGGGGGAACAAGTCCTGTTACTGCGGGTCGGTCTGGCTGCGCTGTCATTACTGTTTGCTCCGGTGGCCGGCAAGAAGGCGCGGCAATGGGTTAGCCGCGCTCTTCGTCACCTCGTGCCTGCGCTGCCAGAAAGGCCAGACCGCCCAAAGCGGCGGTGATCATCAGGCCTTTTGATTTTGTGAGCTGTGGCAGAACGGAAATGGCAGCGGCCAGGCCCAGTCGCTGCGCGGCCTGACTATGCGCCTTGCGTCTTCGGTCCTTGTGCTTCAGGAAGCTGAGCACCGCCACGAAGACCAGTCCCGTTACGGCCATGAAGACGGCAATCAGCAAAGCCGCCATCGCAGGGCCGAACACCGGCGCCAGAAAGGCGCCGGCTGCCACCACGCCGGCCACATAGGCTGTCGCGAAACAGACTGCCGCAATGCCGCCCAACACGGCATTCCGCTTGGCACGGTGAACCATGCCATTGAAGTCTCGCGAAACAGCCCCGAAGGCCAGCGGTAGGGCGCGCAGGAGCATCAGCGGCGCACCAGCGCTGCAATCAGGAAGCCGACACCGGCGGCAATGCCGATCGACTGCAGCGGACGACGGCGCACTTCAGCAACGAAGGCGCGTTCGTAATTCTGCAGCTCAGCAGACAGGTCGCTCAGGGCGTCCTGGGACAATTTGGTCAGATCCTGCCCTGCTTCGGCGGCCTTGGTCTTGTATTCATCCGTCTTGCCGGCGCCGTACTTCTTCAAGGAGCCGGCGAGAGAGGCAATATCGCCGCGAATGCGTTCGATGTTTTCCTCGATCTCACGAGCGCTAACGGTGTCATTGGCAGGATTGGCGGTCGATGCCGTGGCAGTCTTCGCAGTTGCCATCTTGTCGCTCCTGTTTTCAATCGCGTGAAGCCCTGATGACGGGCGACACGCATCGCGTGAATGGGGATCAAGCCCGGAATTCGGACACTTGGACACCGCGCTGAACCAAATTGCGCGGTCTGGCTTGTAAACGGCCTTGCGCTCATTTGGTTCCAGACAACACAGCATGAATTGTTGCAGCGGCGTCTTCACGGCTGCCCGTCAGCCGCGCAAGGCCTCGATCAGATCGGATTTGTTCATTGAAGACCTTCCGCTGATGTCGAGCTCCTGCGCCCGTTCATAAAGCGCATCCCTGGTCCAGGTTTCATAAGGTGCGGCCTTGCCACCCTTGCGCGACGGCGCTTGGTGGTCGCTTGCCTGCGCATTGGCAATTCTTGCCGACTTTTCCTTGCTGTAGCCCTTGTCGCGCAGGGCGTCGTAGGTGTCTTCCTTCTTGATGCTGGAGCTGTTTTTGGAAGCCATGGCCGTGTCCTTTCATTTGTTGTTCCGCTGTTTTCAAAACAACCTCAAATGAAAAACGCCGTCTCGCGCGGGATCGTTCCAATATCTCTTCGATGAAAGGACTGGATAGAGAACTTTATAACGACGTGATAAAAATGAACTATGCCGCCCGGAAGCTCAGACTTATAAAAAATACAAATGCTATTCTTGAAATAATTTCAGATCACATTTTCCATACTGTCAAAAATCGAAATATTTTCAAAAACATGGAACTGAGGACGAGCTGAAGACTTTTCCTATCGAACGTCCGGGCCACGCTCTTGTCAGCAGCACACCCGGACACATCGATCGCCAATCGAAAGCACGAAAGGAAGAACTATGTCGACGTCTCAAGTTCTGAACATCGAAACCCCGAAGGTCGACCCGATCAAGACGGGTGTTTCTGCCGAGGTGCGCGAACAACTGGCGAAGCATCTCTCGGTCATTCTGGCCGAAACCTACATGCTCACGGTGAAATCGCACCTTTATCACTGGAACGTCGTTGGACCGCTGTTCAAGTCGATCCATGACCTCACCGAAGAGCACTATGAAAATCTCTTTGCCGCGACAGACGACCTTGCCGAGCGCATTCGTGCCCTTGGACACCGGGCGCCGGTGAATGTCGACGAAGGCAAATTGAACCTGACCGTCAGCCTGCCGGCCGGCGGCATGCCCAATGCCTTCGAAATGATCGAGGATCTGGTTCGCAGTCATGAAATGATCGCTGCCGAAATGCGCGACATGGCTGCCTACGCCGGCGACAATAGCGACCCGGTGACGGAGGATCTTCTGACCCAGCGCATCACGTTCCACGACAAGGCAGCCTGGATGCTGAGGGCCGTCATTACCGAATGACCGTTCCTCACCGGCATCCCGGATAACTTGCAAGACGACAAAGGTCCGTCTGCCGCGAGACGGCAGGCGGCCTTTGGCGTATGCACCAACTCAGTTTCAACCGTGTGATACCATGATCAGCGTATCGAAACGATTTGCCGGGTTCCGGACGCCTGCAAGCGTCCTGGAAGACCGGCACCTTTCGAATGAGCAAAAGCGGACAGCCTTGCTGGCCTGGCGGGCCAGCCTGCGCAAGGCACCTCGGGCAATTTCTCGGGACGGACGGTCTCCAGCCGAACTGATCGAAGAAATCGACGAGGCCCTGAAGGCGCTTCGCCGCGAAAAGACTTCGCTCGGCAAAGGGTCATAAAGCTTCGCTCGTCGCAGGACGTAACGCACCTCTGTCGGCCCTGCCTGCAGTTAACGGCACGGGCGTCTAAGAAGTTGTCTTCCTGACAGGAAACTCGATGACGCAACTCACGCCTTCGGGAGCGAAGTCGATGTTGACGTCGCCGTCGAGCGCCGGCCCCACCAAACGCTCAAGCAACATCCGCCCGAAGCCGTTGCGCCTTGGCGGCACCACTTCCGGACCGCCACGTTCCTTCCAGACCAGCCTGATCTTTCCGTCTACGGTCGTCCACGACACCGACAGTTTCCCCCCGAGCACTGACAAGGCGCCATATTTGGCGGCATTGGTCGTCAGCTCATGCAGAGCAAGGCCAAGGTTCTGCGCCGCATCCGCCGTAATCGAATGCGGATCGCCCTCGATCTCGATCTGCGGGCTTCCCGGGTCGATCGATTGCGCCAGATGCGCCAGCACGAGTTCTTTCAAGTCAGCGCCGTACCAGGACTGCGACACCAGAAGATCATGACTGGCCGCCATCGCCTGGAGTCGTGCGGCAAAACTTTCGACAAATTCCTCGGTGTTGTCCGAACGCGCTGCTGTCTGGCGTGCCATCGCCTGAATGACCGCAAGCAGGTTCTTGGAGCGATGCGTCAGTTCCCGCATGACGAGATGCATCTGGCGTTCGTTTTCCCGCTTGTGGGTCAGGTCGATGGAGATGCCGATCAGGCCGGCAATCCGGCCTTCCTTGTCGCGCGAAGGCTCCATGCGCATGTTGTAGCTGCGATTGACCCCGTTCATGTCCATGTCGAATTCGATGACGGCGCTTTCACCTGTCTCAAGGACCTTCTTCTTCACCGGAATGAGTTTCAGCTGATCTTCTTCCGGAAACAGCTCATCATCGCTTTTGCCGATGAAGAAATCCGGTTTGAAACCGGGCGACGGATTGACGACATGAATATATTTCAGGTCCAGATCCTGTTCGAACACAGTTGTAAGCGAGCCGTCGAGCGCCTTTTCGAAACGCCGGTTTGCCTCCGCGAGCTGGCTTGCCAGCGAGGCGAGACGGATCTCATAGAGATTCTTCTCGGTCATATCGATGGCCGTGCACAGCACACCATCAATTTCGCCACTGCTGTCGCGTGTCGGATGCACGATCAGGTCCAGTGAAACTGTTCCCGTTTCTTCGCTGTCGAGCGCGAAATAGGTGGAAGCGGTCTCGCCGGTTTCCATTACCTGGCGCTTGACCGGTTCCAGTTCCGCCGCGGTCTCTTCCGGCAGCAGATCCTGATCGGTGCACCCGATGACGTCATCGGCTTCCTTGCCGAACCGCGGATTGTGGATCCACGTGTAGCGCAGATCCTTGTCCTGTGTGAAAACGGAGATGTTGGATCCGGTCAACGCGGTCTCGAACCGCTCGTTGATCCGCCTTATCTCCCGCCGCGATCTGCCGACCTTGTCGGAAAGCTGGAGATTTTCAGCCTTCAGCATATCGTTGGCCCGCTCCAGATCCTTGAGCGAGGGAATGGCCAGCAGCATCGGCCGCACCCGCCAGACAACCACGGCTGTTGCCACCGAGACAAGGGCTGTTACCAGCTTGATCAGACCTTGTGCGCCGTAGATCGGCCACCAGAGCGTTACCAGGGCTGTAAGATGGGTCAGCGCACACGCCAGAATGAAGGCAATGAACAGGTAACCGATCTTGCGGGAATTGCCTTGAATGTCCGGACGCTTGCGCAGAAACCCGAAGATCATCAGGGGAATGGCAATATAGGCCAACGCAATCAGGGCATCGGAGATTGCATGAATGGCCACGAGATCCGGACGCCAGAGCAGGCAGTATCCATGCGGCATGAAGGCGGCCGCACCAAACAGATAGGACACGATTTCAGACATTTCGAATTTGCTCCGTCATCCGGGCATATAAACTTTCGCGGCCGTCCCGCATCGGAAAAGCCGCTCCCGCGCCGGTGCGCCAGCAAACATTCGAAGCTGGCAGCAACCGCAATTCATTCGGAACCTTTGACCTCAGGAACCGTTTTCCAGATGTCAGAAAGACAAGGAGAAAACGACCGATGAATTGGGACCGGATTGAAGGAAACTGGAAAGAATTCAAAGGCAAGGCCATCACCCAATGGGGCAGGCTGACCGACGATGATGTGGATCGTGTTGCCGGCAAACGGACCGAACTCGCAGGTCTGATCCAGCAGAAATACGGCAAGACCCGTGAAGAAGCCGAGCGGGAAATCGATACCTGGATCTCGCGGCACTGATGGAAGAAGGCGGGCAGTGCCCGCCTCTTCCTCCCGCTACGGGATCTGTCGTTATCGCGCACTGAAGGGCAGATGCCGAAAACGGCATCTTGCTTCGCTCTCGAAGAACGAAAGCAGCGGAACACGCCCCCCTTGCTCATCGCGCAGCGCTGCCCTCAGGCAGCTGCCACCTCTTCCGCCCCTTTGAAGAACAGCGCCTGGCTGATCCCCGCCTTCACCGTATTCGGATTGAACGGCTTGGTGATAAGGAACGTCGGCTCCGGCCGTTCGCCTGTCAGAAGACGCTCGGGGAACGACGTGATGAAGATGACCGGAACGGACATTTCAGCAAGGATATCCTTGACCGCATCGATGCCGGACGATCCGTCGGCAAGCTGGATATCGGCAAGCACAAGACCCGGGGCCTGCGCCTTGGCCGCTGCGATGGCATCGCTCGCTGTCCGGGCAACGCTGGTAACGCCATGGCCGAGCGACTCCACGATCTGGATGAGATCCATGGAAATAAGCGGCTCGTCCTCGATGATCAGCACATCCGTCTTGGTCTGCCTGTCAATTTCCGCGATCGCATCCTGGACGAGCTGGGTCACTTCATTTTCGCTACGCTCGATGATGAGGGCGGTTTCGGGAAGCGAAAACCCTTCCAGTGTGGACAGCAACAGGGTCTGCCGGCTTTCGGCCGCCATGGTCGCCAGCCGCTGCTGAGCGGTCTGCTCGAAGATGGAAACCGTCCCGTCATTCGCGATGGGCGGAACGACGCTCGCGTTCCAAAGGACATGGAAAAGCCGGTACAGACCGATTTTCACGCCATGAGATGTATCGATAATGGTCTGATCTGCCACCAGCGCCTGCAGGCAGGCCCTGACATAGGCATCGCCACTTTTCTGACTTCCCGCCAGTGCTCTTGCATATCTACGCAGATACGGCAGGAGCGGCGCGATTTCTTCCGAAAGGCTCACGGACATAAATTAGTTCCTCAATAGTTGCCGCCTGAAAGCGGTCGACGGGCCCGCGTCAAGCGCACCCATAAGTTGGAAATGCATTCGGCAAAAAAAAGTTCCATACTCGAGGAACTTTTTTTTTGCCGCCGCGTTTACGTCGCAAATCAGCCTATCGTCGAAGACGCAAATATCGGGAATCTGCCATGGCAAGCAAGCTTAACCCAAGTCGGCCCAACGCCGGATTTGGTGTAATAACACCGGCCGCCGGAGCCAAGTCCAAAGAAGACTGGATCGGCAACCAGCTCAAGAAGGTTTACGACGAGGCCCTATCGGAAGACATACCGGATGACATGATGGACCTGCTGTCCGCCTTGGACGACAGAGGCTCTGACGAGGAGGCCGCCGAATGAACGTCGCAAAGTTCAAGCAGGATCTGGTCGACGCCATACCGCGATTGCGCGCCTTTGCCAGATCGATCAGTGGTGACCGCGACCGTGCGGACGATCTGGTCCAGGAAACACTGGCAAAGGCGATCGCCAACAAAGACAAGTTCACCGAAGGTACCAACCTCACCGCCTGGCTGATTACCATTCTCCGTAACCAGTATTATTCTGTTGGCCGGAAGATGCAGCGCGAGGTCGCCGACCCTGACGGTGAACACGCCGCCAGCCTGGAAAGCAAACCGCAACAGGCAGGCCATCTGGAACTGAAGGATTTCCTGAGCGCCCTTCAGGTTCTTCCGGACGACCAGCGTGAAGCCCTTATCCTGATCGGTGCCAGCGGCTTTTCCTATGAAGAAGCAGCCGACATCCTCGGCGTGAAGGTCGGCACGGTCAAAAGCCGCGTCTCCCGTGCACGCCTTCGTCTGGATGACCTCATGAACGGGACCGAGAAATTTGAACGGTCCGAAATCGCCGCCGCCGAATCCGCCTCCCTGATCAGGGACGCTCTGTCCGTCTGATCATTCTCTTCTACACCGGAACCTTTCCGCTTCTGCGTCCGTTACAGGCCGGCGCACTGCATCCGGTGTGATCAGGCAAGCCGGTTGGCGCACGATAGCTAACAATGACCGGCAGGGTTCCATCGACGATGGAACCCTGCCGGTTTGAGGGGGAACGGGAATGGATCTGGCCTATCGGGAAAACGCCCGCGAACAAGCCCTCGTCCGTCTGGCCAAGGGCTTTCTGTTCATCCCCGTCTGCATCACACTTCTGGGGGCTGTCCTCGCATTCGCAGCCTTCCTGATCGATGACCTGCAACTCCTGACCGGTGTCTTCGACTTTTTCGGCTACAGCTCCATCAGCATCGATGGTGCCCGCTCGGTTCTGTCGACCATTGCCGGCGCGATGATGTCGGTCATCAGCCTTGTCTATTCCCTGACGCTGGTCGTATTCACACTCGCCGCGGGCAATATTTCGGCCCGCCTGCTGGAAACCTTCGCCAGCAACAGAACCACCCAGATTACCATCGGCCTTCTGGGCGCGACCTTCCTTTATTCCATGCTTGTCCTTTTCGGTGTCGACGACACCAAGGATCTCCGGTTTTCCGTCATCCTCTCGATAATCCTAGCCTCCAGCAGCTTTTTCTGGCTGGTCTATTTCGTCAACGACGTTGCCGGCCGTATCCGGGTCGACGCCGAAATCGGCCGCATTCATGCAGCGTTGCGATCCTCGATCGACGAGCTTCTGGCGCACGAACCGCGTGAAAAGCCGAATGACCGCGAGGAGATACCCGACCTGCCGGTCTGCACCTTCAAAGCCGCGCGCAGCGGCTACATCACCTTCATCGACAGCGAACGGCTGATAAACATCGCGAAGTCTCTCGACGGTTTCATCGAAGTGTCCGTCATTCCCGGAACCTACGTCATCGAAGGCATGCCGATCGCAAAGGTGCGCACGGAGGCCGAAGACCCTGATCTGAAGCCCTTGAACGGTACCTTCAAGATCGAAAAGGCCCGGGCTCCCGAAGGGGATATCCAGTTTTCGGTGCACCTGATGGTGGAGATCGCGCTGCGAGCGCTCTCCCCCGGCGTCAACGACAGCTACACCGCGATAAGCGCGATCGATCACCTGTCGGCCTCCGCCGCGCGGATCCTGCAGCGCGGCGCTCCCAGCTCGCTCATTACGGATGACGACGAGACCCCTCGCCTGTGGTTGACGATCCTGGAAGTGCACGATCTCCTGGACACGGCGATCAGTCCGCTCAGGCAGGCTTCAAGAGGCAACATCCTAGTGCTCGACCACCTCATTTGCGCTTTGGAAAAGGCGTCCCTGGTCTGCCGCAAGGAGCACCTGCACCTTGTCTCGAAGCAGCTATTCAATATAGCCCAGGATGCAGTTTTCTCGATCGAGAGCAGACCGGACAGACACCAAATCGCCCGCCGGCTCTGGACTGCCCGCAATACGCTGCGCATTCAGGCCGAAGCCCGCTAGCCACCGGATACCGGCAAGGCGACTGAATCACCTATTTCATTGAACGAGGAAAGCGTTGTCTTGTCAGGCGTTTGACGTCGCCTGAGTGCCTGTTGGGAAAGGCACAAAAAAGGGCGCCGAAGCGCCCGTTTTGTTCTCGTGTCAGACCCTGCGGCCTCTGATGGCATGTGCGACTGCCGAAATCAGGAACAGCGCAATGGCGACAAAGAAGATCAGTTTGGCAATGGAAACCGCAGTACCGGCAATACCGCCAAAACCAAGTACGGCTGCAACAATAGCAACCACCAAGAACAACAATGCCCAGGAAAGCATAGCAACCTCCGATATTTGAGATACGGAGATGAAACGCCTCGTTTTCGAAATCGTTCCAAATATTTTTGAAAATTATCTCGGAAACTTCAAGACCACCGCAGGGAACCTTCTTCGCGCCCGGCCGTTTCCGTCACAGTCACCAGCATCGGAGATCTGTCATGGAATATGGAATTGTCGGCCTGTTGATCCTCATCCTGGACGTCTACGCGATCATTCAGGTCCTCGGAAGCGGCTCCTCCACCGGGGCAAAGTTGCTTTGGGTTCTCGGGATCCTGATTTTCCCGGTCGTCGGCTTCATTGTCTGGCTGCTGGCCGGTCCGAAAAGCGCAGGCAAACTCGCCTGATTTTTCGCGTCACGGCTCAACGCCCCCCAGGCGCAGCCGTGACGCCTTCTCCCGGAACTTCCCGAAAGTTCAACCATTTACCTACTGCACTTTCAACTTTTCAGAACACGAAAGGGAGATGCTGAAATGCTTCGCCATCTACTCGCCACCACCGCAATCGTAGCTGCCATTTCAACGGCGGCTGTTGCCGGTGAGACCGCTGCGATGAAAGACGGCGGTCAGGCCGGTGCAAGTGATGACACCGGCGTATACGAATTCGAACTCCACACCCTTGCACCGGATACGACCACCGGCATTCTCGCCACCAACATGGTCGGCAAGCCTGTGGTGACCAGCAGAAATGCTGAAGGGGAAGAAATCGGCGACATCAACG
The DNA here is from genome assembly GCF_053005225.1 of Roseibium sp. RP-7. NCBI lineage: Bacteria > Pseudomonadati > Pseudomonadota > Alphaproteobacteria > Hyphomicrobiales > Stappiaceae > Roseibium > Roseibium sp. RP-7. Next base: position 1,215,148 of record NZ_JBRKQA010000002.1, read on the forward strand.
ACGTGGTCTTCGGCCGCGATGGCTCCGTGCATGCGGTGATTGTCGGTGTCGGCGGTTTCCTCGGCATCGGCGAAAAGGAAGTTGCCCTCGATTTCGCCCGCCTCAACTTCGTGGCTGGTGAGGACAAGCGACTCATCGTCGTCAGTGACGTCTCGCGCCAGGAACTGGAAGCGGCAACCGCCTATGAGCGCCCGGATTACATCCCGTACTGGATGACGACGGAAGGTGCGCGCGAGCAAATGGACAAGGTCACCGAAAACGCCAGGTCCACCTATGAAACAGTTAGGAAAGAGGCCATCGACCCCGCAAGGCAGCAGCTGGATGAAGCCATGTCCACCGGCTGGACCGAGGAAAAGACCGAGGTCGATGCAGCCAGCGTGTCCACCGACGAGCTGATCGATTCAACGGTCTACACCAACCAGGACACAAACATCGGTGAAGTCGCCGAGGTCCTGATCGGCAAGGACGGCAAGGCCCAGGCAGTTGTCATCGATGTCGGCGGTTTCCTTGGCTTCAACGCAAAGCCGGTTGCCGTTGCCTTCAACAGTCTGAAGATGTTCGAAACGGAGAACGGCGACCTTCTGGTCACCGCCCCTTTCACCAAGGAACAGCTAGAAAATGCGCAGACCTATGAGCCTGCCACCTATAAGGCCAATCCTGATGCGGTTCTGCTGAAAGGCTGAACGGCTGTCTGAAAAACACCAAGGAAACGGGTCGCTTCGGCGGCCCGTTTTTTTTTGCGTACCCAGAGGTCGTGGCTCTTCCAGCGAGGAGGAGCTGGCTTCAAGACAGAAGGACAAGGGAAAACTGGCTCACATCGGAGCTTCTTTCGTGCCGTGGACGGACGGATCACACACCTGTCCTGATCCACGCTCCCCCGTTGTCCGTCAAGAGGAGGCCTCGCGGTTTCGGGGCGAACTCATGGACAAGGTCGTCACGAGAAGCCCTCAGGCAAGCCAGTAAACGACGGTGGCGACCGCTGCCAAGGCCACCATCAACCCCACCAGCGTCACGATACCATCGCGCACCAGCAACCCGAGGCTCAGGAGAAGTATTGCCGAGCCGGGCAAGGCGACAGCAAAGGGCAGCAGGGTGGCGGGATAGACAAGAAGAGACAGAAAGATGCAAAACGCCGCGACGATCCGGCTCGCGGTTTCGCCGGCGAAGATGGCCAGGCGTTGCCCGAGGTAACGGTCGGCGCGTTCGGCATAGGGGGTGAGCTTGTCGATGATCGACTTCACCTTCTGCTTGGGGAAACCGCGATTGCGCACGAAAGACGGTAACCAGATCGAGGTTCTGCCAAGCACAAGCTGTCCCGCCACCAGAAGCGTCAATGTTGTGAGAACAATCGGCACACCTGGTATGGCCCCGATGGGAGATATCATCACAAGGGCCGGCAGAAACAGAAGAGGTCCCGCCGCACGGCTGCCAGAAGCATTCAACAGCGAGCCGACATCGGCGCGGCCTTCCTTTTCAATTTCGTCTTCCCAGTTTGTAAGAACTTCCTTGATTGTCTCCGACTGACCTGTCGCCATCCAGGTATCCCTCCAGTTCTCATTGTCGTCGGACGTCCGCACTCTTTTCAGCCCAATCTGCGTCCGGAATGCAAAAAGGGCCGGCAAAGCCGACCCTTCTTGACGTCATGTCACTGTGTTCACTTGATCGCTTCCAGTGACAGCCGACTGACACCCACCGTGATGTTCGTGCCCGTCTGGCTTTCGACACTGAGCGGGTTCAGCGCAATCGACTTGTCGAAGCCGCCAATAAGGGCATTGGCCTTGATACCCGCACCAAGGCTCGCACCTGCGGTCACGCCAGCATATTCACCTTCAAGAGCGCCCACCTCCAGGTCGGCGGTCGGTGCAACGACGCCCCATATCAGCGTGGCCGAGTCGGTGGTCCCGATATCAAGCCCGTACTCGCTTACGGTCGCCGTGTAGTAGCTGGCAGGGCCGTCACCGACCCGGTCGAAGGTGCAGTTCATGACGGCCTTGGAACCGACGATGAAATTGGTTTCCTGCTCGACAACGCATGTCAGTTTGCCAACTTCAACACCAGCAGGCTTGTCCTGGGCCATCACAGGGGTCGCAAGAAGCGTTGCTCCCGTCAGGGCCAGGGCGAGTTTGGTAAACCGTGTCATCAATGTCTCCTTCGTGTATGTGGCCTCCGGATTGCTCCGGTCCGCCTTCATCACGGTGGAAACGTCTGCCCGGTCTGTCAGTTCCAAAATAATTCTGCTCTTGTCCCCTCAGCGCATGGCCATCGGCAGATAAAGCGCAATCTGCGGCAGGGCGATCAGCGCCGCGACCATGGCCAGCATCGCCAACACGTAGGGAATGGCTCCCAGCATCACCTCGGCAATGGATCCGCCGCGCCGCGCACTCTGGACGACGAAGAGATTGAGCCCCACCGGCGGTGTGATCAGCGCCATCTCGATCAGCACGATCATCAGGATTCCGAACCACACCGGATCATAGCCCAGGCTGATGACGATCGGCACAACGATGGGAATGGTGATGACCATCAAAGACAAGGTCTCGATGAAAAAGCCGAGCACGATATACATCGCGACGATCACCAGCAGCGTCTGCAGGGGACCGAAGCCGAGCCCCTCCAGAAAGCCGCGCAATTCCTGCGACAGGCCGGCGGCCGAAAGCGTGAAGTTTAGAAACGACGCCCCGATAACCACCAGCATGATCATCGCTGTGACCCGCACTGTGCCGATCAGCGCTTCGCCGATCATGCGCGTGTTGAGTCCACCGAAAAACGCGGCAATCGCCAGCGCCCCCGCAACCCCGACAGAGGCGGCTTCGGTTGGTGTTGCCCAGCCCTTGTAGATCGAGCCGATGATGGCACTGAACAGAAGAATGATCGGCAGTAGATCCGCGAGCCCGAGTGCCATTTCCCGCAAGGGGAACGTCCGCCGTGCCCCGCCGAGCTTCGGATTGACCAGACAAACCAGCGCAGTCACCGCCAGAAAGGCCATCGCCAGCAGGATGCCGGGCAGAAGCCCTGCCAGAAAAAGCTGCGGGATCGAGGTCTGTGTCAGAAAACCGTAGACGATCAGGTTGATCGACGGCGGGATCATGATGCCGAGCGTACCCCCGGCGGCGATCGCACCGGAAAAGAGCTTCTGATCATAGCCCAGCCGATCAGCCTGCGGCATGGCCACCGTCGCCACTGTGGCAGCCGTTGCCACGGAAGATCCGGACGTGGCCGAGAACATGGTGGCGGTTGCCACATTGGCATGCACCAGCCCGCCCGGCAGCCAGGAGACCCAGCGGTCGAGCGCCGAGTAGGTGCGTGCGGCAATGCCGGTGCGCACCAGGATCTCGCCCAGCAGCACAAAGAACGGAATGGCGATCAGCGCCGCATTTTCCGACGTCGACCAGACCATCGACCCGAGACCGCGTGTCAACGGAAAGGCGCTGAAGAACTGGTCAATACCGAACCCCAGCAGGAACAGCACGATGCCGACGGGAATGGAAAGGCTGAGGAGCCCGAGAAGGCCTACGGAAACGAAGGAAAGCATCAGGCCGTCTCCCCTTCCGGAAAGGCACCGATCGCCTGCTCGGATTTTGCAAATTCACCGCGCAGGACCAGCAGCACACCGGCGACAAAGGTCAGCCATGCGGTGACCGCGAACCACGCCCACCCGGCAAACCAGGGCAATTGCACCAGCGCGAGCGGAGTTTCCAGGGGTGTGTTCGCCCTTGAGGAATTGCGCAGTGTCGTCTCCACCACCGGCCAGCACTTCAGCGCGACGATCGAGACGGTCGAGGACAGGGCAAAGATCGACAGAAGATCCAGCACCGCCCGCCATTTTGGCAGACCGACCGAACGGCGCAGGAAATCGATCCGGATATGCGAAAGTTCGCTCAATCCGAAAGCCATGCCCCAGGCCGTTCCGATGGCCATCACGTAGCCGGAGATTTCGTCGGTGCCGCCGAAGGAGGCACCGACACGGCGGAGACAGATATCAATCAGAACAAGACCTGCACAGGTGAGGAACAGAACGCCGACCGAAATCGCTATCGCCCGGTTGATCCTCGACAGGATTGACAGGAGTTTCTCCGCCACCTCGATGTCTCCCGGGCTTAGTTGGTCTTGATCTGCACACCGACGACGGTGCCGACGCTGTCGTTCCAGCGCGCGGCCCAGTCGCCACCGGCCCGCTCTGCCCATTCCGGCAGAACATCGGTTTCCAGGATCTGGCGTGCCCGCTCGATGTCACCGTCGCTGGCTTCGACAAGAACCATGTCCCGCACGTCGCCCGAGGCGCATTCCCCCTTGCCGGTCAGGCAGGCGATGTCATTGCTCAGCGCACCTTCCGCTGATGCCCAGGCGGGGGCTTCGAACTTTTCGGCAATTTCCTTTTCGATCAAAGCCCGGGTCTCGCCGGACAGAGCGTTCCACTTGTCGAGATTGATCGCCGTCACCACCGGGTCCCAGCCGCCAAGGGGGATCGGCAGAAGATGCGTGCTGACTTCCCACCAACCGGCGCTGTAGCCCGAACCTGCCCCGGTCACCGCACAATCGACGACGCCCTTCTGCAGCGCGCCCGGCACCTCGGAAAAGGCAACCGTAATGCCTTCTGCTCCGAGCGCTTCCAGGAACTTGGCCGTCATGCGGCCGGATGCGCGGATCTTCTTGCCCTTCAGGTCGTCCAGCGAACCGACTTCAGCGTTGCAGAACACCACCTGCGGCGGATAGGGCGCAATGGCGAGCACCTTGGAATTGAAGCGTTTTTCGAAGATCTCCTCGACCATCGGCCGGGCAGCATCGACCGCGGCATGGGCCTTGTCGGCAGACATGGCCACCAGCGGCACATCGAGGCCTTCCAGTTCCGGTGCATCGGCAACTGCATAATCGCCCACCGTCATGCCGACGTCGAAAACACCCTGGCCAAGCAGGCGGAACACTTCGCCAACGCCGAGGTTCATCTGGTTGTGAGTGGTGACGGTTGTGTTGATGGTGCCACCGGATGCCTCAGGCAAGGCGGTCTGCCAGAACGGCGCCTCGTAGTCCTGGTGCAGAGGCAGGCTGGACCAGCTGCCGACGACCGACAGGTCTTCCGCGGCGGCGGCCGAGGACATGGCGGCACCGGCCATGAGGAAAGTCAGAATCTTTTTCATGTGTCCACTCCGTGAAGGTTCGAGCTTACAGCGTCTTTTTTGTTATGATTGGAATTTCAGCGTCATCCGGGATGTCCGTGATCAGCATGTGTCCCGGTTTATGGGTAATCAGCAGCGGCAGGGCAGCGTTCTGGATGATGGCCTGGGGCGTCACTCCGCAAGCCCAGAAGACGGGTGTGTAACCGGCCTCCACCGGCACCGCATCGCCCCAGTCCGGATTGCCGAGATCGGAAATACCGATGGCCGCCGGATCGCCGATATGGACCGGTGATCCGTGCGCCAGCGGAAAGCGGGCCGAAATGGCTACCGCGTCCCGCACCCGCTCATCCGGGATCATCCGCATGGAAACCACCATCGCTCCCCGGAAGGGCCCGGCCGGTGTCGTTTCCATGTTCGAGCGGTACATCGGCACGGTGACATTGTTTGAAATGTGCCAGAGGTCGATCCCCGCCTCGATCAGCGCATGTTCGAAAGTGAAGGAACAGCCGAGCGCAAAGGCGACGAGATCGTCTGACCACAAGGCGCTTATGTCCGTCACCGAGCCTTCCAGCCGGCCATCGCGATAGATATTGTAGGCGGGGACGTCGGTACGAATATCGAGGCAGTGTCCCAGGGTGAACAGGAGGGGGTTTCCCGTGTCCGAAGCACCGATCAGCGGACAGGGTTTCGGATTGCGCTGGCAGAAGCGCATGAAATCCAGCGCATAGGCTTCCGGAATGATCGCCAGATTTGCCTGAAGCAGGTTCTTGCCCAGCCCCGCCGTGTGCGAGCGATAGCTGCCGGACCTTATCTGCGCCCGAAGCGTCTCGATGTTTTCCTGTCGAAGGGTTTCATAAGATTGCAGCACTGGGGCTCTCCTCCATTGGAGAAAGGCTCCCGCATTGCGGTTATAAACTCAAATTGAATGATTTTAGCAGATCTTATAAATGATTTTTATAATCAGAGTAGGCGACCGCAACCTCAAGCGCCTTCTTCGCAGCAGTCGCGACGATGTGGCTGCGCGGGTCACCGAGATAGCTCGCCGAAAACCTCAGGGCATCCGGTACCCATCCCGGATCGAACTCGACGATGCTTCCTCCCTCGACATAGGGCCGTGCCAGCGCCCTCGGCAGTGCCGCGACCCCGAGCCCTGCTTCCACCAGCCTGAAACAGGCAGACAGAGACGAGGACGGGAACATCTGCACGTCCGGCGCAACCCGTTCGAACAACAGTGTTTTCAGCTCGCGGTAAGGCCGCGTGTGCCGGGCGTAGGTGATTACGGGTTTTTCCCGCAAAAGCGCCTCGGCTTGCGCGCCCTTGGCCGGACTGTCCGCCGCCACATACCAGCCGAGGTCGAAACCGGGCAGCTCGATGTTGTCGACCGAATATTCCGAAATCGGCCCCAGCAACAGGGCCAGATCGATTTCCCGGTCGAGCAAACCGGCGCGCAGGTTCACGGAAATATCGACGTTGATTTCCACGATTAGATTGGGAAAGTCGGCCCGCAGCGCGGCAACCAGATCCGGCAGCCAGCACTGCGCAATGGTTTCCGAGGCTCCAATGCGCAGATGCCGGTCAATCCCCTCACGGGAGACTACCGTCTCCTCGACCTTGTCCGACAGACGCTCGAACTGTTCGGCAAATGTCTGAAGCAGCTCGCCGCGCTTGGTCAGCTTCAGCCTGCCGGGCGAGCGTTCAAACAGCTCGGTCCCCAGGGCCTCTTCCAGCCGTTTGATCCGCGTCGTCACCGCCGGCTGCGTCAGGTTCAAACTTCCCGCGGCCTTGTTGACCCCGCCATGGCGGACAACGGCCAGAAAGGCCCTCAGCTGATCGAGATTGAGCGGATGCATGAAACGTCCCGGCGTGATCGGTTTGGGCTACTTTGCGCGAAGCTGCGGACATTGAAAAGGTTTCGGGAACAGACCAGCGTGCAAAAGCAGAACGAGAGAGAACCTCATCCCCGGCCTTTTTCGCGAGACATTGCTGCCCAAGGGGCTCGTGTCCGTTGCCCCTTGAGGAAAAGAATTTTGCTGCTGTGCAGGCTCAGGCGCTCAGCGCCAGTTCCGGCCTTTCAAGCACTTTCACCGCAAGCCGCCTGATCCGCTCAGGGTCTGGATGGAGGTCAGACTTTTCCGCCATGCGTGCCCACAGGACCTTCAACAGGGTCTTGCTCGTCAGTTTCATGAAGTCATGGGCAAGGGCTGTCGGGTCCTCGCTCTGCAACACCCGATCCCTAACCCGGCACCAGTTGGCGACAACCTCGCCCAGTTGCGGGTAAATCTTGTCGTTCCGCAGACATTCGGCCCGCAGGAATTCCTCGAATGCCTCGCTTTCCTTGCCCGGCAACAGACGCGTGACCAGTGCTCTTTCATGAATGGCGTTGGCGCCTTCATAAATCGCGGTGATCCGCACATCCCGGTAGCACTGTTCCAGGACGTATTCCTTCAGATAGCCGTACCCGCCGAGCACCTGCATGCCAAGCTCCGTTGCCTGCATGCCGGCTTGCGTGCAGTAAGCCTTGGCGATCGGTGTCAGGAATTCCGCTAGCGCCCCGTTCTCGCCTGCTTCGACCGTGACCAGCGCAAGGTGCGCGATTGCTCGTCCGCCAAGGGCAAGGGCATCGATCTCGTTCAGCATGCGACGTACGTCGGCATGACCATCCAGCGTCACCGGCTTGCCCGCGGCATCCCTACCCTGCTTGCGTTCCGCCGCATAGGTGCTGGCGATATCCGCAGCGCGGGCGGCATGGGCAACACCCTGCAAGGCCACATCCACGCGGGCATGGTTCATCATCGTGAACATCGCCTTCAGGCCTTCTCCTTCCCGGCCAACCAGTTCGGCGTCGGCGCCGTCGAACGCAAGCTGGCAGGTTGGCGAAGCATGCAGGCCCATCTTTTCCTCAATGCGGGTCACGGTCACCGCGTTGCGGCTGCCGTCCGCGCGGGTGCACGGGCACAGAAACAGCGACAGGCCCTTCACGCCATCGTCTGACGTGCGGGCCAGCACCAGATGATGGATCTTCTCGCTCATGTCCTGATCGCCGCCGGAGATGAAGATCTTCTCGCCGCTGATTGACCAGCCATCACCAGCCTGCACAGCCCGGCAACGGATGCGGGAAAGATCGGATCCCGCGTCCGGTTCGGTCAGGCACATGGTGGCGAGGGCCTCGCCGGAGGCAAATTGCGGGATCACGCGCGCCTGCTGATCTTCCGTGCCAAAGGCCAGCAAGGTGCGGGCGGCACCCGCAGCAAGGCTCGTCACCATCTGCAGACTGTGGTTGGCGCCGGTGAAGATTTCCGAGGTGATTGCAAGTACGCCGGCATCGAGCCCCTGCCCGCCAAGTGCTTCCGGGATCGTCAATCCCGGCCAGCCCTGCTCCGCATAGGCGGCATAGGCTTCGCGAAACCCGTCCGGCATGCGCACCCGCCCCTCCACCAGCCGGCAACCCTGGCTATCCCCCGGTTCGTTCAACGGGGCCAACTGCTCTTCTGCAAAGGCAGCAAAATGACCGCCGATCTCGGCGGCAAGATCCGCATCGAAGTCCGGCAGATCGGCTGCCCCGGCAACATGGGTAAGGCAGAACAGGATATCGTCAAGCGGTGCGGTGAAGGGTTTCATCAGTTCCAGGCTTTCAACAGATACTCAATCGGATAGTCGCTTTGTATTCCCCCTCATCCTGAGGAGGACCTTCAGGTCCGTCTCGAAGGATGGGCCGCTTGCGCCGGAGATTGCCGCCCATCCTTCGAGACGGGCTGTCGCCCTCCTCAGGATGAGGAAGCAGCCGGACAAAGGCTTCTGGCAAAGAGGCGTCCAAGGCCAAGTTGTTGCTCCCTCACCCCACCCGAAACAAGGACACAAGCACGGCGGAGGCAAGCCGCCGGCCGGTGCCGACGAAGAGAGTATTGTTGACCCAGTCATAACGCGGGTCTCCGGTCTCCAGCCGCGCCGCCGTGCGGAAGTAATAGAGCGCAGGGTCGATATCCTCGCCGCGGGCAAGCGCTTGCAGCACGTCCGACGGACCATGGCGAACACCCTTGTTGATGATCTCGATCACCGCGCCGTCGTCTGTCTCGAAGGCGTAGCGGGTGTCGATATCGGCCGAACCGTCCGCCAGGATCGTCTGCCAGTCAGCGCCCATGTCCAGCACCGTTCCGGACACCTGACCTGTCACCCGGCCACCGACAATCGGGATGATCCGCCGCGCACCTGCCCTGCCCTGGCCTAGTTCCCGGACAGGGCCAAGTTCGACCTCAAGGTCGCAGAAATGGGAGAGCTGCGGAGTGATCATGCCAGCCCCAGCAGCCTTGCCGCATTGCCCTTGATGATGTCCGGCCGCAGCTCGTCCTTGATGGCGATCTTCTCGAAATCCGTCAGCCAGCGCTCCGGCGTGATCATCGGCCAGTCGGAGCCGAACAGCACCTTCTTCTTCAGGATCGAATTGCAGTATTTCACCAGGATTTCGGGGAAATACTTCGGCGACCAGCCGGAGAGGTCGATATAGACATTGGGCTTGTGCTGGGCGACCGCCAGGGCTTCCTCCTGCCAAGGGAAGGAAGGATGCGCGAGGATGATCTTCATGTCGGGAAAATCGACCGCGACATCGTCCATATACATCGGGTTGGAGTATTTCAGCCGCATGCCGTTGCCGCCGCGCATGCCGCTGCCGACGCCCGTCTGGCCGGTGTGGAACAGCGCGATGGAGCCTTCTTCCGCAATCGCCTCGTAGAGTTCGTAGGCCATGCGATCGTTAGGGTAAAAACCCTGCATCGTCGGGTGGAACTTGAAACCCTTGATGCCGAAATCCCTCATCAGGCGCCGCGCCTCGCGCGCACCCATCTTGCCCTTATGCGGATCGATGGAGGCGAAGGGGATCAGCACATCGTCGTTTTCGGCGGCAAGCTCCGCCACTTCCTCGTTCTTGTAGCGGCGGTAGCCGGTCTCGCGCTCGGCATCGACCGGAAAGATTACCGCCGCAATGTTCTGTTCGCGGTAATGGGCTGCCGTTTCCGGCACGGTCGGCGGATGGCTCCAGGGCGCGCGGAAGTATTTCGCCATCGTCGCCTGCAAGTCGTCATAGCCATCGTCGGAATGACAGCCGCAGGGCTCTTCGGCGTGAGTGTGGATGTCGATGGCGCGAACCTTGGTGATGTCGACCATTTCAAGCGCTCCTCAATCAGAGTGTGACCACAGCAGGGTCATCGTCGGTGTAAAGCCGTTCCAGCAGGGCCTCGCGGCGCGCCAGAACCTTTCGGATGTTCAGATTGCCCTTGGCGGTCATCTCGCCTTCGGGCATGGAAGCCGGCTGAGACAGCACGATGGCGCGGGACACCAGTGTCGAGCTGCCGCTGATCTCGCGGGCGCGCGCCGAAAGCCGGCGGTGGATTTCGCCCTGCAGCAGCTTGCAGCGGAAAGCACCGTCATCATCGTTGAGGTCAAAGCCTTCCCGGGTCAGCTCCGCGACATTCGGGAAGATCATCACCCCGATCTGCTTCCGATCGGCACCGGTGATGATCAGGTCTGCGGCAAGCGGCGCGAGACGGGACAGCATGTCCAGCTTCAGCTGCGCCGCCCGCACCCAGGTGCCGGACTGCAGCTTGAAGTCCTCCGATATCCGGCCGTCAAAGCGCATGCCCTTGTTTGCGTCTGCTGGATCAAGAAACAGCATCGCATCCCCGGTGATGAAGAACCCTTCTTCATCGAAGGCTGCGGCGGTCTTTTCAGGATCGTTGAGATAGCCGGGCATCACGTTGGGGCCCTTCACGCGGACTTCGCAGCGCATGTCCGCATCGGGTAAAAGCTTGACGGTGACGCCGCTCACCGGAACACCGACAATGCCGGAGTGGGGGGCAGGTTCCTGCTGCATCAGGGCCGAGGGCGCTGTTTCGGTCAGTCCCCAGGAAGACGTCATCAAGGGCACCTCGCCCTTGACCTCCATCGCCATGCGCTCAAATCCGGACCAGACCTCCTGCGGCAGGGAGGCCCCTGCATAGAAGATCAGGTCCAGATCCTCGAAGAACCGCTGACGCAGATCCGTATCTGCTTCCAGTGCCTTCAGCAGCATGCCGAAGCCAAGCGGCACGTTGAACACCAGCGTACCGGTCTTCAACGACAGGTTCTCCACCGTCCGTTCGAACAGGCCCTTCACCGGCTTGCCGTCGTCAATGTAGAGACTGCCGCCGTTGGCCAGCATCATGTTGAAATTATGCGAGCCGCCGAAGACGTGGTTCCAGGGCAGCCAATCGACGATCACCGGCGGGCGCTTGCGCAGGAACGGCATGGAGTCGGCAAGCTGGGCCTGGTTCACGCACATCATCCGGTGGGTGGTCAGAACGCCCTTCGGGCTGGAGGTCGAGCCGGAGGTCATCAGGATCTTGCCGACCGTATCCGGCGTGACGGCCGCGAAGGCACTGTCGACGTCGACGCCGCCGTCTCCCTTCAGAAGGTCGGCGAAGGCGGTAACGTTCCGGCTTCCCGGTCGGCTGGCGACAATCTCGACCGACGCAAGATCTTCCAGGTTCAACGCTTCGCCGTATTGGTCGGCATCCACCACATAGGCCATTTTCGGCTTGATCAGGTTGATCGCCTCGCGCAGGCGGCCATGGGCACCGTGAATGAGCGAATACTGCTCGGCCACCGGCACCACCGGCACTCCGACATACTGGGCGGCAAGCGCAAGAATGCCGTGATCGACGCCGTTGCCGGACATGATCAGGATCGGCGTATTCGCCCCCATGCCTCTTGCCAGGAGCGCAGCACCGATCGCCCGAACCTTTTCCAGGATGTCCGCATAGCTTTCCTCGCGCCAGCCGGCACCGCTGCGTTCGGCCAGAAACACCCTGTCCGGAGCTTCCCCCGCCCATTGGTGCAGCCAGTCTCCCGTCCGCTCGACCACCGGGCTCAGCGGATAGGTGGACCGCAGCAGAATGCTGCCATCCGGGCGGTCTTCCCGCTCGACCGAGTGGCGCAGAAATTCCGTGGTGCGCTTCATGATCGTCTCCTCCCGAAACTTCATGTCAGTCTTCCCGTTGGCGGTTGCTTTCAATCATCTGCATCACCTTGGTGGCGACACTCAACGCGTCCTTGCTGATACCGTTGAGCAGCATCTTCTCGTGCTCCATGACCGCGGCGATTGCCTTTTCACACAGCCGGCGACCGGCCAGTGTCGCCTTCAACGCATAGGCCCTGCGATCACTCGGCAACCGGTCACGGATGATCAGGTCACGCCGCTCCAGTTCGTCGACAATCACGACCAGGTTGGGCCGTTCGATATCCATGGCCTCGGCCAGTTGGGACTGGCGCAAGCCCGGATTGTCGACGATCAGCACAAGGGCGGTATAGGTCAGCATGCGCAGGTCGAACGGCTTCAGGGTGCGGCTCAGGTCCGACTGAATGACGTTGAACGTCCGCTTCATCTGATAGCCGTAAAGCGCGCGCAGGGTCCTGTCGCTGACGTTGACAATTCCGGTCTCGCTCTCCGGTTCCATCGCGGTTTTCCTCATGAGATCACCTGAAGGTCGGGTTGCGCTTTTCCAGGAAGGCGGCAAGGCCTTCCAGCGCGTCCGGGCTGGTCTGTGTAATCGCGGCGCACAGGCTCTCGGTAAAGAGACCGTCCGTCTTGGACATGTCCGCAATGCGCGCCAGCGCCTGGATCATGATGTAGTTGGACAGCGGCGCGTTGGAAGCGATCCGGCCTGCCAGGTCCTGTGCCTTGGCCAGCGCCTCTCCCTCGCCGACAGTGTAATGAGCAAGGCCCAGAGCCAGGCCTTCATCCGCGTTGTACTTGCGGCCGGTCAGCATCATCTCGGTCATCCGGTCCGCTCCCAGAATGCGGCCCACGCGCACGGAAGCGCCACCACCGACGAAGATGCCCCGGCGGCCTTCCGGCAGCTGGAAGAACGCGGAGGTTTCGGCAACGCGCACGTGGGTGGCACTGGCCAGTTCCAGACCGCCGCCGATGACGGCGCCGAACATGGCGGAAACCACCGGCAATCCGCCGAACTGGATCCGGTCCATCACCTGGTGCCAGCCGCGCGAATGGCGCATGGTTCCTTCCGCGTCGCGGGCCACATGCTCGGACAGATCAAGGCCCGAGCAGAAATGCCCGGCCGTGCCGGTGATGACCACGGCCTTCACCTCGGCGGGCGGAGACAGGAAAAAGCCGTCAATGGCCCCAAGCAGCTCGTCGCACATGGCGTTGCGCTTGTCCGGACGGTTCATGGTCAGGGTCGCGACGCTATCGGAAATCTCAATTTTCAGCATCGGTTCTGTCATCGGTGTCTCCTCAGCGCGGCGGCAGACGCACGGCGCCATCCAGGCGGATGGTCGTGCCGTTCAGGAACGGGTTGGTCACGATGTGCCCGGCAAGCAGGGCGAATTCCTCCGGCTCGCCAAGACGTGGCGGGAACGGAATGTTGGCCGTGATCTTGGCTGAGACCTCTTCCGGCAGGCCTTCCATCATCGGCGTTCTGAACAGGCCCGGCGCAATGGCCATCACGCGGATGCCGTGCTGGGCAAACTCCCGCGCTGCCGGCAGGCACATGGCGGCAATGCCGCCCTTGGACGCCGAATAGGCAGCCTGGCCCAGCTGGCCGTCCTCGAAGGCGACCGATGCCGTATTGACGATCACGCCGCGCTCGCCGTTTTCCAGCGGCTCCACGTCCATGAGGCGTCTTGCGGCATGGCTCATGACATTGAACGTGCCGAAGAGATTGACCTTCAGCGTCTTTTCAAAGGTATCGAAGGAGAGCTTCCCTTCTCGGCCGACGATGCGTGCGGCAAAGCCGACGCCGGCGCAGTTGACGACAACACGCGGCGTTTCACCGAGCAACCCGACCGCCTTGTCGAGTGCAGTCCCTACGGCTGCCTCGTCGCTGACGTCGGCCTGAACGGCGAAGCCGCCGATTTCTTCCGCCACAGTGCGGGCCCGGTCGATATCGAAATCAAGGATCGCAACTTTCGCGCCCTGGCTCGCAAAATGACGGGCTGTCGCGGCCCCGAGGCCACTGCCGCCACCTGTCACGAAAGCCGCTTGTCCGGATATCAGCATGGCACAGCCTCTGAATTGGTTTTAGTCATCATTGTTATATCTCATACCTATTTTGATACGCCGAAAGGGCGCACTCCTTCCGGTTGGGTTAGCCAGCCAGAAGGAACAGGGTGATTGACGGAAAGAGGACCAACAGGATCACGCGGACTATGTCGGACGTTACGAACCAGAGAACCGCCTTGTAGGTCTCCTTCATCGGCGTCGACCGATCCATCGCGTTGATGATGAAAAGGTTCATGCCGACGGGCGGTGTTATCAGCCCCACCTCGACAACGATCAGCACCAGGATACCGAACCAGATAGCAACGTGTTCCGGGCTCATACCGAAGTCGAGCACGCTGATCACCGGAAAGAAGATCGGGATGGTCAGAAGGATCATCGACAGGCTGTCCATCAGGCAACCAAAAACCAGGTAGAACAGCAGGATCAGTGTCAGAACGACAAGCGGACTGAAGCCCTGGCCGACGACCCAGCCGGAGAGTTCCTGCGGCAGCTGGCTGAGTGCCAGGAAGCTGTTGTAGAAGCCGGCACCGAGCACGATGAAGAAGATCATCGCCGTGCTCATGGCCGTCTGGATCATGCTGTCGACAAAGACCTTCCAGGTCAGGTTACCGGAAATGAGCGCGATGATGCCCGTTCCGGCCGCACCGACGGCAGCGCCCTCGGTCGGGGTGAACCAGCCCAGATAGATGCCGCCGACCACGAGACCGAAGACCAGCAGCACAGGCCAGACGTCCATCAGCGCACGCATGCGCTCCGCATAAGGCACCGGCTCACGCGTTCCGGCGGAGCCGGGGTTGAGGCGGACATAGATCGAGATGGTGATCATGTAGCCGATGGCCGCCAGAATGCCCGGAATGAAGGCAGCCAGGAACAGCTTGGCGATGTTCTGTTCGGTCAGGATGGCATAGATCACCAGGATGACCGACGGTGGAATGAGAATGCCGAGCGTGCCGCCGGCGGCCAGCGTTGCCGTCGAAAAGCCGCCGGAATAGCCGTAGCGGCGCAGTTCCGGCAGGGCGACACGGCTCATGGTGGCGGCGGTTGCCAGTGACGATCCGCAGATGGCGCCAAAGCCCGCGCAGGCCCCGACCGCAGCCATGGCAACACCGCCCTTGCGATGGCCGAGCCAGCTTTCGGCGGCCTTGAAGAGAGACGACGACATGCCGGAGTGGGTCGCGAACTGCCCCATCAGCAGGAACATCGGAATGATCGTCAGCGAGTAGCTGGAGAAGGTGGAATAGGTCTCCGACTTCAGCTTGGCGAGAATGATGTTGGAACTGCCGGTCGCAAGATAGAGACCACCCAGACCGCAAATCATCATGGCAAGGCCGATCGGCGCCCGCAGGAAGATAAGCAGCAGAAGAACGGGAAACGACAGATAGCCGAGTTCAAGCAGGCTCAATGGACCCCTCCCTCGGCATCGGGCGTGAAACGCCGGCCGGTGATCAGTTCAAGCACCTTGGCGACGGCGCAGTAGAGCGCAACGACGGAGGCAACAGCGGCGGCGGCAAAGCTGAGCGCGAAGGCCCACCAGATCGGAAACTGCAGCAGGAAGGTGGTTTCGTTGTAGCGCATCTTGTCTTCCATGCCGACGAACAGCCGCCAGGTGATCAGGAAGATCAGCAAGCTGAGGAGAACCTCCCACACGACTTCCAGCCACCGGTTCATCCAGCGCGGAAAACTGCCGGCGAAAACGTCCACGGTGGCGTGCCCCCGCTTAAGCTGACAGATGGGCAGAAAGGCGAAAATGGTGAAGCTGATCCCCGCTTCGACCAGCTCGAAATCGCCGGAAACCGGACCGACACCGGTCGCGATCAGCGCGTTGGCGGCGCTTTCGGACAGCGAGGTCATAAATTCGGAATGACCGAATGTGTTCAGCCCGCGGCCAAGCACGCTGACACAGGTCAGCCCGATCAGCGCTGTCAGAACCAGACCGCCAAGGATCGCCATGAAGCGCGCGAGACGCTCCACCAGAGTGAGCAGCATTTTACGTGTATCCTGTCGAAGGATGCCCTCCGGAACACCAGGTTCCGGAGGGCTGCTTCATGACGGTCAGTTGGCCATCAGCGCTTCGGCACGGGCCTGCAGCGCCTTGCCGTCGATGCCCTTGGCATCCATTTCGGCGTACCACTCGTCGATGGTGCCCTGAGCGGCGGCTTCCCACTCGGCAGCCTGCTCGTCCGTCAGCGTGATGATGTTGTTGCCCATCTCCACGGCTGCGGCCCGCGGGCCGGCATCATCGGCCTGCATCTGCTTGCCGGCGAAGGCAGAGAATTCCTCACCGGAGTTTGCGTCGATGATGGCCTTCAGGTCGTCCGGCAGGCTGTCGTACTTGTCCTTGTTCATCCCGAAGATGAAGGACGTGGTGTAGAGCGCCTTGCCCGGGAACTCGGTGTGGTTCTTGACCAGCTCGTTCACCTTCAGCGCGCCGACGACTTCCCACGGAATAACCGTCGCATCGACAACACCCTTGCTGAGCGCTTCCGGAATGGCCGGAACCGGCATGCCGATCGGCGTTGCACCCAGATTGGAGAACAGCTTGTTGGTGACACGGGTCGGTGCACGCAGCTTGACGCCGTTCAGGTCGGACAGTGCGACGATCGGCTTGCTGGAGTGGATGACACCAGGACCATGAACCCAGAGGGCCAGCGGCTTGAAGCGCGCGAAGTCCTCATCCATCATCGTTTCTTCGGCAAGTTTCCAGTAGGCACGGGACATGGTCTCCGCATCCGTCATCGTGAACGGAAGCTCGAACACTTCTGCGCGCGGGAAGCGACCCGGGGTATAACCGGCAACGGTCCAGACGATATCAACGACACCATCGACCACCTGATCGATCAGCTCCGGCGGCTTGCCGCCCAGCTGCATGGCCGGATAACGCTCGATCTTGATGCGCCCACCGGATTCCGCTTCGATCTTGTCGGCCCAGGGGTCGAGAACGTTCTTGGGTACATTGGCCTGAGCCGGCAGGAACTGGTGCAGGCGCAGCGTGACTTCCTGCGCAAGTGTGGACGACATGCTCCCGCCAAGTGCGATTGCGGAGACAGTCGCAGCCACAGCCAGTTTGGCAAACTGCTTATGCAAGTTGATCATGGTTTCCTCCCTGTTCGATCAACTTCAAAACCTGACCGGATTCCTCCCTCCGATCAGATGATGATCTATAATAGTTATATTACATAACTTTTTTCAAGCTCTATTTGGCGACCTGGTTCACTCCCTTCGCCTTGAGCTTTGCATGCAGGCGACCAATCGGAAAGTTATACATTCTGGTCAGCCGCAAAAGCATCACAAGATCCCGTAAAATTTGCCGGAGTTTGTGATGGATCAATCCCGAAGGCAAGGGTTTCCGTGAGAAGAATGGACAGAAAACGTCTTTATCATCAACCCTGCCACTTCCTGCAAAGGAAGACCCGCCAGCCGGCATGACGACAGGCACCTTACCTAACGCAAGGGCATCAAAGCGGTAACATCAAGCCAACGGGAATTTGTGGAAAGCCTGCCGGAGATCGCAATGTCCCGGGCCTTGCCGGTTATCCGAACGCCGGAACACCATTGGCGAGGACACGCGACCAGAAGCTGTTTCAATAGAATGGAAAATCAGGGAAAGCACCGGCAGGCCGTGGGCTCGAAGCCCGGCCTGCCGGTCAGGTGCCGGCCTACGCGGACTTGGAGGTAAGGGCCGGTGAGAGGGTCAGTTGCTCGAACAGCCGGGCGACGGCCTCCGCGCCCGGATCGTTGTGACCGGAGAGGTTCGCCTCCGAGACGTAGGATGCCCTGCCCGCCCGCGCCCGCGTGATCCGCGACGTGGCGTCCGCGCCCTGACGGGCTTCGGCAGCAGCCGCCTCGACACCGTTTTCCAGAGCGTTGAGCGCCGGCAGCAGAGCGTCGATCATGGTGCGGTCACCCGGCTGGGCGCCGCCCACCTGCATGATCCGGTCAAGACCGGCCTTCAACGCCCCAATGGCCCCACGGCCGCTGGAGGACGCATCGCCGGCAGCGGCAAAGAAGATCGCCAGCAGGACACCGGAAGACCCGCCCATTGTCTGGCTGAGTTCCAGACCGATTGCGCGATAAAGCTGAGTGAGATCCGCCAGCGGCAACCGGTCGAGTGCCTTCACCAGCGCCCGGGCCGCGGTGGCAAGCGTGCTGCCGGTGTCGCCATCGCCCGATTTGGCATCAAGCGCATTGAGATCGTCCTCGGCCGCGATCAGGATGTCGCAACACCGTTCGATGAACTTACGCGTCTCCGGGTTCTTGGACGGCAGCGGCTGGATCGGCGTCAGGCCGTCCGGCAGGGGCAGGACCGAAACCGCGCCAAGCGCAAGACAGCCGGGCCACGCCCAGGGTGCGACCGGCGCCTGCAGCAGGGCTTCTTCCGTCTTGCCGACCGGTAGCAGCGACACGGAGAACCCATGCATGTCGAGCGAGGTCATCATCGCCGCGGGGCCGATGACCCAGCGGATCTGGCTGCCGATGCGCGAGGCCGTGAGCTCTTCCAGAAGCACCGACATTTCAAGAGGTGTCGTGCTGCCCAGGTTGTTCACGATCGCCACATGAGGTCCGGGTGCGAGGTTCGGTGCTAGCCGGTCCACCACCATGGCCATGGCGGCGCGGGCATTCGAATAATCAACCTGCTCGATCCCCGCCTCGCCGTGAATGCCAAGCCCGAGTTCCGCCTTGCCATGGGCAATCCGGTCTTCCTTGGGCGAGCCAGGCACCGTGCAGGTGTCCAGCGACATGCCGATCGAGATCGCACCGCCGATGGTTTTCTTCGCCGCCTCGGTAATCGTCTCCAGATCCGCGCCCTGATCGGCGAGCGCTCCGGCGATCTTGTGCACGAACAGCGTACCGGCGACACCGCGCGCCTGCGGCAGGTCCGGCAGGGCAACGTCGTCATCGACAATCACCATGTTGACCTTCAGTCCGAAGGAGCGGGCCCGCTCGGCCGCCAGACCGAAGTTCAGCCGGTCGCCGGTGTAGTTCTTGACGATCAGCAGGCAGCCGGCCTTGCCGGTGACGGCCAGAATGCCCGCCAGTACCGCATCCACGGAGGGCGAGGCAAACACCTCGCCGCAGACGGCCGCCGTGAGCATGCCCTGGCCGACGAAACCTGCATGGCTTGGCTCATGACCAGAGCCGCCGCCGGAGACAAGCGCCACCTTGGATTTGTCCCAGTCGGTGCGCACCACCACCTTGATATGCGGATAACCGTCGAGACGGGCGAGCCGTCCGCCGGCCGTGCGCAGCATGCCGTCAATCGCTTCGGTGACGAGCGTTTCCTTGGTATTGATGAATTGCTTCATGTCCCGTCTCCTCAGGAAATGCGAGCGCCGCTGGCGTCGAAGAAAAGCGGATTTCTTGGTTGAATGGCGAGAGTGTCGCCCGGTTCCAGGGCGGTGTGGCTGTCTGACAGCGTTACGACGGAATGTCCATCCAGAGATAGATGCAGCCGGGTCTGATCACCCAGATGTTCGACCCGGCGAACTTCCGATACCTTGCCTTCGCCTTGCGCGATATGCTCCGGACGCAGACCGATGGTCTTGGCACCGCTCGGCGCACCGGCGAAAAGATCGGCCGGCAGCACGTTGATGCGTGGCTGGCCGAGACGCCCGGCGACATAGAGATTGACCGGGTTCTCGTAGATCTCGCGCGGCGATCCGAATTGCACCAGGCGGCCATGATCAAGAACGCCGACGTGCGTTGCCATGGTCATGGCTTCAATCTGGTCATGGGTCACGTAAAGCAACGTCGCCCCCAGGCTTTCCTGGATGCGCTTCAACTCGATGCGCAGGTCCGACCGCAGCTTGGCATCGAGCGAGGAAAGCGGTTCGTCCATCAGATAGATGGACGGATCGCGCACCAGTGCCCGGCCGATGGACACCCGCTGCATTTCGCCGCCGGAAAGGTTGGTTGCCTTGTTGGCAAGCTTGTGCGAAATGCGCAAGACTTCGGCCACTTCGGCAACCTTGCGGTCGATCTCGTCCGCAGGCGTCTTGAGCAAGGGCGAGCGAAGCGGAAATGCCAGGTTCTCCCGCACGCTCATGTGCGGATAGAGCGAATATTGCTGGAACACCATGGCGACGTTGCGCTGCGCCGGCGTGTCTCCAACCACCGACCGCCCCGCGATGACGACGTCGCCGGCGTCCGGCTGTTCCAGTCCCGCGATCAGACGCAGGATGGTGGTCTTCCCGGCCCCTGTCGGCCCCAGCAGCGTCACGAAGGCGCCATTGGGGATGTTCATGCTCACCTCATCGACAGCGAGCGTATCGCCGAACCGCTTGGTGAGGCCTGACAGCCTGACTTCAGCCATGAGCAAGCACTCCCTCGTTCAGTTCCGACCGCAGCGCCCGCCCCGACTGATTGTCGAACAGCGTCACCGTTGATCCGTTGAATTCGAGGCCGACAAATTCACCGGCGCGAACAGGCTGGTCTGAGGGAATGCGGGCCTTCAGCTCACCGGAGGCGGTCTTCAACGTGACGATCTGCGTGGTGCCGAGATATTCGGCGGCCAGAACCTCACCCCGGTAGGATCCGCTGTCGTTGAGCGTGATGTGCTCCGGACGGATGCCGAAGACCATGTCACCTTCAAAGGGTTCCATCAGCCGCGGTACGTCCAGCTCCTCGTGATGCATCATCACCTTGGACGCGCCCGCATGGACCTCGCCGTGAAAGCGCAGGAAGTTCATCGGCGGCGAGCCGATGAAGTCGGCAACGAACATGGTTGCCGGCTTGTCGTAGATATCCTGCGGCGTGCCGAACTGCTCGATGACGCCATGGTTCATGACCACGATCTTGTCGCCCATCTGCATCGCCTCCAGCTGGTCGTGGGTGACATAGACAGTGGTGGCGCCCATGCGGTCATGCAGGGCCCGCAGCTCCTCCGCCATATGCTCGCGGAACTCCGCATCGAGCGCACCGAGCGGCTCGTCCATCATGAAGGCTTTCGGATCCCGGACGATGGCCCTGCCGAGCGCGACGCGCTGGCGGTCGCCGCCGGAAAGCCCGCCCACCGGCCGGTCGAGGATCTTCTCGATCCCGAGAATGCGGGCAACTTCCGCCACCTTCTCGGCAACCTGATGTTTCGGCATGCCCTGGCTGACCAGAGGATAGGAGATGTTCTTGCGCACATTCATGTGCGGGTAGAGGGCGAACATCTGGAAGACGAAGGCGATATCGCGCTGGCTCGCCGGCCGTTGGCCGACCTCCTCGCCGTCGATATAGATCTCGCCCGACGTCGGCAGCTCCAGCCCGGCGATCATGCGCAAGGTGGTGGTCTTGCCGCAGCCGGACGGGCCGAGCAGCATGAAGAACTCACCGTCCTCGATCTTGAAGGAAGACGACTGCACGGCAGTGAAGTCGCCGAATTCCTTCCGAAGGTTTCTGATTACGATCTCTGCCAAGACAGTCACTCCGGAAAGTGGCTGACGATGATGAACATGACTGTTCCGGTCAGCGTGACGATGAAGGAATAGGTGTAGGCCCACAGGAAGACCGGCTGCATCAGCATGATCACACCAATGGCGATCAGAAGGGATGCGAGCATTTCCCAGGACCCGCGGCGCAGGCGGACGAGGCCGCTCATGAAATCGCTGATCATTTGCGGACCGCTCCGAAGGTGATGCCGCGCAGGAGATGTTTGCGAAGCAGGATGGTGAAGACCATGACCGGCACCAGGAACAGGGTTGCCCCTGCAGCGACCGCCGGCCAGTCCTGGCCGCCGACGCCGATGATGGTCGGAATGAAGGGGGGAGCCGTCTGCGCCGTACCGGAGGTCAGCAGCACCGCGAAGGCATATTCGTTCCACGAGAAGATCAGGCAGAAGATGGCCGTCGAGGCGATGCCCGTTGCCGCCTGCGGCAACACCACCTTGTAGAACGCCTGGAAGCGGGTGTAGCCGTCGATCAGCGCCGCTTCCTCGTATTCTCGCGGGATCTCGTCGATGAAGCCCTTCAGCAGCCAGACCGCAAGCGAGATATTGACCGCCGTATAGAGCAGGATCATGCCCAGGTGCGTATCCGACAGCCCAAGGGTGCGGAACATCAGGAAGATCGGGATCGCGACCGCGATCGGCGGCATCATTCTTGTCGACAGGATGAAGAACAGCAGGTCGTCCTTCAGCGGCACCTTGAACCTTGAAAAGGCATAGGCGGCGAGTGTTCCGAGGAACACCGACAGGAAGGTGGAGCCAAATCCGATGATGACCGAATTCAGGAACCTTTCGCCGTAGCGGGAGGGGCCCGCGATCACCATGTCGCGGTTACGCACGATTTCCTCGTACCAGGTAGCGGGCGGCGGCAGCGCCTGAAGTTGTTCCGGCGACACGCGGGTGCGGGTGGTGAAGAGGTTGACGTAGCCTTCCAGCGACGGCTCGAAGAGCACCTTCGGTGGATAGGCGATGGCATCGACCGGAGACTTGAACCCTGTTGTCAGGATCCAGACCAGCGGCAGCAGGGTGATGACCGCGTAGGCGATGACCAGCGACCCGGCCACCCACTTCTGCCGCGAAGACGGTTCTGTGATGGAATAGCTGCTCATCTTTCCTTCACCTTGTTCAGAGCTTTGACGTAGATCGACGCGAGGCCGAAGACAGTCACGAAAAGGACGATCGCGTAGGCGGAGGCATAGCCGGTGCGCCACTTCTCGAAGGCTTCACGCTTCAGGTTGATGGAGGTGAGTTCGGTCACGGAGCCGGGGCCACCGCCGGTGAGCTGCACCACAAGATCGAACATCTTGAAGTTCTCGATGCCGCGGAACAGGACTGCCAGCATGAGGAAGGGCAGCACCATGGGCACAGTGATCGTCCAGAACTGGCGCCACTTGCTGGCCCGATCGATTTCCGCGGCCTCGTAGATATAGTCCGGTATCGATCGGAGGCCTGCCAGACAGATGAGCATCACGAAGGGGGTCCACATCCAGGTATCGACGATCACGATGGCCCAGGGCGCGAGCGCCACGTCGCCGATCATCTGGAAGGATGCCGGATCGACCCCGGTGAAGAAGGACACACCGTAATTGAAGAGACCGATCTGCGGCTGGTAGAGAAAGGTCCAGAAGTTACCGACAACGGCCGGCGACAACATCATCGGCAGCACGATCAGGGTGGTCCACAGATCGTTGCCCTTGAATTTCCGGTTGATCAGCCAGGCCAGGGTGAAACCGATCAGCACCTGCAGGACGATGGTCCAGAACAGGAAATGCGCGGTCGCCTGCATGGTCAGCCAGATGTCGCCATCGGTCAGGATGCGCTCGTAATTGCGCAGGCCGATGTATTCGACATCGCGGTTGGGCCGATTGGCCCGGAAATTCGTGAAACTGAGATTGATCGTCCAGATCAACGGGAAGATATTGACCGCAAGCAGCAGGAAAATTGTCGGAGCGACAAAAAGCCAGGCAATCGTACGGTCGGAAAGCCCTCGGATTTTCGCGGCAACGGTGGGCGGCGTTGCCTTTGCTACTCGGTCTATCGGGGTGTCGGACATGAGACGCTCTTCTTGAGAAACGGTTCCGGAAAGCACGGGCCGGGCCGGCCGGTCTTTCAGGGTGAGACAGCCCGCCAGAAGGCGGGCCGTCCGCAGAGGCAGGATCAGGACATGGCCGCCAAAAGACCGGCCATCCGCCGAGACAAGGACAGGTCAAACCCTGACGCGCATTGGTATCGTCAGGGTTCGCCTCGAGCCGTCAGAGCTTGCCTTCGTCCTCGAAGGTTTCGGTCCAGTCGGCGATCAGCTTGTCGAGCGCTTCCTGTGCGGTGCCCTGGTCGGCAACCACATAGTCATGAAGGCGTTTTTGCATCGCCAGCAGCAGTTCGGCGTAAGCCGGCTCCTGCCAGAAATCCATCACGTTATCCATGGCCAGAAGGAAGTCGGACGCAAACGGCGCACTGTCCGGGAAGCTCGGATCGCTGAGGACGCTGACATGGCAGGAATAGCCGCCGAGATCCCACCACTTCTTCTGAACGCTCGGCTGCGCGAACCACTTGATGTACTCAAGCGCCGCATCCTGCTTGTCGGAATAGGCCACCACGGAGATGCCCTGCCCGCCGAGCGTCGAGGCTTCCCGGTTCTGGCCGGGATTGACGAAGAAGCCGATCTTGTCGCCGCCCACATCCGGGTCGGCATAGAGGCCGGGGAAGAAGGCGAACCAGTTCATGGCCATGGCCACCTGCCCCGACTTGAAGGCATCGAGGGACTGTTCCATGTAGCTGTCGGTGTAGCCCGGGGGCGTGCCGGTCTTGTAGAGTTCCTTGTAGAACTCCAGTCCCGCCACGGCCTCGGGCGAGTTGACCGCACCTTCCATGTCGTATTTGCCCGGTGTCATCTCGTATTTGAAGCCGAACGGATAAAGCGCGCTGGTCGCACCCATGGTGATACCTTCTGAGCCGCGCTCGGTGAAGATGGACGCGCCGTACCGGGTCTGACCGTCGATCTCGCGTCCCTGGAAGAACTGTGCGACTTCCAGAAGCTCAGCTTGCGTCTTGGGCGGAGCCAGGTCACGGCCGTGCTTCTCCTTGAAGGCAGCCTGAATTTCCGGCATTTCGAACCAGTCCTTGCGATAGAACCAGCCGTTGGCATCGCCCATGGCCGGCAGCGCATAGTAGTTCGGCTCGCCCTTGGGCCAGGTGGAATAGGCGTAGACGGTCGCCGGAGCGAAATCGTCCATGCTGATGCCTTCCTTCTCGAAGAAGTCGTTCAGCTTGACGTAATGGCCGTTTTCCGCGCCGCCGCCGATCCACTGGCTGTCGCCGATCAGCAGATCGCACAGTTTGCCGCCGGAGTTCAGCTCGTTCAGCATACGGTCGGCGAAGTTCGGCCAGGGCACGAATTCGAAATTCATGGTGTGGCCGTACTCGGCTTCAAATTCCTTCGACAGCTCGACCAGCGCGTTGGCCGGATCCCAGGCCGCCCAGCACAGCGTCAGCTCATCGGCCTGCGCATTGGAAACAGATAGTCCGCTAACCGCAACAATGGCGGTTGCCGCGAGAAGTTTCGCAGTTTTCATGGGTGAAGTCCTCCCGAATGGTCGCGTGCCGGCGCATGCCGGACCGCAGCACTCCTCCAAGTGCAGGCTCACGCTATCTGACATACGTATGTCACGTCAATCAAAAAACTGACATACGTCTTTCTTTTTGAGGCCAATCAGACCTGATTCATGCCGACAACACAGGACATGATATTGATTTTACTTATTTTTAGGGGACAGAACTCTTGGCCGGAGCGGCCAGCCTCAATAGAGGTTTTCGCGCATGATGATCTCGATCCGGATCTTTTCCTGCGCCTCATAGATGTCCGTGCCGTCGCATTTGGCCCGCAAGACCCGCAGGGCACTGCGCACGAGATGACCGACATTCTGGGCGATGACAGCATCAAGTTCGCCATCGGCAAGAGCCTGCCGCGTTACGGGCGTCAGATCGTGAGCGATCACCACAAACCGTCCGGAAACGCCATGCTCACGCAATGCATCCAGCATGGCCGCATTGCCCGACCCCATGGAATAAACCGCCTTCAGCTCCGGATGTGCCTTGAGCGCGTGGTCAAGGGTTTCATGGATCCGGTCCGGATCGTCGTAGAATTCGATCGTCGGCAGGGTTTTCAGTTGCGGAAAGTCCCGCGACAGCACTTCGTCCAGACCGAAGCGGCGCTCGATACTGTCACGCGCCACCATGGAATTGGTCACCACCAGGATGCTGCCGGTCTCGTTGCGCAAGAACTTGCCCAACAGCGCCCCTGCGGTCTTGCCGGCGGAGAAATTGTCGACACCTGCAAAATAGTGGCATTTCGAGTTCGGCAGGTCCGACACCAGCGCGACGACGTAAACACCTGCACTCTTGATATGCGCGATGGCATCGCGCACCTGCGGTGTTTCCGGAACCATCATGGCAACGCCGTCCAGTTCGGACAGGTCCAGGGTCTTCAGCTTGTCGACAACCGCGTGCGGATCGGCGGCGTCGACCAGCAACACGCTGACGTCGGTCCGGTCCGCCACCTGCGCACCGGACGCTTCTTCGACCGCGGCCACCAGCGTTTCGACGAAATGATTGGGCCCTTCGGGAAGAACGAACACGAATTTGTACTGGCGCTGCCTGGCGAGATTGGCCGCATTGGTATCGCGCACATAGCCGAGCTTGCGGACAGCTTCCTTCACCCGCTCCGCGTTCTTCGGGCGCACATCCGCACGCCCGTTCAAGACCCGGTCGACGGTCGACAGGCTGACCCCGGCCTCCCGGGCGATATCGTGTACGGTTGGCTTGACCATTACGTCTCCCGGACCATCCCGCGTTCTCGTGAACGCAGACAAGATGATCCACCACTTCAACGCCGATCAGCGTCCGGGCGCCCCCGCGGGATCGACCGGACACCCGCTGACCGACAGGGAGACAATGTCGCGCAGCATTCTGACATACGTCAATCAAAAATCCGCTTTACGGCGATTGACGGAAGAAATTTCCCCAAGGATATCAGGCAATTGCAAATCGCGGGCAAGCGTTGCAGAAGCAATATGGCGCCATTGGCCACGCTTTCCTGCAGCTAATCCGATTCATGGCAACAGGGCAAGCCAGGCCGGTCGTTTCAACCGGCACCGGCTCAAGGAACAGCAATCAAACAGCGGACAGACCGGGGTCAGGAGCACCTGCACTGAAGGCACATGCAGGCTCTGCAAGCTGCGCCTCGCCATTTGCATCCGCAAAGGCCCGGACCATATGCGCAAGCCCATCCTCTATGCTTGTCTTCGTTTGCCAGCCAAGCAATTGCCGGGCGCGTTCCCCCGATCCGACGAAGCCGTTGACGTCGAAGCTGCGCGGCCCGACATGGTGGATTTCGGCGGCCGTTCCGGCAAGCCGTACGCTGGCTTCGGCAAGTTCGGTCAGGCTGGTGCCGACCCCGGAGACGAATTGCACAGGCGGCGGCGCCTTCCGTTCCGCCTCGATGAAAGTGACCATCTTCAGGATACCGTCAACGACATCATCCAGATAATTGAAGTCGAAGACATGATTGCGGCCCTCGACCTGCAATCTGCGCCCTTCGGCGGCGGCTCTTGCGAAGGCGGGAACAACACGGTCCGCATGATCGGAAATCCGGCCATAGACGTTCGAGAACCGCAGGATAGCGGCCTTGACACCGGCCTCCTGGGCTGCCTCCACCAGCTTCTCGCCTGCCAGCTTCGACCGTCCGTAGACATTCATCGGGCAGCGTGCAGTGTCTTCATCTGCCGGAAATCGGGTGACCGGCCCATAGGCTTCCCGGCTGCTGCCGAAGAGAACCCAGGGACGGCTCCCGCTATTTGCAGCAGCTGCAAGAACGTTGCGGGTTCCCCCGACATTCACGTCCCGGCACAGCACGGGATTATGCTCACCCCAAAGCACCCGGGACACTGCTGCCAGGTGAATAACGCCGCCACAGCCCCGCACTGCGTCTTCAACCGCAACGCCGTCGCGGCTGTCCTGCCCAGCATCGGCAATATCAAACGTACGGACAGGACGGCCCAGCGCCGTCAGCGTGTCCACAAGGGCGGACCCGATAAGGCCGGCACTTCCGGTGATCAGTATGGGAAGGGACATGACGTGGTGTGTTCCAGGGTAGCTGCGAAAGCCCGGCCGCCTACCCGCTCGGCCGTTAAATCGCGCCTAGCACACGCCGTGCCAAAGACGCCCGGCAGTATTACAAAGCTGCCGCGGATCAAAATCTCTCGGCCAATTCCGCCAGACAGCTTCTCCATCAAGCTGCGTTTGCTCGGAGACCCCTCAGCCAATGCCGGCCCATGGCATGGCCGCGCCAGGGCATTTCCTGCCGAGCGCACCACCAGCACCGGGCGAATTTTACCTGGGGACAGCGGAAGATTTTGTCCGACGCGACCAACAGCCAGCATCCATTCAACAGGAGAAATCAGCGTTTTTCGCAAAAACAGGCACTGGCACGGAAGTTGCTGAGCAGCCTTCGGCCCGCTATGGGGCTTTCTGGAACCTCCTTAAGTGACGACAATCAACGCCACGCCCAGCGCGGCAACCTTCTACGTCTCACCTGCAAGCACGTCGGTGTCTCCGGCCACGGAGGAGCCATCTTCCGATACAACTTCCGGACAAACGGCGACGGGACCTGGAACCAGCACCCTCACCTCGTCCCAGACGCTCGCCAGTTACGATGCGATCACCTACCAGGAAGTCAGCACCGACGACGCGGACCATATCCGCGCGCTGACCACCACCCAGATCCGGCAACTGACGGCGGAGGACCTTGCCGCCTTCTCCGCGAGCGAGTTGCAGGCGCTGACGGCACCCCAGATCGCCGCCCTTTCGGCCACCCAGATCCAGGATCTTTCCGGAACACAGATCGAGGCGTTTTCGCCCGGTCAGGTCAAGAGCTTTGCGACATCCGTCCTTGCCGGGTTTTCCGACAGCCAGTTTTCGCATTTCGGCTCTGACGATATTTCAGCACTGACCAGCCTGCAGGTGAAGGCGCTTTCACCCGCGAGAGTGGCGGGCCTGAGCCTGGAACAGTTTTCCGGCATGGCCAGCACCCAGCTTGGCATGCTGAGCGTGTCGCAATTCCGCAATCTGACCGTGGACCAGGTTGCGGCAATGACGGCGGAACAATCCGGCCAGCTGACGACCACCCACATGGGCAGCCTGACGATGCCGCAGGTGAAGGCGATCAGCGTCGACACGCTGCTGTCGCTCGCCAGCACCCAGTTCCGCGCCCTCAGCAGCCAGAGCATCGCCGCACTGACGACGACCCAGTTCGGCGCCCTGACCGCCACCCATATCGGCACGCTGTCGACCACCCAGGTGAAAGGGCTGACACTGCCGGAAATATCCGCGCTGACGTCCTCCCAGCTAGCCGGGCTCACAGCCCAGCAGGTCTCCGTGCTGTCGACCAGGCAGGTTCAGTCTTTCTCCGAGGACCAGATCCAGACCTTCAGCCCCGGGCAGATCAGGTTTTTTTCCGGAACCTCCATCGGCGCCATGACGACCACGCAGATCGGTGCGCTGACGGCTCCGCAGATCGCAAATTTCAGCAAGGCCCAAATCCAGGGCCTTACCCAGACACAGACGCGCTACCTGAACGAGACCCAGCTCGGCGCGCTGAACTTCTCACAGATCGGTCAATTGACCCGGACGGCGGTGGCTGCCCTCGGGGCTCAGCAGGTCGCCTCCCTGACTGCGGACCAGTTCGCGTCTTTCTCGGCAACGCAGATCACCTCGCTCAACAACGAGGTCATTTCCGGCCTCAGCGAGACCCGCATCGCCAGTCTGACCACCACACAATTCCAGGGACTGACCGCCGGCGACCTGTCGCTGTTTTCCGAAGACCAGTTCAAGGCGCTGACCGAGACCCAACTGACCTCGATCACCGCGACACAGGGCAAAGCGCTGAAGGAAACCCAGATCGCGCTTCTTACCGGCACACGCCTGAGCGCCCTGTCCAGTTTCGTGATCGCTGGGTTCAACGAGACCCAGTTCGACGCCCTGTCGACCGACCAGATCGGCGCCTTGAGCGTCAACCAGGTGCGCGGCATCGGCACCACGATGATCGCCGCACTGGATGAAACCCAGATCGGCGCTCTCGGTTCACTGCAGGTCCGCTCGCTGACCGCTCCCCAGATGCGGGCCTTTTCCGCCGAACAGCTCCGAACTTTCAGCACCGAGCAGATCGGCTCGATGGGCTATGCTCAGGCGCTAGCCCTGAATGGCACGACAATCCGCCAGCTCAGCAGCGACCAGATCGCCGCCTTCAACAGCACAGCCATCAAGGGCTTTTCCACCACCACGATTGCCGCTCTCGGACCGGAGCAGATGGAAGCGCTGTCGAGCAGCTTCCTGTCGAACCTGTCGACCAGCCAGTTGCGAAGCCTGACCGAAACCGCCTTCGCAAGCCTGAGTGCCGAGCAGTTTGCGGCGCTCGGCAACACGCAACTTGCCGATCTTGCCCCGGCGCAGATCCGCGGTTTGAGTGAAAGCCATATCGCGACCCTGACGCCAGACAGGCTGGAAAGCCTGACTGCCACTGCCCTGTCGGGCCTGACCGGCTCCCAGATCGGGTTCTTCTCGACGAGCCAGCTCAGCCAGCTTGCCCCGACCCAGATTGCCGGTCTCTCGGGCCAGGCAATCGCCGCCCTTGGAACGGACCAGCTTGCAGCGCTGTCGATAACGCAAGTCGCGGCTCTCACCGGCGCACAGGTGAAAAGCCTGACCGCATCGGCGGTTTCATGGCTGTCGTCCGATCAGTTCCAGGCGTTGTCCACGACCCAGATTGCAGCCCTTGCCGGCAACACTGCCGGCCTGACGGATGCTCAGGTTTCCGCCCTGCGGGGCGAGCGCCTGAACGCCCTTTCGGCAGCCGGCATTTCTTCCCTCGGCTCCGGCCAGATCGCTGCTCTGACACCGGACCAGATTGCGGCGCTGAGCAACACACAGGTTTCAGCTCTTTCCAGCACCGCCGTCGGCCAGTTGAGTACGGTGCAATTCGACGCCTTCACGACAACGCAGATCACATCCCTTGTCGCCAATCAGGCCAAGGGCCTGACCCGGGACCAGATTGCCTCCCTGTCGACAACACAGGTGGCAAGCCTTGCACCTGCCGCACTAGGCGCCCTCGACAGCACCCAGACCGAAGTGCTCTCTTCGACCCAGGCGGCCGTGCTATCTGCCAAACAGATCAGCTCGCTGTCGGCCTCCGGGCTTGCCGGCCTGAACAGCGACGTTATTGCGGGGCTTGAGAAAACCCAGATTGCCGGACTGACAGCCACACAGACCGCATCTCTCGGCGCAACCCAGATCGCCGCATTGTCCGCGGACCAGCTGGCCCAGTTCAGCTCCCTGCAATTGCGTGCCCTGACCCAGACGCAGATGGCGGCGGTGACGGCGACCAAACTCGGCTCTCTGTCGAACGCGCAGTTTGGAGAACTGACGGCAGCCGCAATCGGCGGTTTGCGTGAAGAGACCATCGCCGCCCTGACGACGACACAACTCGGCTCCCTGACAACAACACAGATGAAAGGCCTGACCGACGATCAGGTCGATGCGCTGTCGCCCGAGCAGATCCTGGCGCTGAGCGACAAGCAGATCGGCGCTTTGTCTGCAACAGGTCTCGCAGGTCTTTCCGCCTCCGACGTGTCGGGCCTGACAACAGCCCAGTTGCACGGCCTGACAGGGGTTCAGTTGAAGGCCTTGAACGCAACCCAGTTCGAAGCCCTGGTGCCAGGTCAGATCGCGGCGCTGACAGCAACCCAGATCGCCAGTTTCAACGCGGCGCAGGTGACCCGCCTGACAACGGCACAGGTGGAAGCGCTGACCACCACCCAAACCGCAGCCCTTTCGGCCACCGGGATCAAGGGCCTGACACGAACCGCAATTGCAACCTTGAGCGATGCCCAGCTGGCCGCCTTGACCGGCACGGCGATGGCGGGCCTGGCCACGACGCAGATCCAGTCTTTCAGCACCGGCCAGATATCCGCCTTGTCGGCAACACAGGTGAAAAGCCTCAGCGCCGGAACGATCGGCGCGCTCAAGGCCACTCAGGCAGCCGCCCTCACCAACGAACAGCTTGCAGCCCTGAGCACCACACAAATTGCGGGCCTGGGTGATGAAGCCCTTGAAGCCTTTTCGAGTGAGCAGATCGCGGCGCTGTCACGGTCGCAGATCAGCAGTCTGAGCACCGCGGCGCTGACCGGACTAACCACCACACAGACCGCCTCCCTCTCCACATCACAGATCAGCGCGCTCACGAGAACGCAGATCGGATCGCTGTCGGCTGATCAGATCGGCGCTTTCACGACCAGCCAGATTGCCGGGCTGACGACCACCCAGGTCAGCGCCATATCCGGAGACGCTGCTGCAGGCCTGAGCCCGGCGACCTCCGCCTCCCTGTCGACAACACAACTGAACGCGCTTTCAGCCGCAGCCTGGAAAGGCCTTGCTCCGGCAGCTGTTTCCGCACTCTCGACCAGCCAGATATCCAGCCTCGCTGCAATCACCATCGGCCTTCTGAACGGCGATCAGGTCGGAGCGCTATCGACCACGCAGATCGAGAGCCTGTCTAAAACGCAGATACAGCGGCTTTCCGCCGAAGGTCTCGGCGCCATGAGTGCCGGGCAACTGGGTGTTCTTACCGACAGGCAGATCTCCGGCCTGTCTTCGAAGGCCCTTGCCGGTCTGACCCCGACCCAGGCAGACCAGCTTGGCCCGGACAAACTGCTGTCGATGACCTCCGAGCAGATATCAGGGCTCTCCACGAGTGTCATTTCAAGCCTGGCGCCGGGCACGATCGCCAGCCTCAGCACGCATCAGGTAAAGGCCCTCACGGCAAGGCAGACAGGTGCCCTGACAACTGAGCAGACCGCCGCCCTCACCGGAAATCAGATCGCTGCCATGTCGACAGCCGGTATCGGCGGACTTTCGTCCACGGTCCTCTCGAGCCTTTCGCAGGAACAGATCTCCCGGTTCGATCCGGATCAGGTAGCCGCGATTGCTCCCGGAGCCCTGGCAGGAAGCGGTACTGCCGTGCTTTCCAGATTGTCCGGGGAGCAGTTTTCCGCATTGACCGCCGGTCAGCTCGCTGCACTCAAACCAGCGCAGATCGCGTCCCTTGAAAGCGCAACGATAGCCGGACTGGCAACGACACAGATTGCGGGATTGTCGGCAGCGCAAGTCGGCGCTCTCACCCAGGATCAGATCGGAGCGCTTGGCACACGTCAGGTTGCGGCGCTGACACCTTCCGGTCTGTCCGGTCTGGCGGCCGATCAATTCTCCTGGTTGTCAGCCGGCCAGCTCGCCATGTTCAGCGGAAAGCATGTTGCCGGGCTTTCGACAACAACGATTGCCGCACTCGATGCAACGAGCCTTGCAGCTTTCTCCGGCGGACAATG
Source organism: Roseibium sp. RP-7 (assembly GCF_053005225.1). Classification (NCBI taxonomy): domain Bacteria; kingdom Pseudomonadati; phylum Pseudomonadota; class Alphaproteobacteria; order Hyphomicrobiales; family Stappiaceae; genus Roseibium; species Roseibium sp. RP-7. The sequence continues at coordinate 1,248,169 of NZ_JBRKQA010000002.1, forward strand.
GGCGAGCATGACCGCCACCCAGGCTGCAGCCTTGACGGCAACGCAGATCGGCACACTGACGCCACTGCGGGTCTCTCAATTGTCGCTGATCGAGATGGGTGGCCTTTCCAGCTCGGCAGCCGGTGCCCTGTCCGCCCCTCAACTGGCCGCGCTGACAACAGGACAGGTTTCGGCCCTGTCCCAAAATGCTGTTGCCGGCCTGAGTGCGGCACAAATCAGTGCACTGTCGGAAGACCAGCTCACAGCTCTGACGACCAGCCAGATCGAGGGATTGTCCGGAGCAGCACTTGCCGGGCTTTCGCCAACGACGCTTGCCACCTTCACAGATCCGCAATTCGGCGCACTGTCGGCCACCGCGCTCAGCGGACTGAGCACCGGCCAGATCGCCTCCCTTTCCAGCACACGCATCGGCCTTTTGACGCCCGCCGCAACCGGCGGCTTGACAGGGGCACAGGTCGCCTCCCTGACCACCGACCAGTTGGCCGCGCTCAAGCCCGCACAGATTACGGCTCTTTCGGCCAGCGGCATCAAGGGACTGACGGCAGCGCAGCTCTCGCAGTTCAACTCAGGTCAGCTTGGCGCCCTCGGTTCGACCGGACTGGAGGCCCTGACCGCCACCGCCATTGCCGGCCTCACGCTGTCGCAACTGAGCTCGCTCTCCACCTCGCAGATGGAATATCTGTCGGCGTCGGCGATCTCCGGTCTGAGCGCGGACCAGATCGGTGGTCTGGCGACAGCACAGCTTCTCGCTCTTGCCAGAGAGGCGGTCTCCGGCCTGACGGCAACCCAGATTGGCGCCTTGTCTGCAGACCAGTTCACCGCCTTCACCTCGACCATGATCGGTGCGCTTTTGCCGTCGACGATTGCGGGGCTTTCGGAAAACCAGATCGAAGCGCTGACCCTGACCCAGATCAGCGGCTTGAGCGCTGCGCAGGTCGGATCCATTTCCACTAGCGCGCTGGCCGGTCTTTCTCCGGATGAAATCGCCGAAATGAGCGCGTCACAACTTGCCGGTCTCGTGCGTGTGCAGTTGCGCGCCCTGTCAAACGCGCAATTCACGGCTTTGACCCCATCCCAGATCGCCTCCCTCAGCGCAAACCAGGTTTCCAACCTGACCAGCAGTGAAATCTCGATTCTGTCCTCTACCCAGTTCGGAGCGCTGACCTCGCGCCAGGTCGGAGCACTGACAGTCACTCAGCTGGGTGCCCTGGCACCGGAACGCATCGGAGCCATGTCTTACGCCCAGCTGTCCGGCCTCACCGGAACCCAGATCCGTTCGCTCAGCGCGCAGGCGATCGCTGCCCTCGGCCCGCAGTCGATCGAAGCGCTCGACGCTGACCAGATCGGACACTTCACAGAGACACAGATCGCGACCATGACACCTGAGCAAATCGCCGCCATGGCTGTAGCGGTCTCCTGATCCTTGCGCCATCATTCCGACTCACCAGACACACCCAGGACCGCCACGAATGGCAAATGAAACCAGCCTGTCGATCGTTGAACTCATCGGCGCGGCCGAGGCCCTGAAAGGCAACGGCTCCTTTGGTGCCGCGGAAGTTCTCTATGGCACCTGGGTGGCACAGAACCCGGATGACCCACTGCTGTATGCAGTGCTTTTCAACCAGTCTGTGCTGTTTTCCGAAACCGGCAAGCTGGCAGCTGCGCGCGAGACCCTGGAGCGCGCGCTGAACCTCAATCCGAGCTTTCATGCGGCCCATATCAACCTCGGTCGTGTTCTGGAACAGCAGGGTGATATCGGCGCGGCGGTTGGCCAGTGGAACACAGTGCTGGAACAGACCCTTGCGGTGACGCCGGCTTCGCTCTCCGTTCGTCTGACGGCCCTCAACCAGATCGCCCGCACACTGGAAGCCGCCAACCAGGATGTTCTAGCCGAAAGCATGCTGCGCCAGAGCCTGGAACTCGACCCGCACCAACGGGAAGTCGCGCAGCATTTCATTGCCCTTCGGCAGCGCCAGTGCGAGTGGCCGGTGGTGCAGCCGCTGGAACGGGTAACGCCTTCACAGCAGGTGCGGGCCATGTCGCCCCTGTCGGCGGCGGCCTTCAGCGACGACCCGCTGTTTCAGCTTGGCCTTTGCGCCGACTACAGCCGCCAGGACGTCGGAACGCCCACCGCCCCCATGAAGGCATGGCCAAAAGCCATGGAGCACGACGGCCCGCTGCGGATCGGTTACCTGTCGTCCGATCTTCGCGAACATGCCGTCGGCCACCTGATGGCGGAAGTGTTCGGCCTGCATGAGCGGTCCAAGGTCGAGGTCTTCGCCTATGATTGCGGCCCGACAGCGGATGATCCGCTCAGCCGGAATTTCCGGGAAACCACCGACAACTGGCGCACCATTTCCGGCATCGACGACGAAGCTGCCGCACGGTTGATCGCCGAAGACGGCATCCAGATCCTGATCGATGTAAACGGCTATACCCGGGAAGGCCGCACGCGGCTGGTCGCACTGCGTCCGGCTCCGGTCATCGTCAACTGGCTCGGTTTTCCGGGCACGACGGCCAGTCCGTTCCATCACTATGTCGTCGCCGACGACATCATCATTCCGCAGGACCACGAGATCTATTATTCCGAAGAGGTTCTGCGCCTGCCCTGCTACCAGCCGAACAACCGCAAGCGCGTCGTTTCCGAGCGCATCTGGCAACGCTCCGATTTCGGACTGCCGGAAGACGGCACGGTGTTCTGCTGCTTCAACGGCAGCCACAAGATCACGCGGTTCTGCCTGGACCGCTGGTTCGCCATCCTGAAGAAGGTACCGGGAAGCGTTCTCTGGCTGCTGACCGGCGGAACGGAAACCGACCAGCGTCTCAAGGCTTGTGCCGAAGCGGCAGGCATTGCTCCGGACAGGCTGGTATTCGCCGGGAAGATGGCCAACCCCGACCATCTGGCACGTTATCCGCTTGCAGACCTCTTCCTCGATACCACCCCCTATGGCGCCCATACCACCGCCTCCGATGCCCTCTGGATGGGCGTGCCGGTCCTCACGATTGCCGGAAAATGTTTCGCCGCACGGGTCTGTGCGAGCCTGGTCACTGCCGCCGGTCTTCAGGAGCTCGTCTGTCCGACGCCGGAGGATTACGTGAAACGCGCAGCAGACCTCGGCAAGGACCGCCAAGCGCTGCGGGATCTTCGTCAACGCCTGACCGAGAGCCGGGACGACTGCCTCCTCTTCGACACGCCGCTTCTGGTTTCGAAACTGGAAGGTCTTTATGCTGAAATGTGGCAGGCATGCCGCAGCAATACGCTTCCCAAACCCGATCTCAGCGATCTGGACGCCTTGCTCGAAGTTGCCCCCGGCATCGACCACGAAACGACAGACATGCTGGCCGTGGACGATTATCCCGCCGCCTGGCGCGATCTTCTCATCGCACGTCACGAGGCAAGGCCATTGTTCAGCCGCCGGTTTCTGGACTTTACCGGGGCCTGACCGACATCAGCCTCGGGAACGAGTGGGGTGTTCAGGCTTGGACGAGCGCGCCAAGTCGTTCCACGGTGAGGTTCACCTGTTCATCCGTCAGGCCGGGATGTATGGGCAGACACAGGATCCTTTTTGCCAGCATGGACGCAGTTTCCAGGCGACCAGTCCGGCGGCAATGCTGCAGAACCGGCTGGTCGTGCAACGGAACCGGATAATGAACTGCCGTTTCTATGCCTGCCTCGCGCAGACCTCTGGCAAGCGCTTCGCGATCCTCCAGAACGACGGCATATTGCGAACGGGCACTGCCTGCCATGTCCGGACTGCTGACATAATCCAAACGACCAGTCTCCCGGAGTGGTTCGAGGAGCCTGTCGTATAGCTCACCGATACTGCGGCGACGATCCAACGCCTTGCTGAACCGGTCGAGCCGCGCCAGCAGGGCAGCTGCGGCGATCGAACTCATCCTGCCGTTCATCCCCAGCCGCAGGTGATGGTACTTGCCGCCTTGTCCATGGTCACGGATCTCGCGAAGCGCGCCGGCCATCACTTCATCATTGGTGAAGACCGCTCCGCCGTCCCCTGCCCCGCCGAGCACCTTCGTCGGAAAAAAACTGGTGCATCCGAGCCCCGCCAGATTGCCGCTCCGCCTGTTTTCCAGCCCCGCCCCCAGGCTCTGGGCAGCGTCTTCGATCACCGGGATACCGTGCCTTGCGGCAATCGAATTGATGGCTTCGAAGTTGGCAGGCAGTCCAAAAAGCGAGACCGCGACGATGGCCTTGGTGCGGCTGGAAATCGCTGTTTCCAGTTCATCCGGGTCAAGCAGGCCGGACGGGCGCAGGACGTCTACCAGAACCGGCTCCGCACCGAGCACAAGAGCGCTTTCCGCCGGCGCGATGAAGGTAAAGTCCGGAACAATGACTTCATCACCCGGCCCAATGCCGAGAGCCATCATGGCCATTTGCAGGGCCGTCGTTCCCGAAGCACAGGCGACTGCAAACCTTGCACCAGTTATCCCGGCAAGCTTTTGTTCCAGCTCGGCAATTTCCGGACCGCCGACAAAACGCCCATGTGAGAACACCCTGTCGATACCTTCCAGAGCCTTGGCCCTGACAGGTTGCCATTCGCCAACCACATCGGCGAAGGGAACAATCACCTTCACGCCGCACCTTCCGGTAGCTTGGAGGTCTCGAATGCGCATCGTCTGATTGCGTCCGACAGTCGAAGTACAGCGAGCGCCTCTTCAGCTGTCGCCAGTTCAGCCGCGTCACCTGCTCTGCTCATGACAAAAACTTCGGCCTGCCGCGTCAGTGGGTCCGGCCGCCCGTCGGGCGACAACGCAAGAAGATCGAAACAGCGCGTTTCATCTCCGTCCAGCCTGACGTCAAGGCTGCGCTTCCGTTCGCTGGCTTCATGGACCGCAGCCAGCTCATAGGATCTGTCGCCAAAACCGAGACGGCAGCAGACATAATCCAGGCAGCCTGCCGTCCTGCGGCTCTCCAGCACCGTTATCTCGCAGTCACTTGTTCCCTCGAGTTTCACGATCCAGTCCAGATCATGCACCATCAGGTCGGCGATCACGTCCGGGCCGCCGGAAACGCTTTGCATCCGGGACAGCCGTTGCACGCGCACCTTGCCTGAGCGCTTGCGCAAGGCAGCCATCGTGCTTTCGATGGCCGGGTTGAAACGTTCGACCTGCGCGACCGATAGCCTGGCGCCGCCGGTGCGGGCCGCGGCAATCATCGTCTCTATCTCTCCCGGGCACAGCGACAAAGGTTTTTCGACAAGGCAATCGATGCCGCGCGCGAGCAACGGAACGGCAGCCTCGGCATGCCTTTCGACAGGAACCGCAATAACGACAGCTGCAAAGTCGTTGGCGAGACCATCGATCGATCGCGCGAACGGGATCCCGTTTGCAGCAATCTCTTTGCCCTCATCTTCATCGACGATACCGACAAGAGAAACGCCGGGCATTTTGGACAGGCATTCCATATGGAGCTGGCCCATCTTGCCAAGGCCAACCAGCAGCACGCGCAATGGTTCCTCGGAGACAATTTCGGCAAGATGCAGGGTCACGATTTCGGCTTCCTGAAGGACGCTATCTGCCGGCGGCACCGTTTGAGAACCTGCTTCTCAAACCCCTGCCAGGCCATCCGGACAGCCAATCCTGGAAATCTGTGTCTTTCCAGTTCCCTCTTCCGACCCTGCAATTCCCTCCTCAGGCCCTGCACTTCTCTTTCCAGTTCAGCGATCCTCGCCTTGTGTCGCGCATCGTTGTTGGCAGCTACTGCCGTATCTCGCTCCAACTGAGCTTTCGCCGCCCTGAGGTCTGCTTCAGCCAGGTTTTTGCAATGTTCCGCCTGTTCCTTTGCCTTCACCCGCGGTGCAAGCTGACTGACATAGCGCGATGCGGAGGTCAGTCTCTCGCGATCGTGCAGCGTACCGGCAACATCACTCCAGCGTTCGATGGTCCTGTAGTAGATTTCCAGCCATTGATCCACGGCAGCTTCCAGGCCGGCGTTCGCCCTGATCCACTGTGTCACCGCGCGCGCATCCGGTGCGTCGTAACGCTCCAGTTCAAGCTCGATCTTGTCCTGATGCAAAAGCTGGTTCTGCAAGGTTCGGATGCCGAAATTCAATCCGCGCATGCTTTGCAGATTGGAGGAACTGACAAGCCCGCCAAGTTGACCGTAATCCATGACGACAACGGCACATCCGGATGCCATTGCCTCGATTGCAGCACGCGCCTTTGCAAAGACAACGTCATAGTCCGCCAGGATGGTCTCCGGATGTGCGGCGGAGCGGCCGGAGTTCTGCCCAACGATATCGACGCGCTCGATGCCCATGCGGGTGCAGGCGTCGCGTATCGCCTTCGGGACCTGAGCCGCAGAATTGCTGAAGACAAGTGCGGACTTCGGCTTGTCCGGAAGGTCCCGCACCTTTCTGAAACGGTCGAGATCGACAAAATTATGCAGGACCGAGATCTGGTCAGCCGGTACGCCCGCACTGGTCAGAAGACGTTCCCGGCACAGGTCATCAACCGCGACATAGTGCAGGATGTTCGGGAAGACCGGTGGCCATTCCTGCCAGGGAATCCAGCCGTGACAGGTATAGGTGACCGGCACTTGCGGAAAACGAAGCGCGGCCGTCATCGTTTCCAGATGATGCTGCCCGTGGATCACATCGGGCACCGCGGACAGGTCCCGCAGGTCGTCAACGACAGGAATCGTCGCCGCTCGGAGACGGTCGGCAACCGGGCCAAGGCTCTGGCTGTAAGCAACCGGGAAGTGCCCGCACCGCATGAGGGCCAGCGCCAGATCCCTTAGATAAAGCTCCGACCCGGCTGGTTGATCCAGCGTGTTGTTCGTCATCAGGATCCGGAGCGGACGACGGTCAGCCTGCATGACGCGTCATCCCGAGCGCTTCGCGAACCTGCGAGGCAGAGGCAAACCGCTTGCCAAGGAGCGTGCAGAGCTCGCTTACCCGGCTAACCAGTTTCTCGTTTGTAGCCGGTTGCGTTCTGTCCGCATCAAGCCACAGAAAATCCTCCAAACCGGTTCGCACACCGTTTCCGAACAAGAGCCCCAGCGTGTTGGCGGCAAGCTGGCTTTCGCCGATCCCGCCTGCACACCAGACGGATTCTGGAGGCAGATCCTGCGTGATCGCCGCCAGATGCAAGGGCGTTACCTGTGCACTGCTGAGATTTCCGAGCAGCACATTGAAATAGAAGGGAGGCTTCAATATCCCGCGGTCTGCAAGATACCTGGCGTAATTCACCATGCCCGCATCAAAGACCTCCAGCTCGGGACGAATGCCGCGGTCTTCCATGGTCTTTGCAAGGCGGACAACCATGTCCGGTGCATTGATACTTTCGGTGCGGGCAAAATTCAGCGAGGACAGCGTGAGGCTGGCCATGTCAGGCCTGAGGTCCCCTGTCAGCAGCAAGGGGTCTGAACGTTGTTCGAACTCCGGGAAGTTCCGACCGCTGAGGGACACGCAGATGATCACATCCGGGTGCGTTTCCCGGATACCTGCAATGATCCGCGCGTATATGTCTTTCCGGAATGTTGGCCGGCAATCCTCGTCTCTTGCATGAATGTGCAGGATCGTCGCGCCAAGGTCCGCACACAGGCGGCAGTCGGCGATGATCTCGTCCGGCGACAGCGGCACGGCCGACGACATGGCACGGGTCGGCACCATTCCCGTGGGTGCAAGGTTCAGGATCAGGTCCTTCATGGGGATTTCTGAGCTTGCCTGTCCTGTCCGTCGGATCTGACACGAGCCGGATTACCAACCACGAGGGCACCCGGAGGAACGTCTCTGGTCACAACACTGCCGGCACCGACAACTGCATTTGCGCCGACACGAACACCTGGAAGAATGCGGCTGCCACCACCGATCTTCGCTCCGCGCTCGATATAAGGATAGACCATCGGTCCACCTTTCAGCTTGTCGTTGAGCGTGACGACTTGCGGGCCGATGAAGACGTCATCTTCAACAGTAACCCCACGTGTAATATGGCAGCCGGTCTGAATGGAAACATTATCGCCAATGACACATTCGCAAATATTGCAATGCGACCCGATAGTAGTTCCAGAACCAATGCTTGCATTCTTGTGAATTATCGTCATGGAACCGACACGTGTACCGGGTCCTATTTTCACGTTTTCCTGCACCTCCGTGAGTGAGGCATTGTAAAAAAGCACGTCGGGAAAACGTTCTTCTGGCGTTTCGGATTGGCTCATGTGATTTGACGGGGCTGTTGTTGTTGTTTTTGAAGATCAGGTCTGCGGAACAATGGCATAGCCGTTGACGACGTGAAAGGTCAAAAGCTTTCAAATACGCCTTTGCCGCAGGTGCTGTTTCGCGGTAGTCCACATGCCCGTTCCCGTCCTGTTACGACAGGACAAACACCACGAACCGCGAGACCTGACACCTTCACACAGAACGTGTTGCGGGCAGACAGACAAGGCAATGAAGACAGCATCGGATCAGCAAAAAACAAACGTCCAGCGTCTTGGCGAGAAGATGGCGCTCGACCACGGATTTCTTGGCGTGCCGACCCAGACCTTCGATGAAGGTGGCAGACGTCAATTCGCAGAACTCCTGCGCGAAGGCTTGTCGCCCGAAACGAGCGTGCTGGAAATCGGCTGCGGTTGTCTGCGGACCGCCTACTGGCTGATTCCCTTTCTTGGAGAGCAAAACTACTGCGGTATCGAACCGCACCGCGACAGGGTGCGTTGGGGGCTTGATCTGTTGTTTGATGATCAGGTCCTTCGACAAAGACAGCCGCGTTTCGACCACAATGCCGAATTCGACCTGTCCGTGTTCGGTAAAAAGTTCGACATGGTTCTGGCGGGGTCCATCTGGACCCATTGCAGCAAGTCTCATATCCGCACGATGCTGGAGGGTTTTCTCCAGAACTCGAACGAGAATGCGGTTTTCCTCGTTTCCTACCTCCCTGCGAGGTCCCCGGAAGAGGACTACAACGGCACAGCATGGGTCGGCACAAGCCATGTTTCCGATGAACCGGGGATCGTTCGCCACAGCAAGTCCTGGATCGACACCGAGTGCACCAGTCTTGGACTTCGTGTGGATTTTCTCGACAGGAAGGCCTTCGACGGACAACTCTGGCTGCGGGTACAACGGGCATCCAGCATCGGCTTTCCCGGCCGTCTTCAAGACTGAGCCGCTTCACGCCGCCCACGAAACACGCCGCAAGCATGTGGAACCATGACGTTTCGGCAAGCGCGTTGTAATTGTATTTCCAAGAAGACTTGCTAAATAAGAATCACTTTGAAAAATTTTTATCCGGAAGGGGCCCATGGCGGATTTCAGCGCTCAGATTGAAAAGTCGAAAAAGGAAGTTGCCGCCGCGAGGCAGAAGATCGACGAGCTGACCTCGAAGATCGAAACCGCGAAGTCCAAGCTGGACACCGGGCAGGACATTTCCATCGACATCGAGAACGCGTCCCTGGACGATGTTCACAAGCACACCGAGCTCATGGGCGCCAACATCGCCGAGCTCATCATGGGTCTTGACGATGTCACCGCGACCTTCTCCAAGGACTTCGATGCCATGCGCACGAAGACCGGATGGGAAAGCTTCATCGGCATCTTTTCCAAGCAGCGCTCCGACAGCATCCGCCAGGAACGCATGCGCTCCGCCAGCATCGACGACAAGCTTCAGGACCTGATCACCAAATCCAATGTCATCGGACAGCTGCTGCAGGAACAGCTCAACACGCTGAACGAACATTCCAAGCGCGTGGAAACCAACCTCAGCGACACGCTGAGCCAGCGAGAACAGACTGTCGGCACGCTGGAAGAAATCAAGGCCAAGCTTGTGGCCATGGATCCGGATGTGATTGCTCTGGAAAACAAGATTTCCGTGGAAACCGATGCCTCCGAGCGCACCAAGCTGGAGAGCCAGCTGGCGGAGATGAACGCCGAATACAACCGCCTGGCCCAGGAAGAGCAGGTCAAGCTGGCCGAGAGCCAGACGCTGGAACGCTACATCGAAAAGGGCAAGACCTGGGTCGACAGCCTGCAGAACCAGGCGGCCACCCAGATGGTGCTGATCAACAAGCTGCAGACGGACACAAAGCAGCGCGTCGTGCTTTACGATGCGCTTGTGAAATCCCTCAAGACGGCCCAGCAGCAGGATATCGCCCACAAGATCAACGAGATCGGCGTGGCCACCGACAAGGAAGCCCAGTCCGCCATGGCCGCCATCGGCTCGGCAACCAACCAGCGCATGGCCGACATGATGGAAGCCCACGAGGACCACATGGTGTTCGCCCGCAAGGTGCTGGAGGAAAAGGCCAAGTCGGACGAGCGTTTCGCGCGCCGGTTCCAGCAGATCGTCGAGAAGCACGACAAGAACACGTACGGGGCCTGAGGGTCTGAACCGTGGATCTGACCCTGGACCACAGAACCCTGGAAGAAGCGCATGAAACACGGCGCTACTTCGCCAAGTTCGAGCGGATCATCTCGCATTTGCAAGGGGTGGCGGAAAGCGTCATCAACGAGAACACCGCGCTCGCCTCGGAAATACCGGTTCTGAAAGAGTATCTGGAAGCGCTGTCGGGAACCTTCACGGCGCTTTCCTACAAATATCTGCTGGCGGGCCGCGTGTCGGACATGCTGCCCTCGCTTTTGAACATCGACCGTCAGGACAGCGGCTTCCCGATCTATCAGGAGCTGCTGCAGATGGCGAACGACGCCATGCAGGCGGACAAGCATCTACGGTCGCTGCCGGCAATGCGCGAACTCAAGCTGGAAATGGTCAACCATATCCTGCGTGAACAGTCCTCGCCGACCAACCTGCAGTTTGCCGCCTCGCAGCGCCAGTATTACGAAGAGCTCGCCAAGGGCGACCTGTTCTGGGCACGGAACGACCCACGTCTGGCCTGGATGGGCAACGTCGTCGACAACCGTCGCCTCTACAGGCTGCATTGGGCCGTCTATGACAGTCAGCAGAACATTCCGCTGATCTACATTCTCGACCTGGAAGACAGCGGCAAGTGGCCTCTGGCCAAGGACGAGCGCCGTTGGCCGCGCGTCCAGAGCCATCTGACCGCGCAATCCTCGGCGTCCCTGAAGCTGGTGACAATCGCCCGCGGCTTCGACCGCGACTTCGATGACCTGCATCCCAAGCGCCTGCGTCGGTTCTTTCTGGGGCCGATGTACAGCCACACCTTTACCCAACAGTCCGGTCCGCTGCGCGACGTCCTGGCCGAAGCCGCCGGTCGTCCTGGAGAAGACTGGGCTCTGGCCTGGACGACCGAAACCCTGGTCGCCTCCGGCTCCGAGTTCGAATCCGCAGGCTTCTTTTCGTCGGTCGAGCGGCAGATCTACCAACTCGATCCGCTGTCGGCGCACAATCCGGCATCACAGGAAGTCGCTGGCCATACACACCAGCAGCGATCGCTGATCCTGCCGCAGCGGCCTTATCAAATTCTGGAAGAGCGAAACCCGCCGGGCTTTGCCAATATCCGCAAGTATGTCGTCAGCCCTTCGGGCAAGATCCTCAGTTACAAATAGGTTTTTCGCGTGACCCTTTCCAACGACCTCATGGAACTGAAAGAAGACAAGATCCGCGAGAAATACGCCTTTGCGGAAGCAATGCTCCAGGGCTTCGACCACACCCCGCGGATCGCCAAGAAGTCGGATGCGCCCGTTGCACAGGACCGTTCGCCCGGCCTGGGCGCCCGCCGGCGGTTCCGCTCCACGACGCCCGGCCTCGTCACCCGCTCCACGGCCCGTCCTGAAGGTGTGCAGCTTTCAAACCGCATTCTGGAATGCGACGACGATGCTCTGACCACCCCGCTTCAGGCGAGCGTTCTGCGGTCTCTGCGCCGGGCGCTGGCTGTCGCCCAGGTGGCGTCCGACCAGTTTGCCGACCAGACCGGCCTTGCCGAGCTAAAGCGCGCCAACCTTGCCGGAACGCTGGACACCTCGCAGAAGATGCGGTTCCAGGATCTTCTGTCGGCAACGGCCATGATTGCGTTGCACGTCTTTGCCAACATGACGGACTTCCTCCTGTCGGGGCTCTCAGCCGAAACCGGTGAAACCGAAGTCCAGTGCGGCGACGTCGAGGAAATCCTTTTCGACAACGACCAGCTCGCCCTTCATGGTGTTCTCTGGGAGCTGGACCAGGAAATTGCCGCCGCCGCGATTGAAACCGATGCCCAGTTGATCGGCCTGGTGACGTCCTTCTGCGAACAGCTGATGGAAAAGGTGACACTACGCGCGGAAGGCGTCAGCGTGCTGCAGGCATTCTCGGAAAGCCGTTACCGCGTGGAAGCGGACAATTTCGAGATTACCGGCTTCACGCCTTCTGCACGCGCGCACTCGACCACGCTCGCCATGGCGTTCAAGAAGCCGGAAGAAGTCGTCGGCAACCACATCGCCAAATACCAGGCGATGAAGCTTGCCAAGATGCTGATGGCCTACGATTTCGACCGCAAGCTCAACCCGTTCGCGGAACTCGGCGGCTTCATCTTCACCTTCATGGGCGACGGCAAACCGGGCACCGGCAAGACTACCCTGATCCAGATGATGGCCGGCATGGTCAACGACTATTGTCAGGTCGCCGGCTATCCGTTCCGCTATCAGAACCTCTCCACGGAGAGCATCGACAGCTATCAGGGCAAGTCTGCCCAGAATGCCAAGGCCTTCATCCGCAATGTCACCGACCCGAATGTGATCGGTTTCGGCACCATCGACGACATAGACCAGCTTGCCGGCAAGCGCGGCGATCGCCAGTCCTCCGCCGGCCAGCTCGAAATTACAGCGGTCCTGATGGAGAGCTTTGCCGGTGCCAACACTGTGGTGCGCGGCAACTGCACGTTCGGCATGTTCTCCAACTATCCGGAGAACGTAGATGACGCCCTGCGTCAGCGCGCCGGCGCCCGCTTCCTGGTCGACGGCCCGCAAAGCCGCGAGGACTACATCGACATCCTGCATCTGCTGATGGGCAAGAACCACTCGATTCCAGTCGGCGACCATGATCTTTTCGAGGCCCAGGCCCTGAAGAAGGCTGTTGCGGCGTCCTACGAGCGTCACTCCCGGCCACAGGAAGATGCGCTGACAAAGGTGTTCGACAACGTGCGGGCTGAAATCGGTGACCTGGACACGATCGCCAAGCTCGGGACCTACCTGAAGGCCATCCAGCAAGCGGACGAACGTTTCACCGGCCGGGCGATCAAGAACATCACCGATGCCGTGAAAGTGCGGGCGATGGACTTCGAATTGCCGGATGCCTGGATGGAAGATCCGGAACTGTTCCTGTTCAAGGACTACGAGACCAAGAAGGCGATGATCGCCGACCTGGCGCAGCCGATCACCGTCCATATGGTCATCCAGGAAATCAACCGCTACGCGGACAGCGAATTCCGCTATGCGGACAAGTCGGACGAGGTTGCCATCGAAAATGCCGTGCGCGAGATGCAGCGCATGGAAGAAGCCAAGCGCCGCTACATGGAAATCACGCGCACATGATGAGGCTCGTCAAACATGGCTTGATGTTCGGCAACCTCTACGAGGTCTCCGCACCGTCCATGGTGGCCCGCTACAACCGCGCGCTGGAACACCTGACCGGCAAGCGAACGGCGCTCGAAGCCTTTCACGTCGATATCTCCGGATTTTCGCCGGAGATCGGCGACGAGCTGGACGACATCCACTACCTCAATCCGCACGGCTGCAACCGGCAGTTCATTCTGCTGTCGATCGAACAGAAGACCGCACCGCTGCTGAACGCGCGGTTCTCCACGTCGCGTTCGATCCTGAAACGCTTCATCGAGGACAATGAGGAACAGCTCTTTGCGCTGTCGATCCGCGATTGTGTCGTCGGTGAACTGGTCAACTCGATCTATTCCATCACCTCGCCGCAGGACCTGTTTTATATCAGGGCGATCGAAGTGGAGGCCGACACCGTAGGCGGGCATTCCGAAGCAGGTGACGAACTGGCCGACAAGATCGAAGCGTTCATGAGCGAGCCCGACGGCTGGTGGGACGATGTGCTGATCGCGGACATGATCGAGCTTTCCAAGCACACCGGCGACATCATCCGCACCCCCTTGGCGATCAGTTCGAAAAGCTATGAGCAGGGAAATTTCCATACCTCCCATTTCGGCGGCCTCTACATCTTTCGCGATGTGAAGGAAACCGCATGCATCGCCTCCAGGCGCATGGACATTGTCGTCGACCTGCCCGTGAAGCACCTCTTCAGCCTGGAAGACCGCTACGAGGTGGCCGATTTCCTCAATCGAAACCAGTTGGTGGAGCCTATCCTCGATGCAGGCGGCAGCGTCGCCAAGAGCCTTTTGAAACAGAAACTGGACTTCATCGTCATCGACACGGCCGCCAGCCAGGGCGAGGATCTGTCGGACGTCTCGCGGCGCGACCTGCGCGCTTTGAGACGCAAGTATCACCAGCAGCTCCCCGCGGAATATCACGCCCTCAACGACATCGTGCACAGGCTGGAGCTGAAAGACGACAAGCTGTGGGTCGAACCGGAAAACGCGGCCTATTTCTACCTGCTTCGCTCGCGCAATCACCGCGACAAGAACCTGGTCAACATGCTGCTGGCCGAATTGACACCGCTTGACTTCCGCCAGCTTTTCATTTGTCACAAGGACGCATTCTACGGTCATTACCGAAGCTGGAGCGAAGCCAAGAAGAACTACGCGGTCCAGTTCCTTGCGGAAGAATATATGGTCGACAAGGTCGGCACGCGGCTGGAGCTATTCGGACCGGAGGCCGCCATGGCGGAAGAAGACCAGGCCGACTACGGCTTCGGCAGGAACATGGGGCCGTGGGGTGCGATCCCCGGGGAACAAGACGGCGAGGACGGGGCACAATGAAGTGGATCAAATGGATAATCGGCATTCCGCTCCTGCTGATCCTTGTCGCCTTCCTCCACTACACGCTGCCGGGACGTGATGTGGTTCGCATCGTCGGCACCGACGTCAAGCGCATGGACATCGGCGCTTCGTCGCTCTTCTGGGCCGCCCCCGATGCAGGTACCAACAAGAACTGGACAAGGGACGTCCGTTTCATCAACACGGTCTGGCCGAACGGCAAGCCAAGGGTCTACCGCAACGAAGACACCGACTGGGGCTGGCCGCCCTATTTCAAGTTCGACAGTAGCAACATCACCGCCCAGGCGCAGGATCTGGCCAAGAAAAGCGATGATGTCTGGATCGCCGTCACCCACTATGGCTGGCGTGTGGAGCTGTTCACGATCTTTCCCAATGCCATCAGCATCGAGGTTGTCTCCGGGCCGGATGTCTTCCTGATCCCCTGGTTCAATATCCTGTTCGTCGTGGTGCTTGTCGCTCTCGCCTATCTGATCATCAAGACCGTCAACGCCTTCAAGAAACGCCGGATCGACCCGGTGGTCGACGGTATCGACGACTTCATGGACGATGTCGGCGATAGCGCCGAGCAGGCCCGCGCCAGCGCCCATCGTCGCGCGAGCGAAGCCACGAGCGGCTTCCGCCGATGGCTGAAACGCTGGTTCGGTTGACGGGACCGGAACGGCGTGCCTCTCTGTCGACCGTGCTCTCTGCACCGCCCTCATCCTGAGGAGGACCACCAGGTCCGTCTCGAAGGATGGGCTTCATACTCCTGAGCAAGCGGACCATCCTTCGAGACGGCGCTTGCGCGCCTCCTCTGGATGAGGTCGTTCGTTTTAACTTTCCAATCGGCAGGAACCCCGAGTTTGAATCAGCCAATCGACCTAGTCATCTTCGACTGCGACGGTGTCCTCATCGACAGCGAAGTCATCAGCGCGCGCATGCTGGTGGCTGAACTGGCGACGCGGAACGTTCACATCACCATGGACTACGTCGCTCACCATTTCCTAGGTCGAAGCTATCCGGTTGTCCTGCAGCAGATCCGCAAGGAATTCGGTGTCGACCTGCCGCCGGAATTCGAAACCGCCTACCGGGCAAGCCTTCTCAGCGCCTTTGAAGCGGAGCTCAGACCGATCGACGGCGTGCGGGAGGTGATCGAGAACCTTGGCGTGGACTATTGCCTTGCGACCAGTTCCAGCCCGCCGCGGCTCGCCAGATCGCTGGAGATAACCGGGCTGACGGATCTCTTTGCCGGCCGGACCACCACGGCTTCCGAAGTCGCTCACGGCAAACCCGCGCCGGACCTGTTCCTGCTGGCGGCAGAAAAACATGGCGTCGCACCGGAGCGCTGCCTGGTGATCGAGGACAGCGAAAACGGCATCAAGGCAGGGCTTGCCGCCGGTATGGAAGTCTACCGTTTCATTGGCGGTTCGCACCTTGCAGGACTTCTGAATTCGGCCTCTGCCACTGCAGGGGCCGTGCAACTGTTTGCATCTTTCGGCGAATTCTTTCAGCTTAGGCCGGATCTGAAGAACAACGGCAACTAAGATGAAACAGAAAATTCCTGCCGAGGCATCCCGTCTCGATGACGCCGCCCGCGCCGGCTGGTTATACTATGTTGCCGGCAACACCCAGGACGAGATCGCCCGCAAGCTCGGCGTATCCCGCCAATCGGCACAGCGGCTGGTTTCGCTTGCTGTCAGTGAACGGCTGATCAAGGTGCGGCTCGACCACCCTATCGCCAACTGCATGGAACTGAGCACCCGCCTGACGGAACGCTTCGGACTGCAGAGCTGCGAAGTGGTTCCCAGCGACCCGGATGCCCCGTCCTCCACGGTCGGCATTGCCCAGGCGGCCGCCACCGAGATGGAACGTCATTTCCGCTCCCAGAAACCCAAGATCATCGCCTACGGCACGGGCCGCACCTTGCGCGCTTCGGTGGATCAATTGCCGATGATGGACTGTCCGCAGCACCGCATCGTCTCGCTTCTGGGCAACATGATGTCGGACGGCTCGGCCTCGGCCTACAACGTCATCATCCGGCTTGCCGACCGCATCAATGCCCGGCACTACCCGATGCCGCTGCCCGTCTTCGCCCGCTCCCGCGAGGAGTTGCAACTGCTGCATAACCAGGAAGCGGTGCACAATATCCTCGATCTCATCCGGCAGGCGGACGTTACTTTCGTGGGTATCGGCAACATGGGACCGACTGCACCACTGACGGTCGACGGATTCGTCAGTCACGACGAAATGCGCGCACTGGAGAAAGCCGGTGCCATCGGCGAGATCACTAGCTGGGTCTACGACCGAAAAGGCGCGCTGGTCGAAGGACTTACCAATGACCTGGTAGCCAGTGCCCCCCTGCTGCCGGCCGGAGAGAAACCGGTTTACGGAATTGCGGCGGGCGACGGCAAGGTGCCGGCCATGCTGGGAGCGTTGAACGGCAAATTTGTCAATTGCCTGATCACCAACGAGACGACGGCTGAGCAATTGCTCAAGCTCTGAGCGATTTCCCAATATAAATAACTATATGAATTTTAAAGGCTTTTCGCAGTGCAGCGAGAAGCCTTTTTTGTTTTAGGCGATTCACATCTTGACTCGGGGTGCGAATTGGAGCGAATATTTGCCCGCAAGAATGGCAAATGCCCAATCTCGCTTGGGAGGAAAATATGGCATTTCATACCCGTGCGCTCCTCAGCGCATGTGCAATGGCGGCTCTGTGCGCATCCGCATCTGCAGAAACAATCACCATCGCGACCGTGAACAACGGCGACATGATCCGCATGCAGGGTCTGACGAAGGACTTCACCGACAAGAACCCTGACATCGAAGTCAAATGGCTGACCATGGAGGAGAACGTTCTCCGCCAGCGCGTCACCACTGACGTCGCCACCAAGGGCGGTCAGTTCGACGTCATGACCATCGGCACCTATGAAGTTCCGATCTGGGGCAAGCAGGGCTGGCTCGTTTCCCTGAACGACCTGCCGGAAAGCTACGACGCGGACGACATCCTGCCGGCCATCCGTGGCGGCCTGACCGTTGACGGCGAGCTCTATGCAGCACCGTTCTACGGCGAAAGCTCCATGGTCATGTACCGCAAGGACCTGATGGAAAAAGCCGGCCTGGAAATGCCGGAAGCCCCGACCTGGGACTTTATCGTCGAAGCCGCCAAGGCAATGACGGACAAGGAAAACGAAGTCTACGGCATCTGCCTGCGCGGCAAGGCCGGCTGGGGTGAAAACATGGCGTTCCTGACGGCCATGGCGAACTCTTACGGCGCCCGCTGGTTCGACATGGACTGGAAGCCGCAGTTCGACACACCGCAGTGGAAAGAAGCTCTTACCACCTATCTCGACGTGATGAACGAAGCAGGCCCTCCGGGCGCTTCTTCCAACGGCTTCAACGAAAACCTGGCCCTGTTCCAGACCGGCAAGTGCGGCATGTGGATCGACGCTACCGTGGCGGCCTCCTTCGTGACCAACCCGAAGGATAGCCAGGTTGCTGACAAGGTCGGCTTTGCTCTGGCGCCGGACAAGGGCCTCGGCAAACGCGGTAACTGGCTCTGGGCATGGTCGCTGGCCATTCCGGCCGGCACCCAGAAGGAAGCTGCTGCGAAGAAGTTCATCGAGTGGGCGACTTCCAAGGAATACCTGGAGCTGGTTGCAGCCGAAGAAGGCTGGGCGAACGTTCCCCCGGGAACCCGTACGTCTCTCTATGAGAACCCGGAGTACCAGAAAGTTCCGTTCGCAAAGATGACGCTGGACAGCATCAACTCCGCTGATCCGCAGAATCCGACCGTCGATCCGGTTCCGTATGTCGGCGTGCAGTTCGTCGCCATTCCGGAATTCCAGGGCATGGCAACCGTTGTCGGCCAGGCATTCTCGGCAGCTCTTGCCGGCTCGATGGATGCGGACGCTGCACTGGCTGCTGCCCAGGCGACCGCTGAACGCGAAATGAAGAAGGCCGGTTACCTCAAGTAGAAGCCTTCGCGGACCGGCGGGTGCCTGCCCGTCCCGCCGGTCTCCTCCTTTCTGTTCCGCGTGAGCTCTGGCTCTGACCGAGCAAAGGTCGCATCATGGCTACCCAACATTCACGGGCGGCGGCCCGTTTGATGATCTCTCCGGCAGTTCTGCTGCTGCTGGGTTGGATGATCATCCCGCTCTCGATGACCCTCTATTTCTCTTTCCTGCGCTACAACCTGCTCATTCCGGGAATGGAAGAGTGGACCGGCTGGACCAACTACGAGTTCTTCCTCACCGATCCGGCTTTCTTTGCAGCGCTGAAGAACACCCTGCTGCTCGTTGGCGGCGTCCTTCTCATCACCATTGTCGGCGGCGTGCTGCTGGCCCTGCTGCTCGACCAGCCCTTCTGGGGCCAGGGGATCGTGCGCATTCTGGTGATTGCCCCGTTCTTCGTCATGCCGACCGTTTCCGCGCTGGTGTGGAAGAACATGTTCATGAACCCGGTCAACGGCCTGTTCGCATACTTTGCGAAGTTTCTGGGGCTGCAACCGTTCGACTTTCTTTCGCATGCACCGCTGTTCTCGATCATCCTGATCGTCGCCTGGCAGTGGTTGCCCTTTGCGACGCTCATTCTGCTTACCGCCCTGCAATCGCTGGACAGCGAACAGCTGGAAGCGGCCGAAATGGACGGCGCCAATTTCCTGAACCGCTTCGTGTTCATCATGGTGCCGCACCTGGCCCGTTCGATCACCGTCGTGATCCTGATCCAGACGATCTTCCTGCTGTCGGTCTTCGCGGAAATTCTCGTCACCACCAATGGCGGTCCGGGCTATGCCTCGACCAACCTCACCTACCTGATCTACGCCCAGTCGCTGCTGCAGTTCGACGTCGGCGGCGGATCGGCCGGCGGTGTGGTCGCCATTATCCTCGCCAACATCGTTGCGATCTTCCTGATGCGGATGATCGGCAAGAACCTGGAGGCCTGACCCATGGCGCGCGCAGTCTCCAACCGCCGCAAGGCTCTCGTCACCGTATGTGCGTGGGCCGTCGGCATCGCCATCTTCTTCCCGATCCTGTGGACCGTGCTGACCAGCTTCAAGACGGAAGCGGAAGCCATTGCGTCTCCTCCTAGCTTCCTGTTTTTCGACTGGACGCTGGAAAACTACAGCACGGTCCAGGAGCGTTCGGACTATTTCCGGCACTTCTCCAACTCGGTCATCATTTCCTTCGGGTCCACCCTTCTGGGTCTGCTGATCGCGATACCGGCGGCCTGGTCAATGGCCTTCGTGCCGGGCAAGCGCACCAAGGACGTCCTGATGTGGATGCTGTCCACCAAGATGCTTCCGCCGGTGGGCGTGCTGATCCCGATCTATCTCCTGTTCCGGGATACCGGTCTCCTCGACACGCGTGTCGGCCTCGTGATGGTGCTTACCCTCATCAACTTGCCGATCATCGTCTGGATGCTGTTCACCTACTTCCGCGAAATTCCGGGCGAGATCCTGGAAGCCGCGCGGATGGACGGTGCGGAGCTGTGGTCCGAGATCATCTACGTGCTGACACCCATGGCGGTGCCCGGCATTGCCTCGACCCTGCTGCTGAACATCATCCTGTCCTGGAACGAAGCGTTCTGGACCTTGAACCTGACGGCGGTCGACGCCGCCCCCCTCACCGCTTTCATTGCCAGCTATTCCAGCCCGGAAGGCCTGTTCTACGCAAAACTGAGCGCTGCCTCGACGATGGCGATCGCCCCGATCCTCATCATCGGCTGGTTCAGCCAGAAGCAGCTCGTACGCGGCCTGACCTTCGGCGCGGTTAAATAGGAGACCTGAACATGGGTCAGATAACCCTCAAGCAGATTACCAAGAGCTTCGGCGACGTTCAGGTTATCCCGCCGCTGGACCTGCAGATCGACGACGGCGAGTTCGTGGTGTTCGTCGGTCCGTCCGGCTGCGGCAAGTCCACGCTCCTGCGTCTCATTGCAGGCCTGGAGGATGTCTCTTCCGGTGACATCACCATCGACGGCAAGAACGCCACCGAAGTGCCGCCCGCAAAACGTGGCCTTGCCATGGTGTTCCAGTCCTACGCGCTCTATCCGCACATGTCGGTGCGCAAGAACATCGCCTTCCCGCTGCGCATGGCCGGCATCGACAAGGCTGCGCAGGACGCCAAGGTGACCGCCGCTGCCAAGGTGCTGAACCTGACGGATTACCTGGACCGTCGCCCGGGTCAGCTTTCCGGCGGCCAGCGCCAGCGTGTTGCCATCGGTCGTGCCATTGTGCGCGAACCGGCCGCTTTCCTGTTCGACGAACCCCTGTCGAACCTGGATGCGGCGCTGCGTGTCAACATGCGGCTCGAGATCTCCGAACTGCACCAGTCCCTCAAGACGACCATGATCTACGTGACCCACGACCAGGTGGAAGCCATGACCATGGCCGACAAGATCGTGGTGCTGCAGGCAGGCAAGATCGAGCAGGTCGGCTCGCCGCTGGAACTTTATCACACGCCGCGCAACAAGTTCGTGGCCGGTTTCATCGGCTCGCCGAAGATGAACTTCCTGATGGGGTCCTTCGCCACCGAGTACGATGCCGCCACGATCGGCATCCGCCCGGAGCATCTGACCGTCTCGCAAGGCGACGGCAAATGGGTCGGAAAGGTCGGCGTGTCGGAACATCTCGGCTCCGACACCTTCCTTTATGTCGATATGGAGGGCGTCGACGAACCGATCACCGTGCGCTCGTCCGGTGAGATCGGGTTCCGCCATGGCGACACCGTTCACCTGACCCCGGCTCCTGACAAGATCCACCGCTTCGACAACCAGGGCCTGAGGATTGCATGAGCCGACTTGAAGGAAAATCCGCGCTGATCACGGGTTCGGCCCGGGGCATCGGCAAGGCCTTTGCCGCGCGGTTTGCAGAGGAAGGCGCCCGGGTGGCGATTGCCGATATCAACCTGGCCGGCGCAGAAGCGGCGGCCAGTGAAATCGGCCCGAATGCCTATGCCGTTCAGTTGGACGTCACCGACCAGTCGTCGATCGATGCTGCCATCGCCGCCGTGGAGCAGAAGACAGGCGGGCTCGACATCCTGGTCAACAACGCGGCTCTGTTCGATCTGGCACCGATTGTCGAGATCACCCGCGACAGCTACCAGCGCCTGTTCGACATCAACGTGTCCGGAACCCTGTTCATGATGCAGGCCGCGGCAAAGTCGATGATCAGGCGTGGTCAGGGCGGCAAGATCATAAACATGGCCAGTCAGGCAGGCCGGCGCGGTGAAGCGCTGGTGGGCATCTATTGCGCCACCAAGGCAGCGGTCATCAGCCTGACCCAGTCGGCAGGTCTCAACCTGATCGAACACGGCATCAACGTGAATGCCATCGCCCCCGGCGTCGTCGACGGCGAGCACTGGGACCATGTGGATTCGATGTTCGCGAAATACGAAGGCCTGCAGCCCGGTGAAAAGAAGGCAGCGGTCGGAGCCGCGGTGCCTTTCGGCCGCATGGGCACCGCCGAAGATCTCACCGGCATGGCTGTTTTCCTGGCGTCGAAAGACGCGGATTACATCGTATCGCAGACTTACAACGTCGATGGCGGCAACTGGATGAGCTGACCAATGACCCAGAACCTAAGTGAAACTGTGCTCTCTTCTCTTCCCGAATCCGTCAAGGCACCGGCGTATCGTCGGTCGGACCTGACCCCCGGCATCCTTCACATCGGCGTCGGCAACTTCCATCGCGCGCATCAGGCCATCTACCTGAGCAAGCTGTTCGATCTCGGCGAAGGCCGTGACTGGGCCATCGTCGGCGCGGGCCTCAAGCCCTACGACAAGACCATGCGTGAACGCCTCCAAGCCCAGGACTGGCTGACGACCGTCGTCGAGCTCGACCCGGAAGGCCTCAGCGCGCAGGTCTGTGGTGCCATGATCGACTTCGTCGACGTGGATCCCAAGGCACTGATCGCTCGCCTTGGCGAAGCCGATATCCGCATTGTCTCGCTGACGATCACCGAAGGCGGTTATTTCGTCGACCCGAACACCGGTGGCTTCGACGTCAATCATCCGGAAATCCAGGCGGATCTCGCCTCACCGGATGCGCCACAGACCGTGTTCGGCGTGCTCGTTGCCGCCCTGCTGGCCCGCCGCGACAAAGGCCTTGAACCCTTTACCGTGATGTCTTGCGACAACCTGCCCGAAAACGGCCATATGGCGAAACAGGCCGTTGCCGGTTTCGCCAGGGCCTTGTCGCCGGAAGCCGGAAGCTGGATTGCCGAAAACGTCGCCTTTCCAAACGGCATGGTGGACTGCATCACCCCCGCGACCGGCGACCGCGAACGCGGCCTGGTTCAGGAACGCTTCGGCCTGACCGATGCGGCCCCTGTCGTCTGTGAACCCTTCCGCCAATGGGTGCTGGAGGATCATTTCCCGGCCGGTCGCCCGGCTCTGGAAAAGGTCGGCGTCGAATTCGTCGAGGACGTCGCTCCATACGAGCTGATGAAATTGCGCATTCTCAACGGCGGTCATGCGACTATCGCTTATCCGGGTGCGCTGCTGGGGCATTACTTCGTCCATGACGCCATGGCCGATCCACTGATCTGCGCGTTCCTGAAAAAGCTGGAAGAAGACGAGATCCTGCCGACCGTTCCGGAAATTCCGGGGGTCAGCTTCGAGACCTATCTCACCACCGTGATGGACCGGTTCTCCAATCCGGCGGTGGGAGACACGATCCCCCGTCTCTGCCTTGACGGCTCCAACCGCCAGCCGAAGTTTATCCTGCCGTCTATCCAGGACCGCCTCGACAAGGGGTTGCCGGTGGCTGGCCTTGCCCTCGAAACGGCTCTTTGGTGCCGCTACTGCCTCGGTCACAACGAGGCTGGAGAACCGCATGTCATCGAGGACAACAACGCCGACATCCTGAAGGCCTGGGCACAGGGCGTTTACGCCGGCAAGCCGGCGCGCATCGAAATGCCGGAGCTCTTTGGAAGTCTCGCCTCCGACGAAACCTTCCTGAAGGCCTTCAGCTACGCCGCAGGCATGATCGCTGAAGATGGGGTGGCCGCAACGCTGAAAGCCTACCTCGACGGCCGCTTCGACAACGGCGCCGCTGCCCTCAAGGCGAACGTTCACTAGGAAACGAGGGATCACACTCGCGCCACCGTGTGCGCAATGTGATCCCATTTGCCTTTCAATTTGCCCTGTCCCGCTTACCTTGATGTCACTGACAGACGAGGATTTGACCTTCGCCTGCACGACGGAAAGCGGTAAGGCGGGATTACGGGCATGAGACAACTGAACAGACGGCACCTTCTGGCTGGCAGCGCGGCAATGGCATTGCTGCCGGGAACGGTGTTTGCGGCAGGCAACGACTTCTTCCGACTTGGCCTCGCCGAACCGGCCTTCGAAATCGAACCCAAACTCGACCTTCCCGATCTTGATGGCACCGTCCACACGCTTGCCGACTATTCCGGCAAGATCCTGCTCGTATCGTTCTGGGCGACATGGTGTCCGCCCTGCCGAAAGGAAATGCCGGGTCTGGCGCGTCTCAACCGGGAACTCGGTCCCGAAGGCTTTGCAGTGCTCGCCGTCAACGTCGGTGACCGGCAGGACCGGATCGAAGGTTTTCTGGATGAGATCGACCATGATGGCCTCACCGTCCTGATGGATACCGACAAGGCCATGCCGAGCACCTGGTTCCTGCGCGGTTTGCCGGTAACCTACGTCCTCGATGGCACCGGCAAGGTTGCCCTGGCCGCCATTGGCGACCGGGTGTGGGATTCAGAGGAAATGGTCTCCGCGCTGCGCAGTTTGAAGACCGCCTGATCACGTCGAACATCACCAGGGTGAAAGACCCTCAGCCGATGTCCATCGGCACGATCACAGGCCGTCCTCCACCCGGACGTGTCAGGATTTCCAGCGGAAAGTCATAGGCTTTCGACAACAACTCCGCCTGCATGACCTCGTCCCGCGCACCGAAGGCGAGACGGCGGCCACCCTGCATGACCAGCACCCGGTCGGCAAAGGCAGCGGTCAGGTTGAGGTCGTGCATCACGGCGACAACGCCGCCACCACGCTTGGCGTAATCGGCTGCAAGCTGCATGATCTGGACCTGGTGCTTGATGTCGAGACTGGAGACCGGTTCGTCCAGGAACAACCAATGCGGCAGGCCTTCTTGCGGAAGCGGGTCCCAGACCTGACACAACACCCGTGCGAGCTGCACCCGTTGCTGCTCGCCGCCGGACAGTTCCTGATAACTTCTCCCTTCGAACCCCGACAGGCCGACTTTCGCAAGGGCTTCGGCGATGCGCCGGGCACGGAAGCTCCGCTCCCGGCGGCTGGAGGTCAGGCCGAGACCGACCACTTCAGCCACGTTCAGCGGAAAGGAAATCCGGCTTGCCTGCGGCAGCACCCCGCGCATGGCGGCAAGCACTTCCGGTGACAGGCCACCAACCTCCAGCCCTGCCAGCGTTATCCCGCCGGAATAAGGCAGTTCACCGGTCATTGCCTTCATCAAGGTCGTCTTGCCGGAACCGCTTGGCCCGATGATCGCCAGCACTTCCCCAGCCTTTGCGTGAAAGGAAAGGTCCTGCACGATCCGGGTCTTGCCTGCCGAAACAGACACCTGCTCGACAACAAGATCGGGTGCCAGCGCCGTGCCATTTTCAATTGTCCTGTGCAACATGACTACACCCTAAAGACCTGTGAGGCCGCGCTTGCGCAGCAGGATCCAGAGGAAGAAAGGCGCACCGGCAAAGGCGGTGATAATACCGATGGGCATTTCCGCTGGTGCCACGATGGTGCGCGCCAGCGTATCGGCGGCTATCAGCAGGCAGGCGCCAAGAAGCGCTGCGGCCGGCAGCATGTAGCGATGGTCGGGACCGATTGTGAGACGAAGCAAATGCGGCACGACGATGCCGACAAACCCGATGCCGCCGCTGACAGCCACGGAGGCGCCGGTTGCCGCCGCCACCAGCAGGATGCTGAGGTTCTTGAGCCGCTGCACCTTGATGCCGATGTGCGAGGCGGCGGCTTCGCCAAGCGTCAGACCGTTGAGACCGCGTGCCAGAAACGGCACGCAGACCAGCATGGTGAGGATGATTGGCGCGGCGGAAGCAACCTTCTGCCAGTTGGATCCCGCGAGCGACCCAAGTCCCCAGAACTGCAGGTCGCGCAGTTCCTGGTCATCGGCCACATAGACCAATAGCCCTGTCATCGCACCGGTGAGCGCGCCGAGGGCAATGCCCGCCAGCAGCAATGTCGCAACAGACGTGATGCCTCCGCGCGTGCCGATCCTGTAAAGAAGCAGCGTCGTAACGAGGCCGCCCGCAAAGGCTGCCAGCGGGACCGCATAGATACCCAGAAGCGCCATCACCGGCGCCAGTACGGTATTTCCGAGAACGATGAACGCGGCAGCGCCCAGACCTGCCCCCGCCGAAACGCCGACAATGCCCGGATCTGCAAGCGGGTTCCGGAACAGCCCCTGCATCACGGCACCGGACACCGCCAGGGCCGCTCCGATCAGCGCGCCCAGCGTAACCCGCGGCAGGCGAATATCCATGAGCACGATCCAGTCCCTTGCCGAAACGCCCTGTGGCACGCCCTCTCCCGCTCCCGCGAAATAGGACGGCACATGCGGCAGGAGCTCCAGAACCGGGATCGAGATCGGGCCGATGGCAAGACTTCCCAGAACGACGAGACATGTCAGCACGGCGAGCAGCACAATAACGGCCCGGGCGAGCGGAGCCCTGTCTCCGCGCTGCAGGTCGGCAAGCCCAAGGAGAGAGGAAATCCGTCCCCTTCTGGCGGGCAAGGCCGTATCGCTCATCAGTGCCATCAGCTTGCCGTATCCGCCAGACGGGTCGACAATTCACGGACGGCTTCTGCGGTGCGCGGACCGAACCCCAGCAGGAGCTGCCCGTTCATGCGGACCAGTCGCCTGTCCTTCCCTGCCGGCGTTTGCGCCACGGCCGGATGATCGAACACCGCATCACCGCTCGCTGCGTCTTCGCCGTCGCCGTGGCGGTCCATCATCAGCACGACGTCCGGTGCCGCACTGACGATCGCCTCGTCGCTGAGGATCTTGTAGCCGGAAAAGCCGGACGTCGCGTTTTCAGCACCCGCAAGCGCAAGTATGCCGTTGGCGGCTGTATCCGATCCGGCGGCAAGGATACGCCCGCCCTTTGTCGACATGACGAAGAGGACACGAACGCCTGACGTCCGGCTTTCAGCGGCACGTTGCGCCTCTGCCAGATCCTGTTCAAGTTTGCCCGCAAGAGCATCGGCCTTCGCCTCGACGCCAAGCACGTCACCAACGACACGCACCTTTTTGATGATGCCTTCGGCGGTATATGCCTCCGGCACATCCGCCATCGCCACACCAGACTTGCGCAACACGTCCACCGTTTCCTGCGGCCCGCTGCCTTCCAGCATCAGGATCAGCTCCGGGTTGACGGAGAGCACACCTTCCGGGGACAGCGCGCGCATGTACCCGACATCCGGAAGGCTTGCCGCTTCCGCCGGGAAAATGCTGGTGCTGTCGCGGGCAATCAGCCTCTTGTCTTCACCCAGGGCGTAGACGATCTCCGTCACCGAACCGCCGATGGCGACAACATTGCTGCTGTCCGGACTGCCCGTGCCTTCCGCAAACAGTGGCTTGCCTGGCAGGACCAGGGCTGCGACGGTCAGCGCGACAGCCGCCGAGACGCCGGAAAAACGCGAAAGAGACCCAATCATTCCGCTGCTCCCAGCTTTACCGCCCGATCCAGTTTCGGCAGGTTTTCGGCAAGGCCGCGCCAATCGGACCGTTCCTGGTTGCCCTCACCACGCACACCGAAGAACTGTATGATCTGCTGTCCGTCGCTGTCATAAGCTTCCACCGACGTGACATTACCGACATCCGCCGGTTTGCGCACGGCCCAGACCTCGTGGATGTGGTCGGTCCGCAGATGCAGATGGAAGGTCGGGTCCATCACGTTGATCCATGGACCCCGGTCCATCACCGTTGCCACCGCCCCGGAGTGGATCTGAATGCAACCGCGATTGCCGACAAAACACATGATCGGGATGTTTTCCGACGCTGCAAGACGCAACAAGGCCGGCACCGCCCCACGATCGAGCGGCCAGGCCCAGGCATCGCCCGCCAGTTCAAAAGCACTGACCCGGTCGAGGTCCAGATCCTTCAAAAGTCCGTGGAACTGATGCGGATCGGTCATCGCCTGCCAGCGGTCGCGCAGCATCACTTCAGCTCCTTCGGATGCCTGTTTTCGGCTGAACGGTTTTGCTTCGCTCACTTGCGGCAACACGTCCGGCGTCTGATCGTCCAGCACGAGCTTTTCAACCAGAGTGTTCCACGCATCCAGGTCCGTTTCCGCACGGGTGTGGATCTTCATCACCGCATCCCCATGGGCATCGAAGAACTGCAGTGACCGGCGGATATCGTTGCCGTCAGCCTTTTCGACCGCAAAGCCATGCACCCAATTGGCCGGAAACATGCGCGTGTCGATCTGCTCGCCCAGCATCAGGGCTGCCCGCTTGCCGTTCACGAATTTCTCGAACGGGCCGATCTTCTCGTGCACCGCGCTCTCGTTGCGCGTCAGTGCCATGACCGTGCCGACGGTCTGCAACCCCGGAAACAGATCCTCGAAACGCGGCGCGATACGGCGCACGCCATGCCCTACGAAGCTGGCGACCAGCTCCGCTTCCGTAATGCCGAGTATCTGCGCCAGATCCCGCTCCCGCATCTTCGGATTGTCCGCGCGTGCCGCCCGGATGTCGGCTGCACTCTGCCTGGTTTCAGAGGAGATCTGATCGGCATTCATGAGTTCTGTCCCCAATCGCTATGGTCTTCCTGCAGCCCGCGCTCAGTTTCCCGCCTCATCATCCCGTAACGTAAATTACTGAGATTATTAGGAATTTTTGAATCATTCCAAAGAGACGCTTTTCCTCAGCGACCGCAATCTAATACTTGACTCCTATATTCATATTTCATTAGGAACACAATACCTGAGTCACTAACTCATGTTTAAAACGCTGTGTGAGAGGCAGCGAAAAGGACGCGAACAACGCGCACTCTTGGAGAATTTTTATGGGGCTCAAGAAGACCGGTAACACCCGCTTGATGGGTGGTGTTGCCCTTTGGGTTTTGGCTTTTAATTGCGGGGCGGCTGCACAGGATGCAGTAGCGGATGCAGCACCGGCGACACCCGTTGCCGGACAGGATCAACCGGTGTCGCAGCTACAACAGATCGTGGTCAGCGCCGGCGTGCCCAAAGTCGCGATCGACACTCCTCAGGCCGTCACCGTGCTGGACCAGGAAGCCATCGACGACCTGCAACCGCGCTCGATCGGAGACGTCTTCCAGGAGATTCCGGGCGTCACGCCGATCGGCAGTAACTCGATCCTCGGCGAAAGCATCAATATCCGCGGTATCGGTGAAGCTCTTTCCGGCGACGAGACCCGGATCATCATGCAGGTAGACGGGGTCAACAAGTTTTTCGAACAGTACCGGATGGGGTCGTTCTTCTCCGATCCGGAACTCTATAAACAGATCGAGGTCCTGCGTGG
The DNA here is from genome assembly GCF_053005225.1 of Roseibium sp. RP-7. Taxonomy (NCBI): domain Bacteria; kingdom Pseudomonadati; phylum Pseudomonadota; class Alphaproteobacteria; order Hyphomicrobiales; family Stappiaceae; genus Roseibium; species Roseibium sp. RP-7. Next base: position 1,277,476 of record NZ_JBRKQA010000002.1, read on the forward strand.
ACCGGCATCATCAACCCTTTATGGCGCCGGTGCGATGGGGGGTGTGATCACCTTCACCACAAAGGATGCCAGCGATTTCCTCGATCCGGGTGACCTGATCGGCGGCCGGCTGAAAACCTCCTGGGATTCGAACGGCAACGGCTGGCTGGGCAGCGCGATCGTCGCGGCGGAACCGGTCAAGAACCTCGAGTTGCTCGGCGCCCTCAACTATCGGCAGTCTCAGGACATTACGGACGGCCAGGGCAACGAGGTCCCGGACACGGATTTCAGCTCCATCAACGGTCTCATCAAGGCCCGTTACACCTTCGGGGAAAATGAAGACCAGTCCGTTTTCGCAAGTTACCAGAACTGGTCGAGTGACGAGGACGACCAGAACTACGACCAGATTGCCTGGGGTCCGGACTTTGGCGATGTCGACCGCACCGTGACGGATCAGACCGCGATCGTCGGTTATGCAAACGGGTTTTCAGGAAACGATCTGCTTGATGTGAAGGCCCAGTTCAGCTGGTCCGACACGCGGGTCGAGCAGAAAAACCAGGATCAGATCTGCGCCCAGTACGCCCCTGCACCCGCGCCGCCGACCTGCTATTATCCGTTCGGCTTCAATTCCGAATATTCCTACGAGACCTGGCAGGGCAAGGCCGACAACGTCGCAACGTTCCAGCTGGGCGAAGACTGGATGGCCTATGTCACGACCGGCATCGACGGCCAGTACCAGGAACGCCGCAATCCGCGTGATTTCGGCACCTATGTGCGCAGTGGTTCGGGATCTCACCCGGAAGGCGAAACGGTCAACGTCGGCGGCTATGCGCAGGCCGAACTGGTGTGGAACGACCGCATCACCCTCATTCCCGGCATGCGGATCGACTACAGCAACGTGTCTGTCGGCAGCTACGTGGACGGCAGCGGCAACACCATCAACCTGAACGAGGAAAAGAGCGCCGTCGGCTACTCGCCAAAGCTTGCCGCCATGATCAAGATGTCCGAGTGGCTCGGCGTCTTCGGCTCCGTCGCGCATACCGAGCGTCTGCCGTCCCTCGACGAGGTGTTTTCGAACTACGTCGTCAACGATCTCGACAAGGAACTGTCGAACAACTTCGAGGCCGGTGTCACCTTTTCTTTCGATGACCTGATCATGGGCGGTGACGCTTTCCGCCTGAAGGGAACGGCGTTCCGCAACAACGTCACCAACTACTACGCCAGCTACTGGAACGGTTCTACGGTGGTGACGGAAATCATTCCGAAAGCCCGTTACGAAGGGCTTGAGCTGGAAGCCTCCTACTGGACCGAAAGCATCTACGGGTCTCTCGGCGCCTCGCTGATCCGGGGCAACAACGTCAGCACCGGCGGCTACATGAATGCCGTCCCCGCCGACAGCGCCTTCCTCAAGATCGGCTACGTCTACCGTCCGTGGAACCTCGACTTCGGCTGGAAGGGCGACTTCTACGCCGCCCAGGACCGTGTGGGCGCAGACGAACAGGAAACCGCAGGCTACGTGCTGCATAACCTTTATGCGGCATGGAAACCGACCGACGGTTTCATGGCGGACAGTGAGGTCCGGTTCAACGTCGACAACGTGTTCGACAAGTCGTACCGAAACCACCTGAGTGAAGACGAAGGTGCAGGCCGCAGCTTCAAGCTGAGCTTCGCCAAGAAGTTCTGATCCATGACCCGCCGCCTGTCCCCGCGGGCGGCGGGTTTCAAGCCCGGTTGCGGCTGACCACTGCGCATCGAAAAGCGCTCCCTTTCCCTTCTGGAAACGCTTTCATCAAAGTGACATCGACACCCTGTATTCAGTGTTGGAAACGTTTCCAAGACTGAAGGAGCCAAGGGTGAGATCGCGTCCGCCGACGATCAAGGATGTTGCCGAGCAGGCCGGTTGCGGCATTGCAACGGTGAGCCGCGTCCTCAACGGCACCGGCTCCGCCAGCGCCGACACCCGCCGGAAGGTTCTTTCGGCAGCAAAAGCACTCGGCTTCGAATTCAGCGCGCTTGGCCGATCCCTGCAAAGCAGCTCGACAAAGACACTCGGCTGCATCGTCCCTTCTCTCGCCAATCCCGTGTTTGCCGAAGTCGTCCAGGCTGCCCAGCAGGAAGCCCACCGTGAAGGCTATCAGCTCATTCTGGCATGTTCGGAATACGACGAAGTGCTGGAGCTTCAGGCCGCACGCACCCTGATTGCCAAACAGGTCGACGGCCTGGTCCTGACTGTCAACAATGCGGCCGACAGCGAGGCTCTGGAGCTGATCCGGGATCGGGACCTTCCCTGCTGCCTCGTCTATAACCGCTCCTCTTTCGGCTTGCCCGCGTGGGCTGTCGACAACCGCGCCGCCGCGCGTGAAGTCGCAAGGGCTTTTCACAGCCAGGGACACGTTCAAACCGGTTTTCTGGCCCTGCGGTTCCACCGATCCGACCGCTCGCGTGAGCGCTACGAAGGCTTTGCCGCCGCATGCCGTGAGTTCGGCATGGCAGACCCGCTTCTTCTGGAAATCGAGGAGCAGGACGGCACCCTTCTGGAATTGCTCGGCACGCTTCTGGCCGAACATCAGGCCCTGACCGGTATTTTCGCATCCAACGACTTTCTCGCCCTTGCCGCCATGAAGGCTGCACGCGCACTCGGCAAGCGTATTCCCGACGATCTGTCGCTGGTCGGCTTTGACGGCATTTCCACCGGGCTGCTCGTCGACCCTCACCTGGCGACCGTCGAAACAGATCCGCGCACCATGGGTCAGGGCGCCGTCAATTCCGTGCTGGCAAGGCTGCTGGACCGGCCCACCCCCGACCTGCCGTCCGCAGCCGCCACATTCAGTTTCCGCGCGGGAGGCAGCCTTGGCCCTCCCGTTCCCGGAAAAGCCGATGGCAGAGAAGCTGCCACTTCCCTGCCATCCAATGAGTAACCCCGAGACCTGCTTGAGATCGCTTCAGGAGTCACTGACATGAAACGTACACTTTTCGCATTGGCCATGACAATGGCGGCCGTCGTGCCGGCAAAGGCCGAAGATGCCGTTTGCTACAACTGCCCGCCGCAATGGGCCGACTGGGCATCGATGCTGGAAGCCATCAATGAGAAGCTCGGCATTGCCATGCCGCATGACAACAAGAATTCCGGCCAGACCCTCAGCCAGCTTCTGGCCGAGAAGGCCGCGCCGGTCGCCGACGTTGCCTATTACGGCGTGACCACTGGCATCAAGGCCGGCAACGAAGGTGTCGTCACCGCCTATAAGCCGGCCGGTTTCGATGACATCCCCGAAGGCCTGAAGGACCCGGAAGGCAAGTGGTTTGCCGTTCACTACGGCACCCTCGGCATGTTCGTGAATGTCGACGCGCTCGGCGACGCTCCGGTGCCGCAGTGCTTCGCCGATCTGAAAAAGCCGGAATACCGCGGCATGGTCGGCTACCTTGATCCGTCTTCCGCCTTTGTTGGCTATGCAGGTGCTGTTGCCGTCAACCTGGCCTTCGGCGGAGATCTGGAGAACTTCGATCCGGCCATCAGCTACTTCAAGGAACTGGCCGAAAACGATCCGATCGTTCCCAAGCAGACCTCTTTCGCGCGCGTCGTTTCCGGCGAAATCCCGATCCTCTTCGACTATGACTTCAACGCCTATCGCGGCAAATACGAAGAAGACGGCAACTTCGAATTCGTGCTGCCGTGCGAAGGTTCCGTGCGCGTTCCCTACGTGATGAGCCTGGTGGCAGGCGCCCCGCATGAAGAAGCCGGCAAGAAGGTTCTGGACTTCATCCTTTCCGACGAAGGCCAGGCGATCTGGACCAATGCCTACCTGCAGCCGTCCCGCCCGGTGGAACTGCCGGCTGAAGTCGCCGCGAAGTTCCTGCCTGCAAGCGATTACGAGCGTGCGGTTGCCGTCGATTATGCCCACATGGAACGCGCCCAGGCCGGTTTCGGCGAGCGTTACCTGAACGAAGTCAAATAACATCCTGACCTGGCGGGCCGGAACGCATTGGCGTTCCGGCCTGTTTTTCCGAAGGCATTCTTCATGTCCGACAGAACATTCGTGACCGCCTGCCTTGTACCGCTGGCGGTATTCGCCCTCGCTTTTCTGGCTCTGCCGCTGGTGCGCCTGGTTCAGGCGTCCTTTGAATCGGAAGCCGGCTGGAACATCTACCTGCAGATCCTGCAAACGCCTCGATATCTTGAAACCCTGGTCAACACGGTGCTGGTGTCGCTGGCGGTCAGCCTTGCCGCGCTCGCTCTGGCGACCACCGCCGGCCTGTTCCTGGCGCGAAACCGGTTCTTCGGACGCGGCCTGCTGCTTTCCGTCCTGACGCTGCCGCTGGCCTTTCCCGGCGTCGTCATCGGCTTCCTGATCATCCTCCTGGGGGGACGTCAGGGACTGTTCAACCAGCTATTGCCCGGGCACATCGTGTTCGCCTATTCGCTGACAGGCCTCTTTCTCGGCTATCTCTATTTTTCCATCCCGCGCGTCCTGCTGACGGTGATGGCTGCCGTTGAAAAACTCGACCCCGCACTGGAAGAAGCCGCCCGCACCCTCGGCGCATCGCCGTGGCGCATTGTCATCGACGTGATCCTGCCCGGTCTTGCCCCGTCCCTCGTCGCCGCCGGTGCAATCGCCTTTGCCACCGCCATGGGAGCCTTCGGAACCGCCTTCACGCTGGCCACCAATATCGATGTCCTGCCGATGGTGATCTATACCGAATTCATCCTGTCGGCGAACATCGCCATGGCGTCAGCCCTGTCCGTTCTGCTGGGCCTTGTGACCTGGGCCCTGCTTTACATCGCCCGCAGTTTTGCGGGAACGACAGTTGCGGCGGGAGGCTGACATGAAAAGATCCCTCGCCTGGTGGCTGCAATGTGCGGTCACGCTTGTTATCGCCGCCTTTCTGCTGGTCCCGGCCGTCCAGTCGATCCTAGCCGGGGTAACAGCCAACTACTTCCGCGGCCTTTCCTCGGGCCTGACCCTGAAATGGATCGGGAGGGTCTGGGAGTTATATTCCGCCAGCATCTTCCTGTCGCTCTGGCTCGCGATAGCCTGCCTTGCCGTCACACTGGTGATCGGCGTTCCGGCAGCCTACGCCCTTGCCAGAAATCCCGGACGCCTGTCGCGCCTGCTGGAAGAGTTCATCTCCTTGCCGCTCGCCATTCCCGGCCTTGCATTGGCGCTCGCACTCTTGCAGCTCTACGGAACCTTGTCCGGGTTCCGTACGTCCTGGACCTTCATCCTCGTCGGCCATGTTCTCTATACGCTGCCGTTCATGGTGCGATCGGTCCTGGCCGTCCTGATGGCCATGGATTTCCGCAGCCTGGAAGAAAGCGCGGCGACACTTGGCGCGTCCGCTTTCACGCGGTTTCGAACGGTGATCATCCCCAATGCCATGCCGGGCATCCTGGCTGGTGCCCTGACCGTGGTGACGCTCTCCATCGGCGAATTCAACCTCACCTGGATGTTGCACACGCCTTATCTGAAAACCCTGCCCGTCGGCCTTGCCGACAGCTATGCCTCCATGCGGCTGGAGGTCGCCTCCGCCTATACGCTCGTCTTCTTCGCGATGATCGTGCCGCTGTTGATGGCCATGCAATGGGCCTCCGCCAGAGCGCAAAGGATCGCTCAATGACCCTGACAATCGAAAACGCCGCCAAGACCTTTGCCGATCACACGCGGGCTCTCTGCCCGACCAACCTGACCGTTGGTCCCGGCGAAATCCTGTCGCTGCTCGGTCCCTCCGGCTGTGGCAAGACGACCCTGCTGCGCATCATTGCCGGACTGGAGCGCCCCGATGCGGGCAGCCGAATCCGGTTCGACGAGACCGACGTGACCGGACTTGCCGTGGAACATCGCAATGTCGGCATGGTGTTTCAGTCCTATGCGCTCTTTCCCAACATGAGCGTGCGCGCGAATGTCGGCTACGGCCTGAAGGTTAGAAAAGTGCCGGCGGAAGAACGCCGGCAACGTGTGGAAGAGGTGCTGAGCCTGTGCCGCCTTACCGACTACGCCGACCGCCCGACAAATGCCCTGTCGGGCGGGCAGCGCCAACGGGTGGCCCTGGCCCGTGCCGTCGCACCGCGCCCCAGGATCCTGCTGCTGGATGAACCCCTGTCCGCGCTGGACGCCGCCTTGCGCGACAACCTGCGTGACGAACTGGCCGCCATGCTGCGGCAGTTCCGGATCACGGCTGTTTTCGTCACCCACGACCAGAGCGAGGCGATGGCGATCGCGGACCGGATCGCGGTGATGTCGAACGGAACCATGCTTCAGGTCGGCCGGCCAGAAGAGCTGTACCACACTCCGGCCAATGCCTTCGTCGCCCGGTTCATCGGCAACGCCATGCCATTGACCGGACGCATGGAAAACGATGTACTGCAGCTGCCTGGCGGACAGTTGAAGCTTCCCGCTGGCGCCGCCGGCAAAACAGCTTACATACGGTCGGAAAACGTCCGGCTAGACCAGACAGGATCTTTGTCGGGAACAGTGGAAACCGTCACGTTCTCCGGCGGTCATTTCCGTCTCGCCGTGGGCGGCGTCCTTCCGGATGCCGGCCTTCTCTATCTTCAGCACCCGGGCAGGAAAGCCCCTGAAACCGGCAGCACCGTGCGCCTCGCCATTGATCCCTCCGACCTCATCTTCCTTGCAGATCAGACATCGACTCATTCATGACCAAGATCATTCAGATTTCAGACACCCACATTGTTCCTGAAGGAGCACTCGCCTACGGACAGGTCGACACCGCCGCGGCCCTTGCCGAAACGGTCGCCACAATCAACCGCCTGCTGCCGCAGATCGGTCCAGTCGACCTCGTGATCGTTACCGGTGACCTGACCGAACATGGAACGCCGGAAGAATACGACCGCTTCAAGATGCTGATGGCGGACCTCGACCTGCCCTACAGGGTGCTGCCGGGCAACCACGACAGGCGCGAGCCGATGCGGGAGAGCTTCGCGGACGCACAGTGGATGCCTCGCACTGGCCCCCTGGACTGGCAGATCGATTTTAAAGACTTTGCCGTTGTCGGGCTCGACAGCCTTACCGAAAGCGCAGCGCATGGCACACTTGAACCGGCAACCCTGTCCTACCTGACGGACGCGCTCTCCGGTCTTGGCGACAAACCCGCGATAGTCGGTTTTCATCACCCTCCCTTTGCCGTGGGGATCAGGGCGATGGACGCGCAGAACCTGCACGACGCAGACAGCCTGGGCACCGCCCTCTCCCTTCATTCCGGGCAGGTTCGGCTTGTCTGCGGCCATCTGCACCGCTCCATCGCCGGCCTCTTTTCCGGCAGCCTGTGTCAGGTCTGCCCCGGCACCTCGCATGCGGTCACGCTGGACCAGCGCACCAACGCCGGCAACAGCCTGACCAAGGAACCCGGCGGGATGCTGCTTCACGAATGGCGAGACGATGGTTTCCTGACGCACCTCATTCCGGTCGGCGCCTTTCCGGGGCCTTATCCCTTCCTGGGCGTTTCCTGAGATACTGAAAAGAGCGTCGTGCAACGCGCCTGCCGGCGCCTCATGGCCCGGGAAACGTCGACCGCCATCGGCGCAAAAAGGTTTCCCGGGTCAGGGCATCCAGTGCGACCATGAGCGCAGGGGAAAGACCGATCGGCCGCAGGGCTGTCGAACTCAGGACCTCGCCTTCATTGCCATCCTCCGTTTCCAGAAGCGGGCTGATCAGCAATGCGGTCCGAAGTGCAAGCGTGCCTTCCGAGGACAAGAGGAAATCCAGGAACGCCTCGGCCTCGGCTTCGTTGTTTGCCTGCTTCGGGATCATGAAGGTGCGCGACAGGACCAGTGTGTAGTCGGACGGCAGCACGATGCCGATCCGGTCGTCGTTCAACTGATAGCCCTGGGCGTAGGAGCCAAGCACGTTGTAGGCGATCAGGTAGCGCCCCTCGGCAACACCCTTGATGATGTCGACCGAGCAACAGGTGGAAATCGCCTGTGAGCGGCCGAAGGATTCCTGCAGCGCGCCGAAGGTGGTTGCTTCCTGCGCGTCGGCAAAAGCAAACAGATATCCAAGCCCCGACTGCTCGATGTCATAGGTTGCAACCCGCCCGGCATAGGGGGTGCCGGAAGGCCGAAGGAGATCGAGCAGGTCGAAGCGGGTCTGCGGAATATCCTCCACGGGCACCAGCTCGCGGTTATAGACGATCACCGCGGGCTCGCGGGTGATACCCCACAATTCGTCGCGCCAGCGAAGGGCCTCCGGCAACTGTTCGGTCAACCGTGAGCGATAGGACGCTGCGCAGGCTTCGTTGACCAGTTGCACCATCTGGTGAACACCGGAGCTGATGACAATGTCAGCGCCTGGAACGCCGTCGCGGCAATCCCGGTGGGTCAGGCGGTAGAGTTCGTTCGATCCCCATTGCTCGTAGCGCACCTGCAGCCCGGGCCGGGTGCGCAGGAAACTTTCGACCACGGGACCGAAGATGGAAATATCCGTCGTGGAGCGCACCACCAGCACACGGTTGGTGGTCTCCGGTCCGAAATTTTCCACCAGCTCCTGGGCCGACACGTCCCGGCCGGTGGCAAGCAGCATCACGACTGCAGCCAGGCACTTCAGCAGATAGGCGGGCCGCTTCATGTCCGCCCCTCCGGTACGGCTGCAAACACAAGGGCAGCGCGAAAACGCGCCCCACCCGTCTTTTCCAGGCGTAATTCGCCATCGTAGGAAAGGGCGACGGAATGCGCGATCGCAAGACCGAGGCCGGAACTGCTTTGCCGCGACAGCGCGCCTTTGTTGAAACGGGACCCCAGTTCGACAAGAACCCCATCCACCGGTCCACCGCCCGCATCTTCCACCCAGATACTGGCCCGCCGGCCTTGCAGCGAAGCCCCGATCCGTACCGGCGAGCGGCCGTATTTGAGTGCGTTGTTCAGGAGGTTCTTCAAGGCTTCCTTCAGTGATTGCACATCGGCCAGCACTTCGACAGGGTCTTCGCCAATATCCAGGATCACGTCGAATTCCGGATTGAGAACAGCATGATCGCCTTCCTCGAAAACGTCGAGGGCAATATCGCGCAAGTCCACCTTCTCCCGTCTGGCGCTGTCGCCGCGGTGGATCACCAGTGCCTGGCTCAGAAGCTGGTCGAGCAGACGGCCGAGGCTTGCCGTTCGGGTCTGTATCCTCTCGACGATCTTTTCCTTGCGGGAAAGTTCCGCTTCGTCGGTGAAGAGATCCGCCTGGGCCCTGAGGGCCGCAACAGGCGTCCTGAGCTGATGCGCGGTGTCGGAGATCAGATGCCGCATGGAATTCATCTGCCGGTCGAGACGGGCCATGAAACCGTTGAGGGCATTGATCATCACCGCCGTTTCCCGCGGCACCGAGGTGTCGAGCGGTGTCAGGTCGTGGGGGTCCCGTGCCGAGAGACCGCCGGCGATCCGTTCCAGCGGCTGCAGCACCGAGCGGACGACGACGACCGACAACAGCACCATTGCCAGGCCGGAGGCTGCAAGCACGTAGAGCGCCTTGCGGGTGATGTCATAGGCCATGTCGTTACGCGCCCGCAGGGTCTGGCCGACAACCACCTTGATCGTGCCGTTGAGCGTACGCTCCGCAAACCGGCGCGAGACCACGGCAAAACGGGCTGGCTCTCCAAAGAACGAACCGTCGAAAAACCCTTCCCGGAAATCGCGCCGGCCTGTCGGCAGGGTGATTTCATCATAGCCGGTCAGCGTCGCGCCCTCCGGGCCGATAATGCGATAGCCGATCCTGTCGTCGGGGGCGAGCGCCAGCAACTCGAACGCCGAAACCGGCAACTCGATGACGGGCCTGTCGTCCTGAACGGTGATCGACGAAGCAATGCCTGTCGCCGCGCCCAGGAGCAACCGGTCGTAGGCGCTTCTGGCCGCTTCCCGGCCATAGGCGAATGCCGCGATGGAAACGATCACCCCGCCGAAGATCAGCAGAAAGGCAATCCCGAAGGCAACACGTGCGGTGAGTGAGGTCGACGCCAGCCTGCGGATGAGATCAGTCATCGACTTCCAGCTTGTAACCAAGCCCTCTCTGGGTCTCGATCCTGACAGATCCGCCCGAGAGTTTCTTGCGCAGCCGCGCAACATAAAGCTCCAGCGCGTTCATGCTGACGTCGGTGTCCTGGAAACTGAACACCCCTTCGAACAGACGTTCCTTGCTGACGGTCTTGCCGCGATTGCGGACCAGGATCTCCAGCAGCGAGAATTCGCGCCGGGTCAGATTGATCGGGCTGTCGCCCTGACGCACGACCCGCGCGGAAGCATTGAACGTGAGGCTGCCGAGCGTCAGTTCCTCGGCCTTGTCGCCCTGTTCGCGGCGATAGAGTGCGCGGATGCGGGCTTCCAGTTCGCGGTGGTCGAACGGCTTGACCAGGTAATCATCCGCCCCGGAATTGAGCGAGGACACCCTGTCGTCGACGGAAAATTCCGCCGTCAGCATCAGCACCGGCGTGCGCTCGCCCCGAGACCTGATCTCTTTCAATAGCTCGGTACCCAGGCCATCCGGCAAATTGATATCAAGAACGATCACGTCGTAATGCTGAACGTTGACGCAGGCCCTCGCCTCTTCCAGCGACTTTGCCAGATCGCAGGCAATGCCAGACCGGTCCAGCCGGATCATGATCGCCTCAGCCATGTCAAACGTGTCTTCAACGAGCAAAAGACGCAAAGATTCGTTCCTCCCGCCCCCAGTCTTGCCCCGCAATTTCGCTGCTTGCAAGCAATGTGCCCCCTGGTGACAGGTTGATGACAGGGTTTGGCGCTAGGCTCTCCTCACGTCCGTTGGGAGGACCCGCTTTAACGCGGCACAACGGATACCAGGGGCTCACCAAAAGCCTTGCACATGTGGAGGAAACACAACATGGCATTCAAAACGACCCGCCTTCTGCTGGCGGCCGCATTCCTTGGCGCATCCGCTTTCGGCGCAACAGCTGCCGATTTCACGCCGGAAAACCCGGAGTGCATCGCACCGGCCAACCCGGGTGGTGGCTGGGACTTCACCTGCCGCCAGGTCGGCAAGACCCTTCAGGACCTGAAGCTTCTCGACAAGACCATGCAGGTTGTGAACCTGGCTGGCGGCGGCGGCGGTGTGGCCTATGCTGAAGTCGTCAACAAGCGCGGCGACGACAACGACCTGATCGTTGCAGCTTCCTCGGCAACCGCAACCCGCCTTGCCCAGGGTGCCTTCCCGGGCAACACCATGGACCAGGTTCGCTGGGTGGCTTCCGTTGGCGCTGACTACGGTGTGATCGCCGTTGCGGCCGACAGCCCGATCAACACCCTGCCGGAACTTCTCGACCAGATGAAATCCGACCCGACGTCCGTATCCGTTGCCGGCGGTTCCGCTGTTGGTGGCTGGGATCACCTGAAGGTTCTGATCGCTGCAAACGCTTACGGCATCGAAGACGTCCGCACCGTGAAATACATCGCTTTCGACGGTGGTGGTGAAGCTGTGACCCAGCTTCTGGCCGGTTCCGTCCAGGCTTTCACCGGTGACATTTCCGAAGCCAAGGGCTTTGTCGACAGTGGCGACATCAAGGTGATCGCTGTTCTGGCGCCTGAGCGGCTGTCCGGCGAATTCGCCGACTTCCCGACGGCAAAGGAACAGGGTGTCGACGCGATCGGCGCAAACTGGCGCGGTTTCTACGCACCGGGCAACATGTCCGACGACGCCTATAACGCATGGGTGTCCAAGATCTCCGATCTGTACGCAAGTGAAGAATGGAAAGGCATCATGGCTGCAAACGGTCTGGCTCCGCTCGACCTGCAGGGTGCCGAGTTCCAGGAATTCGTTGCCAACTCGGTTCAGCAGATCCAGAACATCTCCAAAGAAATCGGCATCATCAAATAAGAATGCCGTCAGTCCGACTGGAGGGGGCGCAGTTCATGTGCCCCCTTCTTTTTCAGGACGCGTCCGAACGCGGGCAATATCCGGTTTTCCGCACGCAGCTTTGAGACTGACAGCGTAACGCCGGAAGTATGTCTGCCTGATCATTGTCCGCCCGATTGGGCAAAGTGGATTGTCGGCGGACACAGTGGCACACTTCGGGTGCCAACAAACAACAGAACACATAAGGGGCGGCCGCCGGACTTGGGGAGGAGCCGCTATTAGGAAGGTATCCATGAGCGACCGCATCTTTGGCGCGGTCGGGCTACTTCTCGCGCTGGGATATGCCTGGGCCGCTCTTGTCATCGAAGAAAGCTTTCTGTCCGACGCCGTCGGCCCGAAGGCGTTCCCCCTGATCATCGCATCCGTGTTGGGTCTGTCGTCGCTGGCGATTTTCCTGAAACCCGACGTCGCCCCGGAATGGCCGTCGCTGCCGCGTCTGCTTGAAGTCGCCATGGCAGTGCTGGCGATGATCCTCTACGCGATACTTCTGCCGGAAGCCGGCTTCATCATCGCGACAGCCATTGCCGCTGCCTATCTGACCTGGCGCCTCGGCTCTTCACCGATCGGCTCGCTTATCACCGGCTGCCTGACTTCGCTCGGCATCTATGCGGTCTTCCACCTCGTTCTTGGCCTGTCCCTGGCCAAGGGCCCGTTCGGCTTTTAACGGAGCATCGCCATGGAAACTCTCTCTTCACTGGCCGACGGCTTCATCATCGCGCTGACCTGGCAGAACCTGCTGCTGGCCCTGCTCGGCTGTTTTCTCGGCACCATCATGGGCGCCCTGCCGGGCCTTGGCCCGTCCAATGGCGTCGCTATCCTCATCCCGCTTGCCTTCACGCTCGGTCTTGGCGCCACGCCGTCATTGATCCTGCTGACGTCGGTCTATTACGGCGCCATGTACGGCGGGCGTATCTCGTCGATCCTCTTGAACATTCCCGGTGACGAACCGGCGATGATGACCTGTCTCGACGGTTACCCGATGGCCCAGCAGGGCCGCGCAGGCGAGGCCCTCTCGCTGTCGGGCGTTGCCTCCTTCGTTGGTGCCTTCCTGGCCACCTGGGGCCTGATCCTGCTGGCACCGCAGCTGGTCAAGATCGCGCTTCTGTTCGGTCCGGCGGAATATTTCGCCCTGTTCACCCTGGCCTTCGCCACCCTGGGCGGCGTTGCCTCGACCAACCAGGCCAAGACCGCCTTCGCAGCCGCGCTCGGCATTGGCCTTGCCACCGTCGGCGTCGACACCCAGACCGGCGTGCCGCGCTTCACCTTCGGCGAAGTGCACCTCTACGACGGGATCGACTTTCTGGTTGCCATCGTCGGCCTGTTTGCTCTGTCCGAGGTCTTCCTGTTCCTGGAACACCGCCACGGCAATGCCGACGCCAACTCCAGCAAGGTTACCGTCGGCCGGCTGATGCCCAGCTTCTCGCTGCTGAAGTCCTGCACCCCGACCATGCTGCGCACCAGTCTGCTCGGCTTCATTGCCGGCGTTCTGCCTGGTGCCGGCGCGTCGCTCGGCTCGTTCATCTCTTATACGTTCGAGAAGAAACTGGTCGACAAGGAAGGCACCTTCGGCAAGGGCGACCCGCGCGGTGTCGCCGCGCCTGAAGCCGGCAACAACGCCGCCGCGGGCGGTGCGCTGGTGCCGATGCTCGCCCTCGGCGTTCCCGGCTCCGGGACCACGGCCGTGCTGCTGGCGGTTCTGCTGGCGCTCAACATCACGCCGGGCCCGCTGCTGTTCACCCAGCAGCCGGATGTGGTCTGGGGTCTGATCGCGGCCCTGTTCATTGCCAACTTCATGCTGCTGGCCATGAACATCCCGATGATCGGTCTCTTCACCCGCGTCCTGTTGATCCCGCCGCGCATCCTCATGCCCATCGTCGCCATGGTCAGCTTCGTCGGCATCTACGGCATCTCCGGCTCCTCCTTCGACCTTCTGGTCATGGTCGGCTTCGGTGTGCTGGGCTGGGTGTTGCGCAAGCTTGACGTGCCGCTGGTCCCGATCATCCTCGGAACGCTGCTCGGCAACGCCATGGAAAACAACCTGCGCCGCGCGATCACCATCAGCAACGGCGACTGGTTCACCCTGATCGACAGCCCGCTGTCGCTGACCCTGTGGAGCATGGCCATCATCGGCTTCGTCCTGCCGATCATCTTCGGCAAGGTCCTGAAGGCCCGCATGCGTCACATGAAGAAGGACGAAGAGGGCTCGGTCATCGACTGATCGCTGCCAACACCGCAAGAAACGAAAACGCCCTCTCCTTCCGGATGAGGGCGTTTTTTATTAGCGCACGTCTCACCGCCGCCATTCCCGATGGTCCGAAGCGAAGCTGCCACCCAGCGGGAAACCAGGTGCAAGGTGCCAGTCAAAAATGTTTCAGATTTGAGAAGACGAACTCAGCTAAACCACCAGCGCTCCGTAGCGCGCAGACCGTCGAGCGGCCAGTTTGCGGCGACTTTTTCCGGATGACTGACCTTGTCGCTGAGTGCCATCACGTAGCTTGCGAACATGGGGATGATGGTGCCGCCATCGGTCCTGACGATGTTCTGCATCTCGCGATACATATCCGCGCGCTTTGCTTCGTCGAGTTCGGACCGCGCTTCGCTCAGAAGCCGGTTGAAGCGCTCGTTGTCCCAATAGGTGTCGTTCCACGGCGCCCCGGCAGCGTAAGCGAGCGTGAAGGTCGCGTCCTCGGTCGGGCGTCCGGTCCAGTAGACCGCGCAGAACGGCTTCTTCATCCAGACATCGGACCAGTAACCGTCATTGGGCTCGCGTACCGGCTGAATGTTGATACCGGCCGCCTCTGCCTTGCTTGAATAGAGCACTGCTGCATCGACAGCGCCGCCAAAAGCAGCGTCGGAGGCGGAGAGTTGCAGATCCAGCGAGCTGAGGCCCGCCTGTTTCAGATAATATTTCGCCTTGTCCGGATCATAGCTCGTCTGCTCAAGATCGGCTGCGTAAAAGCGGTTGGCCGGGCTGATCGGGTGGTCGTTGCCAACCGAGCCATAGCCAAAGAGGATCTTGTCGACAAGTTCCTGCCGGTCGATGGCGTATTTCAAGGCCATGCGGACATTGTTGTCGTTGAAGGGCGCTGCCCGTGTGTCCATGGCGAACGTATAGTGCTGACCACCGGTCGCCGAGACGATCTGGACACCCGGAGCGCGCTGGAACAGATGCACCGTCTTCAGATCCACCTGGTCAACGACGTCGACATTTCCGGTCATCAGTGCAGCCTGCCGCGCTGCCGGATCAACAATGGCCATCAGGACAACCGCATCGAAATGGGCACGGTCCGATTTCCAGTAATTCGGATTGCGCGTGAGCTCGGCGATGTAGCCGGGTTTGAAGTTGGTGACTTTGTACGGACCGCACCCGTCACCGCTGGTGGGATCGATCTTGCCATCCGAAGACTTCAGGATCGGCATATGGTAGTCGCTCACCACATAAGGGAAATCGGCGTTGCCTGCATCCAGCGTGAAGACGACGGTATCGCCGTCGCTGGCAATGTCGGTAACCGGTGCAAGGAAGGGCTTGGCAGCCGAACTGCTGTCCGCGCCGCGGTGATAGTTGATCGAGGCAACGACATCATCAGGTGTCACGGTACCGCCGCTGTGGAACTCGACACCGCTGCGGATCTTGAACGTCCAGACCTTTGCATCGGGAGATGACGTCCAGCTTTCCGCCACTTCCCCGACGAGGGATCCGTCCGAGGCGATCTCCACCAGGTAGCCGTTGCGGGCAAAGGCGAAGACCTGCGAATAGGTGTTGTCCCAAACTGCCGGATCGTACGTGTCGTTGGTATTGCCCGAGGCAATCCCGAAGCGGATCGTTCCGCCTTTTTTGGGCTGGGCAACAGCCGGCCCGATACCAAGAGACGATACGAGAGCCGTGGCGCCGAGCGCAGCAGTTCCCCCGAGAACGCTTCGCCGCGAGACTGCCAGTCGGTTTTGCGGCGTAAAGGCCTCTCCCATTCCATGGTTCTCCTTGATGAGCGTGATAGGTTTCAGTTCAACTTGTTGGCCGATACGGACGGCCAGTCGCGATAACCGGAATTTCGGCAAATTCCGTCCGCCCGGCCCGGCGGTGTCACCATCGGGCCTTGCATGATTTTGTTTCGAGTGTCCGCTGCCTTTGCGTCCGCAGCCTGGGCCGTGCCGGTGCCTAGCTGGCGTAGTTCGAGCCTTCGTCGTCCAGAATGGCTTTCAATTCGGCGAAGTGGTCGTGCCCAAGGCCCGGATAATTTTCAATTTCCTGCGCGGTCTTCTCGGCAATCTCAGGGCTGAGAACGCGCAATGGTTTTCCGGTCTGCAGTGCCCGAATGTAGGTCTCTGCAGCACGTTCGAAATGATAAAGGCGGTCAAAGGCTTCTGCGACAGTACTGGCGACGACCAGAACGCCGTGGTTGCCCATGATCAGCACCTTGATCTTCGGGTCGCGAAGCAACGTCGCGCAGCGTTCGCCTTCTTCCTCGAAAGCAAGCCCGCCATAGTTCTCGTCAATTGCGAAGCGGCCATAAAAAGTCGCGGTGTTCTGGTCGATCGGCGGCAGAGTGCTGTCGGCAAGGCAGGCCAGAACCGTGGCATGGACCGAATGCACATGCATGACGCAGCGCGCATGTGGGCATTGCCGGTGGATGGCGCCATGCAATCCCCAGGCAGTCGGGTCCGGAGCGTTTGGATGTTCCAGCGTTTGCGGGTCATTTGCATCCAGCAAAATCAGGTCGGATGCCCTGATCCGGCTGAAATGCCGCTGACTGGGGTTTACCAGAAAAGCCGTGCCTTCGTCATTGACGGCAAGGCTGAAATGATTGGCGACAGCTTCGTGCATTCCAAGACGCTCGGTCCAGCGGAATGCTGCCGCCAGGTCGATCCGCTCCGCCCAGTGAGTGATGTTCGAATGTTCTGCAACACGCAGCATGCACTGTCTCCCTCGCTTTCTCTTCGACGCTAGGGAGCGCTTTCAACATTGACAAACAATATATTCGATGGCGTTGCATTAATAAAATTAATACGCATTATGTCAGTTGATGAATGAGTGAGGTGCACGCATGAAGACGGTTGGATTGCCGCCGCTGGCCTGGTTGCGGGCATTCGAGGCCACTGCGCGCCATCTCAGCTTCACCCGTGCCTCGCAGGAATTGAACCTGACCCAGTCCGCGGTCAGCCAGCATGTACGCAGCCTCGAGACCTTGCTCGGCTGCAGTCTTTTCGTGCGCAAGACGCGTGCCCTGGAACTGACGCTCGAAGGGGAAACCTATCTGCCGAGCCTGCGTGAAGCCTTCGACCTGATCACAAGGAGCACGCAGCTTGTCACCGGCAGTGACCTGGGGCGCAACCTGACGCTTCAGTGCAATCTGGCCTTTTCCGTCTATTGGCTGGCCCCGCGCCTTCGCCGGCTTTACGAAGAATTTCCCTGGCTGACGCTCAATATCGTGACATCGATCTGGGACACCGAAAAGCGCGCGGCCGATGCCTCTCTGGAAATCCGCTTCGCCCGTCCGGAGGACATGCCGACCGCCGCCATTCGGCTTGCCGAGGAAAAATGCTATCCGGTCTGCTCACCCGGCCTGCCTGAAGAAGAGCGCTCACTGGAGAGCGGCAGGCTGTTCGACTGCGCGGGCATCACCGGCTCCTGGTCCGGTTGGATGAACTCGCAAGGCAGGTCCTTTGCAAGGGAAGCCGAGGTCAATCTGGCATCGACCTATGTGATCGCGATTTCGGCAGCCTTGAACGGTGCGGGCCTCGTCCTCGCACACGACACGCTCGTCGGTGACCTCCTCCGAAGCGGTGACCTTGTTCGTCCCTTTGAACATCAGGCGCCCCTGAGTGAAGCCTACTTCGTCCGGACCCCGCCACCTTACGCGGAAACGCCTGCCTCCAAGGTGTTTTTGGACTGGATCCAGAAAGAGCAGGCTTCTGCGCGCTGATCTGCAATCCAGCGCTGCCAGCGCAAGCAAAGGCGCTTTCACAAGAGCGCAATAGTCTCAGTTTTTGAATACGGCAAAGCGCCCAAGGCAATAGGTTATCCAGGGCCCGGATCTTACCGCGCAGCCACGCCGTGACCCACCCGGAATACCGGTAGAGGAGGCATCATACCCTCCCCCTGAGCCCTCAAAAACGGCCAAAATCTTCCCCCAAAACTCAAAACCGCCGCCTTCAAGTCAAGTGACATGCCGCACAAGTGCGACCTGCAGGACGCGTGATATCCAGCCTCTCAACGAGAACTCAAGTGATACCGAAATAGAGGTGTAAATCTGATGCACGTTCAAATCAGAAAACCAAAGAACCCCATCCCCAGGAACTACTTTCCCCACAACCGTGTGGAACAAAAGCGCGACGGCGTCTGGGTGAGGTGCGGAGTCGTTATGCCTGTCGGCGCCGGCGACAGCTGGGAGACGATCGGCAAGTTCTGCGACGGCATCCCTGCCGAAGAAGTGGCCTATGCCAACTTCGAGACCTATGACCCCGCCGAGATCAACTGGTACCTGAGAGAATATGTCGGCTGCCACAAGCCTGGCCCTCGCGGCTTCAACTTCATGTTCGATGGCGCCAAGCCTGGTCTTATCCTGGCTCCGTTCCGGGATGCACTGATCGGCGATGTGGTGGAACGCGCGCACAGGCAGGAGGAGCGCCGTCAGCGCCGCACCATCCTCGACCGACGATGGGACAACCGCAATATCGACATTCCGGAGGGTGAAAAACTCGTCGTCCAGGCACGCGAAATGATTTACCGCCGCGTCCAGAACCACGTCCCGAACTCGCAGGATTTCGATCTGCAAAAGGAATTGACGGGATTTCTCGTGGGCGAGGCGATTGACGGTGGCGGCGGGCTCCTGACGCCGCACAAGGCGCTCTTGAAGACCTTGCTCAAGCCCCTCAAGGAACTCCATCCGGAAAACGAGCGGGTTCGTAAGCTGCGCAAGAAGTATTATGAAGGGTTCGCAAACGGCGTGGCGGCGGCGCTCTTTCCAGGGCACGACTACGCGCTTCACGACAAGGTCCCGGGAGAGAGGTTCTTCTACAATGCCGGTCTCGAGCATGGTCGCCAGATGAGCGGTCTGCAACGTTACCAGTTCGTGATGGGCCTGATGGAACGCGCACGCCGTTATGGTCTGCGCGGAGGCAACCCGATCTATCAGCAGAAAGCCAACTTCTCGAAGGGTTTTGGCGGACGCGCCGTTGCGTTCTATCTCGCACGGGAATTGTCTTCCAGCCGTTTGCTGGAACGCAATATCCACGAGACACCGCTCAAGGAAGACATTGTGGATGCAGTAAAGGACACCCTCACGGACAAAGCCAAGGAAGCTGTCGGTATCCCGTCCTTCTGAGACGGGCTACTGCTGGCCTTAGGCGACTGCTCAGGACGTGCAGAAGGCGGCGCCGATCAAAAAGCGAGCACAGAAATATTCATCTTGTGCGTGTTGAGGGGTGCGCAGAGCCCCTCCCTCACTTCCTGCGGAGACCCTGTCGGTTACTTCTCGGCCGCCAGGCTTTGCCAAACCTGCCACGCCTCGTCGAACGCCGGTGTTCCGCCTTCCGACTGGATATAGGCGCGGACATAGGCCTGACGGTCTGCAATTTGTTTGGGAATGGTGAGGGTATATTCCGGGCCGCCCATGCCACCTTCGACTGTCGTCAAGGTGTGCGGGGCGGGATCGGTCCCTTCGGTGTCGACCCCTCCGGCGACCGGCTGCGGCGCGGTGGTCCAAATGGCGATTTCATCGACTTCGCGCAGAGCCTGTTCCGGCAAAAGCAGAATGTGATCGGCACCTGTTTCGACCTTGCGTCCTTCGGGTACGCCAAACTGCAGGCCGTCGACAACTTCAGTCTTCATCTCAATCACTCTTTGCTGCTCGGCATTGCAGGACGCCAGAATAAACGGAACCAGAAAGGGGAATATTTTCAGCCACTTCACCATGATATCTTGGCGCCTGACATGTCGGAATGAGCTTCACCGACAAAGCTTCCCCAACCGGTCACCCTGTCGTCCCACGGCCGTGAGGTGTATTCGGACCCAAGCGCCGCAACGTTGTCCGCGGGCCAGTTCCTGGCATGCTGCGCATAGGCGGCAAAATTGATGCCGGGAAACGCAGCGGCGGTTCTTGGCAAGTCCGTTTTTGTCTTTTTGCCGACGAGATTGGCAACATACCTGATGTATTTCGCAACAGCGAAGATGTTGAACTCGTCGCACGTCAGAAGCGTCGCGATCTGCGCGCCGTCGAGACCTTGCCTCCGTTTGTGTTCAAGCAACCCGGAGAACAGATCCGTGCGTGCAACAGTGTCGTCGCGCACCTGACCAAGGCCTACAGAGGTTGTGCGCCTTGAGACCGAATGCGTCGCCGCGGTGTAGTCGAGCATGTCTTCGTTTTGAGATTGATCACGCTGTTCCGCCAAGACGATCGCTCCAATGACTTCCGGCGTCAGATTATAGGTTTTTGCAGCAGCGTTCATCACGGCTCCCCGGGACGGGCGACCGTTCAGGTAAATCGGCTCAAACAATGTGGAGATCGGCAAACTCGTAATGCGCGCGGCCTGCCGAAGACGTTCACTGGCGGAACTGGGAACAGTAAGACCATTCCAGAGCGGATTGGAGTAGCTGCGCGACACGGGACCGGATGCGCCAGGATCACCTTGCGGATTTGTCTTCTGCTCATAGAGGATGCGTGCCTGGTCGAACGCAGAAACGCGGTGATTGAAGATGTCGCGTCCCGTTGCACCGCTGCCTGAGAAAGACGCGGATGCACTTGAGGGAATAGTCGCACTGCTGATGGGTTTCTTGGTGCTGATCGAAAGCAAGCCGTACTTGCGCATGCTGTCGGCAAGATCGTTTGCAAGCCCGAACACCTTTGCCGGATTGCCAAATTGCGCGTTGAGGATTGAAGCATCCCGGTCGAAAAAGAAGAAACCAGCCAGGTTGTTTTCGATGCTGGAAACTGAGACAGGCCCGGCTTTCGCTGCCATCAGCATTACCGCGTCGTAAAGCGAAGGAGCGCTTTGCTGATTGAAGTACCTTGTAAAAAAATCTCTCAGAACTTTCCCGGATTGCAATTGCGTGATTGTTGCATCGAACCTCGTGTCACGTTCAAGAAGTTCCAGAGCTTTTGCCCGCTCCCCGTCGGTAACCCATCGGAAGACATCTCCCAGTTCCAGGAGTTTGATGACCTCATCGCCTACAACGGTCATGATTTTCTTCAACCCCTCTATTGCTCGGGCTGGTCAGGACAGAAATTGTTTTCCAATCCGAAAATTAAAATAAATCAACTAGTTAACAAACTTTCAGAATCCAACCCTAATTGATTGCCGACCCAGTTACAACTCTAAGGGGCGCAATCGCAATGAGCGGAGCCATGCCCGGCCGGTATTTGAACAACCTTGCTGGAGACGTCGGAAAACGCCCCTCCCCGTTCAGATCTCCGTCCGCATCCGGTAGCCCGGGGCGAAGATCAGGCGGACATGGGTGATCGGCAGGGGGCCGGTCCAGGTGATGCGTTCCATCGCAAAGAGGGCTGCGCCCGTGGAGGCATCCAGTTTGCGCGACAGGGTCTTGTCGGCATTGACGGCGAAGAAGGAAATGTCGCCGTGGCTGTAGGGCGCGTTGTGCACCAGCCACTCGTTGGCGCTGACGTCCTCGAACGTCATGTCACGCGCCGCAGGAGCTGCTTCCAGGTTGATGTAGCGTTCCTCGAAGGCATAAGGCCGGTCGTCTGCAAAGTGCAGCGTCTTTAAAAACAGGACATCCGCGCCGAGCGTCACCTGGAACGCGCCGTGCAACATGGGCGGCAGGGGCCGGAGATCCTTTTCCAGAAGGCTGTGCCGGTAGGTGCGGCCAAGCGCTTCGACTTCTTCACGCAGGATCGGAATGGTGAGCGTCGCGCGCTGAGGCGGGTTGAGCGCAACACGCGTTCCCGCCCGGCGCTTGCGCACCACAAGTCCGCTTTCGGCCAAGTCCCGGAGAGCACGGTTGACGGTGGTGCGGGCGCAGCCGAACTCTTCCGCAAGATCGGCCTCATGGGGGATCTGCTCCCCCGGCTGCCAGATCCGGTCATGGATCCGCCGAAGGAGTTCTTCGCGAATGCCCGTCCAGGAATTTGTGTCCGCAAGCGCCAAGTCGTCTTACCCGTTCAAGTCGTTCTTCAAAGTCGTTCTTCACAGTCTGGCGCGCAACGAGGCCATGGTGGCCCGGTATTTCACGCGGATGGCGTTGCCTTTTACATGGTTTCCGCCGGAAACAACATGCCGGCCGGCGGACCAGACCTCCGCGACCATCCGGTCGTCACCGGCAAAGATCCAGGCATCAAGAATTTCGTCGCCTTCCCGGCCTTCCAGGTCGATGGCGGTACCATCCAGTGCGACGAGATCGGCAAGCGATCCTTCCGATATCCTGCCCGCCGCACGCCCCGCCGCCTGCGCACCACCGGCCACGACGCCGTCGAAGAGGACCCGACCGGTGGACTTTTCCTTCGTTGCAACAGAAGCCCGGCAGGTATCCCGCAGGCGCTGGGAATATTCCAGCGTGCGCAGCTCTTCGGAGAGCGCGATGCGGATGTTGGAATCCGAGCCGACGCCGAAGCGGCCGCCCGCGGCCAGGTAGTCGACGCCGTCGAAGATCCCGTCGCCGAGGCTGGATTCGGTGATCGGACAAAGCCCCGCGACGGCCCCGGTCACAGCAAGACCGGCGGTCTCCTGCGAGGTCATCTGCGTGCAGTGGATCAGGCACCAGTTTTCTGAAACCGCGTGGTTGGCAAGCAGCCATTCCACCGGGCGCTGCCCCGTGGCCGCCAGAACCTCGTCCACTTCCGGGATCTGCTCGGCAAGATGCATGTGCAGCGGGTTGCCGCCGGCAAGGGCAACGGCCTTCTTCAGACTGTCGGCATCCACGGCCCTCAGTGAATGCGGGGCAACGCCGATAACCGCATCATCCGGCAGGGACTTGAGCGCCTCGGACGCAAGCTCGTGCAGTTTCTGGAAACGGTCGAAGTCGTTGCCAAAGCGGATCTGTCCGGCAGCCAATGGGCGTCCGTCGCAGCCGCCGAACTGGTAATGAACCGGCAGATGCGTGAGGCCGATGCCGGTATCGGAAGCAGCCGCCATGATGCGGTCCGACATTTCCGCCAGATTGGCGTAGGGCGCCCCGCCCGGCTGATGATGCAGATAGTGGAACTCGCCAACGGCGGCATAACCTGCCTCCAGCATTTCCATCTGCACAAAGGCGGCAATCGCCTCCACATCTTCCGGCGTCAGGGCGTCCAGAAAACGGAACATGATCTGGCGCCAGGTCCAGAAACTGTCGCGGCTTTCGCTACCGCGCCGCTCGCTCATGCCCGCCATGGCCCGCTGGAACGCATGGCTGTGCAGGTTGACCGGGGCCGGCAGAAGAATGCCGACGCGTACGCCGATTGGCTGCGCATCTCTTTTAACCGAGGCGATCCGGCCGTCCGGCCCGATCGAGACAGCGACATTTTCCGCCCAGCCGTCGGCCAGAAGCGCCTTTTCCGCAAAAACCGTCGCGCCAGAAACTGTCGACATGTCGTCTTTTCCTCCGTTGACACGTTAATATGTGCATGCATATTATCTTATATCGCAATCTAATCAAGCCGGAGATGGACGTGCTGAAACGCCTCCTCACAAACGCCAAGCTGGCAACGCTCACCGCAAACGGAGAGCCGTACGGCCTGATTGAGGACGGTGCGCTGGTGATCGAAGGTGGCCGGATCGCCTGGATCGGCAAGGCCGCAGACCTGCCGTCTCATTATGCGTCGCTCAGCGCGGATGATATCGGCGGACGGCTGGTGACCCCGGGCCTGATCGACTGTCATACCCATGTTGTATTCGGCGGCGACCGGGCACGTGAATTCGAAATGCGCCTTCAAGGTGCAACGTACGAAGAAGTGGCCCGTGCCGGTGGCGGCATCGTTTCCACGGTCAAGGCAACGCGCGCAGCCAGCGAAAAGCAGCTGCTGGAAGCTGCCCTGCCGCGTGTCGATGCCCTGATCGCCGAGGGCGTCACCGCCATCGAGATCAAGTCCGGCTATGGCCTCGACCGGGAAACGGAGCTGCGCATGCTGCGCACCGCCCGCAAGATCGGCAAGCTGCGCCCGATCACCGTCAAGACCAGCTTCCTGGGCGCCCATGCCATTCCAGCCGAATACAAAGACAAGGCCGACCTCTATCTGGAAAAGGTCTGCCTGCCGACGTTGGAAGCGGCTCATGCCGAGGGACTGGTGGATGCCGTGGACGGTTTTTGCGAAGGCATCGCCTTTTCGCCGGAACAGATCGGCAAGGTGTTCGACAAGGCCAAGCAGATCGGCCTGCCGGTGAAGCTGCATGCAGAGCAATTGTCCAACCTGAACGGCGCGGCCCTTGCTGCTTCCTATGGCGCCCTTTCCGCCGACCATCTGGAATATCTGGATGAAGCCGGCGTCAAGGCGATGGCCGAAAGCGGGTCTGTTGCCGTGCTTTTGCCGGGCGCCTTCTACACCTTGCGCGAAACGCAGTTCCCGCCACTTGATCTTTTGCGCAAGCACAATGTGCCCGTCGCGCTGGCAACGGACTGCAATCCAGGTTCATCTCCCCTCGCCTCGTTGCTCCTGACCATGAACATGGGCTGCACCTTGTTCCGCATGACACCGGAAGAAGCGCTGGCCGGCGTCACCCGCGAAGCGGCAAAGGCGCTTGGTCTGGACGATCAGGGCACGCTGGCGCCCAGCAAACGGGCGGATCTGGCTGTCTGGAACGTCAACCACCCGGCGGAGCTTTCCTACCGGATCGGCTTCAATTCCCTCTTCAAACGCATTTTCGGAGGCTCTGAATGAGCGCCCTTACCCTGACACCGGGCTCCGTGACCCTGGCGGATCTGGAACGCATCTACCGGGAAGAGCTGCCAGTGCGCATCGACCGCGCGGCGGAAGCTGCGATCAACCTTGCGTCCGAACGAGTTGCCAAGGCGGCCCGGGGCAGCGAGGCCGTTTACGGCGTCAACACCGGCTTCGGCAAGCTGGCCAGCGTCAAGATCGCCCCCGAGGACACTGCAACCCTGCAGCGGAACCTGATCCTTTCCCATTGCTGCGGCGTCGGCGAACCGCTCGACAAGACCACCACCCGCCTGATGATGGTGCTGAAGCTGCTCTCGCTTGGCCGAGGTGCCTCCGGTGTCCGCTTCGAAGTGATGAAGCTGATCGAGGATTGCCTGGAAAGAAACGTCACGCCGATGGTTCCATCGCAAGGGTCTGTCGGTGCATCCGGCGATCTTGCGCCGCTGGCCCATATGACGGCTGTCCTGATCGGTGAAGGTGAAGCTGATTTCGGCGGCACGCGCATGCCCGGTGGTGAAGCCCTTGCCAAGGCGGGCCTGACCCCGGTCGTGCTTGGCCCCAAGGAAGGCCTTGGGCTGATCAATGGCACGCAGTTTTCGACCGCCTGTGCGCTCACCGGCCTGTTCGACGCCTGGCGTCTGGCCGAAGCGACCCTGATGACCGCCAGCCTTTCCACCGACGCCATCATGGGCTCGACCGCACCGCTCCTGCCGGAAATCCATGAGCTGCGCGGCCATCGCGGCCAGATCGAAGTGGCAAGGGCCATGCGCGCAATCATGGACGGCTCGGAAATCCGCGAAAGCCACCGCGAGGGCGACACCCGCGTGCAGGACCCCTACTGCATCCGCTGTCAGCCCCAGGTTGCCGGTGCTTGTGTCGATCTGCTCCGCATGGCGGCCCGCACGCTCGAGATCGAAGCCAATGCGGCAACCGACAATCCGCTGGTACTGATCGATGCCGACCGGATCGTTTCCGGTGGCAATTTCCATGCCGAACCGGTTGCCTTTGCTGCCGACCAGATTGCGCTGGCCATTGCCGAACTCGGTGCAATTTCCCAGCGCCGTGTCGCGCTCATGGTCGACCCGACGCTTTCCTTCGACCTGCCGCCGTTCCTCGCCAAGGATCCGGGCCTGAACTCGGGCATGATGATCGCGGAAGTGACGACCGCCGCCCTGATGAGCGAGAACAAGCATCTCGCCAATCCGTGCTCGACGGATTCCACGCCAACCAGTGCCAACCAGGAAGACCATGTTTCCATGGCCGCCCACGGTGCTCGCCGTCTTGCCCGCATGAACGCCAACCTCAGCCAGATCCTGGGTGTGGAACTTCTGTGTGCCGCCGAAGGCATCGAGCACCGCGCCCCGCTGAAGACCAGCGCTTCGCTGCAAACGGTGATGGGCACTCTTCGCGGTGTGGTTCCTTCCCTAGAAAAGGACCGCTACATGGCACCGGATCTGGAAACGGCAGCTGGCCTGATCCGCAGCCGCAAGCTGGTCTCGGCGATTTCCGCCGGCCACATGATCACGCTGGGAGATGCCCATGCAGCCGGTTGACGTCTTCCGCGGTGATGGCCCGGTCGTTCTTGGCGTGCCTCATGCAGGCACATTCGTTCCGGACGACATCAAGGCAAGGTTCAACGACACCGGCCTGAAGCTGGCCGACACCGACTGGCATGTGGACCGGCTTTATTCCGATCTCCTGCCCGGTGCGACCATGGTGAAGGCGAACTTCCATCGTTACGTGATCGACGCCAATCGCGATCCGGAAGGCGTCAGCCTTTATCCGGGCCAGAACACCACGACGCTCTGCCCGACCACCGATTTCGATGGACGCCCCATCTACCAATCCGGCATGGAACCGGAGACCGGTGAAATCGAGGCCCGGCGTCTTGCCTGGCATGCTCCCTATCACGCTGCCCTTCAGGCGGAAATGGAACGGGTCCGCGCCAAACACGGCGTCGCCATTCTCTACGATTGCCACTCGATCCGCTCCGTAGTGCCGTTCCTCTTCGAAGGCACGCTGCCCGATTTCAACACAGGCACCAACAACGGCACGACCTGCGCCAGCGCCATCGAGGCTGCCGTCGTCGCCTGCACCCAGGCAGCGGAAGGTTACACGTCGATCCTAAACGGCCGCTTCAAGGGTGGCTGGACGACACGGCATTACGGCCGACCGGCCGAAGGCTTTCACGCCATTCAGATGGAGCTCGCCCAGAAGACCCATCTTGCCACCGAAGACACGCCCTTTGCCTATGACGAGGCCAAGGCCGACCGGCTTCGGGCCCATCTGAAAGACATCCTGAGCGCGCTGGAAAACCTCGCGCCATCCTTATTCCAGAACAACACCCAGGGAGCGAACAATGACTGATCGCCGCCACAACGCCCGCGACGTATTCCCGCCCACCGGCACCGAGCTCAACACCAAGTCCTGGCTGACCGAAGCCCCGCTGCGCATGCTGATGAACAACCTTCATCCGGATGTGGCGGAAAACCCGCATGAGCTGGTCGTCTACGGCGGCATCGGCCGCGCGGCACGCACCTGGGACGATTTCGACCGTATCGTCGCAAGCCTCAAGACCCTTGAGGAAGACGAGACGCTGCTGGTGCAGTCCGGCAAGCCGGTCGGTGTCTTCAAGACCCACAAGGATGCTCCGCGCGTTCTGATCGCCAATTCCAATCTGGTGCCGAACTGGGCCAACTGGGACCACTTCCACGAGCTGGATAAGAAGGGCCTGGCCATGTATGGCCAGATGACCGCCGGTTCCTGGATCTACATCGGTACGCAGGGCATCGTACAGGGCACCTATGAGACCTTCATGGAAGCCGGACGCCAGCACTACGAAGGCAACCTGAAGGGCCGCTGGATCCTGACCGGTGGTCTCGGCGGCATGGGCGGTGCCCAGCCGCTTGCAGCCGTCATGGCCGGGGCCTGCTGCCTTGCGGTGGAGTGTGACGAGAAGAGCGCCGACTTCCGCCTGCGCACACGCTACGTCGACGAAAAGACCCACTCCCTCGACGAGGCGCTGGCACTGATCGACCGCTGGACCAAGGCAGGCGAAGCCAAGTCCGTGGCGCTGATCGGCAACGCCGCCGACGTCTTCTCCGAACTGGTGAAGCGCGGCGTAAAGCCGGACATCGTCACCGACCAGACCTCCGCCCATGATCCGGTCAACGGTTACCTGCCGCAGGGCTGGACCGTCGCCGAATGGCGCGCCAAGGCCGAGACCGATCCGAAGGCGGTGAAAAAAGCAGCTCGCGCGTCCATGAAGGTGCATGTCGCCGCCATGGTCGACTTCTGGAACATGGGAGTGCCGACACTCGATTACGGCAACAACATCCGCCAGGTTGCCATGGAAGAAGGCCTGGAAAACGCCTTTGCCTTCCCGGGTTTCGTGCCGGCCTATATTCGTCCGCTGTTTTGCCGCGGTATCGGCCCGTTCCGCTGGTGCGCGCTTTCCGGCGATCCGGAAGACATCTACAAGACCGACGCCAAGGTGAAGGAACTGATCCCGGACGACCAGCACCTGCACAACTGGCTGGACATGGCGCGCGAGCGCATTTCCTTCCAGGGCCTGCCGGCCCGCATCTGCTGGGTGGGCCTTGGCCAGCGCCACCGCCTCGGCCTTGCCTTCAACGAAATGGTCCGCAACGGCGAACTGAAAGCGCCGATCGTGATCGGCCGCGACCACCTCGACAGTGGTTCGGTTGCATCGCCCAACCGCGAGACCGAAGCCATGAAGGACGGCTCCGATGCCGTGTCCGACTGGCCGCTTCTGAATGCCCTGCTCAACACCGCTTCCGGCGCGACCTGGGTGTCGCTCCACCATGGCGGCGGCGTCGGCATGGGCTTTTCCCAGCACTCGGGTATGGTCATCTGCTGCGACGGCACGGAAGATGCCGATCGGCGAATCGGTCGGGTGCTCTGGAACGATCCGGCAACGGGCGTGATGCGTCACGCGGATGCCGGCTACGAGATCGCGCTGGACTGCGCGAAAGAACAGGGGCTTAACCTGCCGGCTATTCTGGGTCGTCCCGCGTCCTGATGGACGCAGAAAGATGACCCAGCAACTATAATGCAATCAACTTTCTGCTTTCATGGTCCAACATGAAAGCAGGTTGATATCGGGGAAACAATCAAGCACGGCGGGACACTCCGATCCATTCCTTTGACTGAGGGGTAATACCATGAAAAGACGTGATTTTCTGAAAGCCGGCGCCACCGGCACAGCCGCAGTTGCGGCCTCCACCCTGGCCGCACCTGCCATTGCGCAGGATGTGCACCAGTGGCGCATGGTCACCGCATGGCCGAAGAACCTGCCGGGACCGGGCGTCGCTGCCCAGATGCTGGCGGACCGCATCACCGCATTGTCCGGTGGTCGCATCGAGGTGAAGCTCTTTGCCGCCGGCGAAATCGTCCCGGGCAACGGTGTGTTCGATGCCGTCGGCCAGGGCACTGCCGAGCTGTACCATGCTGTACCCGCCTATTGGGGTTCCAAGTCCAAGGGCATCCTGCTGTTCGGGTCGCAGCCGTTCGGCCTGACAGCTCCCGAACAAGCCGGCTGGATGATCCACGGTGGCGGCCAGGCTCTCTATGACGAGATCTATGCCCGCTTCAACCTGAAGCCGTTCCTGTGCGGCAACTCCGGACCGCAGTGGGCTGGCTGGTTCCGCAACGAGATCAACAGCGCCGACGACCTGAAAGGCCTGAAGTTCCGGTCCACCGGTCTTGCCTCCGAAATGTGTTCCAAGCTCGGCATGGCGGTTCAGGCCATGAGCGGACCGGCCATGTTCCAGGCGCTTCAGTCCGGCGCACTTGATGCCGGCGAGTTCATCGGTCCGTGGACCGACAGCGCGCTCGGCTACTACCAGATCGCCAAGAACTACTACTGGCCGGGTGTCGGCGAGCCGTCTTCCGCTGAAGAATGTGCCGTCAACCTGGAAGCCTACAACGCCCTGCCGGACGACCTGAAGGAAGCCGTGCAGCGTGCCTGCGCCAGCCTCTACAACGACGTTCTGACGGAATACAACACCAAGCACGCCCAGGCACTGACCCAGCTGGTCAATGATCACGGTGTGATGGTGAAGAAGCTTCCGGACGACGTCATCGTCGCAATGGGCAATGCCGCCGGTGAAGTGATCGCCGAACTGCGTGCGGACGAAGACGAGCTGGTGAAACGCATCACCGAAAGCTTCCTCGCCTACCGCAAGCTGATGCGCGAGTACATGCCCTATGCCGACAACGGCCAGATGAACGCGCGTATGCTCGACTACAACTACGACTGATCGGGTTGACGTCTCACATCGGGGAAATCTGTTTTCCCCGATGTGATGGCGTTTTAACGCCCTGTCTGTCGTCGTCCCATGGCGAGCCACTGGGATCCATTTCGGTTCCTCTTCGCGTCAGAATTCGCTTCGGGGAAACGGCATGCCCTGCAGGGTCAAGTCCTATAAGGATATTGAGGTTTGGGCATCTGTTTTAAGCCGCTTGGGAAGATGGACGGCAGGGGACAAGTGGCGCCTCTATAGAAATGGAACGGCAATGCCCTCCACTTGTCATCCCCGCGCAGGCGGGGATCCAGTCGTCACCGGTGCCCATGCTTTTTACAGGGGCTGCGGCGTACTGGATCCCGGATCTGCGCTCCGCTCCGTCCGGGATGACAAGCGTCGGGATGCCCGATCTCAAGTTCAGGCAGGCAGAAAGCCTTAAGGGGCAAAAGAACCGGGAAGCTACTTTGATGGAAAAACTGGCGGGCGCGCTGGAGCGTGTCAATTCGGTAATAGGCAACACGCTGTGCTGGGCGGCGCTTCTGATGTTGCTGCTGCAATTCACGATCGTGTTGCTTCGCTATGTCTTTGGCTACAGCTACATCTTTCTCGATGAAGGCGTGCTGTATTTCCACGCGGCGATCTTCATGCTCGGCGCCGGGTACACTTTCCTCGTCAATGCCCATGTGCGTGTCGACATCTTCTATGCTCGAAACAGCGAGCGCACGCAGGCGTGGATCGATATCTTCGGCCACCTGTTCCTGCTGACACCGGCTCTCGTCGTGCTGATCTGGTTCTCCTGGCCGTCCGTGCGCGGCAGCTGGGCCATTCTGGAAGGGCCAATTTCCGTCGGTGGCATTCCTGCCTCCTTCCTCCTGAAATCCCTCATTCCCGCCTATTGCGTGCTGCTGCTGATCCAGGGTGTGGCCGCCTTCATTCGCGATGTTCAGAAGCTGAAAGGCGTCAGCGCATGAGCCTGCCTCTCGATCTCATCATGTTCGGCGCGCTGATCGCCTTCATTCTGCTCGGCTATCCCGTTGCCTTCACCATTGCGGGCGTTGCCACGGGCTTTGCCTTGCTCGGCTGGATGATGGGCGACTTCAACATTCAGCTCATGGGTGCCATGGGCCAGCGTTTCTTCGGCGTGCTCACCAACCCGGTCCTGACCGCAATCCCGCTGTTCGTCCTGATGGGCGTCATTCTGGAAAAGAGCCGCATCGCAGAGGATCTGCTGGAAACAATGGGCCGGCTCTTCGGCCGCATGAGAGGTGGTCTCGGTGTTTCGGTGATGCTGGTCGGTGCCCTGCTCGCCGCGTCCACAGGCATTGTCGGCGCAACGGTGGTTGCCATGGGCCTCATCGCCCTGCCCACAATGCTGCGCAATGGCTATGACCCCAAACTTGCCTCCGGCATGGTCTGTACTGCCGGAACGCTCGGCCAGATCATCCCGCCGTCGACACTGCTGATCATCCTGGCCGACGTCATGTCCAATGCCTTCCAGCAGGCGCAATACGCGCAGGGCAAGTTCACCATCGAGACGATCTCGGTCGGCCAGACCTTTGCAGCCGCCATGATCCCGGGTCTGCTGCTCGTCGCCGTCTACTGCGCCTACATTGTCGGCCGGGCTTACCTGTTCCCGAACGACGCGCCAGCGATGTCGGAACATGTCGACCAGCCGTCAGGCCGGGAGATTGCTGCCGCCATCGTGCCGCCGATCCTGCTGATCGTTGCAGTGCTCGGTTCCATCCTCGGCGGCATCGCCTCGCCCAACGAGGCAGCTTCCGTCGGTGCCGTAGGCGCGATCCTGCTGGCAGGCCGCCGTCTCGGGGTGTCCTCAAAGCTCATCGTGTTGGCAACAGCTGCGCTCCTGACGCTTGCAATCGCCGCATCGATCCTGCCGATACGCCTGCAACGCTCCGATGTCACGGCCGGTGGCTACGTTATCGCCGCTGTCTATGCGGGGCTGGCGCTGTTTTCCCTGGGCGTCGTTCTGCACATCCTGAGGAAGGCTTTCGCGGACGGGCTCCTGAAAGCTTCCATGCTGTCCACGCTGACCGTCACCTCGATGATCTTCGCAACCATCCTGATGGCCAGCTTCTTCTCGCTGGTCTTCGTCGGCCTTGGGGGGGAAGACCGGGTCCACGACATCCTTCAGGAAATGCCGGGCGGTCCGACAGGCGCACTGATCTTCGCAATGCTGTTCGTCTTCGTTCTGGGCTTCTTCCTGGATTTCGTCGAGATCTCGGTGATTCTGCTGCCGGTTCTGATCCCGCCTCTGATCTTGATGGGCATCGACCCGATCTGGCTCACGGTCCTGATCGCGATCAACCTGCAGACCTCGTTCCTGACCCCTCCCTTCGGCTTCTCCTTGTTCTATCTGAGAGGCGCGGCACCAAAGGAAATCACAACGGGCCAGATCTACCGCGGTGTCGTTCCCTTTATCATCCTGCAGATCGTCGCCGTCGCCATCCTCTGGACCTTCCCGATGTTCGCCACCTGGCTGCCCCGCTGGCTGTATTGAGGAGTTTCTCGGCAAGCCGATAAAATTCACGATCTACCTAAAAAAGCCACAGCACCTTCCGCTGTGGCTTTTTTGTGCGTGTCCATGTCGTACATGAGTTTCATTCTTTGGCATTTTACGTTATTTTTTCCCATAGAGAGGGAGAAATGACAGGAATGGACAGTTTCTGGGGGGCGTTTGCTGGAGCCCTTGGCCTGGTCATCGCGCTGGATCCGGATTTGATGGAAATCATCGGCCTGTCCATGCGGGTCACGCTTACGGCTGTCGTTCTCGCCTGCGTCATCGGCCTGCCCCTCGGCGCGGCGGTCGGCACTTTCAATTTCCCCGGAAGAACGCTCGTCGCCGTCATCTTGAACGCGCTGATGGGCCTGCCCCCTGTCGTGGTCGGCCTGCTTGTCTATCTCGTCCTGTCGGCATCCGGACCGCTCGGGCCGCTGCGCCTGCTCTACACGCCGACTGCCATGATTATCGCGCAGATGGTGCTCGTTACGCCCATTGTCGCCGCGCTGACACGCCAGGTAATCGAAGACCTCAACAGGGAATATTCCGAGCAATTCGCATCGCTCGGCGTCGGCCGCTTTGATCGTCTGACAGCCATGCTCTGGGATGCCCGCTACAGCCTGCTGACCGTCGCGCTGGCCGGTTTCGGCCGTGCGGTTGCCGAAGTCGGAGCGGTTATCATTGTCGGTGGCAACATCAACCATGTTACCCGCGTGATGACCACGACCATCGCCTTGGAAACATCCAAGGGCAATCTCCAGCTTGCCTTGGCGCTCGGCGTGATCCTGCTGATGATCGCCTTTGCCGTGAACGCCGGTGTCATGGCCCTTCGTGCCTCAGCCGCGAGGGCCGCCTATGCGTGACGCAGCTTTCGACACACCAGGCACTGCCTCCACGATGTCGCGCCGTAGCCCGGCAATGCACGACCCGTTGCTGGATGTCAGAAGTCTCGGCTTTTCGGCGGGCGGCGAAAAACTTCTGCACGACGTCGATGTTGCCATCCGACGCGGTTCACGCACGCTCATCATGGGCCCGAACGGAGCCGGCAAGAGCCTCTTGCTGCGATTGATGCACGGTCTGCTTCAGCCGCAGGAAGGCGCTATCCTGTGGGAAGGCGGCCGGATGGACGCCACCGCCCGACGCGCGCAGGCTATGGTCTTCCAGCGTCCCGTGTTGCTGCGCCGCTCGGTTATCGCCAATCTCAAGTTCGCCCTGAGCGTTCGCGGCCTGCGGGGCAGCGAACGCGCCGACAAGGTCAAGGCCGCGCTGGAAACGGCGGGCCTCAGTCATCTGGCCCGGCGCCCAGCGCGCGTCTTGTCCGGCGGCGAGCAGCAGCGCCTGTCCCTGGTGCGCGCTCTTGCCTGCGATCCCGAACTCCTGTTTCTCGACGAACCTACTGCCAATCTCGACCCGGCCTCCACTGCCGCGATCGAGTCCCTGGTACTGGAAGCCAACGCCCGCGGTGTCACCGTTGTTCTGGTGACCCATGATGCAGGCCAGGCAAAACGCCTCGGTGAAGACCTCGTGTTTCTGCAGAACGGCACAGTGGTCGAGACAGGCCCTGTCGAAAAAGTGCTGGCCAACCCCAGAAGCGAACCTGTTCGCGCCTGGCGGGAAGGCAGGCTTTACCTTGGACCCAACACCCAATCCCTGAATGATTACCCCGGGAGGAAAAATTGATCAGAAGAGCATTTCTGGCGCTTGCCGCCGCCGTCCTGACGACCGTATTTGCCGGTCAGCCGAGTTTTGCGGAAGACAAGTTCATTGTCGTCCAGTCGACCACCTCAACCCAGAATTCGGGCCTGTTCGACTACCTCCTGCCCATCTTCCAGGAAAAGACCGGCATTGAGGTCCGCGTGGTTGCCGTTGGCACAGGCCAGGCCATCAAGAACGCCGCCAATGGCGATGGCGATGTCCTGTTCGTTCACTCCAAACCGTCCGAAGAAAAATTCGTTGCAGACGGTCTCGGCGTTTCCCGTTCCGACGTCATGTACAACGACTTTGTCATCGTCGGCCCGGCAAACGACCCTGCAGGCGTCGCCGGCTCGAAAGATGTCGTTGAGTCCCTGAAGAAAATCGCCGATGCGAAGGCCCCGTTTGCCTCTCGCGGCGATGACAGCGGCACCCACAAGGCGGAGCTTCGCCTGTGGAAGGCCGCCGGCATCGACCCGAGCGAAGGGTCTGGCGACTGGTACCGTGAAACCGGCTCCGGCATGGGCGCTACCCTCAACACCGGCACCGGCATGGGCGCTTACGTCATGACCGATCGTGCCACCTGGATCTCCTTCGGCAACAAGGGCGACTACAAGGTTGCCGTTGAAGGTGACCCGATCCTGTTCAACCAGTACGGCATCATTCTGGTGAACCCGGAAGTTCATGCCCATGTGAAGGCCGATCTTGGCCAGCAGTTCGTTGACTGGGTGCTGTCGAAGGAAGGCCAGCAGGCTATCGCCGACTACAAGGTCGACGGCCAGCAGCTGTTCTTCCCGAATTCGGACAAGGGCTCAAGCTGAGCCCGTCTGACCGTCTTCTCGCTTTCCGAGTGAGTGGAGCCAGATAGCAATCTGTGTCGCATGCTCCGCTCAGACCTTCCCCCTTCTCACGCGAGGAGGGGGATTTTTTTTGACCTGATCAAAGCCAAATGGACTTGCGTGGAGTTTCAAGGTCACCCCGGGGCAAAGGCAAGTACGCCCACACAGGTACCTCGCATGAGCTGTCAACAGCCCATGTTGAAAGTGATTAGCAGCAGGCGTCGCCTGTTTCCGTCGAATTGCGGGTAATCGTTATTCCCCCAAGCGCACGGACGGGCTGGACGTGAAGTCGGCGCTGGAAAACCGCAGGTGCTCCAGAACCTGGTTGGCGCCGATGGCAATCACGATAATGGCGGCAAACGCGATGAGCATTGTTTTCATTGTGTATCTCCTTCGGATGGCGCCGTCGCCGATTTCAGATAGTCGATCAGATCGTCACGGTCTTGCTGTTCCACAATCCGCTGCATCGGCATCTTCGACCCTGGAATATAGTGATCCGGACCGTCCAGGAACAGTTGATCGATCGTCGTTTCCGACCAGACAATATCAGATCCTGACAGGGTCGCCGAATAGGGGTAGTCCGGAATAGTGCCCGCACGCCGGCCGAAGATGTTGTGAAGCGTCGGCCCGGCCTTGCGCGCGGTATCGCCGGTCAGGGCGTGGCAGATCGAGCATTTGCGCGCGAACTGCCGTTCGCCGTTGGACATTTCTTCCGGTTTCTTGAGGAATTGCGGTGTCTCGGTTGCCATCGGATCGAATGTTGCAAGATCGGCAAGGGGCCATGAATAGACGATGTTCTCGATGCCGCCCGCATGCAACACATCGCCGTCCTTCGAAAAGGCAAGCGCCCAGATCGGACCTTTCAGTGCTGCCCGGAAATCCGTTTCAAGCGCCCAGGACGTCGTGTCGAACACGGTGATATATCCATGACCGTCACCGGTCGCCAGACGTGAGCCATCCGGACTGACCGCCATGGCCAGTATCGGCCGGCGCTCGAAAGTGAAGTCATGCAGCCGTTCGCCGGTTTCGATATCGACGATCCGCGTCACTCCGTCCTGGGAGCCGTAGGCAATCCAGCTCTCCCGGTCACCCTCACCGCCAATGGCAATGACATTGATGCCGAAACCGTTGCGATCAACGACCCGCTTTTCACTTTGCGTTGCCAGATCCCAGAGCTTGATCGACCCGTCGACCGACGCGGAGTAGAGCTGGCGCCCGTCCTTTGAAAACGCGACCGCATTCACCCCGGCTGCATGTCCGGCAAGATAGGCCGGCTCGCCGCCGGCAACCGGCCACAGCCCCACACGTGCATCCCAGCTTGCGCTCGCAATCATCGTCTTGTCGGGAGAAACCGCAAGCCCCATGATCTTGGCCGTGTGCCCTTCCAGAACCCGGTTCGAGTTATCGCGGGTGTTCCAGAGAATAAGCTCGTTGTCGTCTCCGCCGGACACCAGATGGCTGCCGTCCAGAAACTGAACCACCTTGACCGCCGCCGCATGGCCCTCAAGCCATTGCGGCACCCGGTCTTTCCAGATGCCGACCGAATTGTCGAAGCTGGCAGTGGCCACCTGCCCGGTCTCAAGGGAAACGTCGATATCCATGACCGGGCCGCCGTGGCCCTTCAGGGTCTGGAAATCGGCGCTCCCGGCTGCGGAGACCAGCGTCAGAAGGAAGCCGGCAGCGGGCCCGAAGACCCGTGCAAGCAACCATACGGGATCCGGCTGAAACGGCATGTCACGCCGGGCCTATTCGGCGGGAACCGCGCTGTCGCCGCCTGAATGTTTGGCGGCTTCGCGCTTTTCAGCTTCTTCGACTTCCTTCACCCAGAGACCGTGGTGCTCCTTCGCCCACTGCAGTTCAACCTCGCCGGAGCCCATGGCGTCATAGGCGCCTTCCATGCCGATGGAACCGATGTAGATATGCGCCAGGATCAGCGCCATCATCACGAAGGCCACAATGGCGTGCCACAGCTGCGCAAACTGCATTTCCTCATGCGGTGCAAGCGCGGTAGGCAATGTACCGAGACCCACCAGCTGCGGCAGGCCGAGTGCGTTGAGCTTTTCGAAGGTGACCGCAAACATCGGCATTTCGAACGGGAACAGCAGCGACAGACCGGAAACGGAAATCGAAGCGCCCAGGACGATCACCCCCCAGAACACCAGCTTCTGACCGAAGTTGAATTTCTTGGCCGGCGGGTGCACGCCCTTCTTGAAAAGCCCGCCACCGACGGCGATCCATTTTACATCCGTCTTGTTCGGTATGTTGTGTGCCACCCACATCACGAACACCATGATCAGGCCCAGCATGAAGGCCCAGGCGACATTGTTGTGGATCCACTTCGAGAAATGCGCGACGGGCGCAAAAGCGTCCTTACCGATCATGGGGATGATCACGAAGCGCCCGAAAAGCGTCAACAGGCCGGTAATGCCAAGCAGGACGAAGGATCCCGCAAGCAGCCAGTGCCCGAAGCGCTCGATCGCCTTGAAGCGGGTGATGGTGCGGCCAGTCTTCTCGCCATCGATGCGAATACGGCCGCGAATGAGATAGAAAAGGGCCAGCAGCACGATGGTCCCGCCAAGCAGCCAGGCGCCATAAGTGGCAAGCGGACCCTTGCGCCATTCGAGCCAGCGCATGCCGCCATCCTGCATCAGAACGGTTGCTGCAAATCCACCGGAAGAGACTGTTACATCCGCGGAGCCATACCGCAGTGCCCGCCAGAGCTCCGGATCGGAGACACCGCCAAGTGTCCCGAGCTGTGAGGAAATCGACGCCGCGTCGTCCGGATCACCGGTATTGTTGCGGCGGAAGTCGTAGTCGACCTTCTCGCCACGC
This sequence comes from Roseibium sp. RP-7, assembly GCF_053005225.1. Taxonomy (NCBI): domain Bacteria; kingdom Pseudomonadati; phylum Pseudomonadota; class Alphaproteobacteria; order Hyphomicrobiales; family Stappiaceae; genus Roseibium; species Roseibium sp. RP-7. The sequence goes on from NZ_JBRKQA010000002.1 coordinate 1,315,264, forward strand.
TGGCGCTTCATGATGTCTTCAAGCGTCTGCGCACCACCGGTCGCCGACCGGTCGGCGGACGTATCCTGTGCAAACCCTGTCCCCAGACCCGCACCAAGAAAGGCCAGAAGAACAAGCAAAGCCATAGTCACGCGTTTCATGACCGCAAACCTCATTGTCGATTACAACCGGAGACGAGCGGGGCGGCTGTAAAGCCGCCCCGCCTACGTTTCTTTCAGGCATCCACCCAAGCGTGACGGGCAGTCCGGCGTGCCGGTCTACCCTCACCCCGCAAGGGATCAGCCGCCTTTCTGGCCGTAAGCGGTACCCCAGCCCCAGGCACCCGAGCCGAAGCCGCGGGCAACCACACGTTCGCGGTAGATGGCCGACACGACGTCGCCATCACCCGCGAGCAGGGCTTTGGTGGAGCACATTTCCGCGCAGAGCGGCAACTTGCCTTCCGCGATACGGTTGCGGCCGTATTTCGCGAACTCTGCAGTGGAGTTGTTTTCTTCCGGACCACCTGCACAGAAAGTGCATTTGTCCATCTTGCCGCGCGATCCGAAATTGCCCGCTTGCGGGAATTGCGGTGCGCCGAACGGACAGGCGTAGAAGCAGTAGCCGCAGCCAATGCACAGGTCCTTCGAGTGAAGCACCACGCCTTCTTCGGTCTGGTAGAAACAGTCCACCGGGCACACCGCCATGCAGGGTGCGTCCGAGCAGTGCATGCAGGCCACGGAGATCGACCGTTCGCCCGGCTTGCCATCATTGATGGTCACAACACGGCGGCGGTTGATGCCCCACGGCACCTCGTGCTCGTTCTTGCAGGCCGTGACGCAGGCATTGCACTCAATGCAGCGTTCGGCGTCGCAAAGGAACTTTGATCTTGCCATTTGTCGTCCTCCTTACGCTGCCGAGATCTTGCAGAGAGTAGCCTTGGTCTCTTGCATCTGGGTCACCGAGTCATACCCGTAGGTCTGAGCGGTGTTACAGCTTTCCCCAAGCACATAGGGGTCTGCACCCTTCGGATACTTCGACCTCAGGTCCTCGCCCTGGTAATGACCACCGAAGTGGAACGGCATGAAGGCAACGCCTTCGCCGACACGTTCGGTAACCATCGCCATGACCTTGACCTTGCCGCCCTCCGGGCCTTCGACCCAGACCTGTGCGCCGTCACGCACCCCGAGATTGTTGGCATCCCGCGGATTGATTTCGACGAACATGTTCTGCTGGAGTTCAGCCAGCCAGGGGTTCGACCGGGTTTCGTCCCCGCCGCCCTCGTATTCGACCAGACGGCCGGATGTGAGGATGATCGGGAAGTCCTTGGAGAAGTCGTTCTTCTGGATCGACGCATAGAGTGTCGGAACACGCCAGAACGACTTGTCGGCATAGGTCGGATAGTCCGCGACCAGATCCCGCCGGTTGGTGTAGAGCGGCTCGCGGTGCAGCGGCACCGGATCCGGGAAGGTCCACACAACGGCACGCGCCTTGGCGTTGCCGAACGGGGCACAGCCATGGGCGATCGCCACGCGCTGGATACCGCCCGAAAGGTCGGTTTTCCAGTTCACGGTGCCGATCTTGTCCGCAGCGCCGGCAACAGTCTCGATCGACTGACGCTCTTCGGCCGTCAGGTCACCATCCCAGCCGAGATCGATCAGCATCTGCATGGTGAACTCGGGATAGCCGTCCTGAATGTCCGCACCGGGGTTGGAGACCCCTTCCGCAAGAAGGTTCTGGCCATCACGCTCCACGCCGTAACGGGCACGGAAGCACAGACCGCCTTCAGCGACCGGCATGGACATGTCGTAGAGATTTGCCGTTCCCGGGTGTTTCATCTCTGCGGTGCCCCAGCACGGCCACGGCATGCCGTAGAACTCGCCGTCGTTCGGACCACCGACTGCACGCAGCGTGGTACGGTCGAAGGTGTGCTGGTTCTCCATGTGCGACTTGATACGCTCAGGCGACTGGCCGGTGTAGCCCACCGTCCACATGCCGCGGTTGAACTCGCGTGTCAGGTCCTCGATGTTCGGCTCGTCCCCGTCCATGCCGATGTTGCGGAAGAGACGGTCGTCGAAACCGAACTTCTTGGCGAACATGGCGATGATCGTGTGGTCGGGCTTGGATTCGAACAGCGGTTCAATCACCTGTTCGCGCCACTGTAGCGACCGGTTGGAAGCGGTCACCGAACCACGGGTCTCGAACTGGGTCGAGGCCGGCAGCAGGTAACAGCCGTCGGTGCGGTCGTGCAGGATTGCCGAAACAGTCGGATAGGGATCAACCACGACCAGAAGGTCGAGCTTTTCCATAGCCTGTTTCATTTCCGGCAGACGGGTCTGGGAGTTCGGGGCATGGCCCCACAGCACCATCGCACGGGTGTTGTCCGGCTGTTCCAGGTTTTCCTTGGCTTCAAGGACACCATCGATCCAGCGGCTGACCGGGATACCGGTCAGGTTCATCATGGCCTTGTCCTTGCCGTCCGCACCCTTGATGGTGCCGAAGCGGCCCTTCAGCCAATCAAGATCTTCTTCCCACACACGAGCCCAGTGAGCCCAGGAGCCGGCGGTCAGGCCGTAATAACCCGGCAGCGTGTCGGCGAGAACGCCGAGGTCGGTCGCTCCCTGCACGTTGTCGTGGCCACGGAAGATGTTGGTGCCGCCACCGGCGGTGCCCATGTTGCCGAGAGCCAGCTGCAGGATGCAGTAGGCACGGGTGTTATTGTTGCCGTTGGTGTGCTGGGTGCCGCCCATGCACCAGATCACGGTGCCCGGACGATTGTTGGCAAGCGTCCGCGCCACGCGCTTCAGCTGGCTTTCCGGCGTACCGGTGACACGCTCGACTTCATCGGGCGTCCATTTGGCAACTTCTTCGCGGATCTGGTCCATGCCCCACACGCGGGTGCGGATGAACTCCTTGTCTTCCCAGCCGTTTTCGAAGATGTGCCACAGAATGCCCCAGATGAGGGCAACGTCCGAACCCGGACGGAAGCGCACATATTCGTCGGCATGGGCCGCGGTGCGGGTGAACCGCGGATCGCAGACGATCAGCGGTGCGTTGTTCTGTTCCTTGGCGCGCAGCACGTGCAGCAGGGAGACGGGGTGTGCCTCCGCCGGATTGCCGCCAATGATGAAGATCGCCTTGGAATTGTGGATGTCGTTGTAGCTGTTGGTCATGGCGCCGTAGCCCCATGTGTTCGCTACGCCGGCAACCGTCGTGGAGTGGCAGATGCGGGCCTGGTGGTCGACGTTGTTCGTTCCCCAGTAGCCTGCAAACTTGCGGAAGAGATAAGCCTGCTCGTTACTGTGCTTGGCCGAGCCGAGCCAGTAGACGCTGTCCGGACCGCTTTCTTCGCGGATCTGCAGCATCTTGTCGCCGATCTCGTTGATCGCCTCATCCCAGCTGATCCGCTTCCACTCTCCGCCTTCCTTTTTCATCGGATATTTCAGGCGGCGCTCGCCATGAGCGTGTTCGCGGACGGAAGCTCCCTTGGCGCAGTGGGCACCCAGGTTGAACGGGCTGTCCCAACCGGGCTCCTGCCCGATCCAGACTCCGCTGGAAACTTCGGCGATAACGGTACAGCCAACGGAACAGTGCGTGCAGATCGACTTGACGGTCTTCACGGCATCGCCGGTGGATTGTGCCTTGGCTTTGGTGACCGTTCCTCCGGTCACGGTAATGGCGGCTAGGCCGCCTGCGGCAAGACCGGATCCCTTAAGGAACGTACGGCGGTCTACCGACTTGTGTGCAGCGTCTTTCAGGATACTTGCACCTTGGGGGCGTCGCGCAACCCCATTGGTCTTTTTCCTAAGCATATTGCCCTACCTTGCTTGTATCAGAACCTGATACGGCTGGGTTATTTGTGAACCGGCGTCCGGGCGTCACGCAACCATGGCCGGGGAAGTCTCACAGGGTCCAGTTAGAACCGGGCGCTGTCGTAGTAGGCACGGGTATGAACCGTGTCCTGCATCTTGTCGGAAGCCAGATCGGGCTCAGCCGCTTCAGCGGTGGTTCCGGCGGTTACCGTGGTCACGGCAACCGGGGCAGAAATCGCCGCCAGCTTCAGGAAGTCCCGGCGGCCTGTACCCTCTTCGGGGCTTGCCGTTTCGGGTCGTTTCATTGTCGCATTCCTCCTCTCGCAGATGGATGGCCAAGCCACCCCATTTCAGATGCAACCGTCAGTTCGAGATCATGTCGAAGCCCTGTGCCTCGATTTCCATGAACTGGCGCCCCAACGATCCGACAGCACCGTAGAACACCGATGTTCCGGCCGCTTCCAGATCAGTGAAGAAATGTATCGCCCAGGGTTCCACGTGGGCGTTGAAGAAACTCTTCTGTTCGCTGAGAGACGTCACCTTGCCGAAACGGCCGAGGATCATCCCCGCCATCATCTCCATCAGCGATGCGATGTTGTCTTCCGGCTCATGCTTGTCTTCAGCGCGCTCAATCCCGCGCTCCGCCATGTCTTGGCGCAGCTTTGCGAGAGGCTTTTCGTTGAGGAACCCTGTCAGGTAATAGCTGGCGTATGGCAGCAGTTCGCCGCGCCCGAGACCGACGAAAAGGGCATTGAATTCACGCTCGGCCGTCTCCGGCGTCGTCACTGCCGCAATTCTGGCAAGCACATTGAGAGCATTGCCGAGGGGCGTGTCACCACCCTGCAGGCCTGCAATCTGCTCGAGCAGTTCGGCTCCGGCCGGGCGCGCAAGCACCAGTGCCAGAAAGTCGTACAATTCGGACCGGGCCTGATCTTCCGGTTCGATAATGAATTCCCTCGCCACAACGGCCATTCGAGCCTTTTCCTCCCACACACACGGTGCTTTTCTGGCGCAAAAACTTCTTAGACTTTAGTATTAATCAAAGTCGAAACGCATTCGGCGCCGTTTCGGCAGGCGCTCTTCTTCGGTTTCGACCAGTGCTGTTTCATCAGACACAATAGTTCCAATTTCACTAATTTGCACCTTCTCGTCTCTTTGCGTCAATCGAATAGATGTTTTTCCATTTTCGACATAAGTATGCTGCGCTGCAGCAAGTTGTTCCGATTGCGGCGCAGCAGAATCACTTTGCCCGGAAAGTACTTCACCTTCTCCGGCCTGCGTAGCGTCCGAGTTTTCGTCCGGCTCCGTTTCAGAGATTTTTTTCAAGAATCCACGACCAACTTCATAGGCGGTCTTCACCACCTGACCGGCGGTCGATGCATCGGTAAAATCATCGTCATAATCGTTCAGGCCATCGAGATTGGCGAGAACGGGGTTGGACAGCCACAAACGGCGCAATGCCCTCCGGCGCAGACGCTCCGGCACGGTCTTGGCCAGGAACTGCGTGAAATCGTCGTCCTTCTGCAGGCTGTCGGGATCAGGCAATCCAAGTTCTTCCAGGATTTCCGCGTCGGTCTTTTCTTCCAGCTGGACCCGTTTCGCGGTTTCAAGCTCAGCGTCCCGGCGCTCGACCTCCGCAGCTTCGGCCTCACGAACCGCAGCCTTGCGCCTTGACCAGAAATCCATTGGCTTGTCGTCGCCGGAGTTCACTGCAGTGTATCCTTCTTGCGGGTGCCGGGCGCCCGGTAAACGTCGGCAAGCTGCCGGATGCGTGGATCACCGATGCCTTCTTCCTCCAGGTCGATCCGGTGCTTGTCACGCTGGCGCTTGTAGAAGATTTCCTCTTCGTGGTGCATGTCAATGAATTCCCGGACCCAGGCAATCAGTCCTGGCGGCATTGGCACCTTCTCGACAAAGACCTCGGCGGAATCCGCGTAATCCAGGCCTTCATGGGCAGACGCTGTCATGTGCAGCACCTCAATGGGGATCGCCGGAGCCAGCTCCGGGGCAGCCCGCATCACAACGTAGACGGAGGGAACCTTGTCGGACAGGGCAATCAGATAGGCTTCGGTCTGGGTGTGATGCAGCTCCAGGCTCAAGGTCGTCGCATGGTATTCGATCGCATCGCCTTCGGCCCGCAGCATTTTCCAGTCCGCAGGCGCGGCTCCCGGCAGCAGGGACACCGGCAACCAGGTCCACTTCTGCCAGCGCGTTACGCCAGGCAGCCTGCGCACCACAACCCCCACCGGCATGACGCGCGTTCTTTCCCTAGTCACGAACCACCTACCTCCCCGTCCGCCGGTTCAATCCGACTCTGTTTTGATGTTACGTAAAATGCTGTAGCAAGCGACATAAATTTCAAGCCCCGCAGAAGTCGAACTTGACGCGCGCCTTTCCGCGCCCTTGTTATGGGGTTCGGCATTGTCTGACAAATCACAAGAGAATCGGTTTCGGACGATCCGGGGGAGAGGACGCGCACACAATGACGCAACCAAGGCTTCTGCTTTGCGATTGCCTGAATACACAGGCTATTGACGCCGGGCTTATCGAACAGGCGACGGGACTGCCCTGTTCGAAAATTCACACGCAACTTTGCCGCGGCGAAGCAGCGCAGGCTGCCGAAGCGCTTCAGGCGGGCAATGTCATCATTGCGTGTCAGCAGGAACGCCAGGCATTCGAGGATCTGGCCGCAGACCTTGAAGCGGACGAACCTCTTTTTGTCGATCTGCGCGACCGAGCCGGTTGGACCGCCGACACCCGCAGCACGTCTCCCAAGATGGCCGCGCTGCTCGCCGAATCGATCTTGCCGACACCCGGTGCAAAGGTCGTGGACGTTACCTCGGAGGGCACCTGCCTCATCCTTGGCGACAGCGAAGCTGCGCTTACCGCGGCAGACCATCTTTGCGAGCTCCTGAGCGTTACAGTCATTCTCGACCCTGCCGACGAATTGCCTCTTGCCGACGACCGGCGGTTCGACATCGTGCGCGGCCGGGTAACAACAGCAACCGGTGCGCTTGGCCACTTCAAGGTCGGTTTCGATGCCCTGCAGGAACGCATTCCCGGCGGGCGGGGCGCGTTCAACTGGACAGACCCCAAGAGCGGTGGGCGCACGGAATGCGACATCGTGCTGGACCTCCGCCGGGGGCAGCCGCTCTTTCCCGCACCGGAAAAGCGGGAAGGCTACCTGCGGGCGGACCCGGGCAATACGGGCGCGTTCACCAAGGTGCTCCTGGATGCCTCACAACTTGTCGGCACTTTCGAAAAGCCGCTCTACGTTCGTCTGGACGAGCAGCTCTGCGCTCACTCCAGGGCCCGCAAAACAGGCTGCACGCGCTGTCTGGATCTTTGCCCAACAGGTGCCATCAGCCCTGGCGGCGACAGTGTTGCGGTCGATACGATGGTCTGCGCCGGCTGTGGAAGCTGTTCGGCGGTCTGTCCGTCCGGTGCCATCAGCTACGATGCTCCTCCCGTCAGCCACACCTTCCAGCGCCTGCAAACGCTGGCGGCAACCTGGCGCAAGCTCAGCTCCGACGCACCGCGCCTGCTCGTTAACGACAGCAGCCACGGCGCAGAACTGATCCGCCTGGGCGCGCGCTACGGCAAGGGCTTGCCGGCAGATGTCATTCCGCTGGAGATGGAAGCCATCGCCAGTTTCGGCCATACGGAAAGCCTGGCAGCACTTGCCTGCGGCTTCGCCGACGTGACCGTGTTGCTATCACCAGCCACGGAAAAGGAAGGCATGCCCTTCCAGGCTGAACTTTCCAATGCGATCGCCGGCGAAGACCGCGTCTGCCTCATCACCCCGTCCGATCCGGACGAGCTGGAAGAAATCCTTTACCGCGAACAGTCTCCGGTGACCGCGAAGCAGCCGATCCTGCCCCTTGGCTCCCGCCGGCAAATCACGCGTCTTGCCGCCAAAACGCTCAACGAGCCGGGCAAGGTCATCCCGCTTCCGGAAGGAGCCCCCTATGGCTCGGTTGTCCTTGACCAGGACGCCTGCACGCTGTGCCTGTCCTGCGTGTCGCTCTGCCCGTCAGGCGCCCTGAAGGAAAATCCCGATGCGCCGCAGCTGCGCTTTCAGGAGGATGCCTGCCTGCAGTGCGGCATCTGCACGACAATCTGCCCGGAAAAGGCCCTGACACTGGACCCGAGGCTTGATCTTTCGGACGACGCATTGCGCGCCAGGGTGCTGAAGGAAGAAGAGCCGTTCAACTGTGTTGAATGCGGCAAGCCATTCGGTGTCCGGTCAACAGTGATGAGACTGACGGAAAAGCTCGCCGGCAAACACGCCATGTTCCAGGACAACAAGGCCATACAGCTCATACAGATGTGCGACGACTGCCGGGTGAACGCCGTCTACCATTCGGAAAACAACCCGTTCGCCTCCGCCGAGCGCCCACGTGTTCGCACGACGGACGACTACATCAGCATGCGGCGCGATCATTGAACCGGATGAGACAAGATCACTGGTACTGTATGGGGGCTCCGAGGTCGGCCGGCGGAATGCGGGAAACGAACGCAAGGATCGCTTCGAGTTCTTCAAGCGTCATCTGCACCGGCACGATCGGCGATGGCCTGCTTATGTCGAAAGGTTCGGTAACGCCGTCGATCACCGTGAAAGCGGGATGCGGATTGAGGGCAAAAAACGCCTCGAACCGCATTTGCCAGTCGGAGAAACTGCGCATCACCGCGAAGGAAGGCGATGAACCGATGGTCGTAAGGCGCGTCGCCTCGTTGACCATATGGCACCGTCCGCAATGGAGAACGGCCAGTTCCTCACCCCGGATCGCATCGCCGGACAGGACGACCGGACCGTCGTCCTCCACCTGTTCGAGCGCTGCGGTGAACACCTGCTTGCCGTCCTCCTCGAAAGCATCAACCGTGCGCCTGCCGATATCCCCGGTCAGCCAGTCCCGAAAGCGGATCGCGTGTTCGTTGGTTTCCTCATGGGTCATGAGGAACCAGGTCTTGCCAAGTCCGGAGAACACGGCAACCCCGGAAGCGCCTTCCGAAAGACTGAGTTCGGAGGATTCCGTGTCACCCACGATTTCGATGCGGATCCCGGTCTTGAGCGAAAAGCGCGGCAGCAGATACTGGAGGAAGCCGGTTTCCGCAATCGCGTTCGGCACGCCCATCCGGAAAGACCGCGATTGCGCGATCCCCGGTTTATGGAACAGGATGCCGGCCGACAGGGCAACGGCAAGAAATATCAAGGCACGGCAGCCCACGCGCTCCTCCCTCACGTTGCTGGCCAGATCCGCTAGGGTAGGTTTCAATCGGGCGAGCCGTCAATGTGCGCCGCATTCAACAGGAGAATAAGATGAGCGAAGATTTCAACATGTCCATGCGCAAGTTCCTGAAGCAGGTCGGTGTGACCTCGCAGCAGGCCATCGAAAATGCGGTGCGCGAAGCAGGCCCGAATGCGGGAAAATCCTTCAAGGTGAAAGCTGTCGTGACGATCGAGGAACTCGGTCTCGAGCACGTGGTCACCGGCGAAATCGAGGGGCAGGACTAACGTGTCACTGACGCGCGAAACCGCCCTGTCGGTTCTGAAGACGATCAAGGATCCGGCCTCCGGCGAGGACATTGCCGCCTCGGGCATGATGCGGGCACTGCAGGTCAATGGCGGTACGGTCCGCTTCGTTCTGGAGATCGACCCGCGGCGCATGGCCGAGATGGAAGTTCTGAAAAGCGAAGCGGAAACGAAGCTTGAAGCGCTGGAAGGCTGCGAAAGCGTTCAGGTGATCCTGACGTCCCATGCGGACCAGCCGGCCGCACAGGCCGCCAAACCCGCAGCGCCCAAACCGTCCGAACCGCAGCCGATCCGGGCGAAACCGGCAGCACCGGGCGCAACCGGGCCGCAGAAGGTGCCTGGCATCGACCGGGTGATCGCGGTTGCCTCGGGCAAGGGCGGCGTCGGCAAGTCGACCGTGGCTGCCAATCTTGCCTGTGCGCTGGCCGCCGAAGGCCGCAAGGTGGGTCTGCTGGATGCCGATGTCTATGGTCCGTCGCAGCCCAAGATGCTTGGCATCTCCGGCCGGCCGACCTCGCCGGATGGCCAGATGATCCTGCCGCTGCGCAACCACGGTGTCACCATGATGTCCATCGGCCTGATGACATCTGGCGACGAGGCAGTTGCCTGGCGCGGGCCGATGCTGATGGGTGCTCTGCAGCAGATGATGACCCAGGTGCAATGGGGCGCGCTCGATGCGCTGATCGTCGATCTGCCGCCCGGCACCGGCGATGTCCAGATGACACTTTGCCAGAAGTTCGCCGTCGACGGCGCCATCATCGTTTCGACACCGCAGGACGTTGCCCTGATCGATGCCCGCAAGGGCATCAGCATGTTCGAGCAGATGCAGGTTCCGCTTATCGGCATGATCGAGAACATGTCGACCCACATCTGCTCCAACTGCGGCCATGAGGAACACGTCTTTGGCCATGGCGGCGTTGCTGCGGAAGCGGAAAAGCTCGGTGTTCCCCTGTTGGCCGAAGTGCCGCTGCATCTCAACATCCGTCTTGCCGGCGATGGCGGCACACCGATTTCGATCAAGACACCTGAAGCGCCGGAAGCTTCCGTGTTCCGTCAACTCGCCCGAACTTTGATCGCGGAGGGCAACGCATGAGCGAAGTGCAGTTTCCGCCGCTTTTTCAGGGCGAGGCACTAACCGGACAGGCAGATCCCTTCGAACGTGCATTGGCGCTTGCCATCACCGGCACGGACCCTGGAACAGTCATCTATAACCTTGGCGGGGAACGCCTGCGGGCGGCTCTGATCTTTGCACCGGAAGTCCCGCTGGAGGAGGCCATGGCCATCCTGCCCGTGTGCGGCCTCGGCTTTCAGGCAGCGCTCGGCACGCTCGCCCCGCCGGAGGTGGCAGTCCACCTGGAATGGGATGGCCGGATTCGCGTCAACGGCGCGGTCTGCGGGCGCATGCGCGTCAAGGCGTCTACGCAGGATCCCGAGGCAACCCCGGACTGGCTGATCCTCGGCCTGGAACTCAGCATGACTAGCCGGAAATCAAACCCCGGCAAGGATCCTGACCGAACCTGGTTGTCCGAAGAAGGCTGCGGCGAGATTACCCCCGACCAGCTCCTGGAGTGTTGGGTGCGCCATAGCCTTTACTGGCTCAATCGCTGGCTGGACGACGGCCCGCGCCCCGTCCATTCCGACTGGCGCAGTCTTGTTCCGACGCTGGGTGAAACGGTGGAGGTTGACGGAACCTCCGGCACTTTCGTCGGTGTCGATGAAAATTTTGGTATGTTGCTGAGAACGGGTGAGGACACGACCTTGATCCCGCTTTCCAGCCGTCTTGAGGGATAACCGGATGAAACTCGCTCGTGCCATTCACCTGGATGACAGCGACCGCAACGTCTTCTTTTCCCCGGCTCGTACCGGCGAATGGTGCCTGTCCGGCGGCTTCGAGTTTTCCGACTGGACCGAAGCCGACCTGACCGGCAAGGCACGTCAGGCCTTTGCCAACGGCTGGCTGGGGCTGGAAACCTTCGGCAGAGCAACCTTCGTTGCCGTCACCCCGATCGAAGAGGCCGAGCTTGCCACCCTCGCAGAGCGGCTTGCTCAGCATTTTGTCGACATTTACGGCGCACCTTCCGTAGAGGCGGCGCTTGGTGTTGCCCGTCAGGAGCTGGCCTATATGGCAGAGCTTTGCGAGGAGCATCCGGAAAACACGCTGATCGCCGTTCAGCGCGACCTGACCGAAGACGGTGTGCGCGAAGCCTTCAGAACCATTGCCGCTCCGGAAGCGAAACTGGATATGGTCGCCGTCCACGGCGACATCGAATAGCACCCGACCTGCCGGCCGGATGCCGTTCTGGTGCCGGCCACTTGCTTGTCTGCTCAAGACACGGTTGCTTAACCAAGAAGTTTCAACAAACCCGCATTACACGTCGTTAAGTTGATCTCTCAGGTGCGTTTCGCGCATCATGCATATGCTTGTTTTGATTTCAGTATCTCCCCAAGGAATTTGCATATGCCCCGGCACACACTCTCCCGCCGTCTGTTTCTCGGCACTGCGACCGCTGCACTGACTGCACTGCCACTGCGTGGGTTTGCGCAGGAGCTTTCTCCTGCCCAGACACCAGGCGTTGAAGCCTCGCCCGAGCAGATTGCAAAGGCAGTCGCGGAGCTTGACGCAATCGTGGCCGACGTGATGACGCGCAGCAAAATCCCGGGGCTCGCCGTTGCCGCCGTTCATCGGGGCGAAACCGTCTATTCCAAGGGCTTCGGCGTGCGCCGCCTTGACGGACCGGAAACCATCACACCGGACACCGTGTTTCAGCTTGCGTCCCTCTCCAAACCGGTGGGCGCGACCGTCGTTGCGAGCCAGGTCAGCAAGGGCGTCGTCGGCTGGGACAGCCGGATGCGTGAACTGTTGCCCTGGTTCGAATTGTCCGATCCCGACCGCACCGAAAAGCTGACCATAGGTGACCTCTACAGCCATCGCTCCGGTCTGCCGGACCACGCAGGCGACGATCTGGAAGACCTGGGTTACGACCGAAAGGAAATCCTGCAGAGATTGAAGCTTCTGCCGCTGGCACCTTTCCGGATTTCCTATGCCTATACCAACTTCGGCCTGACTGCCGCCGCGGAGGCCGTTGCCGAGGCTGCCGGCACCGACTGGAGCAGCCTTTCGGAAGAAGCGCTTTACAGGCCACTCGGCATGACGTCGACCAGCTCACGCTTTGCCGACTACATAGCAGCAAGCAACCGCGCCATCCCACACAGCCGAGACGGCGACGGCTTTGCTCCGCTGTACCAGCGCAAGCCCGATGCCCAGTCGCCGGCAGGTGGCGTCAGTTCGACCGCCAACGATCTGGCCATCTGGCTGAAGATGCTGCTTGCAGACGGCGCCCACGCGGGAACTCCGCTTATCGCACCCGAGGCGCTTCTGCCGGCCATCAGCCCGCAAAGCTTTTCGGATCGCCCCCACAGCCCCGATGCCAGGTCCGGCTTTTACGGTTACGGTTTCAATGTCGGCACTGATCCGTCCGGCCGTGTCCGGATCGGCCATTCCGGCGCGTTCCTGCTGGGCGCGGGCACCTGCTTTGCGATGATCCCCTCGCTCGGCCTGGGCATAGTCGTCCTCACCAATGCAGCCCCTGTCGGGGCAGCTGAAGCCATCACGGCCTCTTTCACCGACCTGGCACAGCTCGGCCACATCACCCGGGACTGGTACGGCGGATATTCGAGCAGGTTCGAAGGCTTCTACACCAAACGTGGCAGCACTGTCGGTCAGGACCGCCCGGCAGATGCCGGCCCGACGCCTCCGCAAGACCTTCTCACCGGCACCTATTCCAACCCGTATTTCGGCAAGGTCGAAATCAAGGCAGACGGCGACAAGCTGGTGCTGATGGCAGGACCGAAACAGATCCCCTTCCCGCTGAAGCCCTGGAGCGGGCCGGTAATGGTGTTCGATTTCGTCACCGAGAACGCGCCCGACGGATCCCGTTCGACGCTCGTCTTTGGCGATGTATCATCCGGTCCGGCCAAGTCGCTCGAGATCGAACTCTTCAGCGAGACGGGACCAGCGCTGTTCGAACGGGTCTGACGTCACACCGGCGCAGCGGGTTTCACAGGTGAAACTCGCCCGTCAACCGCAAGGCCGCATACCCACCGACAGAAACACCGGTGACTTCGCCGCCAGACGTGTTCAGCACTGTTCTGACGATGCTTGGACGACCCATCTCGAAGCCCTGCTCCGCGACCAGGACCGCCTGTCCGCCATTACCAGGCAGAAGTTTTTGCGCCCGGAACAATTGGCAGGCCAGCGCACCGTTGGTGGTGCCGCTCGCCGCCTCTTCCGGATCGCCGACACCGTGGCAGAGATCCCGCAGGCGAACCTTAGCCTTGCCCAGACCACGCCCTGTCCGGCACCAGATGCCCATCGTGTCGATCGACCGTGCCTGGCTGAAACGGCGCAGCCCGTCATCATCCGGACGAAGGGCTGCCAGAGCATCGGTATCTTCCACTTCGATGAAAACATGCCGAAGGGCTGTCGAGGACGCCGCAACGCTGAGAATACCAGCCGGCTCCATGCCGAGCAGCGGAGCTATCTCGTCCGCGATTGCCTCGTTCAATCCGAACTTCGGCAAAGGCTGGTGCATGGTGATGGCACCGTCCGAGGCGACATCAACACCGATTTCCCCCGCGGGTGTTTCCTGCACATAGCTTCCAGGCCCAATCCGCCCGTCGGCCAGCAACGCTGCAAAAATCGCAACTGTAACATGGCCGCACATATCCATTTCCGCCCGGGTCGAGTGAAAGCGGACCTCGATCCTCTTGTCGGACTTCTGGCGGACAAAACCCGTTGTCGGGGCACCGATATCCGCAGCGATCCGCTGACGCGCGTCTGGCCACAGCGGCGTATCCTCAAAAACAACGCCGCCGATGTTGCCGCCTCGCTCATCGGCAGCAAAAGCGGCATAGAGGCGGACGGGCAACTTATCCATTTCGGCATTCTCACATTGTCGGCGTTGTAAAGAGGGCGCATCCGATCATGCAAGAGGAGGTGTAGCAACAGCGCCGGCGCGTTATCCAAAGATTGGAAACAGCCGCTGCGGGGCGTCAATTTTTCATCACGAATTCGTCACGCAGGACCCTCGCCATTTTATTTCCATGTGATCGCATTCAGAGCCAAGTATCTGCCAGCAGAAGAGACAATCTCAGGAAAGTGATCCCGTCATGAATACGACTTCCAGCCAGGCCCAGACTGCCGGTACCCTGCCCGCCCTGAGTTTTCATACGCTCGGTCTGATGTTCATCTCGGGCTTCTTTGCGACCAACGCGTTCGACCTCTGGGGCCAGATCATCAGTCCGGCTTTGGGTTTCGCGACCCTTTCACCGCACGGCCTCGCCAAAAGCCTGCTTGGCAGCCTGGGTCTTCCGAACGGCGACTTCGGCGGATATTTCGTCCATTTCTACGCCGTCGGACTGATCGGCTACCCTGTCGGCTGGATGTTCATCTTCGCACCGTTGTGGCAGCGCGTGGTCGGCAACACCCACTGGCTCCTGCCGTCGGCAATTTACGGTTTCGGTCTCTGGGTCTTCGCCATCGGCGGCATCACATCGGTCGCTGGCCTGCCCTTCTTCCTGAACTTCAGTGGCATCGTCTGGGTCGCCCTTGTTGGCCATGTTCTCTACGGCATCGTGCTTGTGGCAGTGCTGAAGCTGATCGAACGCAGCCAGGGCGCTTCATCCTGACACCTTGAGACGACCGGCAGCCTCCCACACCCGAAAGCGCGGGAGGCTGCAGTCCACTTGAGCAAAAAGCTCGATCGTGTCCCCGGCCAGGCCGTCAGTTTGCCGCCTTCAAATCTTCCCGGAAAGCCTCAACAATCATCTTGGCCATCTGATCGTGCAGCTCGGCACGAGACCTGCCGCCACCATCGGTGCACAGGCTGTCCGTCTCGCCGATGGATTTCATGAAGGCAATCGCATCTTGCTTGCACACGGGCAAGAAGCTGAAATGAACGGCATCCTCGATGTGATCCAGATCGGCGTCTGGCGCAGCAGCGGCCAGATGCGCAGAACGCACACCGACATCGATCTGCCCTGCCACGCCAAGATTGAGGAAATGCAGCGGCACACCGACGCCCGCGAAGCTTTGCTCCTGAAAGGCGGCCGCCAGCGCCGGATCGACAGCAATAACAGACTTGATCCGGGCATCATGGCTCTTTTGTTCGAAAAGAACCTTGTCGACCGTCCGCAGATCAAACGGCTCGACCTTGATTTCCTCCCTGTCGACAAACGCCCTGCCGCCCATGAACCATTTGCAGTCCGGCATCTGCGGATTGGTGTCGCAATAGTCGACATAAGCCTCCAGGCTTGCCGTTGCACCCACGCTTTCCAGAACGGCAGCGCCGCCAAGGGAAAAACCGAGCGCCCCGATATTTCCTCGATCGATTGACGCCAACCAGTCCGGATCGGCAATCAACTTATCAATCACCACGGAAAGGTCGTTCGTTCTTTGCCAGAGCTTCGGCGTATCTTCCGGCGTGGAATCGCCGCTGGTGGTGCCAGGGTGATTTGCACCGGCGACAATAAAGCCTTCGCCGGCAAGTTCGCTCGCGATCCAGGCCATCTTTTCGACTGACGCTCCCGACCCGTGCGAGAGCACGATCAGCGGATACATCCCTTCCGCCCTTGCGGCATCGGCCAATGCTGGCGTGCCTTCGAAGATCCTGTCATCGCCGATCAGCACCGCCTCCCCGCCCGGCTTGGCCGGGTACCAGACCAGAACAGTGAGATCCTCGCCTCTGGCTTTCGAATTTACCGAGATCTCGCGAACACCCACCGGTTCCTGGGCCTTGGCTGGTGTGGTGACAGCCAGCGTGAGAACCAACGGCAAGAAAAGAGATTGTATTTTCATGAGGGGTCTTTCAGTCAGTGGAGCAATGACCGAATTCTTGCTAAGGCCGTGATGGAAAGCGTCCTCTTTCACGATTCAGTCATGCCGGATCGCGATAAAGGTCCCCGCCATCGCCCCATCGAGGTGCCTTGCCCGTGCTGTTTGTTCCCCTGCCCTTCGTCAACGCGTTGCTTCTGGCGCTTGTCTTTGTGTTCCTGAAGAAAAGCAACGGAGCAACAGCCACACGCGCCTTCCTGATGCTGATTGCCCTGTGCTGCCTGCAATCCATCGTCCTGGGCCTGCGCTGGGGATATAACGTCGACGCTTTGCGCTTCGTGCAGCCGCTGCTGGCCGCTCTGCTGCCCCCTCTTGCCTATGAGAGCTTTCGCGGTCTCGTCGACCAGGCCGCGCCCGGACGGTTTCGCATGGTAGCGGCGCCACTGGCCGCACTCGTCATTCTGGGTCTGATGCTTGCGGCGCCTATCTTGCTGGATAGTGCCCTGGTGCTGCTGTTCCTGGCCTATGCCGTGGCCCTGGCACGGATCGCCTGGCGCGGACCGGACGGCCTCGGACTTGCCCGTCTTGACGAAGCTGCCGCTGCCCACCGGGCACTGTGGCTGGCCGCCTTCTGCCTGTGCCTGTCCGCCCTGTTCGATCTGGTGATCCTTTTCGATTTCGAACGCTCGGGCGGCAGCCATGCAGCCATTCTGGTCAGTAACGCAAATATAGTCAGCCTGCTGCTGATCGGTCTTGCCGCCCGCACGGCAGGCCATGCCCAGACGGAGACAAACACCGAGCCGGAACCCGCGGCCCAGACCGCCACCTCCGAAGACGCGGAAATCGTCGCGCGAGTCGACGCCCTGATGATGGCACAGCACCTTCATCGCGACGACACGCTCAACCTCTCAAGGCTGGCTCGCCGGGCCGGTCTGCCCGCCCGTCAGCTCTCGCAGGCCATCAACCGGGTGCGCGACATGAATGTCTCACGCTATGTGAACGATTTCAGGATCAAGGATGTCTGCACGCTGCTGCGCCAGGACGGCATCACGGTGACCGAGGCCATGTACCGGGCAGGGTTTTCGACCAAGTCGAACTTCAACCGCGAATTCCTGCGGGTGACCGGCATGACGCCGGATCAGTGGCGGAAGGCGGAGAGCAGCGATCTCGAACAGAAAGACCGAATGGCGCGCTGAGCGCCAGCAATGCACGCACCACCAACCTCATCCTGGAAACGTTCAGAGCGACCTGAAGTGCAAAGGCTCTGAGTGCGTGATCCGCGACGCAGCGAAGCGAAGACCCGGGATCGGAGAGCGTCAAAGCTGTCCGCGAACAGTTCTGGTCCATCTACAGGCCTCGCGGCACACCGGCCTGGCTTGGCTACGCTTGGCCGTGATTGCGAAAGATGGCCTGAAAAACAAAAAAAGGCGCACCGGTATCCGGTGCGCCTTCGAGGTCAAGGGGTCTTGCTTCAGACGGTACCCTGCTGAGCCTTGTCGAAGATGTCCAATGCGCCTTCCTTGGTCAGCGGAACCGGGTTACCGCCTGCGGTCGGGTCGACAATCGCCATTTCGGCAATCAGGTCGCGCTTGCTGTCATCGACATTGAGACCGGCCAGCGTGTGCGGTACGCCGAGGTCTTCACGCAGTTTCAGGATCGCATCGAGCACACCCTGATAACCGCCGGCGATGCCAAGGAAACCGGCAAGCCGCTCGAATTTCTGTTCGATGGCGGGTTTGTTGAACTGCAGCACGTAAGGCATGAAGACCGCATTGGTCATGCCGTGGTGAGTGTCATAAAGCGCACCGACCGGATGAGACAGCGAGTGGATCGCTCCGAGGCCCTTCTGGAAGGCAACAGCACCCATGGCGGCGGCGCTCATCAGGTGACCACGTGCTTCAAGATCAGACGCATCCGCAGCAACTTTCGGCAGGTTTTCAAACACCAGCCGCATGCCTTCAAGCGCGATGCCTTCGGACATCGGGTGATACATCGGTGCGGAATAGGCTTCCAGGCAATGTGCCAGAGCGTCCATACCGGTGCCGACGGTGATGAAACGCGGCATGCCGACGGTCAGTTCCGGATCGCAGATCACGATGGCCGGCAGCATTTTCGGATGAAAGATAACCTTCTTGGTGTGCGTCGCTTCGTTGGTGACAACACCCGCGCGGCCAACTTCCGAGCCGGTTCCGGCAGTGGTCGGCACCGCGACGATCGGCGCAATACCGGCCGGATCTGCACGGGTCCACCAGTCGCCGATATCTTCAAAGTCCCATATTGGCCGGGTCTGGCCGGCCATGAAGGCGATCAGCTTGCCTGCATCGAGGCCCGAACCGCCACCAAAAGCGATGACACCATCATGTCCACCGGCCTTGTAGGCGGCGACACCGGCAGCAATGTTGCTGTCGACCGGGTTCGGCTTGACGTCGGAAAAGACCGCAGCCTTAAGGCCGGCAGCTTCCAGGCTTGCAATCGCCTCTGCGACCATCGGCAGGCCGGCAAGGCCCGGGTCGGTGACCAGCAGCGGATTGGCCATTCCGGTGGCCTTGACTGCATCGGGAAGTTCCTTGATGCGGCCGGCACCGAAGCGAACGGAGGTCGGATAGGACCAATTGACGGAAGGAAGTGAGCTCATGGGTGTCTCGTTGTCTTGAAACTCAGGGTTCTGGTCGCTGCCACACCGACAAGGGAGGCAGTTACAAGTCTCGGCAGTGCCTCTTGCACCCCTCTCCCCCTTGCGGGGGAGATGTCAGCGAAGCTGACAGAGGGGGGTGACTGGGCTCTGCGTATATTCCGGTGCCTAGTTTGCCGAGGGGGTGGCACCCCCCCTCTGTCTCCTTGCGGAGACATCTCCCCCTCAAGGGGGGAGAGGGGAGCAAGCTCAATCACCCTGCCCGATTTGGGACTAGGAAACTGGGCTTGCTCGGTCGTCTGTCAGACCGGCCTCAATGTTCCAGACGGAAGTGGAACGACTTCGGCCGGGTCAGGTTGTGGAAGCCGATTTCGGAAAGAGCCGCGCCCTTGCCGGTGTCCTTGACGCCGGTCCAGACCAGGGCCGGGTCGAGATAGTCGCAGCGGTTCATGAACACGGTGCCGGTCTCGATCTTGTCGCCGATCTCTGCAGCGGCCTGAACGTCTTCGGTCCAGATCGATGCGGTGAGGCCATAGGGGCTGTCGTTCATGAACTGCAGCGCTTCCTCGTCGTCCTTCACCTTCATGATGCCGACGACCGGGCCGAAGCTTTCTTCGCGCATCACGGACATCTGGTGATTGACGTCCGTCAGCACCTGCGGCGCCAGGTAAGGCGTGCCTTCCTTGTCGGCTTCGAACTTGGAGGTATCGATGTGCGCCTTCGCGCCCTTGCGCAGAGCTTCTTGCGTCTGCTCGCGGATCCAGGCGGCAAAACGCGCCTGGGCCATCGGGCCGAGAGTGGTCGCTTCATCCAGCGGATTGCCAAGCTTGTACTGGCTGGTCAGATCGACAAAGCCTTCGACGAAGCGGTCGTAGAGGCTTTCATGCACATAGACGCGCTCGATGCCGCAGCAGCATTGGCCGGCGTTGTAGAATGCACCATCGACCAGGTTCTCAACCGCATAGTTCAGGTCTGCATCAGCCCGCACATATGCCGGGTCCTTGCCGCCCAGTTCCAGACCAAGCGTCGCGAAGGTACCGGCCAGCGCCTTTTCGATGGCACGTCCGCCGCCGACGGAACCTGTGAAGTTGACATGGTCGATCAGACCGGAACCGAGCAGTTTTTCCGTGCCCTGATGGGTCAGGACGATGTTCTGGAAAACGCCCTTCGGCAGACCGGCAATCTCGAAGGCCTTGGCGAGGCGCTCACCGACCAGAAGGGTCTGCGCGGCATGCTTCAGCACGACCACATTGCCTGCCATGAGCGCCGGCATGATGGTATTGATCGCCGTCATGAACGGATAGTTCCACGGCGCGATCACCATGACGATGCCGAGCGGCACGCGGCGCAGGTAGCGCTTGAAGCCCGCCTTGTCGGTGCGCTCCACATCGGCCAGCGCTTCAGCAGCGATCTTCGCGCAATATTCGGTGCGCTCGATGGTGCCGCCGAGTTCGCCACCGAAACGGATCGGCCGGCCCATCTGCCAGGCCAGTTCGGGCACGACTTCTTCGTTCATCGCCTTCAGCGCTTCCAGCGCCTTGAGGCAATAGGCAACGCGGTCGGCAACCGGCACGGCAGCCCAGCTTGCCTGTGCGGTCCGTGCGGTGGAAACCACCCGGTCGACCGCGGCGTCGTCCAGCGCCGTGCGTTCGGCATAGACCGAACCGTCGATGGGGGAAATCAGCTTGATGACATCTGACATTTTGAACCTCTCAGAACCGCCTCTACGGACGGTTTGTTGAAAGTGGTTGGCTCCGATTTCTTGTTTTTCAGCACCCACCTCCCTCATCCTGAGGAAGCGCGCGAGCGCTGTCTCGAAGGATGGGCCGCTTGTCCGGTGTGCCGCCCATCCTTCGAGACGGACCTAGCGGTCCTCCTCAGGATGAGCGGTAACCAAGCAGCTTGCCTTCTAGTGCTTCATCGCCTCTTACGCCCGCTCGAAGCCGCGGGCAATCTCGTAATCGGTGACCACGCGGTCGAACTCCTCCAGCTCCCATTCGGCGGCGCGGGAATAGTGGTCGATCACCTGGTCGGAGAACGCTTCTCGCAGGAATTTCGACTTGCGCAGGGTCTCGCGGGCCTCGCGCAAAGTGTGCGGAATTTCCCTCGCCTTCCTGGCGTCGTAGACGTCGCCGGTGGTCGGTGCGTCGAGTTCCAGCTTCTCTTCCATGCCCTTGATGCCGGCAGCGATCTGAACCGCCAGTGCCAGATAGGGATTGAGGTCGGAACCGCCGATGCGGCACTCGACGCGAAGGCCCTTGGTGCCTTCGCCGCAGAGCCGGAAGCCGGCGGTGCGGTTGTCGACCGACCACACGGTCTTGGTCGGCGCGAAGGTGCCCTTCTGGAACCGCTTGTAGCTGTTGATGTAGGGCGCCAGGAAATAGGTGTAGTCCGGCGCATACTTGATGAGCCCGGCCATGTAGTGGCGCATGGTCTCGGACATGCCATATTCACCCTTGGCATCCACGAAGACGTTGTTGCCGTCCTTGTCGAACAGCGACTGGTGCACATGGGACGAAGACCCGACGCGGGAATGATGCCACTTGGCAAGGAACGACGCGGAACGCCCTTTTGCCCAGGCAATTTCTTTCACCGCATGCTTGGCGATGGTGTGATATTCGGCCGTGTCGAGTGCCGGTGCATACTTGATGTTGAGCTCTTCCTGCCCGGCTTCGGCTTCACCCTTGGTGTTCTCGACAGGGATGCCGGCGGCATAGAGGTGATTGCGCACCGGGCGCATCACATCCTCTTCCTTGGTGGTCTGCAGGATGTGGTAATCTTCGTTGTAACCGGAAATCGGCTCCAGATCGCGGTAGCCGCCCTTGCGCATGTCCTCAAAGCTTTTCTCGAACAGGAAAAACTCCAGCTCGGTCGCCATGATCGGCGTCAGTCCAAGTTCCTCCAGACGCGCGACTTGCGATTTCAGCATCGCACGCGGGGAATGCGGCACTTCCTTGTGGGTGTGGTGATCGAGGACATCGCACATCACCATGGCCGTGCCTTCCAGCCACGGCACCCGCCGCAGGGAGGAAAGATCCGGTTTCATGACATAGTCGCCGTACCCGCCGGACCAGCTCGTCGCCGCATAGCCTTCGACCGTGTACATCTCCAGGTCGGTTGCCAGCAGATAGTTGCAGCAATGGGTCTCGTGATAGGCACTGTCGACGAAATGCTGGGCGTGGAAGCGCTTGCCCATCAGCCGTCCCTGCATGTCGACGATACAGGTCAGCACCGTGTCGATCTCGCCGGAAGAGACGAGAGTCTTCAGTGCATCAAAGGTCAGGTTGCCAGGCATTTTACGGTTGTTCCAGGTTGAGCGGTCGAGAATTTAATTCCGGAAAATCCCGGTCCGGAGGGGTCGCTCCGGACCGGCAGATCTGACCGTGCCTGCCGATGGCCGGCACGGTCCGGGTTTCTATCAGGAATAGCGGTAAGGCCGGCCGGCCTTCTTCATGTCCTGATTGTACTTCTTGAAGATCTCCACGACCTTTGCCTTGGTCGGGGATTCAGCTGCGATCTCGTCCCAGAAGGCCATCGCGGCTTCTTCGACCGTTGCCCATTCTGCGTCCGGAATGGAGGTCAGCTCCATCTTGGTGCCGTTGACGCGCAGGTTGGCTTCACCGCCCCAGTACCACCACTGGCGATAGTAGTGCGACGCATCCATGGCAAGCTGCAGCATGGTCTTCAGGTGATCGGGAAGCTCGTTCCAGCGCTCCTGGTTGGCGAAGAACGAACCAGCCCACGCACCCGAGATGTTGTTGGTGAGGAAGTAGTTGGTCACATCCGCCCAGCCGACGGTGTAATCCTCGGTGATGCCCGACCAGGCAATGCCGTCGAGTTCGCCGGTCTGAACGGCAACCTCGATGTCTTCCCACGGCAGGGTGACCGGCACGACGCCGAACTGGCTCATGAAACGGCCGGCTGTCGGGAAGGTGAAGACGCGCTTGCCTTCAAGATCCTTCAGAGAACGGATCGGGTCCTTGGTGGCAAAGTGGCACGGATCCCAGGAACCTGCGGAAATGTGCTTCACGCCAACCTTGGCATATTCCTCTTCCCAGATTTCCTTCAGGCCGTACTGGTTGAACAGCACCGGCACGTCGAGGGAATAACGGGAAGCGAACGGGAAGTAGCCGCCGAAGACGGTGACTTCGGTCGGGGACGCCATGCTGTCGTCGTCCGACTGAACGGCATCGATCGTGCCCTGCTGCATGGCGCGGAACAGTTCGCCCGTCGGCACCAGCTGGTCGGCGGTGTAGAGCTCGATCACCATCTCGCCGTTGGCGGCCTTGTTGAAGGCATCGATATGCGGCTTGATCACGTGCTCGGCGAGCGCCGGACCGGCATAGGTCTGGAGGCGCCATTTGATCTGCGACTGGCCATGCACGGCCGGAGCCGCAAGGGTGGTCGCTCCGGCGGCGGCGGCAGTGCCGATACCGGCTTTTTTCAGAAACTCACGTCTGTTGGTCATCTCAAGTTCCCCTAAGTTTCACATTCAGCTAAAGCGGTGCGGCCGTTTTCCGGCTCTCGTAAGTCCGCGGTCCAACTCCGTTTTTCCTCCGGACGTTGTCTTCTTGTCCCGTTCCTTGCTACCTGCCGTAAACCAGATCCGGCAACCACAGGGCAATTTGCGGGAAAACCATGACGAGGACGAGCGCCAGGACCATCACCGCGACAAACGGCGTAATCGAGCCGTAGATGTCGCGCATGCTGATTTCCTTGGGCGCCATCGCCCGCATCAAGAATAGATTGTAGCCAAAGGGCGGTGTCATGTAGGCGATCTGCGTGGTGATCGTGTAGAGCACCCCGTACCAGATCAGAACTTCGCCCGCCGGCATGCCCAGATCAAGGCTTGCGACCAGAGGCACGTAAAGCGGTGCCACGATGACCAGCATTGCCGTATCGTCCAGGAAGGTGCCCATCACCAGGAAGGACAGCTGCATCAGGATCAGGATCATCCACGGCGACAGGCCGAGCTGTTCGGTGAAGAGGCTCTCGATGGCCTTGACCGCGCCCAGACCGTCAAACACCGCGCCGAACCCGAGGGCGGCAAGGATGATCCACATGAACATGCACGAAATGCCGAGCGTGTTCTTCAGGCAAAGCTTCAGGATATCCCAGGTCATCCGGCGACGGATGATGGCAGCCACCAGGGCGGCCAGAGCACCAATGGCCGAGCTTTCCACCAGGCTGGTGTAGCCCTTCACGAAGGGTACCATCATCACCGCAAAGATGATGATCGGCAGGATGCCTGCCAGAAGCAGATGATATTTCTCGTCCTTGGAGGCGTCGCGCTCTTCTTTCGTCAGCGCAGGGCCGAGTTCAGGTTGGATCTTGCAGCGGATCGCGATGTAGACGACGAACATGGCTGCCATCATCAGACCAGGAACGACCCCTGCCAGCCAGAGCTGGCCGACAGGAGCGCGCGCGATCATCGCATAAAGCACCAGTACCACGGACGGCGGCACCAGAATGCCAAGCGACGACCCGGCCTGGATTACCCCCGTGACCATCCGTTTGTCGTATTTTCGTTTCAGGAGTTCCGGCAACGCGATGGTCGCACCGATGGCCATGCCGGCAACCGACAGACCGTTCATGGCGGAAATCAGGACCATCAGCAGGATCGTGCCAATAGCCAGACCGCCATTGAGCGGGCCCATCCACACGTGGAACATCTTGTAGAGGTCGTCGGCGATCTTGGTTTCCGACAGCACATAGCCCATGAAGATGAACATCGGCAGCGTCAGCAGCGGATACCACTTCATCAGCTTCATGGCCGCGGAGAACGGAATATCGCCACCGCCAGTGCCCCAAAGGGCCAGAGCGGCGATTGCGGCAATGCCACCGATGGCGCCGAAAACGCGCTGCCCCGTCAGGAGCATCAGCATCATCGACGAGAACATCAGGAGAGCGATCATCTCGTATGACATCAGAGCGTCTCTCCCTTGATCAGGGCGATATCCTTGATGAATTCCGAGACGGCCTGCAGCAGCATCAAAACAAATCCAATGATCATTATGAGTTTGACCGGCCAGAGATAGGGCCGCCAGGCCGTCGGGCTCCGCTCGATATAGCCGAGCTTTTCAGCCGCCGCGTCAGGACCACCGGTGATGAAGGTAACGAACAGGTCCCACCAGAAGCTGAGCGAGTCCTTGCCGAAATAGCCAAGCGAGTACGCCGTGGAATTCAACGCGCCATAGAGCAGCACGCCGAGATAGAACATCAGCAGCAGCACCGTGAAGGCATCGAACCAGGCCTTCTTCTTGGTGCTCCACTCGGCATAGAACAGATCCATGCGCACATTGGAGCCGAGCTGTATGGAATAGGGCCCGCCCAGAATGTAATAGGCAACCATCGCGAACTGGGCGACTTCCAGTGTCCAGAGCGATGGATTGAAGAAGGTCTTGGAGATCGATGACCACAGAAGGATCGCCGCCATGACGAAGACCCCCCACATGATTATCTTGCCGAGGCCCCGATTGAAGCCGTCGACGATGCAGATATAGACGCGGGCCGCCTTAAGCATGGGCTTCTCCCTGCGTCTGCCCGCCAACGGCTTGCGCGGCGTGCTCCAGCAGGGGCGCCAGAAGATCGCTCCACTGCGCTTCTTCTGCCGAGGTCTTCACTTCGTCGTTGCGGATTTCAATCATCAGGCAAGGCAGCTTGCGATCCTCGCCGTGCCGGCGGATTGTATAATAGACACCATCGGACGGAGCGTACGGCTCATTGTCTCCAACGGTCAGGCCACCCTTGGCCTTCAGGCCCTCCAGGACCGGATCCGCAAGACGCCGGTCCTTGTCGTAGATGAGGCCGATTTCCCAGGGACGGGACTGGCCCTTGTAGACCGGCGTGAACGAATGGATGGAGACCACCGCTGTCGGCAGCCCGCGCTCGAGACGCTGGCTGATCACATTGTCGATGGCGTCGTGAAACGGCCGGTGCGCAAGGTCCAGACGGAAGGTCTTCTCATCGGCCGACAGGTCCTGGTTGCCCGCAATCTTGGTGGTTTCGCTGAGGCACGGGATCAGGTCAGGCCGGTTTTCCTCACGATTGCAGTCGATGATCAGGCGCGAGACAGTGGTATGCACCAGCGGCGCATCAAGGCTCTTGGCCAGCCCCCTGGCAACGCCGAGCGCTCCCGGGTCCCACGCGATATGCGCAATCTTGTCCGCATCGGTAATACCGAGCGATGTATCGTAGGGGGGCGGAAAGAAGTTGGAAGCGTGATCGCAGACAAAAACGAAAGGCCCCGCTCCCTCCGCATTTTCAACGGCGACAGCCCGAGTCATTCCTCCGGTCTGGGGATTCGAACCCATTCCCTACTCCCTGAAAGATCGGCCCTGCATTTTGTAATGTTTATTACAGGATTGCCGACTTAACTAACTTCTGTAATATTTGATACGCAGATTGCAGCGGCTGTCAAATGAAATTCAGTGCCGCGGACCGTCATAAAGGCCGACGCCCATGGAACGTCCTCTTCTGGAAGATATTCGCGACCGTCTGGACGAATTCACCGCCACGGAAAAGAAGGCGGCGCATGCGTTGTTGGCCAATTACCCGATGCAGGGACTGGGCACCGTCGCCCAGTTTGCAGAGGCCGCGGGGGTCAGTTCCCCCACCATCTTGCGCTTCGTCGGCCGCCTGGGCTTTCCCGGCTTCGCCGAGTTTCAGCGAAAACTCCGCGGCGAACTGGAAAGCCAGCTGAATTCGCCACTCGCCCGCAGTGCCAACATGGAAGACGATCCGGTCGGCGACCCCCATGTCAGCCAGCTTCTGGAAAATGTGCGCGAGACCTTTGCCCATCTGCCGAAAGGTGAACTCACCGGCCTCGTCAAGCTGCTGTCGGACGAACGCAAGCATGTGCACCTGATCGGGGGCCGCTTTACCGACGGCCTTGCCCGTTACATGGCGGCGCATCTGCGGATCGTCCGGGCCAACGTCAATCACGTCGCCGGCCAGCAGGGCAACTGGCTGGACCAGCTCATCGGCATCGGTCCGAAGGACGTCGTCGTCGTTTTCGATATCCGGCGCTACCAGGCTGAAATCATCCAGTTTGCCGAAGCCGCAGCCCGTCAGGGTGCCACAGTGGCCCTTGTCACCGATAGCTGGATGTCACCGGTCGGCCGCATCGCCACCTTCGTTCTGCCTGCCCGCGTCGCGGTCCCCTCCCCATGGGACTCCTCGCTGGCGCTCATGGCGATTGCCGAAGTGCTCATCACCGGCGTTACCCGCGAGAACCAGAAGCGAGCCCAGGAGCGCATGCGCGCACTGGAGAAATTGCGCAACGACATCGACCCCTCGACAGAAGGCCGCGCCATGGGGCCGGATATCTGAGCGGGCCGGAAGCGCTTGAAACCGTGCACAGTCGAAGATCGGTTCGCTCGCGGTGAGCGACTCACCTATACTCGCCCCATCACGGCCCTGCTGAAAGCCGAAGCGGGCCCCTGACAGAAGCTGCGCCAGCCGGTCTGGCAGGTCCCGAACCGGCAGGCCTGAACAGGGAGCGAGATCCATCGCAAGTGACGCGCCCCTAAAAGGTGCCGTGTTTCGGCCCGTCATCCGCTCAACACCAAGAGCCTTTATCCGCCGGGGTGACCGGCTGCTGGTGCAAGACAAGCGACACCCCGTCAAAGGCCGGTACTTCACTCTGCCCGGCGGCAAGCAGGACCCGGGCGAAACGCTTGAAGCCTGCCTGAAGCGCGAATGCGTGGAAGAAATCGGTGCCGCAATCACCGTGTCGCACCTGATGCATGTGGCGGAAGTTCATCGACGCAAACAGGCCGCAAGAGAATATCAGCACCAGCTCGATTTCATTTTCGCCTGCAGCGTTGCCGAAGATTACGAACCGGTATTGGGACCACGCCCGGACGCCCATCAGGTCGGGACACGCTGGATAGGTTTCGACGAAGCTCAACAGCTACGTCCGCTTTATGTCACAAAACTGTTTTCACTTGGCTGTACGCGGGAGCCCGAAGTCTATCTCGGACCCCATAATGATTAATGCCCCAAAGACCATTCGGGAAAATCTCCGTTTTCTGTGCGCGGAAATCGATGGTCAGCTCATACAGCTTGAAGCCTTCTTCAAGGAACCGACGGCAGCGACGGCACGCCGGATCATGGACCGTGCCGGATACGCCCATAACCTGAAGAGCCGGATCCTTGCGGCCTGTGTCCAGCAGATGGCCGGAGCCAGAAAGAACGATCGCAAACATCTTACCCTGCGCAGCCTGGAGTTTGTCGCCACCGATCTTCAGCGCATCGCCAACCTGGTGCGCCAATCCTTGCGCCATGCAGAGCGCATCGAGACCTTTGTAACGCTCGAACCTGAACGTTATCCCGCGATCGTCCGTCGTGTCCGGCAAGGCGTCGCCCGCATCGAGGACGCCCTTCTCAGCAGGGACAGTGAAAAGGCCATAGAGATCGGCCAGCTCCAGAACAAGATCGAGGCTGACTACCGCAAGCTCTTCAAGGCCTACACACGCGACATGCGCAACCCGGACCGGCTGCCGGCCGACATCGCCAACAGCCTGCTGGTCGCCAGCGAATTTCAGCGCATGGGCGAATCCCTGCGGACCATAAGCGAAGCGCTGATTTCCGCCAACATCGGACAGGCAGTCAATTTCGAACGCTATTTCGCCCTGCAAAGCCTGATGTCGGACCTGGACACGGCCAGCGACGATGTCACCATTGAAACGATTGCCGAAACCAGGTCGGGAAGTTCCATCTCCGCCATCAAGGACAAGAAGACCGAAACGGTTACGGCGGTCTTCAAGGATGGCGACAAGAGCAAGGTCAAGGAAGAGCGCCAGGGGGTGAAAAGCTGGCATTCCATCTATCCAGGCCTTGCCCCGAAAATCCTGTCCTACCGCAAACGCGACCAGTCGGCAGCGCTCCTGATCGAACATTTGCCCGGCCTGACCTTCGAGCACATCGTCCTGAACGAAGGCGACGCCCTGCGCAACCAGGCACTTGCCAGTCTTTCCCGCACGCTGAAAGACGTCTGGAAGCAGACGCGGACTGCAGAACCGGCGGATCTCGGCAGCATGCAGCAACTTGGCAAACGCCTTGGTGACGTCCGCAGGGTTCACCCGGAATTCAAGGAAACCGGCATCCATTTCGCGGGAGAAACCCTTCCCTCGCTCGACGCCCTGATCATCGAGGCAGCCGTCCGCGAGGCAAGGGTAACAGCTCCCTTTTCCGTCTATATCCATGGTGACTTCAACGTCGACAACATCATCTACGACCCCGGCGAGAACCGGATCCACTTCGTCGATCTGCATCGCTCCCGCTACATGGACTACGTCCAGGACGTTTCCGTGTTCATGGTCTCGAATTACCGGCTTCAGGTGCTCGACAGGGAAACACGCCGGCGGATCAGCGATGTCTCTCTCGCATTCTACAAATCCGTAAGAGCCTTCGCCCGCAAGCAGGGTGACGACACGTTCGAATATCGGCTTGCCCTTGGCCTTGCCCGGTCCTTTGCCACATCGACGCGGTTCATTCTGGACAAGTCCCATGCCCGGCGCATGTGGCTGCGTGCCCGCTACCTGATCGAACAGGCCCTTGCCTGCCCGCCTGGCGCCGAGGCCCGGTTCCGCCTGCAAATGAAGGAGATCTTCGTTGACTGACCTCAGGATCGGCGTTGTCGGCATACCCGGCAAATGGTCGACGGAAGTTCTGGCGGACGCCCTGGAAGCACAAACAGGTTTTCGCTGCGTGGTCGACATGGCCGACGTCGTTCTGGATCTGGAAGCCAGGGCGCTGATAGCTGGGCAGATCGATCTTTGCAGCCTCGACGGCATCGTGGTCAAGAAGATCAGCCAGACCTACAGCCCCGCAGCGCTGGACCGGCTGGAGATGTTGCGCCTTGCCGAGGCCAGCGGCACCAGGGTCTTTTCCAGCACAAGGTCCATTCTCGGCCTGGTCAACCGGCTGAGCTGCACCGTGACACTGGCCTATGCAGGCATTCCCATGCCAGCCACCTGCGTAAGCGAAAGCGAAGACGAAGCCCTGGCCGCCGTCCTGCGGTTCGGCAGTGCGGTGTTCAAGCCCCTGTTTTCGACAAAGGCCCGCGGCATGACGCTGATGGATGCCGCCGAAGGCGAAACAGCCCTCCGGCACAAGATTGCCGCGTTCAAGGCCGACAATCCGGTGATGTACCTGCAGAAGAAGGTCAATCTTTCCGGCAGGGACCTCGGCATGGTTTTCCTCGGCGGGTCCTATCTCGGCACCTATGCCCGCGTCGCCCAGACTAACAGCTGGAACACGACCATCCTTCACGGCGGCAAATACGAACCGTTCGAACCGGATGCCGACCTGATCGAACTGGCGCGCCGCGCGCAGGAACCGTTCGATCTCGACTTCACCACCGTGGATGTCGGCCTGACGGACAGCGGACCGGTCGTGTTCGAGGTCTCGGCCTTCGGTGGTTTCAAGGGAGCTCTGGAAGGCGCCGGCATCGACGCTGCCAAGCTTTACGCCAACCATGTAATTGAAAAGGTGCGCGGATGACCGGCATAACCGTCCAGGACGTTGTCGACGCTCTTTCCCCGGCTCGGGAAACGCGAAACTGCGATCCGGTGTGCCTCACGGTCGGCGGCCATGTGGTCGAGGTGAGATGCACCTCGTCGGCGCTTCTGGCCGAATTGCTGCGCTATTTCCAGCATGTGATATCCGCGCCGAGCGAACCCGACAGGATCGTCCATGTGCTCGGATCCATGGAACTGCCCTTCGACCCGGAGTACACCGACTGGGAGCGGGAAACGGGAAAGTCCGGCCGCAAGGATGCGGTCTGCGACCTTGAAAACGGGCGCCTGATCCTGAAGGTCCGCACGGGTCTGCAGTTCCTGCAATCCCCCGACTGGGCGATCGCCTTTGGCCCTACGGACGATCACCCCAACCAGGTGATCAACTTCATCAACACCCAGTTTCTCAATCACTTCCAGCGGCAGGGGTGGGTCGCCTGTCATGCAGCGGCTGTCCGCACCCCCAACAGGGGGCTTGCGATATCGGGCCTTTCCGGCGGCGGCAAGTCCACCTCGATGTTGCGCCTGATGGAACTCACCGGCACGCAGTATGTCACCAACGACCGCCTTCTCGTGCGCAATGCCGGCAACAGTACCGATGCGCTCGGCATTCCGAAACTGCCGCGCATCAACCCGGGCACCATCGTCACCAATGCACGGCTGACCGGTCTTATCGACGAGGAGCGCGAAGAGGAACTGCGCAACCTGGAACCGGACGAACTCTGGCACCTGGAAGAAAAATACGACCTCTTCATCGATGACATCTATGGCCCCGGGCGCATTTCCCACGATGCGCGCCTGACAGATTTCTGGGTGTTGAACTGGTCCCGCGACAGCGCCGACGCGACCGAAGTAAGCAAGACGGATCTGAAGGACCGGCCGGATCTTCTGTCCGCGATCATGAAGAACCCCGGCCCGTTCTACCAGACGCCGCAAGGCCCGTTCTGGCCGATGAAAACACCGCTCGACACAGAGGCCTATCTGGGGGCGCTCGAAGGTGTTCAGGTGTGGGAAGTGAAGGGACTGATCGATTTCGACGCCCTGTTTGAAGCCGGTGCAGAGCTGCTGGGACAAACGCCATGACAGACCGCTTCGCCATCCTGGTGCGTCATGGCGCTTACAATCAAAAACCGGACACGCCGAGTGCCCTGCAGCCCTATGGCCTGACCGATGCAGGCAAGGTGCAGGCACAAGAACTTGGCGCCGAGATTGCAGACATCGCGCGGCAGGAAGGCATCCGGCTGGCACCGGAGATCTTGTGTTCACGCCAGCTCAGAGCCTGGCAGACGGCAGCGCTTCTCGGCCAGTCGCTTGGTGAAGTCCTCGGATCGGACTTCACGATCACCGAGGATGAAGCTCTTGCCGAACGCAGTGTCGGTGCCCTTGCCAACCTCACCTTGCGGGAAATCGAGCAGGTGATAGCAGACGATCCACGCACCGCCTCGCTGCCGGGAGACTGGAAGTCGAACAGCCACCACAGACTGCCGGTTCAGGGCGCTGAGAGCCTGATGGAAGCCGGACAGCGGGTGGCTGCGTTCCTGGATCAGAAGATGACAGATCTGGATGACGAGGCAGGACCCGGTGCCCGGATCTTCGTCGGCCACGGTGCTTCCATACGACATGCCGCCCATTGCCTGGGTGTGCTTACGTTTGATCAGATCCGCCAGCTCAGCATGCACCACGCGCGCGCCGTCGTCCTGAAACTGGAGAGGGACGGCACCTGGGTGCACCACCGGGGTGACTGGAAACTGCGCCAGCCACTTGAAACCGCAACGGATTGAACCGGATTGCTGCCATGATGACCCATCTGCCACTGACCCCGCTTCTGCCGCCGATGGACCAGGCGGAAGCCATTGATCTCGGCCTGCCCGAAAGCTGTGTTCCCTGGCCACTGGCGCCCATCGGGAATCTGCCCCTCGGCCAGTTCACCACCGAAAGCACCCTTCCCGGTGTTGTCGGCAGCCTTGCCCGGGCAAATGCTCTTGGCCCCTGGGACTGGCCGGAAAAGCCGGTAATCTTCATTTCCGACCTGCATGCGGATGCGGAAAGCCTGTTGAGATCCCTGACGGCGGCACGGGCAATCCAGCGCAATGGAGATGGTCTGAGCGACTTTCACCTGACGCCCTTCGGCCGAAGCTGCCAGTTCATCATCGGTGGCGATTGCCTGGACAAGGGCCCCAGCAATCTGGACCTTCTCGACAGCCTCAGCGCGCTGCTGAAAACCGGCGCCGATGTCGTCATCCTCGCCGGCAACCACGACCTGCGGCTTTACCTCGGTCTCGAAGCCCTGACGGTCAAGCGCAGCTCGCTCAATGCCCATATGTTCGTTCGCATGGGCAAGAAGGTGATGCCGCTCTTGAAGGAAGTACACGAGCGGTATGTCGGCAGCTCGGCCGACCTCGCCTTGCTGCCCGACGAGGAAACCTGCCTCTCGCTGATGGTTCCGGGAAAGAAGTGGACCAGACAATTTCCGAAGGCAGCCTCACGCTATCTGAGTGACGCGGCCATCCGCAAGGAAATGCAGCGGCTCAAGAAGAAGGCGGACAAGTTCGCGGAACACGCCGCCGAAGTCGGCCTTACCATTCGTCAGCTGTATGCTGCCGCGCTCAAATGCCGGGAACTCTTCGTTGAACCCGGCGGACGCTACGCCTGGTTCTTTCAAAGTCTCAAGGCCGTGCATCAGAGCGGCTCGCTGCTGTTCGTGCATGCCGGTATCGATGATCAGATGGCGTCCCAGATTTCGGCAAAAGGTGTGGCCCACGTCAATCGCCGCTTTCGGAAGGAAAGCCGGAAAGATCCCTTCGTGTTCTACTCCGGCACCATCGCCAATCTGATGCGCACGAAATACCGGGAAGTGGACCATCCGCTGACCGAAACCGGTGTAGACGATCTCCATATTGCCGGCATCAGGATGCTGGTACAGGGACACGTCAACAGGCACAGCGGACAGGAGCTGACGTCCAAGCACGGCCTCTTGCATCTGGAAGCGGACATCACGCTCGACCGGCATTCCAGAAGCTCCGAAGGCCTTGAAGGCATCGGCACAGGCGCCACGATCATCTGCCCGGATGGCAACATCGTCGGCATCAGCCGGGATTATCCCCACGCCAAGCTGTTCAATCCGACGCACATTCTCCAGCAACACGGATTGTCGTCATGATGGAACGCAAGGGCCGTTTCCGGCACCAGTCCCTGCAGGACAGGAAATCGATCCAGAAACTGCTCGACGCCGTCAAGCGTGGCATCGCCAAGGGCGAGCTGCAATTCGGTGACGACACTGGTGAGATTACCCTGCACCCGAAAGGTCTGTTGGCCATCAGGGTGACAGCCACCACGGAAGACGACCAGTCCCGCCTGGACCTGCGCATCACATGGGCCAACGACGGCCAGGACAAGAAGGACAATGGCAAGCTGAAGGTAAAGGGCGGATAGGCCAAGCCCCGAAAACCGGTTGCCTCCTCACCGTCATTCCGGACCAGGAAGGCGCAGCCGCCCGCAGATCCGGAACCCGGCCATCAGCCGCGCTGCGAGCGCGTCCTCTCAAGTCCCTGACTGAGAAAACAAAGCAGCCTCTCCTGGAGGAACACAATGACCGGTACGTGCTGGATCCCGGTCCTGGCTGCGCCAGACCGGGAGGACAAGCATCGGATTGGGAAAGTGCCTTGGGGCCCATGC
This sequence comes from Roseibium sp. RP-7, assembly GCF_053005225.1. Taxonomy (NCBI): domain Bacteria; kingdom Pseudomonadati; phylum Pseudomonadota; class Alphaproteobacteria; order Hyphomicrobiales; family Stappiaceae; genus Roseibium; species Roseibium sp. RP-7. The sequence goes on from NZ_JBRKQA010000002.1 coordinate 1,349,246, forward strand.
GGCCCTCAGCAGATGCGCGGCAGTTGCTCGCCCGAGAGCCAGTCGACAACACGGGAGCCGCCGAAGCCGGTCTTCATGACCACCATGCAATCGGCGTCCTCCACGATTTCGCCGATCTTCGCAGCATTCTGCCCCAGCGGGTGAGCCTTCATGATCTCCAGCAACCGGTCTGCATCAGAAGCCTCGCAGATGCAGATCAGCTTGCCTTCATTGGCGACATAAAGCGGGTCGAGACCGAGCAGCTCGCAGGCCCCTTCCACATCCGGGCGAACGGGGATCTCACCCTCTTCGAGCATCACGCCAACCTTCGAAGCATGGGCGATTTCGTTCAGCGCAGTTGCCAGTCCCCCCCTGGTTGGATCCCGCAGAACCGAAATGCCCGGCACCGCGTCGACCATCGAACCGACGAGGCCATGCAGCGCTGCACTGTCGGACTGGATTTCGGTTTCGAAGGTCAGGTTTTCCCGTTTCGACAGGATGGCCACACCATGATCGCCAATGGTACCGGACAGAAGAACCGCCTGACCTGGCTCGGCCGCAGCGGGAGAAATCGAGACGCCTTCCGGCAGAACGCCAACACCGGTCGTCGTGATGAAGACCCCGTCGCCCTTCCCCTTTTCAACCACCTTGGTATCGCCGGAAACCACCGGCACTCCGGCTTCACGGGCTGCGCGCGCCATGGATATGACAATCCGTTCCAGATCAGCCAGCGGGAACCCTTCTTCCAGTATGAAACTCGCGGTGAGCGACACTGGCCTTGCACCAGCCATGGCCACATCGTTCAAGGTGCCATGGACCGAAAGCGATCCGATATCGCCACCTGGAAAGAACAGCGGCGAGATCACATGGGCATCGGTCGACATGACGAGCCGTCCTGGCGGCACTTCGAGCACCGCCGCGTCATGGCCCTGGTCCAGGATTGTATTTTTCAGATGCCGGTGAAACAGGTCCTCGATCAGGACGGACATGGCCCGGCCGCCGCCGCCATGGGTCATGTCAACAGCACCGGTACGGAATTTTGCCTGCGGATCGATGCTGGTCACGCCGCGGCCCCCTTGGCGGCGGCAATCGCCTTGCGCTTGCGGCCATAGGTCCAGTATGCGGCGCAGGCACCTTCAGAGGAAACCATGCAGGCCCCCATCGGATTGTCCGGCGTGCAGACCGTGCCGAACAGCTTGCATTCCGTCGGTTTCTTCACGCCGCGCAGGATCGCGGGACATTCGCAGGATTTGACTTCACGCGACTCCTTCGGGCTGAGTGCAAAACGCTCTTCGGCATCGAAGTCGACATAGGCTTCTCGGATTTTCAGGGCACTGTCAGGAACATAGCCCAGCCCGCGCCATTCAAAGGTCCGGCGCAACTCCAAAACGTCGTCAACCAGCCTTTGGGCCTTGCGATTGCCTTCCTTCGTGACGACCCGGGTGTACTGGTTTTCCACTTCATGCCGGCCTTCGTTGATCTGGCGGATCAGCATCAGGGTCGACTGCATCACGTCGAGCGGCTCAAAGCCGGCAATGACGACCGGTTTCCTGAAGTCCCGCGCCGCCGGTTGGTACGGCGCCCAGCCGATGACCGAGCTGACATGAGAAGGCCCAAGGAAACCATCAATCTTAACCGGCGGCTCCCCTGGCTCTGCCGGAGCGTTGACGATATGGGCGATGGCAGGCGGTGTCAGAACGTGATTGCAGAAGACGGAGAAATTCTTCAGGCCTTCCGCCTTTGCCTGCAGGATCGCGACCGCCGTTGGCGGCGTCGTCGTCTCAAAGCCGATGGCGAAAAAGACCACTTGCCGTTGCGGGTTCTCCCGCGCAATCCGCAGCGCATCCTGGGTCGAATAGACCATCCGGATATCGGCGCCTTCGGCCTTGGCCCGGATCAGACTCCTCTGCTTGGTGCCCGGCACCCGCATCATGTCGCCATAGGTGGTCAGGATCACATTCGACTTCAGTGCCAGCTCGATCGCATCATCGAGACGCCGTACCGGCAAGACACAGACCGGGCAGCCCGGCCCATGCACATACTCGACATTTTGCGGAACCAGATCCTGCACCCCGTAACGGAAAATGGCGTGAGTATGCCCACCGCAAAATTCCATCAGATGGTAGCGTCGGTCCGGCTCAGCTTCCTGCCGGATTGCAAGGGCAAGCTTTTGCGCCAGTTTGCCGTCCCGAAATTCCTTGATGTATTTCATGCGTCCGTCCCCACCACCGGCTCGCCCGCCATCTCCTCCAGCTCCTCGGCAAGAACACCGGCTTCCGCCATAAGCTGAAGGGTCCGTTCGGCTTCCTCCTCGCTGAGCTTGTGCAGGGCATAGCCGACATGGACGAGCACATAGTCGCCAACGGCAACCTCCTCCAGGAGAGCTGTCGAGACCGGTTTCCGGATCCCTTCCAGAGCGACAGTTGCCATGTCGTCGCTATCGACGGAAACCACCCTTGCGGGAATGGCGAGACACATGACGGAGAACTCCTATTCCGCAGCAAGGCCGCGTGCGTGCGCTGCCTGCGTCTTCAAGGCACCGTCCAGCCAGACTAGCCAGCCTTCCAGGCCACCGCCAGTGCGCGCCGACACTTGCAGGATCTGGATCTTGTGATTGACCCGTCGTGCATTCCGGATCGCCGCGCCGACGCAAAAATCGACATGCGGCAGAAGGTCGGTCTTGTTGAGGATCATCAGGTCGGCGTTGGCGAAGATATCGGGGTATTTCAGCGGCTTGTCCTCACCTTCCGTTACCGAAAGGATCACCACCTTGAAGGCTTCGCCGAGATCGAATGCCGCAGGGCAGACCAGGTTGCCGACATTCTCGATGAAAAGCACGCTGCCTTCGTCCAGCGGCAACTTCTCCAAGGCATGACCGACCATATGTGCATCCAGATGGCACCCCTTGCCGGTGTTGATCTGAATGGCAGGTACTCCCGTTTTCCGGATCCGCTCGGCATCGTTTGACGTCTGCTGATCGCCTTCGATGACCGCAGCCGGGATCCTGCCCGCCATCCGCTTCAAGGTTTCGACAAGCAGCGTTGTCTTGCCGGAGCCGGGGCTTGAAACGAGATTGAGTGCCAGAACGCCTTTTGCGGCCAGCAAGGCACGATTGTTGTCCGCATAGGAATTGTTCTTGCCCAGAATATCGGTTTCGATCTGGATCAGCCGTGCCTGGCTCATGCCCGGAACGGAAACGCCGGCTTCCCCTTCGCCGAAATGGACATGACCTGCGTCATGTGAATGGGCGTGTCCATGGTGATGCTCATGGTCATGTTCGTGAGAGCCGCTGCAACCGCATACCGTACACATCACACCACCTCCAGTTCCCGGATCTTCAGCTCTTCCCCACTGACACCCTGCAGGGCTTCCGAACCACATTCCGGGCAGCAATCGAACCGTGCGCTCACCTGCACGGTCTTGAAACAGGAAAGACATAGCGCCTCGGCTGAAGGCCTGGAAATTTCCAGAATGGCGCCTTCGGCGAGTGAGCCCCGCATGACGACGTCGAATCCGAATTTCAGCGCCTCTGGTTCGACGCAAGACAGCGGTCCGATGTCGACCGCGACCCGCTTCACCCGGGTAAAGCTATCCTTCGCCGCCTGATCCTTCAAAATGTCGAGTATGCTCTCGCAAAGTGACATTTCATGCATGGGCTGCCTCCCTCTGCTGATCTGCCTTTTGCAGCCACTCCAGCAAGAAAGCCTCGGCTGCAGCCAGATTGGCAGCTGCCTTGTCGGACAGCCCTTCCTTTACCTCACCAAATTCATAGCCGGAGATACCAAGCACGAAGGCTTTCGGTCGGGCGCCATAAAGGGTATCGCAAAGCGCCAGAACAGTCTGCGGAATCAGACTGTGGCTGCCAAGCACTTCCGGTGCACCCGGCGCGATTTCCCGGAACGAATAAGGTCCCGCGGCACCGATCTCAGCGTCAACGAAGATCACCACATCGTGCTCTGAGACCGCCAGCGCATGTTCGGCGACAAGCTGATAATCGGTATCGACCTCCAACCCCGGCAATCCGCGCACGTCGATAGCCTCGGACAAGGCCGGCCCAAGCCCGTCATCGCCCCGCCCGGGATTGCCATATCCGATCAGAAGCATGAAGACGTCCTCTCTTCAGAGTTCCTACAAAAACCCTTTCCAGCGTCATCCCGGCCAAGCGCAGCGCGGGCCGGGATCGGGGAGGCACAGATTTCTCGGCAATTCATTTCCCGAAAGAGAGTATCGAACTCGCCGATCCCGGATCTCCGCTTTGCTGCGTCCGGGTGGACGATCTGAGAGGCTGTCATATCGTCGAACCTCCCACGCTCACACACACTGCGTCCGGCTGTCGACCAACGCGCCATCCGCATTGAACAGCTCCACCTGCAGCGGCATCTGGCCGAGAGCGTGGGTGGCACACGAAAGGCATGGATCATAGGCGCGGATCGCGACTTCGACATGGTTGAGCATGCCCTCGGTGATCTGCTCCTTGCCGGAAAGATGCTTGACCGCGACATCCTTCACCGCGCGGTTCATGCCCTCGTTGTTATGGGTCGTGGAGACGATCAGGTTGCAATAGGTCACCTGGTCATGTTCATCAACCTTGTAATGGTGGATGAGGTTGCCACGCGGAGCCTCGATCACCCCGATGCCTTCCTCGCGCCGGTCCCCCTTGGCAATCAGATCCGTCCCTTGCAGATCCGGGTCGTTCAGAAGCTCCCGGATCTTCTCCACGCAATGCAGAACCTCGATCATCCGCGCCCAGTGATTGGCCAGCGTGGAATTGTTCGGCGTACCGCACGTCACGGCCTTGAGGTCTTTCAGGGCTGCATCGGCGAGAGGCGTGTCGATGAAGGCAGCCGTGTTCATGCGTGCCAATGGCCCGACCCGATACCAGCCGACATCCGGACCAAGCGTCGTGATGAAAGGGAATTTCATGTACGACCAAGAGCGCACGTCCTCGACAATCAGCTCGTGATATTTCGTGTAAGGCACCTGATCGAAGATCATGTCTCCGGTGGAGCTGAGAGCCCGCAGGTTGCCGTGATAGAGATCAAGCGCCCCGTCGCTCTCGCGCACCAGTGACATGTAGTTGGAGGGGAACGAACCGAACTCGGCGACCAGGTCTTCATGCTCCAGTGTGTAGTTCCTGGCGAGTTTCACCGCATCCAGGGACCATTCGATCATCTGGTCCACCGAGGCAAGAAAATGATCCCGCCGTTCAATGGGCAGGTTTCGGTTGATACCACCGGGAATGGCGCCGGTGCCGTGCACCTTCTTGCCTGCCGTCGCCTCGATGATTTCCTGCCCGTATTTGCGCATCAGGACGGCGCGCTTGCCGAGTTCCGGATTCTCCTTGATCACCTCGAAGATGTTGCGCTTTTCCGCAGGCGCACCGAAGCCGAACAGAAGATCGGGCGCTGCCAGGTGGAAGAAGTGCAGCACGTGGGACTGCATCACCTGGCCGTAATGCATCAGCCGGCGCATCTTTTCCGCCGTCGGCGTCAACTGGTCGACACCGGCGATCATGTCCATGGCTTTCGCTGCCGCCAGATGGTGGCTGACAGGGCAAATGCCGCAAAGCCGCTGCACGATCACCGGCACTTCCCACATCAGCCGGCCTCGGATGAACCGCTCGAAGCCGCGGAATTCGACAATGTGCAGCCGGGCTTCATCCACTTCGTTTTCCGCATTGAGGTGGATCGTCACCTTGCCGTGGCCTTCCACGCGGGTAACGGGAGAGATTTCAATCAGTCTGGGTTCAGTCATCGCCATCACCCTCAGTCGAACTTGATCATTTCACGCTCGAAGCCCCGGAACTTGCCGGTCAGCAGCTTGGAAAGCGTGTCGAAGATGATGTCCCCACTGGGTGCACAGCCGGGGATCTGGTAGTCGATCTCCACCACCTGGGAACACGGATAAACCTCGTCCAGAAGCAGCGGCAGAGCCGGGTCGTTGGGCACGTTGTGGGTCGTGTTGCGGATGTATTTGCCGGTGATATAGGCCTCGTCCAGACACTCGCGCAGCGGCGCATCGGAATGCATGATCGCGTTGCGCATGGCCGGCAGCCCACCCATGATCGCGCATTGGCCGAGCGCGATCAGCACATCGCAGTTGCGCCGGAAGTCATGCAGCACATGCACGTTTTCCTCGTTGCAGCAGCCGCCTTCGATGATGCCGATGTCGCACCGCTGGGTGAAGCGCTTCTTGTCGGTAAGTGGCGAGCGGTCGACATCGACAAGCTGCATCAGCTCGATCAGGCGCTCGTCGATATCCAGGATCGCCATGTGACAGCCGAAACAGCCGGCAAGAGAAGCGGTCGCGATCCGGGCCTTGGGCAGCTCGCTCATTTGCGCTTCTCCTCGATGTCGTGACCGATCAGGCCATGATCGAATTCCCGCTCGCCGATGGGAACGGCGAAGCCGACGCGCTTGCGGATGATGCAGCCGACCGGGCAAACCTCCGCCGAAATCGCGTGATCGGTCACCTCCGCATCGGTATCGGCAAGGTTCTCGCCGTTCACTGCGACGCGGCGGTGAATGCCCCGGCCGACATAACCGAAGATGCCCTTGCCATCGACGTCCTGGGAGGCGCGAATGCAGCGCCCGCAGGAAATGCAGCGGTTGGTGTCCAGCGCGATGTCGGGATGGGATGCGTCCAGCGCCCGGCACGGCTCCAGATAGGGAAACCTGGTGGCTTCCGTCATGTCGAGCCGGTAGGCCATGGCCTGAAGCTCGCAATTGCCGCTGGCCTCGCAGATCGGGCAAAGGTGATTGCCCTCGTGAAACAGCATTTCCACCAGATCGCGGCGCATCTTGGTCAGGCGCGGTGTCTCGTTCTCCACCGCCTGGCCGGGGGCTGCCGGCTGGGTGCAGGCGGCAACGCTGCGCCCACCCGCCTTCACCGTGCAGACCCGGCAACTGCCCTGATGGCGCAGGCCTTCGTGATCGCACAGGCGCGGGATATAGACCCCGGCCTCGTCGGCCGCTTCCATGATGGTCTGGCCCGCATAGGCGGTGATCTCCACCCCGTCGATGGTGAAGGTGAAGCCGGTCTCTCTCTTCGTGCCGCTCATTGAGTGAAATCCTTGTCGAAGATATAGGAGCGGCGCTTGGCGATCTTGCGTGCCCCGTCGATGGCCGACTGGATGTCGAACGTATCGCGGATGCCGTCCTTGCTTGGCTTGATCACCGCCGAATAGACCAGCGGGAAGTTCTTCAAGGTGGTGAGAACCGGGTTGGGAGACGTCATGCCGAGACCGCAGCGGCTGGTCTCGATGATCGTTCCGGAGAGGTCCTTGAGGTAGTCGATGTCCTCCGGGTTCGCGAGGCCCTTGCGGAACTTCTGGATCGCCTTCTGAAGGAAGACGTTGCCGACCCGGCAGGGCGTGCAATAGCCGCAGCTCTCATGCACGAAGAAGGACATGTAGTATTCGACGATTTCCAGAACGTTGCGTTCGCCGTTGAAGACGATGATCGCGCCGCCGGTCGCAAGGTCGTCGAACGTCAGTTTGCGGTGAAAGCTGTCGCGGGCAATCATCGTGCCGCTCGGTCCGCCAACCTGAACCGCGGCGGCATCCTCGCCGCCGACCATCGCCAGCAATTCCCGGACCGTGTGTCCGTAAGGCAGTTCGTAGATGCCCGGGTTCAGGCAATCGCCACAGACGGAGAAGAGCTTGGTGCCGTGCGAGCCCTCCATGCCCATGGCATTGAACCATGCTGCCCCCTTGTCGAGAATGCGCGCGGCATGACAGAAGGTCTCAACGTTGTTGACCACCGTCGGATACCCGAGATAGCCGCGGTTGACCGGGAACGGCGGCCGCGTCTTGGGTTCGCCCGGCAGGCCCTCGCAGGAGCTGATAAGCGCACCTTCCTCGCCACAGATGTAGGCGCCCGCGCCAAGCTGCAGGCGGATATCGAAATCAAAGCCCTTAACGCCCAGAATGTCCTTGCCGAGAAGACCGCGCCGGTGTCGTTCTTCCAGAACCTGAAGCAGAAGCTCGCGCAGATAGACATATTCGCCGCGCAGATAAAGGATGCCCTCGCGCGCACCGACAGCCCTTGCCGCTATAGTCATGCCTTCGATCAGGAGATGCGGCCGTTCGGTCAGGAGGACGCGGTCCTTGAAGGTGCCCGGTTCGCCTTCATCGGCATTGCAGATGACGAAATGCTTTTCGGCACGCTCGCTGGCGGCAAAACGCCATTTCCGGCCGGTGGTAAAGCCCGCGCCGCCACAGCCGCGCAACCCGCTTTCCTCGATCGCGGAGATGATCTGCGTCGGTGTTATCGTGGCCGCCTTGGCAAGCCCGGCATCTTCTGGAACAGGCCCCAGCAGCACTTCACCCGCATGGCGGATGTTGTTGTCGACCATATGCAAGGCGCGTTCGGATGGTGTCAGCGCCTCGAACCGCTCGCTGATCAACTGCTCCGGGCTGCGGCCTGCCTTCAGCGCCTGCGCGGCGCTGCGCGCGGTCTCCGGCGTCAGTTTCGTCAGGACGATGTCGTTGACCATCGCGGCCGGTGCCTGATCGCACATGCCGATGCAAGGAGTGTATTCCAGCGAAAACGCACCGTCGTTGCTGGTTTCGCCGATTTTGAGCCCAAGCTCCTCTTCAAAAACACAGGCAACCTCTGACACCCCGGAGAACCGGTCGACGATATCGTCACACAGCCGAATGGTGACCCTGCCTTTCGGCGCCAGGGAGAGGAAGGAATAGAAGCTGGCAACGCCCTCCACCTCGATCCGGGTGAGACCGGTAGCGGCGGCAACATGGTCCATGGTGGCCGGGGCAATGCAGCGGTAGCGGTCCTGCACCTCGCGCAGGATGTCGAGCATTCGGTGCTTGTCGTTGCCGAATTGCGCGCAGATCGCTTCGATCTCTTCGGCAGGAACAGGCGCGGTTCCGCAGATGGCCGTGGAGACCCCGTTCCCGGTCTTGTGCCCGTTGTCCATGGCCCCTCCCTCCTGATACCCAAAGCAGTTTGCGCCCGCGAAAGCGATGACCGTTCCGTCCGGCGTGATTGGCTGGTGTTGCGCCCTGTCGCTAAATCGATTTGAGATCAAACCGGACTGCAGCACATGATGGCAACGACCCGCAATACACTTGTGAAATTTCCGAGTGGTTCCACGCTTCCAGACTTGCAGGAAAACGTCTTTGAGGAAGATCAACCTGCTTAAAATCGGGGCAGATGGAACCCGATGGCCTATCAGTCGATCCTGCTGACCGAGGCACGTTCAAGGACCTTCAGTCAGGGCAAAAAATCAGTCATCGAAGGTTGAGGGCGCTCGCAAATTTGCCGCGATCACCGCCTGACCGAGCGCAAGGCCGCCATCGTTGGCGGGCACACTTTTGTGGTTGAGAACAGTGTAGCCATCGGCTTTCAGCGTCTCGGTCAGGCCGTCGCGCAAGAAGGCGTTCTGGAAAACGCCGCCGGAAAGAACGACCCTGCCGGATGGTCTTGCGCCTGCAGCCGACAGGCCGCGCGCAAGGCCGTCGATCAGGCCTTGGTGAAAGCGCGCGGAGATAGTCTCATGCTTCACACCGGATTTGAGATCGCCAAGAAGCGCAGGCCAGACCTTGTCGAACGACAGCAATACGGTTTCCGACGTCGTCACCTCCACCGGATATCCTTCCTTGCCAGCCACGGAGGCGCGCGCCAGCACCTCCAGCTGCATTGCAGCCTCACCTTCGAAGCCTTGCTTGTCCGGACAAATATCAAGCGCGGCAGCCACCGCATCAAACAGTCGCCCGGCAGAGGACGTCATCGGTGCGTTGACACCTTTCTGCATCATCTGATCAAGCAGCTTTGCCTGATGGCCGGCAAACCTGGTTTCCAGACCGGTTCCCACCAGGTTGACGCGGTAGTTCACTCCAAAGGCAGTAAACAATTGCGCAGCCAGATTGCGCCACGGCTCCCGGTTTGCGGCCTCTCCTCCCGGCAACGGCACTTGCCTCAAATGGCCACGCCGCACGAAGCCGCCATAGCTTCCCTGCAGGATTTCACCGCCCCAGACCGTCCCGTCCGCACCCCAGCCCAGCCCGTCCAGAACAACGGCATGAACGTTCCCAGGCATCGCCTGGTCTTGCCCCTGATCAGCCAGACAGGCCGCGAGATGCGCATGGTGATGCTGCACCCGAACCAACGGCAGGCCACGCTCCCGGGCAAAGTCTTCGCCGGTCCGCGTCGACAGATATTGCGGATGTGCATCGACGGCGACAATATCAGGTTCGAACCGGTAGAGGTCCAGATAGAGCCTCAGCATCTTCTTGTAGTCCGCAAGGGTCGGCGCGTTTTCAAGATCGCCGATATGCTGCGACAGGACTGCATTGCGGCCATCGAGAAGGCAGAAGGTCGCCTTCAGCTCTCCCCCAAGAGCAAGAACCTTCGGCGCCCCCTCGAAAGAAATGGGCAGACGGATCGGCGACGGAGCGTATCCGCGCGCGCGGCGCAGGATGGAAACGCCGAATCGATCCTGACGAACGACGCTGTCATCCAGCCGGTTGACCACGTCGCGGTTGTGCATCAGGAACCCGTCGACAATGCCTGCAAGGTTGTGCCGGGCACATGCGTTTTGTGTTTCCTGCGGGTTCTCGGAAAGATTTCCGGAGGTCAGCACAATCGGCCCCTTCAGCTCGGCCATCAGCAGATGGTGCAAGGGGGTGTTCGGCAGCATGACACCCAAGCGGTCGAACGGACCGGCGATACCCGGCGCCAGTGGTGTGCCCGCTTTCTTAAGCAGAACGATCGGTGCCGCCGGGCTTTCCAGCAGCGCCACCTCTTTTGCATCAGCCAAGGCGAAGCCCCGGATCTGGTCCAGATCCCGCGCCATAAGGGCGAGTGGCTTCACCGGACGGTGCTTGCGCAACCTCAGCTTTTCAATGGCGCTCTGATTGCCTGCATCGACCGCTATCTGAAACCCGCCAAGACCCTTGATCGCCAGAATGGCACCGCGCCCGAGCCGCTCGGCGGCAAGGACGACAGGATCGCCATCAACGGCACATCCGTCTTTGTCCTCAAACCAGAGTTTCGGCCCACACTGCGGACAGGCAATCGGTTGGGCATGGAAGCGTCGGTCAGCCGGGTTTTCATATTCGATGCGGCACGCCCGGCACATTTCGAAGGCCGCCATGGCTGTCGAAGCCCGGTCATAAGGAATGTGCCGCAGGATGGACAGACGCGGTCCGCAATGGGTGCAATTGGCAAAGGCATAGCGGTAACGCCGGTCGGCCGGGTTGCGGATGTCGGCCAGGCAGGCCGGGCATGTTGCGGCGTCCGGTACCACGCCAGTGGCGACCTTGCCATCTTCACTCGGCAGAATTCTGAAATCTCTGGCATCGGGCGCACCTGCCAGATCGGACACAACAATCTGGTCGATACGTGCCAGCAGTGGCGCGTCCGATTGCAGACGGCTCAGAAAAAGGTCAAGCGAGCGCTCGTCACCACTTGCTTCGATCAGCACACCTTCGCCGTCATTCAGCACATGACCGGCAACACCCAGGCCCCTCGCAAGCTGCCAGACAAACGGCCGAAACCCGACGCCCTGGACAAGACCCCTGATCCGTATGGATTTGGCTGACCTGGATGGACCTGTTTCTTGCACGCGCTCAAGATCTCTGGATTGCCCGACACCACCGCCGACGATGACATTCATTTCTCGCCAGCCACGAGGCACCGCCCCTGTGCAGGCACGGTTCAGTAATCCCCTGAATGGCGAATGATTTCCAGATGGATATTTTTTGAATGACCCGCAATCGAGGCACGCGCAGCCCGAACGGGAGCTCGAGGTAGCCTGTCGGAACAAGGCCTCAAGGTTTGTGGAACAGAGGGGAAATGCTCCTGCTCCGGACGACTTTCCGCCCGGAGCAGTGCTGGATCACTCAGCGCAGCGGGCGCTGCGCAAAGGTATTATAGGCCTGTTGCCCGTTCGAACCGTTTCTGGTTTCCAGGCGTTCCAGATTGATGATGGCCGACAGCATCAGCCGGTCCTGGCTCCAGTCCGCCGGTTTCTGGATCGATAGTGCCGACAGGAAAACCACCGCCACCATGGGCAGCACGGCCAGGCAGGTAACGCCCCAATGAGGACGAACCCGATTGGTCTCCAGCAAGGCCTCCACGCGGCGGCGCAGTTTCGCGGCCGGGGAACGGCGAAGCAGCTTGTCCTGCACCTCCAAAAGGGCAACGGCTGCGATCCCGACGGAACGTTTGCGCGCTTCCTTGTCCTGGCGCTTGCGGATCCCCGCCTGGGCGGCGCGGAGCAGACACATGCAATAGGACCTCAGGTCCACATGGGCGTTTTCGGCGACCTTCTGATCGCAGGCCAGTTCACGCAGACGCTCGACTTCCGACTTCCACATGTAGAAGAACGGGTTCCAGAAGAACAGCGGGCGCAGCAGTTCAAGCCCGATTTCCCAGGTGACATCGCCCTGGCGCAGATGCTGGAACTCGTGCTTGAGAACCAGCTTCAGGTCTTCCGGCTCGGCCAGCAGGTCGGACGGAATGACCACGTAGTGGCGCCTCAGCCCACGTGCGGAAAACGGCACCATTGCGCGATCCGACAGCAGCAACAGCACACGGCCATTGCTCCGCCATTCATGGCAGGTTGCCAGCACCCGGTACAATCGGACGAAGCTGACGACAAGCTTCAGCGCGAAATAGCTGAACCCGGCCACGAAAGCCAAAGCAATCCCGGCACCCAGACCGGTAGACAGGGTCAGGATCGTTTCGCTGATCTGCGTGCGCAGTCCAAGCAGCGACTGAAAGTCTTCCGCCGAAATGGCGATGCCGCCACGCAGGTACTGCGACACGGCGTAATCGGCCAGGTTGACGGACATGGTCCGGGGGACCACCTCCGCCGACAACATGTGCTGGTAGCCCATGACGGCGAAGGGTGTTAGCAGGATCAGGGCGAACAAGCCGTTCAGCAGCCCAAGCTGTACGGAAAAGTCGACCTTCTTGCCGGAACGGGCCAGCAGAAGTTTGGCGCTCAGCCACACCATTGCGGTAATGGCCAGTGTGATGTTCAGATCGATATAGATATCGAAAATCTGGTTAAGTAGCGTCATCTGTCCTCCTCCTGTCCAGCAACGCTCTGATTTCCTCCAGATCGTCTCCCGATAGTTCGTATTCATCGACAAGTCGGGCCACGAGGGACGCCGGTGTGCCGTCGAACAGTTTTTCTGAAAGGTTTCGGAGAGATCGGGACTGGTAGGTATCCCTGGTCAGCCGAGGGGAATAGATGAATGTCTTGCCTTCTTTGCGGCTGTCCACGAAGCCTTTTTCATCCAGGATCCGCATGATGGTGGCGCAGGACGTATAGGCGAGTTTTCTCTCCGGCGGCAGACATGCAAGGATGTCCCGCACGGAACCTTCGCCGAGTTTCCAGAGTTCGGTCATGAACTCCAGTTCGACTTCGGTCAAAAACTCGTTGCTCTTACGCTTTCTCATTACAGTCCTGCACCGATTGCGGAATGGATGTGGCTTACGCATCTATTCATGCACCAGAATATCGGAAATTACTATGTCTTTAGTCGACGAAGGTGTTCGGGTTTCTCCCCTGATCGAGACCACCTGATGGACGAAGCGCGCGGGAAACCCGCGCGCCTTTATTCACGTCAGACTTTCCAGAAGCAGAAGACACCCCAACCGATGCTCAGGGCGAGCGGCCACCAGAGCGGGTTGCCCACCAGGCCAAGCCAGGCCAGAAAGATATAGGCCGTTCCGAGCAAGGTGATGAAGAGGCGGTCGCCGCGGGTCGTTTCCAGTCCCAGGACACCGCGCCGGGCAGCGCCACCGGGAAATTTCACTTCCAGAGCAGTCAGCACCCCGATTGCGGAGAATATACCGACGAACAGCAGAGCCGTCGGCAGGGTCCAGGCCATCCAACCGAGCATCATACCCTCCCCAGGGCAAAGCCCTTGGCAATGTAGTTACGGACAAAATAGATGACGATGGCGCCGGGAATGATGGTCAGGGTCCCGGCGGCCGCCAGCAGACCCAGTTCGTAACCGGCGGAGGAAGCGGTTCGGGTCATCACGGCGGCAATGGGTTTCGCCTCGACGGCGGTAAGTGTCTTGGACAGCAGCATTTCCACCCAGGAGAACATGAAGCAGAAGAAGGCGGCCACCCCGACGCCGGACTTGATGGCCGGCAGGAAGATCGTCATGAAGAAGCGCGGGAAGGAATAGCCGTCCACATAGGCGGTTTCGTCCAGTTCCTTCGGCACCCCGCTCATGAAACCCTCCAGGATCCAGACCGCCAACGGCACGTTGAACAGGCAGTGTGCCAGTGCAACGGCAAGATGGGTGTCGAACAGGCCGACGGCGGAATACAGCTGGAAGAAGGGCAGCGCGAAGACGGCGGCCGGTGCCATACGGTTTGTCAGCAGCCAGAAGAACAGGTGCTTGTCGCCCACGAAGGAATAGCGGGAGAATGCATAGGCTGCCGGCAGCGCGACGGTGATCGAAATGACCGTGTTGATGGTCACGTAAATGATCGAGTTGATGTAGCCCCAGTACCAGGTCGGATCGGTGAAGATCTCGATGTAGTTGGCGAAGGTCCAGGTCTGCGGGAACAGGGTGAACCCGGACAGGATCTCGTTGGTGGTCTTGAAGCTCATCGCGACGAGCCAGTAGATCGGCAACATCAGGAAGAGAATGTACAGGATGGGAACCAGGCTTTTCAGGCGCATGACGGTTCTCCTCAGGACTTGTTATCGTTCATCGTCATCAGCGTGTAGAACAGCCAGGAGGCGAACAACGTGATGGCGAAGTAGATGAGGGACATGGCGGCTGCCGGTCCAAGGTCGAACTGACCCAGCGCGATCTTCACAAGATCGATCGAGAGCAGCGTCGTGGAGTTGCCCGGACCACCGCCCGTCAGCACGAAAGGCTCCGTATAGATGTTGAAGCTGTCCATGAAGCGCAGCAGCACGGCAATGGTCAGCACCGTTTTCATCTTCGGCAACTGGATGAAGCGGAACACCGCCCACCGGGAGGCTCCGTCGATTTCCGCCGCCTGATAATAGGCGTTGGGGATCGAAACCAGACCGGCATAGGCCAGGAGCACCACCAGCGACGTCCAGTGCCAGACATCCATGACGATGATCGTCACCCAGGCAGCGATCGGGTTCTGGGTCATGTCATAGGAGATGCCCAGGGTGTGGTTCAGGAAGTAACCGAGCAGACCGATATCCGGCAGGGTGAAGATGTTCCACATCGCGCCGACCACGTTCCACGGGATCAGCATCGGCAAGGCCATGGTGACAAGGCAGAACGGCACCCAGAACCCTTTCTTGGGCATGGACAGCGCAATCGCGACACCAAGCGGCACCTCGATAATCAGGATCAGGAAAGTGAACAGGAACTGCCGTCCGAGCGCATTGTGAAAGCGCTCCGAGCGAAGCACCTGCTCGAACCAGTCCAGACCCTGCCAGAAGAACAGGTTGTCGCCGAAGGTTTCCTGAACGGAGTAGTTCACCACGGTCATCATCGGGATGAGCGCGTTGAAGGCGACAAGAATGAGCACCGGGGTTACGAAGAACCAGGCGCGTTGATTTTGCGTTTTCATCGGGCCCCTCCCTCAGGCTGGCTCGCCAGCCAGCCGTCCTTGTAGAGACGCGTCTGGGATTGTTTGAAGTCGAGCATCACGTCGTCTCCGGCATTGGGCGCTTCGCCCTCCAGAATGGCGTTGATACGCATGTCATGAGCGATCGCCTCAACCACCTTGTGGCGGCCGATATCGGCAACCTTGCGGACCTTCGCCGCAATGCCTGCACCGTCGGCAGACACCTTGACGAATTCCGGACGGACCCCGATCTCCGCCGTGCCGTCGCCGGCGGCAGTCACCGGGCCTTCCAGCGCGACCTTTTCACCGCGGAAGAACGCGGCGCCGTTCTGGACGTCGCAGGGCAGGACGTTCATTCCCGGGGAGCCGATGAAGTGACCGACGAAAGTGTGGGCCGGACGTTCGAACAACTCCACTGGCGTCCCGATCTGCACGACTTCACCGTCCTGCATCACCACCACCTGGTCGGCAAAGGTCAGCGCTTCGGTCTGGTCGTGCGTCACGTAGATCATGGTCGCCTTGACCCGCTGATGAAGCTCTTTCAGCTTGGATCGCAGCTTCCATTTCAGATGCGGGTCGATCACCGTCAGCGGCTCGTCGAACATGACGACGTTGACGTCCTCGCGGATGAGGCCGCGGCCCATGGAGATCTTCTGCTTGTTGTCCGGCGAAAGATTTGCCGCCCGGACCTTCAGCATGTCGCTGACTTCCAGCATTTCGGCGATCGCGGCGACCCGGCGCTTGACCGTGTCCTCGTCCCGCCCGCGGTTTCTGAGCGGAAAGGCCAGATTGTCGTAGACGGTCATCGTGTCGTAGATGACCGGAAACTGGAACACCTGCGCGATATTGCGCTTTGCCGGCGGCAGCGAGGTGACGTCCTGATCGTTGAACAGGATCTTGCCTTCAGAAGGAACCAGCAGGCCGGAAATGATGTTCAACAGCGTGGACTTGCCGCAGCCCGACGGGCCAAGCAGAGCATAGGCGCCGCCGTCATCCCACGTCAGGTCGATCTTCTTCAGCGCGTAATCCGCATCGCTCGCCGGGTTGGGCTGGTAGCTGTGACGCAGATTGGAGAGTTTGATTTGTGCCATGATGTCCTCTCCTCAGGCGACCAGCTGGCCGTCAGGCGCAAAGAAGAAACAATGGCTCGGATCCAGGTAGAAAGTGTGGACCTCGCCGACGGAATAGGGATGAACACCGGGTGACAGAGAGACCCAGGCGTTGCCGTCCATGTCGAAATGGGCACTGCTTTCCGAACCGCTGAGCTCCGTCACCAGTACGTGTCCGTCAAGCTTCACGGTATGATGTGCACTTGCCACCGGCATCACGTGATTGGGCCGGATCGCAAGGGTGTAGGCGCCATCTTGAAGTCCCGACGCAGCACCTGTGGCCTGCCAGCTCGTGACCTCGTTCAGGATCACCAGGTCCCCGCGCTTGGTCACCGCGGCGACATTGATCGGCGGGTTGGAGAACACCTTGGCTGCGTCCAGATCCTTCGGCTTGCGATAGATGTCGGCGGTCGGGCCGAACTGCACCACGTTGCCGTCGGTCATGAGGGCCGTGTGCCCTCCCAGAAGAAGGGCCTCTTCAGGCTCGGACGTTGCGTAGACGACGACCGCGCCGCGGCCTGCAAAAAGTTCCGGAAGCTGGTCGCGCAGTTCCTCGCGCAGCTTGTAGTCGAGGTTGGCGAGCGGTTCGTCGAGGAAGACCGCATCGCTTTCCTTGACGATGGCCCGCGCCAGCGCGGTGCGCTGCTGCTGGCCGCCCGACAGTTCATGCGGCTTGCGGTTGAGATACGGGTTCAGCTTCATCAGCTTGGCCGCTTCTTCCACCCGGCCTTCGATCTCCGACCTGGCAACTCCTGCAACCTTCAGCGGCGAGGCGATGTTGTCGAAGACAGACATATGCGGGTAGTTGACGAAAAACTGGTGCACCAGGCTGATGTTGCGCTTTTGCGCGGACAGGCGGGACACGTCCTTGCCATTGAGCACGATCTGCCCTGTCGCCAGGCTGTCGAGACCAGCCATCAGCTTGATCAGCGAGGTCTTGCCCGAGCCGGTTTCCCCAAGCAGAACGTTGAAGTGACCGGGATGCAGCGTCAGGCTCGTTTCCTTGACATGGGTGATGCCTGCAACGCGCTTGCTGACGTTCTTAAGTTCTAGAGACATTTATTTTTCGCCCGCGTCCGGACAGGTGCAAGTGGCGAAACATCGATTTCGCGCCCTGTCGCTTCGGATCGGTGGTGGACCGGGGAGACGCCCCGGTCCGGTTTGTTGGGTGATGGGTGCCCGGGCACCATGTTCTGCATGGCAGACACGATGCCCTTGCACGTCGCGCTCAGATTTACTTTTCAGCCCAGCGTGCGACCAGCTCGTCGTAGTTCACGGTCTGGCCCTGCGGCTTCTCGTTTTCGAGCTTTGCCTTCGGTGCGCCCGGCTTGTTCAGCCATTCTTGCGGATCCGACTCTTCGTTCAGACGCGGACCGCAGCCACCGTAGACGTTGGCGCGCTCGTCAGCCTGCTGCATGCGGGCCATGACGATGTCCATTTCCTGTGCCAGACGATCCATGGCTTCCTGCGGCGTGAACGCGCCGGAGTTCACGTCACCGATCTGCTGCCACCAGATCTGGGCCAGCTTCGGATAGTCCGGAACGTTGATGCCGGTCGGGGACCAGGCAACACGGTCCGGCGAGCGATAGAACTCGACCAGGCCGCCGAGCTTCGGAGAACGCTCGGTGAAGGACTCGTGACGCACGGTACTGTCGCGAATGAAGGTGAGACCGACATGGCTCTTCTTCACGTCAACCGTCTTGGAAACCACGAACTGGGCATAGAGCCAGGCTGCTTTCGCACGATCCACCGGAGTGGAGTTCAGGATGGTCCAGGAACCCACGTCCTGGTAGCCGACCTTCTGGCCTTCTTCCCAGTAAGGACCATGGGGGCTCGGAGCCATGCGCCACAGCGGCGTGCCTTCGTCGTCAACCGTGTTGTTGCCTTCGGACTTCGGCTTCACCATGTCCGCGGTGAACGCGGTGTACCAGAAGATCTGCTGGGCAACGTTGCCCTGGCTGAGAGCCGGCAGAGACTGGTAGAAGTCGAAGCTGGCAGCACCCGGAGGCGCGTAGTTGCGCAGCCATTCGTCCCACTTGCGGATCGCGTAGACGGCCGCCGGGCCGTTTGCAGCACCACCGCGGGAAACCGAAGCGCCAACCGGGTTACAGGTGCCGGCTTCCATGCGGATGCCCCACTCGTCAACCGGCACGCCGTTCGGCTCGCCCTTGTCGCCTGCACCCGCCATGGACAGCCAGGCATCGGTCATGCGCCAGCCGAGGTCCGGTGCGCGCTTGCCGTAGTCCATGTGACCATAGATCTGGACGCCGTCGACTTCCTTGACGTCCTTGGTGAAGAATTCGGCGATGTCCTCATATGCGGACCAGTTGACCGGCACGCCGAGTTCATACCCGTATTTTTCCTTGAAGGCTGCCTTCAGGTCTTCACGGTCGAACCAGTCCTTGCGGAACCAGTAGAGGTTCGCGAACTGCTGGTCAGGCAACTGATAGAGGTCGCCGTCCGGGCCGGTCGTGAACTGGGTGCCCATGAAGTCTTCCAGGTCGAGACCCGGGTTGGTGACATCCTTGGCGTCGCCGTTCATCCAGTCGGTCAGATTGTAGGCGAGCTGCAGACGGGAATGGGTGCCGATCAGGTCGGAGTCGTTGACATAGGCGTCATAGAGGTTCCGGCCGGTCTGCATCTGGGTCTGCACAGCCTGCACCACTTCCCCTTCGCCGAGGATCTGGTGATTGACCTTGATACCGGTGATTTCTTCGAAGGCCTTGGTCAGAACTTCCGACTCATAGGAGTGCGTCGGAATGCCTTCGGACAAGACATTGATTTCCATACCCTTGAACGGTTCGGCCGCATTGATGAACCACTGCATTTCTGCAAGCTGCTCATCTTTTGACAGAACGGATGGCTGGAATTCCTGGTCGATCCACTTTTGCGCCGCTGCTTCATCGGCAAAAGCGGACCCTGCCCCCGCAAGCACAGCACCAGCTGCGACTGCGGTGAGTAGATACTTACGCATCTGCATCTCCTCCCGTGAGATATTAAACGCCGTCATTAACCGGCTACGAATAGATGGTCACAGCATCGCCATGTTGTCAAACTAAATTTTTAGTAGATAATCAAGCCTACTCAAACGAGTGGCAAAATATTGTTTTCAAAGGCTTTTCAAGAACAGGAACGCCCCCTGCACCCGACCCGAAAACCCGGTCACCTGTCGACCAGCACCGTCAGTGTGGCACAATTTTGACATCAGATGTAGCACGAAATCGGGTTTCGAGTCTTTCATATTTTTCTACATCATACTTCTATTGAGGTTCGTTTTGCATCGCAAAACGAAATCCGAATACTGACTTTGCACTGCAGCGTGACCTGCTCGCCCATGTCCACAGCCTGTCTGCGCCCAGGATACGACGTCCACCAGGCAGGTCTTCACGATCGTCTGTCGCCCATTGGCTGCTGGTCGGGCATCTATGGCAGAAACAATTCCTGTGTTGACGCACACCATCCAGCGGCTATCTCACTGCTTGGACAAGCTGCCGGCGCAAGAGCGGCCTTCAAAGGAAGGATGACCAGATCCGATGACCTCTTTTTCCACCGATGCACCGGTCCTGGTAACGGGTGCCACGGGCTATGTTGCCGGCTGGCTGGTGAAGGAATTGCTCGATGCGGGAATTACGGTGCACGCTGCTGTCCGTGACCCGGACCGCAAGGACAAGGTCGCACACCTTCAGGAGATTGCGGCCGGATCTCCGGGCACCCTGCGTTTTTTCAGGGCCGACTTGCTGGAGGAAGGTTCCTACGCCGAGGCGATGGCAGGCTGTGCCATCGTCTTCCACACAGCCTCCCCTTTCACCACATCGGTCAAGGACCCGCAGAGGGAACTGATCGAGCCAGCGGTCAAAGGCACACGGAACGTTCTGGAAACCGCCACGCGGACTGCAAGTGTCAAACGCGTGGTCGTCACCAGCTCCTGCGCGGCCATCTACACGGATGCAATCGACTGTATTAAAGCCCCGGGTGGCAAACTGACGGAGAAGGTCTGGAACACCACCGCCTCTCTCGAATACCAGCCCTACAGCTATTCCAAGACGCTTGCGGAACAGGAAGCCTGGAAGATCGCCAGGGCTCAGGATCGCTTCGAGCTGGTCACCGTCAATCCGTCGCTGGTGATCGGTCCAGCCCTTAACGCCAGGCCGACATCCGAAAGTTTCAACATCGTCCGCCAGATGGGCGACGGCACCATGAAACGGGGCGCTCCGAAACTTGGCCTTGGCGTCGTGGATGTGCGTGACCTTGCCAGGGCACACATGGAGGCGGGTTTCCGGGAAGAGGCCGAGGGACGGCATATCATCTCCGGCCACGACACCAACATCCTGGAACTCGGCAAGGCCTTGATCGAGAAATACGGCGATCGTTATCCGGTGCCTCGCCAGTCGCTACCCAAATGGATCGTCTGGCTGGTCGGGCCGATCGTCGGCGGTATTTCACGGAAATTCGTCACCAACAACGTCGACGTGAAATGGCGCGCCGACAATTCCAAAAGCAAACGCGCCCTCGGCGTAACCTACAGACCGATGAAAACCTCCATGGAAGAGATGTTCCAGCAGATGATCGATACAGGTGTGTTCGGGAAGTAGCTCGCTTCAGATCACGCCCTCACCGTTCGCTGAGGTCGCGGCATGGATTGCAGGGTCAGGCCCTGCAATGACGGACGCTGGACTAAGTATCGCCGTATCCATACCCTCTATTCTCCCGCTCGTTCGCCGTCATCCCATGGCTCGACCATGGGATCCATGCCGTTGCCCTTGGGCCAAACCGCAGCCTCGGCAGGCATGGTCAAGATGCGGATTACAGGGGCAAGCCGTGGAAAGACCGAAGACAGGTGAGGAGTAATTTCGCCGGCAAAGGTAATTGAATCCAACCCCATACTTCCGGCGAAACGCGAGCCGGGACCCGGTAGCCCCACGATTTCAAAAAAGAAAAAGGCGCAGCCCGGAGACTGCGCCTTTCGCAAAGCTTGGAGAACCCGCCGGGTCTTACATCTTGCACTCGGCTGAATAGGCGTCACCATGATCGGTCAGGGCCGTTCCGACGATCTTGTTGGTGTAGACATCACCTTCCTTGATCACCTCGCGAACATAGATGTCCTGGATCGGATGATGGTTCGGGCCGAAGCTGAACTTGCCGCGCACGGACGGGAAGTCAGCTGCTTCAAGCGCTGCGCGGAAACCGTCAGCGTCCGTCACATCCGCTTTCGCCATGGCCGACAGCAGCAGATTGGCCGTGTCGAAACCCTGGGCCGCATAAAGCGACGGCAGGCGACCGTATTCGGCCTGGAAGCTTTCAACGAAGGCCTTGTTGGCATCGTTGTCGATATCCTTGCTCCACTGGCTCGTGTTCTTCACGCCCAGCGCAGCATCGCCGACTGCCTGCAGGATACCCTGATCAAAGGAAAAGGCCGGACCAACGACCGGAAGGCCGACTCCGCTGTCGGCATATTGCTTCAGGAAGGAAATACCCATGCCGCCAGGCAGGAAGAAGAACACGCTATCGGCGCCCGATGCGCGGATCTGGGCAATCTCGGCCGCATAGTCGGTCTGGCCCAGCTTGGTGTAGATCTCACCCGCCAGTTCACCGTCGTAGTAGCGCTTGTATCCGGTCAGCGAATCCTTGCCGGCCGGATAGTTCGGCGCGAGGATGAAACTCTTCTTGAAACCGGCTTCCTTGGCGTAGGCGCCTGCGGCCTCATGCAGGTTGTCATTCTGATAGGCAACACTGAAATAGTTCGGATGGCAGCCCTTGCCGGCCAGAGCGGACGGACCGGCGTTCGGTGACAGATAGAACTTGCCCTGGGCCGTGACAGACGGCACGACGGCCATGGCCAGGTTCGACCAGATAATGCCGGTCAAGACGTCGACCTTGTCTGACTGGATCATCTTGTCGGCAAGCTGAACCGCGACGTCCGGCTTGCGCTGGTCGTCTTCGATGATCACTTCCAGGTCCTTGTTGCCGGCCTGTTTGACCGCCAGCATGAAGCCGTCACGTGCATCGATGCCAAGACCTGCACCACCGCCGGACAGGGTCGTGATCATGCCGACCTTGACGGGTTCGGCCTGTGCCGCTCCCGCCAGAAGGGCCACCAGGCTGGCGGCCGCAGCAAATTGTTTCAACATAGGAAATCCCCTCTTCAGTCCCTTGAGCCCGCTTGCGGGGCTCTTGAAACGACACTCTATCGGCACAAACGCCGATGGCAAACATGCAATTCGTCCAAGAATGACGAGACGCAGACTGTTTCAGAGCGCGGTGCGCACATGCCAGAGCTCGGGGAAGAGTTCGACTTCCAGCATGCGCTTCAGGTAACTGACGCCGCCGGTTCCGCCGGTTCCACGTTTGAAGCCGATCACCCGTTCCACGGTGGTGACATGATTGAAGCGCCACCGGCGGAAGTAGTCTTCCAGATCAACCAGTTTCTCACCGACCTCGTAAAGGGCCCAATGGGCGGACGGATCCCGGTAAACCTTCTGCCAGAGCGTCATGATCGCGGGAACTTCGAGATGTGGAGCAGAAGCAGGTACCGCAATGGCGTCATCCGGCACATCGAGACCCTGGCTGCGGGCGAATGCCAGCACGACCTGGTAAAGGCTGGGGCGGGCCAGCTCCGCATTCAGCAAAGCAACGCTTTGCGCATCGTGCTCGTGCGGTCGGATCATTGCCGTGTTCCGGTTGCCCAGCGCATATTCGATCAGCCGGTATTGCAGCGACTGGAAGCCCGAGGACATGCCGAGGGCATCCCGGAACTGGGTATAGTCGCTCGGCGTCATTGTCCGCAGCACATCCCAGGCAGAATTCAGTTGCTCCATGATCCGGCTGACCCGGGCAAGAAGCTTCATCGCCTGCGGCATGTGATCATCGGCAATCGCATCGCGAGCGGCGTTCAGCTCATGCAGCATGAGCTTCATCCACAATTCCGACGTCTGGTGCTGAATGATGAAAAGCAGTTCATCGGAAGCGTCCGACAACGGTGCCTGTGCATTCAGAATCTGCGTCAGCCCCAGATAGTCGCCATAGGACATCTTGTCCGCAAAGCGCATCTCGGCGCCTTCCGTTTCCGGATTATAGGCTTTGCCCGGTTCGGCTTCGTCGCTCATGGCTCTCTCCCGCTGGGCTCTTCAAATGGCCCTTCCAAGGCATCTATACCGTCCGGACAGCAGACTTGGATAGGTGAGAATTCAAAGTGTTACGAGAAAAGAAACAACAGCCGTCCACTTCCAGCCGGCACGCCGGTCAACTGCCGGCAGCTTCCAGAATGGCGTCAGCTGAAAAATCGTAGTGGCTATGATTGGAAGACGATTTGCAGAAACGGGCAAAGTCGATCTTGTCCCAATTCCCGTCACCAAGCCTGCTGAGATATAGCTCGACGTTCTGGGCGGTGATCGGCGACATCTTGAACACGACATCGACGAAAACTTCCCCCTGAACGCTTCTGAAGAAATGATCCCTCAGCATCACGATCGCCCAGGCACCTGCAAAGAAATGCCCGCCATGAGTCATGGTCAGTTCGTTGGACCGTACCGCGTTCATGCCGCGGTTCGACCAGTTCAACCCGGCGAACAATATATCCTTGCCGATGTTCAGCCCGGCATCGGTTGCTGCACGCTGTGCACCGAAAGCAATGTCATCGTTCGCACCCCAGACGACGTCAATTCGCGTACGGTTCAAAACGCTTTTCGTCCGCGCGAAAGCAAGTTCCTCGCTCCAGTCGACCGGAATGGCATGGACCAGTTTGACGTCACTGTTGTCTGCGACAGCCCGCAACATGCCGAGTTCCCGCTGCAATCCGGCAGGCGTGGTTGAATCGCCTGTCAGGGACAGCAATCGGATTTCCCCGGCATCCGGGTTGAGCCGCCGCGCTTCGGCAAACAACGACTGTGCCATCTCGTAACCGGCCGTTTCATTGTCCGGAACGACCGAGGCGATAATACCATGAAGATCGATGTTCCTGCGTTCCAGGTCGACCCGTTGCTTCGGTGTCAGCTTGTTGAGCAGGAACAGAACCTTGCTCTCCCGACCCTCCATAAGCTGCATCAGACGGGCAGCCGCCTGGTTCTCGTTGACCAGAATGAAATAGTCCGGCAGCTCCCCCTGTTCCAGCCGGAGGCTGAGAAGCTCTTCCATGCCGTAGGGACGCCGATCGGCGTGCAGGATTTCCAGGTCGACGTTCAGATCGGCAGCAGCCGCCATCATGGTTCTGGACACGTCACCCCAGAAACCGGTCTCACCACCCGGATTGATGAAGGTCACGCGGAAGTCCGCCGCCTGGACCACGCCGGCTGCCACCCAGAACCACACCATGCACAGCAGTCTGACGAACATCATTTTCCTTCGCTCTTCATCCTTGCCCGTCCCGTCTTGCAGCTCTTCACGCAAGAACGGCCCCGCTTCAGATCACGGACATTCACCGCAGCACCGGTTGAATGTTCGAAAGCCGAACGGAACCTTGACATGGGGCCGGCCAATCGCACCGAAACAGTGCCTGGTCATACCCCCGGCGTCATATTAGCCACCACAAATATGTTCTGCAGAAGTGGCAACCACTTACGCACATTTTATTGGCGCATATCCAAAGATTGCCAGAAACCGGCTCCTGAGGCATTCCTGCGTGAAACCCGGCCGCAACAGAGCTGCTGCCTGCTGGCCGTTCGCTGGCAGCCGGCACCTTGATCCGATTGTGTTAATCAATCCGAAATTAGCACAGGAAAAGCGCTCGTCAGAGCCGGCTTCGCCGGAAGGATTGCATCGTGTTTAACGAACCCTGACCGGCGACACGAGATTTCACCTGATTTCCGGTCTTCTCCTTTCACAAGATGCTTGCAGCCCATTCGTGAGGCGAAACTGCCTACAGAAAGACGTGGTTATGCGTTTGATTTTGTGAAAACCTGACACTCGCGCTTTGAAACGGACAAATACCGGGGCCCTGTAAATGTCAATTCGTGCAAGCATTTATCACCTGACCCATTACCGATACGACCGTCCGGTTACCTTAAGCCCGCAGATTATCCGCTTGCGGCCGGCCCCTCACAGCCGCACCCGGGTCCTGTCTCACTCGTTGAAGGTTTCGCCCGAAGGACACTTCGTCAATCACCAGCAGGACCCCTACGGCAACTGGCTGTCCCGCTTCGTGTTTCCCGAGCCTGTACGCGAATTCAAGATCGAAGTGGATCTGGTCGCCGACATGGCCGTCTACAATCCCTTCGATTTCTTCATTGAGGAGAGCGCGGAGGAATGGCCCTTCGACTATCCGCCGGAACTTCGCGAAGATCTTCAGATCTACCGTCGCCTCGACCCGACCGGCCCGCACATGACCGCGTTCCTGGAAACGGTTCCGAAGGATCGCCAGAGAACCGTCGACTTCATCGTCGGGCTGAACGCCAAGGTCTCCCAGACCGTCAACTATGTCATTCGCATGGAGCCTGGCGTACAGACACCGGAAGAAACCTTCGAGAAAGGAACCGGGTCCTGTCGCGATTCCACCTGGCTGCTGGTGCAGGCCCTGCGCCATCTCGGTTTTGCCGCAAGGTTTGTCTCCGGATATCTCATCCAGTTGAAGCCGGATCTGGAAGCACTGGACGGCCCCTCCGGCACCGATCACGATTTCACCGATCTCCATGCCTGGGCCGAGGTCTTCCTGCCGGGTGCAGGCTGGATCGGGCTCGATCCGACCTCCGGCCTTCTGGCAGGCGAAAGCCACATTCCGCTGGCCGCGACGCCGCATTACGTCAACGCCGCCCCGATTGTCGGCATGGCAAGCAAGGCGGAGGTCGACTTTGCCTTCGACATGAAGGTGGCCCGCGTCGCCGAACATCCGCGCATCACCAAGCCGTTTTCAGACGATGCCTGGTCGGCACTCAATCAGCTCGGCACCAAGGTCGACCGGATCCTGTCGCAGGAGGACGTCCGCCTGACCATGGGCGGTGAACCCACCTTCGTCTCGATCGATGATTTCGAAGCCGCAGAATGGAACACCGACGCGGTCGGCCCGACCAAACGCCAGAAGGCGGATATTCTGATCCGCCGGCTGCGTGAACGCTTTGCCCCTGGAGGGTTCCTGCATTACGGCCAGGGGAAATGGTACCCTGGTGAAACCCTGCCCCGCTGGACTTTCTCGCTTTACTGGCGCCGCGACGAAAAACCGATCTGGCATGATCCGGATTTGATCGCGGAAGAAGGCGACGATACCAAGGCCAGCGCAGATCAGGCCGCAGCGCTGCTGCAGGAGATCGCCACGAAGCTGGAAATCGACCCGGACCACGTGGTGGCCGCCTATGAAGACCCGGCGGTGTGGCTGGTGAAGGAAGCCAACCTTCCGGAAAATGTCACCCCGAAAAATTCCAAGCTGGAGGACGCCGAGGCCCGGCATCGTATTGCCCGTGTCTTCGACCGCGGGCTGACCGAACCTGCCGGATATGTGCTGCCGATCCAGCGCTGGCAATCGAAGGCCGGCGGACACCGCTGGCGATCCGAACGCTGGAAGCTGCGCCGTGATGCGCTGTTCCTCGTACCCGGAGACAGCCCTGTCGGCTACCGCCTGCCGCTGGAATCCCTGCCTCATGTCCCACCGGCCCAATATCCCTACACCAACATCGCCGATCCGACCGTCCCGCGCGATCCGTTGCCGGAGTTTCCTGCGGGCCCGCGCGCTGACCGCAGGCAGGATGTCGCCCATTTCACCGCCAGCGAAGGCCAGCAGGACCGGCGGGAACAAACCCTGACGGACGACGAATTTGGCGGGGCATCGGTCAGAACAGCGCTGTCGGTGGAAGCTCGCGACGGACGTCTTTGCGTCTTCATGCCGCCGGTGGAACGGATCGAGGACTATCTGGAACTCATCTCGGTGGCGGAATCTGCTGCGGCTGACTTGAAGCTGCCGGTTCATATCGAAGGATATCCGCCCCCGCCCGACCCGCGCATGAATGTCATCCGCGTTGCACCGGATCCGGGCGTCATCGAGGTCAACATCCATCCGGCGTCCAGCTGGCAGGAATGTGTCGCGATCACCGAAGGCGTCTACGAGGAAGCCCGGCAGTCGCGGCTCGGTGCCGACAAGTTCATGATTGACGGCAAGCACACCGGTACCGGCGGCGGCAACCACGTGGTAGTTGGCGGCGCGACGCCGCTCGACAGTCCGTTCCTGCGCCGGCCTGATCTCCTGCGCAGCCTGATCCTGCACTGGCAGCGCCATCCAAGCCTGTCCTACCTGTTCTCCGGCCTCTTTATCGGCCCGACCTCGCAGGCTCCGCGCGTCGATGAGGCCCGTCATGACGGCCTTTACGAGTTGGAAGTCGCCCTGTCACAGATCCACCGCCCTCATGAAGGGGCAACGCCGTTCCCCTGGCTTGTTGACCGGTTGCTGCGCAACCTTCTGGTGGATGTCACCGGCAACACCCACCGAGCGGAAATCTGCATCGACAAGCTCTATTCGCCCGACGGCCCGACAGGACGGCTAGGCCTCGTCGAGTTTCGCGGCTTCGAAATGCCGCCGAACCCGCGCATGAGCCTTGCCCAGCAGCTGTTGCTCAGGGCGCTCGTTGCGCGCCTGTGGCAGCAGCCACTGTCCGGCAACCTGACCCGTTGGGGCACGGCCCTGCACGACCGGTTCATGCTGCCGCATTATGTCTGGACCGATTTTCTCGACGTCCTGGGGGATCTGGAGCATCACGGTTTTCAGATGCGTCCGGACTGGTTCGAAGCCCAGGCCGAATTCCGCTTCCCCTTCTGCGGAGAACTCGAGGTCGATGGCGTTCACCTGGAACTTCGACAGGCGCTGGAACCCTGGCACGTACTGGGCGAGACCGGCGCCATCGGTGGCACGGTGCGCTATACGGACAGCTCAACCGAACGTCTGCAGGTTAAGCTCACCACCAGCGATCCGGATCGCTACGCCGTCACCTGTAACCGGCGGACCTTGCCGCTCAGGAAAACCGAGACCAACGGCGTTTCGGTTGCCGGTGTCCGTTACAAGGCCTGGCAACCGGCCATGGCGCTGCACCCGGTGCATCCGGTCGACGCCCCGCTGACCTTCGATATCTTCGATCGCTGGAGCGGCCGGGCCCTTGGTGGCTGCGTCTATCATGTTGCTCATCCGGGCGGACGGAACTATGACACGTTTCCTGTCAACGGGAACGAGGCAGAAGCCCGCCGCCTTGCAAGGTTCGAGCCCCACGGCCATACGCCCGGGCTCTATCTTCCGGGGCTTGAACGGCCGCATCCGGAGTTTCCGTTGACGTTGGACCTGCGCAGACCGCAGAATGTCTGACGAACCGGCAGCCCCGCCGACTGGAAACGATGCATGAGCTTGGACGAAAACGCAGAACCCGGAGCGCTTCGCTACGGCCTCTTGAAGGCCTATCGTCCCTTTCCGGATGTTTCGGACGAGCTACTCTTCCCTGATGGCCGGGTAAGACCGGTCTGGCGGCCGTTTCTGGAGCATCTGAGCGCTCTGACGCCGGAGGAAATTACCGAGCGTTTCGCGCGCGGCAATCAGTATCTGAACGATGCCGGGGTCTATTTCCGCCAATACGGGCAGGACGGGGCGAATGAGCGGGAATGGCCGTTGAGCCATATTCCGGTGATCATCAGCCAGGACGACTGGCAGGTGATTGCAGACGGTCTGACCCAGCGCGCCGAACTTCTGGAACAGGTTGTCGCCGATCTTTATGGCGACAACAGGCTGGTGACCAACGGCTACCTTCCGGCAAGCCTGATTGCGCAAAGCCCGGAGTGGCAGCGTCCACTGGTGGGCATCAAGCCGAAATCCGGACACTTTCTGCACTTCCTGTCGTTCGAGATCGGCCGCGGGCCGGACGGAACCTGGTGGGTTCTGTCCGACAGGGCACAGGCGCCTTCCGGTGCCGGCTTCGCGCTGGAAAACCGGGTTGCAACCGGACGCGTCTTCAACGAGTTCTTCGCCCGCGCCAATGTCCATCGGCTGGCCGGGTTTTTCCGACGGTTCCGCGACCACCTGGTCGAGCTGCGTGGAGAAAGCGAAAGCCGCGTTTCGATCCTGACACCAGGCCCGCTGAACGACACCTATTTCGAGCATGCCTACATCGCCCGCTATCTCGGTTTCATGCTGCTGGAAGGGGAGGACCTGACCGTTGAGAACGGCAAGCTGATGGTTCGCACGGTCGCCGGACTGAGGCCCGTCAGCGTTCTCTGGCGGCGCCTTGATGCCGCCTGGGCCGATCCGGTGGAATTGAACGAAACCTCTCACATCGGTACACCAGGTCTTGTTCAGGCGGTCCGCAGCGGCGCAGTCACCATGATCAATGCGCTCGGCACCGGCATTCTGGAAACACGTGCGCTCCTTGCCTTTCTGCCGCGCATCAGCGAACACCTGCTCGGCGAGCCGCTGAAGCTGCCCAACGTCGCGACCTGGTGGTGCGGTGAAGAGGGAACGAAAGCCTACGTGAAAGAAAATGCGGAAGGCATGATGTTCAGCCCCGCGCTGTCGACCGCGCTGCCTTTCACGTCCTCCCATACCGATTTTATCGGCAAGGATTTCGACAAGTTCCACAAGGGCATTCTGGAAACCTGGATCGACAGCAAGAGCGACAGGCTGGTCGGGCAGGAAGCCGTGACCCTGTCGACGACACCTGCCTATGACAACGGGCTTCTGGTCCCCCGGCCGATGAGCCTGCGCGTCTTCCTGGCCCGAACGACCAACGGCTGGGAAGTCATGGCTGGCGGCTTTGCCCGGATCGGACAAACGGAAGATGCAAGTGCGATTGCCATGCAGGCAGGCGGATCGGCGGCCGATGTGTGGATCGTCGGCGGTCAGAAGCCGCACAAGGAAACCTTGCTCCACCAGACGGAATCGCCGTTCTTCAAATCACAGACCGGTTCCCTGCCATCGCGCGCAGCCGACAATCTGTTCTGGCTCGGCCGCTACGTGGAGCGTGCGGAAGGCGCGGTGCGGCTGCTGCGTGCCTATCATGCCCGTTTGATGGAAACGGCGGACCCGGAAGCCCCGCTTGTGGCATTGACGGCGGAATATCTGGACAAGATCGGCATGGCGCCCGTCGAGCCGGTTCCCGATGGCCTGTGCGACATGCTGCAATCGGCCGTCGCCAGCGCTGCAAAGGTACGCGACCGGTTTTCCGTCGATGGCTGGCTGGCGCTGAACGACCTTGCCCAGGCCGCGAACGGCGCCAAGCGCACGATGCGCGACAATGCCGACGTTACCAGAGCCATGGGCCTGCTGCTGCGCAAGATCACCGGCTTTTCAGGTCTTGTGCATGAAAACATGTACAGGTTTATCGGCTGGCGTTTCCTGTCCATCGGCCGTGCACTGGAACGCGCCCACCGGATGGCTGATCTCCTGTCGGTCTTTACCGACGAAGACGCCCCGGAAGGCTCTCTTGAACTGCTGCTTGAGGTTGGCGACAGTGCCATGTCCATGAGCCGGCGTTATGCGGTCTCTCTCAGCCATGCCACCGTGCTGGACCTTTTGGCGATGGACACCAAGAACCCGCGCGCGGTGCTCTACCAGCTGACCGACATGAAAGACCATATCGGCGTGCTGCCCAACGCGACGGAAAACGGACATCTTTCGGAGCTGGCCCGCTCCGTCCTGCAGGTTCACACACTTCTGGCAATCGCCACCCCGGAGACACTGACACCGGCTTCTCTTGCCGATCTTCGCGATCAGATCTCCTATCTCTCCGTGGAGCTGACCGATGCCTATATCCGGTAACGGACGGTCGCTTTCACCCGACACGCCCGACGCGAGGCGCCCGTGCATTACGATGTAACGCTTGAAATCACCTACGACTATGCCAGCCCGGCCAACTACGGACATCATGCGCTCCGGCTGATGCCGGCGACCATTCCCGGCGAGCAGAAGCTGATGGCGGGGCAGATCCATATCGTGCCTGGCCCTTCTGAGCGTCACGACCGGACGGACTTCTTCGGCAATGCTGTCACCGACGTTGCCTACCGGCGCAGCCACAGTGAACTCAGTTTCAAGCTGAAGGCCCGTATCGACAGAACAGCGGTGCCGGAAGAACTCGACATTTCACCGCCGTTGCACGCGCTGGCAAGGGAGCTCTCCGGCGTTCAGTCGCTTGCCCCCAGGGCGCCGGTCCATTTTCTTTCCGCCTCGCCGCGCCTGCCCCTCGACCCCGCATTTGCAGTCTATGCGCAGGACCATGTCGTCCCGGGCATGAGCACGATTTCCGCCGTCGAAGCCATCGGCAAGGCCTTGAACACGGACATGCGTTTCGATGCCGAGGCCACAACAGTCGACACTCCGGCCATCGAGGCGTTCGAGCGGCGTCATGGCGTCTGTCAGGATTTTTCGCACATCATGATCGCATGCCTCAGAAGCATCGGCATTCCGGCAGGCTACGTCAGTGGCTTTCTCCGGACCATTCCGCCGGAAGGCCAGGAACGGCTGGAAGGTGCGGATGCCATGCACGCCTGGGTCAGGGCCTGGTGCGGCATCGAGATCGGCTGGATCGAATATGACCCCACCAATGCCCTCAGGGTCGGACAGGATCACATCGTTGTCGCGCATGGCCGCGACTATGGAGACGCGGCACCGGTGAAAGGCGTGTTGCGCACGTCAGGATCCCAAACCACCGATCACAAGGTCGATGTTGTTCCGCTTTGAAACATGGTTTTTCAGGCCGCTCCATCTGAACACCGCCTCCGGAATTTTATCGCGAGATATCCCCGACTGAGCAGGGCGAGCCTGTTTCCATCATCGCCGTTTTGCTAAAATGTGGAACGCGACCAAGGGGAGCTGGTTATGCGTTCGTTTCTTCATGCCATCGTGTTTTTGCTGGTATCAACCGGCACCGTGCAGGCAGGTTACGATCAGTCCAAGGACTGGTTCCATGCCAGGGACTGGCGAGAACGGGTCCGGATCCAGTTCCTGCTGGTCTTTACGGGAGACTACGCCTCACAGGTGGACGGAACCTTCGGCAGGCTCACCTATAACGCACTCACAACTTTCCAGAAGCACCGGGACTTCACCCCGAACGGTGTGCTCGACGACGAGCAGATGCAGATCCTCCAGCGCGATGGCCTAGACCTTGTCGAACGGGTCGGTTTTGAAACCTACAAGGACACCGTTTCCGGATTGCAGCTCGGCGTTCCGGGCAAGCTCTTCGAACCGTCCACCCAGACGCCGCGCGGACACCTCTGGCGGGCCTACGACAACAGCATCGAACTGGAAACCCTGCAGGTTTCGGCGGAAGAAACCGACTACGCGGCCCTCTACAAGCGCCTGACCGATACCAGCGACGGGCGGACTGTGGAGCACAAGCAATTCCGGAATGACTACTTCGTCGTCTCCGGTCGGCAGGATGGACGTGATTTCTACCTGCGCATGATGAAGACCTCTTCGGACAGCCGCGGCTTTTCGCTTGCCTGGCAGGCACGCCATGCCGTCTTCATGGATCGCGTGGCAGTTGCCATGTCGAACAGCATGACGTTTTACGACGGAACAGATGAGGAGAAACTGGACGCGGTCACATCAGCTCCCGGCCTGCAGGTTCTGGAAGAGGACAACAGCAGCAATCCGCTTCCCAAGGGAGCACGCAAGGATATTATCGGCCGCAAGACCTCCTCCTCCGGCAGCGGCTATTTCCTGACGAGCGAAGGCCACATCGGCACCAATGCACATGTGGTCGGCAACTGCTGCTCGCTGGATATTCCAGGCCACGGTACCGCGAGGCTGGTGAAAGCGGACACGGAAAACGACCTCGCGATCCTGCAGCTTGACAGCGGCAAGTCGGATCATGTTGCGCAGTTCCGCTCAAAACAGCCGATCGTTCGCGGAGAGGAGATTTTCGTGATCGGCTATCCCTTTGCCCAGATCCTGGACAACAACCTGAACTTCACTCCCGGCATGATCTCGTCGCTGGCAGGCGTCAAGGGCGACAGCCGCCATTTCATGCTGACAGCACCGGTACAGCCAGGCAATTCAGGTGGCCCGGTTCTGGACAGGACGGGGGCTGTTGTCGGCACTGTTGTGTCTCGTCTGGACAAGTTCAAGACGCTCAAACTGGCCGGTGACCTGCCGGAAAACGTGAATTTCGCGGTCAGGGGCAAGCTGATGGCGGAGTTCATGGAAGATCTCGGCCTGGCGCCTTCCTACAACACCATAACCAACATCAAGAGCCCAACCCGGATCGACGAGGAGGCTTCTCGATACACCGTGCTGGTGCTCTGCCGGAACTGAACCCGCCGAAAAGGCCGGGTTCATTCCGACAGACTGTCTTAGCGGATGGCCTTGTCTTCACCGTCGAAGAAATGCAGGCGGCTCTCGTCGAAGGTCAGACCAACACGAGTACCCTCCTCCACGTCTTCGGCACCACTGATGCGCACAAGGATCGTTTCAAGCCCGTCGAGCGCCACGTAAAGGAAGGTGTCTGCACCCAGATATTCGGCCACTTCCACCGTCCCGGTGCAATGCCCCTCGCCCGGCGTTGCAAGGCTGATGTGCTCCGGACGGATGCCGAGTTTAACCGGTGTTTGCCCGCTGCCGGCATACGGATAAGGTCCTCCGCCATGCCCGCGCAGCGAAAACCGTCCTTCTTCGAGTGAACAGGGCAACACGTTCATCTTCGGCGAACCGATGAACTGGGCCACGAACAGATTGTCCGGCCGTTCATAAAGTTCGCGCGGTGATCCGACCTGTTCGATCCTGCCGGCCTGCAACACCACGATCTTGTCGGCCAGCGTCATGGCTTCCACCTGATCGTGTGTCACGTAGATCATGGTGGTGCCGAGGCTCTTGTGGAGCCGGGCGACCTCAAAACGCATTTCAACGCGAAGCGCTGCGTCCAGGTTCGACAACGGTTCATCGAACAGGAAGGCACTTGGCTCGCGAACAATGGCGCGGCCGATGGCCACCCGCTGGCGCTGTCCACCCGAAAGCGCCTTGGGGCGCCGGTCGAGATATTCGTCCAGCTTCAGCACTTCAGCAGCCGCATTCACCTTGCGGTCGATCTCCGCCTTGGGAAAGCCTGCCGTCTTCAGACCGAAACCGACATTCTCGCGCACCGACATATGCGGGTAAAGCGCGTAGGACTGGAAGACCATCGACAGTCCCCGCCCCGATGGCGGCAGTGCAGTGACGTCCTTGCCATCGATTTCGATAGCACCACGGCTGGTTTCCTCAAGCCCTGAGATCAGACGCAACAGTGTCGACTTCCCGCAGCCGGACGGTCCGACAAAGATGACAAATTCGCCATCCTTGATGTCGAGGTCGATGCCCTTGATGACCTGCAGGTTGCCGAACCACTTTTCAACCTTGTTGAGCTGGATCGCTCCCATCGCGTCCCCCTTAAGCTGCCTGCTCGGCGTGTGAAGGCGAAGCCCAGGTCAGCCAGATGGCCGACGTCCAGGAGAACGATCCGCCACCTGCTCCTGCGCCCGTTTCCGGACTGAAATATTCCGCAAAGCCCCCGGTTTCGATCAGCCGTGCGGTGTCGGCGCGCAGTCGTTCGGCCCGGACGGCATCGCCTGCTTCGGCAAAGCCTTTCGCGATCATGTAATTGATCATCGCCCACACCGGTCCGCGCCAATACCGCAAGGGCTCGTAACTGCGGTGATCGGGATCATAGGACGGCATCAGGTATTCGACCCGCTCCGCGATCCTGTCAAAATGCGCCTGAAGCGCACCAAGGGTCTGCGGATCATGGAGCCCGGCATAGAGCGCCAGGAAGGAAGCACTGGAGATGCCATCTGTCTGCTTGCCGCGACGCTCGTCAAAAGCGACATGTGCCTTGACCTCATCATTCCAAAGCGTCCGGCTGCCTTTTTCCATCGCCGCGATCCACCCTCGGATCTCGTCGGCTTCCGCACTCATGCCGAGTTTTTCGGCCAGCGCGAGAAGATCCCGGTTGGCGCGCAGGAAGATGAAGGTAACGCCCGGGTCGGCAACGAAGAACGGGCAGGTTTCGGCGACTTTTTCCGGATCCCAGCCTACCTTTCGGCAAGCAGCGACAATGCTGAGATAACGGTCGTAGTCCTCCTTGTGCGGCCGCATGGCCGGATCGACATGAGAGGTGTCCTTCCGCTCATAGGGACCAATGTCCTTGACCTCGACCGCCCGCAGCGCCTCGTCCCAGTCCGGCAGGTTGTCCCGCCCGGATTCCCAGGGGTGAATGACCGCAATGACACCAAGGTTTTTCGGGTCGCGATAGGCAAGATACCAGCGATGCCAGGCCATCAGTTTCGGCAACAAGGCCTTCGCCCGCTCCAATGCCTTGCCGGTCCGGTCAGCCTCCACCAGGCTATGGACAACGGACGCGGCCACCGGCGGCTGGGAATGACCGGAACTCGGGATCGGACCGCCGTCGGTTCCCCACACGCCCGGTCCGGGAAAATAGCTCGGGTCGTCCTTGCGAAACAGGATGTGCGGCACCATTCCGTCGCGCCACTGGCCCTGGAACAGCATCTCGATTTCCTGCCAGGCCCGGTCCTGGTCGAATTCCGCAAACCCCAGGGCGACAAAGACGGAATCCCAGTTCCACTGGTACGGATAAAGACCCTTCGTCGGGATCGTGTACCCGCCCTGGTCGTTTTCGGTCAGGATGGCCTTTGCCGCCTGGTCTAGATCTGCGTGTGCCACAGCGTACTCCCTCGGGCTCTTCAGAGCCCCTTCTCTTGATCGTTCAACCCTTGACGCTGCCGGCCGTCAGGCCCTGGACAAGGAAACGTTCGAACCACAGGAAAATGAAAAGGACGGGCACGGTCGCAATTACCGCGCCCGCCATGAGATGCTGACGTGGCACCTCGGAGGAATTGAGGGACACCACTCCGCGCGACAGCGTGAAGATGTCCGGATCGTCCAGGAACATGAACGCGAACAGGAACTCGTTCCAGGCGATCATGAAGACGTAAAGCGAAACGGAGGCCAGCGCCGGAAGGGACAGCGGCAGGGTGATCTTGAGGATCACGCCGATGCGTGACAGCCCGTCCATCAGTCCGGCTTCCTCCAGCTCCGACGGCAGACCGCGAAAGTAGCCCTGCAGCATGTAGAGCGCGACCGGGATGGTCGTTGCCGGATAGACGATCAACAGGCCGGTGAGCGTGTTGCGCAGGCCAAGCTGCGAGAACACCGCATAGAGCGGGATCACCAGCACGATCGCCGGCACCATGTAGATGAGCAGCACGGAGCGGGCCAGGAATGCCTGCCCCGGAAACCGCAGCCGCGACACGGCATAGGCGCCCGGCACCGAGAACAGCAATGTCAGCACGACGGTTGCCACCGACACGAAGGCGGACACCATCAGGTAACGACCGAAGTTGAACTGGGTGAAAAGCTCGACATAGGACCGGAACAGCCCGCTGATGCCCTGACTGACGTCGATCGACAGGTCCAGCGGATTGGCCAGCAGCGCCTGTTGGCTTTTGAGCGAGGTCATGATCATGACGTAGAACGGCAAGGCGACAATGATCGAGAAGACGACGAAGCCGACGCCCTTCGCGATGCGAATATAGACAACCTCACGCTCGTAGCGCGACATGGCACCAAGCCGGGCCCCACCGAGGCAGATCGCATTGGCACCGGTAACGCCAGCGACAAACATCACCAGACCAAGTCCCTGCCACAAGGAGTGCTGACCAAGCGACAGACCGAAGGGCGCCGCGAAGGAAGCCACCATCAGGACGACGAACAGGACGGCAGCACAAAGCCCCCTGTCCGCCATGGCTCCAGCGCCCCCGGTCGACTGCCTCCAGACCAGAACCAGAGCACTGACAAGCCCCGCAAGACCTGCCGCTGTTGCCTGCGGCTGCGCCACATCGCCGGTCACCAGTGTCAGTGTGACACCGATGACCACCATGGCAGTGACGCCCCAGATCAGGCCGGTCAGCGCCGCGAGAACGATACTGCCGGGTCTCATAGCCCTTCCTCCTTCGGCGAAAAGCGGATGAACAAAGTGGCGAAGGTGACAAGGACGACAAAGACGACCACGGCAACGGCTGCACCGGCGCCGAGATTGGACAGGGCAAATCCCTGCTCATAGACATCGACGGTCAGCGTACGCGTGCCCGCGTTGCCGCCGGTCAGAAGGAAGATGTCGTCGAACTTGTTGAAGGTCCAGATGAAGCGCAGCAGGAACAGGACCGAGAGGATCCCCATCAGTTGCGGCAGCGACAGGTACCAGAACTGTTGCAGCGGCGTCGCACCGTCCATTTCGGCAGCTTCATACATGTCCGTGTTGATCGACTGCATGCGCGCCAGGATGAACAGGAAAGACAGCGGGAAGTAACGCCAGGCCTCGAAGGCAATCACCGTCGTCAGCGCCAGCGGAAACTCCATCGGAATGCCGAGAACGGAAAACTCGATCGCCCTCTGGCCAAAGAAATTGATCGGATCGGCGACAACGCCCATTTTTGTCAGAAGGGCATTGAGCGTGCCGGAAAACGGGTCGAACAGCACGACCCAGGTAAAGGCAACCGCGATCACCGGCGAGACGTAGGGAAACAGGAACAGGCCCCGTAGGACACCGCGACCGGGGAAGGTCGTGTTCAGGAGCTGGGCCGCAAAGAGACCCAGCACCAACGCGCCACCCGTCCCGAAGATGGTATAGTAGAACGTAATGCGCAGCACTGACCAGAACTCGTCCGCGCTGAAGATCCGGCTGAAGTTCTCGAACGTGAATTCGAAGTTGGTCAGCACATTGTTGGCTTCGCCCGAAATAACCGGCTCGCTCGCACGTTCGGGACGGTTTGCATCCAGAAACCCCTGCGACACGGTTCCAACCAGTTCGACGTCACCTCGCCAGCCAGGCGCTACGGTTCCAAGATCGCACGTCAGCGCGGCGCCATTGAGCGAACAGTTTTCGGAATGCGAAGTCACCGTGAAGCCATCGGGCACTACATCGCTCAGCGTCACGTTGCGGACTTCCTCGTCCTGGGACGAATTGCGCAGCCGGTATTCCAGCCGGGCCTCGTCGCCTGGTGCATTTGGCCGACCACGAACCCGTTCGTTGACGAGCACGGTCGGCGGCCGCAGGTCGGCAAGCTGAACCGGTTTCACACTGATCCAGAAATTGGCAAGCAGCGGTCCGGCAACAATCATCAGGATGATGGCAAATGTCGGCGCCAGCATCAGATACGCCAGCCACATTTCACGCCGCTGCATCGGACCGATGCCTTTCGGCGGCCCTGAGGAAGCGTCAGCTTCGGTTTTGGTGTTCATGTTTCCGCCCGGGGTCTAGATCCCGTTCTGCCGTTGGCGACCGACAAGTCCCAACCGGCAACTGTCTGGAGCCCATCTCGGCTGCCGGCAATGCAGCGGCAGGAGATTGGGAAGGACCGGGCATCCGATAGACGCCCGGTCCGGGCCGTTATGTGCGGGCTTTCCCACCCCCTCGTGGGGTCTTGAGGGGTGGAAAGGCGTTACTGGATCTTGGCCAGTTCTTCATTGAGCTTGGCAACGGTTGCCGCAGCATCGCGTTCGTCGTCGATGTATTCACGCACCAGACGGTTCATCACCTGGCTGTTGATCATCTTGGAGGCAAGCGAGAGCTGGCCTTCCTTGACGCCCCAGCGGCTGGCGGTGTCGAGACCGGAGACGATGGTCTTGATGGTGTCGGCATCGTAGAGATCGGTCAGCGGCGCCTTGCGGTCGACACCCACCGGGAGCTTTGCCCAGCCATCGACGAATTCGGTCGCGTTGTCGGCAGAACCACGACGGATCGGGAACTTGCCTTCCGGCGCGATCGACAGGGTCGACAGGTAGCCGTCATCCATGGAGAACTCGACGAACTGCATCGCCGCTTCCGTGTCCGCGTCGTTGGTGATGCCGAAGTAACGGATGTCAGCCCAGGCTGCCCCATCTGGATTGGACGGGCCGCTCAAGGTGGTGACAACACCGGTCTTGGAAGCAAGTTCCGTGGAAGTCGGATCGTCAGTGATGGTCGGCGGAGCGCTGTCCCGCAGGCCGGCAAGCTCATCCAGGATGAACGGCGACCAGATGATCATGGCTGCTTTGCCGGCAAAATAAAGCTCGCGCGACTGCTTCCAGAAGAGGTCACCGGGAGGCGATGCCTTGGCGATGGCCTTGTAGAACTCCAGCGCTTCGACAGTCTTCTTCTCGTCCAGCGGCTTGAAACCGTCGTCACCGACAGGGCTGACACCATTGGCCAGAAGCACGTGCTCCAGCACCTGGCTCATGAAGTTCTCGTCAACCTTGGTCGCGGCGACGAAGCCGAACATTTCAGGCGGGTTATGCAGTTTTTCGACGGCCGCCAGAATGTCTTCGTAGCTGTCCGGAGCGGCAAGGCCGTTTTCCTCAAAGAGGTCCTTGCGGTAGATCACCATCTGGGTCCAGCCGTCCACAGGCACGGAGGCGACACCGTCTTCAACGGCAGCCATGGCAACCGCGCCAGGCGCGAATGTGCCGGCACCCAGTTTTTCAAACACTTCGGTCGCAGCTTCCGTATCCAGGATGCCTGCTTCGGCCCAGGGCAGCGCGTATTGCAGCGTGTGATAGATGACATCCGGCAGATCGCCGGCGGCAAAGGCTGCCGTGGCACGCGTGCCGAGATCGGATTCCGTCACCGGAATGACGTCCACCTCGATGCCTGTCTTATCCTTGAACGCGGCGGCCATTTCTTCCTGCTTGGCCAGGCGTTCCGGTTGTTCTTCAGTCGTCCAGAACCGCAACGTCTCGGCCTGTGCGGCCGTCAGACCGAGCGTCAGAACGCCCGCGATGGTCGAGGCCAGGAATGTTGTCCTCCCAAACATATTACTCTCCCTTCCTGCCGGAATGTGGCTGTTGGTTCAGCCGGTCGCGGAGCGCGCTTGCAAGCGCCTCCGATGAATTTGCCGGAGCGCCATCCGAGGCGCGCCGGATCAGGTTTGCCTTGGCAAGGGCCTGCAGATCCGTGGGGTTCTTGCCGTCCAGAACATCGATAAGCATGCGGGCAACCCTGCCGCCTGCTTCCTGGGCGCTTTGCGAAAAGGTCGTCAGCGGCGGGTCCAGGTATTCGCCCACCGGCAGGCCGTCATAGCCGACGACGGTAACGTCGGAGCCGACCTTCAGACCGAACTTGCGGCAGTACTGCACCGCTCCGATGGCAAGGGCGTCAGTCACGCACAAAAGTGCGGTCGGCGGCGCCTCCAGCGACAACAGCGCCTCGGCCCCTGCAAAGCCGCCTTTTTCGCTGAGCGGCTGAAGATTTTCCAATGCCGGATCATGCGCAAGGCCCAGGGCCTCCAGGCCCTGCCTGTACCCGTTGCGGCGCTGAAGCGCGAAGTTGAGTTCCATCGGACCGCCGATGAACCCGATCCGCTCGTGTCCGAGGCTGTAGAGGTGGCGAACGCCGTCAGCAAAGGCCGCCTCGTTATCGATATCGAACCAGGCATAGCCTGCCGGATCGCGCGTGCGGCCGTGGGCAACGAATGGAAAATTCTGTTCCCGCAGATAGGCGATGCGCGAATCGTCCACTTCCGTTCGGGTGACGATGAAACCGTCCACCTTGCGCCTGGCGATCAGCCGCTTCACGGTCTCGATCATGTGTTCGCGCGAATGGGCAGTGGTCACCAGAAGGTCCAGCCCCAGTTCGTCGAGAGCTCTTGCGATGCCGTCGATGAACTCGGACAGGAACGGATCCGCTCCACTGCCGTGACCCACGGGGATGACGATGCCGAGCGTGTCCTGACGTCCGCGCTTCAGATTGCGTGCGGTGGCCGACGGCTGATAGCCCAGATCCTGAACAGCCTTGAGGATACGTCTGCGGGTGGCTTCGGAAATATCGGTGTAATTGTTGAGGACCCGCGACACGGTTCCTTTCGCAACGCCCACATGGCGCGCCACGTCATCAATGGTGACGGAATCGCGAAGTCGCGACATCGATCCTCCCTGCGAGCCCGAAGGGCTCAATTCCCGGCCTGCAGCCTCAAAAGGCAACAGATTGTTTTATTGAGGAAAATTTTTACAAAACCGATTTTGCAAGTCAACAAAATCGGTTTTGGAGATCAAATTTTTATTTTTTGCAGAGCGGGAAGCGACTGACGTTGCAACGAAACATGCCGCCGCAACGTTTCGGAAAACAAAAATGGGAGGAGTATTTCCACTCCCCCCTCGCGCCGGTCAGTTCTCATCGATGGCTGTGGAGACAGGCCTTGCAGACACCGTCTGCGGCGATTGTCAGAACGGTACGCCGGAGACGAGAATCAGATTTGCATAAGGCGTGCATTCACCGGTACGAATGACCGCACGTGCCTTCGAACAACGCTCCTTGAAGTCCTCGTGAGACATGCGGACATGTTCGATCGGCTTGCCTGTATCAGCCGCCCAATGGGCCAGCCGGACCTCGATCTGCGTGACGAGATCTTCCGATGCCTCGTCCGCAAAGACCGCCTGCTCGACGATCATTTCATCGGCCAGCGCTTCCAGAACATCGAAGAAGGCCGGAATACCGGGGCTGACTGCCAGGTCGATCACACCAACATTGGCAGGAACCGGAAGGCCTGCATCGGCAAGGACGATCTCGTCCATATGGCCGAGCGAGGCTACCAGTTTGCTGAGATGCCGGTTTAGAAGCTTCGTACGTTTCATGGCCTTGTCCTGAATGTTCGGTGGTGATTACGTCAGCGAGAC
This sequence comes from Roseibium sp. RP-7, assembly GCF_053005225.1. NCBI lineage: Bacteria > Pseudomonadati > Pseudomonadota > Alphaproteobacteria > Hyphomicrobiales > Stappiaceae > Roseibium > Roseibium sp. RP-7. Next base: position 1,391,464 of record NZ_JBRKQA010000002.1, read on the forward strand.
CAGAGTTTCGCAAAGCGGCACAGGGGCATAATAGGGTGCGGACGCCTTGCTGACGAGATCGAGCCGAAGCACGGAAAGCCCAAGCGCCTGCAGCCCTTCCGTTTCCTTCTCCGGAACCGCTTGGTCGACGATCACGAAGTTGAGCAGACGGTCGACCGGGCAATCGCTGCCCGCGTCCCGCCGCAAATAGGCAAGCAGGGTCTGCACCTTGTCGGCAACGCTCATCGTGCCGGTTTCCGGATCCTGCCCCGTTCCGGGCACATAGACCTTCGGAACGGTGCGTGCGGCAATGGCTTTTCCGACGCCTTTCGGCAGAAGATTCGCGATCAGGCTGGTATAGAAACTGCCCGGCGCATAACAGATGAGGTCAGCGGACTGGATGAGGCTCCGGTTGCGGTCCGGAAACGCTGCTTCCGCAGGGTCCTTGCCGGTCAGCCCCCGATTGAGGAACAGGTTCCTGATCGGCGAAACCAGTGGCGGATGCTCCTTGCCGGTCAGAAGATGCTGGCCGATGACAACCTCGCCATCCTCAAGGTCTGCCCCCAGGTGCAGGTTGTCGTCTGCAACGGCCCGGACGGTGCCTTGAACACCCACCAGCTTGGCCACCAGAAAGATGATCGGTTCAAGTTGCTGGTTCTGGTTGAGGTAACCACCTGCCAGGATCAGGTTGCCGATGCTGGCGCCGCGAAGGTCGAAATCTATCGGACGTGCGGCGTGAAACATGCCCAGCTGATTCTGGATGAGCGTGCGCATCGGCTGCTCTATCGCCTCCACCAGCGGATGCGTTCCGGCGATCATGCTTTCCAGCTCGGCGGCCAGATCCACTTGCGAGGCTGTTTTCGAAAACCGATGTGTGAACAGGCGAAAAACGTCCGGATGGCCGAGCACCGTTTCGTCGGCGAGTGCCATCAACCGGCTTCTGAGATCACCAATGGCCGGCATGTTGAAGGCAATCCTGAGCCCTTGCGAGCTGCCGCCGGAATCGAACGGTGTCACCAGGTGGATGGAATTATGCGTGTAGCGCTTCAGGCACTGGGCGACACCGTTGAGTGCCGATCCACCGCTGAAGAACAGCGTCCTCGGGCCAAGCTTGGGATTGGACAGAAACCGTTCGATCCGAAACGGATCCGGCAGGCGCGCCACACGGGTGATGGTGATTTCAGTCAAGTCCGGTCCCTTGGGAATTCCGGCGCCATTTGCCGGGTAAAGTATTTGCGGGCGTTCGTCCCGGCCAATGCACTATCCGATCCATATGGCACGGAAATCATTGACATTCGTCAGTGTCGGCCCGGTGACAACCTGATCTCCGATCGTGTCGAAAAAGCGGTGAGCGTCATTGGTAAGAAGTGCCTCTTCCACATCGGCACCCGCCTTGTCCGCCCTCGCCAACGTATCCGGGCCAATGACAGCACCCGCTACCTCTGCTGCCCCGTCGACACCGTCCGTGTCGCAAGCGATCGCGTGGATACCTGGAGCCCCGCGCAAGGCAAAGGCAAGAGCCAGGGCGTATTCGGCGTTCGGTCCGCCAATGCCCTCGCCGCGTCGGGTCACCGTCAGCTCACCGCCGGACAGGAGCAGCAAGGGCCGGCTGCCTTCGGGGCGCTCGCTCTGGCGGCTGAGGGCAAGCTCTGCATGGGCACGCGCAACTTCCCGCGCTTCGCCTTCCAGGGCATCCCCCAGGATCTCGACATCACAGCCTTCTGCTTCGGCAAGTGTCCGGGCAGCTTCCAGCGACTGGGAGGGAGCTGCGAAGATGACATTCGACACACGGCTAAGCTTTTCGTCATCGGGCTTCAACACACCGCTTCCGGCGGCGAGAACCTGTTGCACCGAAGCCGGCACTTCGATCTTCCACTGCTCCAGGATCGCCTTGGCATCGGCCGTCGTGCTGGTATCGCCAACCGTCGGACCGGACCCGATTTCAGCAGGATTGTCACCGGGAACATCGGAGATGAGCAGAGCCAGCATCTTTGCAGGATAGGCAGCGGCTGCCAATTGTCCGCCCTTCACCCGGCTCAGATGTTTCCGCACGACGTTCATCTGGCCGATTGGCGCACCGGAGGCCAGAAGCGCCTGGTTGACCGCCTGCTTTTCGGCCAGCGAGATTTCTCCGGCAGGCGCAATCAGCAAGGCCGAGGCACCACCGGACATGAGCGCCAGCACGTAGTCGTTCTCACCCAGGCCGGAAACAAGCTCGATCATGCGTTTGGTCGCGACAAACCCCATTTCGTCCGGAACCGGATGCGCGGCCTCCACGATCTCGATCCCTTCGCACGGCCTCGCGTAGCCATAGCGCGTGATCACCAGGCCCTCGCACGGCCCCCAGATGTTTTCGACCGCTTCCGCCATTCGGGCGGAGGCCTTGCCTGCGCCGATCACCACGACGCGGCCCGCTGGTTTCTCCGGCAGAAACGCACCAAGGCTCTGCATCGGGTCCGCCACTTCGACGGCCCGCAGGAACAGCCGTTTCAAAAAATCCTGAACGCTTTCGGCCATGGCACCACTTCTTCCTAAATTCATGTTCTCCTGTTTGAGCGCAGAACTGCAGGAATTATCAAGGCCGAAACGATGACCTTCAACCTGCGAACGCCCAAAACCCAGCGAAACCGTGTGCCCTGCAGCATAGAATTGTTTTGCGTTTCACCGTCACCATCCACACATGAGGGCCAATTCCACGGAGGACCTCATGACTGCGCAGACAATGCCCGCCTTCGATACGGCGATCCGCAACCCGGAAAACCCCGACCACCTGATGGTGATTAAGGACGTGCCCCGGCGAATTCGCATCTATCAGGGCGCGGCCCTGCTGGCGGACAGCATCAATGCGGTTCGCGTTCTTGAAATCGGCAAGTCTTTTTATGACCCCGTGATCTACGTGCCGGAAGCCGATCTCAAGACCCGGTTCGGGTATGTCGACAAGTCTACCCATTGCCCCATCAAGGGCGACGCCAGCTACATTTCCCATGATGGCGAGGAGATCGGCTGGGTCTACAGATCCCCGGTGCCGATGGCGGAGAAACTTGCCGGGCACTACGCCTTCTGGCCATCCAAGGTCCGGATCATCGAGGGCGAGTAGAAGGCCCTCGAATGCGCACCCGGTCAGCCTAACGCCGCTCGGCAGCCAAAAACCTGTAACAACGGCTCAGTCCTTGCCGACATCCTCGACATAGACCAGCGCCCGGCCCTGACAGATGCGGGTGCCGTCCTCGGCTTCACAAACCGTTTCCAGATCGACCAGGTGTTTTTCCGGCCGCAAGCGCGTGATGGTCACCGAGGCCGTCAGCGTCTCCCCAACCGGGGCAGGCGCCAGAAACTCCAGGTTCTGCTTCAGGTAGTTGGTTCCTCTCCCCGGCAGTTCGACGCCCAGCAGATAGGAAAAGAGCCCGCCGATCAGTGGTCCCGGAACAGACACCGGTACTTCCGCACCGTTTCCGGCAAGCTGCGCGAAACCACGCATGTCGTCTTCTGTGTAGCTGCGTTTGACTTCCGCGCGCGCTCCGACTTCCATGCTCATGTCCGCCCCCCCAGTTTGCAGGAACCGGACAAGGTCACGGCCCCGTCCGCTGCACGGGCGACCTCGATCAGGATCAGGTCCCCATCGTCCTCGCTCGGCGTGAACGAAAACGTTAGCTCCTCATCCGCATAGGCCGGATTGGGAAACATCAAAGTCTGCACGGCATGGCTTCGCCCCGGATGGAGGGCCTCCAGATGCGCAAAGACCCGCGTATAAAGCAGCATTCCGTGGGAGACCGTCCGACCGAACCGTGTGCGAGCCGAAAATTCGGGATCGACGTGGATCGGGTTGTCATCACCGGACAGATCGGCAAAGGCATCGAAATCCTCCTGACGGGGGATCCAGCTAAACGTTGCGCTGTGCTGCGCGTCAGCGGTCAGGCTCATCGGTTATGCTTTCTCCAGGGAATTGTCGGCAAGGAAGTCGTCTTTCAGAATGTTCTTGCGCACCTTGCCCGCCGCGGTGCGCGGCAGGTCGTCAACGACGGTAAAGCTTTTCGGCACCTTGTAGGGCGCCAGCTGCTTGCGGCACCAGTCGGCCAACGTCGTCGTATCGAGGTCTTCGCCGGGACGTACAATCAGGAAGGCCGCACCGACCTCGCCCCACTTAGCATCAGGCACACCAATCACCACGGCCTCCAGAACGGCCGGATGTCCAACAAGAACCTTCTCGACTTCGGCCGGATAGACGTTCTCGCCTCCCGAGATGTACATGTCCTTGATCCGGTCGACGATGTAGTAGTAGCCGTCCTCGTCGCGGCGCCCGATGTCACCGGATTTCAGCCAGCCGTCGACCGTGAAGGTGGCAACCGTCGCTTCCTTGTTGTCCATGTAGCCCGGCGTGATGTTCGGCCCGCGAAACTGGACTTCCCCTTCCCCCGGCCCTTCGACGATACCGCCATCGCCGTCGACCAGGCGAACATCCGTCAGGATCTGCGGTTTTCCGACTGAACCGATCTTGGCGGGCGCATGGCCCTTGTCCATCAGGAACACGGTTGGCCCGGTCTCGGTCATGCCCATGCCGTTGCAGATGGTGACGCCCCGCTCCTGAAACTCCGACAACAGGTGTTTCGGCACCGGCGCACCGCCACAGCCGAGCGAGCGGACCTTCGAAAAATTCGTCTTGCCGATCCTGGGTGACAGCGCCAGCGCCTGATAGATCGCCGGAACACCGAAAAAGCAGGTGACGTTTCCGGCGGAAACGAGATCAAGCACGGTCTCCGGGTCGAACTTGCGCAAGACAGTCGACATGCCGCCGTTCAGGAAGATCGGCAGCGTCGGCAGGTTAATCCCCGCCGTATGGAAGAGCGGCAAGAAATTGACGCCCTTTTCGCCGATCGAAAGACCCGTTGCCTGGCAGTAGTTGATCATGTTGGCATAGGCCATGCCTGCCGTCTGGATGACCGCCTTGGGCAGGCCCGTCGTTCCGGAGGTGTAAAGCAGATACCAGGGGGCTGAAGCCTTGACCTTGCCGCAGCCGATCGCTGCAGGACTTGCCCCCGTCAGAAGACGATCAAGAGCGCTGCCACCCCGGCCCTCGGCGCCCAGCGGCAGAAGCGACAGGCCGGTTGTGGCGGCAAGTTCTTCGGCAATCTCGACAAACGCAAGATCATGAAACAGCAGCTTCGCACCGGAGGCCGCCAATATGGGCTGCAGCTCGGCAACCGGCTGCCGCCAGTTGAGCGGCACCAGCAGGATGCCGGTTTTCTGAGCCGCAAACAGCAGCACGAAGAAATCCGGGTGGTTATGGCAGAGCACCGCCATGCGGTCGCCCTTGGCAAGGCCGCGACCCAGCAGAAGGTTGCCCAACCGGGTGGCGCGCTCGTTGATCTCGCAGAAACTGAAAGATCTGCCGCTTTCATGATCGACAAAGGCTGTCGCCCCGGGCGTGAGCTCCGCCCGTTTTGCGGCCATGTCGGTTAAATATTCCATGCGTCCTCCCAACACCTGGCGGGGCCTCGAGCCAGCGCCCTGCAAGGCGAGGTGTCCGTCTTGCAGTCGCCGTCCTGGTCCTTCGGACGGGCGTCTCCTCAGGCCCGTTTCCTGGTGAATTCCTTCATGCCGTCGAGCGTGCTTTGACGGCTCACCAGGTCCAGGAACCTGGCTTTTTCCTGGTCGAGACGGTCTCGCACCATCGCGCATCTGCGTGAATCCCAAACACTCTGCCGTGTCGTGCGGTGGGTCTGCGCGAAGCCTTTGCCGAGATCCACGACCCAGCCGTCAACAGTTGCAACAAGCTCAGCCCCTGGTACCTGACAGACGGCAAGCCCCAGTTCCACAGCCTCCGAAGCACTGATGCGCGTGTTGCGATACTGGATCGCAAGTGCCTTAGAAGTGCCGATGCGGTCCGGCAGCAAGGCTGTCCAGCCGCCATCCGGCCCGAAGCCCACCTGATTGTAGTAGGGCTGGACAAAGGCCGTCCCGGACATGGCGACCATGTCTGCCGCCAGCATCAAGCCAGCAGAACCACCCGTCACCGGCCCATTGACCGCCGCCAGCACCGGCGCCGGAAAGGACAGCAGGTCGAGGATCGTCTCGTGCAGGCTGCCGACAAGCTCGTCCGAGTAGGCTACGAGTTTACCTTGCGATCCGGCATGGTCCAAAAACCCGCCAATATCGCCACCAGTCGAAAAGCTGGATCCGCGGCCCGACAGAACCAGCGCCACCGGTTCGGCCATCGCCGCTTCGGCAATGGCGCTCCGCAGTTGCGAAACCAGGGCCGGAACCAGGGCATTGTGCCGGTCCGGCCGGTTCAACCATATCCAGATCGCGCCGCCGCGTGTTTCTGTCTCAACGAGGCCCATGACATGCGCCTCAGGGTTTGATGCCGTTGGCAATCAGGTCGTAGGCACTGGCAACCAGTTCGGAAATGGGTTTTTCCGACTTGAACACGACCAGCTGCTCGCCAAGGGCCCGGGCGATGCCCATGAGGGCCCAGGCACGGGTTTCCGTGTCCCCCTTGGAGATCTGGCCGGCGGCCTCGGCAGCAACCAGTCCCGACCGGTAACCGGCGGCGAATGTCTTGTAATATTCCTCATAGGCTGCAGGATCGACGAACAGTGCTTCCTGAACGATCCGGTAGAGGTCCGGATGGGCCTGGACGAATTCCAGGAAGGCCTGCAAGCCGGCCTTTTCCGCTTCAAGCCGGTTGCCGATGCCCTGCGTTGCCTCGGCGATCGTGTGCCGGACCAGCCGCCCCATTTCCAGGACGAGCTCCGAGAACACCTGCTCCTTGGTGGTGAAGTAGATATAGAAAGTGCCTTGGGCGACACCTGCCTCACTGGTAATGTGGCCGATGGAGGCGTCGTTGTAGCCTTTCTCGCCGATCACCCTTTCGGCAGCAGTCAGGATTGCCTTTCGGGTGGCTTCACCGCGCGCCGTTTTCGGCTGGTTGCCTGCAGCCTTTTGCGGCGCGTCTGCTTCTGCGGCTGGTTTGCGCACCTGCTGTTTCCTCCCAATTCATGAAACATGAATCAGTATTCATGTTTGAGGGTTGAAAGCAAGAAACTTCTTCAAACCGGGCCGAAGAATGCGGCAATTTGGCCCCATGCACTTTCCGATGCCGTACCCATCTTTGCCGTAACAGCGAAAACTTTCCGGCAATCACCTTGGGATATTCTTCGGTTTCTCCGGGTATTGCGCACATTTTCCGACAAGGGAACAAGGCCGGTTTTCCTTGGCAAACCACGGCAACGGACACTATGGCGATTGGACGCAGCCGGGGTTTTTGACCTTGATCAAGGCCAAAACTTTGATAAGCAGTTTTGAATGGCTATAAGTTAGCTGCTAGTCTGGAATCGGACGGAAAGGTTCCAGGCAGCAAATTGGCCGCGCGGGACGCGAGTTGCGCGGGCAGGAGAGAGGCGCTGGCAAAGGTGCCCGCGATGAGAGGATCCTGAGAATGGACGTGAACGCGTATCTGGAAGAACGCCTGGGCAAACTGCATGACAACGGCAATTACCGTGTGTTTGCAGATCTGGAACGTCAGGCAGGTGCTTTTCCGCGCGCAACCCGTTACCGCGAAGATGGTTCCGTTCAGGACGTGACCGTCTGGTGCTCCAACGATTATCTCGGCATGGGCCAGAACGAAAAGGTCGTGTCCGCGATGCAGGACGTGATCTCCAAATGCGGCGCAGGCGCAGGCGGAACGCGCAACATTTCCGGCACCAACCACTACCATGTTCTTCTGGAGAACGAGCTGGCCGACCTTCACGGCAAGGAAGCTGCTCTGATCTTCACGTCCGGTTATGTTTCCAACTGGGCAGCGCTGGGTACGCTCGCCTCCCAGGTTCCGGGCATGATCGTCTATTCGGACTCGCTCAATCACGCCTCCATGATTGAAGGCATCCGCCACGCCCGCTGCGAAAAGCGCATCTTCAAGCACAACGACTATGAAGACCTGGAACGCCAGATGGCGGCGGACGATCCGGACGCGCCGAAACTGGTCGCATTCGAAAGCGTCTATTCCATGGATGGCGACATCGCGCCGATCAAGGAGATCTGCGACGTTGCCGACAAGTTCGGTGCACTGACATACCTCGACGAAGTGCACGCCGTCGGCATGTACGGCCCGCGCGGTGGCGGCGTTGCCGAACGCGAAGGCCTGATGGATCGTCTGACCATCATCGAAGGCACGCTCGGCAAGGCCTTCGGCGTGATGGGTGGTTACATCACCGGTTCGAAGACGGTGGTCGACTTTATCCGCTCCTTCGCCTCCGGCTTCATCTTTACCACCGCCCTGCCGCCGGCGCTGGCAGCAGGCGCAGCCGTCTCCATCCGTCACCTGAAGGACAGCCCGTTCGAGCGCAAGGCGCACAAGGACCGGGTCGCCCAGGTCCGCGCCGCTCTCGACAAGCGCGGTATCCCGCACATGGAAAACCCGAGCCACATCGTTCCGGTGATGGTGGGTGATGCCAAGAAGTGCAAATGGATCTCCGACATCCTTCTGGACACCTACGGCATCTACGTTCAGCCGATCAACTATCCGACGGTTCCGGTCGGCACGGAGCGCCTGCGCTTCACCCCGACCCCGCTGCACACGGCCGAGGACATCGAACACCTCGCCAACGCGATCAACGACCTGTGGTCGCAATGCGCACTGGCCCGCGCTGTCGCGTAAGCTCTGGTTAAAAAGCAGACCCTGCAAAACCCGCTTTCCGATGGAAGGCGGGTTTTTTGTTTGTTCAATTCCAAGTGTCGTCATCCCATGGCATGACCATGGGATCCAAGCCGTTGCACCTCCATACAAAGTGCGTGAACGAGGAAACGCGTTGGCATGGATTGCGGGATTAAGCACATCCGAACCTCCATGATTTGTCGTCCCGGTTTGTTGCGTCAGCAGCAAGACCGGGACCCAGTACGCCGTGTCGTATGAGACGAAAACCGCAAAGTCTGTGAGTTACTGGATCCCTGCCTGCGCAGGGATGACAAGTTGCCAGTGCTTGAGTGCAAATATTCTGTGGCGAGAGCTTCCCCGGATACGAGTGGGGCAAGCCGTATTATGACATGTGCAAACAACGACAAACTTCGCGACACGACCATCATCCACCCTGCCCTTTTCCCGACCTCGCCCTAGCTACTCTCAGATGCCTTTGCCATGGGGAGACGGTTGCGATGCGGATAATCCTTGCTGTTGTTGTCTGGTGCCTTTTTCTGATCCCCCCAGCCTTTTCCGAAGAACTCGACCTGGAACTGGTGCTCCTGGCCGATGCGACCGGGTCAATCGATGACGAGGAAATCCGCTTCCAGCGCAAGGGCTATGCCGACGCGATCACGGACCCGTCAGTGCTGAATGCCATCGCCAGCAACATCTACGGCAAGATCGTCGTCACCTATGTCGAATGGGCGGACATGCACTCCCAGGATGTTGTCGTGGACTGGACCGTCATCGACGGACCTGAGAGCGCCCAGCATTTTGCAACGGAACTGATGGCAGCCCCGCGCCGCGCCTACGGCCGCAACGCCATTGGCGCAGCGCTTCTGAAAGGCAAGGAGCTGATCGACGAAAATGCCTTTGCGGGCTTGCGCAGGGTGATCGACCTGTCTGCCGACAGCGCCAACAACTGGAACGGTCCGACCATACCCGAAGCCCGGAATATCGTGGTTTCCTCCGGTATTGTCATCAACGGCCTGGCGGTTCTGTGCCGGCATTGTTCCGGCCGGCCGATTGCCTACGATCTGGAAAAGCGGTTCTACGAGAGCATCATCGGCGGTCCGGCCGCCTTTGTGGTGACTGCCGACAGTCCAGCGACATTTGCCGAAGCAGTGCGCAAGAAACTGATCCTTGAAATCGCCGCCAAACCCACCGATGCGCAGCGCATCCTGAAGCAATTGGCGGCCTTGCAGTAATCCTCACACGGGCCTTTGACCCGCCCTTTCCAAACGCATTTTCGCCTTTGGCAAATCACGGCTGTCGCACAACCGCGTCATCGCATTATGATTTGAGACGGCAGCTCGCGCTGTCCTAACGTCACAGCGTTCGAGGGGGATACCGTTTCATGACAACCGGCCTGTTGCTTCTGGCGCTGTTTACGGTCTGCTACACGCTGCTGGCCAGGACATTGTCGAAGGGCGTCCTGACAGCGCCGATCCTCTTCATCGGCTTCGGCTACCTGATGGCCCAGACCGGGCTGATGCCCGGAACCGATGCTGAACGCCTTCTGCATATCGTTGCCGAAATGGCTCTCATCGTCCTTTTGTTCCTGGACGCTGCCCAGATCAATCTTCAGGCCCTGCGCCAGCGCCACCAATGGCCCCTGCGCATGCTCGCCCTTGGCCTGCCACTTGCCATCATTATCGGAACCATCGCGGCCATACCGTTTTTGAGCGGTGAACCGCTCATCGTCGCCGCTCTTGCTGCCGCGCTGCTCGCCCCGACCGACGCTGCTCTCGGCCAGGCTGTCATCACCAACAAGGCGGTGCCGGAGCGGGTGCGCCGGGCGCTGACGCTGGAAAGCGGCCTCAATGACGGACTGGCCCTGCCGGCCATCTTGCTGTTCGCGAGCCTTGCCGGGGAAATGATGCAGCCGGGTGCGACAGACTGGCTGATGTTTGGCGCCAAGCAACTGATCCTTGGTCCCCTGGCGGGCGCGGCTATCGGAGCTGCGGGCGGAGTGCTGTTTCTGGCTGCCAAACGCCGGGGCATGACCACCGATACCATCGAAGGCATCGGCGCCATTGCCATGGCGTGCGGCGCTTATCTTGCCGCCGGCGAAATCGGCGGCAACGGTTTCATATCAGCGTTTGTCGCAGGGCTCTTCTTCGGCAACGTCATCAAGGGGCAATGCGCCTTCATTTACGAATTCACCGAAAGCGAAGGCCAGATGCTTTCCTGGGGTGCCTTTTTCCTGATCGGTCTTGCCCTGTTGCCCGAAGCCATCGCTCACCTTGATGCCGCCAGCCTTGCGCTCATTCTGGTGAGCCTGTTCGTGGTGCGACCACTGGCGGTCTGGCTGTCGCTTGCCGGCACGGATGCCGCCCCGCTGACCAAGCTCTTTTTCGGCTGGTTCGGCCCGCGCGGACTGGCAACAGCCCTCTTCGCGCTCCTCGTCGTTGACCAGATCGATCACGCAATCGGTGAACAGCTCCTGAACCTGGCCGTTAACGCGGTCTGGATCAGCGCGGTCCTGCATGGTGTCACAGCCGTGCCTTTTGCCAAATGGTACGCTGCTCACATGTCCGGCAAGGACGGGGCAGCGGAACTCAAGGCAATGCCGCCCATGCGGCCGGAAGTGCCTGCCGACTGAATTTCGACCAACCCAATAGCAAGGGCGCATATCGCCAGTAGCCGGGGGAAGACATGACAAAACAGGTTGTTGCCAAACTCAGCGAATTGCCGGACAGAAAACCGACCTATGCCCTCGTCGCAGATGTTGACCTTGTGGTTGTTCGCTTCGACGACGACATCTCCGTCTTCTACGGCCGCTGCCTGCATCGCGGCGCGCTCATGTCCGATGGCTATGTCAGCGGCAACAACCTCATCTGCGGCGTTCATTACTGGGATTACCGGCTCGACAGCGGCGTCTCCGAATACAACAACTCCGAGGCCCTGCCGAAATTCAAGAGCTGGGTGGAAGGCGACGATATCCTGGTCGACGAGGACGAGGTCGCCACCTGGGCTCGGGAGCATCCGCAGCCGTTCAACCGCAACAGCTACCTCGGCCTTTATGCCGACACCAGCCACGGCACAGAGGAAGAACCTTACAACGGCCTGATCCAGCAATACGCCCGCGACGGTCTTAAAAAGACAGGTCATCATGGCCGCGTCGACGCCATGGGCGTGCCGCGCAACCAGTTGCCCGACTGGGACGATATCCAGATCCTGACGGCCCAGCTGCAGAAATTCCCGCTTCTGGAGGACGAACCGGTCGGCACCGACGTTGTTGTCGGGCCGAACGCGCAGAAACCGCTGAAACTGAAAATCCCGTTGCTGGTTTCCGACATGAGCTTTGGCGCCCTGTCGGAGCCGGCCAAGATTGCCCTTGCCAGAGGCGCAGACCTTGCCGGAACCGGCATCTGCTCCGGCGAAGGCGGCATGCTACCGGAAGAACAACAGGCCAATTCAAGGTATTTCTATGAACTTGCCTCGGCCCGTTTCGGTTTTGCGTGGGACAAGCTCGACAAGGTTCAGGCGTTTCACTTCAAGGGCGGTCAGGGGGCCAAGACCGGCACGGGTGGGCATCTGCCCGGTGCCAAGGTCAAGGGCAAGATTGCCGAGGTCCGCGGCCTCAAGGAAGGCGAAGATGCGATCTCGCCGCCCCGCTTTCCGGACTGGACAGATCGATCCCAGATAAAGGATTTCGCCGACGAGGTCCGCACCCGCACCGGCGGCATCCCGATCGGTTACAAGCTGTCGGCCCAGCACGTCGAAAAGGACATCGACGCGGCGTTGGAGTTGGGTGTCGACTACATCATCCTTGATGGCCGTGGCGGCGGCACCGGGGCAGCACCGATCATCTTCCGCGACAACATCTCCGTTCCGACCATTCCCGCGCTTGCCCGCGCCCGGAGGCACCTCGACACGTCGGAACGGCCAGACATCACGTTGATCATCACAGGCGGCCTGCGCAAACCGGCCGATTTCATCAAGGCCCTGGCGCTCGGTGCCGACGCGGTCGCGCTTTCCAATTCGGCCATGCAGGCCATCGGCTGTATCGCCATGCGAGCCTGCCACACCAACAATTGCCCGGTCGGGATCGCCACCCAGAAACCGCATCTGGTCAATCGGCTGGAAATCGAGAAATCCGCCCGCCAGCTGACCAACTTCTTCGAAGCATCGGTTGAACTGATGCAGGTGATGGCAAGGGCCTGCGGCCATTCTCACCTGAGCCAGTTCACCCTGGAAGACCTGACGACCTGGAAACGGGAAATGGCCGAGCTATCCGGCGTTGCCTATGGCGGCATCGCGTGACCGATCGCGACGTTTAAGGGAGGAAGACCAATGGACGCTCAGGATCTCGACTGGATCAAGGTTGGGCACGTCAAAGACCTGCCCGAAGGCCGGGTGAAAACGGTCACCGCGCGAACAACCTCGATATGCCTGTCGCATTTCGAAGGCCAGTGGGCGGCGATGGACAATCATTGCCCGCATCAGCGCGGCCCGCTCGGGGAAGGTTCCATCGAGAAGGGGTCGGACGGAAAATGCTGGATCCGTTGCCCCTGGCACGGCTGGGATTTCGATCCGCTGACGGGCACGCCTCCCGGCGGTCACGAAGACAGCGGCCAGAAGCTCTATCCCCTCAGGATCGACGGTGACGAGATCTACATCGGCCTGGACCCGGAGCCGCCCCATGAACGCACGGTGACCGACGTCATGGCCGAAACCATGGTCAACTGGGGCGTCAAGCGTGTCTTCGGCATGGTCGGCCACTCCAACCTCGGTCTTGCCGATGCAATACGCCGTCAGGTCGACAAGGGCGCCTTGGGCTATATCGGCATTCGCCACGAGGGCGCGGCCGCCTTCGCTGCCTCCGCCTATGGCAAGCTGACAGGCAAACCGGCAGCCTGCCTCACCATTGCCGGCCCCGGCGCAACCAACCTTCTGACCGGCCTCTGGGACGCCAAGGTCGACCGGTCACCGGTTCTGGCCCTCACCGGCCAGGTGCAGACCCAGGTGTTCGGCCCGGGGGCCTTTCAGGACATTGATCTCAAATCCGCGTTCGAAGCTGTCTCGAAGTTTTCCCAGCCGGTACTCAGCAGCTCCAACCATGCCGAACTGATGTCGCTGGCCTTGAAAACCGCGCTGGTGGAACGGGATGTCGCCAATCTCATTTTCCCCGACGACGTCCAGACCAACCCGAGCAGCAAGGAGGCAGGCAAACCCGAAGGCCGCCTCGGCGGAACCGGCATCACGCCCTCCGGCGAGGATCTCGCAAAGGCCGTTGAGATGATCAACGCAGCGAAACGCCCGGTCATTGTGCTTGGCTACGGCGCCAAGGATGTTCGCGACAAGGTCGTCGCGCTTGCCGAAAAGCTCGGCGCACCGGTCCTGACCACTTTCAAGGGCAAGGGCCTGATCCCGGACACCCACCCACTGGCGGCCGGTGTTCTTGGCCGCTCCGGGACCCCGATTGCGAGCTGGTTCATGAACGAGGCGGATCTGATCGTCTCGCTCGGGTCTTCCTTTGCCAACCACACAGGCATCGCCCCCTACAAGACCATCATCCAGGTAGATTTCGAGCGCATGCAGCTTGGCAAGTTCCATCCCGTGACCCTGCCTGTCTGGGGCGAGATCGGCACCTTCTGCGAAGCCATTGTCGATCAGGTGCTGAAACCGGCAGATGCCCCCGACCAGGCGAGCGAGCTGGTGGAACGCTGGACAATCTGGCGCGCGGAAAAGGACCTTCGTCTTTCCGAGGACGGCGGCAGGGGCATTCACTCGGCGGCCGTTTTCAAGGCTTTGAGCGATCTGTGCCCACCGGACGCGATCATCCCGGTCGACGTCGGCAACAACACCTATTCCTTCGGTCGGTATTTTGAGCCTTGCGGACAGCGTATCCTGATGTCCGGCTATCTCGGCTCCATCGGCTTCAGCCTGCCCGCGGCCCTGGGTGCCTGGAGCGCGACCCAGGATTTCGAGGAATTCCGGGGCCGCAAGGTGATCTCGATTTCCGGTGACGGAGGTTTTGGTCAATACGCCATGGAGTTCACCACGGCCGTCAAATACGGAATGGATATAACCCATATCCTTTTGAACAATTCCGAGCTCGGCAAGATCTCCAAGGAGCAGCGCTCGGGCGAATGGCCGGTCTGGGAAACGAACCTCACCAACCCGTCCTTCGCCGCTTTCGCGCGCCTGTGCGGTGGTCACGGCCACCGGGTGACCGACCCCGCCGAGCTGAAAGACGCCATCGCCGATGCGATCGCTCACGACGGTCCGTCACTGGTGGAAATCATTACCGATGCGGATCTGGTGTGATGGAAACCGTGACAAGGTCTCAATCGCTCCTTTTACGCGGCAAGGCCACTCGAGCTACACCTCCTCCTCCGTCATCCCATGGCTCGACCATGGGATCCATGCCATTGCGGTTCGACATGACGGACCTCGCTCAAGGCACGGAAACGGCATGGATTGCAGGGTCGAGCGCTGCAATGACGGGGTGAGAAGAGAAGAGCGGCCAACTCGGACCGGAAGAATTGAAGAGACCGTTGGCAATGCTTCGTAATGAGCTAAGCTGACACCAATCACATCCAGACCTGGCGGGGGTCCACTTGCAAACAGCAGCCATTCTGATCGACATCGGAAAATACTATCTCATGGCCGGCGGGCTGGTCGCGGCACTCTTTCTTGTCATCGGCATCGACCGGGTGGAGCCATCCGCACGCGGGTCTCATGTCTTCCGGCCCTTGCTCATTCCAGGTATCTGCCTGATCTGGCCGCTGGTGCTCTATCGTTGGTACGTGCTTGAAAAGCATGGGGAGGCTGGCCGGTGAAACGTGCACATCGCAAAGCCCATGCCCGTATCTGGACCGTCCTCGGCCTGCTCCTGCCGCTGGTCTTCTTCACCATTCTGGCGATGCGTCAGTCGCCCCCCACGGACAGACCGGCTGTGCTGATTGAAGCTCCGGTGGAAAGCTCCGGGGAGGCAAGCCAATGAGCGTGCAATACACACCGGTGATCTGGAATCGCAACAAGATGGTCTATGATGCCATCCTGCTGATTGCCGTTGCGCTTTATCTTTACATCTTCATTCGTGTCGGGCCGTTCCATGAGGATATCACCCGGCCAATCGACGGTGCCATCCTGAGGATGCGTGCCTTCGGCAGTTGTGCCTTCCTGATGCTGACGGTGATCCTGTGCATCGGGCCGCTGGCACGGCTCGACCGGCGCTTTCTGCCGCTGCTTTATAACCGCCGCCATTTCGGCGTGATGACCGCCGGTATTGCCGCCGTTCACGCCAACTATGTGCTTGGCTGGTATTTCAACTTCTCACCGACAGACAGCTATGTCGCGTTACTGTCGTCCAACACAAGCTACGGGCAGGTGATCGGCTTTCCCTTCGAGGCTTTCGGTATCGCTGCTCTCCTGATCCTGTTCGTACTGGCTGCCACCAGCCATGATTTCTGGCTCAGCTTTCTGGGAGCGCCGATCTGGAAGGCGCTGCACATGTTCATCTATGCCGCCTACGCCTTCGTGGTGTTGCATGTCGCGCTCGGCGCGCTGCAAGGCCCGTCCGATCCCATCTTCACCAGCATGGTTGCGGCAAGCGTTGTCATGGTCTGCGGTCTTCACTTTGCAAGCGGACGCCTGGAGGCCAATCGGGAAAAAGGCGATGCCACGGCAAAGGCTTCACTGGAAGAAGCCGGCTGGGTCGTCGCCGGAGAGGTGGACGAAATCGACGACAAATGCGCCAAGGTCGTGACCCTGAGCGAAGAGGAGCGTGTCGCAATCTTCAAGTATGACGGTAAGCTGTCAGCTGTCACCAATGTCTGCGCCCACCAGAACGGTCCGCTTGGCGAAGGCAAGGTGCTGTGGGGTTGCATCACCTGCCCCTGGCACGGATATCAATACAATCTGGCCGACGGTCGAGCACCCGCGCCCTTCACCGAGAAGATCGCCACCTACAAGCTGAAGCTGGTCGGCTCCACCGTCCTTCTCGATCCCAACGCTCTGCCACCCGGCACCTATGTCGAGCCGGTCGTGATCGGAGGTGCGTCATGAGCTGGAAACAAACCAAGGCGGCGCCGTTTTTCGTCGGCTATCTCAACAAGGTGCCGAAGCCGCTGGTGGCCTTTCTCGGGGTCTTCTCCCTGTGTTTTGTCGCGGGACTGGGCCTTGCAGCCTTCGCCCTGTCCACCACCCAGAACGATCCGGGCAGCGGCACGTTTCAGTGGGGCAACAGGTTCGAGCAAACAGGCCTGTTTGAACTCCGGCCCTATCCGGTGTTCCGCATTCCGGCTGATGGCGACACCCCTGCCCGCACCTACATGCTGGCAGGCCAGGGCAAACGCGGTGTCTTTGAACAGGCAGAAGCCAATCGCGAGATGCCGGTGACCTTGCGTGGAGTGCCGGTCAACCGCGGCGATCTGACAATGATCCAGGTGGGACAGGTAGAACCTGCAACGGAGGATACACCCGGCTTCACCCCATCCGAACCCGTCTCGCTGGGACGCTGGAAACTGACCGGTGAAATCTGCGACGGCAAGTGCTATGCGGGCGCCATGCGCCCGGGCCGGGGCCTTGCGCACAAGGCCTGCGCGGACCTTTGCCTGACCGGCGGCATTCCCCCGGTCTTCGTCTCGTCCGGACCGGTCGAGGGACGCAATTTCTTTCTTCTGGCAGGCAAGGACGGCCAGCTTCTTGGCGAGGCCATCGATCCGCTGCTGGCGCTATTCATCGAGGTCGAAGGCGAGGTCGAACAGCTGGACGACCTGATGGTGTTCAAGGCAGACCTTCTGACCGCCAGGGTGCTGAAATGAGCGACCAGCCACAAAAGCCTCTCTGGCAGACCATCGTGATCTCGCTGGTGATGACAGCACTCCTCGCCGGGATCGCCTGGGCTGTGTGGACCTACGCCAACAGCAGCGTCCAGGATTTTGCCCCCGGCACGTTGCTGCGCGACCTCCGCTTCTTCGTCGGCCTGCTCGCCGTGTTCCTGGTTTTGAGCATCCTGGACCGGATCATTGAATTCGTGAAGGCGAAGCTGGGCGGCGGACACTGAGGAAACGGTCAGGATGGCCGTCCCAAAAAGCCAAGTTTGTGCACCTCAGCCCTTCACCAGGTTCCGCAGCAGGCTGTTGAACTTGTCCGGCTCTTCCATGTGCGGCGCGTGGCCCGACGCTTCAAAGCCATGGAAATGGAAATCCGGAACATTGTCCGCGTGCCAGCGATGGACACCCGGGCCGTAAAGCTGGCTGCGCAGACCCGCCACCAGATGAAACGGCACGGGAAAGGCTTTCAAAAGCAGGCGGAAATCCTGCGCGGTGAGCGACGACCACATCGGCTTCAAGAGCACAGGATCGGCTGCAGCAATCTCTTTGCGGGCTAGCTCCGCAACGCACTCCGGCACGGGCAGGCCTTCGGCGAACAGTCGTCTCGCGATCCGGGCCGGCAGTTTGGCCCAATCCGCCACAATGGCATTCAGGAAATGGTCGTTGAGTTCGGCATTGAGGCCGTTCAGCGTTCCGTTCTGCCAGTCGGGGTCGTTCAGAACCTTCGGCGTCATGTCAATGGCAACGAACTGCGAGATCCTGTCGGCGCCGTGCCGCTCGATCATTGCATAGGAAACCAACGCTCCCATCGACCAACCGCAGAGGATTACTTCAGTTAGTTCGCGCTCGGCCAAAGCTGCATGAACCGCATCGGCTGCTGCCTCGATGGTCAATGGCAACCGGCCCGCTGTTTTACCGTGGCCCGGCAGATCCGGAACAATGCAACGGGCGTCAGTTTTCAGAGCCCCGATCTGGCCTTCGAAGAACCGGCCCGGACAAGACCAGCCGTGGATCAGCACCAGCGGTCTGCCCGTTCCCTCGTCGCGGATATGCAGCATATTCCCGCTCACGCACGCCCCGCCCGTAGCCGTCCGACAATGCCCGTCGGGAAAAAATAGACCGACAGAATGAAGAGAACACCCAGCCACAACAGCCAGCGTTCCGGCGCCACCAGCGTCGAGAACACCGGCACCGCGCTGGTTGCTTCTGCAGCAACACCCATCAGGTTCTGCAGATAGGTCTGCGCCAGAATGAACAGGGTTGCCCCGAGCACGGCCCCGTAAAGCGTGCCCATGCCCCCTATCACGACCATCAGCAGAATGTCGATCATGATCTCCATGGAGAGCGTTGTTGCCGGGCCGGTGTAGCGCAGCCAGATGGCCAGAAGAGAGCCTGCAAGCGCTGCCATGACTGCCGACAGAACGGTGGCCGTGGTGCGATACCAGACCACGCGGTAACCGATCGCCTCCGCCCGGAAGGCATTGTCGCGAACCGCCTTCAGCGTGCGGCCGAACGGCGAATTGACGATGCGCAGCATGATAAGGAACAGGATCGCGGCGGCGAAGAACACCAGGTAATAGGCCAGGATCTTGCCATTGATGCTGACGTCGAACACCTTCGCCTTGATAAGCTTGAAGGCGGGCGTCAGTTCGCGCGGGATCTTGTAGTTGAGCCCATCCTCACCGCCTGTTAGCCAGGACATCTGCGACACCAGCACCGCAAAGGCGCTTGCGACCGCCAGCGTCACCATGGCGAAGAAGATCGCCTTCACCCGAAGCGAGAACAGCCCGATGGCCAGCGCGAACAGGGCCGCAACCCCCGCGCCCGCCGCCGTGCCCCAGATCAGCGAACCGTAGTTCGGCCCGGTGGTGGACAAGGCAAGCGCGGTCCCATAGGCGCCGATGCCGAAGAACATGGTGTGGGCGAAGGAAACGATACCGGCATAGCCCAGCAGCAGGTCGTAACTTGCCACCAGCACGATGAAGATGCAGATCCGTGCGGCTGTCTCCAGCGACTTGGTGCCGGGAAAGAGAAACGGTGCAAAGGCGAGCGAGATCAACACGATCAGCAGCAGCGCCGTCAGAAGGCCGCTGCGCGGCGTGTCGCCGGAAAGAAGTCTGGTCAGCATGATCTTGTTCCGTCCCTACTTCGCCTTGACCACCGGATAAAGGCCCTGCGGCCGCCACATCAGCACCGCGACCATCAGCGCGATGGTCGAGATCAGCGCTACTTTCGGCGCCAGGAAGGCCGTGTAGTTTGCAAGCAGTCCCACCAACATGGCGCCGATGAAACAGCCCTCGACCGAGCCAAGGCCGCCGATGATCACCACGATGAACACCAGCACCATGATCTCCGAGCCCATGTGTGCAGTAATCGTTTCCTGATAGAGGCCCCACATGACGCCCCCAAGCCCGGCCAGCGCCGACCCGGTCATGAACACGATCAGGAACAGCCGGCGGATGCGGTAGCCGAGCGCTTCCACCATCTCGCCGTTCTCCACCCCGGCGCGCACCAGCAGACCGATCTTGGTGTTCTTCAGGATATGGCGCATGCCGATGAACAGCGCGAGGCCGATGCCGACCGCCACCAGGCGGTATTTCTCGATGGCTGCTTCGCCGATCACCAGCGATCCCTGCAAGGCTTCCGGGCGGGACATATGCAGCTCGTCCGGCCCCCAGACCACGTAGATCATCTGCTGGGCCACGATCAGCCCGCCCATGGTGACAAGGATCTGCTTCAGATGTTCGCCGTAGACCGGCATCACGATCACCCGCTCGAAGGCAAGACCGAGAAGGCCGGTGACGAGCATGGCCGCAAGGATGGCAATCAGCACGGCGGAGAGATTCATGAAGACGCTTGGCGAAGCCGTCCAGCCGGCCAGCCAGGCCAGAACCGTGAAGCCGACGAAGGCGCCGACGGCAACAAAGGCGCCATGGCCGAAGTTGATCACGTCCATCAGCCCGAAGACCACCGTCAATCCCGACGCCATGATGAAGATCATCATGCCCATGGCCAGCCCGGCCACCGTCAGTGTCAGCCAGCTCGCCGGATTGCCGATGGCAATGAGCCCGACGGCAGCCAGCACCGGCACCAGCAGCACCGGCAGTTTCTGGGCAAGCTGTTCCTTCAGCGGGATCTTCTCGATCCGCGGTTTGATCGCCGTCTCGCTCATTGATGCGCCTCCAGGCTCAGTCCCATGAGTTTTTCCTGCAAGGCGACATCCGCCACCAGTTCGTCCATGCGGCCGGAATGAATGATGTGACCATCGTCCATCACCGCGACCGTGTCGCCGATGCTGGATGCCATGGCGAAATTCTGCTCCACCAGCAGTATGGTGGTATCGGTTTCCTTCAGTTCCTTCAGCGCATCGGTCATCGCCTTGATGATCGCCGGTGCGAGACCTTTTGTCGGCTCGTCGATCAGGATCAGCCGACGCGGCTCGATGATCGCCCGCGCCACGGACAGCATCTGCTTCTGACCACCGGACAGCGTTCCTGCGGAGGAATTCCAGAAGCTGCCGATCGGTGGAAACAACTCCTTGATCCAGGCAAGGCGCTTTTGGTCCATCGGCCCGTTGGCAGCGGCCAGGATCATGTTTTCGGCAACTGTCAGATCGGTGAAGATGCCCATGTCTTCCGGCACGAAGGCAATTCCCCTGCGGGAAATTTCAGGCGTCGACAATCTGGTGATGACATGATCGCCAAACCGGATATCGCCCAGGCTGGCCGTCCAAAGCCCCATGATGGTGCGTAACGTTGTGGTCTTGCCCGCGCCGTTGCGGCCGAGCAGAACGGTCACCCCACCTTCAGGCACTGCGAGGTCCACACCCTGCAGGATGTGGTAAGGGCCGATATGGGTGTGCACTCCGGAAAGGGTGAGCAGATTTTCCGCCATCACGCAGCCTCCCCGGAGGGAGCCGGTGCCTTGCCGAGATAAGCCTCCTGCACGATCGGCAGGGCAATCACTTCCGAGGGTTCTCCATCGGCCACCAGCGCCCCGTTGTGCAGAACGATGATACGGTCGGCCAGGGTGCGAATGACATCCATCTTGTGCTCCACCAGCAGGATCGTCCGGTCCATGTCGCTCTTCAATTTCTGGATCAGCTCCAGGATCACCGGCACTTCGTCGACGCTCATTCCGGCGGTCGGCTCGTCGAACATGAGCACCTGGGGCCCAAGCGCGATCAGCAGCGCCACCTCAAGCTTGCGCTGGTCACCATGGGGCAGAGCGGAAACGGTCTGTTCGGCCTGATCGATCAGCCGAACCTCCGCCAGCACGTGGTCTGCCCGCTCCAGAAGTTCCACATGGCTTTCTGCAACGGTGAAGAGATCGAACCCCTTGCGTGCCTTCGCCTGAGCTACAAGCCGCACGTTTTCGCGCACGCTCAGGGTCGGAAAGAGATTGGTCAGCTGGAACGCCCGGCCGATACCCCTGTCGGTGCGTTCAGGCACCGACAGTCGGGTGATGGTCTCGCCGTTGAGCAGCACAGCCCCGGAGGTCGCTGCCAGCTGACCGGAGATCAGGTTGAAATAGGTGGTCTTGCCCGCGCCGTTCGGCCCAACGATCGCCGTCAGGGTGCCTCGCTCGAAGGCGCAGGAAACGTGATCGACCGCCACATGACCGCCGAAGCGAATGGTCAGGTCCCTCGTTTCCAGAATCGGGTGTTCCTTGGCCACGATGCGCGTTCCCAGGCTTGATTTGTCGCGAAAACTGTATCGGATGAGTGCCCGGCCGGACGGGTTTCCCACCAGCCGGGCAAACTTAAAGGTCTTGGGGCCACGCGGGCGAAGCTGAAGGCTCCGCCGCGTCTTCATTCGGCTTACTGGTTGCGCACCGGGATGTTCATGTCCTCGATTGTCAACTCGCGCACCAGCTCCGGGATGCCCCATTCGACATCCGGGTCGACCTTGATCTTGAAGTGATACATCGACTGCAGAGCCTGGTGATCTTCCGCCCGGAACATCATCTTGCCCTTTGGCGTTTCGAACTCCATGCCTTCCATGGCAGTGATCAGGTCTTCGGTCTCCGTGGACCCGGCCTTGCGGATGGCCTCGACAATGGCAATGCCGGAAGACATGCCACCCGCGGTGAAGAAGTCCGGCGGCGCATTGAAGCGCTTCTGGTGTTCGGCCACCAGCCAGTCGTTCACCGGGTTCTTCGGGATCTCGTAGTAATAGTAAGTCGCGCCTTCCATGCCCGGCAGCTCCTTGTAGGCCGCCATGGCCGCCAGGATGTTGCCGCCCGTGGCGATCTCGACACCAAAGCGCTCCGGCTCCATTGCCTTGATCTTGCTGATCGGATTGCCGCCACCGGCCCAGATCACGAACAGGAACTTGCGGCCCGGCTCATCCTTCAGGGCATCAAAGACTCGCTGCGCGTTGGCTGTGAAATCCTTGGTATCGGTCGGCGCATATTCCTCGAACACCAATTTGGCACCCGTGCCTTCCAGCGCTTCCTTGAAAGCGGCGACGCCGTCACGTCCGAACGCATAGTCCTGTGCGAGCGTCGCGATGGAGACGCCTTCCTGCCCCAGTGCGACAGCGTTGGCGATCGCGTCCTGGGACGAGTTGCGCGCGGTGCGGAAGATGTAGCGGTTCCAGTTCTCGCCGGTGATGCTGTCGGCAACCGCCGGCTCCACCAGAAGCACCTTCTCGTATTCTTCGGCGACCGGCAGCATGGCCAGCGCAACGCCGGAGGAGACGGGGCCGACAGCAATATCGACTTCATCGTCACCATAGGCTTCCGCCAGCGCGGCCTTGCCGATATCCGGCTTCAGCTGGGTGTCCTTCTCGATGACCACGATCTTGCGGCCGTCGATTTCCATGGTGCCGTCGGTGGCATATTCGAGACCCATCATCAGGCCGGTATGCGACTGCTTCGCATAAGCCTCCAGGGCACCGGTCTTGCCGTAGACATGGGCGATCTTGATATCGTCGGCCTGGGCACCGGCAATCCCGGCAGCCGCCACGCTGATGCCAGCCAAAAGCGGCACGGCCCAGCGGAAAACGCGTTTCGTCATGAATTCTCCTCCCGTTGCGCGAAAGGCCGGCAAACCTGCACGGCCGCTCCCACGGCCTCCACAGGGTAACATCATCGCCTGACGCTGGAATATATGACACATGAATCAGTATTCATGTCAAGGCAAGATACGTGTTCGAAGTGGCCGCCTTTCCGGGCGGGTCGTCAGTTAGCGTAACACGAGCTCATGACAGATGAATGCAGCCCGGTCCTGCAAAGACACGGCAACAAGAGCGGCAGCGCAATGCCAGACAGTCATGTGATAAAGACTGTCTGAAGGATGATGATGACAGAGGGAAAAGATCGGCTCTGACAGGAGAGCCGCCAAAATCGTCAAAAAAACAGACCCGCCCACTAGACGAATGCAATGCAAGTGACCCGCAGACCAGATGCCCTGCGTCCCGGCATAAGTGGAAAGGTGTTCTCAGCCCCCTGCGCAATCCGTGTTGCCAGCCCCTCGAGGACAAGACCTTCAACGGTTACCCACAGTCATTCCGGACAAGCGCAGCACAAGCTGCGTGCAGATCCGGAATCCAGCGCATCTGCGTGCGTGTAGCGAACTCTTTTTCGTACGAGGAGACGCGCCAATGGCACGGCTGATAGCCTGATTCCGGATCGACGTTGCCTCACTTGTCCGCAATGACGCGCGGAAGGCGGGCCGCCTGGACCAGTCGCCTCGGCGAGACTACCTCAGCCGCTGTTCCGTCTTCGCATCGAAGAACAGCGCCGAAGCCGGGTCGAAGTCGATGGCGACAGTTCCATCAGAAACAGGCGCATCCTCACCCTTGGTTTCCACGATCACACGCTCGCCCGTTGGGCAGATGAGATAGGAATAGGCGACACCGCCAAGCTGCTCGCACAGATCGACCTTCGCCCCTTCCTGCGCAGGCGAGACTTTCAGATGCTGCGGGCGCAGACCAACCAGCACCTTTTCGCCCTTGGCCGGCAGCGCGACCGATGTCGGCACGGCAACACCGCCGAACGCAGCAACACTGACCGCCCCCTCCCCGGCAATACCCTCCACGAAATTCATGCTGGGGGAACCGATGAAGCCGGCAACGAACCTGTTGTCCGGATCGGAATAGAGCTGCATCGGCGAGCCGACCTGTTCGATATTGCCACCGCGCAGAACCACGATCTTGTCCGCCAGCGTCATCGCCTCGACCTGGTCGTGCGTCACGTAGATCATCGTCGCGCCGATATCCTTGTGCAGGCGGGCGATCTCCACGCGCATGTCGACACGCAGCTCGGCATCCAGGTTGGAGAGCGGTTCGTCGAACAGGAACACTTCCGGACCACGCACGATGGCCCGGCCGATGGCAACACGCTGGCGCTGCCCGCCGGAAAGCGCCTTCGGCTTGCGCTTCAGATAAGGGTCCAGCTTCAGGATGCGGCTGGCTTCGGCAACCTTGGACTGGATCTCGGCCTTCGGATGACCGTTCATCTTCAGCCCGAAGCCCATGTTCTCCTCGACCGTCATATGCGGGTAAAGCGCATAGGTCTGGAACACCATGGCAACGCCCCGTTCCGCGGGGTCTGACTTGGTCACATCACGGTCACCGATCTCGATCCTGCCGTCGGTCGTTTCCTCCAGCCCGGCGATCATGCGCAGAAGGGTGGACTTGCCACAGCCGGACGGACCGACAAAAACGCAGAATTCGCCATGCTCGATCTGAAGGTCCACTCCGTGGATGACTTCCAGGTCGCCATATTTCTTGACGGCTTTTGTCAGTGTGACGCCAGACATGTAATTCTCTCTCCCTTGGGATTCTTGTTAGGCAGGGAACTGCCAGTCCTCGACCGCCGCCGCGATCTTCGAGGCCGTATCCAGCAATGCAGGCCGTGCCTCCAGAAGCTGTTCGAGGCTCTTGCGCTGCGTGGACGTGGTAACGGAAAGCGCTCCAACCGGGCGCCCCTTGGACGACAGGATCGGCGCTGCAATGCAGATGATGCCGGGCTCGTGTTCCTCGCGGTCGTAGGACAGCCCCTCTTCGCGGATCTTTTCCAGGTCTGCACGCAGTTCAGCTTCGCTGGCCAGCGTTGCCGGGGTGTAGCGATAGAACGACTGCTTCTTCAAAACGTGATCGAGGTCCGCAGGCTCCAGAAAGGCCATCAGGGCCTTGCCGACCCCGGTGCAATAGGCCGGACCAACCTTGCCGGCCTGCGAAAACATGTCGATGGCATTGGTCGGGTTTCTCTTGTCGACATAAAGCACCTGCCCGCTGTCAAGCTGTGCCAGGTGCACCGTTTCGCCGACAGCTTCCGACAAGGCGTTGATGAAGGGCCGCGCAATCGGCGCGATGGAGCTTTGCCGCCAGGCCGCATGCGCCAGCCGCACCAGGCGGATACCCAGCGAATAGGTCTGCTGGCGCTCGTCGTAAGCCAGCATGCCCTGGCTCACCAGCGTCTGCAGCAACCGGTACAGCGTCGCCTTGGGATGAGTGCTTTCAGAAAGCAGTTCGGAAAAGCGCACGGGCCGGCCCACAGCCGCAACCTTGTCCAGCACTTCCAGCGCCTTGCCGACCGTGCCGTCACCTGTCGATGACCCCGCCTGTTTGTTCATGAGCTCCTCCTTCGGCCCGTTTCTTGTCGTCGAGCCTGTTGACAACTTATCGCCATCACATCAAAGTATCAATATACAAAACTAAGTTTCACATAATGGAACCAAAAGGGAGGACACCATGCGTTCCATGCTGAAAACGTCCGTAGCGGCATTTGCCATGTTGGCAGCCGTGATGGGCGCAGCTTCTGCTGACGGCCTGACAGGCAATCTGAAAATCTTTCTCGACACATCGAACCCGGCGCCGCGTGCGACCATGGAAGAGATGATCGCTCAGTTCCAGGAGAAGAACCCGGAGCTGAACATCGAGACGACGGTGATTGACCGGGAAGCCTACAAGACCCAGATCCGCAACTTCCTGACGGCAAATGCGCCGGACGTTGCCACCTGGTACGCGGCCAACCGCATGCGGCCTTACGTGGAGGCCGGCCTTTTCGAGGATGTGTCCGACCTTTGGGCGGAACCGGCAATTGCCGACAACCTCGCCTCTACCAAGGGTGCGATGACCATCGACGGCAAGCAGTGGGGCGTGCCCTACACCTACTATCAGTGGGGTGTTTACTACCGCAAAGACATCTTCGACGAGCTTGGCCTGTCCGAACCCACTACCTGGGAAGAAGAAAAGGCGAACTGCCAGAAGATCATCGATGCCGGCAAGAAGTGCTACACGATCGGCACCAAGTTCCTCTGGACCGCAGGTGGCTGGTTCGACTACCTGAACATGCGCACCAACGGCTTCGACTTCCACATGGACCTGCTCACAGGCAAGGCGTCCTGGAAGTCCGACGAAGTCCGCAAGACCTTCGCCAACTGGCGCGAGCTCATCGACATGGGCGCCTTCATCGACAACCATCAGACCTACTCCTGGCAGGAAGCTCTGCCGTTCATGGTCAAGGGCGATGCAGCCGCTTACCTGATGGGCAACTTCGCCGTGGCACCGCTGCGCGAAGCCGGTCTTTCCGATGACCAGATCGATTTCTACCAGTTCGTGGAAATCACGCCGGGCATCGCCAAGGCGGAAGACGCGCCGACCGATACCTTCCACATTCCGGCCAATGCCGAGAACAAGGAAAACGCGCGCGAATTCCTGAAGTTCGCGGTCTCGCCGGACGTCCAGACCTGGATAAACGACGGCAAGCACCTCGGCCAGCTCCCGGTGAACGCCAAGTCGTCCGTGGACCAGGACAAGTTCCTGGAACAGGGCTTTGAGATGCTGTCCACGAACTCCCCGGGCGGCGTTGCCCAGTTCTTCGACCGCGATGCCCCGGCTGAAATGGCAAAGGTTGCCATGGAAGGCCTGCAGGAATTCATGGTCAAGCCGGACAACCTGGACAAGATCCTGGACCGTTTGGACCGCGCCCAACAGCGTATCTACAAATAAGGTCTGCCTTCGCATGACCGGACAGGGGGCAACCGCTCCCTGTCCTCTTTTCCGGTATACGCCGACGACTCACGAAGAGTTCCGAAAATGGCCCAAGCATCCGTCGCCGAGACCCGCCAGAGTTCCTGGTGGTATCGCAACCAGCAGCAGTTGACACCCTGGCTGTTCCTGGCTCCCGGGATCCTGTTCTTCCTGTTCTATGTGATCTTTCCGATTTTCCAGTCGTTCAACCTGTCGCTCTACGAGTGGGACGGTTTGGGCCAGGCGGAATATGTCGGGCTCTACAATTACGAGGAACTCTACTGGGATGACGCGTTCTACACCTCGCTGAAGAACAACGTCATCTGGCTGCTGCTCTATCTGCTTGCCATTCCGGCCGGTCTGTTCATCGCGCTGTTCCTGAACCAGACCGTCACCGGCATCCGGCTGTACAAATCCCTGTTCTTCTTTCCCTTCGTGATTTCCCAGGTCGTCGTCGGCCTGGTGTTCACCTGGTTCTACGACCCGACATTCGGCATCCTCAACGTTCTGCTCGGCGCGGTCGGCCTGCCGCCGCTCAACGTGCTGGGGGACGAGAACTGGGTCACCGTGGGCATCATCGTCGCGGGCCTCTGGCCCCAGACGGCCTATTGCATGATCCTCTATCTCACCGGCCTCAACGCGGTTGATCCGGAGCAGATCGAGGCCGGACGCCTCGACGGCGCCAAGGGCTGGCGCATGCTCTGGTACATCATCGTGCCGCAGCTTCGCCCGGCCACCTTCATCGCCTTCGTCGTCACCATCATCGGCGCTTTGCGCTCTTTCGACCTGATTTCGGTCATGACCAACGGCGGGCCCTTCGGCGCCAGCCGGGTGCTCAGCTTCTACATGTTCGAGGTCGCACTCTCCGAATACGGCTTCCGCATGGGCTACGGCGCTGCCATTGCCGTGGTGCTGTTCCTGATCATGCTGGCCTTCATCGCCTACTTCCTCTGGTCGATGTACAAAGAAGAAAAGGCGCGCTGACATGTTCCCGACACCGATCGAACGCACGTCCCGCCCCTGGCAGATCACCTATCAGACGCTGCTTCCGCTGGCGCTGATCCTGTGGCTGCTGCCGCTGATCGCGGTCGCCATCTTTTCGGTCAAGCCGGATTCGGATTTTGCCAACGCCAACTACTGGGGCTGGCCGTCATCCTTCGAAGGCTTCACCAACTACGCGCTGGTCTTCACCGGCTCGGACATGCCGCAGTATTTGCTGAACTCGTTCAAGATCACCATTCCAACGGTGATTGGCGCGGTTGGCCTCTCGTGCATGACCGGCTTCGCCCTCGGCATCTACAAGTTCAAGGCCAATATCTGGCTCTTCTTCATGTTCGTGGCGGGCAACTTCGTGCCATTCCAGATCCTGATGGTACCGGTGCGCGACCTGACCCTGCAGATGGGCCTCTACAACACCATCACCGGCCTGGTTCTGTTCCACATCGCCTTCCAGACCGGCTTCTGCACACTCTTCATGCGCAACTTCATCCGTGCCCTGCCGTTTGAGCTGATAGAGGCCGCGCGCGTTGAGGGCGTCTCCGAATGGCGGATCTTCTGGTACGTGGTGCTACCGCTGATGAAGCCGGCCATCGCCGCGCTGTCGGTGCTGATCTTCACCTTTATCTGGAACGACTACTTCTGGGCCGTGGTGCTGACCCAGGGCGTTGAAAGCCAGCCTGTCACCGCCGGCATCACGTCCTTCAACGCGCAATATCGTGCTGCCTACCACCTGATGAGCGCCGGTTCCATCGTGGCCGCCCTGCCGCCTGTCGCCATGTTCTTCCTGATGCAGCGCCACTTTATTGCAGGCCTCACACTCGGAGCCGTGAAATGATCCGCAGCTGGCATCTTGGAGATGACAGACAGAGCCTGGTCCTGGCCAGCTTCGACGACCGATTGCCGGAAGCTGTCTACTGGGGGCCCGCCCTTCCCACTGGCGAAAACCTGGAGACGCTTTCGGCAGCCGCACTTGCCGACGTCACCGGTGGCATGGTCGACCGCAACGCCGGTCTGAGCCTGTGTCCGGAAGCCTCCGAAAGCTTCCCCGGGCAAACCGGCCTGACTGCAAGGAACGCATCCGGCGCGCCGCTCATGCCCAGTTTCCGGTTCGAAAGCGAAGCCGCTTCGGAGCATGGCCTGACGCTTGTCTTTGCCGACAACAGCCTTGATCTCAGCCTCGTCTTCGATCTCGTCCTGACACCGGAAACCTCCCTGTTAAAGCTTCAGACACGGCTGGAAAGCGCCGATGAGATCACGGTCGACTGGCTGGCGGCTCCGGTTCTGCCGGTCCCGGCTCACACTGGCGAGATGATCGAGTTTTCCGGCCGCTGGTGCGCGGAATTCCTGACCCGCCGCCTGCCGTTTGCGCCCGGTGCCCGTGTCCGCGACAACCGCACGGGCCGCACGGACCACGCCCATTTCCCGGGGCTTGTTGTCTGCAATGCCGGAACGTCCAACACGGCCGGTGAAGCTTTCGCGTTTCACTATGGCTGGTCCGGGGGCCACAAGATGGTTGCCGAGGAACTTGCCGATGGCCGTCGCCAGGTCCAGTTCGGCCACGCCACTGCCAGCCTTTCCAGCGGACGCCACTTCGTCACCGCACCGCTCTACGCCACCTATTCCGCCACCGGCTTCAACGGTGCCGCCGTTCGGTTCCAGCGCCATGTTCGCGACCATGTGGTTCAGGGAGCCCGCACTCCCCGCCCGGTCCACTACAATTGCTGGGAAGCGGTCTATTTCAAACACGACCTCGACGAACTCAAAGCCATCGCCTCCCAAGCGGCGGGCCTGGGCGCCGAGCGCTTTGTGCTGGACGACGGCTGGTTTGGCCGCCGGGATGACGACACCTCGTCTCTGGGAGACTGGGTGATCGACAAACGCAAGTACCCGGACGGCCTCACCCCGCTGATCGACC
The DNA here is from genome assembly GCF_053005225.1 of Roseibium sp. RP-7. Classification (NCBI taxonomy): domain Bacteria; kingdom Pseudomonadati; phylum Pseudomonadota; class Alphaproteobacteria; order Hyphomicrobiales; family Stappiaceae; genus Roseibium; species Roseibium sp. RP-7. The sequence goes on from NZ_JBRKQA010000002.1 coordinate 1,421,800, forward strand.
ATATCAAGGCGCTCGGCATGGAGTTCGGCATCTGGTTCGAACCGGAAATGGTCAACGAGGACAGTGACCTCTGCCGCGCCCATCCCGACTGGGTGCTCGGTCACGCAGACCAGATCCGCGGGCGCCAGCAACTGGTGCTGGACGTGTCCAACCAGGAGGTTCGCGACTATCTTTATGCCCACATCGCCGATGTCCTGAAAAACAACGACATCAGTTACATCAAGTGGGACCACAACCGCATCCTGCCCGTGGTCGATGCCGAACAGGCCGAAGGCTTTTACGAGCTGGTCGACCGTCTGCGGTCCGATTTTCCGGCAGTGGAGATCGAGAGCTGCTCGTCCGGCGGCGGGCGGATCGACTTCGGCGTTCTGGAACGCACGCACCGGGTCTGGCTTTCGGACAGTAACGATGCGCTGGAACGCCAGCGTATTCAGCACGATGCCGCCCTGTTCCTGCCAGCCTCGGTAACAGGCTCTCACGTCGGGCCCCGTCACTGCCATACTTCCGGCCGGACGATGGACATTCGTCTGCGCGCCTGGACCGCGGCTCAACGCCACATGGGCTTCGAGATGGACCCGCGTGAGCTGACAGAAGCCGAAGCCGAAACGCTGCGCAATGTCACGAGCTGGTGGAAAGCCAATCGGAGCTGGATGATGCAAGCCGATATCCTGCGGCTCGACAGCGCCGATCCGGCCGTGATCGCAGAACAGCAGCTTGCCGGCGACGGCAGCCGGTTCGTTGCGTTTGCCGCGCTGACGCGACCAAGTGACCAGATCCTGCCGCGTCCGTTACGCTTGACCGGTCTGGACCCGCAAGGCAGATACAGGCTATCTCTCGTCAATCGGGACGAAGCGCCCCGGCTGTCCCGCGGTGCGCCTCTCCTGAAACATCAAGACCTTGAAGCCAGTGGACAATATCTGATGTCCCACGGGCTCACGCTCCCCTGGCGGTTCCCTGAAACCGTCTGGGTTGTGGAAGGCGAACGTCTTTGAGTAACGTTACTCAAAACGAACCGATTTCGGCTTAGGCCGCCAAAACAATTGAGGAAGTGCCATGTACGCAACATACCCGGATCTCGACAACGCATCGGTATTCATCACCGGTGGCGGCTCCGGCATTGGCGCGGCGCTGACGGAGGGCTTTCTGCGGCAGGGGGCGAAGGTCGCCTTTGTGCAGCGTTCCGACGCAGCGCCCTTCTGCGACGAGATGGAACAGAAATTCGGCCGCCGTCCGCTGTACCTGCCCTGTGACATCACAGACATGGCTGCCCTCAAGGCAGCCCTGGATCAGGCAGCAGAAGCCCATGGCCCGATCACGGTTCTGGTCAACAATGCCGCCAACGACAAACGCCACAAGACCGAAGAGGTTGACGAGGCGTTCTGGGACTGGTCCGTGGCGATCAACCTGAAAGCCTATTTCTTTGCCTGCCAGCATGTGGTTGCCGGCATGCGAGCGGCCGGCGGTGGCTCCATCGTCAACTTCTCGTCCATCTCCTACATGATGGGCAATGCGGGCTACCCGGTCTACACGACCGCGAATTCCGGCATCAACGGCATGACCCGCAGCCTCGCACGGGAATTCGGCCCGGAGAACATCCGCGTCAACGCAATTGCGCCCGGCTGGGTCCTGACCCAGAAGCAGAAGGACATGTGGGTAACGCCGGAAGGTCTGGCAGCGCACATCGACCGGCAGTGTCTCAAGGTTGAACTGCAGCCGGACGACATGGTTGACCCGGTGCTTTTCCTTGCCTCCAGAACCAGCAAGGCGATGACCGGACAGGCGCTGGTCGTGGATGGCGGCGTGGTGGTGACGGGATGAACACACATCCAAAAGCGTCCTGGATCGCGGCGGATTGGGGCACCACCAATCTGCGCATCTGGGCGCTTGACGAAGCCGGCGGCATCCTTGCCCATCGCAGCTCCGAAAAGGGCATGGGGCGACTGGAGAAACAGGATTTCGAACCCGCTCTGATCGAACTGATCGCTGACCTCCTGAAGGACGGTGAGGTCACACCTGTGATCGTCTGCGGCATGGCCGGGTCCCGGCAGGGTTGGGCCGAAGCTCCCTACATGACCGTACCCTGCGCGCCGCCGTCGATCCGGAACGCTACCCGGGTGGATGCAGCCGACCCGCGCCTTGACGTGCGCATCCTGCCGGGCATCAAGCAGCTCACCCCTCCCGATGTCATGCGCGGCGAGGAAACACAGATCGCGGGGTTCCTTGCGGATAATCAGAAATATACCGGCACCTTGTGCCTGCCTGGAACGCACACCAAATGGGTCGCTCTCCAGGACGGACGAATTGAGCGGTTCCGCACCTTCATGACAGGGGAGACCTTCGCGCTTCTGTCCAAACACTCCGTCCTGCGGCACGGCCTTTCCGCCGATGACCTCGACAGCACAGCCTTTGCCGAAGCGGCCGAACACAGTTTCAATGCGCCCGAAGCGCTGACTGCCGATCTCTTCGGCGTGCGCGCTGCAGGCCTTGTCGCGGACCTTGGCCCTGCACAGGCAAGCGGCAGATTATCGGGGCTTCTGATCGGAGCCGAACTGGCCGCTGTCAGCCGTGATTTCGACCTTGGTAACACGGCCCTGCTGGGCAGCGACAAGATCGCCGGTGCCTATCGCAGCGCCTTGACGCATCTCGGCCATGCCTCAAGGCAGCTCGATGCGGAAACCATCACCTTGAAGGGCCTGACCCTTGCCTATTCCTTCTACGAACCGGAGCATTCATGAGCCGTAACCTGATAGCCATCCTGCGCGGCCTGACCCCGGACGAGGCTCTGCCCGTTACCGAATGCCTGATTGCCGCCGGCATCACTCGTATCGAGGTTCCGCTCAACTCGCCGGACCCGCTTGTCAGCATTGCCGCCATGGCCAAGGCCTTTTCGTCGAACGCCGAGATCGGCGCAGGCACCGTACTGGCGCCCGAACAGGTGCGCGACGTCAAGAACGCCGGCGGCACGCTGATCGTATCGCCCGACTGCAATCCGGATGTCATCAAGACGACGAAAGCCGAAGGCATGTCTTCTTTTCCCGGTGTGATGACGCCAAGCGAGTGCTTCACGGCGCTGCGCAGCGGGGCAGATGGCCTCAAATTCTTTCCAGCCTCGCTCATCGGCCCGGACGGACTGAAGGCGATGCTGGCGGTATTACCGAAGGGCACTGCGACCTATGCCGTGGGCGGTGCCGGCCCGGACAATTTCGGGGACTGGATCAAGGCCGGGGCTGCCGGCTTCGGCATCGGAACGGCTCTGTTCAAACCCGGTTTCAGCGTTGCCGAAGTCAGCGACCGGGCCGAAAAAATCGTCGCCGCCTACGACGCGGCCGTTGCAGCATGCAGGTGATGTCATGAGCACAGTTTTCGACGAGCGCCAGTGCACCCTTGGCGAAGGCCCGTTGTGGCATCCCGAACGCCAGCAGCTGTTCTGGTTCGACATTCTCAACAAGCGCCTGCTCAGCCGTGACAACGGCACGGAAAAGACCTGGCAGTTCGATGAATATGTTTCTGCCGCAGGCTGGGTCAGCCGGACCGAACTCCTGATCGCCAGCTCTTCAAAGCTGTTCCTGTTCAATCTGGAAACGGAAGCCTCCGCAAAGATCTGCGATCTGGAGGCCGACAACGCAATCACGCGGTCCAACGACGGCAGGGCAGATCCCAAGGGAGGCTTCTGGATCGGCACCATGGGCTTTGGTGCCGAAAAGAACGCCGGATCGATCTACCGCTATTACAAGGGAGAGCTGCGCAAGCTGTTCTCCGACATCACCATTTCCAACGCGATCTGTTTTTCGCCGGACGGCAGGACAGCCTATTTCGCCGACACCGACACCCTGACCATTCAGAAGGTCGCCCTGGACGCCGAGGGCTGGCCAGCAGGTGCGCCGTCCCTGTTCGTCGATCTGTCCGCCGACGGGTTCAATCCGGATGGCGCCGTGGTCGATAGCGAAGGATTCCTGTGGAACGCCCATTGGGGGGCGAACCACGTTGCACGCTATACAGCGGACGGGAAATTTGCCGAGGCCGTTTCCATGCCTGCAAAACAGATTTCCTGCCCGGCATTCGGCGGGGCGGATCTGCAGACGCTCTTTGCCACATCCGCCGCCGAAGGTCTTACTGGCGAGCACGAAGGCAAGACCTATTTCGCGCAAGTGAAGGTTCGTGGACAGAGCGAGCACAGGGTGTTGCTCTAACAGGGCCGCCGTCCATCTCCCGGGCAAAGTGTTGGGAGCACCGGGACAAAATGCAAGTTCAGTGGACCTTTAAAGGGTTGTCAGGCCCCGCCTTTGCGGGAATGACACGGAACATGTGGCAACGCTTCACCATCCGGATGAGCGTTGCCGAACCATCAAGCAGTGAGCATCCATCATGAAACGCACTCTCGGCACCTGCTATTATCCGGAACACTGGCCGGAAGAAATCTGGGAAGCTGATGCCCGCCGGATGGCCGAGACCGGGCTGACATGGATCCGCATCGGTGAATTCGCCTGGTCGCGCCTCGAGCCCCGCCCCGGTGACTTGCACTTCGAGTGGCTGGACAGGGCCATCGAGACCTTGGGCCGTGCCGGGTTGAAGGTCGTTCTCGGCACACCGACCGCAACGCCGCCGCGCTGGGTTGTCGACAAGCATCCGGACATGGTCGCCGTCGATGCCAACGGCAATCCCCGCAAGTTTGGTTCCCGCCGCCACTACTGCTTTTCGCACGAGGGCTTTCGGCAGGAGAGCGACCGGATCGTGAAGCTTGTCGCCGAGCGCTACGGCAACAATCCGCATGTCGCCGCCTGGCAGACCGACAACGAATATGGCTGCCACGACACGATTCTCTCCTATTCGGATGCTGCGCGAAAAGCGTTCCGGATCTGGCTGAAGGGCCGCTACGGCTCCATCGAGGCGCTCAACCGCGCCTGGGGCAACGTGTTCTGGTCTATGGAGTATCTCTCCTTTGACGAGATCGACCTGCCGAACCTGACCGTAACCGAACCGAACCCCTCGCACACGCTTGCTTTCCGGCGGTTCTCCTCCGATCAGGTGGTTACCTTCAACAAGCGTCAGGTCGATATCATCCGGGCGCATTCCAGCGCACCGATCAGCCACAACTACATGGGCCGGGTAACGGACTTCGACCACTTCAAGGTCGGCGACGATCTCGAGATCGCGACATGGGACAGCTACCCGCTCGGTTTTCTGGAAGACCGTGTCGGCGCGAATGACGCCCATCAGCGAGCCTTCATGCGCCAGGGCGATCCGGACTTCCAGGCCTTCCACCACGATCTTTACCGGGCCGTTGGCAAGGGCCGCTGGTGGGTGATGGAACAACAGCCGGGACCGGTGAACTGGGCCCCCCACAATCCTGCTCCTCTGCCGGGCATGATGCGGCTTTGGGCCTGGGAGGCGTATGCCCATGGGGCCGAGGCCGTGTGCTATTTCCGTTGGCGACAGGCGCCTTTCGCGCAGGAACAGATGCATGCCGGCATGCTGCGCCCGGACAATGCCGATGCACCGGCACTGCTCGAAGCCCGCAAGGTCGCCGACGAATTGCGCGACGCGCCTGACGTCTCGGCCCCACAGGCACCTGTTGCACTGATCTTCGACTATGACGCGGATTTCGCCTGGACCACCCAGCCGCACGGCAAGGGGCTTTCCTATTTCCAGCTTGTTTTCGACACCTACAAGGCGCTGCGCAAGCTCGGGCTTTCGATTGATATCCTGCGCGGCGAAACCCGCGACTTTTCCGGCTACAAGATTATTGCCCTGCCTGGCCTGATCTACGTGCCGCAGGACCTGAAACAGGTGCTTGCCGAAACCGAAGCGCTGGTGGTGATGGGCCCACGCACAGCCGCCCGCAACGCCGACATGGTCATTCCCGTGCCATTGCCACCAGACATGCCCGGGCTTGACCTTGCGGTCTCACGGGTCGAAAGCCTGCGCCCAGATATGCCGATGCCGCTCAAGGGCGGCGGCGCCTTCACCGGCTACCGCGAGGAACTGGAAGGTGCTGGCGAAGTCATCCTGGAACTGGAAGACGGCCAACCCGCCGCCTACCGCCAGGAACATCTCGTCTATGTCGGCGGCTGGGGTGACGAAACCGTGCTGAAGCGCCTCTACACCATGCTGTGCGAAGAAGCCGGGATCGACACGCTCGACCTTGCCGGCGGCGCCCGCTGCCGTGTGACCGATGGCCTGAGGATCTGGACAAATTACGGCGCCGAGCCTGCCGACACACCTGCCGGTCGGATCGAAGCTGCAGGGGTGTTGTTCGAAAAGCTGTAAGGCAAAGTTGGTTCTACCCTGAGAGTGGTTAGATAACCGAACTCTTCCTCCTCCCCGTGATTGCAGGGCTTGTACCTGCAATCCATGCCGAAACAGCGCCGCAAAAAAGGGCCTGTCGAGCGGGAACGAAACGGCATGGATGCCATGGTAGCCATGGCATGGCGAAGATATTGGACGATCTACAGGTTATCTTTACGGCTGTGCCGTCAGGCCGCCTTGCCTTTCGTCAGCTCGGTGATGATGGCCGAGAAATTGTCGACGCCCTGTGCGCCTGATACCAGGTGCTGACGCTCGAAGATGACAGCCGGAACGCCGTGAATGCCGTTGCCGGTCCAGAAGGCTTCTTCCGCACGAACGGTTTCGGCAAAGCGGCCGTCTTCCAGAACGGCAAGGGCTTCAGCCCGGTTGAGACCAATGCTTTCGGCCACATCCGCCAGAACCTGATTGTCATTGAGGTCCTTCCGGTCGCCGAAATAGGCCTGGAACAGCGCCATCTTCAACTGGTGTTCCTTGCGGCTCTCACCGGCCCAATGGATCAGCTGGTGCGCCTTGAAGGTGTTCACCATGCGCATGTCATCCGTGAAATTGAACTCGAAACCAAGGCTAGCGCCAAGGTCCGTCAGCCGGTCCCGCGCTGCCTGGGATTGCTCCGCGCTGGAGCCGTATTTGCGCATGATGTGTTCGCGCAGGTTCTCTCCCTCGGCAGCCATATCCTGATTGAGTTCAAAAGGATGCCATTTGATGGCGGCCGTAACGCCGGTCCTTGCGATCGCCTGTTCGAGCTGCTTGAAGCCGACGATGCACCACGGGCAGACGACATCGGAAACAATGTCGATCTGCAACACATCATCGAGGCCGGTTGTGTCGGTGTCTTGCGAAGTCATGATTGGTTCCTGTTCCGGCGCTGTCAGCCATTTGTCTGGCCGGCGCCATTGTCTGTCTTGCCCCGCATATAGGAGCCGCTGCCAGCCGGGAAAAGGCAGTGGTTACCACGGGGAAACCTCATTCTTTCGTCGGAACGCTGCTTTCCGCCTCCCGTCAGAGCGTCGCATCGCCCTTTGGGGGAGGTGTCCAGCCACGCTCCGATCCTTCAGGGCGATCACCACCCCTGTCGACTTGCATGATTTCGAACAGGGTTTCGGAATGCGCCCGCATGGCATCGATATAGGAAGTGTCGACGCCACCGTCGTTGAAATTCTCGCGAAGGTCATCGAGCATCGCAATGTCGTGATGACGGAATTCCCTCGCCTTGGTGCGCGCCCGGAACGGATGGTACCCCAGCTCGGTCAAGGCCTGGCGCCCAAGCGCCAAGGCCCCTTCGAAGACCTCTCGCTCGGCACAATGAGCACCGGCATTTTCCAGTTCGTAGACGTGATGCCGGTCGCGGGCACGGGCGAGGATCCGGACATTCGGATAGGTCTTGGCAACGTGTTCCACCAGTTCCGTCTGCTTGTCGCGATCATCTAGCGCGGCAACGAAGAGGTCGGCATCGTCCAGCCCGGCACCGTGCAGAAGGTCTGGCCGGGTCGCATCCCCATAGAAGGTTCGAATGCCTATCCTGCGCAGATTTTCGATCGTCTGCGGGTCATGATCGAGAATGATCACGTCATAACCACTGGTCAGCAGCAGTCGCGAGACGATCTGGCCGAACCGGCCCATGCCCGCGACAACAACCCGGCCGCGCCTGTCGATGACATCCGGTTCCCGATCCGCTTTCGCCAGAGCCCGTGGAGCGACGATTTTTTCGTAGAAGATGAACAACGCGGGTGTCAGCAGCATGGAAATCGCCACCACCAGGGTCATGGTCTTGATCAGCGATGGTTCCAGCACCCCGCTGCCCGAGGCAAATCCGAACAACACGAAAGCGAATTCCCCTGCCTGTGCCAGCCCGAGCGCGAACAGCCACCGATCTGGCCCGGTGAGGCGAAAGAGGGCTGCAAGCAGGAACAGCACCAGAAACTTGACTGCCATCAAGCCGAGCGCGAGTCCAAGGATCGATAAAGGGGCACCGAACAGCAGGTCGAAATCGATCCCCGCCCCGACCGTCAGGAAGAACAGGCCAAGCAACAGGCCCTTGAAGGGTTCGATATCGCTTTCCAGCTCATGACGATAGTCGCTGTCGGACAGGACAACCCCGGCAAGGAAGGTTCCGAGGGCCGGCGACAGACCGACAAAATCCATGACCAGGGCGATGCCGATTACGAGCAGCAGCGCGGTTGCCGTGAAGATTTCCCGCAGGCGTGCTTCGGCTATGAACCGGAAGACAGGCCGCAGCAGATGACGCCCTGCCAGGATGATGGCGGCAATAACAGCCAGAATGACAAGAGCCTGTGCCCAGCCCGGCAAGGCCGCCAGAGCTTCACCACCATGACCGGCACTCTCGCCATGCCCATCCGCGGCTCCTTCCCCGCCATGGCCACTGATGGCAAGCAATGGAAGAAGCGCCAGCATTGGAATGACCGCGATATCCTGGGTCAGCAACACCGAGAAGGAACTCTGCCCACCTTGCGTTTTCAGCCAGCCCTTCTCGTTGAGGGTCTGCAAGACGATGGCGGTGGAGGAAAGCGACAGGATCATGCCGAGCGCCAAAGCGCTCTGCCAGTGAAGACCGAACGCCAGACCGGCCGCGGCAAAGACGAGCGCTGTCCCGACAACCTGCAGGCCGCCAAGCCCGACAAGCTGCTGGCGCATTTTCCAGAGCATGGTGGGCTGCAGTTCCAGCCCGACCAGGAACAGCATCATCACCACGCCGAATTCTGCAAAATGCTGCACGTCGGCCGCTTCCGACCCGACGATGCCGATGACCGGCCCGATCACCACACCGGCGATCAGATAACCGAGCACGGAGCCAAGGCCGAGCCGGTTGGCAATCGGCACCGCGATGACGGCCGCGCACAGATAGACGAAGGCTTCGCTGAGCAGCGCCATCAAACCGTCTCCCCTGCCAGCAGGAACGCATCCAGGTCATCCGGCAGCACCGGCGCTGCGGCCGCCTTTGCAAGATCCAGCTGATCGCGGACCAAAGCATTCAGAAGCTTTCCATAGGCATGGCGGTGGGCCTCAAAGCGGTTTTCCTCCAGTGCCCGCCCGGCCCCGAACAGCGCAAAGGGCGCAAGGTAGCGCATGCCGCACAGATCCGCCGTTTTTTCGAATGGGCCCAGCAAGCTGCGCAACTCGGCATGGTTCATGCCCGTCTGCGAATAGGCATCCGGTTTGGCACCGGTCGTGACCGCGTTCAGAAACACCTTGCCATGCAATGCCTTGCCGGCATGACCATAGGCAAAGCCATGTTCCAGCACTAGATCCTGCCACTCTTTCATGATGGCGGGCGCCGAATACCAGTAAAGCGGATGCTGGAAGACAACCACGTCATGAGCCCGCAGGCGGTCCTGTTCCCGGTCGATATCGATGCTGAAATCCGGATAGTCCGCATAAAGATCAACGGTGGTGATCTCCTTGATCGACCGCGCGGTTTCAAACAGCGGCAGGTTCACCTCCGACCTGTGCGGTCGTGGGTGGGCAAAGAAAACGATTACCTTGGCCAAGAGGATCTCCCGGATCTGAGTAAGCCCGCAGAGCCGGCAAGGCCTGCCGGGCACGGCGGACCAACGGTCTGTATTCTCAAGAGTTTATAGGGATCATCCGCAACAGATAAAGGGCGCGAACAGGAACCGGCCTGTTCGCGCCCATTGAACAATAAAGTGAGCGATAGACAGTGGGATGCTGTCGGCGTCAGTCCGCCCTGGCAACCCGTACCCGGGAGCCCGTCTCTCCGGCCTCGGCAATCGCATGAATGACCGCCTCGAAATGGAGCGCCTCCCGGAAGGACGGCACGGCATTGCGCCCTTCGGAAATCGCCTTCAGGAACTCATGAACCTCTATCACCTTCAGATCGTTGAACCCGAGCTGATGGCCGGCGGCCGGAACGAATTGCCCGTACGGGGGATGAGCTGGCCCGCTGAGCAACGTCTTGAAACCCTGTTCGGCAAGCTCACCCCGGTTCTGATAGAGACGGAGTTCGTTCATGCGCTCCTGATCAAAGGTGATCATGCCTTCCGTTCCATGCACCTCGAAGCCGATGTAGCTCTTGCGGCCCCAGGCACTGCGCGAGGTCGAGACAACACCATGGACACCGTTTTCGAAGGTCAGCAGCGCAGATGCGATGTCTTCGTTTTCAACCGGACGCCGCTCGCTTGAGCCATTGCCCATGGGCCGTGTTTCATGAACCGTCCTTGTCTCCGCGACCAGGCTTTCGACCGGTCCGACGAGCGCGGTTGCGAGCGAAATCAGATGGCAGCCAAGATCGCCGAGCGTGCCGAGGCCGGCATCGGCCTTGGTTGCCCGCCAGGTCCAGGCGAGGTTCGGATCAGCCTGGTAGTCTTCATCGACCATTCCGCGAAAATGCACGATCCGGCCGATGGCGCCATCCGCGATGAGTTTGCGGGCATGCGAAATCGCCGGATTATGCAGGTAGTTGTAGCCGACGATGGTCTTCGCACCTGTTCTTTCGGCAACAGCCAGCATCTGTCTGGCGTCCTCCAGACTGAGCGCCATCGGTTTTTCCAGATGCACATGCTTGCCGGCCTCGAGCGCGGCAAGCGCCATTTCCTTGTGCACCTTGTTGGGTGTGGTGATGCAGACGATACCGACCTTCGGATCCGCAATCAGATCTTTCCAGTCGCTCGTTGCCCTTGCAAAGCCGAACTGGTCGGCAAAGGCTTCTGCCTTTTCTGCAGGAACATCGCACAGAACTTCCAGGCGTGTCGCCGGCACATCGCCGAACACCGCTTTCACCGAACCATAGGCAAGCGCATGGCACTTTCCCATGAAACCGGTGCCGATCAATCCGATACCGAGACTTGTCATGTAATCCGATCCTCCCGGAGGTGACGAAGCGGACCGTTCCGCCCTTTAACCTCATCCTGAGGAAGCGCCTTGGCGCTGTCTCGAAGGATGGGCTGCTTGCTCATGAGTGTGCCGCCCATCCTTCGAGACGGACCAGACGGTCCTCCTCAGGATGAGGTCATAGTGGTTCTGACGCTCAGACTTCGTCCATGCCGACGGCGCGGCGTTCGGCGATGGACTTGAGGGCAGCTTCCGCCAGGGCGAGCGCCTTCAATCCGTCCTCGCCACTCGGTGACGGCGCAGTACCGGTTTCAATAGCCTCGACGAAAGCGGTGATTTCAGCCGCATAGGCTTCCGTGTAGCGGGTCATGAAGAAATCATGTAACGGCGGACGGGTGTATCCGGCTTCGGTTGCCACTTCGATAGATACCGGACGCTGGTTTTCCGCACTCACCACACCCTTGGAGCCATGCACTTCGATGCGCTGGTCGTAGCCATAGGTTGCCCGGCGGGAATTGGAGATGGAGCATTGCTTGCCGGACGCCGTCGTCAGCACCACCATCGCGCTGTCGTAATCGCCGAGCTTGCCGATTTCCGGATCGACCAGAACCGACGCGGTCGCGTAGACGGTCGTGACTTCATCGCCGAGTAGGAACCGGGCCATGTCGAAATCATGGATGGTCATGTCACGGAAGATGCCGCCGGACGACGTGATGTAGGATGGCGGCGGTGCACCCGGATCGCGCGAGGTGATCTGCACCATTTCCACGTCGCCGATCCGCCCTTCGTCAATGGCTGCGCGCACGGCGCGGAAATGCGGATCGAAACGGCGGTTGAACCCCAGCATCAAGGTTGCGCCAAGGTCTTCTACCGTCTTCAGGCAGGCTTTCACCCGGTCTAGCGACAGATCGACCGGCTTTTCGCAGAAGATCGCCTTGCCTGCGCGTGCAAACTTTTCGATCAGATCGGCATGGGTGTCGGTCGGCGTGCAGATGATCACCGCGTCGACATCCCCGGCGGCAGCGATCTCTTCGATCGTGCTGACACGGGCGCCATAGGCGGCTGCAAGCGTTTCGGCGGCTTCCGGGAAGGCGTCCGCAACAGCGACGAGCGTCGCACCGGCGGCCGCGCCAACGGCCTTTGCGTGCACTTTACCGATACGTCCAGCCCCAAGCAGGGCGACATTGACGGCCATGATACTTCCTCCCGGATGACATGTGGCAGAGCGGTTTGAACCAGCGCTTGCCAATTTAGAATAAAAATTCCAAAATCATTTTCGACGGAATGTGTCAAGCCGGAAAAGAAGAAGACAATGAATGACGCCTCGCCCGATCCAGAAAATGAACCCAATCTCGCCTCCGCCGAAATCCTTGCGCCGCCGCAGTCGATCGATGCGTTTTTTGCCCGGCTCGGCAGCACCGCCGAAAGACTGCCCAAGCGCCTGAAACAATTCGCAAACTACATCGCCGCCAACCCAGACAAGGTGGCGGTTTCCACGGTTGCCGAACTTGCCGAAGGCGCCGACGTTCAGCCGTCCGCCGTGATGCGTTTCTGCCAGGAAATGGGCTTTTCCGGTTTTTCGCAAATGCAGAAACTGTTCCGCTCGGACTATTCCCAGAAATGGCCGGACTACGCCACCCGCCTCGCCAAACTGCGCGAGCACGGCACCGAGTCCCCTTCTGCGCTCCTGGCCGAATTCGTCGAGGTTGGCCGTTCTTCGCTGGAAAACCTGCTGACAACCGTCGACCCGACCGCGCTTCAACAGGCAGTCGATGTGCTGGCCCGTGCCGAGACGATTCACATGATCGGCTTCCGCAGGGCCTTCCCGGTCACGTCGTATCTTGCCTATGCCTTCGAAAAGATGGACGTGCCGGCGGTTCTCCATTCAGGCATCGCCAACATCAACATGGAACACCTGATCCGACCGAACGACGCGGTCATCGCGGTGACCTTCGCCCCGTACACGGAAATGACCATCGACATGGCCACCAAGGCCCGTGCCAGCGGCGCTGACATTGTCGCGATTACGGATGTCGTGACCAGCCCGCTCGCACGCCTGAAAGCAATCCAGCTACTGGTCTCGGAACTGGACGTAGGCGCGTTCCGGGCGCTGTCCGCAAGTCTCTCCCTGGCCATTGCCCTGGCCGTTTCCGTGGGGGCCCAACGGAACAGGCTGTGATCTTTCTGGAAAAAATCTGTTGCGCTTCGATAAAAATGGAATTTATATTCCAAATGCGGCAACGGCGATCCCGAGCCGCCACAGACTTCTGATGACGCGGGTGGGATTGTTCGAGGCCCGCGGACCACGTTCTGGGAGGAACACCATGAAGAAGACACTTATTGCAATGGCGGCTGCCGCCGTTGCCTTTACCGGCCTTGCCGCTCCGGCCTCCGCTGATGGCGAACGTTTCGTTCTGGTCAGCCATGCACCGGACAGCGACAGCTGGTGGAACACGATCAAGAACGCCATCACCGTTGCCGGTGGCCAGATGGGCGTTGAAGTGGAATACCGCAACCCGCCGACAGGCGATCTTGCCGACATGGCTCGCATCATCGAACAGGCTGCTGCGTCCAACCCGAACGGCATCATCGCGACGATCGCCGACTACGACGTTCTGAGCGGCCCGCTGTCCAACGCGGTTGCCAAGGGCATTCCGGTCATCACCATCAACTCCGGCACTGAAGAGCAGTCCAAGAAAATCGGCGCTCTGATGCATGTCGGCCAGCCGGAATACGATGCCGGCAAGGGTGCAGGTGAAAAGGCCAAGGCGGCCGGCGTCACCAGCTTCCTTTGTGTGAACCACTACATCACCAACCCGGCTTCGGTTGAACGTTGCCAGGGCTATGCTGATGCACTGGGCGTCGAACTGGGCGGCCAGATGATCGACAGCGGCCAGGACCCGGCTGAAATCAAGTCCAAGGTCATGGCCTACCTGCAGGGCAACCCGGACACCAATGGCGTCCTGACCCTCGGCCCGACCTCTGCGCATCCGACGCTGGCTGCGCTGGAAGACATGGGCAAGTCCGGCACCATCCACTTCGGCACCTTCGACCTTTCCGGTGAAATCGCTGAAGCCATCAAGGGTGACGTGATTGCCTTTGCCATCGACCAGCAGCCTTACCTGCAGGGCTACCTGCCGGTCGTCATCCTGACGAACCTGGCTCGTTACGGCGTGGTTCCGGGCAACTCAATCAACTCCGGCCCGGGTTTCGTGACCAAGGGCAACATTGCCCTGGTGGAAAAATACGCCGGCGAATACCGCTAAGCTGAAGGGCCGCCAGGCGCGGCCCTGTGGAGAGGCGGCCTTCCGCCTCTCCCCTGCAACTGACACGCTCGCGCACCCCGAAGGGTAAGCGCTGAATTCCAGAACACTGTTCTGCGGCCGGGCCGCATACTGGACGCGGCCGGCCACCCCGGCACGCAGGAGGAGACCTATGGCTGAGACACAATCGGCAGCCGCCCCTCGGAAAGACGAGCGCATCCGCGAAATGTCGCCTATGCGCAAGGCCCTGATCCGCCCGGAGCTGGGCGCGATCTGCGGCACTATTCTCGTATTCATGTTCTTCCTCGGCATCGCCAGCGACAGCGGCATGTTTGCCCCGGAAGGCATCATCAACTGGGGCACAGTCTCTGCCCAGTTCGCCATCATCGCCGTCGGCGCCTGCCTTTTGATGATCGCCGGAGAGTTCGACCTCTCCGTCGGTTCGATGATCGGCTTTTCCGGCGTCATCATCGCGCTGTTCACTGTTCAGTGGGGGTTCCCCGCATGGTTCGGTATCCTGGTCGCATTTGCCATGGCGCTGGCCATTGGCGGGCTCAACGGATACCTGGTCATCAAGACCGGCCTGCCCTCCTTCATCGTCACCCTCGCCTTTCTCTACATTCTGCGCGGTCTGACGATCTTCATTTCCATCGCCACCACCCGCAAGACCATTATCGGCGGCGTGCGTGAAGCGGCGGAAGGTGATCCGATCGCATGGCTTTTCGGCGGCAAGGTCTTTTCCGGCCTCTTTGTCTGGCTGGCCGATCTCGGCATTGTCGGCAAGTTCGTTGCCGGTCCGAAAGCAGGACTGCCGGTGGTCGAAGGCATTCCGATGCTGATGATCTGGGCAATCATCCTGATCGTGTTCGGCCATATCCTGCTCACCCGTACCCGCTTCGGCAACTGGATCTTCGCCGCCGGCGGCGACGCCCAGGCAGCGCGCTATGTCGGCGTACCCGTGAACCGGGTCAAGATCCTGATGTTCATGTTCTCCGCCTTCTGCGCCACTATTTTCGCCACCTGTCAGGTGATGGAATTCGGCTCGGCCGCAGCCGACCGCGGCCTCCTGAAGGAATTCGAAGCCATCATTTCCGTAGTGATCGGCGGCGCACTTCTCACCGGCGGCTACGGTTCGGTGGTAGGGGCGGCGCTTGGCGCACTGATCTTCGGCGTTGTTCAGCAAGGCCTCTTCTTCGCCGGGGTCGAAAGTTCGCTCTTCCGGGTTTTCCTCGGCGTTATCCTGCTGCTCGCCGTGATCCTCAACACCTACATCCGCCGCATGATCACGGGGGAACGCTAAGATGTCCGACAACCTCATCGAACTCGTCGATATCGAAAAACACTTCGGCCCGGTAATCGCCCTCAATGGTGTCTCCGTTTCCGTGAAGGCCGGCGAATGCCACTGCCTTCTGGGCGACAACGGCGCGGGCAAGTCCACCTTCATCAAGACCATGTCCGGCGTCCACAAGCCGACCAAGGGCAAGATCCTGATGGAAGGCAAGGAAGTCAGCTTCAACAGCCCGCGGGACGCCATGGAAGCCGGCATCGCGACCGTCTACCAGGACCTGGCGATGATCCCGCTGATGTCGGTGACCCGGAACTTCTGGATGGGCCGCGAACCGCAAAGGCGCTTCGGCCCGTTCAAGTTCTTCGATTTTTCCGAAGCCAACGAAGTCACCATGACCGAGATGGCCAAGATGGGCATTCATCTGCGCTCGCCGGACCAGGCGGTCGGCACATTGTCGGGCGGTGAACGCCAGACGGTCGCCATCTCGCGCGCAGTCTTCTTCGGGGCCAAGGTGTTGATCCTCGACGAACCGACATCTGCCCTGGGTGTGCGCCAGACCTCCAACGTGCTGGCGACGATCGACAAGGTCCGCCAAAAAGGCATCGGTGTTGTCTTCATCACCCACAACGTGCGCCATGCCATGGCCGTGGGCGACAGGTTCACGGTGCTCAACCGCGGCAAGACGCTTGGCACCGCAGAGCGCGGAGACATAAAAGCGGAAGAACTTCAGGACCTGATGGCCGGTGGCCAGGAACTGGCGGAACTGGAAGGTTCCCTCGGCGGCACCATCTGACGGGCTGAATCAAAAACGGAATGTGCACGTGAAGAAACTCGATGTCATCACGATAGGCCGCTCGTCGGTCGACCTCTACGGAGCCCAGGCTGGCGGCCGTCTGGAGGACATGGCGTCCTTCAACAAGTATATCGGCGGCTCGCCCACCAATATGGCCTGCGGCACGGCTCGGCTCGGCTTGAAATCCGCGCTGATCACCCGTGTCGGTGACGAACACATGGGCCGTTTCATCCGCGAGGAACTGGAACGGCACGGTGTCGACACACAAGGCGTGATCACCGACAAGGAGCGGCTCACCGCGCTTGTGCTGCTTGGCATCCGCGACCAGGAACAGTTCCCGCTGATTTTCTACCGCGAGAACTGCGCCGATATGGCTCTTGGCGAAGATGACATCGATCCCGCGTTCATTGCCTCGGCCAAGGCCGTGGTCGCCACGGGCACGCACCTCAGCCATCCGCAGACGGAAGCTGCCGTTCTGAAGGCACTGAGGCTTGCCCGCGAAAACGGCAGCCGTACCGCGCTCGACATCGACTACCGCCCCAACCTCTGGGGTCTGTCAGGGCACGGCGACGGCGAGAACCGCTTCATTGCCTCCGACAAGGTGACGGCCAAGCTGCAATCGAGCCTGCATCTGTTCGACCTGATCGTGGGCACGGAAGAAGAATTCCACATTGCCGGTGGAACCACGGACACGGTCGAGGCACTGCGCAACGTGCGCAAGGTATCGGGTGCGACGCTTGTCTGCAAGCGCGGGCCGATGGGGGCAACCGCCTTCGAAGGCGCGATCCCCGACAGCCTCGACGACGGCATTTCCGGTCCCGGCTTCCCGATTGAGGTGTTCAACGTTCTGGGGGCCGGCGACGGCTTCATGTCCGGTCTGCTGAAAGGCTGGATCACCGGCGAGGACTGGGTCACGGCCCTGACCTACGCCAACGCATGCGGCGCGTTTGCCGTCTCCCGGCACGGCTGCACACCGGCCTATCCGAGCTGGGAAGAGCTGCAGTTCTTCCTGAAACGGGGCGTGAAGGACAAGACCCTGCGCAAGGACCCGGAACTGGAACAGATCCACTGGTCCACAAATCGGCACCGGCTGCACGGCGGCAACTGGTCGACCATGCGTGTCTTCGCCTTCGACCACCGTATTCAGCTCGAACAGATGGCCGATACGGCCAACGCCGGTCACGAGCGGATCGGATCGTTCAAGAAACTCTGCCTCGACGCGGCCCTTTCGGTCGCGGACGGCCAGCCGGGCTATGGCATTCTGTGCGACAGCCGACACGGCCGCGAGGCGCTTTATCGGGCCGCCGGAACCGGGCTTTGGATCGGTCATCCGGTGGAGTGGCCTACCTCCCGGCCACTGACACTGGAACCGGAAATCGGTCCGGATTTCGGCGGCCTGGCCGAATGGCCGACGGAGCATGTGGTCAAGGTGCTGTGCTTCTATCATCCGCATGACACCGACGCGATGAAGGCCGAGCAGGAAGATGTCCTGAAGCGGCTGTTTGCCGCCTGCCGCCGCAACCGGCTTGAAATGCTTCTGGAGATCATCCCCTCCAAGGTTGGTCCGGTTGATGCCGACACCACGGCAGATATCATCCGCCGTTTCTACGAGATCGGCGTCTATCCGGACTGGTGGAAGCTGGAACCCATGACCTCGGCAGAAGCATGGGCGAAGGCTTGTGACGCGATTTCCGAAAACGACCCTCACACTCGCGGCATCGTGGTGCTCGGTCTTGATGCCCCGGAAGAGGAACTGGCCGCGAGTTTTGCCGAAGCGGCCCGCTTCCCGCTGGTCAAGGGCTTTGCGGTCGGCCGCACAATTTTTGCCGAAGCAGCCCGCAAATGGCTGGCAGGTGAATTGACAGACGAAGCTGCCGTCGCCGACATGGTGAGCCGCTTCGCCCGCCTGTGCAGCATCTGGGACACGGCGCGCGCAGAAGCCGGAACCGAGGCACACGTCAACGAACTCCAGGGAATTTCCGCATGAGCACGATCCGTCTCACCGCCGCCCAGGCCATGGTGCGGTATATCTCCGCGCAGATGACCGAGGACGGCGAGCGTTTCATCGACGGCATCTGGGCGATCTTCGGCCATGGCAATGTTGCCGGTCTGGGCGAGGCGCTGGAGCAGGCCGGCAACGCGCTGCCGACATGGCGCGGCCAGAACGAACAGACCATGGCCCACACGGCCATCGCCTATGCCAAGGCCAAGAAGCGCACACGGGCAATGGCCGTCACCTCGTCCATCGGCCCCGGCGCCACCAACATGGTGACCGCCGCAGCCCTTGCCCATGTCAACCGCCTTCCCGTTCTGCTGATCCCCGGCGATGTCTTTGCCAATCGGGCACCCGACCCGGTGCTGCAGCAGGTGGAGGATTTCGACGACGGCACGGTTTCGGCCAATGACTGCTTCCGTCCGGTATCGCGCTACTTCGACCGCATCAGCCGCCCGGAACACCTGCTGACGGCCCTGCCGCGCGCCTTCCGCGTGATGACCGACCCGGTCAATTGCGGGCCGGTGACCCTGGCGTTCTGCCAGGACACGCAGGCAGAAGCCTTTGATTATCCGGCAAGCTTCTTCGAGCCGAAGGTCTGGCGCATCCGTCGCCCGGAACCCGACAGCCGGGACATCGCCGATGTTGTCGCCCTCATCAAATCCGCAAAGAACCCGGTTCTGGTCTGCGGCGGCGGCGTTATCTATTCGCAGGCTGAAGAAACTCTTGGCGCGTTTGCGACAAAGCACGGCATTCCGGTGATCGAGACCCAGGCGGGCAAGTCGGCGCTGGCGCAATCTCATCCGATGAACTTCGGCACTGCCGGGGTCGACGGCTCGGCCTGCGCCAACGAGATTGCCGAAAGCGCGGACCTCGTTATCGGCATCGGCACCCGCTTCCAGGACTTCACCACCGGCTCCTGGGCGCTCTTCAAGGCTCCGGGCCGCAAGCTCGTCTCCATCAACGTCCAGGGCTACGACGCCCTGAAGCATGGCGCCGTCGGTGTCATCGGCGATGCCAAGGTGTCTCTGGAGAAGATCTCAGCGGCCCTTGGCTCAGAGACAAAATCGGCTTTCAATCCGCAGTCCCGTCTTGACTGGCTGGCGAAGGTCGATGCCCACTGCAGTGCGCGGACCGATGGGCCTGAAGGCTACCTGCCGCTCGATGCTGAAGTCATCGGCGCGGTTCAGCGGACATCTTCGGAAAAGACCATCGCAATGTGCGCGGCTGGCACCATGCCGGGCGCCCTGAAGCTTCTGTGGCAGGCGCCGCAGGGTGGCTATCACATGGAATACGGCTATTCCTGCATGGGCTACGAGATTGCCGGTGCCATGGGCATCAAGCTGGCGCAGCCGGAACGGGATGTCGTCTGCTTCGTCGGTGACGGCTCCTACATGATGGCCAACTCGGAACTTGCGACTGCCGTCATGAGACGGGTGCCGTTCACGGTCGTACTCACCGACAACCGGGGCTACGGCTGCATCAACCGGCTGCAGATGGGCACCGGTGGCAACCAGTTCAACAACCTCTACAAGGACTGCAATGTCGAGGCGCAGCCGGACATCGACTTCGTCGCCCACTCGGCCGCCATGGGCGCCCACGCGGTAAAGGCGAAGGACATCGCCGATCTGGAAGCGCAGATCCTCGCCTCGAAGGACCGGGCCATCCCGACAGTAATCGTCATCGATACGGACCCGATGCACGGGCCGGGCGAGAACGGTGGCGGTCACTGGTGGGACGTCGCCGTGCCGGAGGTTTCTGAGCGGACCGAAGTCAACAAGGCCCGTGAGGGCTATGTCGACGCGCTGAAGCACCAGAACCTTGTGGATTGAGGGGGAGGCATCGCAACACACCGGCCTCCTCTCTCAAGACCTCATCCTGAGGAGGACCATCAGGTCCGTCTCGAAGGATGGGCGGCATATACCGAACAAGTGGCCCATCCTTCGAGACAGCACTGAAGTGCTTCCTCAGGATGAGGTTCGAAAGTTACGATCAACTCCAACGCTCCAATGCGTTACAGGACAACAGCCATGATCCTTTACGGCACCAACCCGATCGCCTGGGCCAATGATGACGACCAGACCCTTGGCGCGCATATTCCGACCGATCAGATCCTGTCGGAAGCTTCCGAAATCGGCTTCGACGGTATCGAGAACGGCCACCGCTGGCCCAACGACCCGGAAGAGCTGAAACAGCTTCTGGGCGGCCATGGGCTCAAGTTCATTTCCGGCTGGTACTCGCTCAACCTGCTTGCCCAGTCGGTCGAGGCCGAAAAGAAGGCCATTCAGCCGCATCTGGACAAGCTGAAGCACAATGGCTGCAAGGTCTGCATTACCTGCGAGACCTCCAACACCATTCAGGGCTCTCAGACCGACATCAACACCAGCCCGGTTCTGACCGCAGAAGAGATGAAAGCCTTCGGCGCCAAGATCGAGGAACTTGCCGCCTTCTGCGCAAGCCAGGGCATCGACCTTGTCTACCACCACCACATGGGCACTGTGGTCGAGACACCGGCGGAAATCGACGCCTTCATGGATGCCACCGGCCCGGCGACCAAGTTGCTGTTCGATGCCGGTCATTGCTATTTCGGCAGCAATGGTCAGGACCCGGCGCCGGTTCTGGAAAAACACGCTGCCCGCGTGAAGCATTTCCATGCCAAGAACGTTCGGCCTGCCGTGATGAACGAAATCCGCGAAAACAAGAAGTCCTTCATGGACGGCGTCCGTGCCGGAGTCTTCACCGTACCGGGTGACGGTGAAGGCGGCGTTGATTTCAAACCTCTTCTCCAGATCCTGAAGGACACCGGCTACGAAGGCTGGATCGTTATCGAGGCAGAGCAGGACCCGGAAGTCCGCAATCCGTTCCAGTATCAGAGCCTCGGCCTCAAGACCCTCAAGCAACTCGCAAAGGAAGTGGATTTGACATGAGCCATCTTCTCGTCAAACCGTCCGGCACCTCCGGCAAGGTGCACGACATCACGCCTGAAAGCGCCAGATGGGGCTATGTCGGCTTTGGCCTGTATCATCTGGAAGCGGGACAGTCGGCCTCGGAAGAAACCGGTGACAAGGAAGTCATCCTTGTCCTCGTGGAAGGCAAGGCGTCGATTTCCGCTGCAGATGAAAGCTTTGGTGAGCTGGGCGACCGGATGAGCGTTTTCGAGCGCAAGAAGCCGCATTGCGTCTATGTGCCCAACGGCAGCAGCTGGTCCGCAACGGCAACAACCGACTGCGTTCTGGCGGTCTGCACCGCCCCCGGCAAGGGCAACTACAAGGCCCGTGTGATCACGGACATCGGCCAGGTGGAACGTGGCAAGGGAGCGAACACCCGCTATATCCACCCGATTGCGATGGAAGAAAGCGATATTGCCGACAGCCTGCTGGTGACGGAAGTGTTCACACCCCAGGGCAACTGGTCATCCTACCCGCCGCACCGGCACGACGAAGACAATTTTCCGGACATGACCTATCTGGAAGAGACCTACTACCACCGCCTGAACCCGAAACAGGGTTTCGGGTTCCAGCGCGTTTTCACCGAGGACGGCGAGCTTGACGAGACGATGGCTGTTGCCGATGGCGACGTGGTGCTGGTTCCCAAGGGCCATCACCCCTGCGGCGCACCCTACGGCTACGAGATGTATTATCTGAATGTCATGGCCGGCCCGATGCGCAAGTGGCGCTTCCAGAACCATCCGGATCACGACTGGATCGCCCAACGGGACGCTGGATAGGCTCAAGCAGCTGAGACTGAGCAAGTGGCCCATCCTTCAAGACGGGCCTTTGCCCCTCCTCAGGATGAGGATCGTGAATGGTGAGGACAGGGAAAAGGCGCCAACGGCACCGTTCCTTTCCCCCTCATCCGTCATCCCGGACGCAGCGAAGCGAAGATCCGGGATCGGTGAGCCAAGGGTTATCGTCAAAAAAGGGCGCCAAAAGGCGCCCTTTTCGTTTCCTGAGATTGCCGTCTTATGCGGCGATGAGAATGTGGCTTTCTGCTAGCTGTTCTGCGAATTCGACGCCGCAGCCTGCTCCTGTCTGGCGCACGACCTTGCCATGCAGCACGGTGCCATCCAGGAATTCCAGCGTCATGCGCTCGCCAATCGGCAGGTCAGTCATATCCAGGATCTGCGCACCGGTGACGCTGACGTCGATCAGCTGCGCGGTGCGCTTGCGACCGTCCGCAAAGGTGATGGCAACATCCTCGGAAATCGCTTTGCGCACCGAACGTCTCCGGTCCTCGACGTCCTTCGTGACGTCCGCCAGGAACTTCTCGACCTCGCGGGCAAGGCTGTCACTTGCCTCCGAAACCAGATCGGACGCGGTGTTGACCGATCCGGCTTCCGTCGACGTTTGTTCAACTGCACCGGAAACAGACGACATGCTGCTGGCTGCATTGCCTGTGCTGTCGCTGGCAGAACGAGCCGAGCGCGCAATTTCCTGGTTTGCCGCCCGCTGTTCCTCGATAGCCCCTGCCACGGAACTGGTCAGGTTCTTGATGTCGGACACCTTCTCGGCAATGTGCTCGATGGCACCCGCTGCATCGCGAACCGAGGACTGGATGCCTGAAATCCGGCCGGAAATCTCGTCCGTCGCCTTGGAGGTCTGCTCTGCAAGCTGTTTGACTTCCGATGCCACGACCGCAAAACCGCGACCGGCTTCACCCGCACGGGCAGCCTCGATGGTGGCATTGAGCGCCAGAAGGTTGGTCTGCTCTGCGATATCGCGAATGAGATTGACCACGCTGCCGATATGTTCGGCAGCTTCCGACAGCGTCTGAACGTTGCGGTTGGTCTGTTCCGCCGCTTCCACGGTCTCCAGAACGATGCGGGTGGTGGCTTCGGTCTGATTGGCGATTTCCTGAACCGTGGCCGTCATTTCTTCTGTTGCGGCGGCAACGGCGGCAACGTTTTCAGAAGCGCTGATGGAGGCGTGACCTGCCTGATCGGATTCAGACTTCGCATTTGATGCCAGGTCTTCCAGCGTTGAAGCTGCCCCCCGCATCCGTTCCATCTGGTCGGACACGGTTGCCAGGCGATCAGTCATGATCGACTTGAAGTCCGTGATCACCCCTTCCAGGAAAGCCTGGCGCTGGCGTTCCCTGTCACGTTCGTTGCGGGCCTGATCTTCAAGATGACGGCGCTGAATGGCATTTTCCTTGAAGATAGCCACAGCCTTGAACATGTCGCCGATCTCGTCGCCACGTTCGGAACCGTCTGTCTCTACGCGCGTGTCCCCATCGGCAAGCCGGTTCATGGCGGAAACCACCATGTTGATCGGCTTTGTTACGGAGCGAGCTGCAAAGAAGCCAAGGGCAGCGGCAATCGCAAGCAAGGCGAGCCCGGCGAGGACCATCCGGTTGCGCATATCTGTCAGCGGGGTAACGGCTTCTGCATAAGGCTGCATGGCGACGATGGCGAAGTTCTTGCCCTGGTAGGTGAACTTCTCCGCTTCAACGTCCATCAGTTCGTCACCAAAGTAGGTAGACATGCCGAAGGCGCTGCCTTCCGCGAAGGCCTTGTCGATGACGGGCCCACTCAGTTCCGTAGCCAGAATATCGTTCTTGTCGGCAGTGAGCGGCGTGTCATTGCGCATCATGCGATCTTCGCCGATCAAAGCCAATTCACCGGTTTCTCCAAGCCCGAGACCGCTACTCATGAGGGAATTGATCTTGTCGATCGGCATCTGGAAGGCCACTACGCCAACCGTTTCTCCATTCACGTGAATGGGGTGCGCCATGAAGCTGGCGGGGGCGTCGAAGCTCGGTTTATAGGCGGCAAAATCCTCAAAGGCGACTTCGTCCTCGGCGGTGATCGCCATCGCCTTGCGATAGACTTCGCCGAGGTCGGTATCCGCCCACTGGCCACCACCCTTTTCAAAATTCGTGGCGTAATCCAGTTCCTTGAAGACCGTGTAGACGAGGTTGCCCTTGGCGTCGAACAGGAACACGTCGTAATAGCCCTGGTCCTGCTGCAGTTTTCGGAACCAGGGGTGATACTTGGCGTGCACCTCGTCGTAAGCCGACCCGGTCTCGGCCCGGTCCAGCTTGTGTTTCTCGCCGGTCGGATGCGGGTTGCCGGTGATATAGGCAGCTTGCAGTTCTTCCTGCGGATTGCCGCCGTACATTTTCCAGAAATCCCAAACAGAGGCGAACTCCTGGACAGCGGCTGCTGTGCCAGGGTGCTCAGCCGTCAGAATGAGCTCGCGTTCGATCGCCTGCAGATAGGCGACTGTTTCCTTTTCGCCAGTCTCGGCAGCCGTCTGAAGGCGTTCCTTCGTCAGTTCTTTCACGATCACAGAAGACGTGAGGTAGCTTTCTACACCGACACCGATGCCAACCACCGCAGCGGCGCCCAAAACCAGCGCCGGAATCTTTTTCGACAGACGCATGCCTGAGAACATTCGTACCCCCCATCAGATGGCCCGTTCAGCCAACGATCAAAACCGAAGGTAGGGTAAGGACAAGGAGCGAATGAAAGCTTAATTTCATCGCATAAAGTTATTTTCAGGCAAATAATCGCGAAAGAATTCGGAGCCGCTCCTAAATCATACTGTCAATAATCGCAATATATTCTCTTGTGGGTTGAACGCCTCTTCTTGAAGCAATCAATCACCAGCCGAATCATACGCACTTACCCTTAGGCAGTTTCGAGACAGGCAACGAGGGCGCCACGGTGCTGGATCACCTTGCCGGCGAGACTTGCACCGGCATCAACGCTTGCCGGGACGTCGCCCCCCGAAAGATATTTCGCCAGAAATGCAGCGTTGAAGCTGTCGCCGGCCGCAGTCGTATCGACAATGTTCGAAACCGGCGCAGGCTGGAAAGCCTGCCGGGAACCGGCATCTGCGCAGATCACCTCTTCCGGCCCGTTCTTGACCACAACCATGCCTGCCCCTGCAGCCAGATAGCGGTCGGCGCTGACGTCTGGCGTTCCATCACCGAAATGGGCCAGCTCGTCCTCGAAGGACGGCATCAGGAAATCACAGCAGCCGGCAGCTTCCGTAACACTTGCCCGCATGGTGTCCGCGTCTTCCCAAAGACGCGGACGCAGGTTCGGGTCGAACGCCGTTTTGGCACCGGCTTTTCGCGCGGTTCTGAGTGCGTCCAGAAATTTTGCCCGGTCTTCCGGTGGAAGGATCGCAAGGGTAATCCCGCTAAAGTAGATCAACCCCGCACCACCAAGCGCAGATGCAAGATGTGTCCCGTCCGCGGCAAGACACCGGGCTGCCGATTGCGATCGCCAGTATGCGAAGCTGCGTTCGCCGTCCTTCAGTTGAATCATGTAGAGGCCGACCGTCCGGTCGTCCCGCTTCTGGATGGCAGCCGTCTCCAGGTCTGATCCTTTCAGGAAAGAAAGCATCTGCTCCGACACCTGATCGCGGCCAACCGCAGTGTAATAGCCAACGGTCCAGTCGGCAGGCAGGCATTTGCGCGCATACCAGGCGGTGTTGAGCGTATCGCCGGCAAACCCCATGGCATAGGTGCCCTCACCCGTTGGTGCCATCTCGACCATACATTCGCCAATGGCAAGGAATTTGAGTGACACGGCGGGGCTCCTCGATGCTCGGGGATCAGAAAAACTTAAGGCGAAAACCCCGCAGAAAACCGGGATTTAAATCCATTAGCATAAAAGCCCCTGCCTTAAAAAGTGGCACAAAGGTCTATGCGCCTTGCCAAAGCGGTTTGGCCGTCCGGACGATGGTCGTTCATCCCCGGTTTCTGCTGTTTCTCGGATTAATTTTATTTGATGCCGGCGCGCATGAAGCTTTGGACAAACTGCCTCTGGAACAGCAGAAAGGCGATCAGCAGCGGCCCGGAGGTCATCAGCGTCGCGGCATTGATGACCGACCACTCCACCCCGCTGTCGATCGCCGAGAAGATGCTGAGACCAACGGTAACCGGGCGGGTGTCCACCGAGTTGGTCACAATCAGCGGCCACAGGAAATTGTTCCAGTGGTGACTGACGGAAACGAGGCCGTAGGCAAGATAGGTCGGTTTGGCGAGCGGAATATAGACCCGCCACAACACGCCCAGAACCGAAGCACCCTCGATGCGTGCTGCCTCGTCCAGTTCCTTCGGGATGGTCATGAAGGTTTGCCGCAGCAGGAAGATGCCAAAGCCGGACGCGATGTAGGGCAGCGCGATGGCGGGGATGGTGTCCACCAGATTGAGCATGCGCATGGTCTGATAGTTTTCCACCATCAGGATGTCCGGCATCACCAGAAGCTGCAGCAAGACAAGCGTGAAGAGGATATTGCGCCCGGGAAACTGGAACCTTGCGAAGGCAAAGGCAGCCAGCGTGCCGAGGAAAAACTGCCCGGCTAAGATCATCGAAACCAGCAGGAAGGTGTTCAGAAAGTAGCGGGCGAAGGGCGCCGCATCCCAGGCCTTTGCGAAATTGTCGAGTGTCAGCGGTGCAAGAAGCTCGAACCGTGCCTCATAGGCCGCCGGATGAAACGCGGTCCAGACGGCATAGGCCAGCGGCAGCACCCATAAGAGTGCCAATGCCCAGGCAGCGAAGGTGTTGAGCACCCTGTCGAAGGAAAAGCCGGCGCCGGTCATTTGTAATGCACCTTGCGGTCGAAGAAGAAGAACTGGCCGATGGCAAGCAGCGACAGAAGCACCAGAAGAGCGACGGTAAGCGTTGCGCCATAGGCGGTTTCCCAGAAGCGGAAGGCGACCTCGTAGATGTAGAACAGCAGCAGTGCCGAGGCGTTGTCCGGCCCGCCGTCCGTCAGAATGAAGATATGGTCCACCAGGCGGAAGGAATTGATGACCGCGTTGACGCAGACGAACAGGGTCGTCGGCATCAGGAGCGGAAAGGTGATCCGCCAGAAGATCGTCCAGCGCCCGGCGCCTTCGATCTGCGCGGCCTCCTTCAGCGTGACGGGAATTGCCTGCAGCGCCGCAAGGTAAAAGATCATGAAGAAGCCGGCTTCCTTCCAGACGGTGACCACGATGATGGCGTTGAGCGCGGTGTCCGGGTTGCCGAGATAGTTGCTGGCAGGCCAGCCAAACAGGGCACCGGTGATCTGGTCGACCAGGCCAAAGCCGGGCGTGTAGAAAAACATCCAGATGTTGGCGACGGCGATCAGAGGCAGAACGGTCGGCGTGAAATAGGCCATGCGCACGAAGCTTCTGCCAACCAGCCTGTCGTTGACCCAGAGCGCCATGACGATGGCCAGACCAACGGAGACCGGAATGGTGCCAAAGGCGAACCAGGCGTTGTTCCAGAGCACTTTCCAGAACACCGGGTCATCCAGCATGCGCTCATAATTGGATAGGCCGATGAACTTGGCCGGGCGGCGTCCGCGCGGGGTGGAAAAGAAGCTGTTCAGGAACGTCGTGACCGCGGGGATGTGGGTAAAGGCAAACAGGAACACCATCGCCGGCAGCAACAGCAGCCAGCCCTGGATCCAGTCGCGTTTCAAGGCAATGCCCCGCTTCATGGTCTAGGCCCCGATAAGGAGAAACACCCGACCTAAAGCAAATTGCGGTTAGGACGGTGAAAGGTCTGGGGAACGGGACGGAACACCGGAGTGGGACCCGGCGCTCCGCCCCGAATGGCGTTAGCGGTATTCGCTCAGGATCTCGTCGGCCTGCGCCTGAGCTTCCTTCAGCGCCGTTTCGGCATCCTTCTGGCCCGTGATGGCAGCAGCCAGTGCATCGTTGAAGATGCCCGTCACGCGCTGGTTCTGGTAGGTCGCCAGTTCAGCCTTGGCGAAGTCCAGCTGGTCGCGGGCAACCAGGACAGCCGGGAAATCAGCCGCATAGGCTTTCATCGTGTCGGTTTCCCAGGTTTCGGCGCGCGGAGCGACGTAACCGGTTGCGATGGTCCACTTCGCGGACTGTTCCGGAGCCGTGATCCACTGAACGAACTTGACGGCAGCCTTGTTCTGTTCGTCGGAAGCTCCCTTGAACAGGTAGAAGTTGCCACCGCCGGTCGGTGCGCCGCGCTGTGCCTTTTCCGGCAGCATGGCGACGCCGAACTTGAACGGAGCATTGTCACGAACGTTGGTGAGGTTGCCGGTGGAGGTCCACATCATGGCCGTCTGGCCTTCGAAAAAGGCTTTCGGCGTTGCGCCCCACTCGATGATGCCCGGAGCCATCACTTCGTGCTTGGTGCTGAGATCGACAAGATACTGCAGCGCCTCGACCACCTTGGGATCATCGAAGTTGGTCTTGTTGCCGTCGGCATTGGCCAGGATCGCGCCGTTTTCGATGGCAAGGCCCTGGAACAGCCAGTACGGGAAACCGGAAGACGGAATACGCACGCCCCACTGGGTGACATTGCCGCTGTCGTCTTTCTTCGTCAGCTTCTTGCCGAATTCGACCATTTCGTCCCAGGTTGCCGGAGCGACCTCCGGATCAAGCCCGGCCGCTTCGAAGGCTTCCTTGTTCCAGTAGAGCACCGGTGTGGAGCGCTGGAACGGAATGCCGTAGGTCTTGCCGCCGGTCTGGCTGTTTTCCATGAATGCCGGATAAAAGCCTTCGACCCATTTCTTGTCTTCGTCGCTGGTCAGATAGTCGTCGAAGGGCTGGATCAGGTCTTCATCGATCAGGGTGAACATGTCGGCAGACAGGATCACCGAAAGCTGGGGCGGGTTGCCACCGCGCGAAGCGGTGATCGCCTTGGCGACGGTGTCCTGGTAGGAACCGGCATAAACGGCGTCGATGGTAACGTCCGGGTTCTGCGCAACATAGGCGTCGGTCAGTTCCTGGATGGTGTCAGCAGCCTTGCCGCCAACGGCGACCGGAAAATAGAATTGCAAATCAACAGCCTGAGCGGAGGCCCAGGTGCTGAAGGTAAGCGCCGTTGCCGCAACGGCTTTCAGGAAAGTGGACTTCAACATCAGTTTACTTCCTAAGGTTCGAAAATCCGCAGGTCTGCGGTCGGTCTACGCGGGCGTGCGCAGCAGGTCAGGAGCGCAACAAGGCTCCGAACTCGGAAATGAGATCGTCCCGGCGGCGGCCGGTATCGGCGTCGAAAACATGAAGGTCGTCCGGCGAAAAGCCGAGCTGCACGGATTGGCCTGGCGTGAAGGCCCGGCTGGCCGGAAGGCGCACCTGAAAACCGGTGCCGGCAACTTCGCAATCGGCCAGCACATCCGCCCCAAGATACTCGACGGCACGAACAGACGCGTTGACCGGACCGCCCTCTTCCAGATGCATTGCCTCCGGGCGCAGGCCGAGCTTGAAGTCCGGCGCGGTGCACAGCTTCCTGAAGGCATTGGCCGGAAAGAGGTTCATTGGCGGGGTGCCGATGAAACGGGCGGCAAAGGGCGTTGCCGGTTTTTCGTAAAGATCCCGCGGGCTCGCCACCTGCTCCAGCCGGCCACCGTTCAAAAGCACCACCTGATCGGCCATGGTGATGGCCTCGACCTGATCATGCGTGACATAGACCATCGTGAAGCCGAGCTGCTGCTGCAGCGCGCGGATCTCCACCCGCATTTCATGGCGCAGCTTGGCGTCGAGATTGGACAGCGGCTCGTCCATCAGGCAAATCGGCTTTTCGCCGATGATTGCCCGCCCAAGCGCGACACGCTGCTGCTGACCGCCCGAAAGCTGACCCGGCTTGCGCTCCAGCAACTGGCCAAGGCCCAGAAGATCGGCAACCCGTGCAAGGCGGTGGTCCCGGTCGGCCCTGCCAACCCTGCGAACCTTCAGGCCGAAAACGATGTTCTCGCCAACGTTCAGATGCGGAAACAGCGCATAGGACTGGAACACCATGGCAAGATCACGCTTGGCCGACGGACGGCCGGTGACATCCTCTCCGCCGATCAGGATGCGTCCGCTGCTGACATTCTCGAGACCCGCAATCATGCGCAATGTCGTTGACTTGCCACAGCCGGACGGCCCCAGAAGTGCCGTGAAGGAGCCTGCCGGAATATCGATCGACAGACCATCGACGGCCACCGTCTCACCCCAGGTACGCGACACCGTTTCAAGGACGATCGGCTTGCCGGCGCCAGAGGGTTTTGCACCCGGGATATGCGGATCTGATGTCACGCCTCATCCCCGTCTTCGGCCACGAACACTTCCGTTTTTGTGCCTTCCAGCGATGCCAGGAAAACATCAGGCACCGGGCAATCGGTGAAGATCGCATCGACATCGCTGAGCTGACCGCCGCGCACATGGGCATTCCGGCCGAACTTGCTGTGATCGAGGACCAGATAGGACCGGCGGCAATTGGCGAGTATCGACTGGCGGGCCGCCACTTCGTCCTCGTGGAAATCCAGCAGCGTGCCGTCTTCATCGACACCTGCGACACCAAAAATGCCGATATCGACCTTGTAATTGGAGAAGAACGCCTGCGCTGCGGACCCCAGCACGTCGCGATCGCCATGACGCAGCCGCCCGCCGGTGATGGTCACCTGAAACGACGGATTGACCGAAGCCGTGAAGGCCACGTTCAGATTGTTCGTGAAAACCGCCAGTTTCTCGTGCCCAACCAGGGCCTGCATCACGATCTCCGGGGTCGTGCCGATGGAAAACGCGATCGACTGGTTGTTGCCGACATGGCCGGCCACCAGTTTCGCAATCAGCTGCTTTTCCGGAAGATTGAGGATCTGCCGGGTGGAATAATGAATGTTGGACGCCGGTGCTGGAGGCTCGACGCCGCCGTGGGTCCGGCGCAGGATCCCCAGTTCGCATAGACCGTTGACGTCCCTGCGAATTGTCTGCGTGGTCACCTCGAACCGGTCCGCCAGTTCCTCGACGGACGCAAATCCTGCCTTTTGTACCAGATCCGCGATTTCGGCCTGACGCTTTGAAATGTCTATTTGCCCAAGCATGTTCTTCTGATCCGCCATCGTCCCCTCTCCTCCTGCAGATGCAGAAGGCCAGTTGCTCCAAAGGCATCATGTTGACTCGAAAAAGCCTGACTTCGAAGCCCGTTAAAACATTTTCATATGAACCTTATTCGACGCTCATATGAAAATGATGTGACAATAGGGGATAGCGGGCAGCCCAGGAACACAGGACGCGACAGCGTCCTCAGATTTCAGGACGCCATTTTTCTATCTGTAATTGCCCGGGCGTTTCACGAGGCTGCCAGGCCGATGACCCGGCAGGGAATAACCCTGCGGTTCGATGACAAGACGCTACCGAAGAAGAGACAAGACGGCGCAAAAGTAGAAGAGTTGAATTCAATCGTCGAAGTTATGTAATAAAATAACAAATCTGTTTCGTCATCCAACTGTCAATCAGATGTCATGCAGCGTTTTTAAGTAGCTCCCGGGATGCACCCTCACCTCCGGGAGATATCATGAAAACGATCGTTTGCACTTCGCTGGCGCTGGCCCTGACCGGCTCCGTCGCCTTTGCTCAGGACGCCCTGCCGCAAGCCTCCAGCCAGTGGTACAAGGATGGCGAAGCCGCCATTCAGGCCATTTTGGACCGTCAGCCGAACACCAACCGCGCCAAGAACGTGATCCTGCTGATCGCAGACGGCAACGGTGTCGGCACCAACTACGCCACCCGCCTTTTCGACGGTCAGCAGAAAGGCATGCTGGGCGAGGAAAACGTTCTCCCGTACGAAACTCCGGAGTTCTACAGCGCCCTGGTCAAGACCTACAACATCAACGCCCAGACGCCGGACTCCGCTCCGACCGCCGGCTCGATGAACACGGGCGTGAAGCAGCGCTTCAACCTGATCAACCTCGGCGAAGAAGCCATCCATGACGATTGCTCCACCGTCGAAGGCAACCAGCTTGCCCTGTTCTCCGAAATGATGACCGAAGCCGGCAAGTCCGTCGGCGTCATCTCCACCGCCCGCCTGACCCACGCAACTCCGGCTGCCGTCTACGCCAAGACCGCGAACCGCAACTGGGAAGACGCCGTACCGGAAGGCTGCACCGCACAGAAGGACATCGCGACCCAGCTGATCGACGCCATGGAAGCCGGCACCGTTGATTTCGCAATGGGCGGCGGTGGCCGTTACTTCCTGCCGAAGGACAAGGAAATGGGTGGGCTGAAGGGCCGCCGCGAAGACAATGTCGACCTGGTTGAGCGTGCAACCGGGCTGGGCGCACAGTTCGCATCCGACACCGCCGGTTTCCAGTCGCTGAAGCTTGACGGCTCCAGCCCAGTCCTGGCCCTGTTCAACAACAGCCACATGGAATATGAGGCCGACCGCGCCGACAATGACGAGCCGTCCCTGGCCGACATGACCAAGGCAGCCATCGAGTATCTGTCCAAGAACGAAGGCGGCTACTACCTGGAAATCGAAGCCGGCCGCGTCGACCACGCCAACCATGACGGCAATGCGGCCCGCGCCATGCGCGACGGTGTTGCCTTTGCAGAAGCCGTTGCCATTGCTGACGAGCTGACCAACGATGAAGACACGCTGATCATCGTCACGGCCGACCACGAACACGCAATCGCCTTCAACGGCTATTGCGGCCGCGGCTCGGCCATCCTCGGTCTTTGCTACGACGTTGCCCAGGTTGGCATCAAGCATTCCGACAAGGTTCTGACCGCGGATGACGGCAAGCCGTACACCGTGATCGGTTACCTGAACGGCACAGGCTCGGTTCTGAAGAAGGGCGAAGGCGAAAACGACTACACCGGCTCGCGCCCGGACCTGGACCAGGAAACGGCCACCGATCTGGACTACGTCCAGCAGGCGCTGATCCCCAAGTCCTCCGAAACCCATTCGGGTGA
This sequence comes from Roseibium sp. RP-7, assembly GCF_053005225.1. NCBI lineage: Bacteria > Pseudomonadati > Pseudomonadota > Alphaproteobacteria > Hyphomicrobiales > Stappiaceae > Roseibium > Roseibium sp. RP-7. The sequence goes on from NZ_JBRKQA010000002.1 coordinate 1,454,907, forward strand.
AGATGTCGCGGTGTATGCGAAGGGCCCGTGGGCACACCTGGTTGATGGCACCATCGAGCAGAACGTGATCTTCCACGTCATGAACCACGCTGTGAACGCCCAATAAGCCTTCAGTCAGCGTCCAACTAGCGCTCAGCGGGATCCCTGGTCGAAAACCGGCCAGGGATCCTGAAGGCCTGCCGCCCGGCAGGCCTTTGCCTGTTTGTCATATTAGCCGGATAAGTTAGGAGCATGAATTGGCCAGAACCAGCGATGTCATGAACCGCAGACAGCTCATCGTCGGGCTCGGTCTCGCTCCGTTTGCCGGGCATCTGCTAAAGGGCACAGCCAGTGCGGCGGACGCCCCCCTCAAGTTGCGCACGCTTTACAACAAGGACCGGAGCTTTTCCGACCTCGCCCATTCACTGGAAGGCACCAGGGTGTCGGTCGGTGGCTACATGGCCCCACCCCTGAAGGCCGACAGCCAGTTCTTCGTGCTCACCAAGATACCGATGGCAGTTTGCCCGTTCTGTGAAACCGAGGCGGAATGGCCGCGGGACATTCTCGCCATCTACACCAAGCGCATTGTCGATGTGGTCGCCTTCAACAGCAAGATCGTGACAAGGGGCGTTCTGGAGCTGGGAACCTTCAAGGATCCAGAGACCGGGTTCGTCAGCCGGGCAAGACTGGTCGATGCTGTCTATGAACGCAGCTGACAACTCCTCATGAATCTTGCTCTTCAAGTCGACGATCTCCGCGTCAGGGCACCCGGTGGCCGGGTGCTGCTGTCTTGCGATCACTTTGAAGCAACACCAGGCGCAACCATCGGCCTGCGTGGCCCGTCAGGTGCCGGGAAATCGACCTTTCTCTACGCGCTCGCCGGACTGCACCCGGCCATGACAGGTCATATCCGCTGGGGTGCAACCGATCTGGTGCAGCTGAACGATACCGCCCGCGCCGCGTTCCGCCGCAGCCATGTCGGGCTGATCTTCCAGGACTTCCTGCTGTTCGAGGAACTGAGTGCGCTTGGCAACGCCTCCCTTGCAACAGCGTTCAACCCGGCAGAAAAGCGCCGGGCGATCACCGACACCGCACGGGATTTTCTCAAGAGCCTCAAGGTGCCGGCAGAGGCGCGGACCGTAGACAGTTTTTCCGGAGGCGAACGCCAACGCACTGCGATTGCCCGCGCGCTGGCCCACGACCCCGCGATCATTCTCGCGGACGAACCGACGGCAAGCCTCGACCGCAGGACAGCCGATGCCCTGATCGAAGACCTGATCAGCCTGACGCGCGCGCGGAACAAGACGCTGATCGCCGTCAGCCACGACCAACATCTGCTGGACCGGATGGATAGGGTCATCGAAGTGACGGACGGCCACCTGCAGACGGAGGCCGCCGGTGCCTGACTTTGTCGCAGACCGCTGGCAGGACCTTTCGCCACTTGCCCAGGACACGCTGTGGCTCGTGCTGCTTCTGTTGCCTGCCGTGATAACCGGCCTGATCGTGATCTGGGGCTTCCGGCCACAGGCACTGGTCGGAGCACTGCTCTGGCGCTTCCGCTGGACCAATCTGACCTTCGTTGCCCTGATCGCCATTTCCATCGGTATCGGCGTTGGCCTGATAGCCCAGGAACGCGGCCTCAGAAAGGGCACCGCACGGGCAGCGGAAAAGTTCGATCTGATCGTCGCTGCCCCCGGCAGCGAAATCACGATGATGTTTGCTGCCGTCTATCTGCAACCGAGCGACGTGCCGCTTCTGGGAGGCGAGATCTACAACGAGATTGCCACCCATGACGACGTCGACCTTGCCGCCCCGATTGCCTTCGGCGACAGCTACCTGTCGTCACCTGTTGTCGGCACCACGCCGCAGTTCGTCACGCATCTGGCAGGGAGCCTCGCCGAAGGCAGGCTCTTTGCCGGCAGCGGGGAAGCGGTTGCCGGCTCGCGGGTCGACCTGAAGCTTGGCGAGACATTCGAACCCGCGCACGGCATTGGTGACAGCGCGGAAGAAGATGCCCACGCCGGCCACGCGCTCACCATCGTCGGCAGGATGCCGCCCACCGGCAGCCCGTGGGACAAGGCCATTCTCGTTCCGGTGGAAAGCGTCTGGGAGGTGCATGGGCTGACCAATGGCCATGGCCCGGAACGACAGACACAGATCGGCCCGCCGTTTGACGCCGATTATTTCCCGGGAACACCGGCGATACTCGTTCATGCCAACGAGCTCTGGGCGAATTACGCCCTGCGGTCCGAGTTCACCCGCACCGACACCATGGCGTTCTTCCCCGGCGCGGTGCTTGCGCAACTTCATGCACTCATGGGGGACATCCGCCAGATCATGTCGGTGATGGCGGTGCTGACCCAGGTGCTGGTGACCGCTGGCGTCCTGACGGGGCTGATAGCCCTTGCCCGGCTGTTCGCCAGGCGTCTGGCACTCCTGCGGGCTCTCGGGGCACCGGGACGCTTCGTCTTTGCCGTGGTCTGGTCTTATGCCGCCACCCTGATTGTCCTGGGCTCGGCTGCCGGGCTGGGCGTCGGTTGGATCGCGGTCGATGTCATCTCCTCAATCGTCACCGCCCAAACGGACATTCTGGTGACGGCAACGCTCGACTGGCCGGAGTTTCACCTCATCGCCGGTTTCGTCAGTCTGACGGTGCTGCTCGCGCTTTTGCCCGCCTTCATGGCAATGTCACGTAATATCATTACTGATTTGCGCGCCTGACCTGAAGCCCGAAGGATCTTCCCGATATGCGCGCCCTTGCCGTCCTGTTGCCGCTGCTGCTCTGCCTGCCACACTCTGCTTTGGCGTCCGGCACACATACTGCCTCCGAAACAGGGCATGGCGATGCAGAAGCACACGAAACGCATGACGAAGCCGAACATCATCATGATGAGGATGAAGGCAGCCACGAAGGCACGTCTGAAGGCGTGCGTGCTGTCCACGCCTGGATCCGCGAGACTTCGGCCAACTCCGCGCTGCTTTTCGTCAACATCGAGAACACCTCCGGACGGCAGGTAAAGCTGGTTGGCGGTCACACCGAGATCGCCTCGAAGGTCGAACTGGTCGGCTTTGCCTTGAAGGACGGTGAAACCGGCTACGATCCCCTGCCGCCCGTTCCGATCCAGCCGGGCAAGTCCCTCGTTCTTGCTCCCAACGCCCTGGCCCTGCGCCTCGGCGGCCTTACCCGCCCTTTCCGGGAAGGAGAGGATTTCGAAATCGAGATCGAATTCGATTTCGGCCATATCGAGATGCAGGCCCAGGTCGAATCCATCAATGCTAGCCGGCACAGCCACGCCGGGCATCAGCATTAGATCTGCCGGGATAAGAGACAGGGATTCAGTGGGGTTGGTATCCCAAGCTTCAGTCGATGAATACCCCCACCCCTACCCGTCCCCACAACGGGGAGGGGGATCAGTCCGTGCAGATTGAAAAGATCTCACTTGTCTGCCCGAATACCTGAAAAGGGATAGCGGGTTTCAGCGCACCTACATGTTAGCGCGGTAAAGCATTAGTCACCCTCCCCCTTGAGAGGAAGGGTTTGCGGTGGGCGTCAGCAGCCATGCACCCCTTCGCTACCCTGCCGGGAATATCACCTGTACAGGAACGACCGCCCCTCGCCATCGAACAGATGCAGCTTTTCCGGCGGGGCCGTCAGGCGCAGTTCCGTGCCCTTTTCGACCTTGTAGATACCCGGGATCTTGGCAATGAAAGCATCGTGGCCTTCTCTCGGCGCGAAATAGAGCACTGTTGTCTCGCCGAGGGCTTCCACGATTTCGACATTCGCCGCGACCAGATAATCGTCACCTTCGGTAACGCTGAGATCTTCCGGACGCACGCCCAGCTTGACGCGCGCACCCTTGTCGCTGTCTAGCGAGGCAATCGGTACGTCCGCATGACCGCCATCAGACATCTGGACGGATGTCATCTGGCCGGTCGCCGTCACCTTGGCATCGACAAGGTTCATTGCCGGAGAGCCGATGAACTGGGCAACGAACGTGTTTGCGGGACGCTCGTAAAGGTCCAGCGGCGCACCGAATTGCTCCACGTCTCCACCATGCAGCACGACAATCCGGGTCGCGAGGGTCATCGCTTCCACCTGGTCGTGAGTGACGTAGATCATGGTGCTTTCCGGCATGCTCTCCTTCAGCTGTGCGATCTCGATCCGGGTGGCAACACGCAAGGCGGCATCAAGGTTCGACAGCGGTTCGTCGAACAGGAATACCTTGGGATCCCGCACGATCGAGCGGCCGATGGCAACGCGCTGGCGTTGACCGCCGGACAGTGCTTTGGGCAAACGGTCGAGATAGGCGGTGAGCTGCAGCCTGTCCGCAGCCGCCCGTACGGCCTTGTCGATTTCGTCGCGCGACTTGCCCGCCAGCTTCAGGGCGAAGGCCATGTTGTCGTAGACCGTCATATGCGGATAAAGCGCATAGGACTGGAACACCATGGCAATGCCGCGCTGTGCCGGCGGCACGTCGTTGACGACCACACCGTCGATCTCCAGCGTTCCGCCGCTGATCTTTTCAAGTCCTGCGATCATCCGCAGCAATGTCGACTTTCCGCACCCGGACGGACCGACGAAAACGATCAGCTCGCCTGCGTTGATCTCCATGTTGATGTTGCGCAGAACTTCGACCGATCCATAGGACTTGCTGACATTCTTCAAGGACAACGATGTCATGCCGGCTGCTCCCGATTGTTGATTTTGTTCATGTTATTTCACCGACCCGGCCAACAGGCCGCGCACGAGGTAGCGCTGCATCGCGAAGAACACGAAGAGCGGCACTGCGATGGACACAAAGGCCGCCGTCGCGAGAATTTCCCAGTTGCCGCCACGCGTTCCCAGGAGTTCGACGATCTGGTTGGTCATCACCGTGGTCGAGCCTGTGGCATCGATCAGGAACACCTTGGCCACCAGCAGATCGTTCCAGGTCCACAGGAACTGGAAGATGGCGAAGGACGCCAGGGCCGGAAAGCTGAGCGGCAGGATGATGCGGGTGAAGATTTGGAAATCCGTCGCCCCGTCCACCTTGGCATTCTCGATGATGTCCCGCGGCAATCCGACCATGTAGTTCCTGAGCAGATAGACCGCGAGCGGCATGCCGAAGGCCGTATGGGCCAACCAGACCCCCATGTAGCCCTTGCCGATACCGACGGCGAGATGGAGCCGCAGCAGCGGAATGAGCGCCAGTTGCAACGGCACGACGAGCAGCGCCACGACGGCGGCGATCAAGAGGGCGCGGCCGGGAAATTCCATCCAGGCAAGCGCATAGGCTGCGAACGCCGCAATGACGATCGGGATGATCGTCGCCGGAATGGTGACCGTCAGCGTGTTGAAGAACGCCTTGCCCATGTTGTCCTGTCCGGTGCCGGAAAAGAGGATGGTCTGGTAGTTTTCCAGCGTGAATTCCGGCGGCACGGTCGCGGTCACGAAAACACGCTGGCCACGGCCGGAGATCTGCTTGTCATTGCCCTTCCAGACATAGGACCCGTCGGCCTGGAGCGTCAGGCTTTCGCCATCGCCCATATCCGCCGTTTCGCCCGGCTGGTAAGCAGACACGTCTCTGGACGAGACGCCCCACGAGCGGATCTCGCGCGGCTCGCCTTCGAAGATGTTGCCGGACACGGTGAAAAGGTCTCCATCGGCAACACGGGTCTCGTCCGGATCCGAAGTCCGGTAGACCTCGTTCTGTTCGGCCGGAAACAGCGCCGCCCACCAGCCCGAGCTGGAGATCTGGTCCGCTGTCCGGAAGGACGAGACGAAAAGCCCGACGGTCGGAAACAGCCACAACAGAACGAGCGCTGCGACGGAGATCTGAACGGCCCAGGTCAGGCCGGATTTTTTCCCAGCAATACTGGCCATCACTTCATCTCCTTCCGGGCGTTGTAAACGTTCCAGACGAGGATCGGCGTGACGAGCAGCATGATGATGATGGCACTCGCCGACCCCACTCCCCAATCGTTGGCACGGAAAAGCTTGTCGTACATGTAGTTGGCCAGAACCTGCGTCTCCCACTGGCCGTTGGTCATCGCGAAGACGATGTCGAACACCTTGAGCACGGTGAGCGTGATCGTGGTCCAGACCACCACGATGGTCCCCATGATCTGCGGCACCTTGATCTTGAAGAAGATCTGGAACGGATTGGCACCGTCAACGATCGCAGCTTCCACGGTTTCCTCCGGAATGCCGCGCAGGGCCGCGGACAGGATCACCATGGCAAAACCGGTCTGGATCCAGATCAGCACCACCATCAGGAAGAAGTTGTTCCACAGCGGCAAGGTCAGCCAGGTCTGCGGTTCGCCGTAGGGCACTTCGGCAATCCAGACACCGAGCGCGGAACACAGCGAAATCCAGATCAGCCAGATCCCGCCAACGGCGACCAGAAGGCGCAGGGGCAGAAGCCAGATCGACTTGTCCTCCCCCCGGGCGACAATGCCGCGCACGAAGGTCCAGGCCACATAGGCAACAACAACAGCGAACGCCAGCAGGAGAAGGGTCGGCAGAAGCTGAAGAAAGACAACGGAGCCGATGCCACCGTCAAACTTCAGCCAGATCGCGTTCAGAACGCCGATCTGGTTCTGATCGGCGGCGCGGGTATCGTAGATCAGCTTGAAGATGACCGATGCGCCAACGAAAGAGATTGCCATCGGCATGAAGATCAGCGACTTGGCGAAGTTGCCCCACCTGATCCGGTCCGTGAGCTGGGCGACCAGCAGCCCGAAAGCCGTCGAGGCAGCCGGCACGACAATCAGCCACAGCATGTTGTTGCGCACCGCTTCCCAGAACTTCGCCTCGTTCATCATCTGGCGATAGTTGGCAAGGCCGACAAAAGCCCCTCCCTGGGAGCGGTCTGTCAGCGACAGCCGCAAGGTCTCGAAGACCGGATAGGCAAGATACAGCGTCAGCGCGAACAAGGCCGGGAACAGGAACAGCCAGGGCCGGATCATGTTGGCCCGGTTGATGTTCTTTCCTGCATTGGGGCCGCGCGCCGGAAACAGGACCTTGTCGAGAAAGACATTCGAAAAGAAGAAATAGGCAAGGCAGGCTCCAACGCCAACGACGATGGTAAAGAGCCCTAACAGTGCCGGATTGTCCGATAGCATGGCCGTTCCCTCCCATTATTGATTATGGGGAGGCACCCGGAAGACCGGGGGCTTCCTGCGTTTAGGAACTTTGTTTCTTGGACGTTTTCGCCGATCCGTCAGAAGAACGGCCAGCCTCCCTGGGGAGACCGGCCGCCTGAAGGATTACTTGAGGGCGTCCCAGCTTTTCTGGATTTCCTCGGCGACGGCTTTTGCGTCCTTGCCGCCGGTATAGTCGACCATTCCGGTCCAGAACGTGCCCGCGCCAACGGCACCCGGCATCAGGTCGGAGCCATCGAAACGGAAGGTGCTGGCATTGACCAGGATCTCGCCCTGACCGCGCAGCGTGTCGTCCTTGTAGGCTGCCGGGTTGGCACCCTTGTGAGGCGTGAGGAAGCCAGTCTGGGCCATCATCACTTCATGCGAGAGCGGCAGTTCGAAGAACTTCATCAGTTCGTTGGTCGCGTCGGACGGATTGGTGATCGCCATCAGCGTACCACCACCGAGAACCGGGCTGCCGAGATCCTTTTCCGCGTAGGCCGGGAAGTAGAAGAAGTCGACATCGGTGCCGAACTCGACGCCATCCGGGAAGAAGGCCGGCACGAAGGATGCCTGGCGGTGCAGGTAGCACTGCGGCGGTGAGGAGAAGAGACCCTTCGGGCTGTCACGGAAATCGGTGGAAGCAACGGCTCCCGCACCGCCCGCGACCTTGGCATCGTCGCGTGCGAACCAGCCGAATTCCTCGATCGCGGCAACGACACGCTCGTCGTCAAAGGGGATCTCGTTGGTGGTCCACTGGTCGTAGACGTCAGCCGGCTGCGTGCGCAGCATCAGATCCTCGACCCAGTCGGTTGCCGGCCAGCCCGTGGCAGCACCTGAACCCAGACCGATACACCAGGGTGTTTCGCCATCGGCAACGATCTGCTCAGTCAGCGCCTTCAGCTCTTCCATGGTCGTCGGCACTTCATAGCCGGCGTCCTCGAAGTTTTCCGGCACGTACCAGACAAGGCTCTTGACGTTGACGTTGTAGAAGAAGCCGAACAGCTGATCCTGGCCGTCGGCATCCTTGTAGGTGCCGAGGTTCACCCAGCTTTCGCCGGCCCCGTAGTTGTTGGCGACCCAGTCAGCCATGCCTTCCGGGAGCGGCTTCAGCAGGCCGCGCGCAGCCATGTCGGCGGCAAGGCCCGGCTGCGGGAAGACAGCGATATTCGGTGCGGCGCCGGCTTCGGCATCAATCACGATCTGCTGTTCGAAGGAATCCGAACCGGTGTAAATGACTTCAGCGCCGGTAGCTTCGGTGAAATAGGCTAGCACGTTGCGGAAATAGCCGTCTTCCGGCTGCAGCCACGGGCCGGCGATCGTCACGGTCTGCCCCTTCAGGTCAGGCGCGCTCTCAGCCCATGCGTTGTAGCTGTCCCAGTTGAACGGGCCTTCGCCCGGAGCGAATTTCAGGTCAGCCGCGGATGCAGAGCCCGCGCCAAGCCCGATGGCAAGCGCCAGACCTGCCGTGCAGGCTTTCAAACGTAGTTTCATATCTGTCCTCCCAGATTGTCCCTATGCTGGAACACTCCACCCAAGGTGGCATACCTCGCCACCTTGCAGCAATACCTACCCGTTTTTCCAGGTCGGCAATTCTACCAGAACCCTTTATCCAAACCGCTTTGGATTTGGCCCTAACCATGTCTTCAGGCTTCGGCCTTGTCAAGCGCGCAACTCGCGAATTAATGTTGCATTTCAATAACAGCCTGTTGGGAGGGCGCTTTCAAAGCGTTTTGGGCCAGAATGAGCAATGGCGTAAACCTGAAAGAACTGTCGCAACGGCTGAACCTGTCTCAGACCACGGTAAGCCGCGCACTCAATGGCTATCCGGAAGTCAGCGAAGAAACGCGCAAACGCGTGACCGAGATGGCCGACAAGCTCGGCTACGCGCCCAACAGCCAGGCGCGGCGGCTTGCAACCGGCCGCGCAATGGCCATCGGCCATGTCATACCGCGCTCAATTCACGAGATGATGAACCCGATCTTTCTGGAGTTCATAGCCGGCGCCGGGGAGACCTATTCGCGCCACGGCTACGACATGATCATCTCCGTCGTAGACGATGCCAAGGAAGAAGACGCCTACCGGCAGATCGCCTCACGCAAGAAGGCCGACGGCGTGATCATTCACGGCCCCGCAAATGACGAACGCAGGCACAGGCTTCTGAAAGAACTCAATCTGCCCTTCGTCGTTCACGGACGCATCCCGGGTGCCGAGGAAGAAACATCGTGGATCGACATGAACAACCGGCGGGCCTTCGAGCGGGCGACGAACCTGCTGTTGGACCTCGGCCACACCCGGATCGCACTGTTGAACGGTCTGGAACATATGGACTTCGCCAACCGGCGCCGGCGCGGCTTCGAGGAAGCGCTGGCAGCACGGGGCCTTACACCGGACCCGGGCCTGATGCGCAGTGCGGACATGACCGAACCCTACGGCTGCGACAATGCGATGGAGATGCTGAAAAGCGACAATCCGCCGACCGCCTTCCTGATTTCGTCCATGATATCAGCGATCGGTGTCGCCCGCGCTGTCGGCCAGTGCGGATTGAAGACAGGCAGGGACGTGTCCATCATCACCCATGACGATGCCCTGTCTTTCCTGCCCAACAGCGGCGAAGTGCCAATTTTCACCTGCACCCGCTCCTCGGTTCGCTACGCCGGGGAAAAGGCTGCCGAGCTGCTCCTGAACATGATTTCCAATCCGGCCAGCAAACCGGCTTCCCTGCATCTGGACGCGGAGCTGATCATCGGACAGTCCACCGGCCCGGCCCCAGCTGCGGCAAAATGATCAAACGTGGCTGAGACCGCAGTCCTGCAGCACATCCTTCATCCTGAGCATTCCGTTGAGACGGTGTAACCGCGCCGTCTCCGTGGCGCCGTCGGTGTCGCCGTCCCGGATCGCCTGCACAATCTTGCGATGATCGGCAGCATTCGAGGCCGGTGCCTTGTTCAGGCGCAGCAACACGGTGTTAGCCCGGTAGACCTGATCGAGAAACCCCTCGATCTCCGCTTCCAGACGCAGATTGCCGCTCGCCTTGGCCATCAGCCTGTGGAACCTGTCGTCGTGAACGGCCCAGGCCTCGATATCCTGACGTTCCAGCGCATCATCGGCCTCGTTGAGCACTTCTTCGATTTCCGCGAGCGTCTCGTCGCCCGCCTTGCGGCAAGCAGTGCCTGCGGCAAGGGCTTCAAGCGCCGATAGGATCTGGTAGATCTCGCAGATGTCCTGCAGCGAAATAGGCAGAACCTTTGCTCCCCGGCGGGGCACGAGGTCCACCAGACCGTCAGCCTCCAGCCGGATAAGCGCTTCGCGAACCGGCGTCCGGCTCATGCCCAGCCGTGTCGCGATGTCCGGTTCCGGTGCCTGAAATCCCGGCGGCAATTGCCCGTTCAGGATCTCGGTTTTCAAGCGTTCATAAGCGTTGTCGACGCGAGTGGATCTGGCTTTCGTTGGCATTGCGGGATGCACCCGTTCTCCTGACGTGTCTTAAACAGTTTGCATTGTCCCGCACCTCTCGCTCGAGGCCGGAGCGGCATTTCTGATCGCTGAAGGCATTGCCCTCCGGCGCGGCCGCCCTGTTTTGGAAGCAAATCAATGCCGTATTGCTAATTATATCGATAGAATTTTATCCATCCCCATGCCCTGAGGGCACCCGGGCAGAGTCGCGACCTTCCGGATCCGCTCATTTGCTGGATTTTGCACGAATTTCGGGCTTTCTTGAGGCTGAAAAAATATTGTCAAAAATTACGGTGACTTAAGGACATGCTCCAGTTACCGAAGCGTCAAGTCAGTGCTGCAGAACGCGCCACTTCCTGAAAATGCCGCGCTTTTGGCGGCAGATGTTTACGAATTTGCCTGGCTCAGACAAAGGGCGGGTTTCGCCACGCTCTTCAGAAGCAGCTTTTCCGCTCCAATTGCACGCAGGTAAACCGGCAGCGGCACCTATGTGACCCAAAGCCGCTCGTAAAACAGGTCAATACTGACAATAAAAGCCACCAATTGACCGGATACTTCATGCGCAATTACAACAATACCAGATTAAACAAAGAGCAATACTTGAAATACCCCGAAAAAACACAGTTTGTTATGCTTTTTAAGCTTTCATGAAATCAACCGTCGGTGGGAGCTTTTATGGAACGCGTCGCAACAGTTTTGTCTTTTGAGCATGACCATGCTCTTTTGACACTTGCGATCGCAACGTGTCTCTTCGGATGCGCCTTTTCCTTCCTGCTCCTTGCGAAGGTTGACCGCGATGCAAGCCCTGCACGGGTCATCTGGCTCATCTGGTCTGCACTCGTCGGCGCCTCGGCAATCTGGGCGGCCCAGATCATCGCCTTTTCTTCGGTAAAGCTTCCCGCGGAATCAGGGTACCGGCTTCAAACGGCTCTGCTTGCCCTGCTTGTCGTCTTTGCCGGTCTCCTCTCAGGTTATGCACTTGCTGTGCGTCGAAACATCCGGCTCGCACCGGAACTTGGCGGCATCCTTTTTGGCCTTGCCATTGCAGGAATGGGTCTGACGCTGACGACGGCCAGGGAGATCGCCGGTTTACCTGATACGAGCGAAGCCTTCGGACTTTGGACATTTCTGTTCGGAACGTGCCTTGGGGCAATTGCAATGAGTTTCGTTCCGCAGCTGCAGTCCAGACGCGCATTTGTAAGTGCAACGCTGTTCCTTTTCCTGTCAGCAGTTTCGATACACTTGCCGGTGCATTCCCCGGCCACGCCCCTTCGCGAAGTCAGTTTCCCGCGCGAAATCATGCTCATGTCCGAAAGGCACATGATGGTGATGTCGCTGGTCATCTTCGGCCTATGCACCTTTGCGGCTGCAACTGGTGCGCTGCTCGACCGGTACAGGAAAAACGCGGCCAGGCGAGCCTATAAACACCTGTCGCTGCAGGATTCTCTGACACGACTTCCAAACCGGCATTTTGTGCAGAAGGCTGCGGCAGACCTTCTGGAAAAGGCCGAACTGGAGGGCAAGACATGCGCCGTCGTGCTGATCAGCCTGGACCAGTTCAAGGTCATCAACGACCTTCACGGCTACGAAGTCGGCGACACTGTGCTGTGCACCCTGGCCAACACACTGAAAAACAACCTGAGCGACAGGGTCTTCATCTCCCGCTTCTACGGTGACGAATTTCTGGTCATCAATCCGTCGCTCGACACATTGGATGACGCCGTAGACTTCGCCCGTCTGGTTCGCTCCCTTGCCCGAAGGCCGGTTCAGTGGAATTGCTACCGCCTGTCCATCCGCTCCAGTATTGGCCTTGCCGTGTTTCCGCGCGACGGCAAGGACCTGAACAAGCTGGTGCAAAGGGCAAACCTTGCTGCCAAGCAAGCAAAATCGATCGGCGGCAACCTGATCCAGCCCTATGTCACGGGCATGGAGGAAACCAATCGCTGGGAGGCGGGCCTGGCGGCTGACTTGCGCAATGCAACGCTCGAAAACCAGCTCAACCTGGTCTTCCAGAAACAGAATCTGACAAAGACCGGCGAGCTGATTGGCTACGAAGCTCTGGTCAGGTGGCGCCACGCGGAAAAAGGTCCGATTCCGCCGGAGGACTTCATTCCGATTGCCGAACGGTCAGGCATTATCCTGGATATCGGCAACTGGGTCCTGGAAGCAGCATGCAAGGAAGCTGCCTGCTGGGAAAACCCGGTAACGCTGTCGGTCAACGCTTCCCCGCTGCAGTTCTCCCGTTGCGATTTTGCCGGTCTCGTTTCCACCGTACTTATGAAGACAGGCCTGCCGGCGGAACGCCTGGAAGTAGAACTCACCGAATCCACCCCGATCGAGGATCACGAACGGGTTCACGAGACGATCCTCTCGCTGCGCAAAATGGGCGTGCGCGTTGCCATGGACGACTTCGGCAAGGGCTATTCCTCGCTCAACACGCTGCAAGCCTTTCCCTTCGACAAGATCAAGGTCGACAGAGCCTTCACCCAGTCGCTGGAAACCAACCCCCATGCCCGGGCAATCCTGCGCTCTGCCGTTCTGCTCGGCCATAGTTTCAAGATCCCAGTAATCGCCGAAGGTGTCGAAACGGAACGACAGCTGCAATTCCTGCAACAAGCCGGATGCCTGCAAGTGCAGGGCTTTCTGTTCGGGAAACATCTACTGCCTTCGCAGATCAAAAAGTTTCACCCGAGTTTAGACAGAACGGGAAGCTGACTTATCACTGAATTCAACTTAAATTATTATCAAATTAAACCTTGATATTAATATCAATATCCTAAAAGAAGCAACGACAAACAAAGATTACCCTAGGTAATTACTGACAACTCTTGGCCATATTCTCTAATCTCAACTTACTTTTGATTAACTATAAAATTTTACCTTAAGGGCAGACAACGATCACGGTGCTGCAATGACGACCTTCCCTGCCCCTGCCAAACTGATGCACGGATTGAAAACCCGCCTTGCCGGTCTGCTGGCAGGCGCGTCACTGATCAGCCTGTCCTTCGCCAGCGCAACCGTATCCGCCCAGTCGCTTGAAGAAGCCATGGGGGCGGCCTACGCCATCAACCCTGGCCTCAAAGCGGAACGGTCGCGTTACGAAGCGACCAACCAGGACGTCTGGACCGCCAGGTCCGAGTTTCTGCCGACGGTTACCGGCACCTACCTGGGAGAACAGAACGCCTTCCGCAGCGAGCGCAGCGGCAACAGCGACAGGTCGTTCTTCCACGAGCTGGGCATTTCCATGTCCCAGACGGTGTTTCAGGGTTTTGCGGGTGTCAATCGGCTGAACCAGGCTCATGAGGAAGCGAATTCCGGTCGCAACCAGCTCATTGGCGCCGAACAGACGCTGCTGTTCAACACAGCTGATGCCTATCTGCGCGTTGTTCGCGATCGGGCGATCCTCGCTCACCTGCGGGCCTATACCAACGTGGTGCAACGGGAAGTGAACGCCGCCCGCGCCCGTTACAAGTCGGGAGACGCAACGCGCACCGATATCGAACAGGCGCTTGCCCGTCTCGGTGAAGCGCAGGGGAATTCGGACCAGGCGGTCGGCGACCTGGAAGCCTCCGAGGCTGTCTATGAGCGGCTGACCGGACAAAAGCCGGGCAAGCTCGGCTGGCCTGGCATTCCACAGACAATCGAGCCCGCCGGTCTGGATGACGCGATCAACGTCGCGCTGCAGAACAATCCGTCCATCCGCGCCGCAACGGCAGATGCAAGGGCCGCACGTTACGCCGCACGCGCCGCAGTCGGCGACATGCTGCCGCGTGTCTCGCTGGAAAGCGAATGGCAAACCGGTTACCAGGGCAACCTTGGCAATCAGGACGAAGAAGACTTCCGTTTTGGCGTGCGCGTCACGGCCCCTTTCTTCACCGGTGGCCGCAACATTGCCGCGGTCAAACGCGCAAACTTCACGGCAGCCCAACAGGAATACGAGCTGGACGACACCCAACAGATCATCCGCGAGAACGTTGTCCGCGCGATGAAGCAGCGGGCTGCCTCAAGGCTGAAGGTCAAGGCTGTAAAGCGCGCGATTGAGGCCAACCAGCGTGCGGTCAAGGGCCTGCAGGTGGAATTCGACAGCGGTCAGCGATCCCTGCTCGATGTTCTGGACGGCGAGCGCGAACTATTGCTCAGCAAGGTCGACCATGTCCGGGCACGCTATGACAGCCGCATTGCGGACTTCTTCCTGCTGGCCAACATTGGCCGGCTGGCGCCGCAGCATTTCGGAATCATCGAGGAACGGCCGGCACCGGTCCCGCGCCTCATGCCTGAGTTCAATACCTGGGACCTGCGCCTTGGACCGTCGGAGAACGATGTCTTCCAGTCGACCGTCGTCGAGGTCGTGACCAGCGACATGGTCTTTATCGAGACAGAACCACTGCCTCCGATTCAATAACCGGCAACACAAAAAGCGGGCGTAACAAGCCCGCTTTTTTTGCCTTCCTGCTGATCAGTACTGAACGCCTTCCAGATCCGTGAAGTCGATGCGTCCGCCATCGGCAAACTCGATGTAGCCCCCCGAATCCTGCGAAAGGGTGATCTCGCCCGCCGCTGCATCGATGCTCTCGATGGAACCTTCCGTCATGGTGATGGACCAGTCGACACCATAGGTTCCGATATCGGTGCCATCGGCGGCCTTGCTCAGATCGACGATATCGATCCAGCTCCCGCCGGCACCGCCGTAAATGCTGTCATGCCCGTCGCCGAGCATGTAGGCGAACAGATCCGACCCGTCACCGCCGGAAAGAACGTCGTCGCCCGCGCCACCCCGGATCACATCGTCACCAGCCCCGCCATAGATGAGGTCGTTGCCACCCTGGCCCAGCAGGATGTCATTTCCGCCAAGTCCGGAAATGCTGTCCACGAAATCGCCCCCAACAATCGTATCGGCATTACTTGTCCCGACCTCGCACAGGGGCACATCATCAAAGTCGACCACGTCCAGGGTAATTGTCTCGGTATCCGACAAGCCTCCGCTGTCCGTCGCGGTAACGTCTATCGTGATGCTTTGCTCCGTTTCGTAGTCGACTGCCGCATCATCCTTCAGCTTCAGCAGATAACTGTCGCCATTGCTCACGACTTCAAACCGGTCATCCGACACCGTGAAGGTGTGCGTGTCGCCGATATCGGGGTCCACTACCGAAAGTTCGATAAGTTCGACACCTGTCTGGTTTTCGGGAACATGATGTTCGTTGCCCGTACAGTCGTCGTCGTGGCCGTGATAGGTCTGACCGTGGACGCCGTCATCTTCATGATAGTGTCCTGTTTCCCCGTCCTGGATATGCCCCCAATGGCCATCATGATGATCGTCCCAGTGCTTGTTGCCCTGGTCCGGCCGGTAGATCGCGTTGCCGACGATCAGATCAGGCGGCGAGTTCTCAGTCACACCCGAAGTCACCGTCACGGGAAAAACCGCGCTCGACTGGGATCCGTCACTTGATGTGGCGGTGATCGTCACGTCGATGGTCTCGCCTGCAACCAGCGCTGCACCACTGGCGAGGGTCACCACACCGGTGTCTGCGTCGATATCAAACCGGCTGTCGTCGATGGAATAGGTCACCGTGTCTCCGGCGTCGGCATCTTCCGCGAATGCCGTCAGGCCGATCACCATTCCGGCAGCAGCTGTCGCCGCAACCAGATTCTGGGCCGTATCGACATCCCTGACAGGCCCGATCGGCGCATTGTCGTCGGCAGGCCCTTCCGGCTCCACGTCGATGACGTCGATCACGATGGTTTCCGTGTCCGACAGCCCGCCGCTATCGGTAACGGTAACCTCAACGCTCACCTGGGTCTCGGTCTCATAATCAAGCGCCACACCGTCCTTCAGTTTGAGAATGTTCTCACCGTTGATCGATATGACCTCGAAGCGACTATCGGAAACCGTGAAGCTGTGCGTATCGCCGACATCGGGATCGAATACCGACAAGGTACCGATTTCCGCCCCCGGATCTTCTTCATAGACCGCGGCACGAGCAGTGGTTTCGAAAGTTGTCTGGTCGAAGACGACGTCGTCGAAATCCTCGTCACCCCCGCCGGCAATGTCCTCAAAGCCGATCCTGATGCCGCTTTCCACCGTGTAGTCGTATCCATTCGGATTGAGTGACCCGTTACCGGAGAAAAGAACATTGACCTCAGCCCCGACCAGCAGCGTCCCGTCAGGTCCGACGGCCTGCCAGTTCCCTTGCCCGTCTTTCTGGAACGTCACCTTGTCACCGGCAAGAAGACCATTGTTCGTGTCTGCACCATCCGGGATCAAAAAATAGCCGATTTCGCTCGCTTCGACGCCTTCCAGATAGAGGGTCGCCGTATCGCCCGGTGTCAATTGGTTCTGGTTGACCCAGACGATTTCGCCGGCCATGGGATTGCCGTTGCCGTCCACGTAGAAGACACCAAGCACATTGCTGTGGCCGGCGTATTCCTCGACAAAGGTCAGCGTCACGGAAACACCCGGCCCAAGTTCCGGATCGAAGTCGAGGTCCGGCGCCTCATTGGCATCGGCAATCGCAATCGTGAAGGTTTCGGTTGAGACTGATCCGTCAGTCGAAGTAGCCGTCACCAGAACATCGATTTCCGGTTCGGTTTCGTTGTCGAAGCTTGCCCCACTGGCGACGGTGATCACCCCCGACACCGGATCGATCTCGAAGCGCGAGTCACCGCTGAGTTGATAACTCACGCTGTCGCCTGCATCCGGATCGTTTGCAAAGGCAGTCAGACCCACGACGGCACCTGCAGCGGCATTTTCAAGAACCTGGTTTGCGCTGGCATCAATGTCGGTGAGCGGACCGATGGGAGAATTGGTGTCGTCGATATCGATCACGTCGATCACCACGATCTCCGTGTCGGAAAGCCCCCCCTGGTCGGTTGCCGTCACCTCAAGGGTCACCTGAGTCTCGGTTTCGTAATCGAAGGCCTGATCGTCTTTCAATTTGAGCAGGTATCGGTCGCCGGAAACGACCACCTCAAACCGGTCGTCCGAAACAGTGAATGTATGCGTATCGCCCACATCCGGATCGAACACAGACAAGGGCGCAATCTCGGCGCCGTAATATTCCTCGACGACCGCAGTGCGGTTATCGGAAACGATGGACACACTGTCGATCAGCGCACCACCCAGATTATCGGAACCGATCTCAACGAATGTCAGCGTATTGGAGCCGTCGCCGGATCCGCCAACGATGTCATAGGCATAGGCCTGCCAGCCCGTTCCCGATGTGGCCGGGTCGATCGTGTCGATCAACTCGCCGTTCCAATAGACCTCGGCGACACTTTCCCCCACGCCGCCGCGCGATTTCATGTCGAATGTCAGATGATAGACCTGACCATCAAGCTGCCCCTCTATTTGCTGAGAAGCCCAGCCATTGTTCATGGCTGCAAGGTCCAGATGATGACCGCCGTCTGTCGCTCCGTAACTATTGTGCCCCGCCTCATGCACATCGACGTTGTCGTAGGTCCAACCCTCTATCGAAGTTGGATTTTCGTACCAGCCGGACCCGGCGGGTCCGCCGTGAACCCCGTCATGGATTTCGAAGCTGCCGTTGACGACAAACTGTTCTGAGCCGTTTTCCAGATGAACGATCAGATCCGGTGCTTCATTGCTGTCTGTCACGGCCACGGTGAAGGTCTTCGTTGAAGAAGAGCCATCCGTTGACGTTGCGGTGACAGTCATCTCGATGGACGGTTCTGTTTCCGCATCGAACGTCGCACCATCCTTTACGGTGATGACACCTGTGTCCGGATCGATCTCGAACCTGTCGTCACCAGTCAGCTGGTAGGTGACACTGTCCGCCGGATCAGGATCCTCGGCGAAGGCAGTGATCCCGGCAAATTCGCCCCCATTGGCGGTCTCTGAAATGCTGTTGGCTTCCGGGTCGATATCGCTCACCGGCCCGATATCGAATTCGTTTTCGTCGCCCACAATAATCCGGAAGGTACCGTTCGAGGTTGACCCATCCGTTGACGTGGCTGTGACTTCAATATCGATAAAAGGCGTCGTCTCGCGGTCGATCACCGCGCCAACGGCAACGGTAATCACGCCCGTGTCTGGGTCGATATCGAACCGGCTGTCTGTGATGGAATAGGTCACCGTGTCCGTTGCATCAGGATCCTCGGCAAACGCCGTCACACCGACAACCGTGCCACTGGCGGAGTTCTCCTGAACGAAGTTGTCGGCACCATCAACGTCCGTCACTGGGCCGATATCGAACTCGTTCTCGTCGCCCACCGTGATCCGGAAGGTGCCGGTAGCAGTCGAGCCATCCGTTGAGGTGGCTGTAACCTCGATATCGATATAGGGGGTTGTCTCGCGGTCAATCACCGCGCCATCGGCAACGGTAATAAGGCCCGTATCCGGATCGATCTCGAACCGGCTGTCTGTGATTGAGTAGGTAACCGTGTCGGTCGCATCCGGGTCTTCGGCAAACGCCGTCACACCGACGACTGTACCACCGGCGGAGTTCTCCTGGACGAAGTTGTCGGCACCATCAACGTCCGTCACCGGACCGATATCGAACTCGTTTTCATCGCCAACCGTGATCCGGAACGTGCCGGTCGAAGTCGATCCATCCGTGGACGTCGCCGTCACTTCAATATCGATAAAAGGCGTCGTTTCGCGGTCAATCACTGCACCATCAGCAACGGTAATAACGCCCGTATCCGGATCGATCTCGAACCGGCTGTCTGTGATTGAGTAGGTAACCGTGTCGGTCGCATCCGGGTCTTCGGCAAACGCCGTCACACCGACGACTGTACCACCGGCGGAGTTCTCCTGGACGAAGTTGTCGGCACCATCAACGTCCGTCACCGGACCGATATCGAACTCGTTTTCATCGCCAACCGTGATCCGGAACGTGCCGGTCGAAGTCGATCCATCCGTGGACGTCGCCGTCACTTCAATATCGATAAAAGGCGTCGTTTCGCGGTCAATCACTGCACCATCAGCAACGGTAATAACGCCCGTATCCGGATCGATCTCGAACCGACCATCGGTGATGGAATAGGTGACCGTGTCGGTCGCATCCGGATCCTCGGCAAACGCCGTCACGCCGACAACGGTGCCACCGGCGGAGTTCTCCTGGACGAAGTTGTCGGCACCATCAACGTCCGTCACCGGACCGATATCGAACTCGCTTTCATCGCCAACCGTGATCCGGAACGTGCCGGTCGAAGTCGATCCATCCGTGGACGTCGCCGTCACTTCAATATCGATATAGGGGGTCGTCTCGCGATCAATCACCGCGCCATCGGCAACGGTTATCACGCCCGTATCCGGGTCGATTTCGAACCGACTATCGGTGATGGAATAGGAAACCGTGTCCGTCGCATCCGGATCTTCGGCAAACGCCGTCACGCCGACGACCGTGCCACCGGCCGAGTTCTCCTGGACGAAGTTGTCGGCTCCGTCCACATCCGTCACCGGACCGATATCGAACTCGTTTTCATCACCAACTGTAATTCGGAAGGTTCCGGTCGAAGTCGAGCCATCTGTCGAGGTGGCAGTGACTTCAATATCGATATAGGGGGTCGTCTCGCGATCAATCACCGCGCCATCGGCAACGGTAATAACGCCCGTATCCGGATCGATCTCGAACCGGCTGTCTATGATCGAGTAGGTGACCGTATCCGTCGCATCCGGATCATTCGCAAAGGCGACCACGCCGACAACGGTACCCCCTGCGGCGTTTTCCGTTACAAAATTGTCGGTGCTGTCGACGTCCTCGACAGGGCCGACCCCGGTGTTCCCACCATCGCCGCTTTCACCAGCACCTCCGCCGCCGCCGCTGGTTCCGTCACCAACCTGGGAGCCCGATGACTGAATGCCATCGCCGCCCAGATCGAATTGAGACAACGTCGGGTCGAGACCACCCGCTTCCGGAACGGCACCGTCGCCAAGGCCGCCGTCATCGTTTGGACCACCATCGGCGGTTTCGGCCACTTCGGTACCGCCGTCCGGCAGTAGCGTGTCACCGGTTCCAGCTCCGCCCAACCCCTGACCCAGCCCCCCATGCGCACCCTGGCCGTCTCTACCGCCGTCGCCGCCAAGTCCCTCGGCATCCTGGGTTGAGGCACCAGATCCTCGATCTTCGAGAGGCACAGCCTGATAAAGGTTCGCCAAGGTTGCTTCACCGGTATCTTCCGGTTCCAGGGACAGGGAATAATCATTGCCACCGGCCGGGCGGTAGGGATCGCCTGCTTGAGCCTCCATGCGTGCAGGCGACGGTTCTGATCCGCCGTTGGACTTTGCTGCGGTCTCCGTTGAAGAAGAAACGCCGGGCTTGCCTGCATTCGCTGAAGTATCGGTGTCGGCCATGACTTGCACGTGCTCCGTTAAAACCTAACGTCATCACACGCAGGGTTACCTTAATAAAAACCAACTTCATTCTTAGAATTACATGTATAACTTGATGTAAATTTAGAATTTGTGGTATTTTTGGTAAACGGTTTTGAAACAATTACGCGCCTTAATGTATTCAAGGAGGCGCTTACTATGGCATCTTTTATCACTGATACTTTTTCCAGTATCAAACTGCCGCAACTGGAGTTTTTTTCCTCCGAAACCGGAGAAAAAGTATCAACACCGAAACTCCCGCGCTCGGTGGTAACCGCTTCCATCCTGATCAATATCCTCGGTCTGGCGATGCCGCTGACCATCTTGCAGGTCTATGACCGGATTCTGCCGAACAAGTCGACCGACACTCTCGTCATCCTGATCGCAGGACTGGGTTTCGTTCTGGTGATCGATGCGGTTCTGAAAACGACACGGTCCTATCTGACAGGCTGGCTTGCAGCCTCTTTTACCCATCAGGCCAACGTCGAAGCGGCCAGACGTCTTCTGCACTCCAGAGCGGACATCAACTCTGAGGCGACGGTCACCAAACATCTGGACTCGCTGCGCTCGCTGCAAGCAATGGGCGACCATTACGGTGGTCAGGCCCGCCTCCTGGCAATCGACCTTCCCGCCAGCCTCCTCTTTCTTGCCGTCCTGTTTCTTATCGGGGGGCCGATCGGCTTCGTGCCGCTTGTTCTCCTGGCCTTGTTTGCCCTGAGAACCGCCGCTCTAAATACAAGGATCGACAGCCTGATTGAAAAACGCGCAGAGCAGGATCAGCGCAAATACGATTTCATATTCGAGGTCCTGTCCGGCCTCAACACCATCAAGGCTATGGCCTTCGAGCCGGTCATCCTGCGCAGGTTTGAACGCCTGCAGACGCAAAATTCTCGTCTTGGCTACGACTATATCGATCTCACCAACCGGGCACGGAATTCCTCCGGGTTCTTCACCGTCCTCACAACGGTCTGCGTGGTGTCGGCCGGGGCCCTCATGGTCATGTCCGGGTTCATCAGTGTCGGGGCGGTTGCGGCCTGCACCCTGCTGGCAGGTCAGGTCGTGCAGCCCCTGCTGCGCGGCATCAACCACTGGACGGACATGCAGCGGGTCAAACATGATTTCCGCGAAGCGCGCGCCCTGTTCGATTTGCCAAAGGAAGAGCGATCAGGGAACAGGAACCTGACAATTGTCGGCAACATCAAGCTGCAAAATGCCAGCTTCGCCGCGCGCAGCGATGCGATCGTGCCTGTCCAGAATCTGAGCCTGACGATCAATGCCGGAGAAACAGTTGCCTTTGAAGGCAGCGACGGCAGCGGCCGAACGACGCTTGCTCGCCTGATTTCCGGTGATATCGAACCGACCTCCGGCAAGGTCATGATAGACGGCCAGGATCTGTACGGTGTCGACCACCGGTATCTGTGCCGGCACATCGCCTACGTCAGCAACGACGCCCAGATGTTCGCCGGCACGATCCTGCAGAACCTGACTCTCTTCGGATCTCGCGCGAGCCCGCAAAAAGCCCGCATGGCCGCTGACCTGATCGGCCTTGAAAAGGACATTCACCTGCTGCCGCTGGGTTACGACACTCCGCTCGGCAACGCGATTGAAGAAAATCTCACTGACAGCATGGTACAGCGCATCGCCATTGCGCGCGCGCTCGCAGGCGAACCGAAGATCCTCATCCTCAACGATGCCAACGGCGCTCTCGACCACAAGAGCGAAGCGCAGCTCGTTGAAGCGTTGAAGCGGCTCAAAGGCCAGTTGACGACATTGATCGTCAGCCACCGCCCGTCTTTCCGCGCCATTGCCGACAAGCAGTTTCTGATGGAGCACGGCCGGATTAGCGCCTTGCCGGACACGCCGAACACACCTCGATACAAATTGCGGCGGCGCGAGCCAGCCGACACCAAAAAGCAGGCTTAGGAGCTGAACATGTCCCTGGCGGCTTTTGAAAACGCGGATTCGATCTTTCAGAATCTGAACCCGGCAGAGAGCCGGATGAACCTGGAAACCCGTGTCCAGCAGCATTCAGGCAGTACGATCGACCGCGCGTCTCCGGCAGAAGCCTGTTTGCTGCCCCTGCTGGAAGCCCTCGGCTGGGATGGCATGGAACGCCATCTCTTCGAAGCCCTGCCTCACCTTGAAGGCATAAGGGGCATCTTCGATCTTCGCGCCGTGCTGACCCGGCTGAACTTTCGGGTCACTCCGACCGGACGGTCCGCAAAGCAGCTGACCGCGGAACAGTTTCCCTGCCTGGTGAAACACGGAGACAATCTACTGGTCGGCCTGGGCCGCACGAGCGACGGCCGGTTCCAGGCCTACAGCGGCGAGGCTCATCGCACGGTCGCCATTGCCTTCAGCGAACTCAAGGATGCCGAGATCTTCGTGATCGAGCCGGATGACAGCACCGAAAGCGCCGGTTTTCAGCACTGGTCCTCCCGCCTGTTCCATCAGTTCCGGGGCACGGTGCTGTCGATCATGACCGTCGGCCTGCTGTCGAACATCCTGGCGCTCGGTCTGCCGCTCTTTGTCATGAGCGTTTACGACAAGGCTATCGGCGCCAAATCCGTTTCCGTGCTGGTCACGCTGCTGATCGGCATTGCACTTGTGCTGATCATGGACTGGATGGTCAGAGGCACCAAATCGCATCTCCAGGCCTACCTGGGCGCCAGGCTCGACGCGGTGGTCGCCAACACCACCTTCCGCCATTTCCTGCATCTGCCGCTCCCCCTGATTTCGTCCGCCCCCATCGGAGCGCAAATCACCCGTCTGAAGCAGTTCGACGGCGTGCGGGACGTCTTTCACGGCAATCTCGCCAATGCGTTGATCGACCTTCCCTTCTCGGTGATTTTCGTCATGGTTCTCGGCTTCATTGGCGGGCCGCTGGCACTGCTGCCGGCTGGGCTGCTGGTGCTCTATGTCCTGTCGGCCATGCTCATCGTTCCGCGCATGAAACAGGCAATCAATCAGGCCGGCGATGCAAAGTCGCGCATGCAGAACATCACCGTGGAGATCCTGTCGAAGCGAAAGGCCATCCGGGAACTGTCCGCCGACGACATCTGGGTCGAGAAATACCGGGCGATTTCCGCGGACTTTGCACTGAAGAACCTGAAGACGAGGCAACTGTCGCAGGTCATGCAAGTGGTCTCGCAGATGTTCATGACCCTGTGCGGCATCGGTGTCCTCGGTTTCGGAGCCGTTCTGGTCATGAACCAGGACCTTTCTCAAGGCGCGCTCATTGCCGTCATGGCCCTTTCCTGGCGTGCGCTCAGCCCGATGCATCAGGCCTTTCTCAGCGTATCGCAACTGGGCCAGGCCCAGCAGACGATCGAACGGATCAACAGCCTTCTGAAAATCGAAATGGAACGCCAGCCCGGCAGGCTGCCGAGCCTGCACCGCCAGTTCCAGGGCACGATCCGCTTTTCCAACGTCGTGCTGCGCTACCCTTCCCGCCAGGAACCGGCCTTGCGCAATTTTTCGCTTCAGATGGAGCAGGGATCCGTAACCGCGATCACCGGCCCGAGCGGCTGCGGCAAGACCTCGCTGGTGCGGGCCGTGCTCGGGCTTTATCGACCCCAGATGGGCGCTGTCCTTGTCGACGATCTCGACATCCGCCAGCTCGACCCGGGCGAATGGCGCAACTCCATCGGCTATGCACCGGAACACCACGATTTCTTCTACGGTACGATTGCGCAGAACTTCCGCATGGCCAATCCGCAGGCGGACAACGATCAGGTTCGCAAGGCCTTCGAGGAATTCGGCCTCAACGCCTATGGCGAAATTCTGCCCCAGGGTGTGGAGACCCGGCTGACCGGCCAGCTGATCGAAGTGCTGCCGGACAACGTCAAACAGCGCCTGCTGCTGGCCAGGGCCTTCATGCGCCCTGCCCCGATCTATCTGCTAGACAACCCTGCCGGAAATCTGGATTTCGAAGGCGACAAGTTCCTGATGAAGAAGATCGACCAGGTTCGCGGAAAGTCGACCGTCATCATCACGACCTACCGCCCCAGCCACATGCGCATGGCAGACAACCTCGTCTACATGCAGAGCGGCATGGTGGCGATGGCCGGAGCCCCGAAGGACATCCTTGAAGACGTGCTCAAGCAGCAATCGAAATAACGTATGGGGCCGCCGCCGGCCCGCCGCAAGACAACCGCCGAGGACTTTCCAATGGCAGCAAAAGACGATCCCGACACACTCCGCAAGGCGGTCTACGGCCGCGTCGGCCTTCCGCTGGAATTGGAAGACGGCGTGCCTCCAGCCTTTTATTCACGCCTCCTCATGGGACTGACCATCGCGACCGGCTTCCTGTTGCTGTGGGCTGCCATCGGCCAGATCCGGGAAGTGGCCAACACGATCGGGGAGATAGCGCCTGCCGGCCAGATTTTGAAAGTGGAGCACCTGGAAGGCGGCATCGTCTCGGAGATCCTTGTCGAAGAAGGCCAGCTGGTACAGGCCGGAGACCCACTCGCCCACCTGGAAAAACAGGATACGACCACGGAACTCGCCCGCATTCAAAGCCGTCTCAGCTATCTGGAACTTGAGGAACGCCGCCTGCTTGCACAGGAATACAGCGATGCCAACACCGTTGGCCTGCGCCTGGACCCGTCGGTGGATGGTCTGAGCACCCAGCAACGGGCGGCCTTGACCGCCAACCGCAAGGCGGTTGCCGACGAACAGGAAGCCTACACGGCGCGTGTCGCCCAGAGGCGTGCCGAAGTGGTCAGCCTGGAAGCACAGGTCGAACTTCAAAAATCACAGGTCGAACTGGAAAAGGAAAAATTCCAGATCCAGGAAGGTTTGCTGAAAGACGGCTACACGTCGCGTCGCCGCTTCCTGGAGGCCAAGGGGGATTTTCAGCGGTCGCAGGTCACACTGGAACAGCTGTTCGGCAATCTCGCACAGGCCCGTGAAATGCTGACCGAAGCCCAGGCCAGCCTCAGTCAGGCCGGCGCCGAAGTGAACCGGGATGTCGCCGACGAGCGCGCCAGGATTGCCCAGGAGCGCGACGAACTGAAACAGGAAATCACCAAACTGAAAGACCGACAGGACCGCCTGTTCGTGAAGGCGCCGGTGGCAGGTTACGTCAAGAGCCTTGGCCCGACCGGTCGTGGTGCAGTCGTCAATCCCGGCGATCTGATTGCCGAGATCGTCCCCCTGTCCGAAAACCTCGTTGCCGAGGTGAAGGTCAATCCGAAGGACGTCGGCCATATCAACATCGGCGACAGGGCCGACATCACGATCACCAGCTACGACCCGAACATCTATGGCACCGTGGCCGCGGAAGTGGAGACCATTTCCGCCTCGAGTTTCCAGGACGAATTCGGCGAATACTACTTCAAGGCAACCCTCGCCTTTCCCGGCCAGGTCATCGGCGCCGGTTCACACGAACGGCCGATCCGCCCTGGCATGCAGGTCAACGCCCAAGTGGTCACCGGATCGAAATCGATCCTCCTTTACCTGCTGCACCCTGTAACACGTGCGGCACGAACGATCTTCACAGAGCGCTGAAGTCGAGTTCTCCGGAAATCCTGAAGCCCCGGAAACACTCCGGGGCTTTTTCTTCTTCCAGGTACACCGGGGCTTCTTCCGAGAAAGAGTGGAGGTTGCCGCCCAGGATACAAAAAACCCCGGAGCGAACTCCGGGGTTTTGACGTTTTCACACTTCATTGGCTCAGTGGGTTGCCGGCGTCACCATCGCATAGATCGTGTCATGCACGTTGAGCACGCCGATCGGACGGCCATCGCTGTTGACGATGTTTGCCTCGCCCTCGCCCGTGTCGGCAAAGGTCCGGGCCGCTTCTTCCAGCAGGATGCCGCTGGAAATCGTCGGTCCGTTTTCCAGCGTCCGGGACGTATCCATGACCGTGTCGACCAGGATCACCCGGCCACGGTTCACTTCCTTGACGAAGTCGGCAATGTAGGCGTCCGCAGGCTTCAGAACGATTTCCTGCCCGGTCCCTTGCTGCACAACTGCCCCGTCGCGCAGGATCGCGATCCTGTCGCCAAGGCGCAGCGCCTCGTCCAGATCGTGGGTGATGAAGACGATGGTCTTGTGCAGCTCTTCCTGAAGGTCGAGAAGCACGGTCTGCATGTCCATGCGGATTAGCGGGTCGAGCGCCGAGAACGCCTCGTCCATCAGCAGAATGTCAGCATCGTTGGTGAGTGCGCGCGCAAGCCCCACACGCTGCTGCATGCCGCCGGACAGCTGGTTGGGATAGTGGTTCTCGAACCCTTCCAGCCCGACGCGGGCAATCCAGCGGGCCGCACGCTCTTCAGCTTCCTTGACCGGCACACCCTGGATTTCCAGACCATAGATGGCGTTCTTCATCACCGTGCGGTGTGGCAGCAGCGCGAACTTCTGGAACACCATCGCCGTCTTGTGGCGGCGGAATTCCCGAAGCTCTGCCTGAGACATCTTGCAGACATCATCGTTGCCATAAAGCACTTCGCCATCGGTCGGGTCGATCAACCGGTTGATATGGCGGATTAAGGTGGATTTGCCCGAGCCGGAAAGGCCCATCACTACCTGGATCTTGCCACCCGGCATGGAGATGTTGATGTCGTTGAGGCCAAGCACATGGTTGAATTTCTCGTTCAACTCGGACTTGGATATGCCGTCCTTGACCTTCTTGACCATCTCCTTACCGTTCGATCCGAAGATCTTGTAGAGATTCTTGATCTCGATACCCGTTGCCTCAGCCATGAAGCACCTCCGAATGTTTTTGAAGGCGTTTTCCATATGCCTGTGTTGCCCGGTCGAATATGATAGCGATCGCGACAATCGCTAGACCGTTCTGAACCCCCATGAAGAAATACTGGTTTGCGATAGCGTTCAGGACAGGCTGCCCAAGCCCTTTGACCCCGATCAGGGCCGCGACAACAACCATGGCCAGTGCCATCATGATTGTCTGGTTGATCCCCGCCATGATGGTTGGTAGCGCCAAGGGCAACTGAACATTGACTAGCTTTTGCCATGGGCTGGATCCAAACGCATCGGCAGCCTCAAGGACATCCTGATCGACAAGGCGGATTCCAAGGTTCGTCAATCGGATAGTCGGCGGGATAGCATACACAACGATCGCGATCAGGCCGGCAACTTTACCAATTCCGAAAATCATCACGACCGGAATGAGGTAGACGAAGCTCGGCATCGTCTGCATCAGGTCCAAAATGGGGTTGATCCAGCCTTGAACCCGTTCCGAGCGCGACATCAAAATGCCAAGCGGGATTCCCAAAAGAATAGCCAACATGGTACAGACCGTGACCATGGCGATGGTCCGCATGGTGTCTTCCCACATACCGAATACACCGATCAGGATGAGTGAAAAGAGTGATCCGGCAACGATCTTGTAGTTCCGACTCATTAGGAAGACGATGCTGAGAAGAACAGCCAGCACAATTGGCCAAGGTGACGAAATCAGTAGGTCTTCCAGCCAGATGAGAAAATCTTTCAGGGGATCGAAAGCGTGTTCGATCGCTTCGCCATAGGCCCCCAGAAAAGTGTCAACGGTGCCGTCGATCGTCACGCGAATGTCTCGCAACGTACCCCTGCTTAACGAGGGAAATTCAATCCAATCCATCTAACCAATCCTGATGGTATTCTTTTTGCCCCATATGGAAAGGGCCGCACCTGCTGGGGCGGCCCTTCTACTTATTGCCGGCTCAGAGTGCCGACTTGACCTTTTCGGCCGTTTCCGGGCTAACCCACTTGGTCCAGACATCCTCGAAGTTTTCGAGGAAGTAGTAGGCACCATCTTCATTGGTCGCCTGGTTGTCGGTCATCCAGGCAAGAACCTTGCCGGCCGTCCGGTTATCCCAGGTGCGGCCCTTGATGTACTCCATGGCCGGGCCTGCCTTGTTGGCAAAGTCGTCGGTGACGACGGTAAAGACTTCAGACTTCACCCAGGAGTTCGGCTTCGGCTCCGGGCAGTCCTCGATCACGGTGCAGGTGTCCCACTCTTCCTTGTCATGCGGGACTTCGAAGTCGAGCAGGGTCATGTCGTACTTGCCGAGGATCGCGGTCGGTGCCCAATAGTAACCGAGCCAGCCTTCCTTGCGCTCGTTGGCTTTTGCGAGTGAGCCATCGAGACCGGCAGCAGAACCCGGATCAACAAGTTCGAAACCGCCCTTGTCGAAGCCGAAGGCACGGAACAGGTTTCCGGTTGTGATGCGGCAGTTCCAGCCGGTCGGACACGTGAAGAAGGCACCCTTGCTTTCGTCTTCCGCGCCAGGGAACAGTTCTGGATGCGCAAGAGCGTCCTTCACTGTGTAAATATTATGCTCTTCGGCGATATAGGTCGGAACCCAGAAGCCTTCGACACCGCCTTCGTTCAGGATTTCACCGCCAATGATCAGGGAGCCTTTGGCAACTTCCTTGTCGAGAGGCTCACGCACGGCGTTGATCCAGAGTTCCGGCGCCATGTCCGGCTTCCCTTTGGAGCTCATGGAGGTGAAGGTTGGCATCGTGTCGCCTGTGACCAGTTCGACGTCGCAGCCGTAACCATTTTCCAGAATGATCTTGTCGATCTGCGCGATAGCGCCTGCCGACGCCCAGTTCATTTCCGCAACGGTGACCGTGCCGCACTCTTCTGCCATGGCGGACGAGGCCATGCCGATAAGAGCGGTCGCGGCGACCGAGACAAACAACTTCTTCATGAGGATGCTCCTGTGCAGTCTGTTTGCTTGAGATTGAATTGGGCGCGGCGCGCGAAAGCTTCCGTGAAAGCAATCACCTCCCTGCGCGTCCAATGGAAAAGAATAACGAGTTGAGAACAGAATTGAGCCGTGAAGGCCTCTAGATTAAATCTTATTAATTCAGCCTTCATTTGACGCATATACGTTGTTCTTGCTCGAAATAAGCCTGACCGCCGTCTCTACTTGAGAAGAAGGTCATACTCGGTATTTGTACCGAGCTCAGGCCCAACGACCAATACAATTGCATTAAGAGGCTCCTAGCACAACAGTATAGTCGCAATTCTCATACCATTCATACGTCAAATTTCGTGAACATGCCTGCAAACGACATTTTAATGCCGGTATTCGTCATGACACATAATTTTCTTACTATGACAGTGATTCTTTTCACCCTTAAAAGGTGTTTAAACTCAATAAGATCAACCAGTAAGTGCCGAATTTAACCATATGTACTGATGACCTGATCGCGCAACACCTTGTGCACGAGGTCGGCAAGTACCGGTGCGGAACAAGTGTGCTTTCGCAAGAAAACCATTTCGCGGCCGGCGCCGCCCTGAAGATCTTTCAAGGTCATCTCCGGACCATGCATCCGCAACCCTCGCCAGACGGGCAAAATCGCCTGTCCTGCTCCCTGAGACACCATCTGCGCGATCGTTTCCGGAGCATCGAGCTCACAAAGGATGTGTTCTTCGCCAACCAACACGCCAAAATCCGCCCAGAGTTTGCGGCCGCCCCACGATTGCCTGTCATAGACAATCCAGGGCAGTTTTCCGGCCTCGGTTTTGGATAGATCGCGTTCGGGCGGCAAGGCATGAACGATAGCCTGAGCCTCCAGTGTTCTGCAGATGATGTCCTTGGGCAATTCAAATGGGGCGGCAACCGTAATGGCCGCGTCCAACGCCCCGCTGCGCAATCCTTCGTAAAGGTCGGCCGACGTGCCGGGCCGAACGGTCAGCACCGCCTGAGGCGCCTTTTGCCGGAACTGCTGGATGACCGCGGGCACGTTGTCCGAAAGGGCCGTCGATACCGCCCCAAGCCGAAATGGACCGCTTAACCCATCAGCATCTATGCGGTTTGTCAGCTGCTCCGCGTCCCGCACAAGGCGACGTGCTGCGGGCAACAGCCGGAAACAGGTTTCGGTCGGCAGGGCTGCGTGTGCCGTTCGGTTGAGAAGCGTTGCCCCCAATTCGGCTTCCAGCACACGAATACGCTGGCTGACGGCGGCGGCCGTGAGCCCCTGCTGCCGCGCAGCCGCAGCAATGGATCCGGTTTCGGCAACGGCCAGCAGGCTTTCAAGAAATCGGGTATCCAAAACATTTTCCTTCGCTCAGAAGCAGAAAAACATCTTAAATGTTTTGAATCGGATCTGCTACTCAACATCCGTTTTCAAAGGAGCCGAGCGATGCAACCCTGTTTTCACCTTGCCTATCACGTAACCGATCTGGACGAAGCCCGCGCGTTCTACGGCGGCCTGCTTGGCTGCAAGGAAGGCCGCAGCACGCAGACCTGGGTCGACTTCAACTTCTTCGGCCATCAGGTGTCCCTCCATCTCGGCAAGCCTTTCGAGACGACCAACACCGGCAAGGTCGGTGATCACATGGTGCCGATGCCGCACCTGGGCGTGGTGCTGGACATGGAGACCTGGAAGACGCTTGCGCAAAAACTGACAGACGCTAACCTCGCCTTCGTCATCGCCCCGACCGTCCGGTTCGAGGGCCAACCCGGCGAGCAGAGCACCATGTTTTTCAAGGACCCTTCCGGCAACCCAATCGAAATCAAGGGCTTTGCCGATGAAGCCGGGGTTTTCGCCGCATGAGGCCCGTCGTTCCCTTTGTTTCCTCTGCAAGCCCTGATGAGCGCCAGAGCTGGCGCGAAGCACTGCCGAAGGCGCTCGACGGCATCGCCGACGTCAAGCCGTTCGAAGACCTGACGGAGGACCAACGATCCGAAGCGCGCGTTGCCATCGTCGCCAATCCCGACCCCGCCAATGTGGCGGCACTTCCCAATCTGGTCTGGGTACAAAGCCTGTGGGCCGGGGTGGAGCGCCTGATGGGTGAGCTTCCCGCAAACGGTCCGAAGATCGTCCGCCTGACGGATCCGCAAATGGCGGAAACCATGTCGGAAGCGGTTCTTGCCTGGACGCTTTACCTGCACAGGGACATGCCCCGTTACATTGCCCAGCAGCGGCAGAAGGTCTGGCAGGATCATGCACTCGAACGCCCACAGGAACGCACGGTTGGTGTTCTGGGTCTTGGCAAGCTCGGCGCAGCCGCCGCCTTGCGGATGAAAGCCAACGGCTTCAATGTGCTCGGCTGGAGCCGTACCGAAAAATCAATTGAAGGCATAGCCTGCCGGCATGGTCGCGATGGCCTTCTGGAGGTGCTCGGCCAGTCGGATTTCATCGTCCTGCTGATGCCGCTGACGGATGAAACACGCGGATTGCTCGGCCAGGACGAGCTGAGCGCCTGCAAGAAGGGCGCTTCGATCATCAACTTCGCCCGAGGGCCGATTATCAACACTGCCGCTCTCATCAACAAACTCGACAACGGCCCGCTCGGCCATGCCGTTCTCGACGTCTTCGATGAAGAGCCCCTGCCACCGTCAAGTCCGCTGTGGGATCATGACAAGGTCACGGTGCTGCCGCACATATCCGCCCCGACCATCATCAGCACAGCGTCCAGGATCGTGGCAGACAACATCGGCCGTTATTACGAAGACGGTACGATTCCCCCAGCCGTCGACCGGGACCGTGGATACTGAAATTTGATCCGCTCTCCGTCGCAATAGTGTCAAGGATCAGCCTCTAATCAGGCGACAACCGTTTCGTCTCCTTCAAAGGTGTTTCATGACCGACCTCCCAATTCTTGGTGCCGCGCTGACAGTCGACGCGCTGGAAACCCATCGCAATCTGATGCTGGACAAACCGCGGGATCTGGAACTTCAGGACTTCTGGCCGGCCGAAGTGCTGAACGGCGACTGGAAACCGATTGTCGAGAAGGCCCGAAAACTGCTGGACGGCCATCAGGGCCGTGTCGGCATTCACGGCCCCTTCTTCGGCTTCACCGTCGACAGCATGGACGTGGATGTCCGCGAGATCGTACGCAAGCGCCTGTTGCAGGGGCTGGAAGTCTGCGAGGCACTGGGCGGCACCCACATGGTCGTGCACAGCCCCTATACGACCTGGGACTTCAACAACCTCGACAATTATGAAAATGCCCGGCAGCGCAAGATAGAGCTCTGTCACCTGACCATGAGCGACGCAGTCAAGCGGGCAGAAGATATCGGCTGCGAACTCGTCATCGAGAACATCGAAGACAAGGACCCTTATGCCCGGATAGAGCTTGCCGAGAGCTTCGGTTCACAGGCGGTGAAAGTCTCTATCGATACCGGACACGCTCACTATGCTCATGGCACGACTGGCGCCCCGCCGGTCGATTACTACGTCAGGGCCGCCGGCAATCGTCTGCGCCATATCCACCTGCAGGACGCGGATGGCTACGCCGACCGCCACTGGACGCTTGGGCAGGGCACGATCAACTGGCACTCCGTGTTCGATGCGCTGTCCAAGCTCGAGAGTGGTCCCCGTCTGATCATCGAACTGCGCGACCATTCCGGCCTGCCGGCGTCAATTGCCAACATGGCGGCACTTGGACTGGCGCAGTAACCACCAGGATGGCACTGCAAGGCGGCGCATATCCGTGCGCCGTCAATGCGGACAAGTGCTTCGCAGGGCGCACGCCGAGCCGCAATGACGCCCAGGCGAAAGTCTGAGCGTCTGATTTTTTGGCCTCAGCCCATCGCCCAGGGGCCGTGGTAGCCGCCGCCGTCCTTGTCGGTGCGCTCAAAGCCATGGGCGCCGAAGAAGTCGCGCTGGCCCTGAAGCATGTTTGCGGTGGAACGCCCTGTGCGCATGATGTCGAAATAGGACAGCGCCGCCGAAAGGGCCGGTACCGGCAAACCATGCAGCGCGGACTGGGCAACGACCTGGCGAAGCATCGCTTCGGTTTCCTTCAGCTTTGCGGAGAAGAACGGCGCCAGCATCAGGTTGCGTTCGGCATCGTCGGACAGTGCGGACGACATGTCGTTCAGCATGGACGAGCGAATGATGCAGCCGTTACGCCAGATCTTGGCGATTTCCGGCAGGGGCATTGCCCAGCCATATTGTTTGGCCGCTTCCAGGATCAGACCGAAGCCTTGCGCATAACAGATGATCTTGCCGGCAACGAGAGCTGCTTCCAGCGCATCGATCGTCACGGCCTCGCGGTCCATGCCGCTCGGAGCCGCGCCAAATTCGGCTTCGCCTTCCTTGCGCTCCTCATACCGCGCGGACATGTTGCGCACGGCAACGGCCGCCTCGATGGCGCTTGCCGGGGTGCCCAGCATCAGCGCCTCGATGGCCGTCCAGCGACCGGTGCCTTTCTGGCCGGCCTTGTCCAGGATGATGTCGAGCATCGGTCTGCCGGTGTCCGGATCCGCCGTCTTGGCAACCTTGCCGGAAATCTCGATCAGGTAGGACTGCAGGATGCCGCCATTCCACTTCTCGAAGACATCCCCGATCTCTGAAGCCGACATGCCGAAACCGTCGCGCATGACGCCGTAGACTTCGGCAATCATCTGCATGTCGGCATATTCGATGCCGTTGTGAACGG
The DNA here is from genome assembly GCF_053005225.1 of Roseibium sp. RP-7. Classification (NCBI taxonomy): domain Bacteria; kingdom Pseudomonadati; phylum Pseudomonadota; class Alphaproteobacteria; order Hyphomicrobiales; family Stappiaceae; genus Roseibium; species Roseibium sp. RP-7. The sequence goes on from NZ_JBRKQA010000002.1 coordinate 1,489,140, forward strand.
TCTTGACCAGATGACCCGCGCCCGCTTCACCCAGAAAGGCCGCGCAGGGCGTTTCTTCGTGTTTGGCGGAAATCGCTTCCAGAATATGGCCGACCTGATCCCAGGCGTCCTTCGCACCGCCACCCATGATGGACGGACCGAAGCGTGCGCCTTCCTCGCCACCGGAAACACCGATCCCCATGAAGCGAGGGCCTTTTTCGGCAGCTTCCGCCGCACGGCGGTTCGTGTCGTGGTAATTGGCATTGCCCGCATCGATGATGAGATCGCCTGCATCGAGCAGCGACCGCAGAGCCTCGATCTGTGCATCGACCGCTTCACCGGCCGGAACCATCAGGATGACCGCGCGCGGGGTCTTGATGGATGCAACGAAGTCTTCCAGCGTCTTGGTCGGAACCAGTTTCGGCGCGAGTTCCCCGGCCTTCGCCATGAATTGGTCGGTCTTCTCCGTGGTCCGGTTGAACACCGCGATCTGAAAGCCATGTTCGGCAATATTAAGCGCAAGGTTGCCACCCATGGTACCGAGACCGATCAGGCCGATTTCCGCGGCCGCGCCGTTTGAGCTCATGAACATGCCTTTCATAAATCGATTAATGTCTGGTGGGGCGGTGATAGCCGACAAGCTGCCCAACGGCAATGTCTGGTTGGGGCAAGACCGTGTAAAATCCGATCAGCCGAAAGCACTTGCCAGATGATCCACCAGCAGGCGAACGCGCTTGGGGATGAACCGTCGTGACGGCAGGACCGCAAAGAGCGGCAACTCCGGCAGATCGACCGGACACGCAGCCTCGGCCAACCGTCCATCCGCCAGGAATTCGGCACACATCGATTTCGGCAAGATACCCGCCACACCACCATTCAGCACCAGGGCCAGCGCAAGCTGCAGGTTCCGCGTCCTGTAGACAGGCGCGCCTCCTCCTTGCCCCGCCTCCACCAGCACTTCGGCGGGATCGATCACCCGTCCTGACTTCAAAAGGTGATCGTACGCCGTCTCTTCCAAGAGCTCCGGCCGGGCAACAAGAACAAGGAAACTGGAGGCGATCTTGCGGACGATGACACTTTCCGATGCAACCCGGTTGCCGCGGAGGGCGAAGTCGAACCGCTCGCCGGTCAGATCAACGGGGCGATCGCTGACATGCACTTCGATCCGGACCTCCGGATATCGCAAATTGAAGCTGGCCATCGCCTCTGCCAGAACATCCAGCGGCAGGTCGACCGGGACGGACATACGCACCATCCCCTGCGGTGCCTGCGCCGATTTCAACTGTTCTCCGGCCTCCTCCAGATCCCGCAAGGCCGGCTGCACTTTTTCCCGGTAGGCCTCGCCTTCCACCGTCAGGCGCACCTGCCTGGTCGTGCGCTGGAACAGGGCGACGCCAAGCTCTTCCTCCAGTGCCTTGATACGAGCTGTAACTGTCGACCTCGGCAAGTCGAGCTGCCGGGCGGCAGCAGCGAAACTGCCAAGACTGGCCACTTCAACAAAGGTCTCCAGATGTGCCAACGTTGTCATTGCGCGATATTTTCAGCCAGACTGTTCATTTTTATACAACTACACCGAACAATATCTGCGGTCTACCTACAACGCACCATCAACGGTCCCAAGAGGTATTCCCATGAAACGGCGCAGTTTTCTGAAGTCAGCCGGCACCATGTCGCTGGCTGCTCCCGCAATCTTGACCGGTGTTTCGTCCGCTCCCGCAAGAACCGCAACAGGATCTCCCCGGCTCGACATCACCTGGCTCGGCGGTGCAACGATGCTGATCGAATGCGGTGACCTGACCCTCCTGACCGATCCGGCTTTCGGCGAAGGTGAGGAAGCGTTCCGCATGGGTGACCCCAACGAGATGTTCGATCTCGCCAAGGGACCCGATGTGGTGACACACAAACGGCTGACCCCGTTTCGCGGTATGGATCTTTCCAGGGTTGATCAAGTCCTGCTGTCCCACCTGCATGAAGATCATTTCGACCAGTCGGCGGAAAGCGCAATTGCCCCGGACATGCCGTTCCTCGTTCCCTCTCATGACCGGGAGCGATTGACCGCAAAGGGGTTCACGCAGGTTCAGGTAGCAGACTGGATGGAACCTCACGTGATCACCAAGGGCGACGTCACGCTCTCGCTGACCGCACTACCTGCCGAACACTCGGAAAACCCGGAGATTGCCTCGCTGCTTGGCCCAGGTAACGGCTACTGGCTGGAGATCCGCCAGGGCGATTGGGCAAAGTCTGTCTATTGGACCGGTGATACCTTCCCGACGCCAAATGTCCTCGACGCGCTCAAGGACTTCGGATCGCCGGACGTGTTCATTCCACATCTTGGCGGCGTCGGCACTTCAGGACCTCTCGGGCAGATCAGCATGGGCGCTAATCATGCCGCCGATTTCGTAGATAAGCTCCGGCCTGGCAAGGTGCTGCCGATCCATCACTCCACTTACGCGCTTTATCTTGAACCCGTCACCAGCCTGCCGACTGCGCTTGCCGGCAAGACGCAAGGACTGGATCTTGTTTCGGAAGGCACCTGCGCAAGTTACGTCTGACCACGAAAACAACGGAGCGCCGGCGTCTCCAAAGGAGATGTCGGCTGCCGCAAACGCCTCCCATAAAATAAAATTAGCCGGCAAAGTTACCCGTAAAAATACCCGCTGCCTGAATAAAACTGTCATGTAGAGCTGATAGGCGATTTTCATCCGCAACCCTTTTGCTGCTCTGTGCAAAGGATCTGTCACATGAAAAAGCTTCTGATCGCAGCCGGCCTCCTGGCCGCGGCATCCGCCTCCGCTTACGCCGAAGATGTTACCGGCAAGCTCGTGCTCTACACCTCCCAGCCGAACGCCGACGCCCAGGCAACCGTCGATGCCTTCACCGCGGCGCATCCGGGCGTTGAGGTCGAGTGGGTCCGTGACGGCACCACCAAAATCATGGCGAAGCTGCTGGCCGAATTCGAAGCCGGCGCGCCGAAGCCGGACGTACTGCTGATCGCCGACATGGTGACCATGGAGAGCCTGAAGCAGGAAGGTCGTCTGATGGCGCATGAGGCAGCCGACGTTTCCGCCTACGATCCGGCGATCATGGACAAGGAGAAGAGCTACTTCTCCACCAAGCTGATCACCACCGGCATCATGTACAACACCAACGCGCCGATGAAGCCGACCTCCTATAAGGATCTCCTGAAGCCGGAAGCAAAGGACAAGCTGGCAATGCCGTCGCCGCTGACCTCCGGCGCCGCGACCATCCACATGACTGCGCTGACTTCCAACCCGGAGCTTGGCTGGGCCTATTACGAAGGCCTCGCAGACCAGGGCGCCAACCCGCAGGGCGGCAATGGCGGCGTCTACAAGGCGATTGCCGGTGGCGAGAAACTCTACGGCTTCGTCGTCGACTTCCTGCCGATCCGCGAAAAGGTAAAAGGCGCACCGGTTGAGTTCGTCTTCCCGGAAGAAGGCGTCTCCGCCGTCACCGAGCCGGTTGCGATCCTCTCCACTGCCCAGAACCCGGATGCCGCCAAGGCATTTGTCGACTTCCTGATTTCTGAAGACGGTCAGAAGCTTGCCGCATCCCAGGGCTACCTGCCGGCACACCCAGGCGTCCCCGCTCCGGAAGGCTTTCCCGCGCGCGACCAGATCAAGCTCATGGATTTCGATCCGGCCAAGGCCCTGGAACAGGACCAGGCAGACAAGATGAAATTCTCCGAGATCTTCGGCGGGTAAGGCCAACGCCTCCTTTCGACAACGGGCAGCGTGGCGGAAGCCTCGCTGCTTTTTTCCGTTCCCCCGTCAATCCGGACAAATGCAGCGTGGCTGCATGCTGATCCGGAATCCAGACATCAGCGTGAGCAAAGCGAATACTGTTCCGTTTGGAATTTGGCCGCGTCTCCGGCGCGAAACATGTCTGGAATCCGGATCATCGCTCGGCTACGCCTCACTTGTCCGGAATGACTGCGAGAAGCAACGGCAAATCCCTGTGCAGCTATCGAAGCTTTCCGAAAAGACCACCCTCCTCGCGCTTGTGCTTGGCGCAACGCTTATCTGCGGCCTGCCGCTGCTGCTTTTGTTCAAGACCGGGCTGACGAGTGATGGCGGTCTCGACCTCGGCCCGTTGATGGAAGCCGTGCAGAGCCGGTCGGTCCGAAGCGCACTTTGGCATTCCGTTGAGAGCAGTTTCTTGTCGGCACTGGCAGCAACCGCGCTCGGCACCCTGCTCGCACTCCTGATCGGCCTCACCGATATTCGCGCCAAGGGCCTGCTGGTCTTCCTGATCCTGCTGCCGATGATGATCCCGCCGCATGTAACGGCAATTGCCTGGATACAGGCGCTCGGCCCGGGCAGTCCGGTGTTGCGCTGGCTTGGGCTGGCTCCGGAACTCGGCTCCACCCACCCTCTCTACTCCCGTGAAGGCCTCGTCCTGCTGCTGACCCTGCAGCACAGCCCGCTGGTGTTCCTGCTTGTCCGTGCCGCGTTGAGGTCGTTTCCGCGCGAACTCTCAGACGCAGCCCGCGTTTCCGGCTCCGGAAGCCTCTTGATGTTGCGCAGGATCACCTTGCCGTTGCTCGCGCCATCCCTGCTGGCCGGTTTTGCGCTCGCCTTCGTTGCCGCACTTGGCAACTTCGGCATCAATGCCCTGATCGGCATTCCGGCACGCTACACCACCTTGCCTGTTCTGGTCTGGCGGAGGCTGGCAAGCTTCGGTCCGGATGTCCTGCCAAACGTGGCGGTAATTTCCGTTATCCTGGCCGTTGTCGCCCTTGCCGCGATCCTGCTGCAAGGTGTGCTGCAGCGGCGCCTGCGCACCAGCCTCATCGGTCTGCCGCAAGACCCTCTGGCGATCTCCCTTGGCCGCAAGCGTCCCTTTGTGGAAGCCACTCTCTGGCTGTTCGTCGCCTTCGTGCTGCTGCTGCCGGCAACCTCGTTGCTGGCGACTTCGCTGGTCCGCACTTACGGCCTGCCGCTGTCTGCGGAAACCCTGACACTCGAAAACTTCACCGAGGTGCTCTGGCGTCAGTCCGTCACGCTCAGGGCCTTCGCCAACTCAACTCTCGTTGCCGGGGTTGCCGCACTTGTCATTGCTGTCATCAGCCTGTTCCTGGCCTATTTCCTCGCCCATCGGAAGCCGGCTCACAGAACCTGGGCGAACCTTGCGCTCACACAGTCGGAAATCGCCTTTGCCGTGCCCGGCCTGGTGATGTCGATCGCCTTCATCCTGGCATTCATCCGCCCCCTGCCGCTTTTGAACATCTCGCTCTACGGCACCCTCTGGATAATCCTGATTGCCTATGTCTCCGTTTTCCTGGCGGTGGGCCTGAAACCGGTTGCCGCCGCCTTCCTGCAAATGGATGGTTCATTGGAAGATGCGGCTCGGGTTGCCGGCGCCGGGTTCTACCGGCGCATGACAAGGATCTTCACCCCGCTCGCAGCTCCCGCGGCTGCCTCCGGTGCAATTCTGGTGTTCCTGACCGCTTACAACGAGGTCACGGTCTCCGCCCTGCTCTGGTCCACCGGCAACGAGACCATCGGCACGACAATCTTCAACTACGAAGACGGCGGCTACACTACGCTTGCCGCCGCCATGTCGGTTGTGGTCGTCGCCGCAACGATTTTGATCATGCTGACGATGAATGCACTGGCCCGCAGGGTTCCGGCAGGGACGATCCCCTGGAAGGATTGAGGGATAGTCGAAGCTCTTGTCATCCCGGGTCTGCGCTTTGCCCTCGGTGACAACAAGGAACAAAACTCACTCCGGCAACACCCATCCGCGCAGGATATCGAGCTGCAGGAGCTCGCCAGGTTCCGCCTTTCGGTGAAGCACCATGAGAAGCGGTTGCGAAAGGCCCTCGAGACGGACGAAGACTTCCCAATAGCCACCCCGGTAGATCGTCCGTTCGACCGTTGCCTCGAAGCCGGAAGTGCCCGTTGCGAGCACCAGATGTTCCGGCCTGAGCAACAACGTTGCTGGGCCCGAAACTGTTTGGTCAGGACAATCGACGACCGCGATAACATTGCCGAACCGCACTTGCGCCTCGCCGTTTTCAACTCGCAGCACATCCACCGGAACGAGGGTGCTGCGGCCGATAAAACCGGCGACCTTCTTCGAATTCGGACGGCGGTAAAGCGTGTCGGGATCGTCCGCCTGCAGGATGGAGCCATCCCACATCACCGCCACCTTGTCGGCAAGGGCCATCGCCTCGCGCTGGTCGTGGGTAATGAAAAGCGTCGTCGCGCCGCTCGCCCTGTGGAATGCCGCCAGCTCTTCTTCCATCGTGCTGCGCAAATGCGGATCGAGATTGGCGAGAGGCTCGTCCATCAGGACGGTGCGCGCGCCCTGCGCCAGGCACCGCGCCAGAGCCACCCGTTGGCGTTGACCGCCGGAAAGTTCGGCCGGCTTGCGCTGCCGGAACGGTGTCAGAGCCACCGTTTCCAGGCACTCCGCCACACGGGCCGTCACCGCGCTCCGCCTTTCTCCCGCCGTCTCCAGCGGAAAGGCGACATTGGCGGCAACATTCATGTGCGGCCACAGCGCATAGGACTGAAACACCACTCCCACCTGGCGCTGCTCGGGCGGCAGGTGCAGGCCCTTGCCGGCAACGGCCTGCCCACTGAGTTTGATCTCTCCCGCATCGACCGGCTCCAGCCCGGCAATGGCGCGCAGCAGGGTCGACTTACCGCAACCGGACGGGCCGAGCACCACGAAAAACGTGCCGTCCTCAATCGAAAGGGACACGCTGTTCAGCGCCTTATGGGCATCGAAGGACTTGGAAACGGAAGCAAGCTGGATGGACATGCCTCCCGTTAGCCTTCTCCCATGACAGATTGATTACAACTGCTGCAAACGCCCCTCATCGGCCCCGCAAACGCAGCAGCAAGTCGACTTCCTCTTCCAGCGCGCGGCCATAGGCCCTGGCCGCCGGGGCGTTGGAATGCATCAGTGTTTCGTGGCGGAACAGGCAATAGGCTGCAAGGCACCAGTGATAGGCGCCGCGCTCCTTCAGAAAATGCTCGACCGTCTCCTGGTCAGGGTAGCGCGTCAGGAACATTTCCTCCGCATGGGCGACAAGCGGATGAAGGCCATAGAGCGTTGCAAGACCGGGCGAGACGAAACAGGCGATATCCTCGACCGGGTCACCAAGCCCGGCGAATTGCCAATCGATCAGCCGTGCACCATCGCCGGTTGCCTGGATCGTGCCGAGACAGAAACTGCGATGAACGAGCGAACGCTTGATCTCGCGCCTTTTGACGGCGCCATCGGCCGGACGCGACCGCTTCAGGTTCGCCGCCTTGCGACTATGCGGAATGAGCGCCAGCATGGCATCGCCCCGCGCCAGCACCTCGTGATATCCGGCCGGAACTGTCTGGTGTCCCGGTACAGGTTCGCTCAAGGCGGCAAACCGACCGATCAGCTCGGCGGCTTCTCCGACATCGATCTCGTTGTCGACCGGGGTCGGATAGCCATAGATCAACAGCGGTGTTTTCGCCGGACTGTAGGTGAAAGCTTCAAGCTCCGGCGACAGGCCATGGCGGGCCAGAACGGCAAGGGCGTCCGCTTCCTGCCTCGGCAAGGTCGGATACAGAGGGTTGTCTTCGTTTTCGGGGAAGAACTCCTTGATGACAAAGCTTCTGCCCGGCGTGTCCAGCCGCCAGAACCGGGCGGTATAGGCGACCGGCAACGGCCGCAGCCGCGCAACTGACCAGTCCTTCACCGGCAGGAGCGTTTTCAGAAAAGCCAGCAGTTCCGAATCCGACAGCAACACGCGCACCAGGGGTCCCCACGAAAAGTCTCCCTGTTCTGATCGCTTTGAAGTCCCTTTCCGTCAAGCCCCCCGATGGGCGAGACCACGGCTGGATCGAGGGCACGGTGCCGGATGTCGGAGTTGAAGCACTGGCCGTCGTTCTGAGACTGCCCGCTGAAAGTCCCCTCTCAAGTAACGTCTGATGAAATGGCGCAGACCGGGCCGCGCCCAAGCCTTTCGAGGGCATCAGGTCCGGCTTTCAGGAATAGTGGCGGACGACATGACGCATGACATCGAAACGGCCTCGCTTGCCGAGACGGCTCCCGCACGACGCGGACGGCGGCGCAGGGGCGGCGAGAAGACCGGTCCGGATCTCTTTCCGCAAAAACCCTTCAAGCAGCCGCGGCATATCTTCAAGCCGTTGGAAGCCGTTTCCGCTGACGAACTTGAAGCGATCCACGACGCATCCATGCGCGTTCTGGAAGAGATCGGCATCGACTTCCTGCACGAGGAAGCAAAGCAGATCCTGAAGGATGCCGGGGCCGACATCAAGCCGGGTGAAGACCGTGTACGCATGGACCGGGCAATGGTGGAAGAGCTTGTCGCCAAGGCCCCCGCCGAATTCACGATCCGTGCGCGCAACCGGGCGCATGATCTGCAGGTGGGCGGCAATGCCCTTGCCTTTTCCTGTGTGGCCAGCGCGCCCAATGCCGTCGACCGCGACCACGGCCGTCGCCCGGGCAACCAGGAGGACTATCGCAACTTCCTGAAACTGTCGCAGTTCTTCAACATCATTCACTGCGTCATGGGCTACCCGGTCGAACCGGTCGATATCCACGCTTCCGTGCGCCATCTCGACTGCGTTGCAGACATGCTCCGGCTCACCGACAAGGTCTATCACATCTATTCGCTCGGCAAGGAGCGCAACCTCGACGGACTGGAACTGACCCGGATCGGCTACGGCCTTACCCCGGAAGAATTCGTCGAAACGCCGTGCGTGGCAACGGTCATCAACACGTCCTCGCCGCTGAGGCTCGACACGCCAATGCTGCAAGGCCTGATCGAAATGGCCAAGGCCGGACAGGTTTCCATTGTCACGCCTTTCACTCTTGCCGGTGCCATGGCTCCGGTCACCGTTGCCGGCGCGCTGACCCTGCAGAACGCGGAAGCCCTTGCCGGGATCGCCTTCGCCCAGCTTGTCCGCCCGGGTGTGCCGGTGGTCTATGGCGGCTTCACGTCCAACGTCGACATGAAATCCGGCGCGCCAGCCTTCGGCACGCCGGAATACATGAAGGCAGCAATCGTCGGCGGCCAGCTCGCCCGGCGCTATCATCTTCCCTACAGGTCGTCAGGCGTTTGCGCGGCCAACACGGTCGACTATCAGGCAGCGCTGGAAACCACCTTGTCGGAATGGGGCGCGATCAACGGCGGGGCCCATATCATCAAGCATGCCGCCGGTTGGCTGGAAGGCGGACTGAGTGCCGGTTTCGAGAAATTCATCACCGACATCGATCTGCTCCAGAAGATCGCCGAATACCTGACGCCGCTTGATGTGTCAGAGGCAGCCCTTGCCGTCGATGCGATCCGCGAGGTCGGACCGGCGGGCCACTTCTTCGGCACCCAGCACACCCAGGACCGTTACAAGGACGCTTTCTACGCGCCCATCGTTTCCGACTGGCGCAATTACGAAAGCTGGTCGGAAGCAGGCAGCCCGACCGCCTACGACAAGGCGAACATGCTCTACAAGAAGGCTCTGGAAGCCTATGAGCAGCCCCCGCTTGATCCGGCTATCGACGAGGAAATCACCGCCTTTGTCGAGAGGCGAAAGGCCGAGGGCGGCGCCCCGACCGACTTCTGATCATTTCACGTTTAACGTTCGAACACGGCCTGCCGCGCAAGAGCAGGCGCTTCCGGAGCAGATTGCATGAATACCCACACTCAGGTTGTTGTCATTGGCGGTGGCGTTGTCGGCTGCAGCGTTCTGTATCACCTGACCAAGCTCGGTTGGAAAGACGTCACGCTGATCGAGCGCGACGAACTGACATCCGGCTCCTCCTGGCACGCAGCAGGCGGCTTCCACACTCTGAACGGCGATCCGAACGTAGCCCAGCTGCAAAGTTACACCGTCGACCTCTACAAGGAACTGGAAGAAATTTCCGGTCAGTCCTGCAGCCTGCACCTGACCGGCGGCGTCATGCTGGCCGATACGCCCGAGCGGATGGATTTCCTGCGTCTTGCCCAAGCCAAGGGACGCTATCTCGGCATGGACCTGGAGCTGATCTCGGTCTCCGAAGCCAAGAAGATGTTCCCGCTTCTGGACGAGAAACACTTCATCGGCGCGCTCTGGGACCCGATTGAAGGCCATCTCGACCCCTCCGGCACCACCCATGCCTATGCAAAGGCGGCACGCGTCAACGGCGCGACCGTCCTGCGCCACACCAAGGTGGAAGAACTGGTTCAAACGCCCGACGGCACCTGGGATGTCATCACCAACAAGGGCACGATCCACGCCGAACACGTGGTCAACGCCGGAGGCCTTTGGGCGCGCGAATGCGGGCGCATGGTCGGCATCGAACTGCCGGTGCTCGCCATGGAGCACATGTACCTCCTGACCGACGAGATGGAGGAAGTGACCTCACACAACGAGGCCACCGGCAAGGAACTGATCGGCGTTCTGGACTTCGGCGGTGAGATCTACACCCGCCAGGAAGGCAAGGGCGTGCTGCTCGGCACCTACGAGCAGAACTGCCGCCCCTGGAGCCCGCGCCAGACCCCCTGGGATTTCGGCCACGAACTGCTGGCACCGGATCTCGATCGGATCGCGCCGGAGCTGGAAGTCGGCTTCGAGCATTTCCCCGCCCTGCAGAATGCCGGCATCAAGCAGATCATCAACGGGCCTTTCACCTTCGCGCCGGACGGCAACCCGCTGGTCGGCCCGGTTCGCGGTCTTCGCAACTACTGGGTTGCCTGCGGCGTCATGGCCGGGTTCAGCCAGGGCGGCGGTGTCGGCCTGACACTCGCCAACTGGATGATCAACGGCGACCCCGGCTACGACATCTGGGGCATGGATGTTGCCCGCTATGGCACCTGGGCAACGCTCTCCTACACCAATGCCAAGGTTCAGGAAAATTACCGCCGCCGGTTCCGGATCCGTTTCCCCAACGAGGAACTTCCGGCCGCCCGCCCGCAGCAGACAACCCCGCTTTACGACCGCATGCTGGCGCAAGGCGCCGTCATGGGCGACAGCTGGGGCCTGGAAACACCGCTCTGGTTCGCTCCGGAAGGCGTGGAAGCCAGGGACATCGTCTCCTACCACCGCTCCAACGATTTTGAGCACATCGGCGCCGAGTGCCGGGCTGTGCGCGAGAGCGTGGGCGTGACGGAGACGGCCAACTTCGCCAAATACGAGATCACTGGGCCCGGCGCGGAAAGCTTCCTGTCGCTATTGATGACCAACACAATGCCGAAGGTCGGCCGCATCATCCTGACGCCGATGCTGAACGAGAACGGCAAACTTATCGGCGATTTCACCATCGCCCGGGCCAGCGACCAGAAGTTCTACATGTGGGGCTCGTCTCAGGCCGAGATCTATCACATGCGCTGGTTCGAGAAGCACCTGCCAGAGGACGGCTCGGTGACGATCCGCGCAATCAACCTCGGCTGGGTTGGCCTCTCCATCGCCGGTCCCAATTCGCGCAAGGTTCTGGAGAAGATCACCGGAGACGATGTCTCGGGCGAGGCCTTCCGGTTCATGGACTTCCGCGAAATGGACGTTGCCAACGCCCCCTGCAAGGTCAACCGCATCACCTACACGGGCGACCTTGGCTACGAGATCTGGATGGCGCCGGAGTACCAGCGTCGGGTCTATGATGCGCTGATGAAGGCCGGAGCCGAGTTCAACATCATCAACTTCGGCATGCGCGCCCTGCTCTGCCTGCGACTGGAAAAGAACTTCGGCACCTGGTTCCGCGAGTTCCGCCCGATCTACGGCGCATTCGAAGCCGATCTTGGCCGGTTCGTGAAGCTGTCCAAGGACACCTTCATCGGCAAGGAGGCGGCTCAGAAAGAATTCGATGAAGGCCCGAAGCGCCTGCGTGTCAGCTTCGTGGTCGACGCGTCGGACGCCGACGTCATGGGCGATGAGCCCGTTTGGCACGATGGCAAGGTGATCGGCTGGGTGACTTCCGGCGGCTACGCCCACTACCTGCGGAAATCCCTCGCACAAGGGTATATTCCCTCGGAACTGGCAACGAACACGCAGGAAGGCGCCTTCGAGATCGAAATCCTCGGCGAGCGCCGCAAGGCCACCATCATCAGCGAACCGCTGTTCGACCCGAAAGCCGAACGCATGCGCATGTGAATGCATCCGGTCGTCGGACCAACACCCCGACGACCGCCTCCCCCTCCTGAACTCCACCTCCCCCTATCCTCCCGGGCTCCCCTCCCCTCAACCTCATCCTGAGGAGGCGCAAAGCGCCGTCTCGAAGGATGGGCCGCTTGTTCCCGAGTATGCTGCCCATCCTTCGAGACGGGCCTCCGGCCCTCCTCAGGATGAGGGGTTGGTGTAGGGAACGATTGGGATTTACCGGAGGTGGGGTCGGCACGAAAAGGCAGGGAAGACGAGGACTGTTGAGCGGACAAGAGCGTCCCAGCACTGAGGATACCTGCCGAGTTCCGAAGAGCGCAGAGCGACAGATCGATTCAGAGACCTGCGCAGTCACTCCATCCGGAACACCCCGATTCTTCGCCTTTGCTGAACTCCGCCTTCCGCTCCCCTCATCCCGAACTTCTCCCCCCTTATCCTGAGGAGGCGCGAAGCGCCGTCTCGAAGGATGGGCGGCAAACGCCAACACAAGTGGCTCATCCTTCGAGACGGGCTTTCAGCCCTCCTCCGGATGAGGAGTTTGGTGGGGACTGGCAGATTATCATGCGACGTAAGCAAACCGATGGCAGAAGCCAGTCGGCTTATCGGAACACGCCTGCAGACCGGTTCTCGGCCTTTACTTCAACCGGATGATCTTCGGCCCGAGAGCACGCACGTAATCGCTTTGATCGGCAAAGACCATCACGTTGGTTTCGGTCACTTCGGTCTGCTTCAGTTCCAGCGGTGTCTTGCCGTCCGGATTGACGATCACCTTGCGGGTCGGTGGCAGGCCGCGGAACACCAGCACACCGGCTTCCTTGGTCACGATGGCACCATAAGGTTCGTCGTGGACAATGCGCGTCGTGCCGCTTTCGGCCTGCGCTGCGGCTCCAAGGGTGATGCTCAAGCCGGCTGCGGCCAGCAGGGTTTTGCAGATGGAATTCATGACACGTCTCGCTGTTAACGCTTCATTTACCATGAATCGTAACCGCTCGTTAACTTTTGCGCCAGAGGTCCTGCGGGTTTGTCCCGTGAAACGGAAATTATGGTTAACGCGACAGACTGACTTCAGACCGAGACGCCGTGGCTGAGGTCCTTGAAGCTTTCGGCAACATGCTTGGCGAACGCATGAGTGGCTTTGCCTGCATGGGCCCTCTCGGCCATGAGAATGTGATAGTCGCCGATTTCCGGCAGGCCATGCCGTTCGTCCAGGGCCATCAGGGGCGCCTCGACAACACTCGCCGGAAAGGGAGCCACGGCAAGGTCCGCCAGCAGCGCGGCTTCCTGGCCCGCACTGTGAAAGCTGGTGTAGGAAACGCGGTAAGGCTTCTGGGCATCGTCCAGCGCAACCCGCGCAGCTCTGCGCCAGGGGCACCCGGGCGTGGAAACGGCAAGCGGCAAAGGATCGCGCTCATAGGCGATACCACCTTCCAGTCCTACCCAGACCAGCGGTTCGGTGAAGACGATTGTGCCTCCCCGCGCCAGTGCGGTACCCGGACGGGCGGTAAAGAGCGCAAGGTCCAGCTCCCCCTTCTTCACCTTCTCGTCCAGCATCGGACTGCCATCGAGATGCACGTCCACGTTCACACCAGGATGAGAGCGTGCAAAGCGTGAAAGAATGTTGGGCAGGAACCTGGTGCCGAAATCGGACGGCGCTCCGAAGCGGACTTCGCCTTCCACTTCAGGAGACAGGAACAGCGAAACAGCTTCCTCGTTCAGCATCAGGATACGCCGTGCATATCCAAGCAAAGCTTCGCCTTCCGTAGTCATACGTACAGTGCGCCCTTCCCGGGCAAACACCGAAACCCCGAGGATCGATTCAAGTTTTTTGATCTGCATTGAAACTGCTGACGGCGTTCGCCCAACAAGCTCGGAAGCTTTTGAAAAACTTGAGGTTTCCGCGATCACCAAAAAGGTCCTGTAAAGATCCAGATCGATCAGCGGCATGCCGGTGCCGGGCAACTTTTGCATGGTCCAGATTTCCCGGAAGTTCAGTTCAATTTTTTTGAACGAATAGATGAATACTATTCGATTGATTGAACCGCAAGTTCTGCCCATATAGCAGGCAAGCGGCCTCGCGTTTAAGCAGTGGACCGCACTTTCTTGTAACAATCGAATACGCTCAGGATTGGCAACGCCATGACCTATCTTGCACAAGCCCTCGGCACCAACCTCATGGGTGTCGTCAGCGGACACACCACGGCAGAGCTGGCTCGTATGAACCAGGCCCTGCGCCAGCGCGAAGCTCAGAAGTCCAAGACACGCTGATCCGACGACCTGGATGACTGCCGATTGCCGGCCTGAAGCCGGCAATCTGACAATTTTCCAGAGAGTGCGAAACCAGCGTCAGGCCAGCACGGGATACCCGCGCTCTGCCGCCTCGGTTTCCATCTTCAAGATAACCGCGTAATCGTCGGAAGACAGTTTCGAAAAGCCGTGAATGCCAAGGCGTTCACGGCTTTGTTGCGTTTCAGGCGCTGAAAGCACCTCGGCAACGGTATCGCGAATAAGAGCGTGTTCCCCATCGCTGAAACGGCGGGAAGTGATCAGCGGCAACCCGGGCGCAGATGCTGTGCGGCCAAGCGGCCGAACTTGCGCCGCCAGCTCCGGCATTTCCCTGTAGACCAGTGCCCAGCAGACTGCATCGATGGAAGCGATGTCGGCCTTGCCCTCCGCAACGGCCTTCAAGGACGCAAGGTGGCTCCCGCTCACAATGACGTCTGAAAAGAAAGTGCCCTCAGTATCAAGCTGCGCCACCGCGTGACGGAAAGTATTCATGCCTGACTGGCTGTCCGAGCCGTTGAAAACCGCCCGGTGACCGCGTAGGCCTTCCAGGTTTTGGTGGGAGCTGTCACGCTTGACGATCAGCTGACTGCAATATCGTGGACCATCGCACCCTTCCGCGTCGTAGTGAGGCGTCCCCACGAGCAGGACCTTGTCCGCAAGCGCATGGGTAAGGGGGTATCCGCAGGTTTGCGACAAGAGGAGATCCGGGTCCGTCCAGGCCTCCGCCAGATCTTGCCCATCCTGCCATGGCCGGATATCGCTTTCACTCAGTCCCAGAACGCGGCAAAGCGCGCCCTGGAGCGCGCTTTCAAGTTCCCGCGTGGCATGACGTACCTCCGGCCAGTCGTACATCGGCAGCCGGACAGCGAGAAAAGATCCACCGGTCAAGACACCGCCTTTTCCGCGGCAGAAAATCCGCTGGTCTCATTGTATTTGATCGGGTGCACAACGGGCTCCTTCACCTTGAAAAAATAGTGCCTGGCCAACTGGAAATAGCTCGCAAAGACATAGCCGCCGTTCCGTTCCTGCCATTCCGAGCGGGCAGCGCGGTAGATCTTCGGAAGATGATACCAGGGTGCCCGCGGATTGGCGTGATGAACGACATGGAGGTTATTGTTCAGAAACAGAAGCGAGAACACCGGGCAGAACTCGACGATGATCGACCGCGCCTCCGCATGTTCATGCGCACGGTGCTCCGCATAGGTGCGCAGCATCAACAGGCTCATACCCGGATAGGCGACGCTGAGAACATACAGCCAGAACGGCATGCCGCTGACCAGAGTGACAAACAGGACAAGCGGCACCACACCGGCAACATGATGTGCCCAGGCGCGCATGACGACCTTGTCCCCCGCAAGCATCATCCGGATTTCGGCTCCCACGAAACCGACCATCGAGACCACCGGCCCGATCAGCAGCCGGCCCAATAGCGTGTTGTTGATCGTCAGGATCATTTGTATCGGACGAGGAAGGCTCTGCCAGTCTGACCAGGCCAGATAGTAGCTTTCCGGATCGTCATAGGGATCAGTCAGCCGGTCGTTGTTATGATGGCGCAGGTGAAGAGACTTGAAGCGGCGATACGGCACGCACAGGCCGAACGAGCAGTAGACCAGGGCTTCGTTGAGTGCGGGACTGCGCGTGGGGTGACCATGAAGTACCTCGTGTTGCAGTGAGGATTGCAGTGTCACCAGGATCGCCGCCAGGGGGCAGACCACGAAAGGTCCAAGCTCGGAATAGAACCCTATCAACAAAAACCAAGCCGACGAGGTGGCCAGAATCAGGGCCAATGTCGGCCACTCGCAGAATTTCGCGCGCGGCAAGGAAGTCTCCAAATGTTTGAAAAATCGGCGTAAACCGACATGAACTGGTTTGACTATGCGCGCAGGCCATCTTCAGGACAATTTGAGACTTGAGAACAAATTCCACGATATTTAGCAAACTCAGCATGATGGTTTTATTTGTAAACAGATGATGATTTTTGGCTGCATCTGCAGCCTTTCCGACAAACGATATGACTGGATCGGAACATCAAGTGGCGGTTTTGCCGCTAGACAAAAAAGGGGCTGTCCTCTGTTCTGGGCGAAACGCCGAAAGGAAAGACAGCCATGCCAACATCAAACGAAACGCCGAACCGTCATGACGTGATTATCATCGGTGCCGGCATCATCGGTTGCGCCATCGCACTGTCCATGACACGCAAGGGCTACAAGACACTGAACGTCGACGCCCTGCCGGCAGCCGGCTATGGCTCCACCTCCAGCTCCGCGGCGGTGATCCGCACCTATTATTCCACGCGCGACGGCACGGCGATGGCCCTTGAAGGCTATCACGACTGGAAGAACTGGCAGGCCTATCTGGAAACGGAAGACGCCGGGGAACTGGCGCATTTCATCGAGACCGGCACCCTGGTGATGAAGACCGCATCCGACAACTACCAGAAGCATGTTCTGGAACATGCCGACGCCCTCGGCATCCCTTATGAACACTGGTCGGCCGACCGCATCACACAGGAACTCCCCGGCTACAACCTGGACTGTTTCGCCCCGGCGAAAACCATGGATGACGACGACTTCGGCATGCCGACCGGTGGCGCGCTTCAGGGCGGTGTCTTCTTCCCGGCAGGTGGCTACGTCGACGATCCGCAAATCGCCGCCCGCAACCTGAAGGATGCGGCAGCCAGGCTTGGGGCGCAGTTCCGCTTCAAGACCAGGATCGTCAAGATTCCGGTAGAGAACAACCGTGTCACCGGTGTTCTCACTGAAAACGGCGAGCATATCCCGGCAGCTATCGTCATCAATGTCGCCGGCCCGCATTCCGGCAAGGTGAACGCACTCCTGGAAGGTGAGACCGGACTGAAGATCGGCCACCGCCCGTTGCGCCAGGAGGTGGTTCAGATCGCCCCGCCACAAAGTCTGAAATATTCCCGCGTAGGTCTGGTCGTTTCCGACAATGACATCTCCGTCTACGTCAAGCCGGGTGGCGGCGGCCAGTTGATGATCGGCAGCCAGAACCCTGCCTGCGACCCGCATCTCGTGGAAGATCCCGACGATTTCGCAATGGACCTCACCGACCGCGGCCTTACCTATGCCTACCGCTACTCTCAACGGGTTCCCGAGCTGGGCGTATCCCAACACCCTGTCGGTGTGGCAGCGCTCTATGATGCGACGGACGACTGGCTCCCGATTTACGACCGCACCAATGTAGATGGCTACTACCTGGCCATCGGAACCAGCGGCAACCAGTTCAAGAACGCAACCGTTGCCGGGCGCCTGATGACAGATCTGATCGGTTACTGCGAAGCTGGCAACGATCATGACGCCACGCCATTGCAATTCAAGCTGGAGCATGTCCCCCACACGCTCAACACGGCCACGTTCTCCCGCAAGCGCAAGCTGACGAAGGAAAGCTCGTTCTCGGTGCTCGGGTAATTTCACTCAAGCTTCTGTTCTTCTGAGCCGAAATCGTAGGAGCGATCCCCAACCCTCCCCCTCATCCTGAGGAGGGGGAGGTTGGGGCTAGGGCTGGGTTGGAGCTGAGTCTGGGTCTACGGCTGCGGCTGGGGTTGGAACTACGGCAAGGTCTGAGGCTGGCGTCTGGATTGGAAACGGCTCCTGTCTGGCTTCGCTGGACGAACGCCCGGTGCGCGCGACTGAACATAACGGCCTCAAGCCCCCCCAATTCCGCCGTGGTCGAATCGCCCGTTTCGGGGTAAGCAACCGGTTCTGATCCTGAAGGAGCATTCCGTGGCCTGGTCCCCGCAACAAGATGAAGCCCTGAAAGAAGCCGCTGCCTGGCTAAAGCGCGGCGACAGGCAGGTGTTCCGCCTGTTCGGCTTTGCGGGCACGGGCAAGACAACGCTTGCCCGGCATCTGGCGGAAGGCATCGACGGCGACGTCTGTTTTGGCGCTTTCACCGGCAAGGCTGCGCATGTGCTGCGCCAGAAAGGCTGCGAGGATGCGGGCACGATCCATTCGCTGATCTACCGCCCCCGTTCGGCCAAGGAAGAAGACGACCTTGACGACGATGATGACGACAGCGGCCCGCAGTTTGCCATCAAGCGGGACAGCCAGGCTTCGACCGCGAGCCTGATCGTCATCGACGAATGCTCCATGGTGGACGAAGACCTGGGCAAGGACCTTCTGTCCTTCGGCACGCCCGTTCTGGTGCTGGGTGACCCGGCACAGCTGCCTCCGGTCAAGGGCGGCGGCTTTTTCACCGAAGCAGAACCCGACGTGATGCTGACCGAGGTTCACCGGCAGGCGCAGGACAATCCGATCGTGCGCATGTCGATGACCATTCGCGACGGTGGCCAGCTCGACTACGGCACATTCGGCGAAAGCCGGGTGATCCACCGGCGCGACATCGACAAGGACCAGATCCTTGCCGCCGATCAGGTACTGGTCGGCACCAACAAGACGCGCAGGCTCTACAACGCCCGCATTCGCGAGTTGAAGGATTTCTCCACTCCCATGCCAGCGGTCGGCGACAAGCTGGTGTGCCTCAGGAACGACAAGACCAAGGGGCTTTTGAACGGCGGTCTTTGGACGGTCAAGCGCCTGCGCCCCCCACGCGGCAACACGTTGCGCTTCGATGTCGTGTCCGAGGACGAGCTCTCGAGAAACGCCGTCAAGGTGAAGGTGTTGCCGGCCATGTTCGAGGATGGCGCGGAAAGCATTCCCTATGCCATCCGGCGCAAGGCGGACGAATTCGACTACGGCTATGCGCTGACCGTCCACAAGGCCCAGGGCTCGCAATGGGACAACGTTGTCCTGTTCGATGAAAGCTGGGCATTCCGCGAGCACAAGAGCCGCTGGCTTTATACCGCAGTCACCCGCGCCGCCGAGCAGATCACTGTCGTAAGATAGGCGAGTTGAACGCGGCTTCGGAAATCTCCTGCAGATCATTGCTGGCAGGAAGTGCCTGGAGACCGGTCTCGATAAAGGTTCTGAGGTCGTTCTCGCTGCTGCCGCTGCGCCCAAGCAGGGCAATTGCCGAAAACTGTCCGTCGATGAAGGTTGCCGTCCGGTCCACGTCGGTATCTTCAGACATCTCCCCCGCGGCAACCGCCTTTAAGAGGCGATCCCTGATGGCCTTGAACCGTGCAGCCCTCAGGTTCAGCACAACTTCCTGATGCCGCTGAGCGCCATATGTGCAGTCGACAAGCGCATTGACGAGAAAACAACCAGCCGGTGTTTCCTTGTCCAGCGTCAGGTCCGCGACGGCACCGAGAAAATCCCGGAAGTCCTGGACAACGTGTTTTTCAGCCCGTTTCAACCTGGCAAAAACCGGCCCGCCATAGGTTTCGAAATAATGCAGAAGCGCCTTTTCGAACAGTGCTTCCTTGTCGCCGAACGCGGCATAAAGGCCCGGTTTGGCCATGCCTGACGCTTCGGCAAGATCGCTCATGGATGTGCCGGTATAGCCGTTCTGCCAAAAGGCGATCATCACGGAATGAAGAGCGTCTTTGGTATCGATTTTTCTTGGCCGTCCGCGCGCCATCGGTCTGCACTCCTCATAACAAACCGTGTGATCCGGTTATTAAAGCTCGGGAACCTTGAACCTCGGCAGGATGTGCGCCTTGCCCACCATGCGCACCACCAACCGACCACGACATCCTGTTGAAAGAATAGCTGCTCGTTTTCAACGCAGAATACGCAATTTATTGCAATTCGTACAGGAACTACCCACCATTCAACCTAAAAGTGCATACCAAAACAATTTCACTGCACTGCCTGCGGTGAAATTGGTTCGCCATTGGGCTCAGCTCGTTTCAATCCGGCGCGCCCGATCCGGCAATCTTTCGGTATTTCACAGTGGACGGAGCTCATCGGTCCCTTTTCCGCCCGATTGAGGGGGCTTATCGTCTGCGGCTCAGATTTTTCTCGACGGAAAGTACCTTTCGTAAATGGCAAGCGTATCGATGACCGACCCGACCACGTCCACTCCCAAGGCCGACCTGTCCGCCCAGACCGCCCTGCGCATCGCACAGAGGATCGCGGATGAAATCGGCTGCAAGGCCGGCCAGGTGAATTCGGCCGTCCAGATGCTGGACGAAGGTTCAACGGTGCCGTTCATCGCCCGCTACCGGAAGGAAGCCACCGGTGGGCTTGACGACACCCAGCTGCGCAAGCTCGAAGAGCGGCTGATTTATCTGCGCGAAATGGAAGACCGCCGCGTCGCCATAACCAAATCCATCGAAGAGCAGGGCAAGCTCACAGACGATCTTGTTGCCGGCATTCAGGCAGCCGATACAAAGTCCCAGCTTGAGGACATCTATCTGCCGTTCAAGAAGAAGCGTCGTACCAAGGCGCAGATTGCCCGCGAAGCCGGCCTGGAACCGCTGGCCGACACTCTTCTGGGTGATCCCACCCGAGACCCCGAGGCCGAAGCGGCCGCTTACGTGGATGAAGGCAAGGGCGTTGCCGACACCAAGGCGGCGCTTGACGGTGCTCGCCAGATCCTGATGGAACGCTTTGCCGAAAACGCCGAGCTGGTCGGCCGCCTGCGCCGCCATGTCGAGGAACGTGGTGTCGTTCAATCGAAACTCATCGACGGCATGGCAGAAAAAGGTGCGAAATTCGCCGACTATTTCGACTATTCCGAACAATGGTCCAAGATCCCGAGTCACCGCGCCCTTGCGCTGTTCCGTGGTCGCAACGAAGGCATCCTGTCTGTCGACCTGACGGTTGATGCTGACGACGTCTCCCCTGTCCTGCCCGCCGTAAAGATGGTTGCTGACACCTATGGCATCGCCGACCGGGGTCGTCCTGGCGACAAGTGGCTTATGGAAGCTGCGCGTTTCGCCTGGAAGGTGAAGCTTGCCCTGCACCTGGAACTCGACCTGATGGGTGTCCTGCGTGACAAGGCGGAAGAAGAAGCCATCCAGGTTTTTGCCCGCAACCTCAAGGATCTGCTGCTGGCAGCGCCCGCCGGTTCGAGAACCACACTCGGCCTCGATCCCGGCATCCGGACAGGCGTGAAGGTTGCCGTGGTCGATGCAACGGGCAAGCTGGTCGAAACCGCGACTATCTATCCGTTCCAGCCGCGCAATGATGTCTCCGGCTCCCGCGCCGCTCTCCTCGCCTTGATCGCGAAACACAAGGTCGGCCTGATCGCCATCGGCAACGGCACGGCCAGCCGTGAAACGGACAAGCTGGCGGGTGACGTTCTTGCCGACATCCCCTCCGCCCAGCGCCCGGTAAAGGTCATCGTCAACGAGGCTGGTGCTTCGGTCTATTCGGCCTCGGAACTGGCGGCGAAGGAAATGCCGGATGTCGACGTTTCCCTGCGCGGCGCGGCCTCCATCGCCCGCCGCCTGCAGGACCCGCTTGCCGAACTGGTCAAGATCGAACCGAAGTCCATCGGCGTCGGCCAGTACCAGCACGACGTCAACCAGACCAAGCTGGCCCGTGCGCTGGATGCGGTTGTCGAAGACGCGGTGAATGCCGTCGGCGTTGATCTCAACACCGCCTCTCCCGCCCTGCTGTCGCGCATTTCCGGCCTGTCGGACAGTCTGGCAAAGGCGGTTGTCGAACACCGTGAAGCCATCGGCCGCTTCGACAGTCGCACACAGCTCAAGGAAGTCCCGCGCCTCGGCGCCAAGGCTTTTGAACTTTGCGCAGGCTTTCTGCGCATCAACGAAGGCAAGGAACCGCTCGACGCCTCGTCCGTCCACCCGGAAGCCTATCCTTTGGCAAAACGGATCGTGAAGGCCTGCGGCCGCGACGTGCGCCAGATCATGGGCGACGCCTCACTGCTGAAAGGCCTCGAACCGTCAGAATTCACCGACGAGAAATTCGGCCTCCCAACCGTGAAGGACATCCTGTCGGAACTGGAAAAGCCGGGCCGCGACCCGCGCCCCGAATTCAAGACCGCGACCCTTCAGGACGGCGTCGAGGAAATTTCCGACCTGAAACCGGGCATGAAGCTGGAAGGCACGGTCACCAACGTTACCAACTTCGGCGCCTTCGTCGATGTTGGTGTTCATCAGGACGGGCTGGTGCATGTTTCCCAATTGGCTGATCGGTTCGTCGATGATCCGCACAAGGTCGTGAAGGCCGGTGACATCGTCAAGGTGACGGTCCTGGAAGTGGATGTTCCACGCAAGCGCATCTCCATGACCATGAAGTCCCAGGCAGATTACCAGGGCCAGCGCGAGCGTGGTGGTCAGGACAGGGGTGGCCAGAACCGGAACGGTCCGGGAGGCAGAGGCCCCAGCGGCAAGGGACCCGGCGGCGGTAACGGCCCGCGCGGAAATGGCCCCCGTGGTGGCGGCGCGCCGAAGTCCTCCGGCGGAGACAGCGGCAACAACGCCTTGGCCGCGGCACTCGCCGCAGCGATGAACAAGAAGAAATGACGGACTGATCCAGCGGCGTTATCAGCGCCGCTGGATCAACCTGTTACTGGTTTTCGTAACAGTCATCGATGCCCGAAGGCGACTGGAGCAAGAGCTGCCGTCCCTTGCTGTGAACCGTGTACTGACCGTCCGTATAACGCGCGCCTGACCCTGAGACGACCTGCTCGAGCCGTCTCGGCGTGTGACCGTCAATGGTGTAGATCAGGTGGCCATTGCCGCTTTGCACGTAGGTGGCCGTCAAAGGCAATCCTTCGGTGCACGTGTAATGCACCGTGATTGAGTCACCGGCGGCCGGCTGCGCCACATTGCCAGCTGCTGCCGGTTGATAGTTGCGCGCCGGAAAGGCATCGGTGATCTGGTAAAGGTCCGACCGCGGACCATTTCCCTGCGCATAAAGGATCATGCGCCGATGCAGATTCAGCTGCAGCGTCACATTTCTTGAAGCATCGTGGAGATACACCGACCAGTCGTCCCGGCCGAATTCCTGAAAATGGAAATTCACGGTGCCGTAGACGTCCGCTTCCTGCCACTGGCCGTTTCCAACGTTTGTGAAACTGCCGCCAGAATGCCGGACGACACCAACGTTCTGCCCGTTCACACCAGGAGCTGCCGACAGTTGACCGCCAGGTTGCTGCGGAACCGGGTTCTGGAGCTGAGGCCGGCCACCGCAGACCTCGTATATCCCCGGGTATGGGCGCTCCGAGCAGAACAGCCCGCCCCAGTGATAGCCTGTCTGTCCGTTGCGATACCTGACCTGGAACCACTCGTATCCATTCATCATGACCCCGGTACCGGACAGGATCAAAATGGCATCCCCCTGACGGAGACTGCCGCTTTGCCCGTATTGCATACCAGGACCACTGCGAACCTTGCCGCCGTAGGATGCACCGTTTTGCGGGAAATCGACGTCCGGTGAGGCGAAAGCGAAACTGGCTGGCAAAACAAGTGTTGCCAGCACGACAAAAAGCGAAAATCTGCTCATCAAAATGCCTGTTCTATTGAAGTTACTTAAGAGGAAATGCAGCGTCTTCGGAGAAAATTACTGTATTCAACGACGAACTTTAGGTCATAGGAACAGGAAATGGAACTTCGTTTTGCGGCTGCTTGCGCGGCACTTTGTCAGACAGGCAGCGCGCGCCCTTCCCCGGCTTCGCCATGGTCAATTTTGCCCCTCTGGCAATAGCGGGAAACTGCATTACTCTGTTTTAAAAGGAAGTCCGTTTAGGAACGGAATATGTCTCAGAAGGATCAGGAACAGGACTGGCCCAAGCAGGACATGGAGTCCGGCACGCTCACCGCGCTTGCCCACCTTTACCGCGCGGAGGTGTTTCGCAGCACACATTGGCGCACCCGCCTCGACAACACCACCAACTGGGCCGTCGTCACCACCGGCATCGCCCTGTCCGCGACATTCTCCAACAAGGAAGCCTCACCCTTGCCCATGGTGCTGGTGGGGCTGCTGGTAACTGTTTTCCTGATCTTCGAAGCTCGCCGCTACCGCTACTACAACATGTTTCGGGCCCGGGCACGGCTGATGGAGACGGACTTTTACGCGCCTATCCTCGCTGGAGGCAAAGTGCCCATGCGCGGAAGCTGGGCAACGATGCTCTCCGACGACTATGAGATGCCGCATTATCATATCTCGCTGGTCAGGGCGGCAGGACGGCGCTTGCGCAGCAACTATTCCTGGATCCTGGCGATCCAGGCTGTCGCCTACTACGGCAAGCTGGCGATACACCCCGTCCCACTGACCAGCCTTGCCGACGTGTTCCAACGGGCGGCGATAGGGCCGATTCCCGGATGGACCGTCATGCTCGCAGGTCTTGTCTTTCATACCAGCTGGGTGGTGTTTGCCATCGTGACCTTGCGACTGGACAAGCTCTACAGGGAAAAACGCCGCTCGCCGATGCAGTCGATCTGAGACAGCCGGTGTCAGCTTCGAGAAGCACATGTCTTTTCCTCCGGCAGCAGGGTGTGGTATGGGCCTCTCAGTCCACTTCGGAGATTTTATGTCCTGACCTCTCGGGCACCCATCGGTGCCCATCCGCAAATCGCCTCCGGCTGCTCCGGACTGCGTTTGCCAAACCTGACGAGAGACACCACCCGGTCGTGACCTCATGATCGGACGAGGACAATGTTATCCAAATGATCAGACCCTATGTCAGCCAGGACGCTGAACGGATCATCCATATCTGGCGCAAGGCCAGTGAATTCGCCCACCCGTTTCTGAGTGACGACTTCCACGACATGGCCGCCATTGCCATCCGCGACATCTATCTGCCAAAGGCGGAAACCTACGTCACGGAGATCAATGGTGTTGCCGTCGGTTTCATCTCGCTGCTGGACAACTACATCGGCGGCCTGTTTCTGGACCCGCAATATCATGGACGCGGCCTCGGAAGGGCCCTTGTGGATCACGCGGTCAAACAGAAGGGGCCGCTCACGGTTGAAGTCTTCAAGGAGAATGCTAGCGGCCGGCGTTTTTACACTGCCTATGGCTTTGTGCCGACCGAAGAATACTTTCACGAACAGGCACAGCACGTCAGCATTAAAATGACGATGAAGCCCTGACAGGAAAGCGGCGGCCTTCGGGCCGCCGCAACTGACTCTGGCTCAGAACCGGCTTGCCGCAAAGGGCGCTGGATCGATATCAGGCCGCGCGCCCTCGATCATGTCCGCAATCATCTGCCCTGTGACGGCAGATTGCGTCAGACCGTGGTGCGCGTGCCCAAAGGCATAAAAGATCCTGCTATGCCGTGTTGCCGGCGAGATGACCGGCAGGCTGTCAGGAATCGACGGGCGGAACCCCATCCAGCGTTTGCCGCCTTCCGACTTGAGCTCCGGGAAAAACAGCTTTGCCTTGGCCAGCATTGCGTCCACGCGGCGCCAGTTCGGCGGCAGGTCGAGACCGCCGAATTCCACCGCTCCGCCGACGCGCAAGCCGCTGGACAGACGCGACAGGACGAACCCGTGACCGGACAGCATGATCATGCGGTTCACGTTAACGCCGGGGTTCGGGATGGTGATGTTGTAACCGCGCTCCGTATCCAGCGGGATCGGATCTCCCAGCTGCGCGGCAAGGGCCTTCGACCATGCCCCGCAGGCAATCACCAGTCGCTCGGCCGCGATCGTGCTGCCATCTTTCAGGATCACGTCACAGCCCTTGTCATTGGGCTGCAAGCGGCTGACCTCACCAACCTCGAACTTGACACCCTGAGATGACAGCCACTCGGCAACCGAAAGGCAAAGGACCTTGGGCTCATCCACCTGCACCCAATCCGGCACGAGTGCTCCGCCGACGACACGGGAAGAAAGGTCCGGTTCCAGATCCCGGATCGCTGATGCATCCAGCTCCTCAACCTTGATGCCGTAGTCACGCTGCTCGGCCCAGCCCGCGCGCGAGGCTTCAAGCGACTGCACCGTGTCGAACAGTTCCAGGCAGCCGTCCCGGCGCACCTGGTTGTGGGTTCCCGTTGTCCGCCAGAGCGCTTCCCACGCAGGAAGAGCGCCTCCATTCAGATCCGCCAGCGCCTTCGTGCTCTGCGCCACCTTTGCAGGGTTTGAAGCTGCCATGAAACGCAGCATCCACGGCAGGATCTTGAGCGCATAAGCCGGACGGACAGATAAGGGACCCAGCGGGTCCAGCATCCATTTGAAGGCCTGTTTCCAAAGACCAGGCGAAGCAAGAGGCGCAACATCTGTCCAGGCGATGGCAGCCGCGTTGCCCTGGCTTGCGCCTGCCGCAGGGCCTTCGCGGTCCAGCACCGTAACGCCGTATCCGCGTTGCACCAGGCTGGCAGCAGTCGCCAGCCCGACGATGCCCGCACCAACCACATGGACATGTCCCTTGCTCATTCGGCGTGTCTTTTCTCGTTCGCGATCAACGACCTGTTCGGCGAAACAATGCGGGTGTCGCAAGGATCCACCGACCGGACCAACAGTCTGTTTTCAGGTTCACCGTCCTGCCAGAACCGGCAAGGCTCGTCTAGCGGCCAACCTTCTGATATATCACTCGCACATCTGAAACATATAAAGGCTCAGACTTTCATGTCCGCAGATTTCAGCCGATCCACTCAGGCCTACCGCCTGCTGGAAGAAGAAATCGTGACCCTGAAACTGAAACCAGGGGCAACCGTGACGGAAGCCGCGCTTACACAGAGACTGGGTTTTGGCAGAACACCCATACGCGAAGCCATTCAGCGGCTGTCCTGGGAAGGCCTTTTGAGCATCCGGCCGCGGCTTGGCATTGTCGTTGCGGAAATGCACCCGTCCGATTTTCTGAAGGTCCTTGAGGCCCGCCACGCCCTGGAACGTCTCGTTGCAGGGCTGGCAGCGCGGCTTGCCAGCAAGGACGACCGCAGAACCCTGGAAGCGATTGCACTAGACATGCGCGAGGCGGCTGCGAAGCCGGACGTGGCAGACTATCTGCGCCTGGACAAAGCCTTCGACGAAGTCGTCTCGGCCGCTGCCTGCAACCCATTTGCTGCAAAGGCTCTGGCCCCTTTGCAGACGCAGAGCCGCCGGTTCTGGTACCGCCATTTTGGTGAGGAAGATCTCACCCCGGCAGCCTGGAGCCACATGGAGGTCATGCGCGCTGTTGCTGCCGGAGACGAGGCCGCCGCGATGGATCACGCGGAAAACCTGATGCTGTACCTGCGCCGTCAGGCAACGACGCTGGTCAGCGGCTCCGGTTAGGCAGCCGCCGGAAAGTGAGACCGTGTCCGGTTTGCAAAAGCGACCAGAGACAGCATTACCGGCACTTCCACAAGAACACCGACAACCGTCGCAAGGGCAGCGCCCGAGTTCAGACCGAACAGGCTGATGGCAACGGCAACGGCAAGCTCGAAGAAGTTGGACGTCCCGATCAGCGCTGCCGGCGCGGCGGTGTTGAACGGCACCCGCCACAGATACCCCCAGGCGTAGGCGACGAAGAAAATGCCATAGCTCTGGATCAGCAGGGGCACGGCAATCAACACGATCACCAGCGGCTTTTCCAGAATGGTCTGCGCCTGAAATCCGAACAGCAGGACAACTGTTGCCAGAAGACCCATGACGGAGAAGGGTTTGACCTTTCCCGTGAACTCCGCGATGCGCTCATCGCTCCCCGATCCATCCAGCGCCTTGCGGGTAAAATAGCCGGCCACCAGCGGAATGATCACATAAAGGATCACCGACAGCAGCAAGGTCTGCCACGGTACGACAATGTCGGTCACACCAAGCAGCAGCGCCGCGATGGGTGCGAAGGCAAACACCATGATGATGTCGTTGATGGAGACCTGGACAAGCGTGTAGTTGGCATCGCCGCGCACCAGCTGGCTCCAGACGAAGACCATGGCCGTGCACGGCGCGACCCCGAGCAGGATCATGCCGGCGATGTACTCTTTCGCAGTCTGCGGATCCACCAGCCCCGCAAATACGTGCTCGAAGAACAGGATACCGAGTGCAGCCATCGTGAAGGGCTTGACCAGCCAGTTGACGACGATCGTGATGCAGAGCCCCTTGGGCTTGCGGCCGACATCCTTCAGCGAGGCAAAATCTACGTTGACCATCATCGGGTAGATCATCACCCAGATGAGTACGGCCACAACCAGATTGACGCTGGCATATTCCAGAGAGGCGATCGCCTCGAAAACCCCGGGAAAGAGGGCGCCGAGCCCGACCCCGGCGGCAATGCACAGGGCAACCCAGAGCGACAAGAAGCGCTCGAAGAGCCCCATGGGTGACGTTTCCTGTGTCATTCCAACTCTCTCTCACATCGGCATTTCAGCAAACCAGGGAGCAGCGTGGAAAACCTGCCCGAGGTGTCTCAACATCAAATCGCTCAGAACCGGTCACGCAACTTGTCTTGCTGCCGAAAGGAACCTTCCGGCATCCAGGCATATCTGTTTCCTGAATGTCAGCACTTCCCACCTGGTTCACAGCCGCCACCGGCCACAAGCGATGCGATCGGTGCGCAGAGTTCCGGGTTGCCGCCGCAGCAGTCCTGCAACAGGTAAGTCACGAGGCCCTGCATCGCTTCCAGGCTCGCCCGATAACAAATCGAGCGCCCGTCTCGTTCGGCGTGCACAAGGCCGGAACGGGACAAGGCGCCCAGGTGGGTCGACAGGGTATTCGGACGCACATCGAGTGCATCTGAGATGGCACCGGCAGTCATGCCTTCTTTTCCGGCCTTCACCAACAGGCGAAAAACGTCGAGGCGGGTTTCCTGACCAAGAGCTGCCAATGCATTCAGGGCGTCTTTTTTTTCCATATTTCGAGAATACTCGAAATCTAGAACTATGCAACCCAATAATTGCTGCATTGCGAGAAGTTGCGAACCGAAGCTGCGACCGGCAGGAATGTGAGCGCACCTCTGTGACCGAAAGCAAAAGACCCCCGCTCCGGAAAGAGCGAGGGTCTTGTTTTCAGCGTCTGACAGAACTGCCGGTTCAGGCAGCCTTTGCGGCCAGTCGTTTCCTGATGCTTTCCACATCCGCATTCGGCGTCGCGGCGAACAGTGTCTTGGTGTAATCGTGCTGCGGGTTCTCGAAAACCTCGTCCCGCGTGCCGTATTCCACCACTTCACCGAAATACATCACCATTACCTTGTCTGCGATGTAGCGCACCACCGACAGGTCGTGAGAGATGAACACATAGGTGAGGCCCATCTCTTCCTGCAGGTCCGCAAGCAGGTTCAGAATCTGCGCCTGGACCGACAGGTCAAGCGCGGAGACCGGCTCGTCGAGCACCAGCAACTTCGGCTTCATCATGATTGCCCGCGCAATCGCGATGCGCTGGCGCTGACCACCGGAGAACATGTGCGGATAACGGCCGTAGTGCTCCGGCTGCAACCCGACCTTCTCCAGCATCTGCAGCGCCAGGTCACGGCGTTCTGCCGACGGCATGTCGGTGTTCAGGAGAAGCGGCTCTTCCAGAACATGGCCGATCTTCTGGCGCGGGTTCAGCGAGCCATAGGGGTTCTGGAAAACGATCTGCACCTTCTGGCGCATTTCGCGGGAAATACCGGTCTTGGAGATATCGATCGGCAGGCCGTCGATCTCGATAAGGCCGGAAGACTGCGCGTCAATCATGGTGAGCATGCGCGCAAGGGTCGACTTGCCACAGCCACTTTCGCCGACCACGGCAAGGGTGGTGCCGCGTTCCACATCCAGGTTCACACCCTTGACGGCGGTCAGGGTCGACGCCTTCTTGAACATGCCGCCCTTGATGTCATAGGTCCGGTACAGATCGCGGACCTTGAGGATCACATCGTCAGCCATCTCAGAAACCTCCCGCTTCGGCAAAGTCGCTCACCGTCGGCAAGCGGTCGCCCGTGGCATTTTCCGGCAGCGCTGAAAGCAATGCCTTCGTATACGGGTTCTTGGGGTTTTCGAAGAGGGACAGCACGTCGGCCTCCTCCATCTTGCGGCCCTTGTACTGCACGATGACACGATCGGCCGTTTCGGCCACCACACCCATGTCATGGGTAATCATGATCAGCCCCATGCCGCTGTCCTGCTGCAGCTTGACCAGGAGATCCAGGATCTGTTTCTGGATCGTCACGTCAAGGGCAGTCGTCGGCTCATCGGCAATCAGCAGTTTCGGCGCACAGGCAATTGCCATGGCGATCATCACACGCTGGCACTGGCCGCCGGACATCTGATGCGGAAATGCGGACAGGCGTTCGGCTGGGTTCGGAATACCGACGGAAGTCAGGATCTCGACCACCCGGTCCCGGGCCTGACGTCCCTTCAATCCCATGTGGGTCTTCAATGTTTCACTGAGCTGGAAGCCAACCGTGAAACACGGGTTGAGACTGGCGATCGGCTCCTGGAAGATCATCGAGATGTCTTTCCCGATCACCCGGCGCCGTTCCTTGGCCGACAGGGTGCGCAGGTCGAGACCCTCGAATTCCATCTTGTCGGCGGTGATCGTTGCCGTGTTCGGCAGCAGACCCATGGTCGCCAGCATGGCGACGGATTTTCCGGACCCGGATTCGCCGACGATCGCCAGGACTTCGCCCGCATCGACCGCATAATCAACGCCGTCGAGCGCCTTGAAAGGGCCCTTGGCGGTGTCGAACTCGACCTTCAGGTTTCTGATTTCAAGAAGAGACATGGCTTAGCTCCTCTTCAGTTTCGGGTCGAGCGCATCGCGCAGACCGTCACCGACCAGGTTGATGGCAAGAACGGTGATCAGGATCGCCAGACCCGGGAAGGTTACCACCCACCACGCGCGCAGGATGAATTCACGCGCTTCGGCAAGCATGGTGCCCCATTCCGGTGTTGGCGGCTGTGCTCCCATGCCCAGGAAGCCGAGGGCAGCCGCATCCAGGATCGCGTTGGAGAACGACAGCGTCGCCTGAACGATCAGCGGCGCCAGACAGTTCGGCAGGATCGTCTTGAACATCAACCGCATGTGCCCGGCACCTGCCACCTTCGCCGCGACGACATAGTCCCGTGTGCGTTCGGACAGGACCGCCGCGCGGGTCAGACGCACGAAATGCGGCTGCAGCACGATGGCAATTGCGATCATGGCGTTGATCAGCCCGGGCCCCAGGATAGCCACCAGCACGAGGGCCAGCAGAAGCGAGGGGAATGCCAGGATGATGTCCATCACACGCATGATCAGCGTGTCGGTCATGCCGCGCATGTAACCGGCGACAAGGCCGATCACGACACCGCCGACAAGGGCGATGGTGACGACGACAACACCGATGAACAGCGAGAAGCGCGCGCCGAAGATGAGGCGCGAAAGAATATCACGACCAACGGCATCCGTTCCCAGCAGGAACGCGGCCTTGCCGCCCTCCTCCCAGACCGGAGGCACGAGGAAACTGTCGCGGTACTGGAAGTCGGGACTATGCGGTGCGACCAGCGGTGCGAAGATGGCCATGAGGACCAGCAACGCGAACACCACGAGGCCGACAACGGCACCCTTGTTCTGTGAGAAGTAGTACCAGAACTCGACAAGCTGCGCCTTGGTGGCGTTGCGGCTTTCGGCCTGGAGCTTGGTCTGATCGGCTTTCGCAGCCGGCGAGGTATTTGTCATTTTCCTTGTCCCCGGCTCAGTTGTGGCGAATTCGCGGATTGATCAGGCCGTAGAGCACGTCCACGATCAGGTTGACCATCATGATGATCCCGGCAATCAGCAGCAGACCACCCTGGACCACGAAGTAGTCGCGGCGCGAGATGCTGTCGACGAGCCATTTGCCGATGCCCGGCCAGGAGAAGATGGTCTCTGTCAGGATCGCGCCGGCAAGAAGCACGCCGACCTGCAGGCCGATGGTGGTCACCACCGGGATAAGGGCATTGCGCAGCGCATGCAGACCGATCACCGCGCGGGGCGGCAGGCCTTTCGCGCGGGCCGTGCGCACATAGTCCTCGCCCAGAACTTCCAGCATGGCGGATCGGGTCTGGCGTGCGATCACCGCCATCGGAATGGTCGCCAGAACGATGGACGGCAGGATCAGGTGACGGACGGCGGAGAGGAAGGCCCCCTTCTCGCCGGACAGCAGACTGTCGATCAGCATGAAGCCCGTAACCTGCGGGAAGAAGAACATCAGCGAGATGCGCCCGGAGACCGGTGTCCAGCCGAGGGTTCCCGAGAACAGGATGATCAGCAGCAGACCCCACCAGAAGATCGGCATCGAGTAGCCGACCAGCGCCGTGCCCATGATTGCCTGGTCGGCAACCGATCCGCGCTTCACGGCCGCGAAGATGCCAGCGGGAATGCCAAGGCAGACGGCAATGATGATGGCGCAGAGCGCGAGTTCGGCAGTCGCCGGAAACAGTGTCAGAAATTCATCCAGCACCGGCTTCTTCGACACGAAGGACGTGCCCAGATCCCCCTGGAAGATACCTGCGATGTAGTCGAGGTACTGTTGCCAGAGCGGTTTGTCGAAGCCAAGCTGGCCAAGGACCTGAGCCCTCCGCTCATCAGATATACCGCGCTCGCCTGCGAGCAGTTCGGCAGGATCGCCGGGCAGCATGCGGATAAACGAGAAGGCGACGAGGGTGACGCCGAAGAATGTCGGTATCAACAGGCCGAGACGACCTAGAAGAAAGCGAAGCATGTCAGGTTCCAGATACGAAGAGCCAGCGGAAACGACCTGATGTCAGGAAAGCATCCGCCGGCCAGAATGTCCGAAGGCGCCGGCATTGCTGCCAGCGCCCTCTTCGAGTTAGGCGGATTTACTCCGCAATGTCCACGCCGTCAAACCAGTGGCCGCCGAGCGGGTCCATGACGTAGCCGGAGACCTTGGAGGACATCGGCATGAAGACCACGGAGTGCGCGATGGTTGCCCACGGAGCCTGCTCCTTGAACACGACCTGTGCCTCTTCGTAGAGCTTGGTGCGCTCTTCCTTGCTGGTCACGGTCTTTGCCTTCTTGATCAGCGCGTCGAACTCTTCGTTGCACCACTGGGCGCGGTTGGAGCCGCCGACACCGTCACAGCCGAGCAGAACGGCCAGGAAGTTGTCAGGGTCGCCGTTGTCACCGGTCCAGCCGAGAAGCACGGCACCGTCGCGGTTCTCGTCCTTGGAACGGGACAGGTATTCACCCCATTCGTAGGAAACGATCTCGACGTTCACGCCGACGTTCGCGAAGTCGGCCTGCATGACTTCAGCCATACGACGAGCGTTCGGGTTGTACGGACGCTGTACCGGCATTGCCCAGATCTTCATGGAAAGATCGGATACACCAGCTGCTGCCAGCATTTCCTTGGCCAGTTCCGGATTGTAGTCGTCGTCTTCAACGGCGTCGTTGTAGGACCACATGGTCGGCGGGATCGGGTTCTTGGCAGCCTGGCCGGAGCCCTGGAAAACTGCGTCGAGGATCGCCTGCTTGTTGATCGCGTGGTTCAGCGCCTTGCGGACTTCCGGCTTGTCGAACGGTGCCTGCTTGGTGTTGTAAGCGAGGTAACCGACGTTCAGGCCCTGCTGTTCCATCAGGGTCAGGTTGCCGTCAGCCTTGATGTCGGCGATGTCGGCCGGTGCCGGGTACGGCATGACGTGACATTCACCGGCCTTCAGCTTCTGAAGACGCACGGCTGCATCCGGAGTGATCGCGAAGATCAGGTTGTCGACCGGCTGCTTGCCACCCCAGTAGTCCGGGTTTGCCGCATAACGGATCACGGCGTCCTTCTGGTAACCCACGAAGGAGAACGGACCGGTGCCGACCGGCTGCTGGTTCAGCTGTTCCTTGGAACCGGCTGCTTCAAGCTGGGCTGCGTATTCGGCGGACACGACGGAAGCGAAGTCCATCGCCAGGTTGGCGATCATCGGTGCTTCCGGACGGTTCAGGACGAACTTGACCGTGTAGTCGTCAACCCTGACGATTTCCTTGATCAGGTCCGGCATGGACATGCCGTCGAAATATTCCCACGCGGTACCGGCGGTGTATTCGTGCCACGGATGATCCTTCTTCAGCTGACGCTCGAAGGTGAAGATCACGTCGTCTGCATTGAATTCACGGGTCGGCGTGAAGAAGCTGGTGGTGTGGAACTTCACACCCTGACGCAGCTTGAAGGTGTATTCCAGACCGTCTTCGGAAACTTCCCAGCTTTCAGCCAGGCCCGGCAGCACTTCGGTCGTGCCGCGCTTGAACTCGACAAGCCGGTTGTAGATCGGCTTGGAGGAAGCGTCGAACGTCGTGCCTGCGGTGTAAAGTGCAGCATCAAAGCCTTCAGGCGAACCTTCAGAGCAATAAACCAGGTTTTTTGCAGAAGCGCCGGTTGCTGCAATCACAGCAAGGCTTACGCCAAGAAGGGATGCCTTCAAGGTTTTTTGGAAATTCATCAAACTGTTCTCCCCTTGATGAAGAGCAAGGGCCTTGCATCGTTGAATCGCGCAAAGGAGTTAAGCCCAAGCCAGCGCAAACTAAGGCGTTTTTTTGGCAGAAAATCAACTGCCAACATATTTCTAATTTGAGGATGTTTTTGAAATTTTTTTGCTAGGTAAGAGTTGCTGCCGTAAATTTTTAATGCGGCAACGTTAACTCACGAGAAACAAATACCGCAACGGCAGCGTTTTTCAAGCTTCATCTAACCGCCTGAAAACAAAAGGCTCCCGCAATAACGGGAGCCCCTGAATTTCTCAATCCTGCGTAGAACGGGTTCGTTTGACAGCGTCCTGCCATCCGGCAAGCAATCTGGCCCGCTCACTTTCCTGTAAACGCGGCTCGAAACGCTTTTCCAGCTTCCATTCAGCCGAAAATGCCTCGGCGCCAGGCCAGATACCTGCCTTCGATCCGGCGAGCCACGCTGCCCCGAGCGCTGTCGTTTCCGGGACAGTCGGCCGGTCGACCGGCGCGCCCAGAATGTCGGCCAGGAACTGCATCGTCCAGTCGGATGCCGTCATGCCACCATCGACACGGAGCACCGGTTGTTCGGCCTCCGGCCAGTCTGCCCGCATGGCTTCAACCAGGTCGCTGGTCTGGTAACCGACGCTTTGCAGCACCGCCCGGGCAATTTCCTTCGGACCCGTGTTTCGCGTCAGACCGAACAGCGCGCCCCGCGCTTCCGCGTCCCAATAGGGAGCGCCAAGACCAACGAAGGCAGGAACAAGGTAGACGTCCTGGTTGGGATCTGCCTGTTCGGCAAGCGACTGCGTGTCGCCGGCACTTTCGATGAGCCCCAGACCGTCGCGCAGCCACTGGACGGCAGCACCGGCAACGAAGATCGACCCTTCGAGCGCATATGTGGTTTCGCCGTTCAGCCTGTAGGCGATGGTCGTCAGCATGCGGTTGTTGGACCGGACCGGTTTGGACCCGGTGTTCATCAGTGCAAAGCAACCCGTGCCGTAGGTGGACTTGACCATTCCCGGTTTGAAGCATGCCTGCCCGACCGTCGCGGCCTGCTGGTCGCCGGCAACACCGAGGATCGGTATTGCCCGGCCGAACAATTCCGTATCGGTGACGCCGAAATCATCCGCACTGTCCTTGACCTCGGGCAGCAGGTTCTGCGGGATGTTGAGGAGCTTGCACAGCTCTTCATCCCACTTGTTTTCGTGAATGTTGTAGATCAGCGTCCGGGATGCGTTGGTGGCATCGGTTGCGTGCACCTTGCCGCCCGTGAGTTGCCAGATCAGCCATGTGTCGACGGTGCCGAAGGCAAGCTCACCGCGTTCCGCACGCTCGCGCACACCGTCCACATTGTCGAGGATCCAGGCGATCTTGGTTCCGGAAAAATAGGGATCCAGCAACAGGCCCGTCTTGGCGGAAAAAACTCCTTCGCGGCCTTCCGAGCGCAATTTCGCACAGAAATCGGCCGTACGACGGTCCTGCCAGACAATGGCGTTGTAGACCGGTTCGCCCGTCGATCGGTCCCAGACAAGGGTGGTTTCCCGCTGGTTGGTGATCCCGATCGCGGCGACATCCGCGCCACCGGACGGTGCCTTTTCCAGCGCCTCCCGACACACGCGCAGCGTGCTCGTCCAGATATCGGCCGGCGAATGCTCCACCCAACCCGACTTCGGGAAGTGTTGCGGAAACTCCTGCTGCCCCACACTGATTGGATGGAAATCGTCGCCGAAGACAATTGCCCGGCTCGACGTCGTGCCCTGGTCTATTGCCAAAACACATCCGGCCATGGCGCACCTCCCGTTTTCTTCTTGTCATGAAAACTGCCGGCAAGGCCGGCAGGTCATCTGGTTCCGTTTGATAAAACTATGCCGCAGCGCCGGCCTGCTCCGCAAGATAAGCCGACAGATAGGTATCCAGCTCGGCAGCTTCCTCCCCGCTGAGCCGCAAACCCAGTTTCGTCCGCCGCCACAGGATGTCCTGCGCGCTGCGGGCCCATTCGCGGCGGACCAGCCATTTCACTTCCGCTTCATGAAGATTGTAGCCAAAGCAGCGGCCGAGATCTTCGAGCGTCTTCGCTTCCCCGAGTATGAAGCGCGCATCCGTGCCGTAAAGACGGGTCAGACGAGTAGCGAATACCTTGTCGAGGAACGGATAATCGGCCTCGAGGCGTGACACTTCCGCATCGAACTCGCTCACCTTGAAATCACCGCCCGGCAGCGGCGCATAGGCCGTCCATACCCCGCGCTTGAAAGGCAGATACGGCTCAAG
Source organism: Roseibium sp. RP-7 (assembly GCF_053005225.1). Lineage (NCBI taxonomy): Bacteria > Pseudomonadati > Pseudomonadota > Alphaproteobacteria > Hyphomicrobiales > Stappiaceae > Roseibium > Roseibium sp. RP-7. Next base: position 1,525,908 of record NZ_JBRKQA010000002.1, read on the forward strand.
CTTTTCCAGGACATGCTCGGCAAGCTTGCGATAGGTCGTGATCTTGCCGCCAAAGACAGACAGGATCGCCGGCTTTGCATCACCCGCATCCAGCTCAAGCACATAGTCGCGCGTCGCCGCCTTGGCATCCTTTGCGCCGTCATCGTAGAGCGGGCGAACGCCGGAATAGGTATGGACCACATCTTCAGGCGTGATCGCGTTTTCCAGATACTCGCTCGCCGCCTTGCACAAATAGGCGATTTCGTCCTTCGAGATCTCGACCTTGCTCAGGTCGTCCTGGAAATCGACATCGGTCGTACCAATCAGCGTGAAGTCGTTTTCATAAGGAATGGCGAACACGATCCGGCCGTCACCGTTCTGGAAGATGAAGCAACGGTCGTGTTCGAACTGGCGCTTGACGATGATGTGGCTGCCCTTGACCAGCCGGACGCTGGAACTGTTGTTTGCCCCGGTAACGCCGCTCAGCATGTCCGCAACCCAGGGCCCGGCGGCATTGACCAGCACATTGGCAGTGACGGTCTTTTCCTCGCCGCTTGCAAGGTCTTTCAGAACGACCTGCCAGACGTCGCCATCGCGCCGCGCGCTGATGCATTTGGTACGCGTCTGGATTTCGGCACCGCGATCAGCCGCATCGCGCGCGTTCAGAACCACCAGTCGGGCATCGTCCACCCAGCAGTCTGAATATTCGAACCCCTTCTTGAAGAGCTTCTTGAGCCCTTGCGAGAACGGAGCCTGATCCAGGCGCACGGTCTTGGTGGCCGGCAGCAATTCCCGCCCGCCGAGATGGTCATACATGAAGAGGCCGAGCCGCAGGAGCCATGCCGGACGCAGGTCCTTGTGATGCGGCAGAATGAACCGCAGCGGCCATGCAATATGCGGCGCTGCGCGCCACAACACTTCACGCTCTTTCAGCGCTTTGCGCACCAGACCGAACTCGTAATATTCCAGATAGCGCAGCCCGCCGTGGATGAGCTTGGTCGAGGCCGACGATGTGGCGCCGGCAAGGTCACCCATTTCGACCAGAAGTACCGAAGCCCCCCGGCCGACCGCGTCGCGCGCGATGCCCGTTCCGTTGATGCCCCCACCAATGATCAAAAGATCGTAATCCGCAGCCATAACTGTCCCCGGCCTGTGTTTTTGCGTCTCAGGATTAAAAATGAAAATAAAACGAAACTTCTCGAAATTCAATCAACAATTTCGCACACCAAGACGAAACACCCCGGCAAGAAGCTCGCGCCTCCGCCGGGGTTAAATAGACCACTCAGAAACTACAAGGCATTGATCTGCCTAGTTTTCTCCGTCCTCTGCCGGAGCATCGTCCTCCAACTGGGTCGAAGAAACGTCAACCTTCTTGCGCTGTTTCGGTTTGTTCCCGTCTTCCACGAAGGGAGGCGTAGCGGCGTGATAGGTCACTTGCGGGAACGGGATTTCGATATTCCGTTCGTCAAAGACCTGTTTGACGAATTCGTTATACGCACGCCCGACGCCCCACTGATCCCCCGGGACGGTCTTGATGCGGCCGCGGATATCAATGGAACTGGCCCCGAAATTGGTAACGCCGTGCATTTCGAAATCACCGATGATCTTGGGTCCGAAATCCGTTTCCTTCAGTCTGCGGAAGGCTTCCAGCATGGCGTCCTTGGCGTGGGTGATATTCGTGTCGTAGGCAACACCGATCAGCGCGACATGATAGGAGAAGCCGCGCATGAAGTTGGACACCATGTCGACCGACGAGAACGGAATGATGTGGGTTGTTCCGTCGATGTCGCGCATGCGCACCGACCGGACGGTGATCCCCTCGACCGTTCCCGTTATTCCGGCAACAGTGACGACGTCGCCCTCGTTGATGGCATTCTCGACCTGGATGAAGGCTCCGGTGATGATGTCCTTGACCAGGGTCTGTGCACCGAAGGAAATCGCCAGACCGACAACACCGGCACCGGCGATCAGCGGACCGATATCGACGCCGACTTCCGACAGCGACAAGAGCAGCGCCATCACCACGATGACGACCGTCGATGCATTGCGGAACAACTGGAACAGCGTGCGTTCGCGCGCCGTTACGATGTATCCGGAACGTGACTGCAGCCTGAGGTCCACCCACGACATGACGGCAAGCCAGATCATGAAAGCCACGAGCAGGACCAGGAAGGCAGAACCGTAGCTGCTCAGAAGTTGCACCCCGGCTTCGCTGACCAGCCATTCGGCAACCGTCAACAGACCCCAGATCTCCAGAAGCAGCAACACCGTCACCAGGAAGACGGCGAACCGGATGAACTTCAGAAGGCGCGGCACAAAGGCGTTCAGCCGGCTCTGAAGCGCCGGAAGGGTCCGGTTCAGGTCGTCCGGCAGGCGAATCCCGCCCTTGATGGCCTTGGTCACGACCAGCGAAATGGCCATGCCCGCCATGATGGTGAGGATCGACAGTCCCGTTGCCCGCAGAATAATGGTTGTCGCGTCAAACGGCCGGGTCACCCAGATGATGAAAACTGCCGCGATATAGCCGTAGGCAGCCAGGTGCCAGAGCTGACCGACCAGCACGAGCGCACGCTTGGCAAGAGCGCTCTGCAGATGCTCGGCGTAATCCCGCGCACCCTCGTTTACCCGGTGCCTGTTCTGGTGCACCAGCACCAGAAGATAGATCATCCCGAGAAGCACGACGAGGAACCGCAAGGCGTTGCCGAGCACGAAGGATACCGCAACATTGGCGATCGGCACGGCCAGGAACAGGCCGAAGACCATCCAGTACATGAACAACCGCAAACGGCCGTACCAGTAGAGCGAACTTTCATCGGTGAACGGCAGCAACCGCAGTTCAGGCCGCCCCGGCGCAAATATGAAGCGCAGCGAGACGTTGGCCATGCCAAGGATGAAAAACGCGTTCAGCGCGAGACTTTCCTGAAGCGTTACGCCTGCATTTATTCCACCGAAGCTTGCCAGGGCCGCCGCGTTGCCGACGGCCCAACCGACGCCTACCGTCACTGCATCGACGACAGATGTCAGAACAAGAATGAAACTGCGCGTCAGCCCACCGCCGTAACGCGCATAAAGCGACATGCGCGGATAGAGTGCCTTCGCGATCAGCTGGCTGGCAAAAAAGCCGAGATAAGCCGCAAGAAGCACGATGCCGACCTGGATCGCGATATCCTCGACCCGGTCCCATTTCACCGGGATATCGCCGCGCGCGACCAGAACCAGGCCGTTCAACGAGCGCATTGCCTGCTCCAGCAGATACCCCGCGTCATCTACCAGAACTCGTGTGTATTCACCGATCCGCAGGGCGAAGTTTTCCTGTTGCAGGGGTTGGGAGATCCCCTGAACCGGAATTGCAGCTTCATTCCCGGGAACCTGCCTGTCACCTTCAGCAGGCTGGCTGTCCCCTGTGCTTTTCTGCAAGAGATCGATCAACGCCGCTCGGCTTTCAGGGTCGTTCAGAACCTTTATCAGGGCCTGGCTCGCCTGTTCGACATCGGCCGGTGGCGCCTGCTCCTGCGCCGGGGCCTGCCCCCCGCTTTCCTGAGCCAGAACCGGAGCCAACCCGGCAAGCATCATTGTCATCAGGGCAAAGAGGCAGCAGCGCAAAATCTTCATTTCAAACTCTTGTCAATTCCAGAAAGACCGGCGGGGGTCCGGCCATGGCACGGACAATATGGAGGAACGCTCGCGGATGAAAAGGGTTCAGGCTGCTGTCTTCGGACATTTTTTAGGTACTATTATAAAACGCAAGTTTCCCGTGCAGTAACGACCGCATCAAAACCAGCAGAAACAAGGATTCACTGGAAATCGCAAAAAGATTTCACCTTTACGCAAGGTAATATGCCAGCCTCCATTTATCGGGTAACGTAATAATAACAATATGGGCGCCAATCTGGCCCGACGAGGAGGAAGGATGCCCAGGTCCTTGATCAAACTTGCACAGGAAGGCACAGACGAGGCGCGACGACGGCTGTTCGCTCAGGTGAGCGAACTTGTGATTGCGAACCTCGATGAGCGGACCGACCGGGAACTGGCAATCTTCTCCGAAGTAATCATAAAACTGTACAGTGTCGGCTCGCCCAGGGACCGCGCCAGGCTGGCGCACAAGCTCGCTTCGCAAGTCAACACGCCGCCGGAACTTGCCCGCAAGATCGCCGAAGACGACGTCAACGTGGCCATGCCGCTACTTGCGCAAAGCCCCGCGCTGACCCAGGAAGACCTGATCGACTTTGTCGAACGGCTGAGCAACAGTCACCTGCAGGTGATTGCCCGCCGCACCGACCTCTCGCCTGAAGTCTCAGATGCCATTGCCGAAAAAGGCGACCGCCCGGTGCACCGTATTCTGGCCGGCAACCGCGAGATCAAACTGTCCCGCGAAACCATGCTGAGTTTCGTCAAATACGCCACGGAAGACGTGGTCCTGCGCGAGGACCTGTGCCTGCGCTCCGATCTTTCCCCTGCAGTGTGCCGGGCCTTGCTGCCGCTTGTGGACGATGAGACCAAGAAGCGACTGCGCAGTATCATCGAAGGCTCCCTGTCGCAGGATCAACTGGACCAGATCGCAAGACTGAAGGTGCTGCGCCGGGAGTTCGGCGATGCCCTCAACAATCCGGACATGACCCTCCTGTGGCGGGAAGCGGAGCGTGCGGAAATCACCGTCAACGAGCTTATGATTCTGTTGCTGCAGGATGGCCGCTTCAATCACGCGATCGAACTGCTCAGCGCGCGCGGACGAACGGCCCAGACGGCACTCAAGGATGCGGTCTTCAACGGCAAGAAGGATCTGGTTCTCAGAACCGCGGAGAAAGCCGGCCTCGACACGCCGACCTTCGCCCTTTTCGCCAAGGTTCGCTGCGACCATTTGAAGATCCCGGCAACGCAGGGCTCCGAATGGACGGCCACCTACAAGAAGTTTCTCGACAGCACGGCACAGACCAAACAATCCCGATGCGGTGATTTCCAGGCGAACCGGCGGGAAAAGAAACCAAGACCCACGGGTGATCGTCCCGGACGTGTCGCGGCAATGTAGCGACAACGCCAGCGTTGCTTCGCGCCAACCGACTCATCGAAGAGCAACCTTGTCAGCGCTTTTTCTAGCCCGTGTTTTTCGAGAGTTCAGCTTTTGGAACAAAGCGTCGCGGCGATTGCTGTCGACAGGGTCGCGGCCGCGTAGAACCAGAGCCCCGGCAAAATGGCGGCTGCCGCCAGTCCGCTTGTCTTGGCGGCAAAAAGCACCAGCGCCACCAGCATGACATCCAGCATCGACCACTTGCTGACCATCGACAGGAGCGCAAGCGAACGCGTCTTGGCGCCACTAAGCACGGCCACATGGATCAGAAGGATCTTCAGCGCGGGAAACCCGATCGAAAACAGCGCCACGATCGCGGCAAGAACCGCATCGCCCTCGTGATAGAGGCTGGTCACCATTTCGATCAGCGTCGGTCGGTCTTCCAGAAAATAGAGGCGCTCGAACCGCATGAGCGGCTGCGTCAGTCCGAGGGCGAACGAGAAAGTGGAAACGGGAAGCAGCAAAGCCAGAAAAAATCGCATTGAAACTGCCGTACCCTGGCTATCGCGTAAACTTGTAGCGGCACCTGCGCCCGGCAACACCGAGAGGAGCACCATTTCCTATATCACCCGGATCGGAAAGCACAAAACCTGACCGCCGCGAGCAACGATCAGGAATATAAGAACGTATATCAAGCCCTGCCAGCCCCCATTCGGAGACCGGCTGTTTCTAGGGAAGTTCAGTAAGCCGTTATCGACCTCGAGCCCGCGCAGCAACTTCGTCGAGCTGATCCTGCTCCGCCAGTTCCTGGGCTGTGCGCTCGCGCTGTTGGTCGCGTTCTTCCAGCTGCTCGAACTTCTTCAGCTCCTCGATCGCCTCGCTGAGCTCGTCCTGGGCACGTTGCAGCTGGTCGTCCAGTTCATGCGCGGAATTGCGCAGGTTGTCGCGACGGTCCGCTGCGGCCTTGGCAAACGTCGGATAGGCAAAATGCGTGACATCCGTAATACCGACCCGCTCCTGCTCCGACCGGATCTGGTCATCAAGTTCATCGGCCATACGGTTGAACTCGGCGATCATGCTCTCGATCTGAGCAAGCTGTCGTCGTTTCTCGTCAACCTGAAACCGCTTCAAACGGATCAAACTGTCTCGGGTTTTCATTACTCAATACTCCCCTAACACGGGCAGTCTACCCCTGAGTCATTTCCAAAAGGTTGGCAAGTTGCTCATACCCGTCAGAAAGTGATGTCGCTTCGTCTTTTCCCTGATTCAGGAATTCGTCGATCATGTCGAACCTGTAGATGGCTTCGTCCACGGTCGGGTCGGATCCCTTCCGATATGCGCCCAGCCGGATCAATTCTTCCATGTCCGTATAGGTCGATAGAAGCTGTCGGGCCCTGCGCAGAACCGGGAGCTGCTCCGGCGGCACGCAGCGCGGCATGGTTCGTGACACGGATTTCAGCACATTGATTGCCGGATACCGGCCACGCTCGGCAATGCCGCGTTCCATCACCACGTGGCCATCGAGAATACCGCGCACCGCGTCGGCCACAGGCTCGTTGTGATTGTCACCCTCCACAAGAACGGTGAAAAGGCCGGTGATCGATCCGCTGTTCTCCTTGCCAGGACCTGCCCGCTCCAGAAGTCGCGGCAATTCGGTGAAGACCGTCGGCGTATAGCCCTTGGAGGTCGGCGGCTCGCCGATCGACAAGCCGATTTCGCGCTGTGCCATGGCGAATCGCGTTACCGAGTCCATCATGCACAGCACGTTCTTGCCTTCATCGCGGAAATGTTCGGCAACAGTCATGGTCAGATAGGCGGCCTGCCGCCGCATCAGAACGCTTTCATCTGAGGTCGCGACGACAACCACGGAGCGCTCCAGCCCCGAATCGCCCAGATCGTCCTCGATGAACTCCTGAACCTCTCGACCGCGTTCGCCGATTAGGCCGATGACCGCGACATCACATTTTGTATTGCGCGCCAGCATGGACATCAGCACGGACTTGCCGACGCCGGAGCCGGCAAAAATGCCCATTCGCTGCCCCTCGCAACAGGTTACGAATGTATTAAGTGCGCGAACGCCGAGATCCAGGGGGGGTCCAACTCGTTTACGTTCGGAGGCTGGCGGAGGCGAACTTCGCAATTTGCGAGGCACTCCGCCATGAACAAGACTTCCTTTACCATCAATCGGTTCACCAAGTGCGTTAATCACTCGGCCAAGCCAGGCATTTGCCGGATGAACCACGCTGTCACGCGATTGAATCACGGCTTTGCAACCCATTCGCACGCCTTCAAGCCCGGAAAAAGGCATGCAAAGTGCGTGTCCCTCACGAAAACCCACAACCTCTGCGGGCACTTTCGGGTTATCCTCACCGTTGTCGATCAACAATCTCGAGCCGACACTCATTTCGTGAATAGGGCCCGCAATCTCGACGAGAAGTCCCTGAACCGCAGTCACCCGGCCATAAATTTCGGTCGGCATGAGCGAATCAATCTCGGCGAAAAGCGCCTTCACGTAAGATTCCTTCCCTCGTTAACGGTTTTGGTAACCGATCGTTTACGACTCTGGTTAATCTTAACCTTTGGAAGGCTGACAAGCGAGAGCCATTTCGAAGTCAAAACGGCTTTGTTGAAAGGAATCTGAACGGAATCGGTTAGCGCCGGTTCTTAAAGTTCAACATTAAGATTTGTGAATCCGAATTTTTTCTGGGGATTCAATAAGTTGAGTGTTGTTCACAGTTTCCTCTCTCCAGAGCTTGCCGTTACGAATCATATTTTGTTAACCATTAACCGATAGCTTTGAGTCGGGGTTAACATCAGTCCTTCGTAGCAGGCACCGACAGAGCCGTTGCGACTTGCCCAGGAAAGGCAGAACAAGGGGATTGGCATGCGTGTATTGTTGATTGAGGATGACAGCGCCACGGCGCAGAGCATCGAGCTGATGCTGAAGTCCGAGAACTTCAACGTCTACACGACAGATCTTGGCGAGGAAGGCATCGACCTCGGCAAACTGTACGATTACGACATCATTATGTTGGATTTGAACCTGCCGGACATGTCCGGTTACGAGGTTCTCCGGACACTACGCGTTTCCAAGGTCAAGACACCGATCCTGATCCTTTCCGGTAACGCGGGTATCGAAGACAAGGTTCGCGGCCTCGGCTTCGGCGCCGACGATTACATGACCAAGCCGTTCCACAAGGACGAGCTGGTCGCGCGTATCCACGCAATCGTCCGCCGCTCGAAGGGGCACGCACAGTCGGTCATCGTCACTGGCGACCTGAAGGTCAACCTGGACACCAAAACCGTCGAAGTCGGCGGCCAGCGCGTCCATCTGACCGGCAAGGAATACCAGATGCTGGAGCTTCTCTCCCTGCGCAAGGGAACGACGCTCACCAAGGAGATGTTCCTGAACCATCTCTATGGCGGCATGGACGAGCCGGAACTGAAGATCATCGACGTGTTTATCTGTAAGCTTCGCAAGAAGCTGGCAGCTGCAACTTCCGGCAAGAACTACATCGAAACGGTGTGGGGCCGAGGTTACGTTCTGCGCGAGCCGGACGTCGAAGCAGCCGCCTGATCCAGCATCAGACGTTGACGTTTTAAAAGCCCCGGCACTGCCGGGGCTTTTTGTTGTTGAGGGTTGGATGTGACAAGGCTGTTCTAGCCCTGGCCACCTGCGCGCTCGGCAAAGGTCAGCACAGCCCCTTCCCCCGCCTGCCCGTAATTGACTGACGCCAGCATCTCGCCGGAACTGTCATGCAGGGTAATCAACCCTTTGCGGTTCGACATCTGCATGTGATGGACCGTCGCCCGCGTCACCGACACCTTCAAAACGGCACCTGCAATCAGAACAACCGCCTCCACCGGCTGCGGCCTGCCCATCTTGTCCCGCAGTTCGTAGCCCGTGAGGTCGATGTCCGCTGCACCGGCATTCCAGATCTCCACCCATTCCGTGCCCTGGTCATCCCCCGGCGGGTTCGGCAAAGCCGAAAGAATGCGAAGCGGACCGTCATTCTGCATTTCAACGGTCCTTGGACGCACGACCACATTGCCTGAATCGTCCGTGCGGGTGCTGCCGTCGCCAAGGAACACAGGGTAGAATGAGCGGATGTGCTGTCCCAGCGAGCCATCAGCCGTGGTCTCGTGATACATCACCAGATCGAACTTGCCCTCACCGAGCTGAACACGCTTCTTCTGGTTGGTGAGCAAGCCATGCAGGCCTTCGTAATAGGCAAGCGTGCCGAGCGCGAATTCGCACGCAGGACTGCTGCCGACAAAAAATCCACCCTTGCTCTTGAAGAGCTCAGCGACAAGATTGCCGGTCATGTCCTGGTGGTTCCAGACCATCTGCAGCGTCACGACATGGGGGTTTTCCGGTCCCGGACCTCCGAGATCGTATTTGTAACCAAGGTAGTCGACCCGGTTGTTGAGCTCGTCCAGCGCGAATTTCACCCAGGAGTGATAACCGGAGATTTCACCCTTCTCCGAGGCGGAATTCGCCCCTTTCTTGTATTTGCCCTCGCCGACAAAAACATGCTCGAAGCCGGTGCAGAAGTGGGTCGACTTGCCCCGGAAGAAGTTGGTGTAGACCTCGAACCACATCCGGAACAGATCCTGCCGGAAGGTTTCAGCGGTCATGTCCCTGACGAGCTCGGCAGAAATATGCTCGAAGGCGATCTGCATCGGCCGGCTTGCAATCACCAGATCGAGAAACCCTTCGATCTCGTCTCGCTCGGCAGGCGAAATGGTTTCCGGGTCGCGAAAGTGGACCGCATAGTTGTCCAGAAGCCGGATGAAGGACTGGTACAGATCGCTCGCCGCCATCTTGTCGAAATCGACCCGGGCAAAGAGCGGGTTCGCTGCCAGGTCGATCTGGCGGGACCCTTTGGCCTTCACCTGCTCGTCCAGCAGAATGTCGGCTGTCATGTCCGTCCAGTCACCATCCACGTTGCGCGTGCTGACACTGAACCGGTCGGCATCTTCGTTCCAAATGGCCTGATAGATATGGTCCGACATGCGCGCCTCAACCTGAAGTAACGAGAAGAAGGCTTTCACACGTTTATGACATTTTCACTACCAGACGGAAACTCGTAACTGTCCGGCAAAAACAAAAAAGCCGGCGTTGCCGCCGGCCTTTCCGCACTTGCGATGGCAGGATCAGAGCTGCAGCTGGTATGACGCTGGGACATAGCGGAAACCGCTGTCGTTGGTCTCCACGTAGCCGACCGCCGGGAACGGCATGTGATAGCCCACGAACGGTATCTTGTCGGCGGCCAGCATGCCGAACACCGTCTTGCGGGTGGCCGCGGCGCCTTCCTTGTCCATGTCGAAACGCACTTCCCATTCGGGATGCGCCAGCGACCAGACGTAGTGGTTGGCGGTATCCGCCGTTATGGCAAGCTGCTTGCCGTCGTTTTCAAGCATGTAGATCATGTGACCGGGGGTATGACCTGCAGCAGCCATCGCGGTGACACCCGTCGTCACGCTGCCGCCGTCATCGAGGAAAGTCATTTTCTCCGCCAACGGTTTGACGTGGCTCGCCATCAGCTTGGTCACCCCATTGGCTTCCGCATCCATTGCCGCCCAGAAGTCATATTCCTTCTGCCCGGTCACATAGCGGGCATTGGCAAAGGTCGGCGAGCCGCCTTCCATCAGACCGCTGACGTGGTCGGGATGCATGTGCGTCAGCACCACCACGTCAACCTGCTCCGGCGTGTATCCCGCATTTTCCAGCGCGGCGCGCATCTTGCCACGGCCTGGCCGGGCACCTTCGCCATTGCCGGTGTCGAACAGGATCAATTCGCTGCCCGTGTTCACGAGCGTTGGCGTGAAACTGATCTGGAAACTGTCGTTGGGCAGGAAGTTATCGGCATTGGTCGCAGAAAATGTATCCGCGTCCACATTCATGGCGAAGGTCTTCTGTGGCTCGGTCAGGGAGACTGCACCGTCATGCAGAGTGGTTACCTCGAACCCGCCTACGGAATAGCGGGCGACGGGCGCCGGCACAGAGGCCTGCTTTTCTGCAGCCGCATGGACAACGGTGGTTCCGGCAAGACTTGCCCCGGCAAGCGCACCACCTGCTCCCAGAAGCGCCGCGCGACGTGTGAGTTCAACTTTTATCTCGGTCATATTCCCACTCCCTGCAATTCCGATTCATGAAAACAGTCCCGCAATCGAACACCCCGAGTGCCCGGCAGGACGCAAAGCTTACGTTCGTGAAAATGGAATGGATGCAGATGCAGACAAGTGCTGTTCGCCGCCAGCCGGATAAACTTCACGAGAGCGAACGAACGAAATGAATTTCAAAAACTTGCTCACTCGCAACAGACCGCTTTTCTGACGGGATTTCTTCACGGTGCAGCGAATGAAAAAGGCGGCCAGAGGCCGCCTTTGAACTTGATCCGAAATGTCCGAACCGTGCTGAAGGAGTGCCGCAGGTTTAACGCTGCAGACCCAGGCCTGCTCCAGCTCCCACGGCCAGGCGGGGCGTTGCTGCCGTGCCGGTTGCGGCCTGTGCAGCCTGTTTCTTCTGGAAGAGGCCTCTCTTACCGGGCACCGGCTTGAAGGCATCCGTCAGACCGACCACGGTTTCTGCGGCACCGAGAACGAGATAACCGTCATCCGGCAAGGATTTCGCCAACCGGCCGAGGATTTCCGTCTTGGTTGCCTGATCGAAGTAGATCAGCACGTTGCGGCAGAAAATGATGTCGAACTCGCCCAGATGGGTGAAGCTTTCCAGCAGGTTCAGCTTCTTCCATTCGATCATGGCGCGCATGCCGGCATTGATCTGCCACATGTCACCCTTCTGCTCGAAGTATTTCAGCAGCATCTGGATCGGCAGACCACGCTGAACCTCGAACTGGCTGTAGAGGCCGGTCTTGGCCTTTTCCAGAACTTCGTTGGAGAGGTCCGTACCCAGGATCCGGGTTCGCCAGCCAGCCATCTTGGCCGCATCTTCCTTCAGGCAGATGCCCAGGGAATAAGGCTCCTGCCCGGTCGAGGCAGCCGCACACCAGATCTTGATCTGCTTGCGTGTCGCGCGGCTTTCCAGCAGCGCCGGCAGCATCGTGTCCTTGAAGTGCTCGAACGGTGTCTTGTCGCGGAAGAAGAACGACTCGTTGGTCGTCATCGCCTCAACGACGTCCGTTTCCAGCGCTCTGTTGGTGCCGCGCTGAAGCTGCTGGATCACCGCACTGAGCGTTTCCAGCTTGGAGCTGCGTGCAATCGGCAGAAGACGGCTTTCGACCAGGTATTGCTTGTCGTTGGACAGAACCAGGCCGGAGCGGGTCTTCAGGAAGTTTTTCAGAAACTCGAACTCGCTCGGGGTCATCTCGTGTTCCCCTTCAGAACGCGCGAGATCTTCGGGCCGATCTCCTTCAAGGGTAGAATTTCGCTGCAGACGCCCGTTTGTGCAGCTGCGCCCGGCATGCCCCAGACCACGCTTGTGGCTTCGTCCTGCGTGATCACGCTGCCGCCGCCTGCTGCAATCGTCTTGACGCCTTCAGCGCCGTCATGACCCATACCGGTCAGGATGACACCCAGGCTTGCCGAACCGAATACCTTCGCAACGCTGTCGAACAGGGGATCGACGGCAGGCTTGCAGAAGTTCACGGGAGGACCGTCGGTCAGCCGGATCTTGGCGACACCGCCGTCCTTTTCCACGATCATGTGCTTGCCGCCAGGCGCGACATAGATATTGCCGGGCTTCAGCACTTCGCCATCTTCACCTTCCTTGGACGGACGCAGGGCAGCCTTGCCCATATGCTCGGCCAGAATTGCAGTGAAGGTTGGCGGCATATGCTGGGTGATGACCACCGGCACATCATTCATGGCCGTACCGACTTCGCGCATGACTTCCTGCAGTGCCTGCGGACCGCCCGTCGAGGAACCGATCGCAAGGATGCGCGGGCGCGCCGAAGAGTACGGGCGTGTCTGGTACTTCACTGCACCGGCAGCAGCTCCCGCCGGTTGAGCAGCTCCGCGAAAGGTCGCCCGTGTATCCGTTGCCGGACGCGCAGAAATCGGTCTGACCGGCTGCGCGGTGCGGCCTGCGCTGGTTTCTGCACGCATGGTGCGCGCAGGACCGCGCATGCGCAATGCACGTGCCCCAAGAGCCTTGACCTTCTCGATCAGCTCACGGCGAAAATCGATGGACGTCGTGACCTCGGAAGTCGATTCCGGCTTCGGCACATAGTCGGCCGCGCCCAGAGACAGGGCCTTCAGGCTGATTTCCGCGTTGCGGCGGGTCAGCGTCGAAGCCATGATCACGACGAGATCGCGCTTCTTCGCCAGCATGAGCGGCAAGGCCGTCATGCCGTCCATTTCCGGCATCTCGATGTCGAGAACGACGACGTCGGGATTGCTTTTTTCGATATCTTCTACAGCAAGCTTGCCGTTGCGATGCGAGCTGACGACTTTCAGACTTTTGTCTTCACCGAGCCAGCGTGTCAGGAGTCCGCGGATGACGACAGCGTCATCTACGACCATGACTTTGATGGGGTCGCTGCCCGGACTCGTGCCCGCAGTTATGCTTCTTTGCGCAAACGCCATTTAGACTGCCCAACTCGAAACTAGATAAGACCGACTTCCTGAAACTTGGCTTCCACGATTTCGCGGTCAAACGGTTTCATGATGTACTCGTTTGCACCGGCGCGGATGGCACGTGCGATGTGAGCAACATCGTTTTCGGTCGTGCAGAATACGACGATCGGGTTTTCTCCGCCTTCTTCCGCACGCAGGCTGGTCAGGAACTCAAGTCCGTCCATGACGGGCATGTTCCAGTCCAGCAGGATCGCGTCCGGCATGGTCTTGCGGCATTCGTCAAGCGCCTTCTGGCCGTCTTCCGCTTCCGTAATCTCGAAATTCATATCCTCGAGAATGCGGCGAGCCACCTTCCGGATGACGCTTGAGTCATCTACTACGAGGCACTGTTTCATCAGGCGTAACTCCACTCAATGGCCATTGCGGCCCAGTTATGCTGCAGCCATGGGTTCGGTGAACATCGCACCAAGCAGACGGTCGACATCCAGAATGACCATCAGGCGGCCGTCCAGACGATGGACGCCTCCGGAGATCTCGGCCCAACGGCGATCCAGGTTCGACGGGTTGGGCTCTGCAGATGCGGACGGCAGCGTCAGCACCTCACCAACCGTGTCGATGACAAGGCCGTAGCTTTCCTGCTTGTACTCGATGCCCACGGCCATCATCTGCCCTTCCTTCAGCGGAGGCAAGTGAAGGCGGCGGCGCATGTTGATTGCGGTGACGATGCGTCCACGCAGGTTCAGGACACCCTGAACCTCGGGTGCGGACATCGGCACGCGAGTTACGCTTTCCGGCACGAACACGTCGTGAACCTGGGAAATGGGCAGGCCGAACAGCTGGCCGCCGATGACCACGGTCACATACTGGATCATGTCACTTGCGGCTTTTTGCTCCGCGGTCAGTTTGTGTTCCAGCACACTCATGCTGCAGCTCCCATTTCACCGGAGAAGACGTCTTTCAGGGCGGCGATCAGGCCCGGACGGTCGAATTTGGCGACATAGTCGTCAAAGCCCGCCTGGCGGCCGCGTTCGATCGAGGCCGGCGTCACCATGGACGACAGGGCCAGGATCGGAATGTTGCGGAACCGGGGATCGCGGCGCAGCGATTCACAGAACTCGAAGCCGTTGATTTCCGGCATTTCGATATCACTGACGATCGCATGGAACTTGTCGCCGTTTTCCAGAAGTTCGAACGCCTGATGCGGACCGGTACAGGTGGTCACATCGTAGCCGGCAGCCTTCAGAACCGGTGTCAGCATGTTGCGGAAGAAGGACGAGTCATCCACGAAGAGAACCTTCTTCGTCAGCGCCTCGATGTCCATTTCCTTGCGCATGAACCAGTCTTCAAAGGCCTGCGGCAGATAGTAGCCGAGGTCGATGATCTCGGTCGCACGTTCCTTCACCACGGCAGAGCCGAGGATGCCCGGACGTTCCGAACCGACTTCGATGTTCATGCGGTCCTCGACGATGTCGACGATCTCGTCGACCACGAGGCCCATGGAGCGTCCCGCATCGGAGAACACCAGCATCGGCTGCGTGCCTTCCGACTTGTGGCTGTCGCCTTCGTTCAGATAGACGAGCGGCATGAGCGCACCGCGGTACTGGACCAGATCGCGGCCGTTCGACCGTTCGATCTTGGAGACCTCGAACTCCTCCAGGCGCGTGACCAGCGACAGCGGCACGGCTTTCGGTTCCGGCGCACCGGCACGGAACAGCAGAAGCGAGATCGAGCTCTGGCCGGAAATAGCGCGGCTCTGCAGGTCTTCCCGTTCGTCTTCCTGGTTCTCGGTGACCGCGCTGGATGCATGGCTTGCCATGGCACCGGCGATGCCGTTCGGATCGATGATCATGATCACGGAACCGTCGCCCAGGATGGTGTTGCCGGAGAACATGCCGAGGTTGCGCAGCATCGTCGACATCGGCTTGACCACGATTTCCTCCGTATGGAAGACACCGTCGACAACCACGCCGAATGTCTGGCTACCGACCTGCATGACAACGATGAAGCCGTTGTCCGCATCAATCGCCTCGTCCGCGTTTTCGCCCTCATAGATACCGAGGAGCTGGGACAGGTGCACCAGCGGCAGCAGCTTGTTGCGCAAGCGCAGGACCGGGGTGTCCTTGATCCGCTCTATACGGTGTTCCGAATTGGTCTGCACGCGGACCAGTTCGACAACGGAAAGCTGCGGGATGGCGAACCGGTCGCCGCCGGCTTCGACGATCAGCGTCGAAACAATGGCAAGCGTCAGCGGGATCTTGATGATGAAGCTCGAGCCCTTGCCCTGGGTAGAGCGCAGGTCGACAGTACCGCCGATCAGTTCGATGTTGTTGCGAACGACATCCATGCCGACGCCGCGGCCGGACACGCTCGTGACCTTTGCGGCCGTGGAGAACCCGGCTGCGAAGATGAACTTGTGGATCTGGGCGTCCGTCATCTTGTCGACTTCGGCTTCCGACGCCAGGCCGCGTTCCACGACCTTCGCCTTCACCTTGTCGACGTCGATGCCCTTACCGTCATCGCGAACTTCGATGATGATGTGGCCGCCTTCATGGTAAGCCGCAAGGGTAATGGTACCCTTTTCAGGCTTGCCAGCGGAGCGGCGCTCATCCGGACGCTCAAGACCATGGTCGGCCGAGTTGCGGACCATGTGCGTGAGCGGGTCCTTGATCATCTCGAGAACCTGGCGGTCCAGTTCGGTATCCGCACCGATCATTTCCAGTTCGATCGGCTTTTCAAGTTCCTGGCTGAGATCGCGAACGATGCGCGGCAGTTTCTGCCAGGCATTGCCGATCGGCTGCATGCGCGTCGCCATGACGCCTTCCTGCAGTTCGGCAGTTACATTCGACAGACGCTGCAGCGGCACCTTGAATTCGCTGTCTTCATGGCGGCGTACGATTTCCAGAAGCTGGTTCCGGGTCAGCACCAGTTCGGACACCATGGTCATCAGGTGCTCGAGCGTGTCGACCGCAACGCGGATGCTCTGGTTGGAAACACCGCCACCGGAGGATTTCTTCTCGCCGCCTTCGCCGCCAGCCTTTTTCGCCGGGGCTTTCGCAGCCGCGTTGGCTTCTGCCTTGACCGCAACGGGAGCAGGCTCTGGCTCATCGGCTTCGTCGACGATCTCTTCGAGTTCCGGAACTTCCGGCTCGGCGACTTCGACTTCAACTTCGGTTTCGCGGAACGCGCGCTCCAGTTCGTCCAGCGACACTTCGCCAGGACGGAGCGGACGTTCAAGAGCTTGCTCGGCGGCAGCTTCTTCGGCAGGCGCTTCAGGCTCTGCCGCAACGGCTTCAGCCACAGGCGCTTCCGTGACGGCTGCGCCACCCTTCATGGCAGCGTCAGCTTTCGCGGACATCTCTTCCAGCTGGCCGATCAGCTCACTGTCGTCGCCTTGCGGCTCTTCGCCTTCGGCAGCTTCCAGTTCACCCAGAATGTCCTTGATCTGATCGATCGAGGTCAGAATGAGGGAAACGGCCTCTTGCGTGACAGGAGCGCCATCGCGGAACTTGCCCATGAGGGTTTCAGCCGCATGCGCGATACCTTCAAGACGGGGAAGACCCAGGAAGCCACAGGTGCCCTTGATCGTGTGCACCAGGCGGAAAATATTATCTAGGATAGTCGCGTTGTTCGGTTCCTGCTCGAATTTTACGAGCTCAACGTCAACAACATCGAGACTTTCATTCGTCTCGGTAATGAATTCCCTGAGGAGGTCGTCCATGGCCTGCTCTCACCCGACTTGTTACTGGTTCCGCATCCCAAAAGGGACGTCTGGACCGAGAAGTCCATGAGAGCTAGGTTGACGGCAAACAGTTAAGATACGCTGAAGCGGATGGAGACTTTTGAAGGCCTTGTTTATTCTGCCAAGAGGGCCGTTATTTTTACCAACTCTTCTTGTTTATCTATCGTTAATACCATGCCGCATTCACGGGCGAGCAGCAACGTGTAGATCGGCTGAACCGAGTGCGCATCGACCCGTTCAGGCTCTTCTCCGCTCAGAGTTTCCTTCATTCCGAGCGGAATGCGCGGATTGAGACCGCTGGCCTGAAGCGTGAAGGACGGAGATTGTGGATCGCCTTCCATTTCAACCTTGATTTCTCCACCGCGCGGAACGCACTGGTTGGCGATGAGAATCAAGTTGAGAAGTAGTTTTACGTAGTTCTTCGGCATCAGGTGCCGGGTCAATTGCCAATTTAGATCGGATTTTTCGTTTTCCATGAACCCGGTGGCAACGACCTGAGCATCCCCCAGGTCGATCTCTGCGCCTGCCGAGCCTGCAGCGCCGAAGGCAAGACGGGCGAACTGCAGTTTTGCAGATGCCTGGCGCGCGCTCTTGCGGATGAGGTCCATGGCGAATTCACGCATGTCCTCCGACCCCTCCTCGTCCAGCACTTCCAACCCGTTGGTTATCGCCCCGACGGGAGAAATGATGTCGTGGCAGACGCGGCTGGCCACCAGGGCGGCAAGATCAAGAGAGGAAAGCTCTTTTAGTGCAGACATGGCGTTTTGAGGCTCTTCTTGAGGAGGCGGCGGAAACTGATTCGGTATAGTGGTTGCAAGAGTTACACATCCGCACAGCGGCTGCCAAGGCAGCGGCGGGCAGCAAACCATGTCATCCAGATGAAAGTTTGCCCCGAAATCCGCCTTTTCCGGCGTCCGGGAACAGTTTAACCGGGTAACCACCTACCGCATCGGCACGCAGCCGACCCGTTCGGCATTGTCTTGGGCCGCCGTCATCAGCTGGCTGCCGTTGACGACGAACAGGAACCGGTTGACCACCGAATGGAAAAAGACCAGTCGTCCGTCGACAATGGCATAGATGAACGGATTGCCGGCCGTGCCAAAGCCCTCGGACAGCGCATACCCGCCGCAGGCGGCAAAAAGCGGTGCATAGGCTTCAGGATCCCGCTTGAAGGCGGCAAGATTGCCTTCATTGACGAAGATCCATTCCGTGCCACCCCATTTGTGCACATGGTTCCGCTTTCCCTTGCGCGGGTAACCATCGACGAAATAGCTCACCGGGTCATGTCCGCCGAGCGCGTATCCCGTGATCGGATCGGGAACGAAAACCTGGGGACGCGCGAAGACTTTCCCCGCAAAAAGACAGGAGAGCAGGATCAATACAGCACAAAGACATAACCTTGTCTTTTTTTGAGGCCAGCTTTCCATTGATTCGGCTTATGTAAGGTGCACCATCTCATGCGAATCAGCATGATATTGCATCAGTTTAACATTGCGGTCTGACCGAGCGGCAACAATCGGCGCGGCCAACAGATTTTGGGAGAATATCGAATGGCACAAAGTTCCCGGCGAGTTGTATCCCTGATATCGGCTGCGTTCCTGGCCTTGTGTGCATTTGCGTTTTCCAACCCGGCGTACTCCCAGAATTCCGGCAACGAGCCCATTCCGTCTGGACAAACCTACGACCAGGACGAAATCCTGCAGGCAGGCCACCAGTTCTTCGGCTCTGTTTCGGGTGGGCTTGCATCAGTCGTCGAGAAGGCCTTTTCCAGCTACGGCGAACCGAACGGTTACGTGCTTGGGGAAGAAGGCTCCGGCGCGCTTATCGCCGGCGCCCGCTATGGCGAAGGCAACCTCTACACACGCAACGCCGGCACTCACAAGCTGTTCTGGCAAGGCCCGTCCGTTGGCTGGGACTTTGGCGCGGATGGTGCCCGGGTGATGATGCTGGTCTATAACCTGCCCACCGTGAACTCCCTCTACACCCGCTTTGCCGGTGTCAACGGATCGGCCTACCTGGTCGGCGGGGTCGGCATGACCGTGCTCTTGAACAACGAAATCGTGCTGGTGCCTGTGCGCGCCGGTGTCGGCGCCCGTCTCGGGCTGAACATGGGATACCTGAAGTTCACCGACAAGCCGACCTGGAACCCGTTCTGATCGGACCAGGAAGGCGGCTGTCGCAACCTGCGACGAAGACGGGTTGCATTCGTTCCACGCAGGACACTTGGCGGCAGGCCTACTGTCGTCTAATGATGGAGTTGTGGGCGTTTTTTAGAACGTAACCGGGAGCCGGACTTGATTGAAGCAGCGATGTATGTGGCGCTGGGGTTTTGCACCGCCGGCCTGATCGGACTGGCAATCCTGCCCGCATTTTACCGCCGGGCCGCCCGACTGACCGAAGAAGCCCTGCGCGCCGTCAATCCGACCAGTTACGCTGAAGTCCGCGCTGCCCAGGACCAGGAACGCGCGCGCCATGCGGTCGAATTGCGCCGTGTCGAGAAGCGTCTCGACAACGAGCGTGAGAAGGCTGCGAAGTTTCAGCTCGAAACCACGCGGATGCGGGCGGAAGTTGAAGCGCTGACGAAATCTCACAAGCAAACGATTTCCGGCCTGGAAGCCAAGGTCGCCGCCCAGGCAAGTGATCAGCACGCTGTCGACATGCTGTCGTCCGAAGTGACCTCCCTGAAAAAGAAGCTGTCGGAAGCCGAACGGGCTCTTGCGGAAAGCTGGACAAAAGGCCCCGAAGACACGCCTGCCGAGGCGAAGCCGGAAGAACCCGCAGAAGACGACAGCGGCTGGCTGCCGGCGTCCGGCACCATGGCACTTGCGACAATCACCGGACTTGAAGCGGAAGTTGCCACTTTGAAGGCCAAGCTGGCCCGGTATGAGCCGACAGTTGCAGGCCAGATGGATGCTGCGCGCAGCGAAACCGCCAAGACAAGGCTCGCCGAACTGGAAGCCCAATTGGTCGACACGGAATCCAACTATGTGTCCGCACAGGCTGAAGTCACCCGTCTGTCGCTGATGCTGGACGCAGCCAGGCTTCCTGAAAACGAGCGCCAGAAACATCTTGATGCCGAGCTGGAAAAGCTTTCCGGCGAAGCCGCCCGCTACCAGGCCGACGCTGCTGAAAAAGACCGTGCGCTTCAGCGGATCACCGCCCAGATGGCAAAGCTGCAGAAGGACCTATCCTCGGTTCCTGCTCTCGTGGATCTGCGCCGCGATTTCCGCGCCCTTGCCGAAAAGCTGACCGGTCAGGCGTCTCCAGCCGTCAATGCTTCTGCCGCAGGCGCTCCCGCAAAGCCGGCACCGCCTTTCGTCCCGGTTTCTCTTCAGACCAAGGACAGCCCGCCGGAAGATCGCAACCGGCCTGGGGCATCCTCCAAGGAAAATCTGCAGGCAGACGCGGACCAGGGCACGACACAAGCTCAATCAAGATCCGGCGATATCGCCAACGCGGCTGAAGCGCTGGTGAGCAGGATCGTTGCCTCCAGCCGGAACAAGCCAAAGTCGGAGGCGGAAACAACGCCGGCAAGCACCGGCGCCGCGCAAGACAGCGACCGGAAAACGAAAGCCACGAAACAAAAAAAGAAAGATGTGGCTTGATCTGAGCAGGTCGCTCCGGTCATCTAGTCCGATGGACATTCGTCCGAATATTGAACGAACCTGACGCGCTGTTGCTCTTCGCCCGCATTTCCGTTTGCAGATGCAGGAACGCAGCCAGCCCGTCATGCACAGGATGAGTCTGCCGTATATGTTGATCGAACGCCACAACGCCATTCTCGAACTCGCACGGCAGATGGGCCGCGTCAGCGTCGACGATCTCGCCCGGCGGTTTGATGTCAGCCCGCAGACGATCCGCAAGGACCTCAACGAGCTTTGCGACCGGCGCCTGCTGGCGCGCACCCATGGCGGGGCCCTGCTGTCGTCCGGCATCGAAAATGTCGGCTACGAGGCCCGCAGGATCATCTCCAGCAGGGAAAAGGCAGACATCGGCGAGAAGGTTGCCTCGCTCATTCCCGACAACGCGTCCATCTTCATCAACATCGGCACCACCACGGAAGCGGTAGCACAGGCGCTGCTCCAGCATCGCGGCCTGATGGTGATCACCAACAACATCAACGTCGCCAGCCTGATGCGCGGCTATTCCCAGATCGAGGTGGTGATTGCCGGTGGCGTGTTGCGCCATTCCGACGGCGGCATTGTCGGCGAGGCCGCGGTGGACTTCATGCGCCAATTCAAGGTCGATTTTGCCGTCATCGGCGCTTCCGCGATCGATCCCGACGGCTCCCTGCTCGATTACGACTACCGGGAAGTGAAAGTCACCAAGACCATCATGGACAACGCCAGGCACGTCATTCTGGCCGCCGACAGCACCAAGTTCGAGCGCACTGCACCGGTCCGTGTCGGACACCTGCGACAGGTCACTACTTTCGTAACGGATTATTGCCCCTCGCCAGACTTCGCGCAGATCGCGCAAGACGCGGAAGTCGAGCTGATCGAGACCGGCCAGCAGGAAGACAGCACTGCCAGCTGATCGAACACAGCACTCCGTGTAACCGGTGCACAAACGGGTGGAGAACCCTGTGCGCAGGATGTGGATATGCTGTTTGTGCCTTGGGGAAAAATGGCACGCCCAACGGGACTCGAACCCGTGTTTCCGCCGTGAAAGGGCGGCGTCCTAGACCGCTAGACGATGGGCGCGCGGGGCTTGAGAAGCTCAGTGCCTCAAGCCGAGGACCGTGCGTATACGGCTGCATGACAAAAGACGCAAGCCCTAATTTTCATTTTTCTGTCACATGCCTGTTCATAACCGCGCGCCGTATGCGCGACGCTACGTCAGCGCGCGACAAAATCCGTGCGACCCAGTTGCTTGCCCGTGACAGGATCGAAGCGCAGTAGCGCCGTCTTGCTGCCTTCGCGCACCAGAACCAGCAAGAGACCGTTCGAAAGGTCGGCCTGCAAAATTTCCGCGTCAGCGCCAACTGCCACTGTTGCGGCATATTGATCGGCTGAAACATCGGACTTATTGGAGTTGATCTTGTAGAGAATTGCTGCAAAGACAGCGATAAAGCCGGCGATCATGACGAGGGACGAGCCGAGCAACAGACGCTTCAGCTTGGCCTGGATGCGTTCGGCCGCAGGATCAAGCGGCTTTTCACCCGGCCCCTCATCCCGATAATCAGGTTGTGACATGACAGACAATTCCCTCGAGTATCCGGCCGGTCTGGACCAGGATTTCAGTTTAACAGTTGATGCAGCCGATGCCGGGAAACGGCTGGATGCGGTGCTGGCGGCTCATCTGGAAGCCCTTAGCCGCAACAGGATCCAGTCCCTGATCAAGTCCGGGGACGTCACCGTCGGCGGCGCGAAAATAGTGGAGCCGAAATACCGGGTCAATGAAGGCGATGCCCTGACCCTCACTTTGCCGCAGGCGGAAGACCCCGAGCCCAAGGGCGAGGACATCCCCGTCTCGGTCGTCTTTGAGGACGAACATCTTATCGTGGTCGACAAACCGGCGGGGCTTGTCGTCCATCCTGGCGCCGGCAACTGGACCGGCACCCTCGTCAATGCACTCATCCATCATTGCGGTGACAGCCTTTCCGGCATCGGCGGCGTGAAGCGCCCCGGCATCGTTCACCGGATCGACAAGGACACCTCCGGACTGCTTGTCGTCGCCAAGACCGACCAGGCCCACAAGGGCCTTGCAGCCCAGTTTGCCGACCACGGCCGCACCGGACCGCTGGAACGCGCCTATTCGGCTCTGGTCTGGGGAGCACCCTCCGGCCTGAAAGGCACGATCAACGCCAATCTGGCCCGCTCACAGGCAAACCGTCAGAAGATTGCCGTCGTCAAGACTTCCGGTCGCCACGCCATCACCCACTGGCAGGTGAAGGAGCGCTTCGGCAATGCCGAACAGCCTGCGCTCGCCTCGCTGCTGGAATGCCGCCTTGAAACCGGACGCACACACCAGATCCGCGTGCACATGGCTCATATCGGTCATCCGCTGATCGGTGACGACGATTACGGGTCGGGTTTCAAGACCAAGGCAAACAGGCTGGATGAGCCGCTCAAAAGCCTCGTGAACGGTTTTCACAGGCAAGCCCTGCATGCCGGCCTGCTGGCTTTCGAACACCCGGCAAATGGTAAAACCTTGCGCTTTGAGAGCCCTTACCCGGATGATTTCGCAAATCTTTTGTCCGGATTACAAAAATTTTAGGATGCGTTTTCGTTTTCTGACCATGCAATCGACCAATTTGGACCTATATTAGAAGCTTCTGTGTGCCTGTACGGACACTATTGTGCGTCCGCCTTCCCTCAAAAATGGCTTGCTTGCGTATCACTGCGGGGCAGCGGGAGGAAGGGGTCGCAAACTTGACGAAAGGGGGTGCATGTTATGGCCCAGAACGTTCCGACGCTTACAGCAGGGGAAGGCGGTCTCAGCCGGTATCTGGACGAGATCCGCAAGTTTCCAATGCTTCAGCCGCAGGAAGAGTACATGCTCGCCAAGCGCTACAAAGAGCATGAAGACCCTGAAGCTGCAGAACGCCTAGTCAATTCCCATCTACGCCTCGTCGCCAAGATTGCCATGGGTTACCGCGGGTATGGCCTGCCGATAGGAGAAGTCGTTTCCGAAGGCAACGTCGGCCTGATGCAAGCGGTCAAGCGCTTTGAACCGGACAAGGGATTCCGGCTCGCGACCTATGCCATGTGGTGGATCAAGGCGGCTATCCAGGAATACATCCTGCGCTCATGGTCCCTCGTGAAAATGGGGACCACGGCCAACCAGAAACGCCTGTTCTTCAACCTGCGTCGCCTCAAGGGCAAGATCCAGGCGCTGGACGAAGGCGATCTGAAGCCGCATCAGGTCTCTGAGATTGCCACCAAACTCGGGGTGTCCGAGGAGGAAGTGGTGTCCATGAACCGCCGTCTGGGCGGCGATGCCAGCCTGAATGCGCCCGTGCGCGCGGAAGCTGATGCCGGTGAATGGCAGGACTGGCTTGTCGATGAAAGCGACAGTCAGGAAACCCTGCTTGCCAATCAGGAAGAGCTGGACATGCGTCGCAAGATGCTGAACGACGCGATGGACGTGCTCAACGAGCGCGAACGGCGCATCTTTGAAGCACGTCGCCTGGCCGAAGACCCGATGACGCTGGAAGACCTTTCGGGCGAATTCGGCGTCAGCCGCGAGCGCGTCCGCCAGATCGAGGTTCGCGCTTTCGAAAAGGTTCAGAAAGCCGTGCGCAACAGCGCCCGGACAATGGACCAGCCCACGGCCTGAGATAGCCGAACCTGGAAGAAACAAAAAAGCGCTGGAGCCCGGGCTCCAGCGCTTTTCTTTTGCTTGAAAGTCCTTCCCGGTGTCATCCCGGACGCAGCACAGCGAAGATCCGGGATCGGAGAGCCCAGACGCCATCGACTGAAAACCACAGACACTTACGGAGACTTCCGCCTCCCCGGTCCCGGCTCGCGCTACGCTTGGCCGGGGTGACGACCGAGAGAGGGAGCTTCTTTGCCGGTGGTCAGAAGCGCTGGAGACTGGCTCCAGCGCCGTCTTGTCCTTGGCAACGTTCCTTCAACTCCTCAGCGGATTTCGGCTGTGTAGCTCTCCACCGGCACGACTTTGCTGATCAGACCGGCTTCGGCCATGAATTCCGCAAAGCGCTGGTAGCGGCCTTCATCAAGTGCAGCGGGACGCTTGGCGAACCGCGGCAACGTATCGAACCATGCCCGCCTGTTCAGCTCGTCATTGAGGTTCGGATACGCTTCTATGAAGGCATTCCAGGCTTCTTCCGGGTGATTGCTCAGATAGATGGTGGCCGCTTCCACGGCTGCCAGGAACCTGGCAAAGCGGGGATCGTCCGTCTTGTCCTTGTTGACGACATAGATCAGCTCATCAAAGATCGGCACACCGTTTTCTTCCGGGAAGAAAGCCTTGCCGGGTTTGCCTTCGATTTCGAGCTGGGTGAGCTCGAAATTGCGATATGCGCCGATCACCGCATCCACCTGACCGGCAAGCAGAGAGCCTGACAACGCGAAATTGACGTTCACCAGCTCGACATCATCCATGGTCAAACCGGCCGAACGCAGCATCTGGCCCAGCATCGCGTCCTCGAAGCCGGACACGGAAAAACCGACACTCTTCCCCTTGAGGTCCTTTAGTTCCTGTATCGGGCCGTCCTTCAGCACGATGAGAGAATTGAGGGGCGTTTCCACCAGCGTACCGATCCATTTCAGCGGCAGCTCTTCCTCGATTTGCGCATGAAGCGTCGGCTGATAGGACACCGCGATATCGCCCTGCCCGGCAGCAACCAGTTTCGGCGGCATTGCCGGGTCCGCCGGTTCGATGATCTCAACCTCGAGGCCTTCTGCCTCGAAGAAACCCTTGGTCTGCGCAGTTACCAGCGGCGCGTGATCCGGATTGATGAACCAGTCGAGCAGCAAGGTCAGTTTCTCACTGGCCTGTACCGGCCCCGATGCCAACAGCCCGGCGGCCAATGCGAGTGACAGGATTTGTTTTTTCATGAGGTCCTCCGTAGAGCGGCAGCTAGGTGAGCGGCTGCCAGGGAACAAGAAGTCGGGTGAGATGGTTCACGGCAAAGCGCATGATCAGCACCATCGCCGCGAGCAGGATCAGGGCGGCGAACATCATGTCCGCCTGCATCCGGTTGCTGCTTTGAAGCATGATGAAGGCAAGGCCTCCTTTTGCCCCGGCCCATTCGCCGATGATCGCCCCCATGGGAGCGAACACCGCGGCCACCCGCAGGCCGGAGGCAAACGCCGGCAAGCCTGACGGCAGGCGAAAGAACCAGAGTTCCTTCAGGCGAGACAGACGATAAAGCCGGGCGAGATCGCACAAACCCGGGTCAAGCCGCTGCAGGCCATCGAAAAACGTCGATGTGACCGTGAAGAAGATGACCAGGATGATGACGACGATCTTGGAGGCCAGCCCGAAACCGAGCCAGAGCACCAGGATCGGCGCGATTGCGAAAACAGGCAGGGCCTGCGTCACCAGAATGGGCGGCATGGCAAATCTTGCAGCAATCGGAAACAGCCACAAAAGAACGGAAAGCAATGCCCCGGCGGCTGCCCCCAGCACAAACCCGAGCACCGTCTCATAGGCGGTGATGCCGGCATGATGCAGAAGGAAGCCTGCGTGTTTGACAAAGGCTGTAAAGACGCGGTCCGGACCCGGCAGGATATAATGCTGGGTGTCGAACACATGGACGATTGCCGCCCAGATAACGACAGTCAGCAGCAGGCCGAGTATGGTCCTGGCAACAGCTTTCACAAACGCCATCATCCCGCAGCCCCCGCCGCCATTGGCCAACAGGAACGCATGAAAGCCGATACCGGCATTCGGATGTGCGGCGACCGCAGTGGTCGCAGACAAGTACGCATAGGATCTCCCGTCTTCGGACAAGCCGAAAATGACAATGGAGATCCGGGAATAGGCTAAGGATTCCGTCCCTTCGCCGGCATGACCCGGATCAGGTTCTAAGGGTTCGGCATTACGCCATCTCAGCTCCGGTAACCGGAACACCCCTCGGACCAAGCCGGACCATGCCTTGTGTGACGGAAAAAGGCAAGCCGCCGTGAGGCGGCTTCTTCAGATTTTGAAAGGAGGCAGGTTGGCGCTTAGCCGGCTTGCCAGGACGTGATCGCCTTTTCAACGGCATCTGCACCGGCGGTTCCCTTTTCCAGGGTCAGGATGCCGCGCTTGCCGTTTTCGTAAAGCATCGGAATGTCGATCCAGCCGCGTTCGCGCAGCAGGGCGAGATTGCGTTGCTGCTCGTTCGGCAAGCTGGAAAGGGCAATCCAGAAAAAGCCCGGGGACACTTTCACGGAAGCGCCGATCAGCGCATCGCCACGAGCTTCTTCCGTAGGCTTCATGACCAGGCCTGGCACGTTGACGACGTCACCTGGAGCGAAGTTTTCCGGGAACTCGTACTTGATCTCGACCAGATGGCTGGCGGGCAAGGAAGTATCGTCATTCGGCTTGATGCGAATGTCGACCTTCACATCCCGCTCGGGGATTTCAATGGAGGCGCTCAGAACCGCGAGAGCCTTGCCGTCCAGATTCGTTTCTTCATCGACACCCCAAACGACAGCGCCTTGCGCAGCCGTTCCGGCACCGCCGGACTCTTCCCCTTCTTCGTAAAGGATAGAGCGCTGCACCGAGGAATCCGCAGCCGTAGCGGACGGAGCCGGTGAAGTTTCGTCCGGCGAAATGGCCGAGAGATTGTCTTCCGGCACCGCAATCGGGCTTTCGGTGGTCGCAGAAGACTGATCGTTTTCTCCGCTCGTCACGATGGACGGCTGGGAAGGTTCGGGCGCAGCGGAAGCTGGTGTATCGACCTGCGGTGTATCGGCCGGCGCAGGCGAATCAGACTGTCCGGTAATCGTCGTCGTGGTTACCGTGCGTGCATCCGGGGCAACCACATCCGTCTCGCCTTCGTTCAACAGGCGGTCGGTGTTTTTCGAAGGCTCTTCACCTTCTCCGGCAGGGGCAGCGGTCGAAGGCTCCGGCGTGGTGTCCGGCTGCGTATCGACAGGCGTTTGCGAAGAAGACGCAACCGGCACGTTGCCGCTATCGGCCGTCTCATCGCCCGCAGGCATCAGGAAATAGGCTCCGGCGCCCAGGAGCACCAGCAACAGGACACCCGCAGCAATGACGATCGGAACGGTGCGGCTGCCGGATGAATCACCGCGCAGCGCATCCGAAGCACTCGGCTTGGCGCGCTTGGAGCGGCTTTTCTTGGAGGCCGACTTGTCCTTCGGCTTGGCTGTTTCCTCGCCTGGATAAGTCTGATCGGCGGGATCGGCCGCACCGGTGGTATCCGCAGGCTCGAACAGGCCATCATCTGTCTGTTCCGGCTGCACAGGTCCGCCGAAAGAGGGCTCCTGGCGCACAGGCGCAGCGCCCGGGTCGGCAGCTTCCTTGGCGTGGTGAACAGCCTGGCTGGCCGCGGTGCCAAGCGCTTCGGCCTGTGTCAGGGTTTCCTTCAAGGGCGACGGAGCCGGGGTATCCACCACCGGTGCTGCAGTTGTTTCAGGTTCCTGTGGTGCAGGCGCAGGCGCTTCCGGCGCAGCCTCTGCCACCGGCTCAGCCGAAGGCGGTGTCACGGGCGGCGCGGAAACCTGCGGCGCCGGGGTCGGCGTTTCGACCTTCGGAACAGTGGGGCTGAGACCGAGGCTTTCGCGGGCGGCTTCGGCTTCCACCTTGCGAATGGCTTCTTCCAGACGCAGCTGCTCGGCCGTGATCTCGGACGGCGCCAGCGGCGGCTCGTAGGCTTTCAGCTGATTGACGATGGCATTGCGCGCACGGCTGTAAACGCTTCTGCGTGCAGCACCATTGTTTTCAGGTAAAGACGCGATCGTTTTCTTCAGAATTGAATAGTAATCAGCCATCTTCCTGCCTACCGGCCGACTGCAAGGATCTGTTCTGCGGGCCCGAGATTTCGTTTCATTCTCAGGCTTATAGCAAGTTTTTCGAAAACCGGTGCTATTTCTTCAATAACTTCGCCGCGACAGAGAACCTCGCAGTACCCTTTTCCTAACACAGATTGTTTGTTCGGCACACACATGGAACGCCGAAAACGAAAGGTGGTTGCGTGCGGTGATTCGCAGCACGCAACCGCAGTCCTTAATAATGTGCTTCTAACGTCACAGATCTCAATCCTGGAAGGGATTCTGCACAAGAATTGTGTCGTCCCGTTCCGGACTTGTCGACAGAAGAGCGACCGGAGCACCGATCAGTTCTTCGACGTGACGCACATATTTGATCGCCTGCGCCGGCAGATCGGCCCAGGTGCGAGCACCTTCGGTCGATTCCTTCCAGCCCGGCAGGCTTTCGTAAATCGGCTTCACGCGCTCCTGGGCACCCTGCGAAGCCGGCAGATAATCGATGCGCTCGCCGTCCAGTTCGTAGCCGATGCAGATCTTGATTTCATCAAGACCGTCCAGAACATCCAGCTTGGTCAGCGCGATGCCGGTGATGCCCGAGGTGCAGACGGTCTGGCGCACCAGCACAGCGTCGAACCAGCCGCAGCGGCGGCGGCGGCCGGTAACCGTACCGAACTCGTGACCGCGCGTACCGAGGAACTCGCCGATCTCGTCCTTCAGTTCGGTCGGGAACGGGCCCTCACCGACGCGTGTCGTATAGGCCTTGGTAATACCGAGCACATAGTTGATCGAATTCGGGCCAAGGCCACTGCCTGCCGCAGCCTGGCCGGCGACCGTGTTGGACGACGTCACGAAGGGATAGGTGCCGTGGTCGATGTCGAGCAACGCGCCCTGTGCACCTTCGAAAAGGATACGCTTGCCCTGACGGCGCAGATCGTCCAGCAGGTACCAGACCTTGTCCATGTAGGGCAGGACCTTGTCCGCAACGCTGGCAAGTTCGTCGTAGATCGCCTGGGCGGAAACCTCATCCTGGCCAAGCCCCCGGCGCAGCGCATTGTGGTGCGTCAGCAAGCGGTCGATCTTGGCTGGCAGAGTGGCAAGGTTCTTCAGGTCCATCAAACGGATAGCGCGGCGGCCAACCTTGTCTTCATACGCAGGTCCGATACCGCGCTTGGTGGTGCCGATGCGCGTTCCGGTGTTGGAATTCTCGCGCAACGCATCAAGCTCGCGGTGCAGAGACAGGATCAGCGTTGCGTTCTCGGCAACACGCAGGCTTTCCGGCGTCACCACGACGCCCTGCTTGCTGAGGCGTTCGACTTCCTCTGCCAGCGCATGCGGATCCAGCACGACGCCGTTGCCGATGACGGACAGCTTGCCTTCGCGTGCAACCCCGGACGGCAGGAGAGACAGCTTGTAGCTGACACCGTCGATGACAAGGGTATGACCGGCATTGTGCCCGCCCTGGAACCTTACGATGACATCGGCTTGTTCCGACAACCAGTCGACAATCTTGCCTTTGCCTTCGTCACCCCATTGCGAACCGACAACAACCACATTCGCCATCTAGACTTTGCTCTCCTGAAGCAGCTTCCGCACCATCCGAAACTTGTCCGGGGCGCCAACACGACAAGCCCCGGCAACCGGACCGGGGCAAACGGCGCGGACTATAGACAGGTTTCCCTGCTCATGCGAGTCTCCGCAGGGAGATTGAGAGCCAAAAGCAGGTTTTTTTGCCAGCTCTCCTGATCGGCCCGGTCACCCCTGTGACAATTGACCAGTCATGACGTGCACCTGAACGGACTTTTCCCGGATTAGACTGCATTTGCGGCAATGTCGCGACGGCAGATTATTTAGCCGGTGGCTCACCTGCATCCGGCTTGTCGTTGCGCGCAAGCCTGAAAATCATCGGCGACGTGCGCAGCAGCCAGACAAAGCGATGCCGCTTGCTTGCGGGAACAGCGTCCCGGCTGACGATCCGCGCGAAGATGAACACCACGAGCGACAGGTGCAGTGTGGCGGTATAGAGGAAGAAGGCCGAGGGGCCGAATTGCTCCATCACCAGTGAGGCAATGAACGGCCCCGCCATGGCGCCCACGCCATAGGCAAGTGTGAGCCCCGCCACCACATCGATGAATTGTCCGGGCTCGGCATTGTCGTTGGCATGGGCCGCACAAAGGGAATAGAGCGGCAGGGCAAATCCGCCAAACAGGAAGACGCCTGCAAAAAGCTCCAGCCGGGTCGAAGACCCCGATATAAAGAGACAGGCCAGCCCGGCACCGACGGTAAAGACGCCGAGCACGACACGCCGGTCGAGCCGGTCGGACAGCCAGCCTGCGGGATACTGGAAGATCGCCCCGGCAAAGACCCAGATCGCGATGAATGCGGCAACCGTTTCAAGCCCCAGTCCAATTCCTTCCGCATAAACCGGACCAACCATGCGGAACGCACCGTTGGTAAGGCCGATGGTAAAGACGGCGACAAGGGCGACCGGAGACACGCGCCACAACATGAGCGGATCGAAGAACCGCGCGGGCGGCGCTGCGGGATTGCGCTCACTTGTCAGGGAGATCGGCACCAGCGCGAAACAGAACAGGATGGCCAGAACGATCAGAATATCAGGACCAAGCGGACCGAACGCAGGCAGCATGAACTGGCTGCCCATGACGGCGATCATGTCGACTATCCGGTAGACGGAAAGGATCCGCCCGCGGGACGAATTGGTGGCGATGGAATTGAGCCAGCTTTCCAGAACCATCGTCGTGCCGCAAAAAGCTGCCCCGCTCACCAGACGCACGACCATCCAGAGCCAGCCGGCGGGTGTGAAGGCAATCGCCAGAATGGCGATGGCGCTGATTGCAGCCAGCGTGGAAAAGACGCGAATATGCCCTGCTCGCGCGATCAGAAACGGTGTCAGCAGCACACCGACGATCATGCCGCCGAAATAGCACGAGCCCAGCAACCCGATGAGCGCATCGGACATGCCTTCCGATTTGGCACGCACCGAAATCATTGTCACGGAAAGTCCGTTCGCACCCAGGAGGCAAGCGGCAGCAACCAGCAACGGTGTCAAACGTCCGGCAAGCGATCTGGAATCCGCTGCGGGGGCAACCTGGGTCATGAATGAAGAACTCTTCCGAGCAGCCGAAGAAAACGCGGCCTCGATACTGTTGCCGGAGTGAACCGACTGCGCAAGCCCAGGACCGACGCTTGCACAGACAAAACGGACAGGCCGCCTCAATTCGTCGTCGAAAGCAGGAAGACAGCCCGGACAATGCCTACCTTCACCTCACCGGTCTTGGCGGCCCGACGAACAAGGGGCGCCCCAAATCATCACGCCCCATCCTCACAAGCGACCAGTCCTCTACTCGCGTTTCGGGTGTTCTTCCTTCCGGTGGGGTGCTACCTGAGAAACATCACTCAATCAGAGATCGTGCAATGCCACTTCGTAACTGGATCATGCTGACCGTCCTTGGCGCCATCTGGGGCGGGTCCTTTTTGTTCGCAAAGGTGGCCGTTGCCGAAATCCCGCCGTTTGTTCTCGTATTCCTGCGTGTTTCCATTGCCTGCACGGTCCTGCTGATGATCCTTTGGCATCGTGGCATGTTGAACCGGCTGGAGAAAAAATATGCCGTGCCGTTTCTGGTCATGGGACTGCTGAACAACGCCATTCCCTTCTCTCTCCTGTTTCTCGGACAGACAGAAATCGGTGCGGGCCTCGCATCCATCCTGAACGCGACGACGCCTGTCTTCACGGTGATCGTGGCTGGTCTGCTGACAAGACAGGAAACGCTTCAGGGCAACAGGATTGCCGGTGTGGTGCTGGGTGTTGCAGGTGTCGCCATCATGTTGTGGAGCAGCCTGTCGGGCCTTGCGAGCGACCCGTTGTGGGCACAGCTTTGCTGTCTGGGTGCCGCGATCTCCTATGCCTGCGCGGCGACCTTCGCCCGCCGCTTCAGGACGCTGCCGCCGCAAGTAACGGCAACGGGTCAGTTGCTCGGCTCGACCACCCTCATGCTGCCGGTTGCTCTTCTGACTGCCGGTAACTGGACCATGGCCGATCCCAGCCTGACGGCCTGGCTCAATGTGCTCGCGCTCGGCGTATTGGCAACCGCCCTTGCCTACCTGATCTATTTCCAGATTCTGGCCGAAGCCGGCGCGACCAACGCTTCGCTGGTCACGCTCCTTGTCCCGGCAAGCGCTCTCTTCTTCGGCTGGTTGATCCTGGGAGAAAATCTGGGTGTGCTTCAGCTTGGCGGATTTGCCGTGCTGCTGGCAGGCCTCGTCGTTCTTGACGGGCGCATCCTCAAAAAGCGCCGCGCGCCGGCAGTCTGATCGGTCGGGAAAAAAGGAGCCTTCTGCAAAAGGCAGAAGGCTCAAGCGCCAGGAACTTGGGCTGCACCTGACGTACATCCGGAAGGCGCGATTAGGGGCACGCACCCTTTTTGACCGGATAGCGGATCAGCGGGCGTTCCGTCGAACGCCAGCCATTCTAGAAATGCAGAGCCTTGACCTGCTTGACGTGGGAAACGGCCTCCAGCCGTGCCAGAACCTCCGGAGACACGTCGCCATCCACCTCCACAAGACAGATCGCATCGTCACCCGGGGCCAGACGGCCGAGATGGAAGGTCGCGATGTTGACGCCGCTGTTGCCGAGTTCCATCCCGAGGTGTCCGATGAAGCCCGGCTTGTCCTCGTTGGTGATGTAAAGCATCTGCGGGCCGAGTTCGGCCTCCATGTTGATGCCCTTCACCTGGATGATCCGTGGTTTTCCGTCAGCAAAGACCGTGCCTGCGACCGAACGTTCCTGACGTTGGGTGATCACCGTAAGGCGCATGTATGTCTCGTAGGCGCCGTCTTTTTCGCGGCGGATTTCCTCGATCTTCATGCCCCGTTCCTTGGCAAGGATGGGCGCGGAAACCATGTTGACCGTCTGCAGGAGCGGCGTCAGCAGCCCCGTCAATGCAGCTGCAGTCAGCGCCTGCACGTTCATCTCGGCAACGGCACCGGCATATTCCAGGCGAACCCCTTCGATGCCGGTCTCCGTCAGCTGCCCCGCGAAAGAGCCCAACTGTTCGGCCAAACGCACGAACGGCACCAGCTTGGGTGCTTCCTCGGCAGTGATGGACGGCATGTTGAGTGCGTTGCGGACTGCGCCCTGTAGCAGGTAGTCGCACATCTGCTCTGCCACTTGCAGCGCAACGTTTTCCTGGGCCTCCGTGGTGGAAGCACCCAGATGCGGCGTCGAGACGAAGTTCGGCGCGCCGAACAGCAGGTTTTCCTTGGCTGGTTCCTCGACAAAGACGTCGAACGCCGCCCCGCCGAGTTTGCCCGCGTCCAGGGCCGCCCGCACTGCCGCCTCATCCGCAAGCCCGCCTCGGGCACAGTTGATCAGATACGCGCCCTTGCGCATCTTCTCGATGGCCTTGGCATCGATGATGTTGCGCGTCTTGTCGGTGAGCGGTGTGTGCAGGGTGATGAAGTCGGACCGGCACAAGAGGCCGTCAAGCTCGACTTTCTCGACACCTAGCGCAACGGCCCTTTCCGGCGTCAGGAAGGGATCGAAGGCGATCACTTTCATCTTCAGTCCGATGGCCCGGTCCGCCACGATAGAACCGATATTGCCGCAACCGATCAACCCGAGCGTCTTGCCGGTAAGTTCACGGCCCATGAAACGGGATTTCTCCCATTTGCCTGCCTGGGTCGAGGCATCCGCCGCCGGGATCTGGCGCGCAACCGCCATCATCATCGAGATGGCATGTTCGGCAGTGGTGATCGCGTTGCCGAAGGGCGTGTTCATGACAATGATACCGCGCGCGGTCGCCTTGGGAATGTCGACATTGTCGACGCCGATCCCGGCACGGCCGATCACCTTCAGATTTTCAGCCGCTGCAATGATTTTTTCCGTAACCTTGGTGGCCGAACGGATTGCCAGACCATCGTATTTGCCGATGATCTCCAGCAGTTTTTCCTTGTCCTTGCCGACGTCCGGCAGGAAGTCCACGTCGATGCCGCGATCCTTGAAGATCTGCACGGCAGCGTCCGACAGCTTGTCGGAAATCAGTACCTTGGGAGCCATTGGAGCCTCTCCTTGAATACGAGAAACGATCCGGGCAGCGCACCGCCCGGGACTGTTGTCGTTGAAGGATGAACAGGCTCAGGCGGCCTGGGGCAGCTTCGCTTTTTCCGACTGGAATGCCCAGTCAAGCCAATGGGTCAAGGCCTGAAGATCGCTCGTCTCGACGGTCGCGCCGGCCCAGATCCGAAGACCGGACGGTGCATCGCGGTAAGCGCCGATGTCATAGGCGATGCCTTCAGCGTCGAGCGTACCGGCAAGAGCCTTGGCAAAGGCGGCCTGCTGGTCTGCAGTGAGCGAAAGAATGCCCGGATCCGTGACCTTGAGGCAGACGGACGTGTTCGACCGTGTTGCCGGGTCAACTGCAAGAAAATCGACCCAGGAGGTCTTTTCCGCCCAGTCGGCAAGCACCTTGAGGTTCGCATCAGCGCGTGCACGCAGGCCGGACAGCCCACCCAGACCGTCGGCCCACTTGAGGGCGTCGATATAGTCCTCGACACAGAGCATGGACGGCGTGTTGATGGTCTCGCCCTTGAAGATGCCCTCGATCAGCTTGCCGCCCTTGGTCATGCGGAAGATCTTCGGCATCGGCCAGGCCGGCGTATAGCTTTCGAGACGCTCAACCGCGCGTGGGCTGAGGATTAGCATGCCATGTGCAGCTTCCCCGCCCAGCACTTTCTGCCAGGAGAATGTCACGACATCGAGCTTGTCGAACGCAAGGTCCTGCGCAAAGGCGGCGGAGGTCGCATCGCAGATGGTCAGGCCTTCGCGATCGGCCGGGATCCAGTCGCCGTTGGGAACACGGACGCCGGAAGTGGTGCCGTTCCAGGTGAAAACAACGTCCTTGGAGAAATCGACCGAGGCAAGATCCGGCAGTTCGCCGTAAGGCGCTTCAAGGACCCGGGCATCATCGAGCTTGAGCTGTTTGATGACGTCGGTAACCCAGCCGGAGCCGAAGCTTTCCCAGGCGAGCATTTCGACACCACGTGCACCGAGCAGCGACCAGAGCGCCATCTCGACAGCGCCGGTGTCGGACGCCGGTACGATACCGATCCGATATCCGTCCGGCACGTTCAGCACCTTGCGGGTCAACTCGATGGCTTCGGCAAGTTTGGCCTTGCCGGGCTTGGCGCGGTGAGACCGCCCGAGCGGCGCATCGCCCAAGGCATCAAGCGACCAGCCGGGACGCTTGGCACAGGGACCAGAAGAAAAATTGGGATTGGCCGGACGCACGTCCGGCTTGGCGGTGAGGTCTGTCATATCTGTCTACCCTCGCAGATAGTTGCCTCTCGTTGGGGAGAGGTGGCCCACCTATGGGGATAGGACCTTCCTGACCTTTGGTCAATTCAAATCACGGGTGAACGGATAAATTCGGTCACACCCCCTCGCCTTCCGGAAGCGTTCTCTCAGACAAGCCACCCGCACCTGAAATCAGGATTGTCGTCGCTTGGCTCAAGAAAACTCAAGGGAAAGTGTGGGCGCAAACAGGAAAAGGCCGGTCGATTGACCGGCCTTTCAAATTCGCTGATCGGAAGATCAGAAGTTGCTGGTGATCGGACCCTGCGGCTCGTAGTAGACCGGGCCGGCTGGAACACGCGCGCCACCACCGAAGTTGTAACGAACACCGAGACGAATTTCGTGCGCAGTCAGATCGTCCCACTCGACGCGAGTCTCTCCGGTACCCGCATCATGAAGTTTGACAGTCTTGGCATCACCGAGATCGCGATACTGATAACCCGCATCGATTGCCCAGTTGTCGGTCACAGCGTAGGACGCACCGGCCATAAGTGCCCATGCGAAGTTCCATTCACTATGTGATCCGTCATAGTCCGTGCGACCAGTACCACCTGGGTTGATCGAATAGGTGTTGTCGGTAGTCACGTAGGAAGCACCAATACCGGCACCAACATATGGTGTGATGCGGTTCCATGTGCCCAGGTCAACATAACCGTTCAACATGACAGTCCAGACGTCGACATCAGTTGATTCTGTCGAAAAACCACCCGCACAGGTACCGCAAACTGCGTAACCTTTAACATTTGCCGAGGTTTCGTAGTCGATCGTGACATCAGAACGGAAATAGTCGTTGAACTGGTAACCGACACCAACCCCGATCATCCAGGCATCATCCATGGACTCGCGCTGGAATCGCAGGTCTCCGATCACCGGATCGTTAAAACTGCCACTTGGATCGTTGTAGAATTTGTATCCGATATCACCACGCAGGTACCAACCACCAACGGCCGGGACTTCCGGGATGTGCTCGATGACCGGGGTTGGCAAATCCGCGGCATATGCAGCAGTGGAAAGCGCAACAGCAAAGCCGGTCAAAGACAAACGCTTAAAGAAATTGTCCATGTCCTCGTCCTTTTCCAGTGAGCGTCCGCGTTAACCAATGCCGGACACATCAAACTTGAAAGCATACTGACGGGAATTCATTAATTGTGACTTAACTCTGTTCTTTAACCGCGTTTTTTTACCTTAAGGAAACCTTAACAGCCGAAGAAACATCGAAAGATCAGAAACAGGCGTGCAAAATTATCAGGCAGGCCGGGGACATAGCTGCCAAAGCTGCCGATTATCATCCCGGTTAAGTGAAACAGAAGGCGGAACCGAGGATCCACTTATCGCC
This sequence comes from Roseibium sp. RP-7, assembly GCF_053005225.1. NCBI lineage: Bacteria > Pseudomonadati > Pseudomonadota > Alphaproteobacteria > Hyphomicrobiales > Stappiaceae > Roseibium > Roseibium sp. RP-7. The sequence goes on from NZ_JBRKQA010000002.1 coordinate 1,563,282, forward strand.
ACGTTTTCTGAAACTTGTTAGGACTTTTCTAGAAAGTGGCATCCGGCCGCCCTGTCTCGAGCCTGCATCCCAGGTGTCATCCGGGGGTATCCGCGAATAAGGGTGCAATAAAAAAGCCGCCTCACATGGGCGGCTTTTCTTATCACTTGTTGCCTCGCCGATCAGGCCGCGGTTGTTGCCACCACACCGGCGATATCATTGACCACCTGCTTGACCAGCTCCGCATCGTCGCCTTCCGCCATCACGCGGATCAACGGTTCGGTGCCGGAAGCTCGAATCACGAGGCGGCCTGAATTGCCGAGGCGGGCTTCGCCATCCTCGATCGCGGATTTGACCAGATCCTGCTCAAGCGGCTTGCCGCCCTTGTAGCGCACATTCTTGAGGATCTGCGGTACGGGTTCGAACCGGCGGCAGACTTCCGACACGGGCTTGTCCTGATCCTTGACGCACGCAAGAACCTGCAGGCCCGCGATCAGGCCGTCGCCGGTCGTGGCAAAGTCGGACAGGACGATATGGCCGGACTGCTCGCCGCCGACATTGTAGCCGTTGGCGCGCATATGCTCGACCACATAGCGGTCACCGACCTTGGTCCGGGCAAGGCCCAGCCCGAGGCTCTGAAGGTATCGCTCCAGTCCAAGATTGGACATGACCGTCGCCACGATGCCGGGCGCGGACAGGCGGTTGCTTTGCTGCCAGGACTGCGCCACCACGGCCATCAGCTGGTCGCCATCCACCACTGAGCCGTTTTCATCGACGATGATGACCCGGTCCGCATCCCCATCGAGCGCGATGCCGATGTCGGCGCGTACTTCATGCACCTTGCGGGACAGGGCATCGGTCGACGTCGAGCCACATTCCTTGTTGATGTTGAAGCCATCCGGCGTGACACCCATGGTGATCACATCCGCACCCAGCTCCCACAACGCCTCGGGCGCGACCTTGTAGGCAGCCCCGTTGGCGCAATCGATGACAACACGCAGACCTTCCAGGCTCATTTCGCGTGGCAGTGTCCGCTTGGCAAATTCGATGTAGCGCTGCTGCGCACCGTCGATCCGCTTTGCACGGCCTAGCTCGCTGGCGCTCGGCAGGCGCGATGTCAGGTCGCTTTCCATCAGCTCTTCGATCGTCTTTTCGATCTGGTCGCTGAGCTTGAAGCCATCCGGGCCGAAGAACTTGATGCCGTTGTCCTGGAACGGATTGTGCGAGGCAGAGATCATCACACCGAGATCGGTTCTGAGCGAGCGTGTCAGCATCGCAACCGCGGGCGTCGGCAGCGGGCCCAGCAGGAACACATCCATGCCGACCGAAGTGAAGCCTGCCACGAGGGCGTTTTCCAGCATGTAGCCGGAAAGGCGGGTGTCCTTGCCGATAACCACCCGGTGGCGGTGCCCGCCATTCTTGAAAGCCAACCCGGCGGCCATGCCAACCTTCAGCGCCATCTCGGCGGTCATGGGATAGCTGTTCGCCTGACCGCGGATGCCGTCGGTGCCGAAAAACTTGCGCATCAAATATGCCTTGCTGATCTATCTGTCTTGGTTGCGCTCTTTGTAACGCAATCAGCCGAAGTCACGATTCAAAATATGTGAGCAATTGTTACCATTCCCTGATGGCTGGCAACCCTGTTCTTTCACCGCAAACGAAGATGCCCGGCGCAGGCCGGGCATCTGGGTTGTTCAGAATATCGGAACCGATCAGGACTGCGGCTGCGGCTCCATACCACCGCTGGCCTCGTCGCCGCCACGCTTGGCACCGGCGGTCGGTACCGCGGACGACCGGCCCACCGGCTGGTCGTCGTCCGTGTCGCGCACCGGCGGCTTGCCATCGAGCAGACCCTTGATCTCGTCACCCGACAGGGTTTCGTATTCCAGGAGACCCTTGGCGATCGTATGCAACTGGTCTTCGTGGTCGCCCAGGATCTTCTTGGCGGTTTCATAGCCCTGGTTGACGAAGGACTTGATTTCCGCATCGACGATCTTCTGGGTTTCGTCGGAAACGTGCTGGTTCTTTGCCACGGAATGCCCCAGGAACACTTCTTCCTGGTTTTCACCGTAAAGCAGCGGACCGAGCTTGTCGGACATGCCGAACTGGGTCGCCATCGCGCGGGCCAGCTTGGTGGCCATCTGGATGTCGCCGGACGCGCCCGAAGTCACTTTCTCGTAGCCGAAGATCATTTCTTCGGCGACGCGGCCACCCATGGCAACGGCAAGGTCGGCCTTGCACTTGGCGCGGGTAAGCGACACCTGGTCCTTCTCCGGCAGGCGCATGACCATGCCAAGCGCACGTCCGCGCGGAATGATGGTCGCCTTGTGGATCGGATCGGAAGCTTCCTGGTGCAGAGCCACCAGCGCGTGACCGGCTTCGTGATAGGCGGTCAGCTTCTTTTCTTCCTCGGTCATCACCAGCGTACGGCGTTCCGCACCCATCATGACCTTGTCCTTGGCGTCTTCGAACTCTGCCATGGTCACCAGGCGCTTGGAGCGGCGGGCAGCCAGAAGCGCGGCTTCGTTGACAAGGTTCATCAGGTCCGCACCGGAGAAGCCCGGTGTACCGCGTGCCAGCGTCTTGACGTCGACATCCGGTGCCAGCGGAACTTTCCGCATGTGCACTTTCAGGATCTTTTCGCGGCCGGTGATATCCGGGTTCGGCACAACAATCTGGCGGTCGAAACGGCCCGGGCGCAGCAGCGCCGGGTCCAGAACGTCCGGCCGGTTGGTCGCGGCGATGATGATGATGCCTTCGTTCGGCTCGAAACCGTCCATCTCGACCAGCAGCTGGTTGAGCGTCTGTTCGCGCTCGTCGTTACCGCCGCCGAGACCGGCGCCACGATGACGGCCGACCGCGTCGATTTCGTCGATGAAGATGATGCACGGAGCATTCTTCTTGGCCTGTTCGAACATGTCGCGGACGCGGGACGCACCCACACCGACGAACATTTCCACGAAGTCGGAACCGGAAATGGTGAAGAACGGAACGTTGGCTTCACCGGCAACCGCACGCGCGGTCAGCGTCTTACCGGTACCCGGAGGACCAACCAGCAGAACACCGCGCGGGATTCGGCCACCAAGACGCTGGAACTTCTGCGGGTCGCGCAGAAACTCGACGATTTCCTGAAGGTCTTCCTTGGCTTCGTCGATACCGGCCACGTCCTCGAAGGTTACCCGGCCGTGTGCTTCGGTCAGCAGCTTGGCCTTGGACTTGCCGAAGCCCATGGCCTTGCCGCCGGAACCCTGCATCTGGCGCATGACGAAAATCCAGATACCCAGGATGATCAGCATCGGCAGCCAGGAGAACAGCGCACCAAGCAACGGAGAGCTTTCCGCCGGCGGGCGGGCATTGATCAAGACGCCCTTGCTGCGCAGCTCATCGACATATTGCGCGCCGTCAGGAGCATAGGTCTGGAAGGCACTGCCGCTGCTGTAGGTACCGGTGATCTTCTGTTCCTGAATGATGACCGATCGGATCTCGCCGTTGTCGACCTGCTTCATGAAGTCCGAATAAGCAATGTCATTCGTTGCGCCATGCTGCGCGGGACTTTGAAAAAGCTGGAACAATGCGATCAATAGCAGGGCGATGATCACCCAGAGAGCGAAGTTGCGAAAATGTGCGTTCATTTCGTTTCCTTAACCGCCCAACGCGACTAACTGCACGCGGTTACGTTTCTTTAGAGCGAAGATAGGTCGCCCAAAGCCCGCTGCCAAGGCGGTGCGCCATAGTTGCGCAGATGCGCTGACTATTTTCTTAAGCACGGACCTCTAACAGATGTTCCAGATGGGGAAAACCTCAGATTTCCTCGTCTGTGTCCTCATTGTCCATAAAGTTATCCGGCAATTTACCTTGGATTGGCATTCGCTCCAAATTCAAATCTGCGCTGCTGCGGGAATTGCCAATGGTCAAAACAGCCGTTGCGGAAGCCGGGGTCAGGATCTCCCCTGCCCGCCACAGGACCGGCGCGCAGTCGAAGGCGGCCTTGGGCCAGCCCGCCGGCCAGTCGATTTCCCGGGACGCTACAGGCGCGTTCATCAGCGGCCCCAGACACAAGGGGGCATCACTTTCGCCAACAGGACAAGTGGGGACCCGGTAAAGGAAGCGGCCATCCCATCTGCCGGTTCCAGCAAGACCCGTGAGAATGCCCGGCGGCTCACGCCCCGGCTCTTTCCACACTCTGATGACGCTTGCGTCTGCGTCGAAAACCGATCCTTGAAAGGTCTGACGGTTCGCCTCACCGGACATCAGAACCCCATCCAGAGCCTGAAGCCTGGCAAGTCTTGGTCGGGAATTCTTGCCCGAGACACGCGCCATCAGATAGACGAGCAGCCGGAGACGGAGTTCTTCCGGCTGCTCGCGGTAGGCTTCACGCTCCAGGCGCGCGGGTCCTGCCGGGTGTTCGGTGATCAGCCGAGCGACCAGGTCATCGGCGGTCCGCTCCAGGGCTTCCCGCGCCCGGCGGATATTGGCAGCGGTCTGCGCAAGACGCTCTGCGCTCAATCCCTCCTCGGTCAACAGCGACAAGATGGCGCGGAGCCGGCTGCGCTTGTATTTCGGGTTCCGGTTCGAAGGATCCGTGCACCAGGAACGGCCGCGCTCTTCAAGCGTTGCCTCGAGGTCGGATTTCGAAACACTCAGGAGCGGACGCAGCAGGCGCAGACCTTCCGGACCGCAGTCTTCGTCAGCCGCCATCCCGCTGAGGCCGGTAACGCCGCTCCCCCGGGTCAGACGGTCCAGAAAAGTTTCCGCCTGATCGTCAAGGTGATGACCAAGAACAAGCGCCTCCGCGCCGATGTCCCTCATACGCGCTGCCATCAACCGGTAACGGGCAATGCGTGCCGCTTCCTGGAGGTTTGCAGCCGGTTTGGTGCCGGTCCAGCGCAACACCGTGCAGGCAAGGCCGCACGCGCGCGCATTCGCCGCAACGAATTCCGCCTCCTGACCACTTTCGGGCCGGAGTTGATGATCCACACACAGCACTTCGGCAGCACCCTGCCAGCCGGTGCGTTTGCGCCATTCATCGAAAAGGACAAGAAGACAAAGGGAATCCGAGCCGCCGGACACTGCCAGCGCCAGATTGGAAAAAGAGCTTAGCTTTGAAAAAAGAGCATCGACGCGATCGGCCGGGAGCCTCTCGGGCTCAACCGGCCCGTCAGGAGCACTGGGCACGACGGCGTTCATCCCGCGCCTGGGACAAAACGGCTGGAGCGGCATTCGGATATTTGTTCAGCAGTTCGGAAAACGTTGCGCAGGCCGCATCCGCTTCGCCGAGACCACGCAGCGAGACACCCAGCTTGAGCAGGCTGTCGGGGCTCTTGGCGTTGCCGGGATGGTCCGTGTAGGTCTTCAGGAAAGCATCGGCTGCCTCGCGGTAGTTCTGCTGCGCCAGCAGGCTTTCGCCCAGCCAGTATTGAGCGTTCGCTGCCTGTGCATCGTCGGGATAGGTTTCCAGAAAATTCCGGAATCCGCGCTCGGCCCCCGCGTAATCGCCATTCACCGCCAGGGAATAAGCCTGATTGTAGTCAGAGCTCGGGTCGCCGCTGCCGATGACGCTGGCAATCTGGTCATCGTCGGTGGCAAGACCGGGATCAGGAGCGATTTCCTGACCGGTGCCAGGCAGGTTTTCAAGCCCGTTGGCCAGCCGCGAAAGGTCGATCGGACCGTCGCTCGGCAAACCGCTTTCATAGCCGCCGGACTGATCCCAGTTGCCGTCTCCAGATCCGTCCGTAGGGAGGGTCGCAAAACCTCCACCCGGCGCGATAAGGTTGCCCGACTGCGGAGTACCGTCCGGGCCTAGGCCCGGAGCGGTCGATCCTGGAGCGACATCCGAGCGCTTGCCCGGGGTGCCGCCTTCCAGCTGCTGGAAGCGGTATTCATTGTCTTCCTGCATGCGGCGCATCTGATCCTGCAATTCCCGCATCTGATAGGACAACTGTTCGATCTGACCGGTCAAAACCCGGATCCGTTCCTCAAGCTGACCGATCCTCACGCTGGAATCGTCATTCTTGCGTCCGAACAGCTGGGCTTGCGACGGTGTGGCAGTGGCGAAGGTGATGACCAACGCCATGATGAGACCTGCCAGTCCCTTTAGTTTCAGCATTCGCTCCTCCGGTTGGATTTGCTGTACCAGTGTCTGGCCGTGGTCCGACAAACGCCAATACTCAAGCAGATCCACGCGCATGATGTCTTACCATGCCCGGCTTCTTACTCAAGTGCACAGAGCGCTTCGACTTCGGCCAAATTTTGACGTTACCGGCTGACATTGAAGTGATTTCGCCATTTCCGGCCGGCCCAACAAAAAAGGCCGGGCAAGCTGCCCGGCCTTTTTGTTCGGCATTTGCCGGATCAGTTGGTCGCGTTGTTCAGGACCGTCACCGCACGGCGGTTCTGTGACCAGCAGCTGTTGTCGTTACAGACAGCAACAGGCCGTTCCTTGCCGTAGGAAATCGTCCGGACACGCGAGGCGTTCACGCCCTGCGCCACCAGATAGTCACGTGCGGACTGGGCACGGCGTGCTCCCAGCGCGATGTTGTACTGACGCGTGCCGCGTTCATCCGCATGCCCCTCGATCGTGATCGTGTACTGGGGATAGCGGTTCAGCCACTTGGCCTGATTGGCAAGGGTTGCCTGACCCTGCGATGTCACCACTGACTGGTCTTCTTCGAAGAACACGCGGTCACCCACGTTCACGACGAAGTCCTGCCCCGTGCCGGGCTTCACATTGCTCGACAGCCCGTCCGGTTTGTTCTGGGCACATGCTGCTGCGAACAGAACCACGAAGCAGACTGCAATCCAGCGCGCGCCCCGTCCGGCGTTTAAACTCTTGAACATTCCTGTCTCCTACACCCCAGCCCGCCAACCTGACATTTCATCCGTCCGGTTCTTGGTAAACGCTTTCTAGCCAAAACCGGTAAAAAACGCCTTTTCAAACATGGTTAGCGAAAGCTTAACACGGCTTGCCTTCACAGGCCGTATGTATCCATCAGTCGATCAGCGGCGACCAGGAGGGATCCGACGCGAAGGCCGGGGTCTCCACCCGCTGTTCGTTGTATCCTGTCAGGTCCACGGTCCAGACCTGCGGCCCGCCATTGGCGCCCGGCGTATCCCGGAAAAACACCAGCACACGGCCATTCGGCGACCAGGCCGGACCTTCGTTGTGATAGCCCTCGGTCAGGATACGCTCACCCTTTCCGTCAGGCCGCATGACGCCGATCATGAATCGGCCCTGGTGCTGCTTGGTAAAGGCGATCAGGTCTCCACGCGGCGACCATACCGGCGTGGAATACCGGCCAGGCCCGAAGGAAATACGCTGCGCACCACCGCCGCCTGCGCTCATCACATAAAGTTGTTGTGTGCCGCCGCGGTCGGATTCGAACACGATCTGGCGTCCGTCCGGTGAGAACGACGGGCTCGTGTCGATGGCTGCGTCGTTCGTCAGACGCGTCGTCTGGCGAGAGCGCAGGTCCATCTTGAAGATGTTGGCATTGCCACCCTGCTGCAGGCTCATCACCACGCTCTGGCCATCGGGCGAGAACCGCGGGGCAAAGGTCATGCCCGGGAAGTTGCCGACGATTTCGCGCTGACCCGTTTCAATATTCAGCAGATAGACACTCGGATCGGCACCGCCATAGGACATGTAGGTGACTTCCTGGCTCGTCGGCGAGAACCGCGGTGTCAGCACCAGATCGTCGCCGCGCGTCAGGTAACGCACGTTTGCGCCGTCCTGGTCCATGATCGCCAGGCGCTTGACGCGCTTGTCCTTCGGGCCGGTTTCATCGACATAGACGATCCGGGTGTCGAAGTAGCCCTTTTCACCGGTCAGCCGCTCATAGATCGCGTCAGCGATGATATGCGCCAGACGCCGCCAGTTTTCAGGTGTCGTGTAGAACTGCTGGCCCAGCATCTGCTCTGACGCGAAAACGTCCCACAGACGAAACTCCGCCCGCAGACGCCCGTCCGGCTGCTTGATCACCGTACCGGTGACAAGCGCCTGGGCACTGATCTGGCGCCAGTCGCCGAAACGCGGCGTGGAATTCACGCTCATGTTCTTCTGAATGAAGCTGGCCGGGTCAAGCGGCCGGAACAGGCCGGATCGTTTCAGGTCGGCGGCAATGACGTTGGTCATGTCCGCGGCCAGCTTGCCGTCTCCGCCTTCGGCGGAAAACGACGGCAGTGCGATCGGCAAGGGCTCGATGTTGCCCTGGGTAATATCGATTTCAACCAGCGCTGCCGCCGGCAGCGGAGCAATCACCACAAAAGAAGCGAGAACAAATGCGAGCCCTCTGGCTTTCCGGCTTGTGAAAACAGAAAGTTTTTTCAGTATTCCGCGCATGAGCACAACAGCTCCCTTATGGACGTTTGAACTGGCCGGGCCAGTCTATCCCCCGAGCATCTCTCTGGGGTCGAAATTGATGATGACTTCCTGCCAAGCTTCATACTTGGAAATTGGCAGATTGTATGGCTGGCAGCGCATGATCGCGCGCACGGCACTGCTCGAGGCTGCTCCGAACGCCGGGTTGCCACTGGAATTCATGACTTCCGGCTGGCCAGAAACCTGACCGTCCTGGGACAGGTTGAAACGGACACGAACCTTCAGGTCTTCCGCACCGACGGCACCCACCGGCGGGTTCCAGCATTGCGCCACCATTCCGCGCAGCGCATCCAGCTCGGACTGGCTCATACGCACGTTCTGCTCCCCGCGCCGGGAACCGAGAGAGGCCGGGTTCTGGCTGGTTTCGCCGGTCTGTTTGGCCGGTTCGACCTTGTTCAGAAGCGCAGCGATGTCGGTGCTGTCGAAATTATCCTTCGGCGGCTCGGGCGCATTCCTCGGCGGCGTCGGCTTGGAGCGCGGCGAAACCTTGGTCACGATCGGCTGGGGCGCAGGCGCGGCCTCCTGCTGCGGCACAGGCTCTGGCGCCGGGGCAGGATCCGGTGCAGGCGCAGGTTCGGCCACCGGCGCTGGTTCGGGCGCAGGCGCCGGAGCCGGCTCGGGATCCGCAACGGGCGTTGGTTCCGGTGCCGGAGGAGGCGTCGGAGACGGCGAAGGTGTCGGCTGCGTCGGCTGCTCAACCTTGCTTTCGCCCGGTTTATCGGCCGGTTTCGGAGGTTCCTCGGCCGGGGTATCGCTTGGGTTCACCGCCGCGACATCCCGGACTTCGGCGGTCTTTTCGCCGACCCGAAGCCTGGTGATTTTCTCGATGGGCACCAGTTCGACAGGCAGAGAATCCACCTGCGGAACCGCAAAGCTCTCGGCGTCCGGAAAGGCGATCAAGCCCCAGAGCAGGAAAGCCGAGTGACCGGCCAGAGACGCGATGAGACCTGCGCGCATGACGCGTTACGAGTCCCGTTCTTCCAGAGTGACAAGACCGAGGCGTTTAAACCCGGCCGCGCTGATGCGGCCCATCAGCTTCATCATGGTGCCGTAGTCGGCATCCTGATCGCCGCGCACGTAGATACGTTCCTCGTAACCATTGGCGGCAATGGCTTCGAGCTTTGGCACGATCTCCTCGATCGTGATCGGGGTATCCTGGATGAAGATTTCACCAGCCGCGTTCACCGAGATGGTTATCGGCTCGGTATCGCCTTCCAGGGCCTTGGCGCTGGTCTCCGGCAGATCGATCGGCACACCGACCGTCAAGAGCGGAGCAGCCACCATGAAGATGATCAGGAGCACCAGCATCACGTCGACCATGGGCGTGACGTTGATTTCGCTCATGGGTGCGTGGCGACGCCTGCGCCGCCCGCGCCGTCCGCTTCCTGCCTGACCTGAACCGACCTGCATGGCCATGGATCAGCCCCTCTCGTCGATCTGACGGGACAGGATGGCGGAGAACTCGTCCGCAAAGCCTTCCATGCGCGAAACCGCCTTGCCGACGTCGGCCGAAAACTTGTTGTAGGCGATAACAGCCGGAATCGCGGCCAGTAGACCAAGCGCGGTCGCAAACAGCGCTTCGGCAATACCGGGCGCCACGACGGCAAGGTTGGTGCTTTCCGATGCCGCGATCGCCTGGAACGCTGTCATGATGCCCCAGACCGTTCCGAACAGACCGATGAACGGTGCCGCGGAGCCAACGGTTGCCAGGATCAGCAACCGGCTTTCAAGCCGCTCGGCTTCGCGCTGGATGGTGACATCCATCACCCTGTCGATACGCTGCTGCAGGCTGCCGATGGCAGGCCGCGCGCCCTCGTGGCTGCGCTTCCATTCACGCATGGCCGCGACGAACAGTGCCGCCATGGAATGGTTCACACGATTGTGAAGCGTATTATAGAGTTCTTCGAGAGACTGACCGGACCAGAACACCGTTTCGAACCGGCTCATCTGGCGCCGTGTCCGGCCGACCAGCATGATCTTGTCGACGATGATCGCCCAGCACCACACCGAAGCGCCCAAAAGGCCGAGCATTACGACCTTGACGACGATATGCGCCTGCCAGAACAGCGCAAAAAACGAAATGCCGCTCTCTGGCGCCAATGTCGATTGGACAAGTGTTTCCATAAATTCAATGACCCCTTGGCCGTCTGACGCTGTTTTGCATTCAAGGTTTCGAAAACGACAGCGAGGAACCGGAATCAGCCGGCCGGCTCTTGTAACCTGCCGCCTCTCTGACGTTTGATTTTGTCAAAACTGGGACTTTTCCAATCAAAGAAAGTCCCTCTCTAAAGGAATCAATTAAGGTTACTGCAAGATTAACGCAGTAATGGGTTTTGAAAGTATTTTACCGCCGCCAAGCAGCTTGCCTGCTCTTTCAGAGCCAAGCCCTTCAACCGTCGGTGTTTTCTCCAGGTGCATGCTGCACGAGTTTTTCCGAAAGGACCTGCGGCAGTCGGGTCGGACGTCCCTGCGAGGTGATGATCGCAACGGTGACGGCAGCCGAAATCAGCAGCTCTTCGCCGCGGTAAATCAGCTGATCGAGCCGGATTCGGGCGCCTTTGTACTCCGCAAGGCTGGTATGAACTTCCAGCACATCGTCAATCCTGGCCGGTTTCTGGAAGTCCAGCGTCATTGTCTTGACTGCGAAGGCCAGCGAAGCACCATGGGTACCTTCGGCCATCTCACGATGGTGAATGCCGATAAGACGAAGGAAATCCGACCTGGCGCGCTCGAAGAAGCGCACATAGGCACCGTGGTAGACGATGCCCGTGAAATCCGTGTCCTCGTAGTAGACGCGAACAGGAAGCACATGACCGCCATCTTCCAGGCGGCCGGCGAGATCCGGCCAGTCCGACACGCTTTGTCCCTCGAAAGCTGAATGAAAAAGCCTCCCGGTCGACCGACCGGGAGGCTCGTACCTGGCCCTTACGTAGGCCGTATCTTATGCAGCGGCAACCTCGGAGAGGAATTTCTCGACGGACGCACGAAGCTGTTCCGCCTGCTGCTTCATCTCGATGGTCGCGTTCAGCATGTCGCCAACCGCTTCCGAGTTTTCGGCAACGCCTTCGTTCAGCGACGCCACAGTCTCCGCAACGCTGCGGGTACCTTCCGCGGCTTCTGCAACGTTTCTGGAAATCTCTCCGGTGGCAGCGCCCTGCTGCTGCACGGCGTCCGAAATCGTGGTGGTGTAGGAGTTGACCTCCTCGACCGATTCCGACACCCGGGCAATCTCTTCCACCGCTTCGGTGGTAGAGGCCTGGATTGCCGCGATCTGCGCGGAAATTTCTTCCGTTGCCTTGGCAGTCTGGCCGGCGAGCGACTTGACCTCGGAGGCAACGACCGCAAAGCCCTTGCCGGCATCGCCCGCACGTGCAGCTTCGATCGTCGCGTTCAGCGCCAGCAGGTTGGTCTGTTCGGCGATCTCTGAAATCAGCGACACGACGTCGCCGATCTTGTTGGCCGCTTCCGCAAGGCCGGAGATCTTGGAATTGGAGCTCTGCGCGGCGGTCGTGGTCTGGGCCACGATGCTTGCCGTGGTTTCGACCTGACGGGAGATCTCCGAAATCGACGCGTTGAGTTCCTCGGTGGCGGAGGCAACCGCCTGAACGTTGGAGGAAGCGTTTTCCGAAGTCGACACGGCGGTCTGCCCCTGGTCTGACGCGGCAGTGGACCGGTGACTGAGGGCGGAAGAGACTTCTTCCACACGGGCAATATTGGTTTCCACCAGCTCCAGAACCGCCTGCGACTCGGCCCGGAATGCGGCGATCAGCGCATCAATGGTCTTTTCACGCTGTTCGCGGGCGATGTGGCCAACCTTGCGCTCGGATGCCAGACGCTCGCGTTCGATCGAACTGTCCTTGAACACTTCGATACAGCGCGCCATGCGGCCGATCTCGTCCTGGCGTTCGGTCGCTTCGACACCCACTTCCAGCTCGCCGTCGGCGATCTTGCGAGCCGCGACGGCAAGGCGTTCCATGGGAGCGAACATGCGCCGGGTTACCCACCAGATCAGGCCGACGATCGGAACCAGACAGAGGAAACCGGAAATGATCGCGCCATAGGTGATGCGATCGGCGGCAGCTGACAGTTCCGTCTGCTTGACGGCATCGACAACACCGAAGGGCGAACCGACAAACGTGTTGTTTGCTTCCGCGAAGCGATAGTCACCGTCTTCCAGGCGGATCAGCCGGTCATTGACCTTGATATCCGAGATCATGTGGACGGCGCTGGCGCGGCCCATATCGTCGAGCTGAACCAGCTTGCCATCGGAATCGGCAAGGAAGATGCGCTCGCTGTCGCCGAGGCCGGTCTTCTCGTTCAGCAATCCGGCCAGATGCTCCATGTTGGTCGTGAACGCAATCGCGCCGAAGAACCGGTCCAGATAGAACACAGGCACCGCAAGAACTTCCGAGACGGTGCCGTCTTCGGTGGTCACAAAACCTGAGGAATAGATCTGCCCGGCAGCCAGCGTCTCGTTTTTCGAGGCCTCGAACAGCTTGCCCATAGCGATCTGCACCGGATGGCCCTGGATCTGCGCGTCTTCCACGTGGAAGGCGAATTCCGGACCCTTGCGGAAAGTATAGGTGATGAACCCGTCCGGATTGGCCAGCGCCGCATCGGAAAACAGGCCCTGCTCGACCAGTTCCTGGTAGATCGGATGAACGACCTTGTGGTTGTTCACGTAGTAGTTGGACTCTTCCGGCTCCACCAGAAGGTGACGCTCACCTTCGGGATGCGGATTGTCGGTCACGAAGATCTTCCGGAGCAGTTCGTTCTGCCCTTCTTTCAGGTTCTTCCACCCGACCATGGTCTTCATCAAACTGTCCTTGGCGCCTTCCAGCGTGGAGAAGAACGCAGCGCTGTCCTTCACCTGCCCAAGGGAGAGTTCAATAACCTTCTGTTTCGCCTTGGTAGCACTTTGCAGGCCGGCATCAGCCTGACCGTTTGCAACATCCCGCGAAATGGTCGACGTGACCGTGACAATTGCCACGCACATAGTGAGTGCGCCGGCTAAAAACATTAGAGCCAGTTTAGATGAAAGGCGCTTCCGCATGGTTTCCCCCGCATAGTTAACGCGACGATACGGCAGGATTCGCGAATAAATGCTTAATCGCTACGCAGAGCTAGATGTAACTGACAAGACCTTGTCTTATAAATACTACGTAAACTATTCGGGATCGATGAACAGTCCCATTTGCGGAGCATCCGGTCTGGATGGGGCCGCAAGACCCAGGTGTTCGAACGCCATCGGCGTCAGGATACGTCCCCTTGGCGTCCGCTGCAGAAACCCGTTCTGGATCAGGTACGGTTCGACGATCTCCTCGATGGCGTCACGAGGCTCGGAAAGCGCCGCCGCAATTGTCTCGATCCCGACCGGCCCACCACCGAAATTCACCGCGATCTGGCTCAGGTAGCGACGGTCTAGACTGTCGAGCCCGGCACCATCGACTTCCAGCTGCAGAAGCGCCCTGTCGGCGAGTTCCCTGTCGACCCGCTCGACGCCGGCGACAATGGCAAAGTCCCTTACCCGCCGCAGCAGTCGCCCAGCGATACGCGGTGTCCCGCGGGAGCGTTTGGCAATCTCGCGGGCACCGTCTTCAACCATGCCGATGCCGAGAATGGCGGCGCCGCGCTTGACGATGTGCTCCAGCTCCGGAACCGTATAGAACTGCAGCCTGACCGGAATGCCGAAGCGATCGCGCAGCGGAGTGGTCAAGAGGCCCAGCCGCGTCGTTGCGGCAACGAGCGTGAACTTCGCCAGGTCGATCTTGACTGATCGCGCAGCCGGTCCTTCACCGATGATCAGGTCGAGCTGGAAATCTTCCATCGCCGGATAAAGCACTTCCTCGACTGCCGGATTGAGCCGATGGATCTCGTCGATGAAGAGGACGTCGCGCTCTTCCAGGTTGGTCAGAAGGGCCGCAAGGTCTCCGGCCTTGGCAATGACAGGACCAGAGGTCGCCCGGAAATTGACCCCCAGTTCGCGTGCCATGATCTGCGCCAGCGTCGTCTTGCCGAGACCGGGAGGCCCGACAAACAACACATGGTCCAGCGCCTCACCCCGTGCCTTTGCCGCACCGATAAAGACCTTCAGATTGGCGCGCGCCTGGGCCTGACCGACAAAATCATCCAGCACCTGGGGGCGCATGGTTGAATCGATCTCGTCCCCCCGGATTTCCGGCGTCACGATGCGAGTGTCATCCGACATGGCTTACGACCACAAACAGCAACACCAGAAGAGCCAGGGAATAGGCTACCCGGAGTGCATAGAATTTCTTGAACTGGCGCAGGACAAACGGGTCGTCCGACTCCACACGGCGTCCGTTGACGGTAAACGGACGATCCCCCACCGAGGCACTGAAGCGGTGATCGAGGTACATGATACCGCCGATCCCCAGAACCACGAACACGACGGCAATGATGCCATAGGTAACGGCGATCATCCGGCCAATTCCTTCAAGCCAAGGCGGATCAGCGTTTCCGTGGTCGCGTCCTCACCGGCTGACTGCAAGGCCTTTGCGACGGCGCCGCTCGCCTGCGCCTGTGCATACCCCAGATTGGTGAGCGCCGAAACAGCCTCGGCCACCGGCCTTGCAGCCACGTTGTCGGCAACGTTCTGGGAAACCGCAATCGTGCCCTGGTCCACTGTGGCGAGTCCCGGTGCCTTGTCCTTGAGTTCGGCAATGATGCGTTCGGCAACGCGCTTGCCGACGCCAGGCGCCCGCGAAATCGTTGCCTTGTCGCCAAGCGCAATAGCGTTGGCGACTTCGCTTGCCTTCAAGATCCCCAGAATGCCCAGCGCAACCTTGGCGCCGACACCCTGAACGGTCATCAGGATACGGAACCATTCGCGCTCCGCCTCTACCCCGAAGCCATAGAGCCGGATCATGTCCTCACGAACGATTGTCTCGATGAAAAGGACAGCCGCTTCACCTGCGCGCGGCAGACCCTGCAGAATGCGCGAGGGACAATGGACCTGGTATCCCACCCCGTGCACATCCAGGATCACGTGATCCTCGCCATAGCTGTCGATGGTGCCTTTCAGCTTGCCGATCATATTGCCCCCATGGCGGCAAGCCGCGCTGTACTGTTGGACCGGTGCTGCGCATGGCAAATGGCAATTGCCAGTGCATCGGCGGCATCGTCCGAATTGAAAGTGGCCCGCGGCATCAGAACCTTGACCATGGCCCGGATCTGTTCCTTTTCCGCATGACCGGTCCCAACCACCGTCTTTTTGACGAGGTTCGGCGCATATTCGGCAACCGGAAGTCCGGCGAGCGATGGCACCAGCAGAGCGATCCCGCGTGCCTGCCCGAGCTTCAGAGTTGCTCCCGCATCCTTGTTGACGAACGTATGTTCTACCGCGGCTTCGGATG
This sequence comes from Roseibium sp. RP-7, assembly GCF_053005225.1. NCBI lineage: Bacteria > Pseudomonadati > Pseudomonadota > Alphaproteobacteria > Hyphomicrobiales > Stappiaceae > Roseibium > Roseibium sp. RP-7. The sequence goes on from NZ_JBRKQA010000002.1 coordinate 1,579,014, forward strand.
GTTCGTGCTGGCGCACGACTTCGCTGAGGCCGTCATGCAGCTGCACCAGGCGCTCAGCCAGGCTCTTCTTGTTGTCGGAGGTTACCGTTCCGGAAGCGATGAAGGACAGGCGATTTCCCGTCGCCTCGATCATGCCCCAGCCGGTACGCCGCAGCCCCGGGTCGATGCCCAGCAAACGAATCGCGTGTATCATGGAACAAATCGGTAACAAAACTTCCCCGTTGACGCCAGCCAAAGCGCGGCTTACCACCGGAAAGCCTGTCAAAAAACACCTCACAACGTGTTTAATCCGGCCTTGCCTCTACCGGCAGGCCACCTCCCCCGCCAAGGCCCGCCATCTGCCGGGCCAATCCCTTTTTGATCCCGTCCGTTCCGCGAGTTCCCATGGCCGACATCTTCAGCTCCTTTCCGCCCGGCCTTCTGGTGTTTCTCGCCGTGGTCCTGTTTGTGGCCGGTTGCGTGCGCGGGTTTGCAGGGTTCGGTGCGGGAATGATCTTCATGCCGGTCGCCGCCAGCGTCATGCTGCCGTCAACCGCGGCCGCCACCTTTCTGTTCATCGACGGCATTGTCGCACTGCCTTTGGTGATCAGGGCGCTCAGGCTGTGCAACTGGTCGACAGTGCTTCCCGCGGTCGTTGGCGCCGTGGTCTTTGTTCACGTCGGCGCCTGGCTTCTGGCCAACGCCGACGTGCTGGTTCTACGCTGGACGATCTTTGCAATCGTGACCGGACTGCTACTGCTGCTGGTGTCCGGCTGGCGCTATGAACGCAAACCCTCCAGGCCGGTGTCGCTTGGGGTTGGCGCAGTTGCGGGCATCCTCGGCGGCATCTCGCAAGTCTCCGGCCCGCCAGTGGTTGCCTTCTGGCTCTCCAGCGCCAAGGAACCGGCAATCGTCCGTGCCAACCTGATCGTGTTCTTCGCGCTTGCGAGTATCGGAACCTTCGTTGCCTATATCTTCAACGGCTTCTTCACGCTGGAAGTGTTCCACCTCCTGATCATGGCGATCCCCGTCTATGCCCTTGCGATCTATCTCGGCTCCAACGGCTTCAAGCATGCCGACCCGAAACTCTATCGCAAGCTCGCCTATGGCCTGATCGCCCTCGCCGCCCTCTCCAGCATGCCCCTGCTGGATCCACTTTTCCGGTAGGCGGTTCCAATCCGGAATCTTGGGTCGGCTCCACCCACCTCCTCATCCTGAGGAAGCGCGAAGCGCTGTCTCGAAGGATGGGCTGCGCACTCAGGTACAAGTGGCCCATCTTTCGAGACGCCGCTAACGCGGCTCCTCAAGATGAGGGTGAAAAGAAGAAAGCCATATTTATCTGGCTTCAGATATTGCAAAACCCGCCCCAAAAACGCGGTGCAAACCTTACTTACCCGCGCTTTCCTGCAGCTTCTCCTGCCATTTGGCACATTTTTCCGCCATCAGCCGCGTGAGTTCGGCCTCGAACTCTTCCCTGCTTGAAGAAGCCTGCGCCAGAACGCTCATCGCCACGATCGCAGCATCGGCGGCTTCTTCACGGACATCTGCCAGCGTCTGGTTCTTGTATTCGCTGCCCGGCGCCTTCGTTGCCGAAAGAACGGCCTGCGCCAGCTCTCCGGCTTCCTCCGCCAGCTTCAGCGCACGCTCCTGCAAGGTTTTCGGGTCTTTCTGCGTCAGGTCGAAGATATTGAACATGCGATCGGTCTCCTTGGTTCAAGGAAGGCGCGAGCCTCAGGAACGCCAAAACAAAAACCCCGGCAGGGCCGGGGTTTTCAGATCCATATCCTGTGTTACTCAGGAAGCCAGAGAGGCCATGGTTTCTTCGTCGACATCGAAGTTGGAGTAGACGTTCTGGACGTCGTCGTCGTCTTCCAGCATGTCGATGAGTTTCATCATGGTCTGGGCCTTGTCCGCGTTGACCGGCGTCAGGTTCTGCGGCTTCCAGATGATCTTGGTCGAATCCGCTTCGCCCAGTGCCTGTTCCAGAGCAGCAGAAACATCGTTCAGATCTTCAAAGGCGGTGTAGATCGTGTGACCGCTCTCGTCGGACTGAACGTCTTCCGCGCCGGCTTCGATCGCAGCTTCCAGAACCGCATCGGCTTCACCGGCTTCCGGCTTGTAGATAATTTCGCCAACACGGTCGAACATGAAGGAGACCGAGCCCGTTTCCCCCAGCGACCCACCGCATTTGGTGAAATAGGAGCGGATGTTGGAGGCGGACCGGTTGCGGTTGTCGGTCAGGGCTTCGACGACCACGGCAACACCTGCCGGGCCGTAGCCCTCGTAACGGACTTCCTCGTAGTTGTCGTCGTCGCCGGACTGGGACTTGTTGATCGCCCGCTGGATGTTTTCCTTCGGCATGGACTGGGCCTTGGCGTTCTGGACGGCAAGGCGCAGGCGCGGGTTCGCGTCCGGATCCGGGTCGCCCATCTTCGCGGCGACGGTAATTTCCTTGGACAGCTTGGAGAACATCTTGGAGCGGGCCGCGTCCTGGCGTCCCTTGCGGTGCATGATGTTCTTGAATTTTGAATGGCCTGCCATGGCTCTTCTCGGTTCTTTACAGGTGATGTCAGTGAAAACTGCGCCGCTTATAGGCAAGTTGACCCGGAAAATCCAGCGCAGAGAAATTCTCGGCCGTGGTCAGGCCCCGTTCGGCCAGAAGGGCGGGATCACAGGCTCCAGCCGGCCGCCTATGCGAAGCGGCGCAACCCGCTCGGCAAGCCCGGTCCGATCGTCCGTCTCGATGGCGACACCGCAGATGGTCGGATCGCCTGTTGCCGGTGTGAACCGGGAGCTCGGTATCTTGCGCTGGAACCGGTTGACCGGCTCTTCCTTGTCCATGCCCAAAACGCTGTCATAAGCACCGCACATGCCCGCATCGGACATGTAGGCCGTGCCGTTTTCCAGGATCTGGTGATCGGCTGTCGGCACATGGGTGTGCGTTCCGACAACGAGACTGACCCGGCCATCCAGGAAGTGGCCCATGGCCTGTTTCTCGCTGGTGGCTTCGGCATGCATGTCGACGATGATGGCATCGGCTACATCGCCAAGCGGACACCCGTTGATGACGTTGTCGATGGCGGCAAAGGGATCGTCGAGCGCATCCATGTAAACGCGGCCCATCACATTGGCCACCATCACCCTTGCGCCGTTTCTGGCCGTGAAGAGGTGCGCACCGCGCCCCGGCGTCCCGGAGGGGTAATTGACCGGCCGAAGCAGCCTGTCCTGTCGCTCGATATAGACCAGGGTGTCCCGCTGGTCCCAGACGTGGTTGCCGGTGGTCACGACGTCGGCGCCCGCATCCAGAACGTCCTGCAGGATCGTTTCGGTAATGCCGAACCCGGACGCAGCGTTCTCACCGTTGACGATCACGAAATCGAGCTGGTTGCTTTCCACCAGCTCCGGCAATTGCTCAATGACGGCGGTACGGCCAACGCGGCCGACAAGATCGCCCAGAAACAGAATACGCATATATCCTCACTGGGCGGCCTGCTTCGGCGATCACTTTCGCCGTCAGCCGAACGCCCGGTACCCCTGCTCGGTCAGAATCCCATTCAACGGCTTGTCATGCGCTTCCGCGGAGACGCGGTCAACCTCCTGCACGGAAAAGGCAAGCCCGATGCACAAAAGGGGCCCGGAGTGTTGCAGCTGCGCAATTGTAATGTCGTAAAAAGCCTTGCCGTAACCGATGCGCGTGCCTTTGCCGTCAAAGCCGGCAAGCGGCATCAGAAGAACATCCGGGCGCACTTCCTCGGCAGAGGGGCCGGGTTCGGAGGTGCCGAAACCGGCGGAAACCAGTTCCGTATCCCGCTCCAGGCGGCGGAAGATGAGGCTCGGGCCGGTCATCACGGGCAGGCACAGGGGGTGCTCAAGCTGGCGCAGGCGGTCCATCAGCGGGCGCGGGTCAATTTCGTCCCGGATCGGCCAGAACCCGGCAACAACTGCTCCTGCCGGCAGCGGCAGATCTTCGGCGTGATCGCTGAGCATCAGGCTGTGTTCGATCCGCTCCACCTCCGGCATTGCCTTGCGGCGGGCAAGCACCTGCTTGCGGAGACTGTCTTTTTCGGCAGCAATGGAGGAAAGGTCGGTCATGGGGCCTCGAATAGAATGGATCGGCCCGCGTCCTGAAAAGGAAACGCGCAGCCGCCCGACCGTTGGATTTGCAATCCCGGGAAACCTACAATGTAGGTGGGCGCCGTATGCAACGGACCACGGCCCAGCGCAGGGACAGCTCCCAAGGGAATGCGTAAGGCCCCGGGGATAATGTTCCTGACGTATCGGGCAGCCGCAAGTACCGCATATAATCCGGTGCGACGGCAATTACCAGTGCGGCATGGATTTCATCACAAACGAAGTTGCGGGCACTCTCCGTTGCCGTCTGGCCGGATCGGCAGTCGCCTCAGGCGTTGTCCTGGGCCCGCAAGCTCTTGGAAAGACCGTCCGCAAGGCTTTCGATCCGAGCGGCGGCAGTATTGACGGCACGCGACAGCTCTTCCTCGTTCTGGCTCATGTTGTCGAGCGCAGCCACCTGCTGTTTCTTGGCATCGGCCAGCTGTTCTTCAAGCCGGGCGACCTTGCGCTCCAGTTCCGAAAGCTGGTCGGCCGCCATGATTCCGGCCATTACCGTCAGGCGCTGGTCGCCGATTTCGCCGAAGGCACCTCGCAAGTCGTTGATCCAGCCATCGAAACGGGCAGCAAGGCCCATCAGGCGTTCTTCCTCGCCGTCATCGCAGGCCATGCGGAAGGACTTGCCGTTGATGGTAACCGTGATCTGAGCCATATGCGCCTAGCCTCCGTGCGCGTCGAGCACGCTGCGGATGGTTTCCATTGCCGAGACGAGCCGCCGGGAGACATCCCGGTTGGCCTCTTCCAGCCGGGAAGCCCGTGCTTCGCTTTCATCGAGTGAGGCTGCCAGTTGGGAACGGTCTTCGCCGAGCCGCTGCAGGTCGTCCTGCAGGGCATTGAGCGACCTGTCTGCATCAAGACGGCGCTGGACAGCCGCTTCGAGATTGCCGACGGCTTTGTCCAGCCGCTTTACCGCATCGGCCAGGCTGGTCTTTTCCATGCAGTCGACATCCGCCATTAATTACGTCGTCCCAATCGTTCTTCTGCGGCGGTCCGCCCATTCCTTCCTAGGTCAGACTGGAGATTTGGCGCTTTCGACCCTGGAGTTGCTGCTCAAATTACGGGCATTTCAGAGAATGCGCGGCAAAGCACGTTTCACGGCGAAAAAGCAAATCTTTGTTAGAGCGTCGAGCTTAGGCACCGCAACTTCTCTCAGTCAATGCCACCATTGGCAGAATCCTCAACTCTATAACGCGTGGAAGAAAAAATTCTTCCCCGGCAATGCCCTCAAAAGACCCAAACCAGCTTTATTGACTCGGGTGCCGTTCCTGATATTTGTCTGGCGCCTGTTCGAGATTGACGAGTGTTAATTCTTGAGCAACGCACCTCAAAACAACCTTGCCGGGCTCTCTGCTTCGGCCAAGGGGGGCTCCAAAGCAAGCAACGGGACCACGATGACCGATCTTGATAAACACCAGCGCATGGCAAATGCGATCCGCTTTCTTGCCATCGATGCCGTGGAAAAGGCTAATTCCGGTCACCCCGGCCTGCCCATGGGCGCTGCGGATATCGCGACAGTTCTTTTTACCGAATTCCTGAAATTCGATCCGACATCCCCGAACTGGGCCGACCGCGACCGCTTCGTTCTGTCCGCCGGTCACGGCTCGATGCTGCTTTACAGCCTGCTGTATCTGCTGGGCTATGAAGACTTCTCCCTCGACGAGATCAAGAATTTCCGTCAGCTCGGCGCACGCACTGCCGGTCACCCGGAATACGGCCACGGCGCCGGTATCGAGACCACCACCGGCCCGCTCGGCCAGGGTCTCGGCAACGCGGTCGGCATGGCCATCGCCGAGCGCCTGCAGTCCACCCGCTTCGGCGAGGATCTTGTCGATCACTACACCTATGTGCTGGCCGGTGACGGCTGTCTCATGGAAGGCATCAGCCAGGAAGCCCTGTCGCTGGCGGGTCACCTGAAGCTCAACAAGCTGATCGTCATCTGGGACGACAACGGCATCTCCATCGACGGCAAGGTCGAAATCACCGATTCAACCGACCAGCAGGCCCGTTTTGCCGCCTCCGGCTGGAACACGCTCAGCGTCGACGGTCACGATCCGGTCGCCATTTCCGCTGCGATCCGCCAGGCACAGGCCAGCGACCGCCCGACCCTGATCGCCGCCAAGACCACCATCGGCTTCGGTGCACCGACCAAGGCCGGCACCGCGAAGGTTCACGGCTCGCCGCTTGGTGCAGACGAAATTTCCGGCACCCGTGCCGCGCTCAACTGGCCGCACGCGCCGTTTGAAGTTCCAAGCGACATTCTGGACGCCTGGCGCATTGCCGGCCTTCGCTCCGCCCAGGCTCACAAGGACTGGCAGAAGCGCTTTGCCGAAGCTGACGCCGAGACCCGCGCCGAATTCGAGCGCCGCAATCGTGGCGACCTGCCGGCCGGCTTCACCCAGGCCGTTCTGGACTACAAGAAGAAGCTCGCCGACGAACAGCCGACCATGGCGACCCGCAAGGCTTCCGAAGCTGTTCTGGGCGTCATCAACGAAATTGTTCCGGAAACCATTGGCGGCTCCGCCGACCTGACCGGTTCCAACAACACCAAGACGCCGCAAACCGCGCCGGTAACCCCGGACGATTTCTCCGGCCGTTACATCCACTACGGCATCCGTGAACACGGCATGGCGGCAGCCATGAACGGCATGGCTCTGCACGGCGGCCTTATCCCCTATTCCGGCGGCTTCCTGATCTTCTCCGATTACTGCCGTCCGTCGATCCGTCTCGCAGCCCTCATGGGCCAGCGGGTCATTCACGTCATGACCCATGATTCCATCGGTCTTGGCGAAGACGGTCCGACCCACCAGCCGGTGGAACATTTCGCCGCCCTGCGCGCGATCCCGAACCTGACCTTCTTCCGCCCGGCCGACATCACCGAGACACTCGAGTGCTGGCAGCTGTCGCTGGAGAACCGCGACGGACCGTCGGTCCTGGCACTGACCCGTCAGAACCTGCCGTCGCTGCGCAAGACCTATGAGGAAAACAACCTCTGCGCCAAGGGTGCCTATGTTCTGATCGACAGCGACGAAGACGCGGCCGTGACCATCTTCGCGACCGGTTCGGAAGTCGAAATCGCCGTCAACGCGCAAAAGGACCTGAGCACGGCCGGCATTGCCGTACGCGTGGTCTCCGTTCCGTCGTACGAGCTTTTCGAAGCACAGTCAGACGACTACAAGGCCGCCGTCATCGGCAACAGCCCGGTCAAGATCGCCGTTGAAGCCGGCATCCGCATGGGCTGGGACCGCTTTATTGGTGCGGACGGTATCTTTGTCGGCATGACCGGCTTTGGCGCGAGCGCGCCTTACAAGGAACTTTATGAGCATTTCGGCATCACGGCGGACGCCGTGGTTGCAGCCGCCAAGGCAAAGCTCAGCGTTTAACCGAAATCAATTCCCGGCACCAAGACTTCCTCCTATGGTGCCGGGCCTACGGGCACATCAAGTGCTTTTCAAGTGACCACACTATGTGGTTTTTAAATCGGTTTAGCCCCTTCTGAGGCACACCGAAGATTGCGGGAGTGGATTATGGTAACCAAGGTAGCAATCAATGGATTTGGACGCATCGGCCGCAATGTGCTGCGTGCTATCGTCGAATCCGGCCGCACCGACATTGAAGTCGTTGCGATCAACGATCTCGGCCCGGTCGAGACCAACGCGCATCTGCTGCGTTACGACAGCGTGCACGGCCGTTTCCCGGCAGAGGTCAAGGTCGATGGCGACACCATTTCCGTCGGTGGCGGCAAGCCGATCAAGGTGACCGCGATCCGCGACCCGAAGGAACTGCCCTGGGGCGAGCTTGGCGTTGAAGTCGCCATGGAATGCACCGGCATCTTCACCGCCAAGGAAAAGGCCTCCATGCATCTGGAAGCCGGCGCCAAGCGCGTTCTGGTCTCCGCCCCGGCCGACGGCGCCGACAAGACCATCGTCTACGGTGTCAACCACGATGCGCTGACAGCGAACGACCTGGTCGTATCCAACGCGTCCTGCACCACCAACTGCCTGTCCCCGGTCGCCTATGTGCTGAACGAAACCATCGGCATTGAAAAAGGTTTCATGACCACGATCCACTCGTACACCGGTGACCAGCCGACGCTGGACACCATGCACAAGGATCTCTACCGCGCCCGTGCTGCGGCCATGTCCATGATCCCGACCTCCACCGGCGCTGCAAAGGCCGTCGGCCTGGTACTGCCGGACCTGGCCGGCAAGATGGACGGTGTGGCCATTCGTGTCCCGACCCCGAACGTTTCCGTGGTCGACCTGAACTTCATCGCCAAGCGCGACACCACCGTTGAGGAAATCAACGAAGCCATCAAGACAGCCGCAAACGGCAAACTGAAGGGCGTGCTCGGCTACACCGAAGACAAGCTGGTTTCGATGGACTTCAACCATGACAGCCATTCCTCGGTCTTCCATTGCGACCAGACCAAGGTCATGGACGGCACTTTCGTGCGCATCCTGTCCTGGTACGACAACGAATGGGGCTTCTCCAACCGCATGGCCGACACGGCCGTGGCGATGGCAAAGCTCATCTGATCCCTGCCTTCGAAAGACGCCGGTTCATCCGGCGTCTTTTTTGTCGGTATGGATGTCTTTCCGGCAAAGCCGCAAAAAACTTTCTCGATTCAGGCATAGCCCCGGGGCAAAGGTCATGTAGACTGGAGCTGCAGACTTGCAGTTCAATCCTGGAGACGCCGTCATGACCGCTCTACTGGTCATTCTTGGGTCGTTGTTCGCGGTTGGTTGCCTTGTGGGTTTCGGGTTCTACTGGCTCGATATGAAGCGGGACAACGAACGGTTCCCTTCAGATCAGGACGATGAGCCTGATATGGGCAGCCTCAATACCGATGTCTTGCGAAAGCCGGATTCCCCGGCTGGAAATTCCTGAGTCCAATTGAAGGATCCTGACCATGACCACGCTGACTTTTCTGATCGTATTTGTTGTCCTGATCGGCGTCGGCTTCTATTTCGTGGAACGGTCGAAGGAACGCTCCGCAAGAAACACCAAACGGACCTGGCAGCCGGATGTTGATGGCCAAAAGTCCGAAACGATGGCCAACCTTCAATCACCGCCAGATCGATAACTCTCCCTGTTCGATCCTTATCCTTCCCGGAGTTCCCTGCTTGCTCGAACTGCTCACCGTCATTTCGCTGACCGTCGTGGTCGCAATCGTTCCCGGGCCCGACTTTGCCGTTGTCCTGCGCAATGCCCTCATCGGCGGACGGCTCGCCGGCATCATGACGGCGCTCGGCATCGCGCTGGCCCTCGGCGTACACGTCACTTACGCACTGGCGGGTATCGGCCTGATCGTTTCCCAGTCGATCCTGCTCTTCAACGCGCTGAAACTGATCGGCGCTGCCTATCTCGTTTTCCTGGGCGTCACCATGTACCGCACGGCATCTAAGGAGATGCCGGCCGACGGTGCCCTGTCCGGCATGTCGCCCTTCCGCGCGCTTCGCTGGGGCTTCTTCACCAACGTGACCAATCCGAAAGCCACCATGTTCGCCCTTTCGGTGTTTCTGCAGGTGACGTCTCCCGAAACGCCGCTCTGGACCCAGATCGGTTACGGCGTGATCATGGCGGGCGGCGTGTTCCTTTGGTTTGTTCTGGTGACCGTCTTCTTCACGCTTCCCGCCGTACGCCTCAAGTTCATGCGTGCCAAGCTCTGGATGGAACGGTCCTTCGGCATTCTCCTGACCTTGTTCGGCATCGGCATCGCCGTTTCCACCAACTCCAGCCGTCCTTGAAGACGGGCGATTTCCAACAGGTAAATCAATGGCTTTCAAAACTCTCGATGATCTGACTGACATTGCCGGCAAACGCGTTCTGGTCCGCGTCGACCTCAACGTGCCGATGGATGGCGGCAAGGTTTCCGATACCACCCGTATCGAGCGGGTCCTGCCGACCATCCGGGAATTGTCCGACAAGAAGGCAAAGGTCATCCTGCTCGCCCATTTCGGCCGCCCGAAAGGCGCGCGCGTTGCCGACATGTCGCTCGGCCCGGTCGCCCTGGCGGTTGCCGGCCTGCTTGGCAGACCCGTTGTCTTTGCAGACGACTGCATCGGCCAGGCGGCAAAGGATGCTGTCGACGTGATGGTCGATGGCGATGTCCTGCTGCTGGAAAACACCCGCTTCCATGCCGGTGAAGAAAAGAACGACCCGGACTTCGCCAAGGCTCTGGCCGCCAATGGCGACATCTATGTCAACGACGCCTTTTCGGCGGCACACCGGGCCCACGGCTCCACCGAAGGCATTGCCCGGCTTCTGCCAGCCTATGCCGGCCGCACCATGCAGGCGGAACTTGAAGCCCTGGGCTCCGCGCTCGGCAATCCTGTTCGTCCGGTTCTCGCCGTAGTCGGCGGTGCGAAGGTTTCTTCCAAGATCGATCTGCTGGAAAACCTCGTTGCCAAGGTCGACATGCTTGTTATCGGCGGCGGCATGGCCAACACCTTCCTGGCCGCACAAGGCACGGACGTCGGCAAGTCGCTGTGCGAGCATGATCTGGCCGAAACCGCAAAACGCATCATGACCGCAGCCGATAAGGCCGGTTGTGAGATCGTCTTGCCTGCCGATGCCGTTGTTGCCAGGGAATTCAAGGCCGGCGCGGACAACGAAACCGTTTCGCTCGACGCCATCCCGGCGGACGGCATGATCCTCGATGTCGGCGCAGCATCCATCGAAACGGTGAAAACCAAGATCGACGCCGCCAAGACCCTGGTCTGGAATGGCCCTCTGGGCGCGTTCGAGATCGCCCCGTTCGACACCGCAACCGTTGCGGCTGCCAAGCATGCCGCTGCCAACACCAAGGCGGGCAAGCTGAACTCCGTGGCCGGTGGCGGCGACACCGTCGCAGCGCTCAACCACGCGGGAGCGGCTGACGATTTCTCCTATGTCTCCACAGCCGGCGGCGCCTTCCTGGAATGGCTGGAAGGCAAGGAACTGCCGGGGGTGAAGGCACTCGAAGCCTGACATCGAAGCGGGGTGAAATCTGTCATGCAACGCTGTTTCACCAACATCCTGACCGAGGAGGTCGCCGCAACGGCGGCCTTCTATCAGGACCTCCTGGGCCTGCAGCCGCAATTCGTGTCCGACTGGTTTGTAAACCTTGCCGATGCCGATAACCCGGCCCTCGAGCTGGGCATCCTGAAACAGACCAGCGAGATTGTCCCGGCACGTGCCCAGCGTGCCACCGCAGGAGTGATCCTGACCTTTGTCGTCGACGACTGTTCAACGGTATACGAGCGTGCCCTGACACTCGGTGTGAACGTGGTCGAGGCACCTCGCGAAATGCCCTATGGCCAGATGAGGATGATTGTCAGAGATCCGGCCGGAACATTTGTCGATATCAGTTCGCCGGTTTAAAACTCGCCGGGCGGTGGTGCTGACCGCCTCAATTTAATTCGATCCGCAAATTAAATCTGCCAACACGTTTTCCGGCAGACCCTTGTATTTTAATTGATTTAAGCGAAGCCGGCCCTCTTTAAATGGCCACAAATCTTGTTAGAACCAGCGGGACTTGACGCACCGCAAAATAGGTGTCGTGATTTTTCGCGAACCTTGTCGGCTCATTGGAACCGGACCCTCTGGAGATTTTTGATGGCACGTATCACCCTCCGCCAGCTTCTTGATCATGCTGCTGAACACGACTACGGCGTTCCGGCGTTCAATATCAACAACATGGAGCAGGCACTGGCGATCATGGCTGCGGCGGACCAGACCGACGCCCCGGTTATCATCCAGGCCTCCCGCGGTGCCAGGTCCTATGCCCACGACGTGATGCTGAAGCACATGATGGACGCAGTCGTGGAAATCTATCCGCATATTCCGGTCTGCGTGCATCTGGACCACGGCAATGCTCCGCAAACCTGCATGACGGCCATCCAGGCCGGCTTCACCTCTGTGATGATGGACGGTTCTCTTGAAGCCGACGGCAAGACCCCGGCAAACTGGGACTACAACGTCGGCGTCACCAAGACCGTGACCGACATGTCCCATCTGGGCGGCATCTCCGTTGAGGGCGAACTCGGTGTTCTGGGGTCTCTTGAAACCGGCATGGGCGACAAGGAAGACGGCCACGGCGCGGAAGGCAAGCTCAGCCATGACCAGCTGCTGACCGACCCGGAAGAAGCCGTCAAGTTCGTGCAGGAAACCAAGGTCGACGCTCTTGCCATCGCCATGGGCACCAGCCACGGCGCCTACAAGTTCACCCGCAAGCCGGACGGCGAAATCCTTGCCATGCATGTGATCGAGGAAATTCACCGCCGCCTGCCGGAAACCCACCTTGTCATGCATGGGTCGTCTTCCGTGCCGCAGGACCTGCAGGACATCATCAACCAGTATGGTGGCCAGATGCCGCAGACCTGGGGTGTGCCGGTGGAAGAAATCCAGCGCGGCATCAAGAACGGTGTGCGCAAGGTCAACATCGACACCGACAACCGCATGGCGATGACCGGTCAGATCCGCAAGATCCTGAGCGAGAATCCGGGCGAGTTCGATCCGCGCAAATATCTGAAGCCTGCCCGCGATGCCATGCAGAAGCTGTGCATCGAGCGTCTGGAAGCCTTCAACACGGCCGGCCAGGCGTCCAAGATCAAGAAGATCGTTACGCTTGCCGACATGGCGAAACGCTATCAGTCTGGCGAACTGGATCCGAAGATCGCCTGATTTTCGGCCGGACCGGCAGAGAAATTCTTTCACTTTATTGAAAGAGGGGCCTTGCGTCCCTCTTTCGCCGTCTTTAGGGACAAAATCCCGATCAGACATCAATCAGGACCGCACAAGTGAACCGTCCCCGCCTCTTTCTCGTGACGCCGCCGGAATTTGACACCGCCGACATGGCGGCAAAGCTCAAACAGGCCTTCACCGGTGGTGACATCGCTTGCGTGATGATCTACCGCCCTGGCGCCAGCACCAAGGATCTGCAAGCCGCTGCCAGCGAACTTGTTCCGATCATCCAGGAAGGCGGTGCGGCGGCCATCGTCTATCGCGATACCCAGGCAGCCGGCCGCAGCGGCGCCGACGGCGTCCACGTCGACACCTCGCTGGAAGACCTGAAGCTGGCCGTGGAAAGTTTCAAGCCCGATCGTATCGTCGGCACCGGCGGCACCAAGCTGAAACATGATTCCATGGAATGGGCCGAAACCGGGGTCGACTACATCTTCTTCGGCAAGCTGGACCTGCCTGAAAAGGCCGAGGCCCATGACAGAACCCTGTCCAGCGCCTCCTGGTGGGCAGAACTGTTCGAAACACCCTGCGTCGCACTTGCCGGCAACACGCTAGAAACTCTGGGAGACGTTGCCGCGACCGGAGCAGATTTTGTTGCCCTCAAGGATGCTGCCTGGCAATCGGACACGGATATTTCATCCGTGATTGCCGAAGCCAATCGTATTCTGGACGCCCATCCCTTTCCTGAAGTCGAATAGCGAGAGCTGGATGCATGCCGACACCTGAAACGAGCCTACGCCGGAAACTTCACGCCCCCTTTCTGCTTGCGGCAGGGTTGCTGGCAGCTGGAATGCTGTCCTCCGTGTCGTTTTCTCCGGCCATTGCCCAGGACAACACCGGCACCAGCGAAACAACAGAGGCCGGTGACGCGGCGCCAGAGCCGGAGGTACCAGTAGGCCCGGATGGCAAACCGTTACCGGTGCTGATCGACGTCACGACCAAGGACAAGACACTGCTGAGCATTGTCGACGCGGGTCCGCCGAAACTGGAAGAAGGCGAAGTCGCCAACGCTGATACCGCGTACACCGCTTTTCAACGCGGCTGGTTCCTGACCGCGCTCGGTCTTGCGACCCCTTTGGCGGAACAGGGCGACAAGGCCGCCCAGGCCCTGCTAGGCGTGCTGCACGAGGCCGGGCTCGGCATTCATCAGGACAAGGCCAAGGCTGCCGACTGGTACAGCCTGGCCGCTGCCAAGGGTGATACCGGCTCTGCCATGCAGCTGGCCCAGCTCTATCTGCTCGGCACCGGTGTCGAAGTCGACAAGAAGAAGGCAGCAGACCTGTTCGAAGAGGCTGCCAACGCGGGCAATGCGTCTGCGCTCTACAATCTCGCCCTGCTCTACGAGGAAGGCGAAGGCCGCCCCTTCGACGAGAAGAAATCGCGAGAACTTCTGGAAGAAGCCGCCCAGCTAAACGATCCGGAAGCGCAATACGCGCTCGGCCTTTCCTATCTGGAAGCCCAGACCGGGCTGAACGACCCCGGCCTGGGTGCGTTCTGGCTAGGCCGTGCAGCCCGCCGCGGACACACCTCCGCGCAGGTTTACTACGGCATTCTGCGGTTCCAGGGTAAAGGCGTCGATCCGAACGAGACGGAAGCCGCCGACTGGTTCGAACGGGCCGCCACGTCCGGCAACCCGGTTGCGATGAACCGGCTGGCACGGACCTATGCCTACGGCCGTGGTCGGGAACAGGATTTTGCTGCCGCAGCGGGCTGGCACCTGATTGCCCGCACCTTGGGTGTTTCCGATTTCTCGCTCGACCGGATTATCGAAAGTCTGGACGAAACAACAATGGATGAAGCGCGCAAGCTGGCCGAACAATATTCGGCCACATTGATGGCCCCGTCGGAGGAGCCCGGCAAGGAATCTCCGTAAACCTTGCGAGGAAGCGCGGAATCGTAAGGATGTTTGCCTTTTTTCCTTGAACTCCACCGGCTTTTGTGGTGGACAGGCGCGAGCAAATTTCAGGCGCATCGGCGGCCCGCCGGTCTCGCCCTGCTAAAGGTTCTGTTGAGTTTTGGAGTTTTGTCGTGGTTTGGGTGGAGTTTCCACCGGACGCGGCGGATTTCTAATGGTCAACAGACCCTAAGATCCAAACAAATCAAACAGTCGGTCGTTCCATGAAAATCAACGGAAACGAAATAAAGCCCGGTAACGTGCTTCAGCACCAGGACACGCTTTGGGCGGTTGTCAAAGTCCAACACGTCAAGCCAGGCAAAGGCGGTGCCTTCGCACAGGTTGAAATGAAAAACCTGCTCGATGGCCGCAAGCTCAACGAGCGTTTCCGCTCCGAAGACAAGGTCGAGCGCGTCCGTCTGGAGCAAAAAGACTTCCAGTATCTCTTCACCCAGGAGGACATGCTGATTTTCATGGACACCGAAACCTATGAGCAGCTGGAACTTCAGGCTGACTTCGTTGGCGACCGCGCCGCTTTCCTGCAGGACGGCATGATGGTGACCGTCGAACTGCATGAAGAGCGCCCGATCGGCATCACCCTGCCGCAGTTCGTGACCCTGGAAATCCGGGAAGCCGACGCAGTGGTGAAGGGCCAGACCCAGTCTTCGTCCTACAAGCCCGCGCTCATGGAAAACGGCGTCCGCGTGATGGTACCTCCGTTCATCACCGCCGGCGAAAAGATCATCGTCGACACCGGTTCACTGGAATACGTCCGCCGCGCGGACTGATCTCCTCCCGGCAAGACTTCAAATTGGCGCGCCCGGATTTTGCCGGGCGGCGCCCAACAACAAGTGACAAACAATGGCCCGCACAGCTCTCCTCAACGTGATGGTTCAAGCCGCAACGAAAGCCGGACGCTCTCTGGTTCGCGATTTCGGTGAAGTTGAAAATCTTCAGGTGTCCCGCAAGGGACCCGGCGATTTCGTCTCGGCTGCAGACCGCCGCGCCGAGGACATTGTGCGCGCCGAACTGACCAAGGCCCGCCCGACCTTCGGGCTGGTCATGGAAGAAAGCGGTGAAGTTGAAGGAACCGACGGCCAGCATCGCTGGCATGTCGACCCGCTCGACGGCACCACCAACTTCCTGCACGGCATTCCGATCTTCGCCACCTCCATCGCATTGGAGCGGGCTGGCGAGATCGTGGCCGGGGTCATCTACAATCCGGTGATGGATGAGCTCTACACCGCTGAACGCGGTCGCGGCGCCTTCCTGAACGACCGTCGCCTGCGGGTTGCCGGCCGCACCGAATTGCATGAGATGGTGTTCGGCACCGGCCTGCCCTTCATCGGGTCGGGCGACCATGGCCGGACACTGCGCGAGCTGCGCTACATCATGCCGGAAGTCGCTGGCATCCGCCGCTGCGGCGCAGCTGCCCTCGATCTTGCCTGGACCGCGTCCGGCCGTCTCGACGGCTTCTGGGAGCGCAACCTGAACAGCTGGGACATTGCGGCCGGCCTCCTGATGGTGCGCGAAGCCGGTGGTTTCGTCACCGATCTTCAGGGCAAGAACAAGATGCTGGAAAGCGGCGATGTGGTTGTCGGCAACGAAGACGCCCACAAATACCTGCTGCAGCTCCTGAAAAAGGCGGCAACCCCGGCTCAGGGCTGATTGCCTCCAGCACTCCCCGGCAGCACTGCGACGCGAACACTTTCATCTTCGAAAAGCGCATGACGCTGACCTGAAAGAGGTGCGGCGCAAACCGCCCACCCCGGGAGACGGGCCCCACGGCCCGTCTCTTCATGAGAAGGCCTTTGGATAAACCCGACGGTTTTCGGGCTTTCCAGACTTTATTCGGGTCTCTTCGGCAATTCGAGGTTTCCAAGCCGTTAAAAATCACGCTATCAATCAGTTACGTCCAATTCAGGTGATTGATAACGCAATATGGCCCGTGAATTTGACCCCTACAGCCTGTCCAGTCCGCGGGCCTATCTGACCTTCATGATCATCTTTCTGGTGATCGTTGCCTTCATCGCCTTCATCCTGTTCCCGCAGATTTCGACGGCCTTCATGAGCAACCCGGGTCTGAATGGCCTGATCGTGCTTGTCGGCGTGTTCGGTGTGCTGCTGCTCTTCGGCCGCGTGATCCGACTGTTCCCGGAAATCTCCTGGGTCAACAGTTTCCGGATCGGCGACCCGGGCCTCGACACGCGTTCGCCGGTGCTGCTGGCGCCGATGGCTGCCCTGCTCGGCAACAAGTCCGGCGACATGGCCCTGACGCCAACCACCGCCCGTTCGATCCTCGATTCCATCGGAATGCGTCTTGAGGAAAGCCGCGAGATGTCGCGCTACCTCACAGGCCTCCTGGTTTTCCTCGGCCTGCTCGGCACGTTCTGGGGCCTGCTGCAGACCGTCAGCTCGGTCGGCGCGACCATCCAGTCGCTCGACGTCGGTTCGGGTGATGCCAACGTTATCTTCGAGGACCTGAAAGCAGGCCTGGAAGCGCCGCTGTCCGGCATGGGCACGGCCTTCTCGTCCTCGCTCTTCGGTCTGACGGGCTCGCTTGTGCTCGGCTTCCTGGATCTGCAGGCGGGACAGGCCCAGAACCGGTTCTACAACGAGCTGGAAGACTGGCTGTCCACGGTTACTGACATCGATCCGGAAGAAAGCCTGTTCAATGCCCCGGATTCACCCGGCGTCGAACAGATACAGGCCTCGATCTCCGCCCTGCAGAAAAGCGTTGAGGAAGGCGGAAGCAAGAATGCCAACCAGGCCATGGCCAATCTGGCCGAAGGCATTCAGGGCCTGGTGAAACACGTTCGCTCCGAACAGCAGATGATGCGCGACTGGGCCGAGGCCCAGGGCGAACAGCAAAAGCGCATCGAAGGGCTCCTGTCCTCGATCGCCGCCGCTTTCGACCGCGCGAAGGAGTAGACGATGGCCGGACTGGCAGGATTGCGCGCTCGCCGAAGGGCCCAGTCGACCGACTACTGGCCCGGCTTCGTTGATGCCATGGCGACACTGCTGCTCGTCATCATCTTCCTGCTGTCCATCTTCATGATCGCCCAGTTCTTCCTGTCGCAGCAGCTTTCGGGCCGCGACACGGTGCTGAACCGGCTGAATGCCCAGATCAGCGAGCTGACGGAGCTTCTCGCCCTGGAGCGCGCCAATTCCGGGGAGCTGGAAGACACGATCCTCGGCCTGCAGGCCAGCCTTTCCGATGCACAGAGCGAACAGACCCGGCTGCTTGGCCTTCTGGAAAACAGTTCTGGTGCAGCCGATGCCGCTGGCGGACGCGCCACCCAGCTGGAAAATCTGCTCGACGACGAACGTCAGATCAGCCAGGACGCCCTTGCGCAGGTGGAGCTGCTCAATCAGCAGATCGCGGCACTACGCCGCCAGATAGCTGCCGCTAACGCTGCTCTTGAAGCTTCCGAGGCAAAGGAAGCCGACAGCCAGGCCAAGATCGCCAGCCTCGGCAAGAGGCTGAACGCCGCACTGGTTCAGCGCGTGCAGGAACTGTCGCGCTACCGCTCGGACTTCTTCGGTCGCCTGCGCGAAATCCTGTCCCAGCGTTCCGACATCTCCGTCGTTGGCGACCGTTTCGTGTTCCAGTCCGAAGTGCTGTTCGACAGCGGTCAGGAAGACATCAACCCGGAAGGCCGGCAGGAGCTCGACAAGCTCGCAGACGCCATCCAGGAGCTCAGCGGTCAGATCCCGGACGAGATCAACTGGGTGCTGCGCGTAGACGGGCACACCGACGCCCGCCCCCTGTCGGGCACGGGGCGCCTTCGCAACAACTGGGAACTCTCCGCCGCCCGGGCCATTTCCGTGGTCCGCTACCTGATCGAACGCGGCGTTGACCCCAAGCGGCTTGTCGCAGCCGGGTTCGGCGAATTCCAGCCGCTGGAAGAAGGGGAAACACCGGACGCTCTGGCCAAGAACCGCCGGATCGAACTGAAACTGACGGAACGCTGAGACTCACGTCAGCTCAACGGATCCCGAGGAATGCACGCGTGATGTCGGGTGAACCGGGTATGCCGGCTTGACTTTTCCGCCCTCAGACGGACTTTTCAATTTCATGCAGATCCTCAAAGGCCATTGGCAGCTCATCCTCATTACCGCGGTGATGTTCCTCTTCTGGAACACCTTCCTGGTCGTGCCCTTGAAGATCCTGATCGTCTATCTCCATGAATTGTCCCACGCACTGGCTGCCATCCTGACCGGTGGTTCCGTGGAGGAAATCTCTCTCTCGCCCTGGCAGGGTGGCCATGCGATTACACGCGGTGGCAGCCGTTTCCTGACGTTGACGGCCGGCTATCTCGGCTCGCTCGCCATCGGCATGGCACTCTTGATGATTGCCTTGAAAACAAATGCAGACCGCATCGTGCTGGGCCTGCTCGGTGCCTTCACCTTGCTGGTCGCGCTGCTCTATATCCGCGATCTCTTTGCCCTCGCCTTCTGCATCGGCACCGGCGTGGCCATGCTGGCGGCTGCCCGGTTCCTCAGTGTCACGGTCAACGACCTGATCCTGCGCGTCATCGGCCTGACCAGCATCCTCTACGTACCTTTCGACATTTTCGACGACACCATCCGTCGCTCAGGTGCCCGTTCCGATGCCTACATGCTGGCGGAAGAGTTTGGCGGCCCCACGATTTTCTGGGGTGCACTCTGGCTGCTGGCAAGCCTCGCCATCATCTACCTGTGCCTCAGACACGGCCTCGGGAAGAGCAGCAACGTCGATTTCGGAAAGCGCGTTCAAAAGGGCTAGCGATTGCCGCTTGACCTGACCGACCGCAAAGGATGACCCTTGGCACACATCCTTACCGGAGACCGCCATGCTGGATCTGCGCCCCAATTGTGAATGCTGCAACAAGGACCTTCCACCGGAATCCGACGAGGCCTTTATCTGTACTTTCGAATGTACGTTCTGTGCGGACTGCGCCCAAAATGTCCTCAATGGCGCGTGCCCCAACTGCGGCGGCAATTTTCAGCAACGCCCAATTCGACCGGCAGCAGCCCTGCTGCGCCACCCAGCTTCGACACAACGGATTTTCAAGCCGGAAGGCTGTGGCCAGGGCACCTAGGGCGACTGCCTAGAGCAGATTGCCCCCGACAAAGATAATCAGAAGGCCTGCGCCGCTTGCGGCCAGCCTCTGCAAGGGCTTCCTGAAGCCTATGACCCCGTAGGAAACAAGGCCCAGCCCGAGGCCGATCTTGGCAGCGGCAAGCAGCGCCGGCAGCGGGCGGGCCGCAAGCTCCAGCACCGCCGGATTGGCGACCATGGCCAGAGGAATGATGTAGAGGCCAATGCCGAGCGCCATGGCGGAAAGAGCGACCTTCAGCCAGTTTTCACCAATCATCCCGGCGGCGATGAAGACGGCTCCGCAGACCGGCGGCGTGATGGTCGACAGCAGCGCGAACCAGAAGACGAAAAGGTGCGCCTGCAAGGGTTCCAACCCCTGCTGCATCAAGGCCGGTCCGGCAACGGAAACACAGATGACATAGGCCGCGGTCGTCGGCACTTCCATGCCGAGGATCAGACAGGCAAGCGCGGTCAGGAACAAGGACGGCCACAGGTATCCACCCGACCCGGACAGAATGAGCGAAGTGATCTTGACGCCGAGCCCGGTGATCGCCAGCACGCCGATGATGATCGAGGCACAGACGATGATCGCCGCGATGACCGATACCTGACGGGCCGAGTTCAAAGCCGCGCTTTCCAGCCGCAGCAGGATGTCCTTGAGTGCAAAGGTGCCTTGGGCGTTGAAGAAAAGCAGCGCGAAACCGGCCAGAATGGCAATGCAGGCCGCGTATTGCGGTGTATAGCGCGCGACGAACATGCCCCACAGCAGCACGGAGAACGGCACCAGGAAGAAGGCTGAGGTAATGGCCACCTGGCGCATTTGCGGCTGATCGCCCTGGTCGATGGCAGCAAGGTCATACCGCTTGGCATAGGCATTGATGCCCACCCAGACCGCGAAGAAATAAAGAATTGCCGGCAGCAAGGCTGCTGCCATGATCTGGGTATAGGGCACCCGTGTCAGCTCCACCATGACGAAGGCCCCTGCCCCCATCAAAGGCGGCATGATCTGGCCGCCGGAAGATGCAACTGCCTCGACGGCTGCCGCCAGTTTTTTCGGGTAGCCGAGCCGAGTCATGGCCGGAAGAGTGATTGCACCTGTGGAAGCCACATTGGCAGACGCGGAGCCTGAAATGGAGCCGAACAGCGCCGACGACAACACGGACACCTTGGCCGCCCCGCCCTTGAGCCGGCCTGCCGCCGCAGCAGCGACGTTCATGAACCCTTGTCCGGCTTCCCCGGCATTCAGAACCGCGCCGAAAATCACGAAAATGGCGACCACGCCCACCGAGACACCGGTCAGGCTTCCCCAGACCCCGCCTTCAGCAATGGTGAGCGTGCCGAGAAAACTCGCAAGCGGCGTGCCGGAGTGACCGAATTCACCCGGAATATGCTGGCCGAACATGCCATAGGCCAGTGCCAGCGCCGCCACCACCGGCAACGGCCAGCCGATTGCGCGACGCGCGCCCTCAAGCACAACCAGCAACAGGGTGCCGGCCATCCAGAACTGGAAGTCACCTTCCAGAAAGCCGTATTGGTCCGAAAGCGCGGACTGGTTGGCCACGATCCACAGACAGACGGCCACACCTGCAGCACACAGGACCGCACCGCTCACGCGCGCGAGAAAACCGCCTTTGGCAAAGATGAAGATCCATGGCAAGGCAAGTGCAAGATGAAGCGGCCGGCTGACGAGGTTCGGCACCAGACCGGAGAAGATCAGCCCGAGATGAAATACGACAAGCGCCGTTGCGAGAAGAAGCATGGCCATTCGCTGGAAGGGCGATGTCGCGGTGTCACCACTGGTCATGGGCTGGTATTTCTATCTGGTTGCGCAGCTTATCTGCCGAAGGGGCGACATGCCGCTGCACGGTTTCATTCTGTCAGAGCGCTCTCCCGCGCAAGGCAGGAAACTGATGCTTTTGGACAGTCCTGGAAGGGCCCGTTGGACGATTTCCGCCGAACCATTATGTCTGCTCGAACGATACGGGGCGCCATTTTCCGGCAGATCCTGCCATGGCGCCCCGCGTTCGGTCTTGTGATTTATTTCTGGGCGTCGGTCAATTCGATGCCGGCTTCCTGATAGTAGCGTGCGGCACCCGGGTGGATCTTGCCGGTGATATTGGCCATCAGTGCCTGATCGACACCGTTCCACCACGGGGCTTCTTCGCCCATCTTGGCTTTTTCGTCCCAGAAGGTCTTGGTCAGGGCATAGGCCGTGTCGTCGTCCATGGCGCTGGTCGTATAGGCAACGACCGGCAGCGAGGTGGTGACGATGTCCTCGGCCTGACCGGCATAGGTCCCGGCCGGAATGACCAGTTTCGAACGCTTGGTTTCGGCAATCTGGTCGTCGCTGAGCGAAAGCACTGTCACGTCCGCGGAGGCAGCCGCCTCGATAACATTCGGCGCGGGCCAGGAACCGGCGGTCACGAAACCATCGATCTGGCCGTTCTTGAGCGCGGCAACCGCATTGGAAAGTTCCGCGTCAGCGATGTTCACCTTGCCTTCGAGACCGAACATCTTGAGATATTTTTCGCCTTCCGTCGCACCGAAGGAGCCCTTGCCGAGAAGGATCGTCTTGCCTTCCATCCCGGCAAAGTCGGAAACACCGCTATCGGCCGACATGACGAAATGCATGGTCAACGACGGGATCGGGAACAGGGCACGGATTTCATCGAACTTCGGATCGCCCTTGCCTTCGAACATGGCCTTGCCGCCCTGGGCAAGGGAAACGAGCGCTGGCGGCGTCGTGAACACATAGTCACCACCGCGCGCCTTGGCTTCCATCACGTTCTGAACGGAGCCCTGGCTTTCTTCCACAGTGACAATCATGTCGCCATTGCTGCCGGCCTTGATGGCTTCCGCGATCTGGACACCCATCTGGTAATAGGAGGAACCGGTCTTGGCGGATTTATAGGTGATCCGCGTTTCCGCGTGAGCCTGGAACGAGCCAAAGGCGAGGGTCAGGCCAAAAGCAAGTTTCAAAAGTCTGTAGGTCATGAGCGTCTCCCGAATTTTTCAGGGAGATTATTGTGTGATCCTCAACGTGGCAACGCGTTTTCATATGATCTGGGTACGGCTCATGTCGAAAATTCAGCCATTCCACACCCTGGGCGGGCAAGCCGGAAACATGCGTCTGGAAGGTCAAACAAAAACCGCCGGCTGAACTCAGCCGGCGGTTCCAGAATTTGCAGAAAGCGGGAAGCGATCAGCGGTTTTCGTCGTCTTCTTCGTCTTCGTCCTGAGTTTCGCTCTTCAGCGAGTTCAGTTTGGCGAACACGGCATCGGCGTCGATTTCCTCTTCTTCCTCGCGCTGGATCGGCTTGGACGGATCGAGCGAGAAAGCAGCTGCGATAGCGTCTTCGCTGGTGCTGTCTTCGACGGACATCAGGGTCTCGTTGACTTCGCCCGCCATCGGCAGCGGAGCATTCTTCGCCGCCTTTTCGACTTCCATGTCCAGCTCAAGCTGGCTGCACAGGCCCAGGGTAACCGGGTCGGACGGCGTCAGGTTGGCAGAGTTCCAGTGGGTCCGGTCGCGGATTGCAGCAATGGTCGGCTTGGTGGTGCCGACAAGGCGCATGATCTGCGCATCCTTCAGTTCCGGATGATTGCGCACCAGCCACAGGATCGCATTCGGACGGTCCTGACGACGGGACACCGGCGTGTAACGCGGTCCCTTGCGCTTGGATTCAGGCACGACCACCTTCGAACCCTGAAGCTTCAGCTGATAGTTCGGATCTCTCTGAGCCTTTTCGACTTCTTCACGGGAGAGCTGGCCGGTCAGGATCGGATCAAGGCCCTTGATCCCCTGTGCGGCTTCGCCATCGGCAATTGCCTTCACTTCAAGCGGGTGCAGTTTGCAGAAGGAGGCGATCTGAGTGAAACTCAGCGCGGTATTGTCCACGAGCCAGACGGCGGTTGCCTTCGGCATAAGCGGCGTGTTCGCCATCAGATAAATTCCTCTCGTCTGCTCCCTCGCCCGGCAGGGCGAAAAAGCGGTGTTCCTTGATCAGTTTCCTGGAAAGTGGCCGGAATATATGTCGAAAAACACGGAAACGCAAATACTCGCGTAACAATCGCGCAGTTGCAGGTTTCCATCCGGCATCAGACATCCACCGTCAGGACGATTTTTCCAATATGGCCAGAGCCTTCCATGTGCCGATGGGCTTCCGCGGCCTCGGCCAAGGGGTAGGTGGAATCCATCACGGGTGCGACTTTGCCCGATTCGAGCAGCGGCCAGACCTTCTCTTTCAGGCTTTCGGCAATTGCCGTCTTGAACGCATCGCTGCGTGGACGCAGCGTCGACCCCGTATGGGTCAGGCGCTTGACCATCAGGCGAGAGAAATTGACGTTCTCCGCAATGCCGTTCAGCGTCGCGATCTGGCAGATACGTCCTTCGACCGCTGCGGCTTTCCAGTTCCGTTCAACATAGTCACCACCGACCATGTCCAGGATCACGTCCACCCCTTCGCCGCCCGTGATCTCCAGGATCACCTTTTCGAACTCCGCTTCACGGTAGTTGATGGCGTGGTCCGCGCCGAGCTTTTTCACCGCCTCGGCCTTTTCCGCAGACCCGACGGTAGTGAAGACTTCGGCGCCGAAAGCCTTCGCGAGCTGGATTGCCGTTGTGCCGATACCCGAAGTGCCGCCATGCACCAGGAAGCGCTCTCCGCTTTTCAGGCCGCAGCGATCGAACACATTGGTCCAGACAGTGAAGAAGGTTTCCGGAACGGCTGCGGCCTCCACCATGGAAAGCCCCTTGGGAACCGGCAGGGCATGTCCTTCCGGCACCTTGCAGTAGGTCGCATAGCCGCCGCCAGGGGCGAGCGCCGTTACCTTGTCACCGATCTTGTGCCGACTTGATCCCTCGCCCAGAGCCACCACTTCGCCAGAGACTTCTAGCCCCGGCAGGTCGGACGCGCCCTTCGGCGGCGGATAGGCCCCCTTGCGCTGCAGGACATCCGGCCGGTTGATACCGGCAGCCGCCACCTTGATCAGGATCTCACCTTGTCCCAATTCGGGAATGGACCGCTCTTCAACGCGCAGAACCTCCGGTCCTCCGGGCTCTGAAATGGCAACGGCGGTCATGCGATCCGGCAGATTCTGCATAGAGGCGTTTCCTTTTTGGTTCATTTTGGGACTGGCTAGGCCAACTGTGCCTGGCATATGGTAAATCGAGCGTCTGTCTATTTGCAGGAAAACAGCCCGGCGAGGCAACCCGCCCGGGCTCGGGTTGAATAACGGTCGGAAACGCGGCCGGACCCCGATCTGGGACCGCAGAGGAGGAAACCGATGAACCTGTTTGATGAAGATGTCCCCAAAAAATCACCACTTGGCGCGGTTACCGTAGGGGAAGAACTGTCTCGTCTTTCCGAGGCCGAGCTGCAGGAACGGATCGAAGCCCTGAAGGGTGAAATTAACCGTACCCAGAAGGAGCTTGAGCAACGCGGCACTATTCGCGATGCAGCCAACTCAATTTTCCAGAAGTGACCCTGTAAATTATTACAGAACTTGAGTTTATGTCCTTTTTTGACACGCACTTACAGTAAAGCTGATAGGTAAAAATTTACTCGTTTACCTCTTATTAATCTTTCTAAAATATAAACATAGCTATCCAGTCATCTGGATGTGAGTGGCTCCTGTCCACTCTGTTTGACGCCTCCCTGTTAAAGACTCAGAGCCGCAACCAAGCGGCTCTTTTTTTTGCCAACGCCTCATAGTATCTTGTCAATGTTCTGGTTAATGGCCGTTTACTTGTCCGTTTGGCACGCGCTTTGCTGGATACAGGCCATGAAGACCTGCATCGTTCCAAAAAGGAACACCTGAAACGGGATGTCATATCCCGGGACAGACCAAGAAGAGATGGCAGGATAACCGGAAGAGTAATTGAGGCTTAGCAATCCTATGACGGACGAGATCAAAAAAGCCGGTGACACAGGAAGCGCAGTTCATATCGCGCATCACCTTGCCAGCTCCGACAGCTTCCAGAGCCTGTTTCAGGAAGGCATGTCGCTGGTCGAGGAAACCGCAATGTACCTGGACGGCAACGGCCGCGAAGAAGCCAAGCAGCTTCCGCGTCCTGCCTCCCTCGCCTACGCGACGGAGTCCATGCGTCTGACCACCCGGCTCATGCAGCTGGCCTCCTGGCTGCTGCTGCAGCGTGCGGTCAACGAGGGCGAGATGTCCCGTGAGCAGGCCGGCAGTGAGAAGAACAAGGTTCGCCTCGACAAGCTGTCCACAGCTGCGGGCGGCCCAACCTGGACTGATCTGCCGGAAACGTTGCGCGAGCTGGTCGACCGCTCTTCCCGGCTGCAGGAACGCGTCGTCCACCTCGACAAGATGCTGTACCGCAAGGACGCAGAGCAGGTCGAGGAAGCAACGAACGACAATCCGGTCGCTTCCCAGATCAACAAGCTGCACGCCGCATTCGGCAAGTTCGGCTAAGTCCGATCAACCTCTTTCGAATTCGAAAAGCCGCCGCAAGGCGGCTTTTTGTTTTGGGTGAGCCTGCGCCGGATCCCAGTAAAACCCCGGGGAGCCTCCCGAGTAGCGAAGCGTAGATCCGAAGCCTATACTCAACACCGAATGCCGAAGCGCCAGGGTTTGCTGATGAAGATCAACACGCTCCAGTTTTCTGGCCAAGTCACTTGTCAGGTCTCTGGTCAGCTCTCTGGCCAGCTCTCAGGAAACGGGTAAACCCAGGATCTCGCGGCGCTCGCCCGGGTTGACATTGTATTTGCTGCGCTTCCTGCAGACCTCAAAACACAAAAAACCCGGCCAAAGGCCGGGCTTTTCGTTTGAAACTGTCGTGGCTGAAGCTTAGGAGCCCAGGAAGCCAGCGAACTTGTTCTTGAAGCGGGACACGCGGCCGCCGCGGTCCATCAGCTGACGGTCACCACCGGTCCATGCCGGGTGGGACGTCGGGTCGATGTCGAGCGTCAGGGTGTCGCCTTCCGCACCATAAGTGGAGCGGGTGGTGTATTCGGTGCCATCGGTCATGACGACCTTGATGGTGTGGTAGTCGGGATGAATATCCGCTTTCATGGCCGGTCCTTTCAAGCGCCCTGTGACAACCTTCCGGGAAAGCCGCCAAGCAAACGCAAAACGAAATGAGGGGCCGCCGATCCGGTTGCGGACGCCGCCCTCAGAAACATGAGGCGGGGATATACCCCATGGAAGGAGCCAAGACAAGGGGCAAATTCCGGCAATTTCCAGCTATCTCCGGCAAAGGATTTCAACCCCTCGCCGACGCGGCCCGCTTTCCTCCGGCAAAGCCCTTTTAAAGCTCTTGGCGGCTTTGTCCAAAGTCATTGTCCGCACTGCGGAACATGCTAAGACGGGAAGGAACAACAAGGAGACCCCAGTGGCCGACGCCCCTGCCAACGAAACCCAATCCCCATCCGGAAAGTCCCGCAGATCGCTTCGCCCGCTTACCCGGCTGCTGCCGTATCTCTTCCGGCACAAGACCATGGTTGCAGCGGCAGTCGCAGCCCTGTTCTCGGCCGCCGTCATAACGCTTGTTCTTCCTGCGGCGGTCCGCCGGATGATCGACTTCGGCTTCGGCGCCGATGACCCCGCGCTGGTCAATTCCTATTTCGCCGTGCTGATCGGCGTGGTGTGCGCCCTGGCAACTGCCAGTTCCGTCCGCTATTTCCTGGTCATGTGGATTGGCGAACGGGTCGTCGCCGATGTGCGCTCCGATGTCTTTGCTCATATGACCAGGCTCAGCCCGGTCTTTTACGACAGCGCCAAATCCGGGGAAATCCTCTCCCGTTTGACGGCCGACACCACCCAGATCAAGGCTGCCTTCGGCTCCAGCGCGTCGCTTGCCATGCGCAACCTGATCATGTTCCTGGGCGCTGCCGTGATGATGGTCGTCACCAGTCCACGGCTTTCCGTCATCGTCCTGGCAGCTATCCCGGTCATTCTCATTCCAATCCTCGGCTTCGGGCGCCAGGTGCGCAGAAGGTCCCGCTTTGCCCAGGATACCCTTGCTGAAGCGTCTGCCTATGCAAGCGAGATGTTGGGCTCGGTCCGCACGCTTCAGGCCTTTACCCATGAAAGCCGTAGCGCAGGCCGCTACGCAGATGCCGTCAATGCCGCCTTCCAGGCTGCCCGCCAGGCAATCGTCGCCCGCGCTGCGCTGACCGGCTTTGCCATCATGGTGATCGGGGCCAGCATCGTCGCCGTCCTCTGGATCGGTGCGAGCGACGTCTTCTCCGGCAGGATCACCGGCGGTGAACTCAGCCAGTTCCTGCTCTATTCCATTCTGGCGGCCGGATCCCTGGCTGCCCTCTCCGAGGTCTGGGGCGAACTCTCACAGGCAGCCGGCGCGGCAGAGCGCCTGTCGGAACTTCTGGAAATCCAGCCGGAGATCGCCGCACCTGAAAACCCGGTCAGCCTGCCTGAGACGCCACGCGGCGAGATTGTCTTCCAGGACGTGTCTTTCGCCTATCGCAACGCGGAGAAAATGCCCGTCGTCCGCGACCTCAGCCTCACCATATCACCGGGCGAAACCGTGGCCGTGGTCGGACCTTCCGGCGCAGGCAAGTCGACCCTCTTCAGCCTGCTGATGCGGTTCTACGATCCTGTCTCGGGTGACATCCGCCTCAATGGCGTTGCCCTGCCGGATCTCGACCCGGAAGACCTGCGCCGCCATATCGCACTGGTGCCGCAGGACACGGCTATCTTTGGCGCCAGCATTGCGGAAAACATCGCCTACGGACGGCCGGACGCCAGCCAGGACGAAGTCATCGCCGCCGCGGAAGCAGCGCTTGCGGCCCCCTTCATCGAGAAGATGTCGGACGGCTACGACACCATCGTCGGCGAACGCGGCATTACTCTGTCCGGCGGCCAGCGCCAGCGCATTGCCATTGCCCGTGCCGTCCTGAAACACGCACCCGTGCTGCTGCTGGACGAAGCCACGAGCGCGCTCGATGCGGAAAGCGAAAATCTGGTCCAGCAAGCCCTCGACCGGCTGATGGAGAACCGGACCACACTGGTGATCGCGCACCGGCTGGCGACGGTTCTCAAGGCAGACAGGATCGTGGTGATGGAAAACGGCCGGATTGTCGAAACCGGGACACACGGCGAACTGACCGCAGCCGGTGGCCTTTATGCCAAACTGGCGAGGCTCCAGTTTGGTGCCGAGCTGGACGCGGAAACCGCATAGCCCGTCAAACGTGAAAAGGGCGGCATGATTGCCGCCCTTCTTGGCTGATGAATGCCGATGTCAAATCACGCGTCGTCGGGAACCGCGACCGTGTAGTTGAGCGGCATGCGGCCACCGTCGGCGAAGATCGTCTGACCGGTGACGTAGCTGGCATCGCTGGACGCCAGGAACGCGGCGACGCTGGCGATTTCGGACGGTTCGCCAACGCGCAGCATCGGCGTCCGCGACAGGATGCGGTTCTTCGCCGCCGGATCGCTGTTCACCGACGCCAGCATCTCGGTCATGATCGAGCCCGGCCCGATGGCGTTGACGCGGATACCGTACTGGGCAAGCGACAGGGCGGTCGTCTTGGTCAGCTGCGACATGCCACCCTTGGAAACGCAGTAGGGGATCTGGTTCGGGATCGCGAGCACCGAGTTGACCGACGACATGTTGACGATGCAGCCCGGCTCGCCACCGTTCTGAACCTTTTCCACCATGTGGCGGGCAACGGCCTGCGAGCACAGGAAAGCGCCCTTCAGGTTGATCGACAGGACGCGCTCGAAATCCTCTTCTTCCAGGTCGAGGAAATCCGCGCCGACCACGATGCCGGCGTTGTTGACCAGCACATCGATGTCGCCATAGGCGTTCAGCGTTTCGGCAACCAGATTGCGAACGTCCAGACGTTCAGCGACGTTGCAATGGATGTACATTGCCTCGCCCTGCGATTTCAGATCTTCAGCCGCGGCTTCACCGGCTTCGTCATCCACATCGGCAATCACGACCTTCGCGCCATCGGCGACAAAGCGCTTGGCGACTGCAAATCCGATCCCACGGGCTGCCCCGGTAATGATGGCGACCTTATTCTCCAAAGACACGGAAACCTCACGGCTGCTTGAGTTTAATTCTGATGCGCAAATAGCGCGGGCCGCTTCGCGGCGGCCCGACATTAAGTGTCAAAAACGGCTGTGTCGATGGCTGTTATCGCCCTCCAGCTACGTCACCTGGTCAATTCAGACGGAAATCCCGTGTGTTTTGAGCGCTTCGGTAATCTCGTCCAGGATTGCCGGATCATCGATCGTGGCCGGCATTTTCCAGCTTTCTCCGTCGGCAATCTGGCGCATGGTGCCTCGAAGGATCTTGCCGGAACGCGTTTTCGGCAACCGGTCGACGGTGATCGCGATCTTGAACGCCGCCACCGGGCCGATCTTGTCGCGCACCAGCTTGATAAGCTCCTTCTCGATCTCGTCGTGGGTCCGGTCGACACCGGCTTTCAGAACAACGAACCCGCAAGGCAGCTGGCCTTTCAGTTTGTCTGCAATGCCGATGACGGCACATTCGGCAACATCGGGATGCGTGGCCAGCACCTCTTCCATGCCGCCGGTCGACAGTCGGTGGCCGGCAACGTTGATGATGTCGTCGGTCCGCGCCATGATCGACAGATACCCGTCATCATCAATGATCCCGGCATCCGCGGTCTTGTAGTACCCGGGGAACTCGGCGAGATAGGCATCGAAGAATCGCTTGTCCGCATTCCACAAAGTCGGCAATGAACCCGGCGGCAACGGCAGTTGCACCACGATGTTGCCAAGTGTATTGGCGCCCAGCGGATGGCCGGCATCGTCCAGCACCTGGACGTCGTAGCCGGGCATCGGCACGGTGGGAGACCCCGGCTTGACCGGCAACTGACCGAGACCAACCGGATTGCCGACGATGCACCAGCCGGTTTCCGTCTGCCACCAGTGGTCGATCACCGGCACCTGCAATTGATCGATGGCCCAGTTAACCGTTTCAGGGTCCGCACGCTCCCCCGCCAGAAACAGGGACCGGAACTGGGACAGATCATATTTCTGGATCAGCTCGCCTTTCGGGTCTTCCTTGCGAATCGCCCTGAAGGCAGTCGGCGCCGTGAACAGAGATACGATGTTGTGGTCGGAAATAACCCGCCAGAACGTTCCCGCATCCGGCGTCCCCACAGGCTTGCCCTCGAACACGATCGTGGTGCAGCCGTGCAATAGCGGCGCGTAGCAGATGTAGGAATGGCCAACCACCCAGCCGACGTCTGATGCCGCCCAGAAAACTTCCCCCGGCTGAATGTCGTAAAGGTTCTGCATCGACCATTTCAGCGCCACCATGTGGCCGCCGTTATCGCGAACGACACCCTTCGGCTGACCGGTCGTGCCGGAAGTGTAGAGAATATAGAGCGGGTCGGTTGCCTTCACCGGAACCGGCGCGATCCTGCGCCCGGCCGCGACAGCATCTGCCTGAAGAGCACCGAGATCGTGGTCCCTGCCCGCTTTCAGGTCCGCCGTCAGTTCCTCGCGCTGGAAGACGAGGCAGCTGTCCGGCTTGTGCCTGGCAATGTCGATGGCCTGATCGATCAGGGGCTTGTAGGCAATGACGCGGCCCGGCTCGATGCCGCAGGATGCTGCGATGATTGCCTTCGGGGTCGCATCATCGATTCGCGTTGCCAGTTCGTTGGCGGCGAATCCGCCGAAGACGACGGAATGAATGACACCAAGACGCGCGCAAGCCAGCATCGCCATCACGGCCTGGGGGATCATCGGCATGTAGATGATGGCCCGGTCGCCCTTGACGAGGCCCTGGTCGGCCAGCACGCAGGCCATGGCCTCCACCTCTTCCAGAAGCTCCGCATAGGTGTAGCTTGCTGTCCGTCCGGTAATCGGGCTGTCGTAGATAAGTGCCGGCTGGCCGGGACGACCGCGCTCCACGTGCCTGTCCAGGCAGTTGTAGCAGGTGTTGCACTCCCAATCCGGATACCAGCGGCCATATTGCCCCTGATCGGGATCGAACACCTTGTCGCCCGTCGAGACCCAGTCGATTTCCTCAGCGGCCTCTTTCCAGAACCCGAGCGGATCCTGTTTCCAGCCCTGGTAGATCTCGTGATACCGGCTTGCCATGACAATGTCCTCCCAAACACAAGCCCGGAGACACAGCTCCGGCTTTTGCGGCCTAGAGTGCTGTAAGGGCACCCGAAATTGCAAGCCTCCGCTTATAGGCAATTCGGCCTTCGGGACTTTACGTAAGCACTCTGGCATGATTGTCTGCCGGGCCTGTCCGTTCTACTCCTCGCGTTTCTCAGCACATGATCCCAATTACTGATCCCTGGTTCTATGCGGCCGCCATTCCGTCGGTCTTTCTGGTCGGCCTGTCCAAGGGCGGGTTCGGCGGTACCTTCGCCATGCTTGGAGTGCCGATCATGGCGCTCGTCATTTCACCGCTGCAGGCCGCCGGCATCATGTTGCCGATCCTGATCGTGATGGACATTGTCGCGCTGATTGCCTATCGCGGCCGTGCTGACTGGAAAACCCTCAGCATTCTGCTGCCCGCGGCCGTGATGGGCATTGGCATCGGCTGGGCCACGGCCGCCTATGTCAACGACTCCTTCGTCATCTTCCTGATCGGCATAATGTCCCTGGCCTTCGTCGCCGATTATCTCTTCAAGCAGCGCAAGATCACCACCGCAAGCGGTCACAATCTGCCGAAGGGCACGTTCTGGGGCATGATGGCAGGCTTCACCAGCTTCATCAGCCACACCGGCGGCCCCCCCTTTCAGATGTACATGCTGCCGCTGCGCATGGCGCCCATGCTGTTCGCCGGAACGGCGGTCATCTTTTTCGCCACCGTGAACGCGATCAAGCTGGTGCCCTATTTCCTGCTGGGACAATTCGACGCCACCAACCTGTCGACTTCCGTCACGCTGTTTCCAGTTGCGCTGGTGGCAACTCTTGTCGGCGTCTGGCTGGTGCGCATCGTCAAGGCGGAAATGTTCTACGCCATCATCTATATCTTCATGGGCGTGATCGGCGCCAAGCTGACTTATGACGGAATTGTCGGCCTTCTTGCCTGACATGGCGCGCGGGGTGGATCGTCTAAGGGGATACCCCCGCCAATGACCAATTGCACGGCAAACCGTTTCCGGTTTTGATACGGCCAAAATCAACCGGTCACCGTGCCTTCCCCCCATGTGGCGGAGGGCACCAGATTGGTCTCAAGACGTTTTTGGCATCCCGTTCCCATCTGCTGGCGGGATGCTTCAGGGAGGATGGTCATGGATGCCAGCGTCAACCCCTTCGCCCGGGGTCTCGACAAGAACACCGCCAATTATGCACCGCTCAGTCCGCTGAGCTTCCTGGCAAGAGCGGCGGATGTATTTCCGGACACGGTTGCGATCGTCCATGGCCGTCAGCGGACCGACTACCGGACCTTTTACCGGCGGGCGCGCCAGCTTGGATCCGCATTGACGCGGCTCGGAATCGGCAAGAACGATACGGTCAGCGTCATGCTGTCCAACGTGCCGCCGATGCTGGAAGCCCACTACGGGGTACCGATGGCCGGTGCGGTTCTGCATTCCATGAACACACGCCTCGATGCTGCTATCATTGCCTTCCAGCTCGACCATGCCGATTGCAAGGTGCTGATCACCGATCGTGAATATGCGCCGGTCGTCAAGGAAGCCCTGTCGATTGCGACGGTGACACCTACCGTGATCGACTTTTCCGACACCGAATTTCCGCAGGAAGGCGAACGTCTCGGCAGCCTCGACTATGAGGAATTCGTGCAATCGGGCGACCCGGACTTTGCCTGGTCGCTTCCGGATGACGAATGGGATGCGATCGCGCTCAACTACACCTCCGGCACCACGGGCAATCCGAAGGGCGTGGTCTACCACCACCGCGGCGCCTATCTGCTGGCCCAGGCGAATGTGATTACCGCTTCCATGGCCAAGCACCCGGTCTACCTCTGGACCCTGCCGATGTTCCACTGCAACGGCTGGTGCTTTCCCTGGTCCCTGTCGCTTGTCGCCGGAACCCATGTCTGTCTGCGCTGGGTCCGCCCGCAAACCATGTGGGACCTGATTGCCGATGAAGGCGTCACCCACCTGTGCGGCGCGCCGATCATCATGTCGACGCTCCTCAACGCAGCACCCGAGCACAAGCGCGATCTAGACCGCGAAGTGGAATTCTTCACAGCCGCCGCCCCGCCGCCGGAAAGCGTGCTCGCAGCCATGAAGACCGCCGGTTTCAACGTCACCCATCTCTACGGACTTACGGAAGTCTACGGCCCGGCGGTCGTCAACGACTGGAAGGTCGAATGGAACGACCTGCCGCTTGCCGAACAGGCACAGAAAAAGGCACGCCAGGGCGTACGCTATGTCGCTCTGGAAGGTCTGACGGTGCTCGACCCGGAAACGCTGGAGCCGGTGCCCGCCGATGGCGAGACCCTTGGCGAGGTCATGTTCCGCGGCAATGTCGTAATGAAGGGCTATTTGAAAAACCCGGAAGCGACCGAGAAGGCCTTCAAGGGCGGCTGGTTCCATTCCGGAGACCTCGGCGTCCTGCACCCCGACGGCTATGTCCAGCTGAAGGACCGGTCCAAGGACATCATCATCTCCGGCGGCGAGAACATCTCCTCCATCGAAGTGGAAGAAGTGCTCTACAAGCACGCCGACGTGCAGGCCGCGGCTGTGGTGGCGAAACCGGACGAAAAATGGGGCGAAACCCCTTGTGCCTTTGTCGAGCTGAAGGACGGTTCAACGGTTAGCGAGGCCGACCTGATTGCCTTCTGCAGGCAGCACCTTGCCAGCTTCAAGGCTCCGAAGACTGTTGTCTTCTGCGAATTGCCCAAGACCTCGACAGGCAAAATCCAGAAATTCGCCCTGCGCGAGCAGGCAAAGGCGCTCTAGCGGCTGAAAACAAAAACGCCGCGCAATGCGCGGCGTTCAATCTCAGTGGAACTGCCCTCTAATGGAGCGTTTCCTTTTCCCGTATTCGCGTAATCTCATCCTTGATCTTGAGCTTTTGACGCTTCATGTCAGCCAATTGCAGGGAGTCTGTACTCGGATGTAACTGAGCGTCTTCAATCTTGCGTTCCATTTCCGCGTGACGGCGCTCAAGTTCTGCGAGATGCGACTGCATTGACATGGATAACCTCCTGTCTGTTGGCTCAACATTTTCATCGTGCCACAGGAATTCCGGCGTTGTCGATTGTTCTTTGCGCATAGCTTGAGCGTTTCGCCGTCAAATTATGCATTCTCGCTGCTATCCTTAGGAAACCCTGAAGAACCGGCCCCAATTAAGACACTTAAAACTCACGAAAATTACCCTTGAAAGATTTGCCAGTTCACAAGTTTTCAACATACGAAATCGTGACCTGCACCCCGGTTCGCGTGACGAAAGCAAGGGACTTTTGAAAACCGGCCACCGGCTGGCCTAAGATGATATCTTGCCCGTCATCGGCAAAATGGATTAGGACTTATCTCCTGTTTGGGGGACATAGATGGCGCAGATGGATAGTGATGCGTTGCGTTTGCAACTGGCGCAGCTTCGCCAGGAACACAGAGATCTTGATGCGGCCGTCGAGGCACTCGCCTCAACTTCGAACCAAGATGCCTTGCAGCTGCAGCGGCTGAAGAAGAAGAAACTGATGATCAAGGACCGGATCACGGCACTTGAGGATCAGCTGTTCCCGGACATCATCGCCTGAGCTTGCCTGCCACCGGGTTTCCCGCATCGGCACCCTGCACCCCGAATGTGAATTTCCGACACGAAATCTGCCGATTCGCGCTTGCGATGCGCGGCGCGCTGCCTATACTCCGCGGCTCTTCTGAGCCCGCCGGAAACTGGAGCATTTTATGGCCAAAGCGGATGTCGCCATCATCATGGGAAGTCAGTCGGACTGGCCGACAATGAAACACGCCGCCGACACGCTGGACCAGCTCGGCGTCAGCTACGAGGCACGCATCGTCTCCGCCCACCGCACGCCGGACCGGATGTACGACTTCGCCAAGAGCGCAAAGGCCGAAGGCTTCAAGATCATCATCGCAGGCGCAGGCGGTGCAGCCCATCTTCCAGGCATGACCGCGGCCCTGACGCCGCTGCCCGTCTTCGGTGTTCCGGTCGAAAGCAAGGCGCTTTCCGGCGAGGACAGTCTCCTGTCCATCGTGCAGATGCCCGCCGGCATTCCGGTCGGCACGCTTGCCATCGGCAAGGCAGGTGCCACCAACGCCGCCCTGCTGGCCGCTGCCGTCCTGGCCCTGCATGATCCGGCAATCGACGCCGCCCTCACCGCCTTCCGCGCCGAGCGCACTGCCGCCGTCGCCGAAACGCCATCCAACGACTGAAATAGCCCGACGCGGGTAGGATCCATACCATGAACGCCAAAACCCGTTTGAGCCCAGGCGACACCATCGGCATCCTTGGTGGAGGCCAGCTCGGCCGGATGCTGGCACAATCGGCCGCCAGCCTTGGTCTGAAGACACATATTTTCTGCCCGGATCCGAACAGTCCCGCTTTTGACGTCAGCGCCACCTTCACGGTTGCGCCCTATGAGGACATCGACGCGCTCGACCGCTTCGCCTCTTCCGTCGACGCCGTCACCTATGAATTCGAAAACGTGCCGGGTCCGACCGCTGCCCATCTCGACGCCAAGGTTCCGGTGCGCCCCGGTGTACGCGCGCTGGAGGTTTCCCAGGATCGACTGTTCGAAAAGCAGTTTCTCTCCGGTGCCGGTGTTGCCATTGCCGACTTCGCCGACATTGCCTCGCAGCAGGATCTCGATGAAGCCGTCGCGCGTTTTGGCGGCAAGGGCGTACTGAAGACCCGCCGCTTCGGCTATGACGGCAAAGGGCAGCAGATGATCCGCAAGCCCGAGGATGCCGACGGCGCCTTCGAAAAACTCGGCGCGGTACCGATGGTGCTCGAGGCGCTTATCCCCTTCGAGTGTGAAGTCTCAGTGATTGTCGCACGCGACCTGGACGGCGGCATTGCCTGCTACGACGTTGCCCGGAACCACCACGAAAACCACATCCTGAAGACCTCGACCGTTCCGGCCGGCGTCTCGCAGGCAACGCTGGACGCAGCCCGTGCGATGGCCGGGAAGATTGTTGCCGGTCTGGATTATGTCGGTGTCATGGGCGTTGAAATGTTCCTGGTGCGCGAGGCAGCAGGCGAAAGGCTGCTGGTCAACGAGATTGCGCCGCGCGTTCACAATTCCGGCCACTGGACGCAGGACGCCTGCCTGACGTCCCAGTTCGACCAGCACATTCGCGCTGTCGCCGGCTGGCCTCTTGGCTCTGCCGAGCGGCATTCGGATGCTGTCATGGAAAATCTCATCGGTTTCGACGCCGACAGCTGGCACGAGGTTCTCAAGGAACCCGCTGCCCGTCTGCATCTTTACGGCAAGTCCGAAACCCGCGAAGGCCGCAAGATGGGCCACGTCAACCGGATCTCGGAAAAGTCCTGAACAGGACCATCTGAAAAGGATTGAAAAAGCCCCGGACACGAGCCGGGGCTTTCTGGTTTTGACGCCGATACGTTGCCAAAACGGAGCTGGCTCAGCCGGGCACGAGACCCAGCTTCTCCCGCCGGGCAAAGCGCAGGTTCGCCAGCACCGCGACGGAGGCAAGGCCACCCGCCAGGCCGCACCAGACACCGACCCCGCCCCATTCGGCCACGAAACCAAGTCCAAGCGACAGGCTGATGCCGACGACCCAGTATCCAAACAGGGCATAGAAAAGCGGTATCGTGGTGTCGCCCAGGCCGCGCAGGTTATTGACGCCGATAATCTGGCCGCCATCGGCAAGCTGGAACAGTGCTGCGACCGTCAGGAACGAGACGCCATAGGCCATCACTTCCCTGGCTTCAGGGTCGCTGAGGTCGAGATATGCACCCACCAGCTGCTCCGGGATCGTCCAGAAGAGAATGGCAAATAGGCCCATGAACAGCATGGTCACGACCAGCGCGGTCCAGCCGGCGCGGCCAACCCCTTTGTGGTCGTCCCGTCCGGAAGCAAGGCTGACGCGGGTCATGGCGGCCACGGACAGACCGACAGGCACCATGAAGGTGATGGATGCGATCTGCAGGGCGATGCCGTGACCGGCGAGCGGCAGCGTGCCCAACCAGCCGATCATCACCGACGAGGCTGTAAACAGGGAGCCCTCTGCAATGATGGTCAGTGCAATCGGCGTTCCCAGTCGGACGATCTGGAAGAAGACAGGCCAGTCCGACCGCCAGATACGGCCAAGAATGTTGTAGCGCCGAAGCCTGGGGTGCAGCACGGCATACGCCAGCAGGAACAGGAATGTCGTTGTCGCACTGATGACCGAGGCAATCCCCGCCCCAACCAGTTCCAGACGCGGGAAACCGAGTTCGCCGAAAATCAGCACATAATCCAGGAACGCATTCGCGATGGCACCGGCAATCGTCGCCCAGAGCACCACCTGCGTCCGCTCCATTACTGTCAGGAAGCCGCGCACGGCCATGATCAGCAGAGCCGGCAACATGGTCCATTGCAGATAGACCATGTAGACCCCCGCGAGCCTGGCCAGTTCCGGCTCCTGCCCCAGCATCAGCAGGATAGGCTCGATGAAGATCAGGATGCCCCAGACCGGGATGCAGAACAGGACGGAAATCCAGAAGCCCATGCGCACGGCCCGGCGCAGGTCGCGCAGCTTTTTCTGGCCGCGGGCACGAGCGGCAAGCGGAATCACCGCCTGCAGCACACCCATCCCGAAAAACCAGACCAGCATGTAGAAATTGAAGGCCAGCACGGAGGCAGCAAGCTCCTGCGCGCCGAGACGTCCGATCATCAGAACGTCCGTGGTATTGATGGCCATCTGGGCCAACTGGGCCCCGGCAAGCGGCAACCCCAGAGAAAGGGTAGGCCGTATGTCGCTCCGCCAAAGGGACTGGCTCTTGTCCGAATCGGGAGCCCTTGACGCGTTCTGCGCCATTGTTTCCTCCAACAATGTGGGCAAGGTCACGCCTTCTTGCACGAGGCTCTTCTGACCGGGGTGAGACATCCACCTCTAGTCGTGATACTGTCCGGTGTCCACACTTGTTCTACGGGTTGGGGACACGCTCCGGCGCAGGTGCCGGAATCCGATTTTGGCGGGTTTCTTTGCGAATGCCTG
This sequence comes from Roseibium sp. RP-7, assembly GCF_053005225.1. NCBI lineage: Bacteria > Pseudomonadati > Pseudomonadota > Alphaproteobacteria > Hyphomicrobiales > Stappiaceae > Roseibium > Roseibium sp. RP-7. The sequence goes on from NZ_JBRKQA010000002.1 coordinate 1,617,901, forward strand.
TGGACACATAGGGTTTGCTCTGGTATTAAGCGCGCCAAAGTGAGCGACGCGTCAGCGGCGATAAGGTCTCTGTACACAAGTGGATGCTTGGTTGATCGGTAAACCGATGGGCATTCGCATGTGTTTTTGAAGCCACCGTAAGGTTCGTTGGCGAAGCCTCGCTTCCATCATGGTTATTCTTGCTGCGGATCCTCTGCAGCGCATCGAAAACGGGAAAAAACGCGTGCAGGTTCTGGTTCGCGACAACAATGTCGATCAAGCGCTGAAGGCGCTCAAGAAAAAGATGCAGCGCGAAGGCATCTTCCGTGAAATGAAACTTCGCGGTCACTTTGAAAAACCGTCTGAAAAGAAGGCGCGTGAAAAGGCTGAAGCAATTCGCCGTGCACGCAAGCTGGCTCGCAAGCGGGCACAGCGTGAAGGCCTGCTCCCGGGCAAGTCCGCTCGCCGCTAAGTTCGGCTTGAGCGTTTCTGGCGGATTTGGCCGCCAATCTTCTCAAAACTGCCCTAAGGCCGACCGAAGTTCCGGTCGGCTTTTGGCGTTTTGCGGGGAATGCTTCCGGCTCGGTTCAAAGAGCGTGAAGCAGCCATACTCCCGCCCTATTGGAGGCAGATGAACGGCATGTCTAATCGCTTGACCCTTAGAGATCGTATGTGCCGCATGCGCAAGTTTCTGCCCCATGCAACGTTGCTTGGCCTTGCTGCCGTGCTGTCGGCCTGCACCACGGGCGTCTACGACGATGTGCCGACCAATGCTTCGGCCGGATCTTCGACCAACATCGCCTCTCTGACGGCGGTGATCGATGCCAATCCGAACGATGCAAGCGCCTACAGCACCCGCGGCATCGCCTACGGCCAGGCCGGCAAGCTGGACAAGGCGGTCGAGGACTTCAATCGGGCTCTGCAGCTCAACCCGCAGTCCTACCAGACCTATGCCAACCGCGGTCTTGTCTATCGCCGAATGGGCCAGAACGATCAGGCGGTCTCCGACTACACCCGCGCGATCAACATCAAGCCGGACTATGACGTGGCCTATGTCGGGCGTGGCAACATCTATCGCCAACAGGGCAACTACAACGCTGCCCTTGCGGACTTCAATTCCGTCATCACCCGTGACAGCAGCGATGCCCGTGCGTTCTACAATCGCGGCCTGATCTACCAGGCGCAGAACCAGCATCAGCGCGCGATCGAGGACTTCGCGACCGCCATCGGCCTGAACCCGAAGGCAAGCGCTCCCTATATCGCTCGCGGCATCTCCTACATCGCTGTAAACGACCCGAACGCCGCCTTCTCGGACCTGTCGATGGCTGTCAACCTCGACCGGGATTCCGCTATTGCCTGGGCGAACCGGGGCCTCGCCCAGGAAATGCTCAACAATCCGAAGGATGCGCGCCGGAGCTACACCCGTGCGATCACGCTGGACAACTCCAACAAGATCGCCCGCGAAGGTCTTGGCCGCGTCGGCAACGGCTGATCCGGCCACGACACACAGCAAGCCTTTTCATCTAGTATCGCGCTCGCACATCGCTGCGAGCGCAGGTTGCGCAAGAGCACCCTTTTCGACGTCAGCGTTCATTCGTGTTAGCGTTTTCAAAGCGATTCGCCACGAGACCGCCGTTCCAGACGAAGAAAAGCCAGCTTCGCACCATGACAGCCAGTCCCATTCTCGTAACTTCGCCGACCACGCGTTCAGGAACAACGCTCCTGCAACGGCTGATCACGAGTTCGGAAAACGGAATTTGCTACGGGGAAACCTGTGGGCGCCGCATCATCAACTTGTGCGAGTTTGCGCACAAGGAGATTGTAAACGTCCAGAACAACCAGGAACGGCAAGCCTTCGAGTGGAACAACATCTTCGAAGAGAACTATGACTACTGGATGGTTGGCCTCGATCTGCCGGCAGAATTTCCAACCCATGCGCTGGTTGGAGCCGTGCAGGTCTACAGACAGAGCTACGACGATGCGACACAGGCAATCGACAAGGATATCTGGGCGGTAAAGGTTCCCAATGTTTCCTTTCAAAGCGTCGTCAAGACGTCGGACCTGATCAGCGACCTCAAATGCATCTACATCTATCGGAATGTCTACGATGTTCTGCGGTCGCAGAAGTCGAAGGGCTGGATCACTGACCTGTCGAAGCTTGTCGAAGGCTGCACCGAGTGGATCGCCAACACGGAAGTGATCGTCACGCTGAAGCGCAATCAATTCGAAAATCTGCCGGCAATGCTGCACGTCGTCGAATATGAGGACCTGACGGAAAACCTTCAGGAGAATATCGACCGGATAGAGGCCTTCACCAATCTGACGGGCATCAGGCCCGAAGTGGCCGACACGAAGATCAACACCTGGAAACCGACGTCAGCAACGAACTTCGAGCCAGAAGTTTCCTATACGCCGCCTCAAAACCTGTCCCGTCAGGAATGCGAAATCATCGACAAGATCTGCGGTCACCGCATGCGGGAGCTCTATCCCGACTTGCAGATGGAAAGATATCTGGCGAACGCCTGACCGCGACCTGGAACAGCCGTCTTGAGCTGACCGGCAATCCAATCACCAACACCAATGAGCGTCAGAACGGTACTTCGGACCGGAAACAGATCCGCTCCCCATGCGCCGGATGGTGCAGTTCAAGCGTTTCGGCGTGGAGCGCAAGCCTGCTGGAGGCTGTCAGCGCCTCACCTTCCGAATAGAACCTGTCGCCGGTGATTGGATGCCCGAGCGAAAGCATGTGGACACGCAGTTGATGCGACCGTCCCGTATGGGGAAACAGCCGGACCCGCGTCGTCAGTTCTTTCCGCTCAAGTACCTTCCACCTGGTGAGCGCAGGTTTGCCAAACTCGAAGCTGACCATCTGCTTGGGCCTGTTCGGCCAGTCGCAAACGAGCGGCAGATCAATTTCTCCCTCGTCTTCTGACGGGCTCCCCCAGATATCGGCAATGTAGGTCTTGAGCGTCTTGCGCCGTTCGAACTGAAGCCCCAGATGCCGATGTGCTGCAGGGTTCCTTGCAAGAACCATGACACCGGACGTATCCATGTCGAGCCGGTGAACGATCCGCGCATCAGAGAAGCGCTCCTGCGCGCGGCTTTCGACGCAGTCACCATGTTCGGCAGCCTTGCCTGGGACGCTCAAGAGCCCGCTCGGCTTGTCGATGACCAGAAGATCGTCATCTGCGTGCAGCACCGTCAGAAACGGCTCCAGCGGCGGGTCATAGACAAAGGATGCTGGCGCGGCTTGGCTCATCGCACTTGGGGTCCAGGAACAAAAGGAAAAGGCGCGGATCTGACCGCGCCTTTCCAAAAACAGATGTGTTCGTCTATGCTGGCCGGACCATGAAGGCCGGAGGCCAAGCTCAGACGGTCAGGATCGCCAGGATGCCGCTCAGAACGAAGACAGCTGCAGGCGGGATCCAGCCGGATGCACCCAGAGCCATGCCGACAGCGGTGGCAATGAGGGTTGCGATCAGCAGCAGCCAGCCAAAAACGGTAGCAGAGGTGCCGCCAAAGGCGAACATAATCAGGCAGACGACAATGGTCAGGACTGCGATCGTGCCGATCTTGGAGAAGTTGATGAACCCCTCGTAAGTCTGCTCGTGAGCGTCATAGTCCATTGCGGGCGCAGTTTCGTCAGACATGAAGTCCCCCAGGAAAATTCGATAGTCGGCAGCCTACATACAATAAAGCCTGCCGGTTCGGCAATGACGGGAAGTGCACATTTCGTCACACAGGTCGCGACTTTTTGACAGCTTTGGCTTTGGCATCCCTTTCCGCACTGAAATCCTTCGCACAATCAGGCAGCATGTGAGGCTCCGGCAAGCCCGGCTGAAGCCATTACATCGTTCTGGCGCTTGCGCACGGTTGCCGCTTCAAAACCGTCGATCTGCTCGTTGAACAGCTCAAAGAAATTGAGTTCCGCCCGCAGGTGCAGGAACACTCCGCCCAACCCGATTGCCGCCCGGTCCATGAAGACGAACTCCTGCGGCACCGTCAGCGGCCCCAGTTGCTTCAGGGCGGAATGAACGCGGAAGGCTTCCTTGCGTCCGTATTCGGCAGCCGACACGCCGTCCGCGATCGATCGGACGCGGTCACTGAGCAGAGGACCGTAGATGAACCTTGCCCAGATATTGAGGACCTCGATGACTTCCTTTTTCAGGTCCTTGAAGCCCCAGCGCTCATAGGCCGCGACCACCCGATCGTCATTTTCTTCCAGAAGGCCACGATAGAGTTCGACAACGCCCTCGACAAAGGCCTCGGGGAAGATGCGGATACAGCCGTAGTCCAGCAGATTGATGCCCGCCGGAGCGCCTTCCTGCTCGAACACGGTGTAGTTGCCCAGATGCGGGTCACCGTGAATGACGCCGAAATGACTGAACGGATGCCACCAGGCATGGAACATGGTTCTGGCGAGCAGATTGCGCTCGTCCTGGCTGTGTTCCTTGTAGTCGAGCAGAGGTTTTCCGGTGAGCCACCCCATTGTGAGCAGGCGTTTGGTCGACAGCTCCGGGATCACTTCGGGTACGCGGATACGGTCGAAATCTCCCAGGATGCCCTGATAGACGGCGATATGTGCCGCCTCCCTGGCATAGTCCAGCTCCTCACGGACCCGGGCGCTGATTTCCTTGGCGATCTCGCGCGTATCGATGGCCGGGCTCATGCGCCGATGCAATGAAAACAGCATCTGCAGTTGCTTGAGATCCGCCTCGACTGCAGAAGCCATGTCCGGATATTGCAGCTTGCAGGCCAGAACCCGCCCATCATGGCCGGTGGCCCGGTGCACCTGTCCAAGGGAAGCCGCTGCAGCCGGCTCCTTGCCGAATTCGGCAAACCGGCCTTGCCAGTCCGCACCGAGTTCGGCCCGCATCCGGCGTTTGACGAAGGCCCAGCCCATGGGGGGTGCACTGGCCTGCAGCTTGGCAAGTTCGGTCGTATATTCCGGCGGCAATGCATCCGGGATCGTCGACAAGAGCTGCGCCACCTTCATCAAGGGGCCTTTCAGCCCGCCAAGGGCCGCGGCCAGTTCGGCCGCGTTCTTGGCATTGTCGAGTTCCATGCCGAACAACCGTGCCCCGGCCACCTTTGCGGCAATGCCACCCATGTTGGTGCCGACTTTGGCGTAGCGCCCCATGCGGGCGCTGAGGCGGTTGCTTTCACGGTCTTTGCTGTCGGCCATGCGGTGGCGGGCTCCCTTGTAACAACTGGCGCTCCTGGAACGCCCGATGCATCGAACCGTTGGATACGGTCTCCTGGCACTACATATGAACTACCGCAACAATATCCAGCTCCACCAGCCGCTATTCCGACGCAGGCGTCCAACAGCCCGGCATCGCCCGGCTATTTTCAGAAATAGCCGCTCCTGCCGATGTCCGCCAGCAGACCGCATTCTGCCGGCTGCCAGCCGAGCGCAGCCCGGGTCCTGTCGCAGGACGCAGGACCATCCATTCCGGCAAAGATACTCAGGAAGCCGAAATAGGATCCTGCGTCGTCCGGGATGAGCGAGCGCACGGGAAGGTCCAGTCCCTGGCCGATTGCCTCGGCGATTGCGCGAAAAGGAATGCCTTCTTCACCGATTGCGTGAAAAGGACCATCTGTCTCCGGTGTTTCAAGTGCCAGACGATAAGCCCTTGCCGCATCCAGACGGTGCACTGCCGGCCAGCGGTTTTCACCATCGCCAACATAGGCGGCAAACCTCTTCTCTCGGGCGATGCGGATCAGCATCGGGACAAAACCATGATCACCCGGTCCATGAACCGAGAAAGGCAGACGGACCACCCTGGCGTTGATCCCGGCCTGCACCAATTCGGCCGTCGCGGCCTCGGTAGCTCTGGGATAGGCCGGTGAGGTTGGAACCGCCGGATCGGCTTCAGTTGCCACCGGTCCGGACCGGACAACGGCAACACCCGAGGTAACCAGCAGTGGCCGGTCTGTTCCGGATAGCCCCTCGCCGAGGGTCAGAATGGCGGCACGGTCTTCCTCGCAGCTGGCTGCAAAGCGCGAAAAATCATGATTGAACGCCGTGTGCACGACAGCATCACTTGCCCTTGCTCCATCACGAAGGCTGTCGTGATCCTCCAGTGACCCGATCTGCACTTGTGCTCCTTGAGACCGGAGGAGCGCAGCCCCTCTTTCCGATCGGCTGAGGCCAAGCACCTGATGGCCTGCCTGCAACAACTCCGAAACGACGGCGGAGCCAACAAACCCTGTTGCGCCGGTAACGAATACTCGCATGAAAACACTCCGTTGGTTGAACGGCGAGCAGTCTTGCGGCAATATTTATCCAGTTAAAGTAGTGACTTTATACAGGTATAATGACTGACAGGATAAGATGACGGATATCCAGGAAGACAATAGACTGGGCCGGTTTCTGAAGGACCGCAGGGCAAAACTGGATCCCGCCGCATTCGGCATTCCCCTCACCCGCCGGCGAACGCCGGGCCTGAGGCGCGAAGAAGTCGCACAACGCGCGAATGTAAGCGTCACCTGGTACACATGGCTTGAACAGGGACGTGGCGGTGCGCCTTCAGCCGACGTCCTTGACCGGGTTTCAAAGGCCCTGATGCTGACGGATGTCGAACGCGAGCACCTTTATCTTATCGGGCTCGGCCGTGCCCCTGACGTTCGCTACCAACCGCAGCAAGGCGTGTCGCCCCGGCTTCAGAACGTTCTGGATGCCCTGGAACAGACCCCTGCCATGATCAGGACCCACACCTGGGATGTCGTTGCCTGGAACCGCGCTTCTTCGGCCGTCCTGACCGACTACGCCAGCTTGCCCCCCGGCGAACGCAACATTTTGCGGCTGATCTTCAGCGACCCGAGGGTCCGCAATATTCAGGCGGATTGGGAAAGCGTCGCCCGTTTCGTCGTCGGTGCTTTTCGGGCCGATGTGGTACGCGCCGGCGCCGCATATGAAACCACAACCCTGGTAGAGGAATTGTGCCAGCTGAGCCCGGATTTCGAACGCCTGTGGAAGGACCATGACGTCCTCGCCTCAGACGACCTTACCAAGCGGTTGAAACACCCTGTGGCCGGCTGGATGAGCCTTGAATGTTCGACCTTTGCCGTCGACGGCCGTGCAGACCTTGCGATGATGGTCTACCACCCAGCGAGCGCTGAAGATCGGGAAAAGGTCAGGGCACTGATTGACGCTCAGCACACAGCACGATCTTCCGCTAGCCGAGACTGATTTTTTCCAGCGCCCGGGCCAGATCGTCCCGTGTTGCCACAAGGCCCTTGTAGGCCAGCTGATCCGGATCAAGCGCAAGAAGCTGCTTGCGGAGCCCTTCCGCCAGCCCTGCACGCCCTTCCTGCGCTTCCAGTGCCGCCAACGGATCGTGATGGATCTTGATGGTGAACAGAATATCGCCGGACCCGGGCAGACGCCGCAAGGTTTGCCGCTCGACCCGGAGGAAAAGCTGGGCCAGTGCTCCGTCGTCAATCTTGACGCGGATCTGTTTCGGCAAGGGATGGTGAAGGTCGCCGTCGGGATAGATCGACCAGTTGAATCGCTCCAGAAACTGTCCGGCTTTCAGATTGTCGAATATCCGGGCCACCATCATTCCCATGCGGCTTCCGTTGAAGCCGGGGACATTGTCGTGAATGCCCGTCATGGACTGGCCGAACTTCTCCGCCAGAGACCAGGACGAGGGAAAACAGAGCGCGGCGGCCGCGAGCCTGTAGCCGTCCTGCCCGGGCCGCATCAAGACAAGATCTTCCTGCACAAGACTTGCAGCCGTTACGAGTGCGGGAGCCCCGGCAAGCGGGATACGCGCGCCGTTGGCGACAATCTCGACTTCGGCATCCCCGACCCGGTGGGTATCTGCATGAAACCGCGAGAGGTTCTCCGTGAGGAGGTCCAGGACCTCCTGCTGCGCGGCATCTGTGTCCGGCTCTGCACGGAAAACCGTTTCCAGATGATCGGAAAACAGCCGTTTCTTCTCACCCAGATGTTTCACCAGAAAGGGATCGGGTTCCAGCCAGGCCTCCTCACCGATCGGCTTCAGACCGACGGTGAAAGGCTGGCTGGTGCCGTCATAGGGCGTGTGGTGGAAGGGTGGCAACGCTGGCCGTGTCATCGGAAACCGCGTCAAGCCTCTTCCAGAGCTTCGAGTTCGTCGATGATCCGCTCGATCACCGACAGGCCCTTTTTCCAGAAATCCGGATCGACCGCGCTCAGTCCGAACGGAGCCAGAAGTTCGGAATGGTGTTTGGTACCACCAGCCTTCAGAAGATCGAAATACTTCTCCTGGAATCCGGTCTCCGCTTCCTCGTAAACCGCATAAAGCGAGTTCACCAGGCAATCGCCAAAGGCATACGCATAGACATAGAACGGCGAATGGATGAAGTGCGGAATATAGGTCCAGAAGGTTTCATAGCCTTCGCTCAACTTGATCGCCGGACCGAGGCTTTCGCCCTGCACGGACAGCCACAATTCACCGATCTTGTCCGACGTCAGCTCGCCATTGCGCCGTTCCGTGTGCACCTTGCGCTCAAAGGTATAGAAGGCGATCTGGCGCACCACGGTGTTGATCATGTCCTCCGCCTTGGAGGCCAGCATCACCTTGCGGGTCTGCGGGTTGTCCGCCTTGGCAAGAAGGGATTTGAACGTCAGCATCTCGCCGAAGACACTGGCCGTTTCCGCCAGGGTCAGCGGTGTCGGCGCCATCAGCGGTCCGTTGGGTGCCGCCAGCACCTGGTGAACGCCGTGGCCCAGTTCATGGGCGAGGGTCATCACGTCGCGGATCTTGCCCTGGTAGTTGACCAGCACATAGGGGTGCGCGCTTGGCACTGTCGGATGGGCAAAGGCACCGGGCGCCTTGCCGGAGCGGGCCGGCGCATCAATCCAGCGCCGGTCGAAAAACCGGCCTGCGATTTCCGCCATGTCCGGTGAAAAGGCGCTGTAGGCGGACAGCACCGTGTCCTTCGCTTCATCCCAGGGGATCACTCGCGTGTCGGCATTCGGCAGAGGTGCGTTACGGTCCCAAGTGTTGAGCTGGTCCATGCCCAGCCACTTTGCCTTCAGCTTGTAGTAGCGATGCGACAGGCGCGGATAGGCATCGCGCACGGCTGCCACCAGCGCATCGACAACTTCCCGCTCGACCCGGTTGGAAAGATGGCGGCTGTCGGCAATGTCCGTGAAATTCCGCCAGCGGTCGGAAATTTCCTTGTCCTTGGCCAGCGTGTTGGTGATCAGCGTGAAGGTGCGCAGGTTTTCCTTGAAGGTCTGCGTCAGAGCTTCCGACGCCTTGCGGCGGGTATCGGGCGAAGGATCCACCAGCATGTTGAGCGTCGGTTCAATCGACAGTTCCTGACCGTCGACATCGAAGGTCAGCGAGGCCATCGTCTCGTCGAAGAGCCTGTTCCAGGCACCCGCGCCCGTGACGGACTTTTCGTGGAACAGTTGCTCCACCCTGTCTTCCAGCTGATAGGGCTTGCCTTTGCGCAGATCCTCGATCCACGGCAGGTAATGTGCAAACTGGCTGTCCTGAAGCGCAGTTTCCATCACGCCGTCATCGATCTTGTTCATCTCCAGCGTGAAGAACAGAAGATGCGAACTTGCCGTCGTGATCTGCTCCTGCACATCGCCGTAGAATTTCTGCGATGCGGGTTTGATCGTGTTTTCCGAATAGACCAGGCCGGCGAAGGAAATCAGCCTGCCCATCAGGTCTTCAAGTTCCTCATAGGCGCGAATTGCCGTGACCAGCGCGGGAACATTGCTCTGGGCCATATCGGCCAGCCTGCCCTTGTAGGATGTCTCGAAGGTTTTCGACCGCTCCAGGATCTCCTTCAGGTCGGCAGCAACCTCCGGCGCATCGACTGCGGGATAGAGATCCGTGAGGTCCCATTCGGGAAGCGCTCCGAGATCTCCTGAAGCGGCGGCCTGAGGGGCATGGACGGGATGTGGGATGGGCAAGTTTTTTTCTCCGGTGCGTCTGCGGACGAACGGGTCCGGCAATCTTCTGTTGTTAGAATTAGTAGGCCGGGAAAAGGCCCGCCTGCAATCTGACTGTGAAAACTTTTTTGCCTGCACTTGGACGATTTGTTTACCCAATTGCGACCAGAATGGTTCGAAACGAGACAATTCGGGACGAGCGAAACCGCCAATGCAAGCACTCAGCGGCAAAATTCTTATTGTTGACGACGATCCCATCCAGCGCAGGTTGCTTCAGGAAGCCGTGAAAAAATTCGGCTACCGGTCGAAAACGGCCGAGAATGGTGCCGAAGCGGTGCGCATCATGTCGAGCCCGGAAGCCAGCGAGATCGACCTGATCATCCTCGACATGGTGATGCCCGAGCTCGACGGTCTGGGCGTTCTGGAACGTCTACGCTCCGACAAGAACGCAACGCCGGTCATCGTTCAGACCGCCCACGGCGGCATCGATACCGTGGTCAACGTCATGAATGCGGGCGCTCAGGATTTCGTGGTCAAACCGGTGGCGCCGGAACGGCTCAATGTCTCGATCCGCAATCTTTTGAAGACATCCGCTCTGGAAGGCGAAATCACCCGGATCCGCAAACAGGCCTCCGGCACACTGACCTTCGCCGACATCATCACCCACTCGCCGGCCATGGAACGGGTGATCAATCTGGGCAAGAGGGCCGCCGCGTCGAACATTCCGATCCTGATCGAAGGGGAAAGCGGCGTCGGCAAGGAAATGATCGCCAGCGCCATTCAGGGATCCAGCGACCGCAAGTCCAAACCTCTGGTCACGGTCAACTGCGGTGCGATCCCCGACAATCTGGTCGAATCGATTCTCTTCGGCCACGAGAAAGGCGCGTTCACCGGCGCGGTCGACAAGCATGTCGGCAAGTTTCAGGAAGCTCATGGCGGAACGCTGTTCCTGGACGAGGTTGGCGAGCTGCCTCAGGAAGTTCAGGTCAAGCTGCTGCGCGCCCTGCAGGAAAGCGAGATCGACCCGATCGGCGCTCGCCGCCCCGTGAAAGTGGATTTCCGTCTCATCTCGGCAACCAACCGCCGCCTGATCGACCAGGTGAAGGAAGGTGTCTTCCGGGAAGACCTTTATTACCGGCTCAACGTTTTCCCGATCTGGATCCCGCCGTTGCGCGACCGGCGAGAGGACATTCCCGCGCTCACCCGCCATTTCCTGGCCCGTTTCGCGGCAGAGGAAGGCAAGCCTCAGGTGGCCGGCGTCACCGCGGACACGCTCGCGATGCTCCAGGAGTATCACTGGCCGGGCAATATCAGGCAGCTGGAGAACGCGGTATTCCGCGCTGTCGTCTTGTGCGACGGCCCGCAACTGACGATCAACGATTTCCCGCAGGTTGCCGCGGCAACGGAACAGACGGCCTCTCCGGGTGCAACGCTCCAGCCGCAGGCACAGATGGCCTACCCGGACCGATTGTCCGGAGGCGATCTTGCCGCAGCGCCGGTCCGCCCGAGCGAACCCTTGGTTCCACCGCACCACGCCCCGTCAGCTCCCGCGCCTCAGGCAGGTTTTGAACAAGCGGCGCCATTCGGTTTCATGCGCAACCTCGATCAGGAGGGCCATGTCCGCAAGTTGACCGATATCGAGGAGGAACTGATTCGCGCAGCGATCAATCATTATTCCGGACGCATGACAGAAGTTGCCAAACGGTTGGGAATCGGCCGATCCACGCTCTATCGCAAGCTCAAGGAATACGGATTGGACGAGAGCGGCAAGGACGCGGCAGCCTGAATTGAGGCAAATCATAGCGCAAACTGTCGATTTCGACGATATTTTGACGCATTCTCCGGGTAACCACCGCTACCGGAGCGTTTTTGCACTACGCGCTTGCGCCGTTGCAGTTCTGCAACGATTATCAGCGAAGCGAAAATAGGGTAAAAACTTCTTAACCTGCAGCAGCTAGGCTATGCATCCTGCTGGGGAGCACGGGATGGGTGAAAGCCCTCTGAAAACGGCGAGATAGAGATTGCGTACACGGTTAGTTGATTTCGACGCCGTCGGTTGGCTGAAGCGTGCCGCGAAAGCGGCCGGCGCGTTTGCTGTCGTGTCTGCGTGCCTGGTGACCTTTGCCCAGGCCGAGACGCGTACCCTGAAGCTGTACAACACGCATACCAAAGAGCGTGTGTCGATTACTTTCAAGAAAAACGGCCGCTATCTGCCCGATGGTCTGCGCGAAGCCAACCGCTTCCTGCGCGACTGGCGCCGTAACGAAATGACCAAGATCGATCCGGAACTGCTGGATCTGGTCTGGGAAGTATACCAGAAGGTGGGCGCAAGCCAGCCGATCCACGTCGTCTCCAGTTACCGGTCTCCCGCAACCAACAACATGCTGCGCAAGCGGTCTTCTGGCGTTGCCAAGAACAGCCAGCACACGCTCGGCAAGGCGATGGACTTTTTCATTCCCGGCGTGAAACTTGCCACCCTGCGTGCCACCGGCCTGCGCAAGGAAGTGGGCGGCGTCGGCTATTATCCGAGATCCGGGTCCCCCTTCGTGCACATGGACACCGGCAGTGTCCGTCACTGGCCGCGCATGAGCCGTTCCGAACTGGCTCGCGTGTTCCCGGACGGCAAGACACTTCACTTTCCGTCTGACGGCAAACCTATGAGCGGCTACAAGGTTGCGCTCGCCGAAAGCAAGTCCGGCCGGTCGAGAAGTTCAAAACCGACGATCGTGGCGTCCAACACGCGCTCAAGCTCTTCCAATGGCCTGAGCACGCGCGACCAGAATCTGACCCGCCCCGGCAAACCGATTCCGGTAACCGCGCAGGATGACAATGCGTCCTCCGGTGGCGGCAACCTGTTTGCCAGCCTCTTTGGCGGCGGCAACAACCGTGACAACACATCCAAGCGTCCGGGTGCCGTCGGCAACACACCGCCGGCACCGGTTGCCGAAGCCCCGGCTGTGGTGATCGAAAATCCGCCTGTTCCCAGCCGGAAGGTCCTGGAAAGCGAACCGGAAGCACCGGCAGCAGCACCGATTGTCGTGGCCAGCAACGCGCCGATCGTGAAACCGCCTGCGGATATTCCCGCCGTGGCGGCAAGCAAGACGCCTCCGCCTGCACCGAACACGCTTGATGCACAGCGGTTTGCAATCGAGACCGGGCAACCGAGCGCGCCGACACAAGGTGCAAACCCGGTTCCCGAGAAAGCAATCGACTCGCGGTTCCAGGTAGCCTCGCGCACGCCGCAGCAGAAACCCAGCAAGGGTCTTAGCGATGCTGCCAAGGTTGCAGCGGCTAATCTCGGCCTGACCGGCGATGTCCCCGTTCCGGGCTCCGCTCCGACCGATGATCCGGTCGCAGCCATTGCCGCAGCAACGGGTACTTCCGTACCTTCTCCGGTGCCTGCACCGCGTTCGGAAACGACGCTTGCCTATGCCTCGGCCTCTGCAGCACCGACGAGCCTGAGCCGCTCGCTGCGTCCGTCGGTAAGCGAACCGGCACGGGCACAGGCCAATCGGCCGGCAGCCGGTGCCACCGCCAAGACAGCCCCTGCACGCCAGCAGTCCGTTTCAGGCCGGATCCCGCGTGATCAGATTGTCGATCCGCTTGCCGGGTTTGCAAGCCTGCCGGACAAATCCGCTCCGACGCTTCTGTCCGGCGCAGGCACCACGCGTCATCAGACCTTCGCGTGGCTCAGCCACCCGAACCAGCGCCAGCTGAAGAACGTGATGATGCCGGGCAACCGCTTTGTCTCCGCCAGCTTTGAAAACAATCCTTACGGCGACCTGCGCACAGACCGGTTCGACGGCCCGGCAGTGGTCATCCTTCCGGTACGCTTCGCGCGCTGAAGCGTCCACCAGTGAAAGATTGAGCATAAAAAAAGAGCGGCTTTTCAGCCGCTCTTTTTTCTTGTCGTGAACCGCGGTTACCGCAGCTTGTCAGCCTTCGCCGCCGCCAGCACCACCAGCCATGCCAAGTGCATGCAGGTAGAGGTCGAGAACCGCCTCTTCCTCTTCACGCTCATGCGGCTGCTTCTTGCGCAGGGAAACGACCTTCCGCAGGATCTTGACGTCAAAGCCGTTGCCCTTGGCTTCGGCATAGACGTCCTTGATGTCATCGGAGATGACTTTCTTTTCTTCTTCAAGACGCTCGATACGCTCTACAAACGCGCGCAGCTGGTCGCCTGCCACTCCACCGGGATCGGACATGTTTTCTGTTTCTCCTTCTCGTACTTCCTTGTCGCGCAGTGCGCGGTCTCAATGGCCGCGGCTGATATGAGCCGCCGTCAATAACCTGGCCGTGCGTTGCCAGACTCCGCATTGGCCGTCAAGCAGCCAAGCAAGCCGACGCAACTTCCGGCTCAGTGTTGGGGTTTGTTCTTTTCAAAGGCGGCCTGCTGATCCGCAGTCGCCTCGGTCTGGTATTTGGCCTTCCAATCGTCGTAAGGCATGCCGTAGACGATTTCGCGGGCCTCGGATTTTTCCAGGGAAACGCCCTTGTCCTGTGCCGCGTCCTGATACCAGTTGGACAGGCAGTTACGGCAGAAACCGGCCAGATTCATCATGTCGATGTTCTGAACGTCCGTCCGTCCACGCAGATGTTCCACAAGGCGTCTGAAAACCGCAGCTTCCAGTTCGAGTTTCGTCTGATCGTCCATCCCGAAGGTCTCCCTGTCCCGGACCGGTGGCCCGGCCTTAAGCAGCGTCGCTGCGCGACTTGAAATGCTGGATCCGCCGACAGTCGGACATGCCGGCAATTTTTCTCAGAACCGGCTCGAGTCGGTCCGCCCATTCAACCGCTCCAGCCGCGTCGGCAATCAGATCCTGCCGCAGTTCCAGAAGCGCATGTGCCACTCCCCGGCGGGTTGCGTGCCGGTACATTGTGTCGTTTTTGAGAGCACCGTCGTAGGGTTCATTGTCACCGACGACGATGTCTTCCTGCGCTCTCAAGCCTTCAAGCATGGGCTGAACGGCTCTTGGGTCGCTGTCCCACAGAACGGTGACATGCCAGGGCCGCGGCACGCCGCGCCAGACCGGCGTGAAACTGTGGATGGAGACGATCACCGGCGGCTCGCTCACGTCCATCATGGCATCCAGCGTCTGGTCGATGAGGTCGTGATAGGGTTTGTGGAACCGGTCGATGCGTATCGCCCGCTCGTTCGTGTCGACCTTTGCATTGCCCGGCACGACGGCACCGTCCGACAGGCGCATGATCAGCGTAGGGTCGTCATCGCCCCGGTTCGGATCGATCAGCAACCGAGAATAGGTGGTCAGGCAAGCTGGCGCATTGAGTCGCTTTGCAAGTTCGAGCGTGACCGCGCGCGCACCGATGTCATAACCGATATGGCGTTCGAACTGTTCGGCCGGAACGCCGAGATCGCCATAAGGCTCAGGGACCGTGTTGCGGGCGTGATCGCACAAGAGCAGCAATCCGGAAGTAAAATCGCCCTTTACGTATTCGGTCGGCTGAAAGGCCCGGCCGGTTTCGGCTGCTGGTTCTATCATGTCTCGCTTCGTGGAAACTTTTATGGCTCGCTATCGCGCAGGCGGTCAGGTTTACGGCAAACCGGCGAAGGAACCAAGCCCGAAAACACCGCTTTCCGGCGGCAACGCCGCAGGCCATCCACACCTTCCACACCCTTCCTTGCAATCAAGGCACCTGTGTTTTTGCCAAGGTGTGTACAACGCGGTATACGCTTTATTGACAGCTAACACCGATCTGAGGCGGAGCGGCCATGTTCCCGCCCCATTTCTGACGGCATAGGGGGTGGGACTGTTCATTTGGACAAAAAATCCGGACGGTTCGGGAAACAAGTCTGGGCGAAAGGCTCCGTATCCCGTTAACGACGTTGACAAGGCCCCCTTGTCGACGCAAAAAGCGAATGTCTGTAAAGCAGCAAAGCGAACGACTGCATATGTTTAAGGTTGGGGAACGGAACCAGGGCGAGTCTCGGGCATGTATCAGCGTGCCTGTGAAATTTGCCTTTGCTGCATTCCTCACCGTGCTGTTTTTCTCCGCATCCAGTGACGAAGCCAGAGCTGATCTGCGCCTTTGCAACAAGACCGACAGTCAGGTTGGTGTAGCCATCGGCTACAAGGACAAGACCGACTGGGTCACCGAAGGCTGGTGGAACCTTGCTTCCAATTCCTGCGAGACCCTGGTACCCGGGGCGCTGGTGTCACGATACTATTACATCTACGCAGTTGATTATGACCAATTCGGCGAATGGGGTGGCCGGGCGTTCATGTGCACCCGGGAAAAGGAATTCACCATTCGCGGAATTGAGGACTGTGTGGCTCGCGGATTCGAGCGGACAGGCTTTTTTGAAATCGACACGGGCGAACAGAGCAGCTGGACGGTCCAGCTGACCGAACCCGTGCAACAGGGGACAGGTGGGCGATGAGGCGTAACCGGCGAGTCAAAATTCTTGCAACTCTCGGACCCTCCTCCTCAGAACAAGACATCATCGAAAAATTGTATCGCTCCGGTGCGGACGTGTTCCGCATCAACATGAGCCATACCGATCATGATCGTCTGAAGATGCTCGTTGAACGCATCCGTTCTGTTGAGGAGAAGGTTGGACGACCAATCGGCATTCTGGCCGATCTGCAGGGACCCAAGCTGCGTGTGGGAACGTTTGCCGACGGCCCGGTCATGCTGGAAAACGGCGCAACGTTCACGCTGGACGCCGACAAGTCCGGCGGCAGTGTCGACAGGGTACACCTGCCGCATCCCGAAATTCTTCAGGCTCTCGAGCCGGGCCACCGCCTGCTGCTCGATGACGGCAAGATCCAGCTCAAGGTTCTGGAAGCCGACCGCACCCGGGCCGTGACGGAAGTCGTCGTCGGCGGCAAGCTGTCAGACCGCAAGGGCGTCAGCGTTCCCGATTCGGAAATCGCAACCAGCGCCATGACCGAGAAGGACCACAAGGACCTGATCGCCGCCCTCGACCAGAACGTCGACTGGGTGGCCCTGTCCTTCGTGCAGCGCCCGGACGACATTGCCGAAGTGCGCAAGATCACCCGTGGCCGCGCCGGCGTTCTGGCCAAGATCGAAAAGCCGCAGGCCATCGGCCGGCTGGACGAGATCATCGAACTCTCCGACGCCATCATGGTTGCCCGTGGCGACCTGGGCGTGGAACTGCCTCTGGAACAGGTTCCCGGCCTTCAGAAGCGCATCACCCGCGCCTGCCGCCGTGCCGGCAAGCCGGTTGTGATCGCCACGCAGATGCTGGAATCCATGATCAACGCACCGGTGCCGACCCGCGCCGAGGTGTCCGACGTTGCCACCGCCGTGTTCGAAGGCGCAGACGCCGTCATGCTGTCGGCCGAATCCGCTGCAGGCGAATTCCCGATCGAGGCAGTGTCCACCATGGACAAGATCGCCCAGCAGGTGGAACAGGATCCCAACTACCGCACGATCATCTACGCACAGCGGACCGAGCCGGAAGCCACCGGCGCCGACGCGATTTCGGCAGCGGCCCGGCAGATTGCCGAAACACTGAACCTTGCTGCTGTCGTCTGCTACACGACGTCTGGCGCAACGGGCCTGCGCGCCTCGCGTGAACGTCCGGCCAGCCCGGTGATCGTTCTGTCGCCGGTGCTTGCAACTGCACGCCGCCTGTCGCTCGGCTGGGGCTTGCACTGTGTGGTCAGTGAAGACGCCGCCAACGAGGAAGACATGATCGACCGCGCCTGCCGCATCTCCTTCTCCGAAGGGTTTGCGAAACCGGGTCAGCGCATTATCGTGACCGCAGGTGTGCCGTTCGGCACTCCGGGCTCCACGAACATGCTGCGGATTGCCTTCGTCGGCAACGACGGTCAGGGCGGCATTTGACGATCTAATCGGTTAAAACAAACCGGATAACGAAAGGCGGCTTCAAGGCCGCCTTTTTCATGCCGTGCGCAATGTCTCGGCCCTGGCTTCAGCCGCTCCCGCCTTGTCCTCTGACGCCTTTATCCGCGCCACCAGTTTGTCGATACCGGACACGATTTCATCCGCATGCGTATGCTGGGGCATATGACCGGCCGCGCCCAGCATCAGCAGCTCCACATCCGGCAGATCCTGCAAGAGGCCCTCACAATGGATCGACGGCCAGACCACCGTATCTTTCGTACCCGTGATGATCAGCGACGGCTGCCCCAGCTTTCCATACTGCCGGGACTGTTGCCGGACAGCTTCCTTCAGACTGCAGATGTCCGCCGCGTTCGAGCGGAAGCTTTCGGGACGGAAAAGTAGCGGCAGACGGACAGACGCCGCATAGCCGGCAAGTGGCGGATCCGGATGGAAAACATGCTTCAGCATTTGTGGCACCAGCCGCTCGCCGACAGGGATCGTCAGCGTCCAGGCAAACAGCCAACCGATGACAGGCATCGCGGCAACCTTGTAGTACCAGTTGACCCCGCCTGGCCACACATGGCTGACAGGAGCCAGGAAGACCAGCCCCTTCACCCGCTCAGGTGCGGCAAGGCCCACAGCAGCCGTCACGGCTCCGCCGAGCGAATGCCCCACCACCACTGATGTCCCAATGCCGAGTTTCGCGAGCAATCCGGTAATCAGTTCCGCTTGGCTTTCAGGCGTGTTCCGGCCCGTTCTGGAGCGTTGCGAGAACCCGAGCCCCGGACGATCGATAAAAAGAAGCGAATAGCGCCCCTTGAATGCGCCCTCAAAAGCCAACTTCATGTCATAGGCGTTGCCACTGGCCCCATGCAGGAACACCAGCACAGGCCGCTCGCTGGCCGCCTGTGACGCAGGAATGAAGTGATAGTGCATCTGCGCTCCGTTCACCTCGGCAAGACTGCCGTCAGGTGTGTAGGTGCGCGAAATCTGCCTTGCCCTGAAAAGCGAGTAGGCGACGAACAGACAGGCGGCGACAAGAAGGGCAATCAGGAACGGGATCATAGCCCGGACATAGCACCGCGCTCGCAGCAATCAAGCCCGGCGGCATAAAGACAGACTGACCAAGCTTACTCAGGTGGGCTTACCTCAAGCGGGTTCGCCCTCGGCTTCCTTTTCCAGATCGTTCACGGCCTTGGTTGCATTTTCCAGGCTCGGGTTGACTTCAAGAGCCCGCCGGAACGTCGCCAGCGCTTCGCTTTCGAACCCCAGACGCCGCTGGATGATGGCGAGCCCCGACAAGGCCCCCCAATGACGGGGTTCCAACGCCAGTGTGCGCTCGATATCGACCAGGGACTTGCCGAAATCTTCCGTCATGTAGTGGACTGTCGCACGCCGGTTCCAGCCTTCCGCATAAGTCGGCTTCAGGATGACCACTGTGTCCAGGAGGTCCAGCGCCAACGCATGATCGTCAGCCTGGATCGCCTTGCCGGCCCGCGACATCAGCACATCCACCGTATCACTGCCCGAATCCATCCAGAGCATCTGGATTTCCCGGCTGATACGCTCGGCTTCCTTCGGATTGTCCGATTTGGCGAGATTGGCAAAGAGTTCGTCCAGACGCGACTTCTCGTCTTCCGGATCACTCTCTTCGACGACGACCTGCCCGCCGTCTTCTGGAAGATCGTCGGGAAGTGCATTGAAGTCTTCGGCAGAAGGTGGCTCTGCTTCCGGACCGAGATCTGGAACAGGCTGGGCGCTGGCTAGACTGACGCCGGCGAGAAACAGAAGGGCAAACACAAAAATCCGCATCCGACGATTATGGATCGTTGGATGCGGCGGTCAATCCGGGAATTTGACACATCTTCGTGCGCTACGGTGGCAGGGACCTGGCCGCCTCTCCCAACAACAAGATAAAGCCTTGTTCAGGAAGAGATTTTCAGTTCTTCCGCCACGCAATGCGCGGCAACAAGATTAGCCCTGGCGTGCTTTGAAACGCGGGTTTTTCTTGTTGATGATGTAGACGCGGCCTTTACGGCGAACCATGCGGTTGTCGCGGTGGCGGGTCATGAGCGCTTTGAGCGAGTTTTTGATCTTCATGTCACTGTCCCCACAAGGGCCCTGCTTCTTTAAACCAAATGAGCGCCAAAGGCGCTCACGTTTGACTGGATTGGTCTAGAAGCTGCGGCAGGTCCTGCGCCTGTCTTCTGATCAATCCGCGCCTCTTGAAACTTCAATCAGCGCAATAATGGTGGGCGTGACAGGGATTGAACCTGTGACCCCTTCGATGTCAACGAAGTGCTCTCCCGCTGAGCTACACGCCCGAATTTCTCGGTAGTCCGACGCCCCAGCGCCGTGGTGGAGTGCGATATAACGGGGATCCGCAAACTGTGCAACCCCCCTTTTTCACCGAACTGTCAAAATTTCCCCAGCCCGGTTCGCAACCCCTGTTTTCCGCCGCGTCAACACCTTGTCAGGCGGCCAGCATGCGCTCCACTTCCTGGACAAGATCTTTAAGATGGAATGGCTTGGAAAGCACCTTGGCATCCTTTGGAGCATCCGATTCCGGATTGAGGGCAACGGCGGCAAAACCGGTAATGAACATCACCTTCAGGTCCGGATCGAGTTCCGTAGCCCGGCGCGCCAGCTCGATACCGTCCATCTCCGGCATCACGATATCCGTCAGAAGCAGAGAAAACGGTTCCTCGCGCAGGCGCTCGTAGGCGCTTCTGCCGTTATCGAACGAAACGACGTCATGACCGGCATTTTCCAGCGCCTTCGCCAGAAAGCGGCGCATGTCATTATCATCTTCGGCAAGCAGGATACGCGGCATCGTAATTGACCAGGTCCTTTGTTCGTGTGGGTTCGGTTCCCTTTCTGCCGGTTATAGCTCGAATTCCACAGAATGATAGGGTGAATTGGATCACGACCTCACGGTGTGGATAGGCTCTTGTTGAGAACGAACCATCACTTGCCTCGTGAGAACCTGTCGGCTTCTCACGTTGGGGAAAATCGTCGTGGCGTATGCATTCCCGGGCCATTGGTACGGCTGCGGCATGCGTGGCATCTGGCCATTCCTGCCATCGATCACCAGATGTTTCCCCACAGCCGCGGGGCTTTTGATCCCACCAAGGTGGACTGCGCCGCGATTCCTTGGCACCATGGGCCATGGCCTGCACCGGGCGGCAACCAGGACACACCATTGACGGACGACAAGCAGCCTTCTCCACAAGCCTCCTTCGAGGCGGACTTTAACGGCTTCCCAGCGTTTGAAGTTTTGTGTCCTGCGGACCAGAGGGTTCCGTTCGTTTTCAATTCGCCCCATTCCGGCAGGCAATATTCCAAAAGCTTTCTAGCGTCTTCCCGCCTGGACGAAACAGCCATCCGGCGGTCGGAGGATGCTTATGTCGACGATCTGTTTGCTCATGTCGTGCCGCTCGGCTCGCCGCTGCTGCGTGCGCATTTCCCCAGGGCCTACCTGGATGTGAATCGCGAGCCCTATGAGCTCGACCCGAAGATGTTCGACGGGCGTCTGCCGACCTATGCCAACAGCCGTTCGATCCGCGTAGCCGGTGGGCTTGGCACCGTGGCCCGCATCGTCAGCGAGAACCACGAGATCTACAGGCACAAGCTGCCGGTATCCGAAGCCCTCAGCCGGGTGGAGGAGATCTACAAGCCTTACCACACCACATTGCGCCGGCTTCTGGCCCAGACCCATGTCACCTTCGGTTACGCGGTTCTGATCGATTGCCATTCCATGCCTTCAAGCGTGAAATGCCAGACCACCGACACGCGGCCGGATTTCATCCTGGGTGACCGCTATGGCACCAGCTGCAGCAGCGACCTGACGGAGTTCGCCTGCTCGGTGCTGAAGGAGATGGGCTACACCGTCTCGCGCAACAAGCCGTATGCGGGCGGCTTCATCACCGAACACTACGGCCGCCCCACAAGCGGCCTGCATGCCCTGCAGATCGAAATCAATCGCGGGCTCTATATGGACGAGGCAACCCACCAGCCGACCCCCGGCTTCGGCGACCTCTTCCACAACCTGCGCCAGTTTGCCCGCGAACTGACCTCCATGCCGGATGCAGCCTTGCCGGCGGACCCCATCGCAGCGGAATAAAACCCTGGACCCCAAAAAAAAGGCCGCTCTCAAAAGAGGCGGCCCGAGTCTAGGGAGGAAACGCCCAAGGAGGGCGGTACGACACAACGTATCGCACCGCAATAAAATCGCATTGCACCGCACAAAGGTCAAGCCCGACAGCCCTTTCAAACTGATCAAAGTATGAGCAGTCATTCAGGTTTTGCAGATTCATTTTTTTGCAGAACCGGTTATACAAGCGGCAATTCACGTTGATTTGGGTTTTGAGCGGTTTCCGCAGCCAGGAGGTAATGATGTCGGCAGGGCCTGTTTCCAGTTCCAATTTGTTTGCCCCGTTTCTGGACAGGCTGGCGGAAGCAGCCAGCGGTGCGATCATGCCGCATTTCCGCCAGGGCTTTGCAATCGACAACAAGTGGAAAGCCGGCTTCGACCCGGTCACCATCGCCGACAAGAACGGTGAAACGGCAATGCGCGCCCTGATCAACGAGACCTATCCGGACCACGGAATCCTTGGCGAAGAACACGGTCCGGAAAATCTCGACGCTGAACATGTGTGGGTGCTTGACCCGATTGACGGTACCCGTGCCTTCATCACCGGTCTGCCAACCTGGGGGACGCTGATCGGCCTGCGGACCAATGGCGTCCCGAGCCTCGGCATGATGGTTCAGCCCTATATCGGCGAACGGTTCGGTGGCGACGGCAAGACGGCCTGGTACGATGGACCTTTGGGTGCCAGGCAGCTCAAGACCCGGCCCTGTCAGAAGCTGGAAGATGCCACTATTTTCACCACCACACCGGCACTTTTCAAGAATGGCGAACGCCAGGCGTTCGACCAGATCGAAGCGGCTGTTCAGTTATCCCGCTATGGCACAGACTGCTATGCCTACTGCATGGTCGCAGCCGGCCACGGCGACGCGGTAATCGAATCCGGTCTGCAAGCCTATGATATCGTTGCACTTGTGCCGATTATTGAAGGCGCAGGTGGTGTTGTCACGACGTGGACCGGCGGCTCTCCGGCCGACGGCGGCCAGATCGTTGCGTCAGGCGACCCGCGTCTGCATGAAATCCTCCTGCGGGACCTCGCAAAGGCAGCCTGACCGGCCACACGGCCACATCAGGGCGCGGGATCAGCTTCCAGCCCGTTCCAGCGCCTGTTCGGCTTCAAGACCGGGCACAAAGGCATCGAACGCCGCCCAGAACTGGTCGCGGAAGGCATCGCGCTCCATCATCAGCTCATGTTCGGCGCCTGCGATTTCCACATAGGCTGCCGCCTTCGCCCGCGCCACGAAGTCCTCGATCATGGGTGTGGAGACGATCCGGTCGTTGCCCGCAGCCAGCACCAGACAGGGTAATTTGATATTCGGCCCGGCCTCCCGCCGGCGCAGCGCCAGCATGGCGCGACCGGTAGCCCCCAGCCAACCGAGAGTGGGAGACCCGACACCCAGCTCCGGCGCCTGTTCCAGCACCTTGTTGAACCGCTCGAACCGCGCCTTGTCCGTCGTTTGCCGGTTGTTTTCGTAAGCGACGGAAATTTCAGCGTTACCCCCGGGCACAAACAACCTGCCAAGTCCGAACATCGACAACAGGCGGGCAACCGGGATAGCAACCTTTTCGATCAGCCAGGACGTCTTTGGAGAGGTTGCCTTCAGGCCCGGGCGGCCAAACAGCCCCAGAGTGAGCTTGCGCAGGATCGACCGGAACCCGGAAACCAGACCGGGAAACCATGTTCCCGTCGGCAGGCCCAACAGCGGCGCTGTCAGCACTGCGCGGTCCAGCATCGTCCGCAGACGGTCCGTGTCGGACAGGACAACGAGAGCTCCGGTAGAGTGGGCAAGCGCAAAGTGAGGCCCGGGATAGGTCGCCAGTGAGACTTCCTTCAGGACGGTGCGCAAATCCAGTTTGTACTTGTTGAAGTTTGAAACGTGCCCGCGCCGGGGATTGCGGGTCAGACGTTGCGACCCGCCCTGCCCGCGCCAGTCGAAGGCGATGACGGCAAAGCCCCGCTGACGCAGATCCTCGATCACTTCGAAGTATTTCTCGATGAACTCCGCCCGCCCCTGAAGCAGTGTTACCGTACCCTTGCGCCGGGCACCGGCGGCGGGCCAATGCGCATACCGGATCTTCTTGTCGTCCGGCGTCGTGACGAACCCGGATCGTGCCCCTTCAGGCACCGGATTGTCGGGATGGTCGATCAAGGTCATGCGCTGCGAATCACTCGGGTTCGTTGAGAGTTTGTTTTTCAAACAGATAATGGTTTTTCGTCAACAACTCGTCACGCCTGCAGATCCTGCCGGCACCGTCCGGCTTTGTCTTGCATCGTCAAGTGATACTCGTGCCAGGCGCGCCCCACAACAAGCTTCAGGCCGACTCCCTGGGAAGCCGGCCCTGAAAGTGTCAGACAGCTTGTAGCTGCTTCTTAGTACCAGCGGCGCTGCCAGTGACCACGGTTACCGATCGGATGGCTGCGGACAATGTTGGCATTGCGGGAATCGACCACCAGCCGAACCGGCATGCCGCGCCAGCCTTTTGCCCGTACAATGTACATCGGGCCACGGCGGTCGAGGATCTTGATATGTTCGAAACCGCGGTGACGCAGGCTGCGGCGGATCTGGCGCGGACCCATTTCGAAATGGCGGCCACCGTGACGGCCGTTCCAGTTGCCGCCACGCCCGTTACCACGGCGATGATCGACCTTGACCACCAGCTCGGCTTTCGCGGGTTCGATCTGGGTTTTTCCGACCATCGGGGCAGCGGATGCAGTGGTGATGAAACCTGCGGACACCAGCAGAATGGCACCGGCGATCGGGGCGGACAATTTCGAAACATTGGCAAACATCTTCAAATCTCCAGTTTGTTCCGCCAGCGCCGTGCTGACGTTGGATTGAAGATGCACCGGGCCACTTGAACGCAACCGGAAGGCACTGTTCATGTGGCGTTCATGTTTCCACGACGCCCCATATTTCCTGCCTCTTGAAATGAAAATCCGAATTACCAAATCTCTTCATGCAAGCGCCAGACCGGGTTTGCACCGCAGCCTGTCCCGCCAATCCGGGGGACGAAGGACTGCTCAACATCAGTGAAGTATCAGTTGCTCAAGAGAGGACAGACACATGCGTCACTTCGACTTTTCTCCGCTTTACCGCTCCACCGTCGGTTTCGACCGGCTTTTCTCGATGCTCGATGCCGCCGGCAACGAAGCGCCGAGCTATCCGCCCTATAACATCGAGCGTACGGGCGAAAACGCCTACCGCATCACGATGGCCGTGGCAGGCTTCTCCGACGACGAACTGAGCGTCGAAGCCAAGGAGCACACACTCACCATCAAGGGTGAAAAAGCTGAAGAAGATGCCAGCCGGGAAATTCTCTACCGCGGCATTGCCTCGCGCACCTTTGAACGCCGCTTCCAGATTGCCGAACATGTTCGCGTGGAAGGGGCAAGCCTCGAAAACGGCTTGCTGCACGTTGATCTTGTCCGGGAAATCCCGGAAGCCATGAAGCCGCGCAAGATCGAAATCACCAGTGGTGAAACCAAGCAGATCGAAACCACGGCTCACTAACCGCCTGGTTCAACTGCGGCAATCGCATCATCGGGGCGCCTGGGAAACCAGGCGCCTTTTTTGATGTTACTGCGCGTCCGTCACGACACATTTCGGCACACGAGAGGCGGCCCTCAGACCGTCCCGGACAGCACTTTCAGAAACGCATCGACGTCTTCATCCGTCGTTGCGAAACTGGTGACGAGACGTACACAGACTTCGTCCGATGCCGGGGCGTGGCCTTCGGCGAGGCCCTCTGCCGGCCATTCATAGAGCTTGGCACCGGCTGCCTGAAGCGCTTCCATCTGGCTGCGTTTCAGGATCGGGAACAGTTCGTTGGCTTCCACCGCCCAGGCAGTACGCCCTCCGGCCTGCCGGATCCCTTCAGCAAGACGGGTCGCCATGCCGTTGGCGTGGCTTGCGGTCGTCAGCCAGGTGTCATCCTGGAAATAGCCTTCGAACTGGGCCGCCACGAAGCGGCTCTTGGAGAAAAGATGACCGCCGCGCTTGCGGAAATACTCAAAGGATTTTGCGGCGTCCAGATCGAAGAAAACCACGGCCTCCGCGCACCAGCAGCCGTTTTTGGTGGCTCCGAAGGAAAGCAGGTCCACACCCGCTTTCCATGTCATGTCGGCCGCCGAACAGCCGAGCGTCACAAGCGCATTGGCAAATCGTGCGCCGTCCATGTGAAGCGGCACCGAACGGGACCGGCAAACATCCTTGATCGCGCCTATTTCATCCAGCGTATAGACGGTGCCGCATTCGGTTGCCTGGCTGATGGAAACGGATGCGACCTGACCATGGTGGACAACACCGTCAGGAACCTGTGCCATCTTTTCGCGAAGGGCATCGGCGGAGAACCGGCCGTTTGGTCCCTTCACGCTCAACAGCTTGTTGCCGCCGGTCATGAACTCGGGGCAATTGCATTCATCAACCTGAATATGCGCACCGGAATGGCAGAAGATCGCACCGCCCGGCTTGGCACAGGAAGCCAGCGCCAAAGAATTCGCCGCTGAACCGGTCGCCACGAAGAAGACGGCAACCTCGCGTTCGAAGATCTCGTTGAACGTGGCGGAGACGGAATCGGTCAACGGGTCGGTGCCGTAGGCCGGCGAGAACCCGTCATTATGGCGGGCCAGCGCCGACATCACCGCCGGAGCCGCACCCGCCCAATTGTCACTGGCAAAATTCATGTGCCGGTTTAATCACTTGGCATCACAACCGGCAACCGATTTTTCAGTAGTACATCTCGCGCTTGCGATAGGACCGGCCGAGCAGCCAGTCCAGCGAGACGACACCCGGCCCCTTGAGCACCGGCACCAGCAACAGGAAGATCCAGAGTAACCGGTCATCGGCGATGATCGCATAGGGTTCACCGTCGAACAGCGCCCCGATCGTCTTTGCGTCAGCCCCATGACCATAGATGTCTACATAGGTCATGACGCAGATGAAGACGATCATGCCGAGGCTTGCGAAGCGGGTGAATAGACCGACAACCACCATCACCGGCAGGACAAATTCACCCCAGGTGCCCAGAAGCACCATGAGACCATACGGGAAGAACGCAATCTGGCTGGTGTCGTAGCTGACCTGCTCCATCATCTTGGGCAGCATCTGCGCATAGGCACCTGCGGTTGGCGTGAAGATGTTCATGATGTTGCCGCCGATTTTCGTCATCGCCGAGTTCAGGAAGAACTGCAGCAGGATCGCGGCAAAAATGAACCGGGCAGCAAGCCCGATGAACCAGCCATTTGTCAGCCGTTCCAGAGCTCCGAACACCATCGTGTAGAGCCTGACAAAAAACCCAATCAGCACACCCATCTAATCCCCCATGATCAAGCGGCATCCATTTGCCGCATGCGTGTTAGTCATCCAGTTGCAGGGCGGAAAATGCACCAGCTGCAAGACAGTCCGAAAGGCAATCGGACAAGGAAAAACCGTCGTCTTTCTCCTGAGCCCGGCTTGCCGCTGCTGCAAGCGTCTGCCCTTGCAGGAGATCCATCGTGAAAACAGCCCCGCCCGGACGCAGCAGATAGACATCCACCTCCATGTCCGGCCGGGTAATCATTACCGATTGCGGCTCGTCAAGATCGACAGCTTCAGCCTCATCGGGTTCAAACCTGTTGGCTCGCGCAATCGCCCAGATCGGCCAGGCAGATGTCACGACGTGCGCCGCCGGATGCGGTACGAAGCGAACGCCCCCGAGTCTTTGCGGATCGATGCTGCCCAGGATTGCCGGATCGAGAGGCGCGGCATCCGCAGCATGATAGGCCTGGAGCCAAGACCATTCCAGCCGGGCAACATCGCCGAGATAAGGATATGCCTTGAGCGGCGGAAACACGTCCAGGAAATCAGCGAAACCGGCGCCGTACCAGATCAACACAGGCGACACCGGCGGATGAGCTGTCACGAAGGCCTGGGCAAGCGCCCTGAAATACTCTTCCCCCAACAGCGCCTTCACAGCAGGAAAGCTTTCACCGAGCGCTTCGCACAGGCTGACGATGACGTTGTTGCGGTAGACATTGAATCGCTTCGGCGCTGTTTCTCCGTCCGGACCAGTCAGTCCATCGGGCGTTGCCATTTGCGGGTCGAGCAGCGCACGCCCAAACGAGGCGGCATTGACCTGCGGCAGGGCGAGCGGACCACGCATGTCAGACCGCTTGCTTTCTGCCAGCCTCTGCAGGCTGCGCCAGAATGCGATCCGCGGCTTGTGCCTCGGCAAGCAGAACCGGCCAGGCGGGAACATTGTTGTCCCACTCGATCAGGGTCGGCAGCGGCCCCTGCAGACGAATGACATCTTCATAAAGCTGCCAGACCGCAAGATCCACCTCCCGGTCGTGCGCGTCGATCAGCAGTGGCCGTCCGGCGTCATCCCGGTCAGGCGCATGACCGCCAAGATGTATTTCGCCGACGGCGGCCATCGGGAAGGCGGCAAGATAATCTCTCGCGGATCTCTCGTGGTTCGTGCAGGACACATGCACGTTGTTGATGTCGAGCAACAGGCCGCAGCCGGTCCGGCGCGCGATCTCGCTCAGAAAATCCAGTTCGCTCATCGTGCTCTGTGCAAAGGCGACGTAAGTCGACGGATTTTCTAGAAGCATCTGCCGTCCGACGGTCTCCTGCACTTCATCTATGTGATCGCACACACGATTCAGCGTAGCTTCATCGTAGGGTACCGGCAGCAGGTCGTTGAAATAAGTCGTGTCGTGCGTCGACCAGGCCAGATGTTCGGAAAACAGTCCCGGTTCATATCGCTTGTTCAGGTCTGACAAGCGCCGCAGGTGATCCTTGTCCAGTGGCTGTTCACCGCCGATCGAAAGACCGACACCATGAAGAGACAGGGGATACCGCTCGCGGATTGCCTCCAGTTGCCGGTGCGGCGGACCGCCGGCCCCCATGTAGTTTTCGGCATGAACTTCAAAAAAACCGATATCCGCGGACGTTTCCAAAATAGCCGCGACATGCTCCGGCTTCAGACCGGCTCCGGCGCGCGCCGGAACGGACGCCTCGCAGCGCTGTACCGGGTTTGAACGGGTATCGGAAACCATGGAGCCCTCCGGGTGGAATAAGTTTTGTCAGGCAGGCACACTGGCTGAGGACATCTTCAGACTGGGCTGACTGAAGCACCATGGCTCATGACTTTGAAAGGGCTGGCGCCCTGCCCGCCTCGGCACCAAGTGCGGGATAAGCAGGTGCCTGCCTGACCAGATTGCCGCAGTTGCGGCCGTCTGAAGCCTATCAGGCTTCCGGCAGGTCGCGCGTAAGTTCGGTCAGAGAGCCGTGACGGCCACCAGGAACATCCATCGTCACGCAGGTGCCCTTCGGGACGAGGGTCCAGGCGTTGCCCTGATAGTCGACGGTCGATGTACCGGCGCAAGTCGTACCTGCACCCGCCTTGCAGTCGTTCTGACCTTTCAGGGACACACCATAGCATTTTTCCTTGGCCTGGGCGTGGGCCGGAACGGTTGACGACAGCCCCGCAACCGCGGTTGCCACCGCACCGGCAACAATTGCTGCAGACATGGCCTTATGCTTCATCTCGATCTCCTCTCGTCGTTGAAAAATCACTGCGTACCGGCGTTTTTGCTGGGCCGCCAGTCACCCACCGTAGATGACCCTATTGAAGATAAATAGGAAATCAAACGCATGTGACTGTTTTGCGAGCATAACTGCACAAAGTTTAACAAACGCAAGATTCTTACATATTTATCGTCGGTTTTGACCTTTCCGGACGATTGGCACTTTTCGCGCGAAACAATTATAATGCGGCGACGCAGAAACACTCTTGCTCACGACGGCGAAATCTGTCATGTTCGCGCCGCTTGGAATAGGACAGGTATACTGTCCCAATTATCGCCATGCCCAAAACGGCCCGGACAGGGCGCAGGACAAAAAGGCGTCGGTGATAGCCAGGCTGACCACTGGGCGGATCCGGGGAGGATCCGCAAGGAAGCGAGACGGAACGTTTCGGCAGCGGAGGACCGCTGCGTCAATGCGGCGGTTTGCTTTGATAAACGGCCGTGGTTAATACAACAACAGAGCCGGGGCAGGAAAGCCAGGGTTCGCCGGACCGCATTCTTGATGGAATGCGACCCGAACGGAACCGGACGCTCCCAGCCACGGCGGCACTGGGGTCAACAGTGAGGGCGCACATGACGAAGATAGAGCTGACGACGAGCACAGCCATGCAAGCTGGGAGCGTGGACATGAACACCACCGCAACCACTACACTTGCGGAACGACTGAGCACGGCCGCCGACAAAGGGCTCTATAATCCGTCGCGCGAACACGACGCCTGCGGTGTCGGCTTTGTCGCCCACATGAAAGGCGAGAAGTCCCACAAGATTATTGCCGACGGTCTGCAGGTTCTTGAAAACCTCACGCACCGCGGCGCGGTAGGTGCCGACCCGTTGATGGGCGATGGCGCAGGCATGCTGGTGCAGATCCCGCACGCGTTCTTTGCAGAAGAACTGGCGAACGCCGGCACACCGCTTCCCGATGCCGGTGAATATGGTGTCGGTTTCATCTTCATGCCGCAGGACGATGAGCTGCGCGCCAAGTGCGAAGCCATCGTCGAGCGTGTCATTGAAGACGAAGGCAAGGAACTGATCGGCTGGCGTGACGTGCCCGTCGACAATTCATCGCTTTCCAAGGCGCCGGACATCGCTGCCACCGAACCGGTTTCCCGTCAGGTCTTCATCCGCAAGACCGGCGGTGAGGCAGATGCCTTCGAACGCCGCCTTTATGTACTGCGCAAGGTCATTTCGAACCGTGTGCGTGCCGAAACCGATGCGGTTTCGAAAGGCTTTTATATCGTTTCAATGTCCAGCCGGACCATCGTCTACAAAGGCATGTTCCTCGCCTATCAGCTTGGCGCCTATTACGCCGACCTGAAGGACGAGCGCTTTTCGTCGGCCCTGGCCCTTGTCCACCAGCGTTTTTCCACCAACACGTTCCCGTCCTGGGATCTGTCGCACCCCTACCGGATGGTTGCGCACAACGGTGAGATCAACACGCTGCGCGGCAACGTCAACTGGATGGCGGCGCGTCAGGCGTCCGTATCGTCGGCGCTGCTCGGCGACGACATCTCCAAGCTCTGGCCGATTTCCTATGAAGGCCAGTCGGACACCGCCTGCTTCGACAACGCCCTCGAATTCCTGGTCATGGGTGGCTATTCGCTCGCCCATGCGGCCATGATGCTGATCCCGGAAGCCTGGGCCGGCAACCCGCTGATGGACGACAACCGTCGTGCCTTCTACGAATACCATGCTGCCCTGATGGAGCCGTGGGACGGCCCGGCAGCCGTTGCCTTCACCGATGGCCGCCAGATCGGCGCAACGCTGGACCGGAACGGCCTGCGTCCTGCCCGCTACATCGTTACTGACGACAACTTCGTCATCATGTCTTCCGAAGTTGGCGTCCTGCCGGTCGAAGAAGAGCGCATTGTCCAGAAATGGCGCCTGCAGCCGGGCAAGATGCTGCTGATCGACATGGACGAAGGCCGGATCGTTTCCGACGACGAAATCAAGCGGCAGCTTTCCACCGCCAACCCGTACAAGGACTGGCTGCACCGGTCCCAGATCGTACTGGAAGACCTTCCGGGCGTGCGCCAGCGCGCGCCGGTAGCCGGTGAAAGCCTTCTCGACCGCCAGCAGGCCTTCGGCTACACGGAAGAAGACATCAAGCTTCTGATGACCCCGATGGCAACCGTCGGCCAGGAAGCCATCGGCTCCATGGGCACGGACACGCCGATTTCAGCGCTCTCCGACAAGTCCAAGCTGCTTTACACCTATTTCAAGCAGAACTTCGCTCAGGTCACCAACCCGCCGATCGATCCGATCCGCGAGGAGCTGGTGATGAGCCTTGTCTCCTTCATCGGCCCGCGTCCGAACATCTTCGACCTTGAAGGCCTGTCGACCTCCAAGCGCCTGGAAGTGCGCCAGCCGATCCTCACCAATGAGGACCTGGAGAAGATCCGCGCCATCGGCGACATCGCCGACAACCAGTTTTCCGCCAAGACGCTGGACATCACCTACAATTCCGAAAAAGGCGCTGTCGGTATGGAAGGCGCGCTGGACGAATTGTGCGAGCGCGCCGAAAAAGCGGTTCTGGACGGATACAACATCATCATCCTGTCCGATCGCCTGATCAGCCGGTCACGCATCGCGATCCCGGCGTTGCTGGCAACCGCTGCCGTGCATCATCACCTCATCCGCAAGGGTCTGAGAACCTCTGTTGGCCTGGTGGTGGAAACCGGTGAAGCGCGCGAAGTCCACCATTTCTGTGTTCTGGCCGGCTATGGCGCGGAAGCGATCAACCCTTATCTCGCGTTTGAAACGCTGCTTTCCATGCACATGGAAATGGACTTCCCGGAGGAAGTCGATCAGGACGAAGTCGTCTACCGCTACATCAAGTCCATCGACAAGGGCATCCTCAAGGTCATGTCCAAGATGGGCATCTCGACCTACCAGTCCTATTGCGGCGCGCAGATTTTCGACGCTGTCGGACTCGGCTCGTCCTTCGTGAAGAAGTACTTCTTCGGCACGGCAACCATGATCGAAGGCATCGGCCTTGCCGAAGTCGCGGATGAAACCGTTCTGCGCCACGAGCAGGCCTTCGGCGACGTCGCCATCCTGCGCCGCTCGCTGGAAGTTGGCGGTGAATACGCTTACCGGACCCGCGGTGAAAGCCATATGTGGACCCCAGACTCCGTCGCGCTGCTGCAGCACGCAGTGCGCGCGAAGCTCCCGGACACCTATCGCGCCTTCGCCAAGGAAGTGAACGAAAAGAGCGGACGCTACGCGATCCGCGGCCTGTTCCGGATTAAGTCCGCGGACGAAATCGGCCGCTCGCCGATCGCGCTCGACCAGGTGGAACCGGCTGAAGCCATCGTCAAGCGCTTCGTCACCGGCGCCATGTCCTTCGGCTCGATTTCGCGTGAAGCTCACACGACCCTGGCAATCGCCATGAACCAGATCGGCGGCAAGTCGAACACCGGTGAAGGCGGCGAGGAGCCGGAGCGCTTCAATCCGCTGCCGGACGGCTCGTCCAACCCGCAGCGCTCTGCCATCAAGCAGGTTGCTTCCGGCCGCTTCGGCGTGACCACGGAATATCTGGTCAACTCCGACATGATCCAGATTAAGGTTGCCCAGGGTGCAAAGCCCGGCGAAGGCGGCCAGTTGCCGGGTCACAAGGTGGATGCGGTTATCGCCAAGGTGCGTCACTCGACCCCGGGCGTCGGCCTGATTTCGCCCCCGCCGCACCATGACATCTACTCCATCGAAGATCTGGCGCAGCTGATCTACGACCTGAAAAACGTCAATCCGGAAGCCGATATCTCGGTCAAGCTGGTGTCGGAAGTGGGTGTCGGAACGGTTGCTGCCGGCGTTGCCAAGGCACGCGCCGACCACATCACGATTTCCGGTTACGACGGCGGCACCGGTGCATCACCGCTGACCTCGATCAAACACGCCGGCTCTCCTTGGGAAATCGGCCTTGCCGAAACCCAGCAGACCCTGGTGCTGAACGGACTGCGCTCGCGCATCGCCCTTCAGGTCGACGGCGGCATCCGCACAGGCCGGGACGTCATTATCGGTGCGCTTCTTGGTGCCGACGAATTCGGTTTCTCGACCGCACCGTTGATTGCTGCAGGCTGCCTGATGATGCGCAAGTGCCATCTCAACACCTGCCCGGTCGGCATCGCCACCCAGGACCCGGTCCTGCGCAAGCGCTTCAAGGGCACCCCGGAACACGTCATCAACTACTTCTTCTTCGTCGCCGAAGAAGTGCGCGAGCTGATGGCCAACCTCGGCTTCAAAACGATGGAAGACATGATCGGCCGGTCCGACTTCCTCGACAAGGAAGCCGCGATCGATCACTGGAAGGCCAAGGGTCTCGATTTCTCCCGTATTTTCTTCCAGCCGGAAGCAAAACCGGAAGAGACCCGCTGGACCACGCGTCAGGATCACCCGATCCACGACATCCTGGACCGTCGCCTGATTGCCGCTTCCAAGCCGGCCCTGGACAGCAAGGAACCGACAATTGTCGACGAGACGATCTGTTCCGTTGACCGGTCGGTTGGTGCCATGCTCTCCGGTGAAATCGCCAAGCGGTACGGCAACAAGGGCCTGAAACACCCCGACACCCTGAAGATCAATCTGAAGGGCACGGCAGGCCAGGCGTTCGGCGCCTTCGTCGCCCGCGGCGTCACCATTGATCTTGTCGGCGATGCCAACGACTATGTCGGCAAGGGTCTTGCCGGTGGCAAGCTGATCGTCCGCCCGCCGGAGAACACCCGGATCGTGCCGGAAAACTCGATCATTGTCGGCAACACGGTGCTCTACGGCGCAACCGAAGGTGAATGCTACTTCCGCGGTGTTGCCGGGGAACGCTTTGCAGTTCGCAACTCCGGCGCTGTTGCCGTTGTCGAAGGCGTGGGCGACCACGGCTGCGAATACATGACCGGCGGCGTCGTCGTCGTGATCGGCCAGACCGGACGCAACTTCGCGGCCGGCATGTCCGGCGGCATTGCCTATGTGCTCGATGAAGACGGCACATTCGGCTCCCGCTGCAACCTGGCCATGGTCGAACTGGAACCGGTGACCGAAGAAGACGATCTTCTGGAGAAGCTGCACCACCATGGTGGCGATATCGAGCACAAGGGCCGCGTGGACCTTTCCTGCGACATGACCCGCCATGACGATGAGCGCCTGCGCCAGATGCTGACGAAACATCTGGAACTGACCGGCTCGACAAAGGCCGAGGCAATCCTCGACAACTGGACCCAGTACCGGCCCAAGTTCGTCAAGGTGATGCCGGTCGAATACCGCCGGGCCCTGCGCGAAATGGAAGAGCAGCGCCTCGGCATGGTCGCCGCCGAATAATCCGGCCAAACGCACGAACTGGCTCTCGGCCGCATGACGCGGCCGATTGCAGCCACCCTGGACAGACGCATGAAATTTTGAGGAGGTCGCCTTGGGCAAGGTAACCGGTTTTATGGAAATCGATCGGCAGGAACAGAAGTATCAGCCTGCCTCTGACCGTATTCGCCATTTCCGCGAGTTCACCATTCCGCTGAACGACCAGGACGTCACCAATCAGGCGGCCCGCTGCATGGATTGCGGCATTCCGTTCTGCCACGGCCCGACCGGCTGTCCGGTCAACAACCAGATCCCGGACTGGAACGATCTGGTCTACCAGGGCGACTGGGACTACGCGCTCAAGAACCTGCATTCCACCAACAACTTCCCCGAGTTCACCGGGCGCATCTGCCCGGCTCCTTGCGAGGAAGCCTGCACGCTGAACCTGGAAGACATTCCGGTCAACATCAAGAGCGTGGAACAGGCGATAGCCGACAAGGGTTGGGAAGAAGGCTGGATCGTACCGGAGCTGTCCGCCACCAAGACCGGCAAGGCAGTGGCGATCATCGGCTCCGGCCCTGCAGGCATGGCGGCCGCCCAGCAGCTCGCCCGTGCTGGTCACACCGTGCATGTCTATGAGCGTGAGCCGAAGGCCGGTGGCCTGCTGCGCTACGGCATTCCCGACTTCAAGATGGAAAAGCACTACATCGACCGCCGCGTGAAGCAGATGGAAGCCGAAGGCGTGACGTTCCATTACGGCGTCAATGTCGGTGTAACCGTTGCCCTGGAAGAACTGGCCGAGCGTCACGACGCGGTAATCCTGTGCGCAGGTGCCGAACGTCCGCGTGATCCGGGTGTCTCCGGCATGGAACTGGAAGGCTGCCATTGGGCGATGCCGTACCTGGTCCAGCAGAACCGCCGGGTCGGCGGTGAGCCGGAAGGCGACGAGGCCCCGATCTGGGCCGGTGGCAAGCATGTCGTCGTCATCGGCGGCGGCGACACCGCGTCCGACTGCGTCGGCACCGCATTCCGTCAGGGAGCCCTGTCGGTGACACAGCTCGACATTCGTCCGATCCCGCCACTGAAGGAAGACAAGCTGGCGATCTGGCCGTACTGGCCGACCAAGTTCCGCACCTCGTCGTCGCAGGCTGAGGGCGCTGAGCGTGAGTTTTCCGCAGCAACGCTTGCCCTTGTCGGCGAAGACGGCAAGGTTACCGGCGTCAAATGCGCCCGCGTGGATGAAAAACGCCGCCCGATCGAAGGTACCGAATTCATCCTGCGCGCAGACCTCGTTCTGGCGGCTATCGGCTTTTCCGGCCCGCTGCTGGAAACCTACATCGCCGAAGCCGGCGACAAGCTGGAACTGGATGGCCGCACCAACGTCAAGGCCAACACCGACGATTACAAGACCAGCCTGGACAAGGTCTATGCTGCCGGCGACGTGCGCAAGGGCCAGTCCCTGGTTGTCTGGGCGATCCGCGAAGGCCGTCAGGCAGCGCGCGCTGTTGACGAGTTCCTGACCGGCTCGACCGACCTGCCGCGCTGAACTCTACATCCGGAAATGAAAAAACCCCGCCGGCAAACGCCTGCGGGGTTTTGTGTTTTTCGGACCTATTTCAAAGGGTCATTCCGATCCCGGACGCACAGTCACAGAGACGCGGCCTTGCGCATCCTGGCTGGCTGCTGAGCTCAAGCTCTCACGCAAATCGGCACTTGTAGGGGCAAACACTTCTTCAACAGCGGCAGCCGGCGCAGACACTGCAACGGCAGGCATCCGTGGATCGTCCACACGTCCCTGCATGGGTGGCAAGGGCTCGCCTTTGACAAAGAAACGATAGGTCCGGCTGGCCGAATTGATCTCTTCTTCATCCTCACCACCCAGAAGCAGTGCTTCGGGCGACGTCGTACGTCCGGTCAGGACGATGAAGTTCGGATCATCCTCCACGCCTTCGAAAGCTAGCCCGCCATAGCCTCCGAGCAGGCGGGACAGTTCGCGTTCCACGAAGAACGCAACTTTCCGATAGCCTGCCCATGTGAAATCGATCTTGTCGTTCGTGCGCAGACGCGTGTTCTTGCCGTCGACATCGGGTCCGTAAGAGGAAAAGCTGCCGTCTTCAGCCAGGAAGATATCCCATATGTCGACATAGCGGACCCGCCTGTCCTCCGACGCGCCCTGGAAGATCGAATTGAGCTGCGTGAAATCCGCGTTCACCAGTTCGTCGCCCGTGGGCGGCAGGCCGGCCCACACAAGCGGTTTCTTTTCCTGCCGCACCACACGCACAAGCCCGTCGACCTTCCTGCGGTAGCTCTCCAGCCACTCTGCAGTCATGAATTCAACGGGCGGTTCACCGGAAAAGGATTTACCCAGGTCCTGCCGGCCGATCATCACCACAACAGCCTGAACGTCCGCCCCCCGGATCCTGGAAACCACCTGCGTCGCCCAGTCCGGCGAACCTTCCCCGACAAAACCTTCCTTGTCCTCGGTAATGGCTTCGACACGGATCTGTGGTTTTTGCGCAAGTGTGTATTTCAACCCGTCGGCGACACCGCGTGCCATGCGGTCCCCAACGACCAGAATCAGGCCGGCATTGGGGTCCTTTTCGAGAACGTCGAATTTGGGCGGTGCACCCGCGGGCCGGGAAACCCGCGGCTTCTGCTGTGTCTTTTGCGGCTGCTTTCTGCGCTTTTCGCCCCCGCCGCCAAATAGCCGCTGCAATGGAGCAAACGGGTTGAACCCCCGGAAGGGCCCGTTCTGCGCAACCACGATTTCACCGCGCTGCGCGTCCTGTGCGGCAGAGAATCCGGCAGAGCAGACAACAAGCGCAAGGCCAAGGGATACGACAACCCGAAGCGAGGCGGCGCGTGTCCCCTTCCCTTCCCGTTGCCGTGTCTGAACTCTCACGCTGTGCTCCTGCTGCAGCTGCACTGCGCCCAGTTTAGCCGTCCAGCTTCAGGCGTGCCAGCAAAACAATGGATGCATAACCGTCGGGAACCATGCCACGTGAGCGCTGGTAGGCTCGGATACCCTTTCGGGTCGCAGGTCCGATCCTGCCGTCCGCCGTACCGACAGAAAATCCACGCTGGTTCAAAAGCGCCTGCAATTCCGCGGTTTCAGAGCGATTGAGCGGAAGGTGCTCGCGCGACCAGTCGCCCTCAATCGGTCCGCCGCCAATGATCCGGTCGGCAAGATGGCCGACGGCAAGCGCATAGGCAGTCGCGTTGTTGTAACGCTTGATCACGTAAAAGTTCTTCAGCATCAGGAACGCCGGTCCGCTTGCTCCGGCAGGCAGAACCAGGATGGCGTTGTCGGACGGCCGCGGAAAATCCTTGCCGTTTGACCGGCGAATTCCGTATCGCCCCCATTCGCCTAGCGTCAGCGTCTTTTCGCCATCGGCCATGTGATAGTCGAACCCGCTGGGCAAGGCTACCTCGTATCCCCAGGTCTTGCCTGTCTGCCAGCCGTGCTTTTGCAGATAGGCAGCGGTTGAGGCGAGTGCATCGGGTATGGACGTCCATATATCCCGGCGGCCGTCACCGTCATAGTCGGCGGCATAGGCCTTCCAGCTAGAGGGCATGAACTGGGTGTGCCCCATGGCGCCGGCCCAGGAACCTTCCATGTCCTGGAAACGCACATGACCTGCCTGGACGATCGCCAGCGCGGTAACAAGTTCCTTTTCCCAGAAGCTCTTCCGGCGCGGCGCCGCATAGGCCAGCGTCGCCAATGCCTGGATTACGTTATGACGCCCCATGAAGCCGCCATAGTTGGTTTCCATGCCCCAGATCGCCAGGACAGCTTCACGATCGACGCCGTAGCGGTTTTCGATGACCGCAAGAACCTGGCTGTACTCCTTCAGCATCTCGCGGCCTTTTTCGACCCGCGTGTCTGAAACGGCGCTATCGAGATAATCCCAGATCGGTTTCACGAACTCGGATTGCTTGCTCATCAGACGCAAGGTGTCATCGTCCGGCTGCATGCCGGTGAAGACCGCGTTGTAGGTCTGGGAAGAAATGCCGGCTGCCTTGGCCGTCGGCCAGAAGCCGGAAACGAACTGGCTGAACCCCTGATCGGCCTGTGCCGGCACCGAAACGGCCAGCAAAGCGCCCGTCGCCGCGGCAGTCAAAAGCAGCCGGCGCCCGAGGGTTCTCAGTCTTCCTGAAAAGGGCAATATGGTTTTCACGTTCGCAGTCAGCTGCGCAAGGTTCCGCATCAGGGCCTCCTCGATGCCCAGGTCCGTAAGTTTCTGCCCCCGCCCCATGAATGATGTTGATTTGGTTACCGTGACGTTAATGCCGCAATCTAAACCCGGCTTCAACAGCGTTTTCGGAATAGTCGTTCCCCTGCTGGGAACTGTCGAAACGACGATGGGTATAATCCGCCGTCACCGCAATGTTCTTCGTCACAGCGAAGGTCAGACCACCAAACCCTGTCAGGGTACGCTCTTCGATCGAAACACCTTCATAGGTGCGGTAACTGTAACCGACACCGGTCTCGCCCACCAGACGATCACTGAAGGCATGAGCGAGGCGCAGGTCGCCGGAATAGATGATCGAACCGCTGGCACCGTCGATATCGGTCGCCTCGAAGGAAGTGCCAAGACCAGCGGTAACCGTCGTCAGGCGGCTTGGCGACCAGACCAGGGAGGCGTCGGCAATCAGGCCTGACAGGTTTTCAAGCCTCTCATCCTCAATGTCCTCGATCCGCCACCCCGCACCGAGTTCCCCGGTAAGTTTGGGGCCGGATGCGATGGTGACACCACCCATGACCTGATAGCCATTGGCATTTCGTTTTTCGCACAAGGCGTCGCTACAGGTATCGTCATAGCGCCGCAGAAGCAGCGCCCCCTCGACGAACGGGGAAAACACGCTGCCGGTATTGCCGTCCAGCCGCAGGCTGGCGGAGTAGAGCGTGTTGTTGCGTCCGGATTCCGAGCCGCTTTCCGACGTATAGAAATTCCGGTCGACGCCGAGCGAAGCTGTTGCGGCAACGATGCCGACTGCGCGCGTACCACTGAGGCTTCCCGAAAGTTCGTGATCGTAGTCGGTCCCGGAAGCCGATTCTGCGCTGCCGTCGTCCTCCTGGCTGAGCGTGTAGGATATACTGGTCGTGACCTGTGTCGCTTCGCTGATGTCGAGCCGCAGGTTTGCCGCCGCAAAGACATTCGCCTCGTTGTCGTCGGTATCACCGGGATATCCGGTGAAGGAACCTCGCAGCGACGTGTCCAGCTGATGGCGTGACCAGTTCGAGGTCAGCGAAACATCGGGAGAAATCCGGTAGAACTTGCCAGAGGTTCCATCTGCCGCCTGTGACCGGTTATCGGTCCAACCTGTCGAGACGGTCAGTTGGGGCGTCAGCGTGAAGGACCCGAGCCGGATCCCCTGTGCCGCATCGAAGGTCGTATCTCCGCCAAAAACGCTGTCGTCGATACCGCTGTCCGATAGAGGAACCGCCCTGTCGACAGCTGCAATCCTGTCGGCAAATGGCCTGACAGGAGTGGCTCTGCCATTGGTTCCAAGGCCGCTCGATCCGGTTTCCGCCGTTGCCGAATTCAGTGTCGAACGAAGGGAAAAGACATTTGCCTGCGTAGGATTGCGGTCTGCCGCCTGGGCTGCCTGATCGGAAGGGTCTGCTGATTCTTGCGCGCCGCCTGGGTCGTCCGATCCACGCAAATCGTCAAGCGTCGTTTGTGCAGCCGCGGAAACGGCCTGCAAAACGGCAAGAAAAGTGATCAGAGGCAGAAAGCTGCGCATGAATTCCGGGACCAGTCGACGTGGAATGTCCGGTCCAACCTGACGAATGATGGTTAATCCTTCGTTTCTTTTTCGCAATTTGGAAGGTTACACAAAGTTACATAAAGTCACCTGATCTAATGCATTTAATAGATCACGGGTTCTTGATCCCCGTCGGCG
Organism: Roseibium sp. RP-7; assembly: GCF_053005225.1. Taxonomy (NCBI): domain Bacteria; kingdom Pseudomonadati; phylum Pseudomonadota; class Alphaproteobacteria; order Hyphomicrobiales; family Stappiaceae; genus Roseibium; species Roseibium sp. RP-7. The sequence goes on from NZ_JBRKQA010000002.1 coordinate 1,658,518, forward strand.
ACTGGCATAGAGCTAGGCGATCCTAAATAAAAAAAGAATTATGTTCATGACCACCGTTCTGCGTGATCCGGTTTCCGAAGAAAATACAGACATGACGTCCCTGTGCCTCGTCTCCGCAGAGCGGACCCTGGAAACCGAAATTGCCGGCCTGAGTGCCGTTCGCGCAGCGCTGAAGAACGGACTTGCCATCCCGTTCCAGAAGACCTTCGATCTCATTCAAAAGAGCAAGGGACGCGTTGTCATCACCGGCATCGGCAAGAGTGGTCATATCGGCACCAAGATCGCAGCAAGCCTTGCGTCAACGGGAACGCCGTCTTTCTTCGTTCATGCCAGTGAAGCCAGTCACGGCGACCTGGGCATGATCACCGAAGACGACGTCGTGATCGCCCTGTCCTGGTCGGGTGAAACCCAGGAACTTGCAGGCATCGTCAGCTACACCCGTCGCTTCAAGGTGCCCTTGATCGCGATCACCTCGCGCAAGGACAGCACCCTCGGCCGTGCAGCTGATATCGTCATGAACCTGCCTGCTGTCACCGAGGCTTGCCCGCATGGCCTCGCCCCGACAACCTCCGCCCTCATTCAGCTGGCCGTCGGCGACGCACTCGCTGTGGCTCTTCTGGAAGGACGTGGGTTTACCGCGCAGGACTTCCGCGTGTTCCACCCGGGTGGCCGCCTGGGCGCCAGCCTGAAAACGGCCAAGGACATCATGCACACCGGCGAACGCATGCCGCTGGTGTCCGCAAACACTTCGATGAGCGAAGGCATCGTCCTGATGACCCAGCGCGGCTTCGGTGTATTGGGTGTCGTCGACGAATTGAAACAGCTGATCGGCATCATCACCGACGGTGACTTGCGCCGCCATGTTTCGTCAAATCTCCTGGCAAAATCCGCCGGTGAAATCATGACGCGTGCTCCAAAGACCGTTTCTCCGGACACATTGTCGGCTTCAATTCTTGAATTGGCCAACAGCCTGTCGATCACCTCCGTGTTCGTGATCGAGGACGGTCGCCCCGTCGGTATTGTCCATCTGCACGATCTTCTTCGCATCGGCGCAGCCTGATCTTTCACCGAAGCAGGCAATATTGCCTCACGGGGTCGAAAAAGTTTCTTTTCCGGCCCGCAAGTGGCGCGTCATTAGGATTTGATTAGCCATAAGCCTCTTACACTGCCCCAAAGTTTCATCGGCTTGACGCCGCAGACCTTGGTGTGTGTACAGAATGGATCTGGCGACATTAATCGGCATTGTGGGTGCCTTTGGCATCGTGACGACCGCTATTTTTCTTGGTGGCAGTTTCGGTCAGTTTATTGACGTGCCGTCGGTCCTCATCGTGGTCGGCGGCGGTCTCGCCGCCACGCTGATCCGCTTCCAGCTTACCGACATCGCCACTGCTTTCGTCACAGGCTTCAAGGTTGCGCTTGCGGGCAAGAACGCAAGCCCTCGCGACCTGATTACAGAAATCAGCAACCTGGGTGAAATCGTCCGCAAGTCCGGCCCGCTTGGCCTGGAGAACGTGGACGTCTCCGATCCGGTCCTTGCCAAGGGTGTGCAATATATTGCGGACGGCTATGAGCTGGAATTCATCAAGGAATCGATGGAACGCGAGCGCGACCTGCAGCTTTCCCGGCTCGCGGAAGGCAAGCGCGTTTTCAAGGCACTTGGTGATTCCGCTCCCGCCTTCGGCATGATCGGGACACTGGTCGGCCTGGTGCAGATGCTTGCCAACATGGACGACCCTGCGGCAATCGGGCCTTCCATGGCCGTCGCCCTTCTGACGACCCTTTACGGCGCGTTGATCTCCAACATCCTTTGTCTGCCTCTGGTGGACAAGCTGGATGCGAAATTCGACGTCGACGATCTCAACCAGACGCTGATCATCGACGGCGTTTGCCAGATCCGTGAATCCAAGAGCCCGGCCTTGATCAAGGAAATGCTGATCGCATACCTGCCGGACAAATTGCGCGCCGAACTGGCGGACGCGGCCTAGAGCAGGAAGCGTTCAGATGAACCCGGGCAGATTGTTCGCCAACCCTGGAAGCGATTGGTAAGGGCTCAATCGCAATCGATCGTACCAAGTCTGATCCGGAACTGACAAAAGAGCGACCACAGCGCGATGGCAAAGAAACAGAAACCTCAAGGCGGCGGCGGCGCACCGGACTGGCTGGTGACCTTTGCCGATCTGATGTCCCTGCTCGTCTGCTTCTTCGTTCTGATCATTTCCTTTTCCATTCAGGACAAGGAAAAGCTTCAGGTGGTCGCCGGGTCCATGCGCGAAGCCTTCGGTGTGAAGGACACGTCCCGCAAGACCGGTATCATCGAGGTCGAGGGCATTCCGATCCGCGACTACATGAAGGATATCAGCCAGGTCGAACAGGAGATGGATTCCGACTTCTCCCAGGTGCGCCATGAACAGCGGCGCAAACAGGGCCCGGAAGCCAACACGCACGACACGCTGGAAGCCGACATCGAAAAACCACGGCAATTTGCGACGGCTGCCGCCTCGCTGCGCCAGGCCTGGCAGGAGATGCCGGAAATCACCGAGATTTCCAGCAACATCATTCTGGAAGAATCCGAGGACGGACTGAACATCATGCTCGTCGATCAGGACGGGCGCTCAATGTTCCGGGAGGGCTCGAAGTATCCTTACGAGACCACCCGCCGCCTGATCGCCAAGATGGCACCGGTGCTGTCGCAGATGCCAAATCGCATCGAGATTACAGGCCACACGACTGCCGGCCGTCAGTCCATCGATCCAAGCTATACCGGCTGGGAGCTGTCCAGCGAACGCGCCAATGTCGCCCGGCAGATCCTGTCCGAATACGGCGTGCCGGACAATCAGTTCTACTCAGTGGTTGGCAAGGCCGACACCGAACCATTGTTCCCCAACGACCCCTACCTGGCGGCAAACCGCAGGATCGGCATTCTGCTCAAGGCTGAAGAACCGCCGCTGCCGGCCGGCCACAAACTTTAGTCCCGTACGGCAACAGCTCCCTGCAAAGGAAACGCGTACGATGCCGGTGAGATCTAGCTGACCCGCGAGACCACCAGCCGCGCCCCGTCAATTGCCTCGACACGAACTTTCGTGCCAGCTGGCATGTCCGGTCCGGTAATGCGCCAGATCGTGTCATCGATGGACAGGTTTCCGGCACCCTCGTTCAAGGGCGCAGCAAGGGTGAATTCCCGGCCGACGTAACGGCTGCCGCGCTGGTTTAATCCCGGATCGCCCTTTTCCGACGCAAGCTTCTGCATCAGCCGGCGTCCTATCAGCAGGCTGACGAGTGACAGCACGAGGAACAGCCCAACATCCACCTGCCAGGCAAAATCGAACAACAGAGCCACGACACCGACGACAAGCGCCGACAGGCCAAACCAGAGAAAAATCGTGCCAGGCGCCAGGATCTCGAGCCCCAGCAGCAGAAGCCCCAGAACGAACCAGCTCCAGGGCCCGAGGGCCGCGATTGTGCTTTCAATCAGGCTCACCGGTTCTGATCTCCCTCATCACTGCTTGTATTGGGAATGCGCGCGGACGACCGCTTGGAAGAGCCGTCGTCACCGAACGCTTCCTTGGCAATGGCGCCGATACCGCTCAAGGCCCCCAGCAGCGAGGTCGCTTCCATCGGGAGGATGAGCGTCTTCTGATTGCGCGAGGTTGCCAGTTCCTTGAACGCTTCGACATATTTGTTGGCAACGAAATAGTTGATGGCCTGGACGTCACCGGAGGCGATGGCCGCACTGACGAGCTGCGTTGCCTTGGCTTCCGCTTCCGCCTCGCGTTCGCGGGCTTCCGCATCACGGAACGCGGATTCGCGACGGCCTTCCGCTTCCAGGATAAGCGACTGCTTCTGGCCTTCGGCTTTCAGGATTTCCGATTGGCGCTTGCCCTCGGCCTCAAGGATGTAGGCACGCTTCTCGCGTTCCGCCTTCATCTGGCGCGCCATGGCATCCACCAGATCGCGCGGCGGATTGATGTCCTTTATCTCTATACGGGTGATCTTGATGCCCCAGGGCTCTGCCGCCGCATCGACGACGCGCAGGATCTGGGCATTGATTTCATCACGGTTGGACAGAAGGTTGTCGAGATCCATCGACCCCATCACCGAGCGGATGTTGGTCATGGTCAGGTTCAAAATAGCGTTTTGAAGACCAAGCACTTCGTAGGCAGCACGGGCAGCATCGAGCACCTGGTAGAAGGTCACGCCGTCCGCGCTCACCGTCGCATTGTCGCGGGTGATCACTTCCTGCGTCGGAACGTCCAGCACCTGCTCCATCATGTTGAGCTTGTGGCCGATCCTGTCGATGAACGGGATGATGAAGTTCAGACCCGGCGTCAGCGTCTTCCGGTACTTGCCAAAACGTTCGACCGTATAATTGTAGCCTTGCGGCACCGTCTTTACGCCGGCGAAAAAGACCAGAATGACCAGCACGACAAGGCCGATCAGGAAAATGTCAAATCCCGCGATTGGCATATACGTCTCCCGTAATTTTCTAAAATAGCACCGTCACTATGCGCCGAATACCAGAGCGTTTCCAGCGTATTTGCGGCGTTGAGCCTATACGGACACGCGTCCGCTAGCCCTGTTCGCACAAACACTTAAGGCGCTCGTGAAACAGTGCCGTGACTTATGGGCAGTATCGCGAAATTTTACGAGTATTTTCCACCGGCAAGGTTAAACGCCTGTGGATTTGCGGCTGGTCAGATCCAGCCGCCAAGTTCCCGCCGCACGATATGGGACAGCACATCCATGCCAAGATCGCTGTCGTTCAGACAGGGAATATGGCTGAAATTCTCGCCGCCGCTCTCTTCGAAGATCTCCCCGGCCTCGCCGGCAATTTCCTCAAGCGTCTCGAGACAGTCTGCAACGAAACCCGGGTTCATCACCGCAACGTTTTTCACGCCGTCCTTGGCCAGCTGTTCGACGGTCTTGTCCGTGTAGGGCTGCAACCATTCTTCCGGACCGAACCGGGACTGGAAGGTCACGCGCAGTTTCTCGGCGTCCCAGCCCAGGACCTCGCGCATGAGACGGGTCGTCTTCATGCAGTGGCAATGATAGGGGTCGCCGCGTTTGAAATAGGATTGCGGAATGCCGTGGTAGGAGGTCAGCACCACGTCCGGCTTGAAATCGAGACTGTCCAGATGCCGCTCAACTGATTTTGCGAGGGCAGTCACATAGACCGGGTCGTCGTGATAGGGTGGCACGGTCCGGATCGCCGGTTGCCAGCGCATCTTCAACAGCGTCTTGCAGACAACGTCATTGACGGTCGCCGTGGTGGTTGCCGAATACTGCGGATAAAGCGGGAAGATCAGGATCCGGTCGCAGCCCTCGTCCTTGAGCGCCTTCAACCTGTCCGGGATCGACGGCTGACCATAGCGCATTGCCCAATCGATCTTCAGCTTGCCGCCTGCATCGCCCAGCATCTCGGACAGTTTGTCCGACTGGCTGCGCGTGATCGTGCGCAGAGGCGACTCGTCCTTTTCCTTGTTCCAGATCTCCTCGTAAGCCTTGCCGGACTTTCCCGGCCGGGTCATCAAAACAATGCCATAGAGGATCGGATACCAGATTGCCCGGGGCCACTCGATAACGCGCTTGTCGGACAGGAATTCGCGCAGATACCGACGCATCGGCCAATAGTCCGTGCCGTCCGGTGTGCCCAGATTGACCAGAAGCACGCCCACCTTGCCGCTTTTGACCGAAGGATGGTCCTTCGGCAGGTCGAGTTTTCTGAATGCGGCTTCCTGGTCGGCTGCGATCGGCGCGGTCGGTTGAACGGTCATCTGCGGGATTGGTCCTAAAACGATCTGTCTGTCTGACGCCATACATAGGCCAAGCACATGCCGAGGCCAATGCGGCATTTGTCATACGCAGATTTGAGCAGGCAGATCACCGAATTTCAGGCGGAAGTGCAACAACAAAAGACCTCAACCTGAGGAGAGCCGCCAGCTTCGTCCCGTCGGATGGGAAACTTGCTCCGGAGTATGCAGCCATCTTTCGAAACAGCGCTTGCGCGCTTCTTCAGGATGAGACTGAAACTTGCATTAACTCCGGAGGCATGCCTGCGCGTTGCTCCGAGCCTCAACCGTACTCCCGTTCATCCGCAATCACCTTGCCGTCATTCGGCAAACCGCCCGGAGCAACGGTCAGGACGTCCCCTTTCAGATGGGTCACTTCACGCAGTGTTTCCGCAACCCGTTCCGGCAAGCCGTTGCCGGAGGCGTCGGTTTCCACGGTCAGTGTCATGGCATCGGCCTCGCCAATGCGGCTGACGGCAAGGCGGGCCTTGCTGATTTCGGGATGGGCGGCAACGATCTGCGCGATCTGCGCCGGGTCGACGAACATGCCTTTGACCTTGGTGCGCTGATCTGCCCGTCCCATCCAGCCGGCAAGCCGCATGTTGGTGCGTCCGCAGGGCGACTGTCCGGGAATGATCTTGGACAGATCGCCGGTTGCGAAGCGGATCAGCGGATAGAGGCTGTTGAAGTTGGTGACCACCAGTTCGCCGACCTCACCATCTGCCACCGGCTCGCCGGTGCCCGGGCGCACGATCTCCATGATGTAGTCCTCGTTGACGACCATGCCCTCCCTTGCCTCGGTTTCATAGGCGATGACGCCGAGGTCTGCTGTCGCGTAGCACTGTCCGACACGAATTCCGCCTGCCTCGTATTCCTCGCGCAGGGATGGAAACAATGCACCACCCGAGACCAGGGCCTTCTTGATGGAGGAGACATCCCGGCCCTGGTCCCGGCCACGATCGAGGAGGATCTTCAGATAGTCCGGCGTGCCGACGAAACCGGACGGTTTGAGCACCTCGATCGCTTCGACCTGACTGTCCGTATTGCCAACGCCGGCGGGAAACACCGTGCATCCAAGTGCAATGGCACCTTGATCCAGAATGAAGCCGCCCGGTGTCAGGTGATAGGAAAACGCATTGAGAACCACATCGCCCTTGCGGAAACCGGCTGCGAACAGGCTTCGCGCACCGTTCCAGGGATCGAGACCGGGCGCCTGCGGTTCCCAGATAGGTCCTGGCGACATGAAAACCCTTGCAGCACCGGAAAGCTCACCTGCCAGAAATCCGCCGAAGGGGGGCTGTGCCCGTTGCTTTTCCAGAAGGTCCGACTTGCGCAGAACCGGCAGTCCCGCGAGCGCTGCCCGGTCGGTAACGCCAGCAATATCGCATCCGTCCAGATGTGCGGCCCACCCGGAGGATTTGCCTGTCGCATGGACCAGAAGATCCGGCAATCGGGCAAAAAGATCCCGTTCGCGCTGAGCGGCGTCTTGCCGCTCGCGCGCGTCAAACTGAATGTCGCTCATGGTCGTCTCCGCCTGTTTCGGCCCTGTGTCTGAAACCCCGTCAGGCCAGCCAGCGCTTCCTTCGCTTATAATGTTTGACATTCCGGAACGACCGACGGCCCTCGCCGCCAACGCCCAGATAGAATTCCTTGACGTCCTCGTTCTCGCGCAACGCCTTGGCGTCGCCGTCGAGCACAATGCGGCCGGATTCCAGAATGTAGCCGTAGGTCGCGTATTTCAGCGCCACGTTGGTGTTCTGTTCGGCAAGCAGGAAGGACACGCCTTCCTTTTGGTTGAGCTGGCGGACGATCTCGAAGATTTCTTCCACAAGCTGAGGCGCCAGCCCCATGCTCGGTTCATCCAGCAGAATCATCTTCGGCCGGCTCATCAGGGCACGGCCGATAGCGCACATCTGCTGTTCGCCGCCGGAAGTGTAACCCGCCTGACTGCCACGCCGCTCGCGCAGACGCGGAAAATAATTGTAGACCATCTCCAGGTCCGCCTTCACGGCGCTGTACCCGTCCTTGCGGGTGTAGGCGCCCGTGAGCAGGTTTTCCTCGATGGACAGGTGACCGAAACAATGCCGGCCCTCCATCACCTGGATGCATCCCCGGCGAACCAGATCGTTTGGCGACAGGGCCTGGACTTCTTCGCCATCAAAAAGGATCTTGCCCTTTGTCACTTCGCCACGTTCGGCACCAAGCAGGTTCGAAATCGCTTTCAGCGTGGTCGTCTTGCCCGCTCCATTCGCGCCGAGCAGCGCCACGATCCCGCCTTTGGGAATCGTCAGCGACACGCCCTTCAGCACCAGGATCACGTGGTCATAAATGACCTCGATATTGTTGACCGACAGGATTGTCCCGGCAGCATCCCGAGCGCCCTGCGAACCAGGCTGTTCTACATCCAGCAATGCCATTCCCTCTTCTCCCTGGTTGCTCCGCCGCACGTTTATGCGGCGCGGCGGAGCGGACTGCCTATCAGTTCGGGCAGGGTTCGGTGCGCGCCGGCCACGGCGCATTCTTTTCTGCGTATTCCGCAGCGGCTGCTTCCAGCAGCGGACGGACCACATCGGTCATCGGCTCGATCCAGTCAGAAGCCTGACGCCACTTCTTGCCGTCCCACTCCTGGATGAACACCGGATGGCTGCCAGCATGGTCATCGCAGGTCACTTTCATCGGATGGGCAAAGCCCTTCAGACCGAGCTCAGCCAGACGAGCCTCGTCCAGGTTGAGAGCCTCGAGACCAAGACGCATGTCTTCGCCCGTGATGACCGTCTTGCCGGTCAGTTGCTGGGCGCTGCGAATACCTTCCGCGATGATGACCGAGTTCAGGACGCCACGGTTATAGAGCGTGCTTCCGATCGTCTCCGCATCAGTGGAGGACTTGCCTGTATCGATGACGTGTTTCTTGATGTCATCGAGAGCCGGGAAGTCGGCGCCGACACCGGAGAAGTTCAGTGCCTTGTAGCCCTTGGCACCTTCACCACCGGCGGCAGCATCGTCATCACCTGCGGACCACCACACACCGATGAACTTGTCCATCGGGAAGCGGATCTTGACGGCTTCCTTGACGGCGGTCGGGTTCATCGCGCCCCAGCCCCACATGATCATGTAGTCCGGACGGTCGCGGCGTACGTTGAGCCACTGTGAAGACTGGTTCTGCATTTCCGCACCCGGAACCGGGTACTGCAGCAGTTCGAAGCCGTATTTCTCGGCCAGCTGCTCCAAAAGCGGCAGGGGCTCGCGGCCGTAACCGGCGTCAAGGAAGATGTAACCGATCTTCTTGCCCTTGAGGTTTTCAAGACCGCCTTCCTGCTCACCGATGTACTTGATGACCACGGAAGCGCCGTCCCAGTAGGTGTCCGGCACGTTGAAGATCCACGGGAACGTGGAACCGACAGCGGCAGCCGACAGGCCGTAGCCCATCGAAAGAACCGGGATCTTGTCGACACCGGCCTTGGGGATCAGCTGAAGCGTGATACCGGTGGAATAGGGGTTGTAGACCAGCGCGCCCTTGCCCTTGGTGGCTTCGTAGCACTCGACGCCTTTCTGGGCGTTGTAACCAGTTTCACACTCTTCCAGCGCCAGCTTGACGCCACCGATGCCGCCATCGCGCTCGTTCAGCATCTGCAGGTAGTCATGCATGCCGTTGGCGATATGGATGCCGGAGCCCGCGTAAGGCCCGGTCCGGTAAGTCAGGAGCGGCACATAGTTGGTATCTTGTGCCTGGACCGCGGTCGTCATGGCGCCGGAGAGACCGACCCCGAGCGCAACAGCGGTTCCCAGCGCAAATTGCTTAATGCTTTTCATATTCTCCTCCCACGCGGCATCAAAATGAATACCGCCGGACCGGTTGCGCCATTCCTCACCGGATCGGTCCATGTCCGGATGGCGGGCGAAAAGGCTGGCAGCCCCTAGTAAGGGAACGGCCAGACCCTGAGCTTCTGCTTCGCGATCTGCCAGAGCCGCGCAAAGCCGTGCGGTTCGACGATCAGGAAGAAAATGATGAGAGCGCCAACGATCATGAAGGTCGCGTGCTCCACTGTCTCCGCAGCCAGGTCGATGCCGAGGAGGCCGGGTACGAATTTCAGAACAACAGGCAGGATCCAGATGAAGGCGGCCCCCATGAAGGCTCCACCGAGGCTGCCCAGGCCGCCCAGAATCACCATGAACAGCACCTGGAAGGACAACCTGATGGAGTAGGACGACGGCTCGGCGGCATTCAGCCAGAAGAAGACCATCATCGCACCGGCCACGCCGCAGATGTAGGACGACACGGCAAAGGCCATCAGCTTGGTCTGCAGCGGGCGAACGCCGATGAGTTCAGCCGCAATGTCCATGTCGCGGATCATCATCCAGGATCTGCCGATCCGGCCGCGCAGGACGTTCGCCATCAGGAAGGCGATCAGCACCGTGATACCGAGAACGATGAAGTAGCGTGCCAGCGGCGTTGCTTCCGCCCCCGTGGCGATGATGCCGAAAACTTCGCGGCGCGGCACTTCGATCGCGCCGGAGGCGTTGTAGTTGTAGAGCCACGGAATACGGATGAAGCACCATTCCAGGAAGAACTGCGCGGCGAGCGTTGTCACCGCCAGGTAAAGCCCCTTGATGCGCAGGCTCGGCAGTCCGAAGACCGCGCCGATGGCAGCCGAGAACACGCCGGACACCAGAACCATCACGATGACATTGGCATCGGGAAAGATCGACGTCAGCTTGTAGGCGGCATAGGCACCGACCCCCATGAACGCACCGGTTCCCAGGGACAACTGTCCGCAGAACCCGGTCAGGATGTTCAGCCCGATCGCCGCCAGCGAAAACACCAGGAAGGGGATCATGATGGAGGTCAGGAAGAAGTCGTTTGCAAGGGCCGGAATGACTGCAAATGCCGTGATCAGAATGACGGCCAGGCCGACGCGGTCCTGGAGGATCGGGAACAGCGCCTGATCCGCCTTGTAGCTCGTCTTGAATTGGCCAGCTTCGCGATAAAACATGGGTCAGATATCCCTAGATCCGCTCGATGATACGTTCGCCGAAGAGGCCTTGTGGCCGGAACAGAAGGAAGATCAGGGCGATGATATAGGCGAGCCAGGATTCAATCCCGCCCCCGACAAGACCACCCCAGTACAGTTCGCCGATCTTCTCGCCGAAGCCGATGATCAGGCCGCCGACAATGGCACCCGGGATCGACGTGAAGCCGCCGAGGATCAGCACCGGCAACGCCTTGAACGCTACGATTTCCAGCGCGAAGGACACGTCGGACCGCGCCCCCCACATGATGCCGGTCGCCAGGGCCACGAGGCCCGCCGCGAACCAGACGATCGCCCAGATCTGGTTGAGAGAGATACCGACGGAAAGGGCGGCCTGGTGGTCGTCAGCAACGGCCCGCAAGGCCCGGCCGATCCGCGTCTTGTTGAAGAAGATGCCGAGCGCCGTCACCATCACCACCGCGATCACGGCTGCCGCTATATCGATATGCTGCAGGATCACGAGACCCCGGTCACCGAATTCGAACGCGGTCGAGCCGGTTGGAAGCCCCAGTTGCTCGGTAATCATCTGCTTGGGCTCGCCGCCGAAGACGAATTCACCGAAGCCGACGAGGAAATACGTCAGGCCGATGGTCGCCATCAGAAGGATGATTTCCGGCTGGTTGACCAGGGGTCTCATGACCACCCGTTCCACTCCGTATGCCAGAACTCCCATCACGCCGATGGTCAGGATCAGTGCCAGATAGGCAGGCACACCGTTTTCGTTGAGGCCCACCAGCGTCAGGCCGGCGAACACCACCATGATGCCCTGGGCGAAGTTGAACACGCCGGAGGCCTTGAAGATCAGCACGAAACCCAGCGCGATCAGCGCATACAGAATTCCGGCGACGAAACCTTCCCACAGGACCTGCAGGAAGAAATCCGGCATCTGGTACATCTGTACGAAGGGATCGATAAAAATGTCGTAGAGCATGGTTCGTCCCTCCTAGTGGCTCACACCGAGATAAGCGTCGATAACGGCCTGGCTGGCCTGCACTTCCTCCGGTGGCCCGTCGGCGATCTTCTTGCCGTAGTCGAGCACGACCACCCGGTCGGAGAGATCCATGACGACGCCCATGTCATGTTCGATCAGGGCGATCGTCGTGCCGAATTCCTGATTCACGTCGATGATGAACCGGCTCATGTCTTCTTTTTCTTCAAGGTTCATACCGGCCATCGGCTCATCGAGCAGCAACAGGTCCGGCTCCATCGCCAGCGCGCGGCCAAGCTCGACCCGCTTTTGCAGCCCGTAGGGCAAGCGCCCGACAGGTGTCTTGCGGATTGCCTGAATTTCAAGGAAATCGATGATGTCCTCGACCTTGCGCCGATGTTCGATTTCCTCGCGCTCCGCCGGGCCGCGCCACAGAAGTTGCCAGAAGAAGTTCTTGTGCATCTTCAAGGTTCTGCCGGACATGATGTTGTCCAGCGTGGTCATGCCCTTGAACAGCGCCACGTTCTGGAAAGTCCGGGCAATCCCCTGGCTGGCAGCCTCGTAAGGCTTCATCTTGCGGCGCACCTGGCCCTGCCAGGTGATCGTGCCTTCCTGTGGATGATAAAATCCGTTGATGACGTTGAGCATCGACGTCTTGCCGGCCCCGTTCGGACCGATGATCGCGCGGATCTCGCCCTTCTGGATGTCGAACGAAATGTCGGTGATCGCCTTCACGCCGCCGAAGGACAGCGACACGTTATCGACCCGCAGCAGCACCTCGCGCTCTGCCGGTTCCTGCGCGCCATTCGGCGACAGTGTCTTGTCGGAAACGATCGCGTTCATTCGGCGGCCTCCTGTACGCCCGCTCCGGCGTCATGGGTGGACATGTCGCGGATCTCGACGGTGGCTTCGATTGCGCCCTTGCGGCCGTCTTCAAAGGTTACTTCCGTACGCACATGCTTGGAGGTGGATCCGTCGTAAAGCGCGTCGATCAGTGGACCATAGCGCTCGGCGATGAAGCTCCGGCGAACCTTCTGCGTGCGGGTGAGCTCGCCGTCATCCGCGTCCAGCTCCTTGTGCAGGATCAGGAACCGCTTGATCTGCGCACCCGCCATCATCGGTTCGCGGGCAAGGTCCCGGTTCACCTGATCGACATGGCTTTCGATCATGCCGTAGACATCTGGATGCGCGGCAAGTTCCTGGTAGGAGGCATAGTTGACGTTGTTGCGTTCCGCCCAGGAGCCGACCGCTGTCAGATCGATGTTGATGAAAACCCCCACCATGTCCTTCTCGTGACCGAAGGCGACCGCCTCCTTGATGTTCGGGAAGAACTTCAGCTTGTTCTCGATGTATTTCGGCGCGAACAGTGCCCCGTCATTGAGCTTGCCCACATCCTTGGCGCGGTCGATGATCTTCAGGTGGCCGTTCTCGGCAATGATGCCGGCATCACCCGTATGCACCCAGCCGTCCGGCGTCTTGGTGCTGGCGGTAGCCTCGTCATTCTTGAAATAGCCGACGAAGACACCCGGCGAGCGGTACATCACCTCACCGCTGTCGGCGATCTTGAGCTCAACATCGGGAGCAGGTTTGCCGACCGTATCGCCGTAGATCTCGCCATCCGGCTGCAGCGTTATGTAGACGCTGGCTTCGGTCTGGCCGTAGAGCTGTTTGAGGTTGAGGCCGAGCGAGCGGAAGAAGCGGAAGATCTCTGGCCCGATGGCTTCACCGGCCGTGTAGCCGACTTTCATTCGGGTGAGACCCATGCGGTTCTTGAGAGGTCCGTAGACGCAGAATTCGCCGAGGGCGTAAAGCATCCGGTCCTTCAGGCCGACCGTTTCGCCATTCAGGATCTTCTCGCCCACCTTGCGAGCAACTTCCATGAAATAGTCAAAGATCGCACGCTTGGTTTTCCCCGCATCTTCCATGCGCACCATGATGCGGGTCAGCATGTTCTCGAAAACACGCGGCGGTGCGAAGAAATAGGTCGGCGCGATTTCAAGCCGGTCCACGTCGATCGTGTCCATGCTTTCCGGACAGTTGACGCAGTAGGCCGCCGTGAAAGCCTGCGCCAAGGAGAACACGTGGTCGCCGATCCAGGCCATCGGCAGGTAGGCGAGCACTTCTTCGGTCTCGTCCAGACGATCGAACTTGTTGCCGTTGCGTGCCGAAATGACCAGATTGTCGAAGGACAGCATCACGCCCTTCGGTCTCCCGGTGGTGCCGGAAGTGTACAGCATCACCGCAATGTCTGAGCCCTTGGCGTCGCGGAATCCGGCTTCCCACTCGGCTGCCAGGGACGGCGTTGCCGCTAGCAGCTCGCGTCCCTTTTCCTGTACCGAGGAATAGCCATGCAGGTGGGTATGATCGTAGTCGCGCAGGCCACGCACTTCATCATAGATAATCTCGGTGAGCGACTTTACCTCGTCCGCCATCGACAGGAGCTTGTCGACCTGCTCCTGATCCTCGACCACCGCGAAGGTGACTTCGGCATGGCCGAGCACGAAGGCCATTTCCTCGGCAACACTGTCCGAATAGACAGGCACCGGAACGGCCCCGAGTGCCTGGGCGGCAACCATCGCCCAATAGAGCCTTGGACGGTTCGCACCGACGATGGCGATCTTGTCTCCAGCCTTCAGGCCCAGAGATTTCAAACCGATGGAGAATGCGCGGATTTCTTCACACACCTCGGACCAGGTCCAGCTTTGCCAGATCCCGAAATCCTTTTCCCGGAACGCCGTCCGGTCTCCGAAGACTTGCGCGTTGCGCATGAGAATCTTCGGAAAGGTGTCCTCCCCGCGCGATGCAGCGCTGGCCGACCCTACCATAGATGTTTCTTCCCTTTAGAAGGCGCCCCGGTTTTCCAGGGTCGTTTCCTGTGGGGCTATGAAACGCCGTGCCGACCGAACCTTCAACCGGTAAATTGTTAAAGGCGAAGAAGGACGCTGTCCCAACCCGTTGAAAATCAGGCTAGGACGGCGGATTTTCAGCAATATGTTTCAATCGTGTCGAATTGTTTCATTTGCGCTGCATGTGCGAATGACTGATGCCTAGACCAGCTCGACTGCACTCTTGCGAACCACCAGCCAGGGCTCCAGTTGAACGCTGCCGTTGTCCGGTTTTGCACCACCCAGCAGGTTGAGCAACAGTTTCGCTGCCTGCTCGCCAACTGCCCGGCGAGGCTGGTGGATTGTTGTCAGTGGCGGCACGAAATGGCCGGCAATGTCGATGTCGTCAAACCCGACAACCGAAACATCTTGCGGCACACGGATGCCGGCTTCGCTCAGGAATGAAATGAAGCCGAAGGCGGACCGGTCGCTGGCACAAAAGACGGCGGTCGGACGGTTCGGCAGGTCCAGCCATGCCTTCGCGGCCCTGACGCCGGCTTCCAGCGTGTAGTCCCCCTCGAAGATCCAGGCACTGGCCGGATCGAGACCCGCACCGCCCAACGTGGCCCGGAATCCGTCGAGCCGGTCCCTTCCCGGCTTGTGCGACAGGAGACCCGTTACGTGGCCGATATTCGAGTGCTTCAGTTCGATGAGGTGCGACACTGCCAGATCCGCCCCCATCAGATTGTCGACAACGGCAATCGGCACCGCCGGATCGTCGCTCCATTCGCCGGCCAGCACGATGGGCGGGGACTTGGGATTGGAAGATCTGATTCGGGAAATCGAGAAATGCCCGTCCAGGATAACAATCCCGTCGCAGTTGTTCTTGCTGAAATAGTCACTCAGGCTCGAATGCGACATGGACGGCTTGCGCGTGTCGGCAATCAGCACTTTCAGCTGTCTTTCCGCGCAGACCGTCTCAATGCCCTGGAGAATGTTCGAAAAGTGGGAATTGCCGATGTCCGGAACGAGCGCAACGATTGTTCCCGTGTCCCGGCGGCGGAGATTGCGTGCGGCATGATTGAGGACGTATCCGGTCTTTTCGACCGCTTCCGACACGCGGCGCCGGGTTTCCGCGGATACCCTGTCGGGTGTCGTCAAAACGCGGCTGACAGTTGCCGTCGACACATTGGCAGCGCGGGCGACGTCCTGAACCGTCGGATTTTTCTTTTTGTATTCAGACTTTGGCATTCCGCGAATGTTAGCCGAGAACATTCTGGCGTCGCACGTCTTTTCAATTGGAGAGGCAAAGAATTTTCAGTCGCACCGGCTCGGTGTTGCCGCGGAAACCACAGCACAGCAGACACGGCGCTTTTCCCCTTGGCGACTGCGGGTGCCCTAAAACGGGGGAGGCCCGGCAGTTTGGAGTCTGCCGGGCCGATTGACTGACTGGAGGTCATTTTTAGTCAGTCAGAGTCTAACCGTAAGATTAGAAGGTGCGCTGCATACGAACACCGAAGAGGAGTTCGTCCTGGTCACCCTGGGTGTCGATGTCGGTGTTTGCATAACCAACGTCTGCACCCATGACGAAGCCGGAGACCGGCTCCCACTGAACCGAACCGTCGATTGCGTAACGGGTTACGTCGTTCAGGCCAGTTGCGGCATCGATGTCGGCATAGGAACCGTCAAGCGCGAGGCCGATCGTGGAAGTTGCCTGGATGTAGGCACCAGCAGACAGCGAGTAACCGGTGGAGGTGTCGTCGCCGTTGTAGTCGGCTACGCCGTCATACGTGGTGATGTAGGACAGTGCGCCATCAGCGTAGAAGCCCTGGAAGAAGATGTTCGAACCGGAGTTGAGCATCGGCAGGTTGATGGCAGCACCACCACCGACTGCCCAACCCAGGGAGTCTTCACCACCATTGTTGGTGCGGTTGGCGGCTGCATCCGGGTAAACCTGGTGCAGAGCACCGGACAGCTGTGCAGAACCCCAGCCCTGGGAAACGCCGAGAGCGGCAACGAAGTCCGGAGCACGGGTCCCGCCGTAATCACCATATTCACGATCGGAACGGTCTTCCAGAGCGATGGTCGCGGAGAAGCCGTTGCCGAAAGCAGCGGTGTAAGCAATCTGGTTGGACGTTACGTCGGACCAGTCACGATCCACGACACCGACAAAGGCCTGACCGGTGAAGATGTCGAAGTTCGAGGTCAGACGACCAGCTGTCAGACCGCCCCACTGGATGTAGGCGTTTTCCAGCGTGGTGCTGTTTTCGCCGTTGGTCACGGTGGAGTAGATGGAGACGTAGGTGCGCAGGGTACCGAATTCGGTAGCCGTGCGAGCGTCAAGGTACAGGTAGCCGCGAGACAGCCAGGAGTAGCCGTCGGAGTCACGGTCACTGAAGGCACCGTCTTCCAGAACGTTGTTGACGACAACCTGGGTACGAACACGGCCGCCAACGCGGAGGCAGGTTTCGGTGCCCGGGATGTAGTAGAAGCGCGCGCCGTAAGCGTCACAAACGCGAACATAGTCGACCGGCTCCGGAGCGACCGGAAGGTCAGCCGCCTGGGCGGTGGTTGCAGCAGCAGCTGCGGCCGCGCCGAGCATCAAACTCTTGAGTTTCATTACATTACTCCAGTTTCAAATTCAGTCGGAAGGCTGAAGGAACGGATTCGAATACTTTAACGCGACCCCTTCAAACTAACCTTTAGACTACCAACAACAAGCGTTTACTTGCACCCCGTTGGCCGTCTCCGCATCAAAAAGCCAGTTCCGACGCCGGAATTCAAGCCAGAATTTTTCTCTGGCGCACATTGGCATTTGGAGTCATATTTTTGCAACACATTGATAATCCATCATTTTTTACAATTTTTCACTTTTTCATTTTTGCCCTTGAACTCCCGAAACCGCATCCCCATATCCCCCGCCCTTGCACTACTTTAAATACTTTGTGTTTATTTATGCTGTTTTTCTTACATTTGCTTTTGCTGCAGATGCGAACTTCATGACTACACTGTTCAGTTTACAGATTTGAAAAGCAAGTTTTTCTATAGAGAAGAAATCGCATTTTCGATTTTGTCTATTTTTCCTGCAGATTTCAGCGGTTTTTGGAACAACCAGAATTTTTAGTCCAGTATTTCTTGAGAACTACAGTTGAGATTGCGCCAATGGAAAACTCTCGGGTTTCCCAAATCGGCGAAATTTCCTCATACATTTTTTTATTTGATAAAAACGTGATCGCTACTTGAAAAGAGAAGTCGTAAAACAAATCTATTTGGCACGGTTTGCCTGCGCGCCCGGCACCGCCCCGCCCACGGCCCTCTCCAGTCCCCAATTTCGGAAAAGGAACTCCCATGGCTGAACCAGAAGAAGGCGAGAGCTTCGATTCGCCGAACCTGATGGCGCTCACCGCGGGAATTGTTTCCAACTACGTGACGAACAACCCGGTCCCGCAGCAGGATCTGATCGAGTTGATTCTGGATGTCCACGTTGCCCTGGAAACCGCGACCAACAACACCCCGACCGTATTCAGGGCTCCCCTCGTGCCGGCTGTGCCTATAAAGCACTCGGTCACTCCGGAGTTCATCGTCTGTCTCGAGGACGGCAAGAAATTCAAGTTTCTGACACGCCACCTGAAGACGAAGTTCAACCTGACCCCCGCCGAGTATCGGCGCAAATGGGGCCTGAGCGCGGATTACCCGAT
Source organism: Roseibium sp. RP-7 (assembly GCF_053005225.1). Taxonomy (NCBI): domain Bacteria; kingdom Pseudomonadati; phylum Pseudomonadota; class Alphaproteobacteria; order Hyphomicrobiales; family Stappiaceae; genus Roseibium; species Roseibium sp. RP-7. The sequence continues at coordinate 1,676,782 of NZ_JBRKQA010000002.1, forward strand.
GGTTGCACCCAACTATGCGCAAAAACGGGCCGAAATGGCCAAGGCCGCAAAACTGGGGCATCGGAAACGCTGACCCGGTTTTGAAGACCGACAGCGCAGTGCTATATTCCAGGTATGGACTTCAGGCAGATGAAACTCAGCCCGCAGGCGCGCAAGGCGATCATGAGAAACGATCCCTCGGCGCAAATGAAGGCGATGGTCGAACTTGCACCGGGCAAGACCCCGGACGACCTGGCTATGCGCACCACCAGCGCGGGCGCTCCTGAATTGCTGTCCTGGAGCCCTCAAAGCCACCTGATGACGTTGCTCGTCACCGCAGAAAACCTCAACTCGCTCGCTGAGGATACCGCTGTCACCTATATCCAGGTCGGCGGTGCGATGCGGCGCTAACGACGCCGCATCCTGTTTTTCACATCAGAAGGCTCAAATCACCGCATCGGTGCGCCCGGGCTGATCGGGATCGCGCAGCAGCCGCAGGGCACGCGCCGCGTTCACCCGGCCAAAGCCCCAGGCAACATCGAACCCCGGTATGCCGTCCGGATTGTCCGACGTCGCCATCAGGATGTTTGCGATCTGGGGCGCCGACAAGGAGCGCGATTCCTGAAACAGCAGGGCAACGATACCGGCAACATGCGGGGCAGCCATGCTGGTGCCGGATTTCAGCACACGCATCGGGTGGACCCCGCCGTTGCCGTTGTTCCGCCCGCCTTGCGCGCAGGACGCAACAATATTTGTTCCAGGCGCGGCAACCTCTGGCTTGTTCCGATTGTCGCGTGTGGGCCCGCGGCTGGAGGAAGCTGCCGGCGAAAGTGAATAGTGGCTGTAATTGGCAACCGCAATTGCCCTGCGTGTTGTTGCCGGAGTGCCGAGCGTGCGGACTGGGTCGAAATCGCCGCCCTGGAAGAAAGACTGATCGGCATAATTGTTGTCCCGGTCACGCAGATCACGCTCGATCCAGGCGTCGAACCGGCCGTTTTCTCCTTCCAGTGCCTCCAGTTTCAAGGTCCAGACACCGGACCTCAGCATCCCGAGCCCGAATGGTGCTTCCAGTTGCATGTAGATCCGCGCCTGTCCGTTCAAGCTCGAAAAGCGCTCCGAATCGATAAAGACCTCGTCCTGAAGCAGGGATTTACCAGGGGTCACCGGTCCGTACTGTGTTCCATCCGGTGCAGTCAGTGTCACCGCAAACCTGTCGACACTCGAATACCAGATCTCCAGCTCGCTCGACGTCCTGTCCGTTCCGGTCTGGGTGATGGTGCCATCGGGCAAAGGCATGCCACCACCCGTTTTCCAGCGCAGTTCCCGGCTCTCGCCCGTATTGATGTTTCCGGCGGCATGCCCATGCCAGACATGTTCATTTCCCGCCGCGCTCACGAACGCCCGCCCCAGAGGCTCCAGCAGACGGTCGATCGCCCTTTCGACAAGGCTCTCCCCATCATGGCTACCGCCATTCTGCCCGAGGCTCATGTTGATGACACAGGGCATGTCGAGCGCATCCGCCTTGTTCATGATGTAGGCAACTGCATCGACCACGTGGCTGGAATCGGTAAATGTGCCGGACCCGTCGCGCGTATCCGGCTGAACAAAAATCAGCGTGGCTTCGGGCGCTGCTCCAAGATGCGCTCCTTCTGCGAAGTCGGAATCGTGCGATCTGCCGTTGCCTGCCGCGATTCCCGCAACATGTGTGCCGTGCGAAGCCGCATCCGGCCTGTGCCGGACAACACTGAACGGATCAGACGCATTCAGCGCCTGGTCAATCTGGCCGGCCCCATACTCCACACCATAGGCGAAATCATCCGGCGCGCTCTCGCCCGGACGGGCGTCGAGGCGCTGGTCCCAGAGAAACGCCAGCCTCGTGGTGCCGTCCGCCTTGCGGAAATCGTCGAGCGTGAAATCCATTCCGTAATCGATGATGCCCACCAGAACACCAGCCCCCGTGCGGCCCGGGACGCCGGTACTGCCCTGATGAACCGTGTTCGCCCTGGTTTCGGCAAGGGAGGTTTCGAGCATCGGAAACCAGCGCCGCCCGGCTTCGACAGTCTCCACCGACGGATGCGCATGCAGCTCCACCAGCCTGTTCATCGGAAGCGAGACGGAATAGATTTTCCCGGCCACATGTACCCAATGAAAGTCAGCAAAGGCCGCGGGCGGTTGATCGGCCTGCAGTTCGACCAGAACGCGTCGGACCTCTCCAAGCGGCGGCGACCCGGCCGTAGTGCTCTCCAGGGACGCGGGAGCGGACGGAAAGGTGTCGAGGGCGGTTTCGTCGTCAAATGATTTCAGTTCTGCCTCGGCCGCATACCGGCGCAGCCTCGGATCAAGTTTCTTTAATTGCATGGATCCCTCCATCGCAGGAAAAACAAAGTCAAAAATACTTGGCCAGCATATCATGAAAGGCGAAGTTTTTCGGCCTGCACGTGCCCCCCGCCGGGTCTTGTCGGCAAGGAGTGCCATTCTCTTCTCGGATGAATGGTCAAACCTGCTTTTCGGGCTTACTCTCACCCCATGGAGGAGACACAACAGCTCAAGACGCAGCTCGATCTGATGCAGGCCGCGCTTGACCACATCAATCAGGGCTTTTCGGCCTTCGACGCCGATCTCAGACTTGTCGCGTGGAATCGTGGCCTTTGGGAAATGCTTGATTTTCCTCAGGAACTGGCTCGTCGTGGCACACATCTGGAAGCGTTCTTGCGTGTCAACGCCGAGCGCGGCGAATATGGGCCCGGCGATATCGAAGGCAAGATCCAGCGCCGGCTGGAACGGGCCAAGCTGTTCGAACCGCATTATTTCGAACGCATCCGTCCAAATGGCCAGGTGATCGCCGTTTCAGGCACCCCATTGCCGAAGGGCGGGTTCGTCACAACCTATTCGGACGTCACCGAAGATCGCCGCCGACAGGAAAAGCTGGAACGAACGGTGGAAGAGCGCACACGGGCACTGCAGCAGTCGGAAGACTGGCTCCGCCTGGTGACGGACAATATCCCTGCCCTGATTGCCTATCTGTCTCCCGGCCCTGTCTTCCGCTTCGCCAACCGCCGCTACGCCGACTGGTTCGGCCACTCGGTTGCCTCGATCGCGGGACGGCCAGCACCGGAAGTGGTTGGCGAGGAGCTGTTCAAGGAGCTGGAGCCTCATATCAACCGCTCCTTTGAAGGCAATGCCGTCAGCTACGAATATCAGCGCAATCGTTCGGACGGCAGTACCGCCTACATGCGCTCGACCCTCATTCCGGACATGACCAAGGACGGCAGGACCCTGGGCATTTTTGTGCTGTCGCTCGACGCCACGGACCAGAAGCAGGCAGAAGCAGCGCTTGTGCAGTCCCAGCGCATGGATGCCGTCGGCAAGCTCACCGGCGGGCTCGCCCACGACTTCAACAACCTGCTTGCGATCCTGATGGGCAATCTTCTGTCTCTCGGGCGTATGGAAACGCCGCTCGACCGGGAAACCCTCGACAGCAAGCTGTCACCGATGCTCGAAGCGACCAAGCGCGGCTCGGATCTGATCCAGCGCCTGCTTGCCTTCAGCCGTGGCAAGGCGATCGATCCCCAGAATGTGTCGCTTGCCAAGGTTATAGCCAGTGCCGGCCGGTTGCTGGAAGGTTCCCTGCCGCCTTCGGTAGACGTGACGATTACCGCTCAGGACAAGGAAATCGGCGCCTGCATCGACCCGACGCAGATGGAAACAGCGCTGATCAACCTGGCCTTCAACGCACGCGATGCGATGCCGGAAGGCGGCACGCTGACCATCACTTTGGATGCATGCGAGTTGGACACCCGCGAAGCCGAAGACCTGGGCATTTCATCCGGCAGGTTTGCGCGTATTACCGTAGGCGACACTGGCGGCGGCATGGATCCGGACACGCAACTGCGTGTCTTCGAACCCTTTTTCACCACCAAGAACTTCGGCACGGGCAGCGGGCTCGGCCTGTCCATGGTCTATGGTTTCATTCGCCAGTCAGGCGGCGCGATCCACATCTCCAGCGCCCTGGGCGTCGGCACCTATCTGACCCTTTATCTGCCCTATCGGCGTATCACGCCAACTACTGGCCGGGACACGGACGAGGGCGAAACGCTCCCCTTGAAACCGGGTCAGGGTGAACTTCTGCTTCTGGTGGAGGATGACCCGGATGTTGCCAATACGGTGACGGACCAGTTGCAGAACCTCGGATACGCGGTGCTGAGAGCCGAAAACGCGGAAGACGCCCGAAGCCTGGCGCTGGACCTTCCCGAGTTGCGGGGAGTGTTGAGTGACATCATCATGCCGGGGCAGATCAATGGTCTGGCCCTCGCGCGCGAGATCCAGCAGAAGCGTCAAGATCTGGGCATTGCACTGATGTCCGGTTACGCCGACTGGTCCGACCTTGCAGGACAGGAATGCGCCTGCGAATTTCCGGTCTTGGCGAAACCCTTCGCAGATGCTCAACTTGCAGACACCCTGCAAAAGATTCTCAGCCCCACACCAGATCCGGCCTGAAGGTTATGCAAAGAGTATTGCGATTGACCCATCAGTTCTGGTCCCGAGCCCCTATCCAACTTGCCGGTCTCAGTTGCCAGGCTTTTCCGCTCAAACGATCCCACAGACGGATCGAAATCAGTAACCCTTGATCTAGGACACAGGAACGCGCCTTGCAGACACGCTCCCTCCAGGCAACCAAACGCACGGTTTTCATCGTCGACGACGAACCGGAAATCGGCAACTTGCTGCTGGATGCCCTTCTCCAGTTCGAGATGGAAGGCAAGGTCTTTTCCACGGCCTCACAGATGCTGATCGCACTCGGCCTGGAAACACCGGATGCCTGTATCGTCGATCTCGGCCTGCCTGATATGGAAGGCATGGCGCTCATCAACGAGATCAGACGCCGGTCATCAGTGCCGATCATCGTTCTGTCGGCGCGCGGACATTCCACCGATCGTGTCATGGGGCTGGAACTTGGCGCGGATGATTACGTGGTCAAACCGTTTGACCCGCGCGAAGTGGTTGCGCGCATCCGCTCCATTCTGCGTCGCTCGTCCGACCAGGCACCGGTGAAGGCCAGCGTCGACTGCGCCCGGTTCGAAGGCTGGACCTACCAGCCCGCCTCCCACTGCCTGACCTCTCCGGAAGGCGAGGAAACTTTTCTGTCCACTGGAGAGGCCACGTTGCTGGAAGCTCTGCTGAGAGCTCCCAAGCGCGTGCTGTCGCGAGACTACCTGCTTGAACATGGCGGCCGTGACGAGAGCCTCGACAGGTCCATCGACGTGCGCATCTCGCGCATCCGCAAGAAGCTCAACCGCAAGAACGAGCCCGCCCACATTCGCACCATCTACGGTTCCGGCTACATGCTGGCCTGTGATGTGAAGTGGTCATGAGCAACTCCGCACAGGAACTCCGAAAACTCGACGAAGGACTCTGGACGCTCGATACCACCTTTACCAGGCTCGGCTGCAAGGGCAGCCTTCGCATGACCGTTCTGGAAACCGCCGCCGGACTGGTGCTCCACTCTCCGGTGGCACTGGACGAGGATGTCAGGAACGCCCTCCGCAGCCTGGGCGAGATCGCGGTGCTCTTTGCGCCGAACCTGTTCCATCACATGTATTTGCACGCTGCACAGGACCATTTTCCCAATGCCCGTGTACTTGTTCCCAAAGGGCTTGAACGGAAGATCGGCAAGATCGCGAACTCGGAAATTGTCACTGACAAAACAGTCGTGGCTGATGGAGAAATCGAGCATGCGACACTGAGCGGGCACGACTTGAACGAAACGGTTCTCTTTCACCGGCGTTCGGGCACGCTGGTAACGGCTGACCTGCTCTATAACTATCAACCGGAACACAATTTCACCGAAAAACTGTTCTTCAGGGCAATCGGTTGCTACGGCGCGCCGGGAGTGGCCTTCTATCACCGCTACGCGATCCGCGACAAATCCGGCATCGCCCCCTTTCAGGAAGCCGTTGGCAGCTGGCCCGTGAAACGGATCGTCATGTGTCATGGCCGAATTGTTGAAGCGCCCGAAGCCGCCGGTATTTTCACGTCCGCCTGGCAGCGCTTCGCCTGACTTCCGCAAGACCAATCAGACAATTAAAAAGGGCTGCCCACCGGGACAGCCCTTTTTGCATCTTGGAAAGCTTCTGAAGATCAGAAGCTCAGGGAGATATCCCGATGCCCGGACAGACATCCGGCAACATCCAGAGCCATATCCGTCGGCAAACGGTTCTGGGCTCTCACACCGATATTGGCTGCCACGGTGTCATCGAAGGTTTCCAGCTGCGGCAGGATTTCCTCGGCCCCTTTGCGGCGCCAGGCAAGATCCGCATCCAGAGCGGCAATCGACTTGTCGATTTCAGCAACAGCTTCTTCTGCGTTCGGCTGACGGCTGCGCATGATCTTGCGGGCTTCGTTCAGGCCATCGCGGATATCGCTCGTGCCTTCCGCATCTCCAACCCGTGAACGCATGGCCGAAATCGCTTCTTCGGCCGCTTCCGGCTCAAGCGTCGGCACTTCGGCCTTCAGGGCTTCGAGTTCCGGTTTGAAGCTTGCAACAAGATCAGCACCGTTGAGGATCGCCTTCAGCTCCGCGATCGGCTCGTAAGCCTGATCGACAGTCCGACGATAGGTCATCCGGGCTACATCCTCTGCCTTCTGGATCTTGGCGAAGGTGGTGTAGGTATCCTGCCAATCGGACGGGATCTGAGCCATCAGGGCTTCATGCCGGGCTTTCAGCTCGTCGATGCGAGCCTGAGCACGCTCACCTTGTGCAGCCGTGTAGATGCCGGTTTCTCCCGACCGGTCAACGATGACCTGAAGATCGGCGATCCGGTCATCAAGACGGCGGGCATCGCGTTCGATGGCACGAACCTGTGTGTGCACCGGCTTGTACGCCCCTGCCGCTGCTGCTACTTCAGCTTCAGCCTGATGGATCGCTTCCATCTGCGGCATGGCTTCCTTCGCCTTTTCCAGACCGTCCATGACATCATCGCGCAGATCTTCCGGCAGATAGCTCATGTCGATGGATTCGACCGACTGGATTGCCGACAGGATCTTGTCGCCGTTCTGCTGGAAGTCCTCGTAGATCAGGGTCTCCATGCAGTACTGCAGACGCGGGTTCTTTGGCGGAGGAGCTGTCTCGGACAGCAGCGACGAGCGGTTCGGCAGATAGTTCACAAGCTGCGGATAGAGCCCGACGATGCCGAGTGCCAGCAACTGCAGGCAGATGAACGCAACCACGCCCTTGTACATGTCCAGCGTCTTGACCACGGCCGGTGCAACGCCGCGCAGATAGAACAGCGCGAAGCCGAAGGGCGGTGTCAGGAACGAGGTCTGGATGTTGAGACCGATCATCACGCCAAGCCACACGGCGGTGACGTTTGCTTCAGGATCGGCAAGCAGGATCGGTGCAACGATCGGCACCACCACGACGGCGATCTCGATGAAATCGAGGAAGAAGCCGAGGATGAAGATCACGAGCATCACGATCAGGAACTGAGCCCAGAACCCGCCCGGCAGTCCTTGCAGGAAGTTCTTGACCAGCTCTTCCCCGCCGAAGGCACGGAAGGCGGAAGTCAGCATGGCAGCGCCGAGAAGAATGATGAACACGAGCGCGGTGGTCTTGGCGGTTTCCACCATCACTCCGCGCATCGTGTCTTCGAACTTCAGCGTACGCCAACCGGACCAAAGGACCGCGATCAGCAGCAGCGAAACAGCGATGATAGCCAGCACCAGGGCGAGAACATCGTCGCTGGTCTGGATCAGCTTGATGTTGACCGAGCCGAAGAAACTGACAACCACGGCCAGCCCCAGCAAGGCCAGAATAGCCAGGATCGCCGGGCTGTAGGCTCCGCGCTTGCCGTCACGAAGGCGATAACCGGCCATGACCATCGCACCGACGGCACCGATGGCGCCAGCCTGGTTCACGGTAGCGACACCGGCGATGATCGAACCAAGCACCAGGAAGATCAGGGCCAGCGGCGGCACCAGGGTCAGGACCACCTTGCCTGCGAACGCACGCGTGAAGGTGCCTTCTTCATGGACTGCCGGTGCCGACTTCGGATTCAACAGCGCGAAACCCAGAATGAACAGCATGTAGAGGCCAACCAGGACAAGACCCGGCAGGAAGGCACCCAGGAACATTTCGCCGGCACTGGTCGACACGACAGAGTAGTCCGACGGCATCGACAGCTCGCCGGTGCTCGCCTTGTAAAGTGTCTGGCGTAGCGAACCGGCCTGATCGACCGCGCTGGCAAGCTGGTCGGCCAGAATGATCAGAACGATCGACGGCGGAATGATCTGTCCCAGTGTCCCGGAAGCGGCAATCGTTCCCGTTGCCAGCGGCACCGAATACTTGTTGCGCAGCATGGCCGGCAGCGAGATCAGGCCCATGGCGACAACGGTTGCGCCGACGATGCCCGTGGTGGCTGCCAGAAGAGCCCCCACGAACACCACGGAGATACCGAGACCACCCGGCACCGGGCCGAACAGCCGCGCCATCGTCACCAGCAGGTCTTCAGCGATCTTGGATCGTTGAAGCATGATGCCCATGAAGACGAACAGCGGAATGGCTATGAGCGTATCTCGCTCGGCCTCCCAGTAGATGCCACGGAAGTTCGTCACCCCCGCGCTGAGCCACTGGCTTGGGCCACCGTGAGAGAAATACGCGCCGGGGTCGCCGGCAAACAGATAGCCCGATCCGGCAGCGATGCCGATGGTCAGGATGGCCGATCCGGGGAGCGCGAAGGCGACGGGGAAACCCGACCCAAGCGCAATCGCCATCAGGACGACCAGGAGAAGAAGGAAGAAAAGTTCCATATCAAGCGGTCTCGTCAGGCTCTATTGAACAGTGTGGCTGTCATGATCCCGGCCACCCGGTTCGCCGCGAATATCGGCAACCGCGTCCAGGAAATAGGCCACGAACTGGATCATCATGGAAACGGCGAACACGCCCAGGAAACCCGCCATGAGATATTTCACGTAAAGACCGAAACCGGCCTGCGTGGTCTCATAGGTCAGGATCGGGCTGTTGATGATGTTCTGCTTGCCGCCCATGCCGATGACCAGGATGACGGTACAAAGGCTGATGCCGAGCACAACGGAACCGACCGCGTTGACGATGCCCTTGGCTCTCGAGGACAGGCCCGCATAGAAGATGTCGACCCGAACATGCCCTTCTTCAAGCAGCGTGTAGGCACTGGCGAACAGGAACAGCGCCGCGTACCAGAACCGCACGAGATCAGCGAGGAAAGCCTGCTCGTAGGAGAAGACGAAACGGCCGATCACGATCATCAGTTCGGCGGCAACCACCAGAAGCGCAAGCCAGGTGAAACCCAGCGTGCGGGTGAAGGCTGCAATCACGAATGAAAGCGCGATCAGCGGCATGTGCACATAAGGGCCTCGGAACTGCGATTTGCCGAGATCGTCGGCAAGCGCCTGTCCGACGACATCGGGCAGAAAGCCCTCGATGCGCAGGAACGAGATCGCGCTGTCGACCAGCCCGACGATCAGCACCGCGAAGAAGCAGGCCCTGATGAGATAGGCGTTGATGTTGGTGATCCGGACGCTGTCTTCACGCAGCGTGTTTCCGTTCGTCCGCACATAGCCGAAGGCCAACAGGACAAACGCCGCATAGAGCGCCAATTGCAACCAGGACCAGAGAATCGGCATGGATCCATTGGCCGCGCCGCCGAAAATGGGCGCAATGCCTGGAAGGTCTTGCCAATAGGTCAGGTAGTTGTTGAGCAGAAACGCCGTCATGATCGCCAATACGATCCAGCCGCACAGGCGGAAGAAGCGGGCGCTCTCCGGCGAGGCTTTACCACCGGAATTCATAACAGGCGAGCCGTCTTGAACATTGTCCAAGGCCGTCATCGTGGCTGTGCCTTTTTATCTTTGTCTAAGAAGAAGGGACGGGATTTCTCCCGCCCCTTTTATTTGCTCAACCGATTACTTCGGAATGCCGAGGTAACGGTTACGCTTGTTGCTGTAGGCAATGTCGGCGATCGCCATGTAGCTGCCGATTTCCTGACGTGCGTTGATGACGCTCTCGAAGATCTTCTTGGACAGCGGGGAATGATCCATCGCTTCTTCCAGAACTTCCTGAGCGGCTTCACCGAAGCTGTCGTAGATCTCGTCGGAGAATTCACGCAGCTCAACGCCGTGCTCGTTGATCAGGCGGGTCAGGTACTTACCGTTGTTGGCGTTGGTTTCAGCCATCGTGTTGGAGTTTTCTTCCGCACACGCTGCAACGATGATCTGCTGATCGACCTTGTCGAGGCCATCCCAGAATGCCTTGTTCATGCCCAGAGCAAGCATGGCGCCCGGCTCGTGCATGCCCGGATAGTAGTAGTACTTGGCAGCTTCGTAGAACTTCATGAAGTAGTCGTTGAACGGACCAACCCACTCGGTCGCATCGATCGCGCCGGAAACAAGGTTTTCGTAGATCTGGCCGCCCGGCAGGGAGACCGGAGACGCGCCGAGTTTCGCCATGACGTCGCCGCCCTGACCCGGAATACGCATCTTCAGACCCTTCAGGTCGTCAGCGGTTTCGATTTCCTTGTTGAACCAGCCACCCATCTGGACACCGGTGTTGCCCATGGCGAAGTTCTTCAGGCCGAATTCACCAGCCAGCTCATCCCACAGTTCCTGGCCGCCGCCGTACTTGATCCAGGCGTCCATTTCAGCCTGGGTCAGACCGAACGGCACGGCAGTGAATGCTGCCCAGCCCGGATGCTTGCCTTTCCAGTAGTAATCGGCGCCGATATAGGCCTGCGCGTTACCGGAAGCGACTTCGTCGAAGGAGTCAAAGGCACCAACGCGTTCGCCAGCGGCGAAATACTGAACGTTGAGGCGGCCTGCGGTCAGCTCTGCAATACGGGCTGCGAGGCGCTGTGCCGGAATACCGAGACCCGGAAAGTCGCGCGGCCATGTGGACACGATGACCATTTCCTTGGTGCCCTGCGCAATTGCCGGAGCAGCCAGCAAGGATCCAGCGGCAACACCGCCGGCACCAATACCAGCCTTTTTGATAAACGAACGACGATCCATTAGTTTCCTCCCTAATCGGACCCGATTTCGGACCGGGTACACACTTGCACCGATCTCGAGGTATGTCTAGTTGACCGAGTGTCTGAAGCGCTATTCGTGGTTCTGCGCAGCTTCTCAGTAATACTACCGAGAACCACGCAAGAGAGATAATCGTTTGCCGCATGTTCGCGCAACAAGAGAGCAAAATTCGTGACCTTCAAGACCAAATTGCTGCTCATCACGATCCTGCCATTGATCGCCGTCTCCGTACTCATCGGTGCGGCCACCTACTATCAGTCTCGGGAACTGATCAACACGCAGACCCAGGCAGTGGAACAGCGCATCCTGTCCTCCAAGCGCCAGGAAATCCGGAACTACGTCAGTCTTGCTCTCACCTCGATCGAGCAGATCTACAAGGAAGAACCCGGAGGTCGCGAAGCAGCGCAGCAAAAGGTCAAGATGATCCTGCAGCATCTGACCTTCGACTACGACGGCTATTTCTTCGTTTACACGCTCGACGGTACCAACCTGGTCCATCCCAAGCTGCCGCACCTGGTGGGGGGAAACTGGTGGCAGCTCCAGGATGACAACGGCGACTACGTCATCCGCAACCTGATCGAGGCGGCCCAGAACGGCGGCGGCTTCCACCAGTATGTCTGGCACAAGCCCTCGACAGGCACGGTCGAGGAAAAGCTCGGCTACGCAATCCTGCTCGACAAGTGGGGCTGGATGCTTGGCACCGGCCTTTACACCGATGACATCGCCCGCGAGGTCACCGCGATCCGCACCGACTTTGCCCGCTCCATCCGCCAGACGCTGTTCGTCACCTTCATGATCACGCTTGCGGCCATCGTCATTGCGGGTTTCCTCATCGCCGGTGTGCGTTTCTCCGAACAGCGCTTTGCGGACACCAAGCTGAAGGAACTGACCAACAGGATCTTCCAGGTGCAGGAACAGGAGCGCAAACGCGTTTCCACCGAACTGCATGACAGTATTTCCCAACTTCTGGTGTCCGTGCGCTATGGCGTTGAAATGATCCATAGCGAGGCCAACCGGGATCCGGATCTTCAGGTGCAGGCAGCCAAATGCCTCAAGACACTGGATGGAACCATTGCCGAGGTCCGGCGGATATCGCGAGATCTCAGACCCAGTGTCCTTGATGACATGGGCCTTGCGGCGGCGCTCGGCAGTCTCGGCAAGGAGTTCCAGAACCAGTCGGGCATCACCGTCAACGTTCAGGCGGAGCAATGCCACGCCCGCTTGTCGGAAGGCGCCAAGACCGCCCTCTACCGTGTGGTTCAGGAATGCATGACCAATGTTGCGCGCCATTCCCACGCCAGCGAAGTCGCCATTTCCCTCAAGGTCGGCATGCAGCAGCTTGTGCTCTCGGTGGAAGACAACGGTGTCGGCCTCCCCCGCCCGCTGCCGAAATCCGGCGGCCTCGGCTTCCGCAACATGCGCGAGCGGATCGAAACCTATGGTGGCCGGTTAACCCTGAGCAGACGTGCTTCCGGCGGAACCCGTATTAAAGTCCAGATGCCGCTCGACAATGCGGCGGCAAAAGCGGCATGATGCAAAGATGACAGTGCATTCACCTTCACCCCGGTCGTTCACCAGACCCATCCGTGTTCTTCTGGCAGACGACCATGAGCTGGTTCGGGACGGTATCCGGGCCCGGCTGCAAAAGGTGGCCGACCTGGAAGTGGTCGGTGAAGCGACAAACGGCCGCGATGCCTTGGCTCTCGCCCGTGACCTGCGCCCCGACGTTCTCCTGATGGATGTCTCCATGCCTGTCATGAACGGGCTGGAAGCGGCGACCCAGATGCGCAAGACGCTGCCTGAAATTGCTGTACTGATCCTGTCGGTCTACGACAACCCGGAGTATGTGCGCGGCGTCGTCCAGGCAGGTGCCCGCGGCTACATCCTGAAGGATATCTCCGCAGCCGAGATGATTACTGCGATCACCAGTGTTGCCAATGGCGGGTACTATTTCTCCTCCGCGGTCGGCCCGACGCTGGTTGGCGCCGGCACATCCGCACCGGTGGAAGACCCATACGGGTTGACCGATCGGGAGCGCCAGGTGCTGACAGCCATTGCCAAAGGCCAGCCCAACAAGGAAGTCGCCAAGGAACTGGGCATCAGCGTACGCACTGTCGAATCCCACCGCCTGAACCTGCGGGAAAAGGTCGGCAACAAGAATGCCGCTCAGCTCTACAAGGTCGCGCAGGATCTGGGATTGCTGGACTGATCCGGCTCGGCTAAATCTGTTTGGGTCCACACCCTGGCCAAACACTTCCGGAGACATGGGTCTCCCATCTGACAGGCATGAAATGACCAAACCACTTGTCCTGGTAACCGCCGATGTGAAAACCATCGAGGGCTACAACTGGCACGCTGCGACCTCAACCTATCTGCAGGCCGTGCTGAAAGGCTCCGATGCCATCCCGATGATCCTGCCGTCCCTGGGGGCGGATCTGGATCTGGATGCGGCTCTGGACCAGGTCGACGGCGTTTTGGCGACCGGTTCCCGGTCCAACGTCAATCCGGAACTTTATGGCGAAGTGCCGACGGAAGAGAACGGTCCATACGATCCGTCCCGCGATTCCACGACACTGCCGCTGCTCAAGCGCGCCGTCGAACGCGGCATTCCCGTCTTTGCCATCTGCCGCGGCATGCAGGAATTGAATGTTGCCCTTGGCGGTACGCTGCTGACCGAGATCCAGTCCCTTGAAGGTCGCGCCGATCACCGCGCGCCGACATCGGAACGGCAGGACGAACGTTTCCGGATTGCCCATCCGGTGGAAGTCGCCGAAGGCAGCTGTCTGGCCACGGTTGTCGGCAGCGAGCCTTTCGAGGTGAATTCGCTTCACCGCCAGGCTGTCGGCAGGCTGGGCAATGGCATGATCACGGAAGCGGAAGCCGAAGACGGGACCATCGAAGCGGCCTCCGTCAAGGATAGTGCCGGCTACGTCCTCGCGACACAGTGGCACCCGGAATACTGGGTGTCGACGGACGGCCCGTCGAAGAAGCTGTTTGCCGCTTTCGGTGATGCCGTCCGGGCCTATCGCGTCAAACGCCTGGGTTTGTAATCAACCCCAGCCGAGCGTTGCGATCAGCAACGTGAGACCCAGCAGGAAGACGATGGCTGCCCCGACGATTTCGATCGTCCGGTGAACCTTCACCGCCATCGGACTGCCTTCGCCGAAAAGCCGCACGGCAAGTTCCTTGGCCCCGACTGCCATGCCTGCAAGCAGCGAGACGGTTATGCCGGTGCCAACCGCCATCGCCAGGGTGGAAGCGATGCCGGCTGCGATCATGCCTTGCGAAAGAGCAAAGACCAGCACCACCAGCGCACCGGTACAGGGCCGAAGACCAACTGCAAAAATGATCGACACGGCCCGGGCAAGGGTGATCTTGCCCTGAAGCATGTCCGGCGTCGGGGCATGGGCATGACCGCATGTGGTGCACACGCCATCTGCACCGATCTCGTGATGATGATGGTCATGGTGGTGATGATCGTGACCATGATGATGGTGGCCATCGTGACTGTGGCCATGACCGTGATGACCGGCTGCCGAAGCGCCCGCGAGCGCGAGTTGCGAGCCTGACAGACGGGACGCCACATTCATGGCCAGCGGACGAAGGGCTTTCTGCCACAACAGCCAGCCGCCCAGACCGGTGATCAGCACATAGGATCCGATCTCGAACCACCGCGCAGTATCCTGTATCGCGATGCTGGTGAGATTGAAAACGACGGCCAGACCGCCAACCAGCAGGATCGCGGTCACCGCCTGTGCGAACGCCGAGGCAAAGGAGAGATAAATACCCTTGCGAAGGGTCTCGTTGTTGGCAACCACATAGGACGTGATGATGGCCTTGCCATGCCCAGGCCCTGCGGCATGGAAGATGCCATACGCGAAAGAAAGCCCCATCAGCAGCCAGGCCGCATGCGGATTGTTGCGAAAGGCCCTGAGACTGGCGACCAGCGCCTGATAGAATTCCTTCTGCTTGACTGCAATTGTCCCAAAAACCGTATCGAGGAAACCCGCCTTCGGCGCGGCAACCGCTTCTTCTGAAGCCTTCGCCGTATCGAGTGCAGCCGTAATTGCGGCGGCAGCATCGGCGGGTGAGCTGGCAGCAGTGTCCGTGGACGTGGAAGCGGACGTGGTTTCGGGCGTTGCGGCTTCCGAAGTTCCGGACGAGGAGCTCGCGGCGGCCATTGCATCACCACAGGCAACCAGCATCTGATTGACCTGCGAGGCGGCAGCGGACTGAAGCTCAGGCGGCAGGTCACGCTGGTCTGCACCGATCTGTGCAAGCGCATAGGCTTCGGCATCATCCAGCGGCGGCGGTTCCTTGCGGCTCACACGGCAAGTGCCCGGTGCGTTTTCCGTTCCCAGCGCATCGTCCCCCGCACCAAAGCGGAAATCGACGTAATAGGTCGGATCGTAAACGTCGAGCGTGATCAGGCTCTCGGTATCGCTAGGTTGTTTGAACGGCAACGTGAAATGCAGTTCCAGCAGGTTCACATCCTCCGGCATGGAGCCGCCATTCATGCGGACATCTTCCTCCATGGCCTCGAAGTCCTCGGGCTTCATCACCCAGTAGTCCTTGAGGGGAACCTTGACCACTTCCAGCCAGTAATCCGTCGGGTCATCGAAATCGAATTCGACCCGGCTATTGTCACCGAACGTGAAATAGCCGTAATCGGCCATGCTCTCCACGTTGACCTTCGCCAGCTCACTCAGCTCTTCACGGGAATAGTGACCGTCGCCATCCTTGTCGAAGCCCTGGATGGCGAAAGCGGAAAACGCATCATCGAAACGAAACACGTGCTGAAGCGCAATCGCCTGTCCAGCATCGTCGAAAACCAGCTTGCTTCGTGCCTCGACAAAGACATGCGGGTGCGCACTGGCTCCGGCAAGAGCAGCCAACAGAAGACCCAGACCCAACAGGAAACGGCGAGAGGCCGCAGGAAGAACCTTGGCTCGAAAGGTGGAAAGCAAGCGCAACGGGATCACCCACTGATCAGATGTAATATGTTTACATGACACGCAGTGCGTTGTTTGACCAGAGAAGACGGCAGGAAGATGACCGCGACAATTTCGCGGCGCAAAACGCCCAAGGAACAATTTTCGCACTTGGTAATCAATTAAGGAATGTTTCAACTCATCCAACGACCAAAATTAGGAGAAAAAAGACAATATTCCCGGGATGCAGCTTAAAATATTCGCAACAATAACCACTGCACCGAGCCAGCCATGAACGCCTTGCATAAATCAGTTCACCACAGTGCCGTTTTCGATCATCCGGAGATGGGCGATCACGAAGACATCGTTTTCGTCCAGGACAAGGCCACCGGCCTGAAGGCAATCATTGCCGTCCACGACACCACGCTCGGCCCGGCACTTGGCGGCTGCCGCGTCTGGCCCTACGAGAACCCGGCGGATGCGCTGACGGATGCCCTGCGCCTGTCCCGTGGCATGACGTACAAGAACTCTCTGGCAGGCCTTGATCTCGGCGGCGGCAAGGCCGTCATCATTGCCGACCCCCGCAAGGACAAGTCCGAAGCTCTGATGGAGGCGTTCGGCCGCCATGTGGAGCGCCTGTCCGGCACCTACATCACCGCAGAAGACGTCGGCGTGTCGCCAGACGACATGGAAGCCGTTGCCCGCCGGACCGCCCATGTGCGCGGCACCAAGGCAACCGGCCTCGGCGACCCGTCGCCCTATACGGCTCTCGGTGTCTTCGAAGGTATCAAGGCGTCCGCAAAATTTGTCTACGGCAGCAGCGACCTTTCCGGAAAGACTGTCTCCGTGCAGGGGCTGGGCCACGTGGGACATGACGTTGCCCGCCAGCTTCACGAAGCCGGTGCAAGGCTCATTGTCTCCGACATTCATGCACCGGCTGTGCTGCGTGCCATCGATGCGTTCGAAGCCACAGCGGTTGATCCGGCCGAAGCCCATATGGTGGAGGCGGATATCTTCGTTCCCTGCGCGCTCGGGGCAGGCCTCAATGCTCGCACCGTTCCGCAAATCCAGGCGAAGATCGTTGCAGGGGCCGCCAACAACCAGCTGCAGACGCCGGCGGACGGCGAGGCCCTGAAGAAACGCGGCATCCTCTACGCTCCCGACTACGCGATCAATGCCGGCGGCGTGATCTCCATTGCCCTGGCAACAGCGGACAGCGGCGACAAGCTGGTGCGTGAAAAGACGATCGCCATCGGCGAAACGCTGGCAACGATTTTCGAGCGGGCCGCCCGCGAAGGCAGCACCCCGGAACGCGTGGCCGACACAATGGCGGAAGAGCGTCTGGCAAAAGCGAAGTCTGCCTGATTAAAACTTTCACGAAAGACGGAAACGGCGGCCTTGAGTCGCCGTTTTTTGCTTTGCCTGTTTCCGGTTGTCGAGCCTGCATACGGCCGGCAAAAGACAGCACTGCATCAGTGCGCCTGATTTAATGCTCAGGTCAGGAAAGCTGGCTTTCGTTGGCTGCCTTGAACATCTGCCTCACGAGGTTCTTCGCGTCCTCAACGGCTCTTTCCCCCATTTCCGCATAACAGGCGGTGACACCTTCATGCAGGAGGTAAAGACGCGAGGCGAAGCTTTCCTGCCCGCTCAATTCGCCGAAGAAACGCAGAAGCTCGCCTTTGTGGCGCTTTACCATCGCCGCTATTTCGGTGCTGCCGGGATTTGCTGCAAGCGCCTGGCGGAACAGACACTCCTTGCCCGCCGTCATGCGCATCCAGCCACCCAGCTTGTCAAACAGCTGAACGGCGGCCTCAAGCCCGGGCGACGTCACACCTTCGCGAACATAGGAGAGGTAGCGCCGATGCCGGTATTCAAGGGCGCCCAGCACCATCGCCTCGCGCGAGGGAAAATGACGGTAAAGCGTGCGCATGCTGACACCTGCACCGGCCCTGAGCTCGGGAACACTCGGCTCGGCGAAACCCCGGCTCCAGAAAACCTCTTCCAGGCGAGCGGCAATATGTTCCTGCGCGTTTTCCATGAGTAAACCTTGGGATTTATACATCCGCTTTTCAAGGAAATCCTTCACCGAAACTTATTGTAAGTAATTTCCCTTAAATAACCATAGATAGAAATTTACAGATTACATTCATTTAACCAAGAAAAACGAAACGGAAAATAAAATCCGAAAACGTATTCTCAAAGGAATGGGAAATAGCTGAACCAGCTAAAAAAAATCAGCAGTCGTTTTGACCTGACGAATACCATTCGACCAGAAAATCAACAAAGGCGCGCACCTTTGCGCTCAAGTGCCGGCGGTGCGGATAAACTGCATGAATACCGCGCATCGGCTCCTCATAGGCCTCCAGTAGCGTAACCAGTTTGCCGTCGCGGATATCTTTGGACACAAAAAACAGCGGCGTACGAAGGAAACCGAGGTTACATAACGCCGCTTCGCGCGCTGCGGCAGCGCTGTTGACTTCCAGCGGGCCTTTCACTGCCACCGACGACCGCTCTCCATTCGTGTAGAAGGCCCAGTTCTGCTTGAAGCGGTAGTTCGTATCGATGATGCAAGGCCGTGTGGAAAGATCGGCGGGCACATTCGGCGCCCCATAGGTCTCGATCGCTTCAGGCGTGGCGCACACCACGGTGCGAAAGGGAGCAATCTTGCGGGCGATCAGGCTGGAATCTTCCAGTTGGGTGACCCGGACCGCAAGATCGAAGCCTTCTTCCACGAGGTCGACGAAGCGGTCTTCCAACCTGAGGTCCAGATTGATTTCCGGATACTTCACCAGAAAATGCATCATGGCCTGGTTCAGCAGGTCGTCGCCCATCGAACGGGGAGCAGAAACACGCAAACGTCCACGGACTTCCTGGTGCGAGGACTGAACCGAGGCTTGCAGATCATCGATACGCTGCAGGATTTCGGCGGCTTCCTTGTAATAGGCTTCGCCGACTTCGGTGAGCGACACCTGACGGGTGGTCCTGTTCAACAGACGCACGCCCAGTTCGTCTTCCAGCTCGCCGACATATTTCGAGACCAGCGCCTTGGAACGCCCCATTTCACGGGCCGCTGCGGAAAATCCGTTTGAATCGACAACTTGAATGAAGCAGCGCATCCGCGTGATTGCGTCCATCCGGCATCCTTCCCGTTGGGGCCATTCCAGAAACCCTGCTTAGCGTATTTTCCGGCGGCCGGTCAAAGGCTTCGCCAAAGGCCGGCCTGGCGGGGCGTTTAGTGCCGGGCAGGTCTGGTTCGGCGCCCAAGGCGCGCTGCGCCAATCAGCAGGCGCATGACAAGGAGCCCGCCAAGCGCACCGACACCTGCACTGGCAAAGCCGGCCGGCGTTACCGGAACGGCTGGCTCGTAGTCTTCGGCCGTTGCCTGCGCCAGGGTTGGGTCGAAGCCGCGCGCAAAGATGATCATGCGATCCAGCGGCCCGGCCGTTTCAAGCTCTTCACGCTGCAGTTTCAGCCTGCTCAAGCGGATTTCGGCGTTCAGCATGCTGTCGCCCCGCGCTCTGATAAAGGGATCTTCCGAAGATTTCTGACGCGCTATGGCTTCTGCCGACGTCAGCCCGTAACGCGCGGCGTCACGATTGAAATCGGCCAGAATTTCCTCCAGAGCGTCGATGGCCCCACCAAGTCGCTGGCGATATTGCTGTGTGAACTCCGGCAACTGGGACGTCGCGGTTCCACTCAGCAACATGACAATCAGCATCATGATACGTGCCATCGCGTGTCAGGATCTCCCTTTCCAGGTTACGGCCCGTCAGTCCTGCAGACTGATGATCCCGGCTTCCGCGGTTTCCGTTCCGAAGACCAGCCGAACTCCATCGGCATCCCAGGCCATTGTAGACACCGGCCCCAGGCCCGGGCGCCGCAGCAGTACCTCGGCATTGTCCTCGAACCGGCACATCAGGATCATGCCGTCCTGATAGCCGACAGCAACGACATCCTCCTTCGGGTGGCAGGCAATGGCGCTGACCAGGTTGTCACCCCTTGTGCCCAACTGCAGTGGTGTCTGCCCCATCGGCCCGGTTTTGCCGAAGAACGGCCAGAGGATCGCGGCATTGGCACCCGAGGTCGCCAGATATCGCCCCTTGACCGACCAGCTGAACGACTTGACCTTGGCCGGGTAGCCGGTCATGCGCATGTCCTGGCTGTCCGACAGGCGCCAGCCGTGCAATGCGTTTTCCTGCATGGCGGTAACAACATACTTGCCGTCGGGCGAAAAGCTCACGCCCAGATGCGCGCCATTCCAGCTGAGCTCGACCGGTGCGCCGTCCGTGCCGGCCCACCAGAGCGTCGCTCCGTCGTAGCGTCCGACCGCCAGCCGCATGCCCTTGGGCGCGAAGGCTAGACCGCCGACGGCCCGTTCATGCGCGAATTCCTTTTCACGCCCGTCCGCGAACCGCACCCAGGCGGTGCGGCCGCTGGCAAAGGCAAGCGCACCGGACGGTCCGGCAGCGATCAGGTCGATCCACTTGCGCGGCCGTTCGGCAACGCATTCGCTCGATCCGTCCGCCGCACTCAGGAAGATGCAGCCGTCGTCACCCGATGTGATCAGCCCCTTGCCGTCGATTGTCGGCTCGGCAGCCAGAAGCCCGGCCTTGTGCGGCTTCAGTTTCGTTTCACCCTGTCCGGACAGGACGATGTCGCCTTCTCCGGACGCAAAAAAGGCCGTGTCTTTCAGATAGCCGGCGCGGACGACGAAGCCGTCCACCTCCACGGGAGCAACTGTCGGCAAGTCTCTTCTTCCTTATTGCGCGGCGCAGGCCTGGAAACTGTCTCTCAGGACATCCCAGTTGAGATCGCGTCCGATGAAGACCAGGCGGCTTTCTCGCGGTTCATCCTCTTTCCAGTCGCGCTGATGATCGCCTTCCACGATCATGTGCACCCCCTGGATGACATAGCGCTGCGGATCCCCCTTGAAGGCAATGATGCCCTTCAGGCGCAGAATGTTTGGGCCTTGAACCTGCGTGACCTGGTTGATCCAGGGAAAGAACATGTTGGGATCAAGGTCGCCTGCCTTCAGGGAAATGCTCTTCACCGAATGGGGATCCTCATCGTGGTGATGATGGTGATGCCCATGTCCATGATCGTGTCCATGGTCATGATGATGGTCGTGGCCGTGATGATGGTGGTCATGGTCGCAGTCCGGACCGCATTCGTCGGCGTGATGACCATGCTCCAGGAAATGCGGATCGAGCGACAGGATCCTGTCGAGATCGAACGCTCCCCGATCCAGCACCTTGGCAATCTCGATGCCGCAACGCTCACTCCGGTGGAGCACGGCATACGGATTGATCGAACGGATACGCGCCTCGACGGTGGCAAGCTCTTCGCCCGAGACGAGATCGGTCTTGTTGATCAGGATGACGTCGGCAAAGGCGATCTGGTCTTCGGCCTCTTCGGTGTCTTCCAGGCGCTGCAGCACGTGGCGGGCATCGACAACGGCGACGACCGCGTCGAGTTTCGCGGCGGCACGCACATCGTCGTCCATGAAGAAGGTCTGTGCGACCGGAGCCGGATCGGCAACACCGGTGGTTTCGACGATGATCGCGTCAAAGGCATTCTTGCGCTTCATCAGGTTCTGCACAGTGCGGATCAGGTCACCGCGCACGGTGCAGCAGATGCAGCCGTTGTTCATTTCGAAGATTTCTTCGTCGGATTCCACGAGCAGATCGTTATCGATACCGACTTCGCCGAACTCATTGACGATGACCGCATAACGCTGACCGTGGTTTTCGGTCAGGATCCGGTTGAGAAGTGTGGTCTTGCCGGCACCCAGATACCCCGTCAACACTGTAACGGGGATCTGTGCCTGGCTGTCCTGGGTCGCAGTCATTGCGCGCTTTCCTGGCAGAAGATAAAGGGTCGCCCGCCGATCGGTGGGCCGCTTGGGCGCGAATATAAGCATTTCACCGCCGTATTGGGAGGGCGGTACGGAAATTTCCCTTTTCCCGGCATACCTGTGGACACTCGCCCGAACGCTTTGACCGTTCTTCAGCCTTTTCAAATCCTTGTCCACCGCATTAACGTCGGCTCGAGGAAGCGCGCAAAGGCATGGAGACCAAAATGCTGCACACGATTGGCGGATTTGACCGGATTGGCGAGGAAAACGCATTCGCCGTGCTGGCGCGGGCAACGGAACTTGCCGCACAAGGCCGCGACATCATCAACCTGGGCATCGGTCAGCCGGACTTCAAAACGCCGGATCACATCGTTGAAGCGGCCATCAAGGCCCTGCGCGACGGTCAGCACGGTTACACGCCCGCAACCGGCATTGCCCCGTTGCGCGAAGCAGTCTCCGCCGACCTTCTGAAACGTCACGGAGTGGAGACTGACCCGGGCAACGTTCTGATTGTTCCCGGTGGCAAGGTCACCATGTTCATGGCCATCTTGATGTTCGGCGAACCGGGAAGTGAAATTCTCTATCCCGATCCGGGCTTCCCGATCTACCGCTCGATGATCGAGTTCACCGGCGCCCGGCCCGTGCCGGTTCCGATCCGCGAGGAAAACGACTTTGCCTTTTCTGCCGAAGAGACGCTGTCGCTGATCACCGACAAGACCCGTCTGCTCATCCTGAATTCGCCGGCCAACCCCACCGGCGGCGTCACCCCGCGTACTGAAATTGAAAAGCTCGTCGCCGGGCTGGAACGCTTTCCTGATGTAGCCGTCATGTCCGACGAAATCTATTCGCAGATGACCTATGACGGCATGGAACACGTCTCCCTGCTGGGGTTCCCGTCGCTACGCGACAGGCTCATCCTGCTCGACGGCTGGTCGAAGACCTATGCCATGACCGGCTGGCGGATGGGTTTTTCCCTCTGGCCCGAAGGCCTGATCGACAAGGCGCGCAAGCTCGCGGTCAACGCGTGGTCCTGTGTCAACGCCCCCGCCCAGTTCGGCGCTCTTGCAGCCCTTACCGGACCGCAAACCGCAGTGGCGGACATGGTTCGGGAATTCGACGGCCGGCGCAAGGTGACCGTTGACGGCCTGAACGCCATCGAGGGCATTTCCTGCCGCGTTCCGCTTGGTGCCTTTTATGCCTTTCCGAATATCAAGCAGACCGGCTGGAAGGCCAAGGCACTTGCATCCGCCCTTTTGGAAGAGACCGGCGTTGCGACCATCGGAGGCCCCGATTTTGGTGTATTGGGCGAAGGCTACATCAGATTGTCTTACGCGAATTCCACGGACAACATACGCGATGCGCTTGGACGGATAGAAAAATTCCTGAACGAAAACCGCAAGAACTGAACACTTGGCATAAATACTGATCGCTAGACCTGACCAAGGTTAACATGCGTATTTTCTTCAAGGAGTCTTCCGTTACGTATCCCTTTTATTAAACTTTTATTGTCTTGAATGACACCGCGACCCGCACAAAGGTCGGACAATGGGGACGGAAATGACCAAGAACATCACTTTGGATCTTGAACAGACGTTCGGCGATTTGAACGAATGTGTCCTCGTGACCAACCCCGAACGCACCATCGTTTTCGTAAACAAGGCTATGTCCAAACTGCTGAAGGTGGATCGCGAAAAGGTCGTCGGCACGACAACGAAACGGTTCTTCGCCGATCCGAACCAGTTTGCCCAGATGGCGGAACTCTACCAATCGCCAACGGATCACCGGAACCGCAAGGCCTATTCAATCGATCTGGCGCTCGAAGACGGGTCGACCGTATCCGTAGAGGTTGTCAGCGCACCGCTGTTCGATACAGATCACACATTGACCGGCATCCTGTTTATCGCGCGGGATCAGGCGGAACGAAAGGCGCTGGAAAGCAAACTGAGCGACATCGCTTTGACGCTTGAAGATGCCCTGGACGCGATTTCGGAAGGCTTCGCACTCTACGACAAGGATGACCGGCTGGTTATCTGCAACGACAATTATCGCGAGATCTATGCCCATTCGGCACCGGCCATGTTCCCCGGCAATCGTTTCGAGGACATCCTGCGGTTCGGCCTGAACCGCAAGCAATACGAGACGGGCGGCAAGACGGACGACGAATGGTTGGCGGAGCGCCTCGATCGGCATCAGGCCGGCGATGGCTCGATCCTGGAGCAAAACCTCAGTGACGGCCGCTGGCTGCGCATTTCGGAAACCCGCACCCGCGCCGGCGGCATCGCCGGCATCCGGTTCGACATCACGGAACTCAAACACGCTCAGGCCAAGGCCGAAAACGCCTACAAGAACCTTTCGCTCATGGCCGACAACATTGTCGCCAGCGTCACCGAAGTCGATCTGGAGGGCAGATGCGTCTTCATCAACAAGACCGCGTGTGACTGGTTCAACGAAAAACCGGAAACTCTCATCGGCACCCGGCTTCGTGACCGCTTGCCCTGGAAGGAACGCGAAGCCGTTCGCACGATCTTCGAGGAAGCGATGAGCGGTGAGAAGGTTTCATCGGAAGTCAGCTTCCATTTTCCCGACGGCATTTTGCGCGAATGCCTGATGAGCTGTAACCCGCGCTTCGGCGATGATGGTGCCGTTGAAGCTATCGTGGTTCTGATTTCCGATATAACCGACCGGAAGAAAACGGAACGTACGCTGGCCGAGCTTTATGCCATCACCTCGACCCGCGAGCTCGGCCACGAAGACAAGATTGCCGAAATCCTCCGTCTGGGGACCGAACATTTCGAGGTTCCCTTCGGCATTATCAGTCACGTGATTGACGACCACTACACGATCACACACGCCCAGAGCCCGGAAGGAGAACTCGTTCCGGGCACTTCGTTCCCGTTGCAGGACACCTATTGTCTGTTGACGCTGAAGTCCGAAGAGCCAATCGCGACAGCAAACGCCGCAAGCTCGGAGTTCGCCAGGCATCCCTGCCACGAGATCTTCAAGTTGGAGACGTATATCGGCGCCCCGATTCTCGTGGATGGTGAAGTTCATGGGACAATCAACTTCACCGCCCCGGACGTGCGCAAAAGGGCATTTTCCCCGTCGGATCTTCAGATCGTGCGTCAGTTCGCGGACTGGGTCGGACATGAGATCGCCCGCCAGCGCGATCACCAGGCCCTGATGAACGCCAAGATCAACCTGGAGCGGGTCGCCAGCATCGACGACCTGACCCAGATCCTGAACCGCCGCGCTTTCCTGGAACGGGCCAATACCGAAGTGCAACGCTTCCGCCGCACCAAGCGCCCCTTCACGGCTGTGATGATGGATATCGACAAGTTCAAGCAGATCAACGATCTGTACGGCCATGCCACCGGCGACGAAGTTTTGAAAAAATTTTCCGATACCGTCAGCAACGCCCTGCGTGCTGTCGACATCTTCGGCCGGGTCGGCGGCGAAGAGTTCTGCATGATCCTGCACAACGCCGAAATCGAAGATGCCATGCTGGTGTGTGAACGCCTACGGGTGAAGATTATCGAGGAATGCCAGCTCGACATCGTCAAACAGACGGTCACCTGCAGCATGGGCCTTGCCACCGTCGCCCGCGAAGATCTGGAATTTTCGACCCTCATGCAAAAGGCCGACACGGCGCTTTATGAGGCAAAGGCGACGGGCCGCAACAAATGCGTTGCCCACAAGAGTTCGTATCCGGAACACGCTCCGGCCCTCTGATCGGCCCAGACCGTCTGGCCTGCTCGCGGCCACGTTCGACACGCGATGCCGTAGCGTTTTCCCGGCTTCCCGCGCAAAATTGCGCGCTAATTCGAACCCAACGCGCCAATATGTCGCATCGGGACGTATTCTTGCCGTTCTTTTGACGCCGCTCTCCGTATATGCAACAGTAGTGTAATCGTAGCGGAGCGGGACAAGACGACATTACACTAGAATGCAATACTGAAGCGGACCCTCCGCGCAAGGACCTCTACGGCTTGAATCTTGTATATTCTTGCCTGAACAGATCTTGGAGGGACATTTGTTCACAAAAATACTAGTTCCGATTGACCTCAGTCATGCGGATAAACTTGAAAAAGCCATCGCAACGGGTGCTTATATAGCAAAAACCAATAGTATTCCCGTGGTATTTGCGGCGGTAACTTCAAACACCCCAAGCGCCCTTGCCCACACTCCGGACGAGTTTCGGGAAAAGCTGGCTGCCTACGCTGCAGCAGAAGGGCAGAAACACGGGATCACCGCTTCCGGTCATGCCGTTTTCTCACACGATCCGGCTGTCGACCTGGAAAACGCAATTCTGAAGGCTGTTCACGATACCGGTGCGGACCTCGTGGTCATGGCAACGCACATCCCGCACGTGCCGGATCACTTCTGGCCGTCGAACGGTGGACGCGTCGCGAGCCATGCAGATGTTTCCGTCTTCCTCGTGAGATAACCCGTTTCCCGAACAAAAGGAGCGCTCCCATGAGCGACAATCAAGGCATTCCGGATCCGGAAGGCGCCGCCAATCTCATCGACACCGAATACGAGATTGGCCAGGACAACATCGAAACCTCTGTCGGCCCTTTCAGCCTCGACATCCACAATCCGGTTTTCCTGGTCTCTGGCCTGACCATCGTTGCCTTCGTCTTTCTGACCCTTGCCTTTCAGACCGAAGTCGGTCCGATGTTCGATCATCTGCGCAAGTGGCTGACATCGAACCTCGACTGGTTCTTCATCATCTCCGGCAACGTCTTCGTCCTCGTTTGCCTGGCGCTGATCGTCACTCCCCTCGGCAACGTCCGCATCGGCGGCAAGGACGCCGAGCCCGACTATACCTACTTCGGCTGGTTCGCCATGCTGTTCGCCGCCGGCATGGGCATTGGCCTGATGTTCTTCGGCGTTCTGGAACCGGTCTATCACATGGCCTTTTCCGAGCCGATCGGTGTGCCAAAACCCTTCGACGCCGACGGCAATATCATTCCGGAAAATGTCGCGGCCGCGAAGGCCATGGGCATGGCCGCAACCATCTTCCACTGGGGCCTGCACCCCTGGGCGATCTACGCCGTGGTCGCACTCGCTCTTGCGATCTTCTCCTTCAACAAGGGCCTGCCGCTGACCATGCGCTCGGTGTTCTATCCGATCTTCGGTGAGCGCACCTGGGGCTGGCCGGGCCATGTCATCGATATCCTGGCCGTGTTCGCGACCCTTTTCGGTCTTGCGACCTCACTTGGCTTTGGCGCCCAGCAGGCAAATGCAGGTCTCGATTTCGTTTTCGGCATACCTGTCAGCACCACGGCACAGGTCGTGTTGATCATCGGCATCACCGGCGTTGCGCTGGTCTCGGTTCTGCGTGGTCTCGACGGCGGCGTGAAGGTTCTGTCGGAAATCAACATGCTGATTGCGGCTCTGCTGCTGGTGTTCGTGATTGCCGCTGGTCCGACCGCAACGCTGGTCTCCGACTTCTTCTCCAACATTGTTGCCTACGGCAGGGAAATCGTACCGCTGTCGATGCCGTTCGGCCGCGAGGACGACAGCTTCCGCCAGGGTTGGACATCGTTCTACTGGGCTTGGTGGATTTCCTGGTCGCCGTTTGTCGGCATGTTCATTGCACGCGTCAGCCGTGGCCGCACTGTTCGGGAGTTCATCGTCTGCGTCCTGATCATTCCGACCGTCGTGTCGGTAATCTGGATGACAGCGTTCGGCGGCACGGCCATCGAGCAGGTCCTGGCCAGCAGCGACAGCCAGGTGCATGAATACGTGATCGCGAGCTACAGCCCTGAACTGTCGCTGTTCGGCATGCTTGCCGATCTGCCGATGGCATCGATCACCTCGTTCATCGCCATCATTCTGGTCATCGTG
Organism: Roseibium sp. RP-7; assembly: GCF_053005225.1. Lineage (NCBI taxonomy): Bacteria > Pseudomonadati > Pseudomonadota > Alphaproteobacteria > Hyphomicrobiales > Stappiaceae > Roseibium > Roseibium sp. RP-7. The sequence continues at coordinate 1,704,451 of NZ_JBRKQA010000002.1, forward strand.
TTCTTCGTCACCTCCTCGGACTCCGGCTCTCTGGTGATCGACACGATCACGGCAGGCGGCAAGGTCGATGCTCCGGTGCCGCAGCGCGTGTTCTGGTGCACCTTCGAAGGTCTGGTCGCCATCGCGCTTCTGCTTGGCGGGGGCTTGGGTGCCCTGCAGGCAATGGCGGTCTCGACCGGGTTCCCCTTCACGATCGTGCTGTTGCTGGCCTGCTACGCCATCTTCAAGGGACTGGCGGACGAGCCGCGCTGACCTGAAACAGCAGGAACACCTGGAACGGGCGGCTCTGGCCGCCCGTTTTTGCATCCGAACATGACGAGCCACGTCGCAGTCATCGCGGACAGGCGAAGCGCGAGCCGGAATCAGGGAGCCGCCGCCTCTAAATTTTTTGGATTGTTCCAGACGCCCGCGGGGCGAGGGTCGACCGGATGATCCGACGGCCTCTTAAAAGCAGGCAGCAACCGCCAGCCGACTTGTCTAGTCGGCCAGCTTGGGGGCCAGTCGCACGCCGGGAGGCGGCGAGCTTTCACGGATCCGCACATCGGGTTCGATCACGATGGGCGTATTGGGCACGCGGTCACCCGCGATCTGGCGCAGCAGGGTCAGTGCTGCCAACCGTCCGATCTTGTCCGGCTGGGCAGACACCGTCGTCAGCGCGGGCGTACGCGCATCGGCGCCGTCGATATCGTCGTAACCGGTAATCGCCATGTCCGGCCCCGGCTCGATCCCCGCTCGCCGGAAGGTGGTCATCATTCCAAGGGCGACGAGATCGTTGAAGCCGACGATGGCTGTGGGGCGATGTTCGGCTTCCAGGATCTTCGGCACTGCGGCCCGGCCATCGGCCTGGGTCATCAGCTCCGGCAGGTCAAGCTGGCTTGCGGGATCGATCCCCGCTTCTTCCAGCGCCTTGCGCCAGCCGGCATTGCGGTAGCGGCCGGTCGAGCTGCCACGGCGTCCGCCAACCATGGCGATGTCCTTGTGTCCCTGTTTGATCAGGTGCTTGGTGATCTGATAGGTGCCGGCAAGATCGTCACCGCGTACGCACGGTGCCCAGACCCCCGGAACCTCGCGCGCCACCAGTGTCACGGGTATCCCCTGGTCCACCAGCCTGTTGATCTCTTCGGCCGAAGTTCCGACCGAAGGACACAGGATCAATCCGTCCGCGCGGTGCTGCAACAGCGTGTTGACGAACGCACGCTGGCGTTTGACGTCATCACGGTGGTTACAGATGAAGATCATCTGCCCCTGCTCTTCCAGAACGTCCTCGAGCGCAGAAAAGACTTCGGCGAAGTAAGGGTTCAGGATGTCATGAACGGCAACGCCCACAATCTGGCTGCGGGCGGTTCTGAGAGAAGCCGCCGACCGGTTGTAGATATATCCGATCTCCTCCGCGGTCTGCTTGACCTTCGCCCTGGTTTCCTCGGCAACAAGCGGACTGTCCCGAAGCGCCAGCGACACGGTTGCCGTGGAAATACCGAGCTGGTCGGCAATGTGCCCGAGAGTGAGCCTTTTACCAGGCTTTTGCGGAAATTCCGGCTGGGAGGGAGGGGAACCGTTGTCTTCAGACATTCCTATTTCTCAATAACCGCAGCGGCGTTGGGAGAGACCGTTATAGCCCTCTCCCCTCTGGGTAAACAGGTTTTTCTGTTTTTCCGAAGTTTGGGATCGAAGCCCCTCACAAAGATCAGCGCCGTCCAGCGGGAGCGGAATCGTCGAATTCCTCACGTAGATTGACGACAACCCTGCGGTTCTGAGACTGACAGGTGACCTTGTCGCAATCCGTCACCGGACGCTCCACGCCATACCCCTTCACCCACATGCGCTTGGGATTGACCCCCAGCTTGACCAGTTCGGCCATGACCGCGTTCGCCCGTTGGGTCGACAATGTCTTCTGCGCAGCCTCGCTGCCCGGATCGTCGGCGTGGCCCTGGATCTTGACCAGCCACTTCTTGTTCGACTTCAGCCACTTGGCCTGATTTTCGATTGTGATGCGAGCCTCATCGGTGACCACAGCCGAGCCCTGGTCGAAATAGACCCGACGACCGACATTGATGATGAATTCTTCTTCCGAACCCGACGAAATATTTCCGAAACCGGCGGCCGGTGCGTTGGTCACGTCGGGTGACGACAATCCACCGGCGCTGTTGCAGCCGGCGACTCCAAATCCGATCATGAGCGCAAAAACTGCGCCCCGGCCGATCCGGCCAAATGTATTTTCCAAGGAAAGCCCCCAAATCCTCTTTCAGTTTCCCCCTCGCCCGGCAGCCCTCAGCCCCTTCGACTGCAGATCCGCCGGTCGATTGCAAATTGCTCTGGATGAACGGGCTCAGCCCGCTTTCTCTCCAAGATGCTCCAGCACCAGAACGCCGGTTCCCTTCGGGCAGCGCTGGTAAAGGTCGACAATGTCTTCCGGGAACATGCGCACGCAGCCACTCGACACATCATGGCCGATGCTCCAGGGCTCCAGCGTGCCGTGCAGCCGGTACCCGAGGTCGCTTCCATCCCGATAGAGATACAAGGCCCGTGGCCCGAGTGGATTGTTGGCAGCTCCGCCTTCGACCATTCTTGGAAGATCCGGCTGCCGCTTCAGCATCTCCGGTGGCGGCACCCACCGCGGCCAAAGGGCCTTGCGGTCAATCCGGGCGCGGCCGAACCACTGGAAGCCTTCACGCCCGACGCCAACGCCATAACGAAGCGCGGTGTTGTTTTCCCATACCCAGTACAGGAAGTGATTGTTGGTATCGACCACCACGGTGCCGGGTGGCTCGTCACTGAAATACTTCACCATCTGTCGATGCCAGACGGGATCGATCTTCTTGAAGTTGGTTCTTCTGTATTGAAATCCGCTATCTTCCTGATAGCCACTGAAATAAGCGTTTGCAGCTGCATTGGCGTGCGCCATCTGCGGCAAGGCCAATGTGCCTGCCGTGGCTGCTGCCCCTGTCAAGAACCTGCGGCGGTTCAGCTCCATCCCACACCTCCCTTAAAGGCTGGCGATCCTTCCTGACCGGCGGTTGTTTTAACCCCGGCGGGTATTAAGACGGGAACTATCCAATCCCGTCAACCGCCTAAGGCCAGCGTACAGGCAGATGCAGCCTTGATCAGATCCCCTTCACGCGTTCCCGGTAGAGGATGTAGAGGCCGGATGCGACAACGATGGCCGCTCCAAGAATGGTCGTATACGTGGGCACGTCGTCGAAGATCAGGAAGCCAAGCGCGATCATCCAGACAATCTGCGTATAGATGAAGGGCGCCAGCACCGGTGCAGGCGCGATCCTGTGCGCCATGATGAACAGGAAATGCCCACCCGCACCAAAAGCGCCGGTCGCGAACAGCAGAACCCATGTCCACAGGTCCGGAGGCGTGACCCAGACCGAGATACCAGCCGGCGCCATGGCAATGCCTGCGACAATACCTGAAATGATCAGCATTCCGGCAGAGCTGTCTGTTGCCGTGAGCTGGCGTGTCAGCAGCGCATAGACCGCATAAAAGGACATGGCCGCAACCGAATAGATCGCCGCCCAGTGCATACCGCCAAGTCCTGGACGGGTGACCACCAGAACCCCGATGAAGCCGACAATGATCGCAATCCAGCGGCGTAATCCGGCCCATTCCCCAAGCAGCGGCCCGGCAAGGGCCGTGATGACGAATGGCGCGGCGAACATGATCGACATTGTTTCGGCCAGCTGCAGGTAACGAACCGCCAGGAAGTTGAAAATGGTGGTGCCGAGCAAACAGAACGACCGCACGATCTGCAGGACCGGCCGGTTCGTCTTCAGGAGCGAAGGTTTCTTCCAGACCTGGAACAGGACCAGCGACAGAATCACATGACTGACGAACCGCATCCAGACGATCTGCAGCGTCGGCAGGCTGGCCGACATGTATTTGGCCGTTGCATCCAGAACGGAAAAACTGAGGCAAGCCAGCACGATGAGACCGATCCCGGCGAGCGGCGCCGTGGCAGCGGCGGCATTGCCGGTCGAACGGTGCTGACTGTCATGCGCCATCGGCGGCGGCCCTTTTCAAACGATCATCCGCAGATGAAAAAGAGAGTAGCGGACATGTCCCGGCAGGAACGGTCCGGTTGAGATAATTGCACCAACCCACTACCTAACCTTAAAAGACAAGCGGGGGCGGTTATGCCGGTTGCAGAAATTGAAACATGGCTGGGACGCCTTTCCATTACGGAAGTTGACGGCGCAATCACCCAATTACACTGGAACGGGCCCTCTGGCAAAGAAGAAACACCGTTGCTCAAGGAAGCGGCACGCCAGGTACAGGCCTATCTCGCGGGTGATCTGAAAACCTTCGACCTGCCGCTCGCCCCGAAAGGCGGCGAGCTGCACCAGGCGGTGTTCAAGGCGATGCTCGCAATCCCCTATGGCGGAACCCGCACCTATGGCGACCTTGCCAGGGAGCTGGACACATATGGGCAGCCGATCGGCCAGGCCTGCGGAGCCAACCCGATACCGATCATCATCCCCTGCCACCGGATCCTGTCGGCGAACGGCCTTGGCGGATATTCCGGCTCGGGCGGTACGGAAACAAAGATCGCCCTTCTGAAACTGGAGGGTGGCTACCCGTTCCTGGTCTAGCGCAACTCAAGTCGTCGATGTCAAACACCTGCCATTCCGGCCCTGTCGATAAAGGCAAAGACCTGAGCAACGGCAGGGACCCGCCGAGACGCATGCTCTGACCGATTGGTCATATCACGCGCACGGCAGGCTCACATTTCCTCACAGGACCAGAGAATCTGCTCCCGTGATCTCGACAAACTGCGGTCGGCTGTCGGGCAGCTCAAGCTCGTCTGCAAGCGCCGCCAGCGGGTCTGCATCCCTCAGCGGTCCAAAATCGAAGCCCGACAGGTCTTCCAGAAAGGCAACCGACACCTGGAACGTCTTGTATTCACCAAAGGCGAACCCTTCGACAGCTTCCGACTCGCGGCGGTCCTGCAGGTATTTCTGAATGGCCTGTCCCTGGCTTAACAGATAGGCTGTCGCGTGCAGGCGAAGACTGCCGTCGTCCTGCAAGGCATCCATCACCACCACTTTCCAGTACTGCAGGGGCAGATTGATGCCGACCCCGTCGAGGAACGGATCCTCGTCGTCATCGAAAAGGGGGCCGGTAAAGACCGTTGCCCGGAAGGCATGGGTCTTTGTGCTGTCGAGGATATGGTTTTCCAGACCTTGCCAGGTGGACCGGTTCTGGTTGAGGGAGGAATGCTGCGGCGAGGCGTTCGTGTAGTGGAACGTATCGTCGTTTGCCAGCTGCGCCACCGGGCGGTCATCGCCCCAGTTCGGGTCCTCGCGCCGGACCATGTGTCCCCGGTCCAGATCTCCCGGGAAGTCGCCCTTGCCGAGCTGCGCTTCCACCGGAATGCGCCGATCGAAAAACCACTTGTCCGGTTTCTTGCGTTTGATCTTGATTGCCTTTTCGCCGTCGATGTTGACGACAGTGACCACGGGGCTTCTGCGATCGACATCATAGAGAAGCCCGAAGTGGGTATAGCGCAGCTCATGCGGACGGCCAGCGAGCGCATCCGTCGGGTTGGCCAGATTGAACATGCCGTCCGGCAACTTCGGAAAGTCGACCTTTTTCGACAGGAAGTTGGGATCGTAGCCGTTCCGGCCGGTAAAATGGTTCGGATCGTGGAAACCGTCGGCCACCTCCTGTTCAAGGCTAGCCTCGACCAGGACCTGCGTGGGCCGGTTGCCTGACAGAAGGTCCCGCAGCGTGCTCGCCCTGACAGCGCTGTTGGCAATTCCATAGGCTCCGGCGAAGTGCAACCCAACCACCTTGTTGCGATCAAGGCTCAGGATCGGCGAGCCGGAGTTTCCACCGAGCGTGGTGCAGTCGTGGCTGAGCACGGTTCCCGGCGCAACCGGCATCATTTTGCCCGGAGCAAACCGCTTCACATCGTAGAGGCCCTTGAAATACTTCTCCATTTCGGTGCGGTCGTTTCGGCTGTCGAAGGCCGGATAGCCGATCACCGCAACGATCTCGTCCGTTTCCGCGTCCGTATCCACCAGAGGCAAGGGCGCCACGGCGAAGCCTGCAGGTTTTTCGATCCGCCCGATCGCGACATCGGCGCTGGCATTATCTGCAAGATAGGTGAAGCGAAGGATCTCGGCCGGGCGCTCGTCTGACGGCAACGCGCCAACCTCTTCGTTGAAATCCACGCGCGCACCGTAACGGACCATCGTGAAGGGCGAGCGCATGAAGACGCCCTCTCCCCTGGCGTTTCGGCGTGCGACAATCTTGGCGACGTGCCGGTTGGTCACGACAAGAAGATGCCGGCCATCGGCTTCTTCTCCAACCACCCAGGCGGTTCCGCCCCAGGTCATCGAGTGGTTGATGAATTCAACCCGCCCGACCGAGCCGATCCAGTGTTCGTTCCGCTTGATCTTGATGTCTATGTCGGCACCGAATTCGTCCGGCAGCGGGATCAGCGAGACCGCGCCGTTTTCAACGACCATCGGCGGCCGGGTAACCAGTCGCACGATGGCTTCCAGTTGCGTCAACGGCGTGCCGGCGGCTTCAAGCTGGCCGAGGGACATATCCAGCGCATCAAGCGTATCCGGTATGTCCAGTCCAAGTTGCTCAACAAAGGGGTGTCCTGCCTCAATGGCGCGTTTCGCAGCCTCAAGCCGTCCGCCCGATTTCAATGCTTCGAGCCGTCCCTGACTTTCCAATAATGCTCGCGTGTTCATGGAAATTCCTCCAATATCAATGTCTGTATTATTGTCCGGTATTCCCCATAGGTTCGGGCTTCGACGAGGCTTGAGGCCTTGCCGGAAACACGGAACCTGAACAGTGCCCGGTTCTCTCCTTTCTTTCGTGTCTGACGAACCTGCAAACGCACGCGACTAGAACAATGTCGACACGTCGACCGGTTCGTTTCTTTTCGCAGCATCAGCCCCGATCACGGCCAACGCCGCTGTCAGGGCTGGCCCCATGAGCCTGGGTGCAAGGGCAGCTGCAATGTCCTGGGCAGAGCCCGAGGTCATCGCCATTGCCAGAGGCCGCATCAGCCGCCGCTCGAAAACACTCCGGGCACGCCGGGCCCCTTCTTCCGTGTCGGGATAGTCGGCCGCATAGGCCAATCGCCGCAACAGCGCCCGGGCGGTTGCCGGCGGATCCTTCCGGGAAAGCAGACTGGTGACCCGCGCCATCAGCAAGACATCGCTCTCGCCGTTGCCCCAGTAAGACGGCGGCGTACCCGGGTAGGACCAGATACCGCCACTGAAGCGACGCCAGCGTTCGGCCGCCCGCGCAACCGTCGGCGCATCCGGAACAGCATTGAACACTGCAAATGCCCCTACCCAGTCGCAGGTAAGGCCCAGTGCTCCCAGAATTTCCGGTCCTTCGATCTCGATGTCGCTGGAATAGCGTTCGAAACTGTCGAAGAGATCAGGTGTTCCCAGCATCTCCAGCGTTTCAGGCAACCCCTCGTAAAAGCCGCGCAGATATTGCGCCATGCGCGGACTGTGCTGAATGCGGGCAAGAACGCTCAAGGGCGCGATCGCAGGGTTCATTCGGGCAATGGTGTGCTGATCCGTGTCGGGATGCTGTTGTCCGGTCATGATCGCAAACCGCTCGGCGCGGTTGGCACCCTGCCGGATTGCATCTGCCGGGTACTCCGAAACCCTCTCGCCGAACCTGAAGACGGACATGGCAACCGGATCCAGGATCTCCACATACTCCGGCCGCCCTTCCTGGCTGGCCATGAGAGCGAATTCCAGCGCCCCCTTCAGGGCAATCCTGGAACCCTCGGAACGCGCCTGCCAGGCTGTTGCCGCCAGTTTTTCATCACCACGCAACCGGGCGACAAGTCCGTCGAAATCCGCTTCCGCCTCGATTTCCAGCAGGACCAGCCCGTAGAGGCCCGGGTCTTCCCGGCTCAATCGTTCGAGCAAGGATTTCGGCAGCTTCCGCCAAAGGGACATGGCACGCGCCCACTGGCCGGAGAGCCAGAAATACGCAAGCGTTGCCGCAGCTTCGGGACGGGAAGGTGACGGATTTCGCGGAAAGGCGTTGTTGAGGGTGAAGATATGATCGGCCTCGAACACATCGCCCCGCCGAAGGGTCAGTTCGAGTTCGCGGATCAGCTCCGGCTCGACCTCCTCCGCTTTCGAAGTCGGAACCGGTTCGGATGTTCCCTGCTCGCTGCTGGTATAGCGCGCCCGGCGCGAGCGCTCGCCGCGCTCCTGCAGGATGGCATTCGTCGCCGGAAGTGGAAGCTCGTCCAGTTCCTCTTCGCTGAGGCCCGCAACGTCGGCTGCGGTGAATTCGGGCATCGGGTCTCCGGCCCGCGTCGCCTGGAAGGCATGATAGAGCGCGGTCTCACGGTCGAACTCGGCAAACCAGTTTGCCGCCGCCCGGTCTATTCTTGCGGCCAGCTCCGGCTTTTCGACGTAGAGCATGGGCAGGATTTCCCGCCGCAGGTCGCTGCGGTGTTTCAGCCAGTCCTGACCGTCAACGGCCACCAGCCAATGGTGGCTGCTGAGTTCCTGCCAAAGTCGCCTGGACGCAGCTTCATCGATATCCTCACCGAGCCCGAGCGCCGGCGCCAGAACGAACTGGATTGCCTCGGCGCTGATCCGGCGCAGGACAAGACCAGGGTGTGCCAGCTTCGCCAGCAGCGGGTCGTCAATGCGCGAAAGGATAGCCCGGTAAAGATAGGCTTCCGTGATGCTGCCTGCTTCGCCGTATTCCAGTTCACCCGGATCGAAGTCCTCCGCCTGCGTTACCTTGGCTGAAAGCCGCAGCATCAGCGGGTTGCCACGCGAAAGTTCGAAGATCCTGTCATGCAAATCCGGGGAAGCCCCCAACTTGTCCAGAAGATTGCGGGATTCCGTCTCGCTCAGGCCTTCCAGCTCCAGAGGCGGTCCCTCGATGCGTTTACGAACGGAATCGAGCGCATCTCCCCGTCCGGCCGCAATGATCGAGATCGGCGACAGCCCGGCCCGCACCAGATTGTCCAGAACCTCGAACAGCAGAATGGGCCGGGTTTCGCCATGACCGCGCAACACTTCAAGCGTATCCAGCACCAGGACCACCTGCCCGCCATGCGACCGCACCGCAGCGCCCATGGCATCGACCAGCTCGGTCGGCAAAAGGGTACTGCTCACCGTCGTGCCGGTCGTTTCCGCATTGCCGGAATACTTGAGCCTCAGGTCGCGCAGTCTGGGGGCTTCGTCCGTCAGGATATCGCCCAGCTGGCGGGAGAGCTCATGCACCAGCTTGTCGGGATCTTCCAGGTTCAGCCCGCGCCGGTCGAAGTCCAGGCGCAGAACGATTGGCGCCTTTTGAACAGACCTGTGTTCCGCCATTGCCCGGTCAATCAGAAAGGATTTGCCGATGCCCGGCAGGCCGGTGATGAACAAGGCGCTGACAGGTGTTTTTTCCTGGGGCCGCGCGCACCAGTCGAGCAAGCGGGCCAGTTCCGTCTCCCGGCCAAAAAACTCTCGGCTCAGCATGGCATTGGCCCGCCTCGCGGCATCCACGCGGTTCATGACACCGCGCAGGCGCACCAGCAACGGATAGGCAGGCGCACTCGGTCCGGCCCTGTCGAGGTCATCGGATATCTCCTCGATCCGTTTGAGCTGATCCTGCTCGGGCAGATCCGGTGTTTCGGCAATCAGTCGTTCGATGGTCTCCTGCGAGAACGGTTCGTCACCACGCAATGCTCTGGCAACAGGTGTGTCTTCCTCCGGTGTTTCGATGGCCTTGAGCACACCATGGCGCGGCCCGTTGCGAAGAGACCAGACCGGCTCGGAGGATATTTCCAGGACGACCTTGTTGAGCTCTGTCAGCAGCCGGGCAATCGTCAATGGCGTCAGCTTGTCCTGCAAGACCTTGGACGCCGCCTCCACCGCATCACGCGGCGTGAAGGTTTTGCGCGTTGCGGCAAACCGCATGGCCGCCTTCAGGCCTTCCGCGAGCTGGTCACCGTCCTTGCTCATGGCGATGATGCTCCTTCGGCCGGAAGCAACGGTGCGAGAGACCTTTGCAGATTTTCCGAAACGGTTTTCACTTCCGCACTGCGATAGACCGTTCCCTGGGCTTGCACGCCGTGAAGGGCCTGCATCAGAACGAAATCGACCACATGCGTCGGCAGGCCAAGCCCCAGCGATCGGTTGATCGCCTCAAGCGTATGACGCACATCCTCGCGGTCGAACTGGCCGATGTAATCCACCATCACCCCCGGCCCCGTCAGCGCACTGGCATTTTCCGCCTTTGGCCCCGGAACGCTGTAGGTCTCTCCACCGGCCATGACAAATCGAAGGCGCGTATCGCTCAGGATCATTGCCAGAAGCAGTTCCAGTTGCTGTTGTGCCGCCTTGCGCAAGCCTCCGCGCGGATTGTCGAAATAAATCCAGCTCGGCTTGTCCGCAGTTGCGCCGGTCGTCTTGGCCAGGAGGTCCACCAGTTGCCTGGCGCGGTCCTTGTCGCTTGCCCCTTCACTGGTTTCGTCGTCCGCAGCCCCCGGCCGTGCCAGCAGCGGCGTTCCGCCGTGCAATCTCTCGTTCAGCGTTTCCAGCAGGTCTTCCATTCCCAGAGACAGTTCAACCCTGAACACCTGCGCCGCTTGACCGTTCTGCGCCAGAACCTGACACAAAAGATCGTAGGAAAATTCCAGTCCGGTCGTCTGGTCGATTTCCATCCGCTTGATCCAGATCCCGCGCAAGTGACGGGCGGCTCCCCGCACCACGTCATGGATGGCATGACAATAGCGCTGCCGTCCGATAATCAGATGACCATCGACACGCCCTGTCAGCGAAAAGATGTAAGGCGGTGCCCGGTCCTCCGCAATTGCCTGGGTAAATTCGTCTATGCCGGCGAAGGTTGCATAAGGAACGATCTCGGAAACGCCGTTCAGCTGCCCCTGATGGAAGCCGGCGAATGCAAGATCCGTGTCGAAAACCGACCCGCCTGACGACCCGGGTCTGGTGACACCGTCCTCCCATTCCAGTTGGATACGAGGCGGATCATCGATCGTCGCACGACCGGTAACGAAGGTGACGCCCCTGCCGTTGTCGTCCTGTCTGTGGCTCAGGCAAAGCTTTCTCCGCCCGGTGATCCACGCCGGAGGTTTCGCCGGCAATTCGTAATACGTTGTCATCGGTTGCTCGATGGCGAGCAAGGCGACATCCGGGTTGGCACGCAGGATATCCCCGTCCTGCAGACCGGCATCCCATTGGTCGTCATGACAAGGCATCTCGAAACGCACACCAAGCACGCGCAGCGACTTGTTCCCTTCTTGCGTGCGAACTGTGAGGCCGGACCGGCGCTCTTTCCGCTTGTCCTTGACTGTCACATGCCAGGCGGTCAGAGCGAGCCGGTGAGACACGAGTGTCGCGATACCGCAAAACCCTATTTCGTCGAAAACATACAGCTTGAAGCCCAGCATCTTGTGCGCGAAATCACCGAGATCCTCGAGGTCGAAATTGGCGGCGTTGATCGGCTCGATTGGTTGGGTGAGGTGGAACATGAACTCCCAGCCAAGATTTTCCTCGTTCAGATAATCAGCCAGCAGTTCTTCAAGAGGCTGCCCGGTGATGCCCGCCGTACTGCGCAAGGCATCCAGCGTCATCAGGGAATCCGTGAACCCCTGAACCCGGCGCAACACCCTGTCGACAGCCGCTTCGTTCTGCTCCAGATGCTGCTTCAGCTCTGCACTGGTTACCGGCATGACCAACACCGTATCGAGAATCGTTAAATCAATCGAGCCTGTCTCTTCGAGCCGACACGTCAGTCAACCGCCGACGGTCGGATGAGAATATGCGTCTTGTCGGTCAAAATACGGCCAACCGCACGTTCTCCCAGGCTTCGGAACCCAAGGACACAATTATAGCGTCATTCAAGCTGAAAATAAACGCACAAGTATACGCCGCCTGATGCTGCCGCAGACGCTGAAAAGGACGATCCTGTGCTCGCAGCAAAGCAACAGGTATCGTCCTCATTCCACTCGTCCTGACGCCGAAACCCGTTTACCGAACGAATTCGACGGTCACGAAAACAAGTTCCGCTTCGCCCGTGTTGGTGAGATCGTGCACGAAGGTCGTATCCGGCGACAGATCTGACATATGCCGGGTATCACCCGCCCTGTAGGTCACGTCCAGAATGCGGCCATCCGCCTGACGAGAAGTCGCCTTGCCATCGGTCAGGACGCTCCAGAAATAAGGCCGCTCGTGCCGGTGGGCGGGCAGCGTCTCTCCCGGCGCCAGTCGAAGATGCCAGACTTTCACGCCGTTTTCTTCCGACACCAGATGCGTCCCGACCCTGTCGGTAGCCATTGCGATCTCTGCCTTGCTCATTGGGTTGGTCATGCTGCCACCGGATAGCTTGTGTAACCTGCGGCATCTCCACCGAAGAGCGTCGACCCATCGAAATCGGCAAGCGGCAATCCGTCCGCCAGGCGGCGCGGAAAGTCCGGGTTCGCGATGAAAGGACGACCGAAGGCAACGAGGTCCGCATATCCATCTGCAAGGATCCGGTCTGCCTTCACCTTGGTATAGCCGCCGGCAACAATGACGGTACCGGAGTAGGCCTCTCGCAAAGCAGCCCGGAAGCTTTCGGGCGTTTCAGGCGCGTCGTCCCAATCGGCTTCGGCAAGATGAACATAGGCAAGACCAATCTTGTCCAGTTCCCCGGCGAGCTTCAGGATCGTCTGCGGTGCGGCCGGATCGTCCATGCCACGCTGGGTGATGAAGGGTGAAAAGCGAATGCCGGTCCGCTCCGCCCCGATGACTTTTGAAACGGCTTCGGCCACTTCCCGCGCAAACCGGATGCGGTTTTCCTGACTGCCGCCATAAGCATCCGTCCGCCGATTGGAGGTCGATCGCAGGAATTCGTCGATCAGATACCCATTGGCGGCATGGATCTCGACACCGTCAAACCCGGCTGCCCTGGCATTGGCTGCAGCTGTCCGGTAGTCCTCGACGATGGCAGAAACCTCTTCAGCAGTGAGTGCTCGCGGAACGGGACATTCGATCATGCCACCCTGCCCCGTCTCCGGATCAACCGCCCAGATGGACGCACCCGGGGCAATGGCCGAGGGAGCAACCGGCTGACCTCCACCCTGGAACCGGGCATGGCTCATGCGGCCGACATGCCAGAGCTGCAACACCATGCGTCCGCCTTTTTGGTGAACGGCGTCCGTCACCTTGCGCCAGCCATCGACCTGTTCCGCCGAATGGATGCCGGGAGTGAAGCTGTAACCCTGGCCCTGCGGTGAGATCTGCGTGGCCTCGCTGACAATCATCCCGGCGCTTGCCCGTTGGGCGTAATAATCCGCCATCATGTCATTGGGCACATTGCCCGGTTGCGTACTGCGCGAGCGCGTCATGGGAGCCATCACGATACGTGACGGCAGGGCAAGGGGACCGAGGTCATATCGGCCGAACAGGCTGGCCATGGAAAGTCCTTTCACAAACGTCAGTTGATCAGGGCGCCGCCGTCGACATCGATCACGGCACCGGTCATGGAAGGGTTGTCGATCAGAAGGAGATAGGCTGCCGCCACATCCGCCGGTCTTGCGAACCGCCCGGCGGGGAGGGTCTCTGCAGCCTTGTTCAGCATGGCTGTCCGGGCGGCCGGATCCATTGCGGCGTAAGCGGATGTATCGGTAAGGCCCGGGCTGACGACGTTGACCCGGACGGGAGCAAGCTCCTTCGCCAGCACCTTGGCACCTGCCTCCAGCGCCGCATTCATTGCGGTTTTCACAAAGGTACCGGGAACCGTTCGCCGCGCCAGAAAACCGCTGGTGAATGTTACGGTACCGCCCGGTCGAACATGCTTGGCCGCAGCCTGTGCCACCGCGACCGCACCCCAGAATTTCGTGTCGAAAGCGGTTTTGGCTGCCTCGAGATCAAGACCGGACACGGGTCCACCCGGCGCCTGGCTGCCGGCCGTGAAAACCACATGATCAACCGGACCGATCGCGGTGAAATAGACAGCAACCTCTTTCGGGTCTTCAACGTCCAGTCCATTGGAGCGCCCTGCGCGCAAGACCTCTCCCGGCCGGCTTTCCAGCGCATCGGCCACAGCACTTCCGATGCCGGATGTGCCGCCAATGACGACGGTTCTTGTTTCCTGGGTAAATGCCATCTCACGCACTCCTTTGGTCGGTTTCCCGAAAGACGGTTTCAATCAGCTGACCGGTGGGCGTGCGGAAGAACAGACGACGCTCGCCCAGTTCCGGCAGCTCCATGGGAGAATAGGCAATGCCAAGCCGTTCCAGCTTTGCCCGGAAAGCCCCGTAACCTTCGAGGCGGAAACCGATATGGTCCCAGCCGTCCGCCTGCCGATCCTCTTCTGCGTGTGGAGGAATTCCGATCAGATGAATGAGCGGTTCATTTCCGAAGTAGAGCCAGTGCCCCGGAATTTGGCGGATGGGGCGTGGACGCGGACGCTCTTCCAGATCGTCGAAGACCCGAAGGAAGAAGGCACGTGTTGTCACCAGATCGTGGGTTCTAATGGTGATATGATCGAGCAGCATCCCGTTTCCTTTCCGGCAGCAATCATCGGACTACCGTTGTTGCCCACGAACCTAATGCTTGCGACAGAGCCAGATAATTGAGACAATTCCGAAACTAAAATTCGGAATTCTCGAATAATGATGGACAATCTCGCACTGTTCGTGCGCATTGCGGAAACGGGAGGCATTGCCTCCGCGGGCAGGGAGATGGGCTATTCCCCCGCTACGACGTCCGAGCGGCTGGCAGCACTTGAGGCTCACTATGGCGTCAGGTTACTGACACGGAGCACGCGCGCCCTCAGTCTGACCGAAGAAGGACGTTTGCTGCTGGACGGCGCCCGCCGCCTGCTTGCCGAGGCGGAAGAGTTGGATGTCCGTATCCGGTTAGGCGCGGAAAGACTGGCTGGACCCATTCGCCTGTCGGCACCGCTTGACCTAGGCAGAACACGCCTTCGGGCTGTGCTGGATCGGTTTCTGGAAACTCATCCGGACGTGACGATCGATCTTCACCTGAGTGACGGTTTCGTGGACGTTGCCTCGCAGGGGTACGACGTTGCGATCCGGTATGGCGAGTTGAAGGATTCAACACTTATCGTCCGCAAGCTTGCGGCCAACGCCCGGATTGTCTGTGCCGCTCCGTCCTACGTGGAACGCCATGGCCGTCCGCACCATCCCCGGGACCTTGCCCGGCACGATTGCCTGCTGATGCGTTTTGGCTCCGAGCCCGACAATTCCTGGCAGTTCCTGATCGACGGCAAGATAGTGCGCTGCCCGGTCAGTGGACGGCGCACGGCAAATGACGGCGGGCTGGTGCGCGACTGGTGTCTCGCCGGGTTCGGGATTGCCCGCAAGTCCCAATGGGATGTTGCTGAAGACCTGGCAGCGGGCAAACTCGTCCCATTGCTGCGGGAATTCGAGCTGCCCCCCGCCGGGCTACAGGCTGTTTATCCAAAAGGCCGGTCAGGGGTGCGGCGGATCAAGGCCTTGCTGGAGGAACTGGAAACTGCATTCAAATGAACGCAGTCCAGCCGACAGCGATTGGTCAGTCGTATTCGGGCCAGACTGCGTCCCCTGCCCCGTCCGGCCGGTACTCCAGCCGTCCCTTTTGAATCTGCCATTCGATGAAATATTCGCCCGTACTCTCGACGACGGGTTCAGCGCCCCGGACCACCGGGTCGAACAGGGTCAGACGCTGGGAATGTGCGCCCTTGTGGCAAACCGCGACAAAAAGCGGACGTTCCGGGTCTTCGCGCATGGTGTAGATACCGTCCTGCTCGCAATTGTCCGCATCACCCGAACAAAACGAGCAGCCAGAGATATCGAGTGGAACGACCTCTCCGGACACACTGTCCGACACGACGATCCGGGCGTCTGGCGTGGGCTCGAATGTCCACGACAGGGAGCTGCCCACAATCTCGACTGCTTCGCCCGGCACCGGCTCGCCCTTCCGGCTAGCGTCTTCGACCAGTTCGTAGGAAGGGCACCACGGATTGGCAAAATCCTCCAGTAACGCCAACGCCTCGCTGTGCTGAAGTGCCAGCGTCATCTCGCAGGACGCCATGTTGATATAGGACGCGGTATTTCCCGGGAGCTTGCCAAGCAATCCGCATTCGCTCTGGCGCAGCGCCTCCCAGGTTTTTCCACCTTCAAACAGCTGTTTCGTATGCGCGGGATTGCAGAGCCGTTCAGCGAGTTTTTCGCGTCTGCGGTCCAGTTCCGCCCGCCGTTCCGCTGCCCGGTCCTCCAGGCACTCGCCAATCGCGGCGCCGCCGATCCGGTTCGCTGGATCCGCCTTGCAAGACGCAATCTCGGCTTCAAGACCCGCCGGCAATTTCGGTTCGGGATCAGGCGTCTGCGCGGTTGCCGCTGAACCTGTTCCGGCAAGGAGGACAATGAATGCCAGGAAAGGCCGGAGGTTTTTGCCGTGATCCAGCGCCCCAGAGAACCGGGCAGCTTTGCCGCGCCTGACGGCTGTGGATTGCCCGAACCAATTCTTTCTCCCCCCAGTCACCTTGGCACTCATGGCATTCCCCCAGTTGCTGTTGACGACAGCGGTTGCTTGCGACGTCCTCGACAATCTTCATAAGCCGGATCAACCGTTTGTGAAACGCGAATGCTCTAGCGCCGGAGAGCAGAGCCCTGCATCCCCCAGATGGGCCATGGCCGGTAGACACAAAAAAGCGGCGAACGGTCCAGCCGTTCGCCGCGTGTTCATCTCGTGCCGGTGCTGCTTTGTCCGAAGCGTCACCGGTCGGTTTCAGCCAGGATGGCAGCGATGTCTAGAGTATCATCAATCCGATGAAGACCATCACCACCGCCAGCACACTCCAGGCCATGAGCTCCTGAAATTGAGACTGACGGGATTTGACCTCGCTCCATGTGCGGGCTTGCGCACCGTGTCTCAAACCGAATTGCGGGTGGTTGATGGAAGCATCCGACACGTGCCGGAACCGGTCTCGCAGCTCTGCTGCCCGGCGGGCACCGCGGTCCTCGTTTATCGTCCGATACCTCAGTTGCATGTGTGCATCCTCCGTATGTGCCAGTCTGGCTGCGACGGAGGTAAGAAGCACAAAGCCCCTTTTCAAATGACGGATTTGTAATCTTTCCCGGCCGCCCTGCACATGGTGCCACCTGGCTGCTGACGGGAGTTTCGGCAGCCAGACGCGGATCAGGCCACTGAAAGTTCCTTCTCCTTGGCCTTGTCTTTTTCCTTGGCTTCAGCTTCCGCGACTTCATCGCCGTCTGTGTCGAAATCGGCCTCGTGTTCCGGGTCGTCGTCGACGGAAATCGACAGGTTCTTCTCGACCTGCCGCAGCAGCTTCCGCAGTTTCTTGCGGTCCTTGTCCTCCAGACCGGACATGGCTTCCCGTTCCAGACGCTTCCAGGCCTTGTCCACCGACAGCACCAGTTCACGGCCGACATCGGTCAGATAAACCCGGGCAAGTCGGCCGTCCGTGTCGGAAACCTGGCGGCGAACATATCCCTGACTGGAAAGCCGGGTCACCATCTTGGTGACGGTGGGCGGCTGCACACCAAGCGCGAGAGCCAGCTGGCTCATTGTGCGCCCGTCCGTATCTGCCAGGACCTTCAGCACCAGTTCCTGGCCGGGGTGCAGCCCGATTCGCATGAGATGCGCCCCGGACCGGGCCCGCTGCGCCTTCGCCGCCTGAACCAGCCGAAACGTTATGCTTTTCTTGTAATTAAAAGCCATCGCAGCAACCCCGTCTTCCAATCAACTCGAATCACGTTCATCAATGATGCGGCGGAACCCTAGCGGGAGTATTTAACCGTCAAATGACACTCGCCCGGGAAAAGTCGATTTTACTGAGACTGCGCAGACTTGGCGCCTGTTATCCAGCTAACTTTTGATGTACCGACCGCTGACGTGCCTCTGTCGAACGGTGATACAGACCATTACCATGGACATCCGGCACCTTTTTAAAGCGCGTCAGCCGGCTCCAGTGCGCCATGCAGCGCATCGGAAACCTCGCGGCAATATTGACTGTATTCGGCGGAAGTCCGGAAACTGTCTTCTCGCGGGTAAGGCGCGTCGATTT
Source organism: Roseibium sp. RP-7 (assembly GCF_053005225.1). Lineage (NCBI taxonomy): Bacteria > Pseudomonadati > Pseudomonadota > Alphaproteobacteria > Hyphomicrobiales > Stappiaceae > Roseibium > Roseibium sp. RP-7. The sequence goes on from NZ_JBRKQA010000002.1 coordinate 1,722,490, forward strand.
CCATCTCGCGTATCACCCGGCCTGGCCGGGCGGCCATCACCACGATGCGACTGGAGAGATAGACGGATTCGAATACCGAATGCGTCACAAAAAGCACGGTCCAGCCAAAGGTCTTCTGCAGGTGCAGCAGGTCGTTGTTAAGCTTGAACCGGGTGATTTCATCAAGCGCGGCAAAGGGTTCGTCCATCAGAAGAACTTTTGGCCGGGTGACAAGCGCCCGGGCAATCGAGACCCGCATCTTCATGCCGCCGGATAACTGACGGGGAAAGTCTTCTGCAAAGTCGGCCAGTCCGACGGTCGCAAGTGCTTCCATCACCCTGTCCCGGGCAGCCTGGCGAGATACGCCCTTTAACCGCAGTGGCAACCAGACATTGGCAAAAACCGTTGCCCACGGCATCAGGGTCGGCTCCTGGAACACGAACCCGAGCTCATGTTCCTCCTGCCCGCTTCGCTCCGCCGGCCAGGAAACGGTGCCCGTGCTGGGATCGGACAATCCGGCGATGATCCTGAGCGCACTCGACTTGCCGCACCCGGATGGCCCAAGCAGGGACACGAATTCACCTTCACGCACATCCAGGGAGAAATCGTCGAGCGCGGTTGTGCCGTTTTCGAAAACCTTGCCGATACCGTTCAGGGATACGACGACGGGGACCTTCTTGTGTGACGTCATGTGATCGCTTCCAGCGTTCCCGTTATGTGAACCGTCTCCACAGTGCCCGTCAGTCCTTGACCTTGAGCGCCCCTGCAAGCAGCGGAATGGCAACCGTCAGCACCGCAACGGTGATGAACGACGCTCTCAGCGAGAGATAGTCGCCAACAAAGCCCAGCAGCGGCGGACCGAACAGAAAAGCTCCATAGCCAAGTGTCGCAACGGCCGCAAGGGCAGCCCCTTTCGACATGTGCGGGTCACTGGCTGCCCGCGACATGGCAAGCGGAAACAGCACCGCATACCCAAGGCCCATCACGAAACAGCCGGCCCACACAGACCACAGACCTGCGCCGGAGACCAGCAGGATGCACCCGAGCAGCGCGACGATACCGCTGACCCGCGCGGTCGGCACCGGCCCGAAGCGGGCGATCACCTTGTCACCGGACAGGCGCATGATCACCATGGCGATAGAGAAAATCGTGAAAGCGGCAGGTGCGATCGACTCGGCAATGCCAAGATCCTCGATCTGATAGAGCGCGGCCCAATCAGTAACTGCGCCTTCGCCCAGCGCTGCCACCAGCGCCATCAGCCCGACCAGCACCAGAGCCCCCTTGGGCAGCGCAAAAAGCGGTGCCTTGCTGCCATCTTCGTTTTCCGTCTTGGTCTGCGGCCAGGATTGGCGCCAATACCAGACAAGGAATGGCGCCGCGACGATGCCCCACAGGACAAAATGCGACAGCACGCTGAGATCCGCCATGATCGCAAGCCCGCCGGCCAGGGCAGCAACACCCGCACCCAGGCTGTACAGCCCGTGGTAGGAGGACATGATCGGACGCTCCAGCGCTTTTTCCACTTCAGCACCCCAGCCGTTCATGGAAATATCCAGCGCACCAATGCTCAGCCCTGCCAGGAACAATGCCGCTGTCAGCAAGGCCACGTTGGGCGAAAGACCGATCAGAACGAAACTGATGATGTTGGCGACCGCCAGCAGCTTTGTCATGGGGGCCGCGCCCAGGCGGTCGATCAGCATTCCGGTTATGGGAAAGGCGACAAACGCACCGCAAGCCATGACAAGCAGAAGAATGCCGAAGCCGCTTTCATCGAGACCGGTTGCAGACTTGATATTGGGAATTCGTGATGCCCACGTACCGATACTGGTTCCGCACATGAAGAAGATCGCCGAAACGACACGACGCGCGGCAATGGCTTGGCGCTGAATTGAAACTGACATGGAGCTAACATTTTCTGGGAGGGCGAGCGCCCGAAAGGGAGCCGTCTTTCTGTCACGCGAGTGCCGGCCTGACAAGCATCATTCCGGGTGAAATGAGCAGCGCCTTAAACCAGCTTCCGCGATAGGAAAAAATGCCTGCAGCCAGCCCTCGATTCTACGCAGGACCAGGATTGCCGGCTCAAGTGGCCAGCCCGGACAGACGGAACTGGATTTCATTGGTCCGCTCCACTGCGGACTGATAGGCGGAAATGGCTGCAGCGGTTTCCGCCCGGGCCCTGTCCCCGCTCGTTCCGCCAACAGTCTCGGCACTATCCGAGCCGCCAGAATTGTTCCGGCCAGTCGTGCTGTCCGCACCGACAGTCTCAGGATCGGGACCGGAGGCGGAATTGACATTCCCGTCGTCATCATCCCCGGACAGTTCTTCCGACTTCTTCTGCCGGACTTCTGCCTGCGCTTCGGAAATCTGGGCCCTTGCCTGCTGCGCCACCTTCAGATCCTGAGAAGACGGATCGGCAGGTGCGGTCGCAGCGCGAATGACAACCTGCATCTTGCGGATCGTGGCTTCCGGTGTGCGTTCCTTGGAGGTATCGATCTGGACCTCGCCCCCTATGGCATACCGCTTGCCGTCCGGTCCCTGCTGAAAGGTGTAGCTGGGCGCCCCGGCATAAGCACCGCCAACACGGGCATGTGCCTGCTCATGGGCACGGACTTCCTGGTCCCGCTGTTTCAATTTGTCGACCTGCTTTTCCTCGGCCTGGTCAAGGCCGTCGCCATCAGGATCTTCGTCCTTTGCAGCATCATCCTGCGCCTGGCCAGCTCCACCGCTGGCGGCTTCGGCCTCCGCATCAGCACTGTCGCCAGCAGGCGCCGCATTTGCGGGCGTTCCGGTCTCGGTCTCTTCGCTTTCGGGAGTTCCAGATGCAGTTGCCTGGCGGGATCTACCCGGCGCATCGGCAGAACCGTTGGCTTCCTGCAGGGCGATCACGGCTTGTGCGGTCAAGATCGGCGTATTGCCGGCACGGGCAGAGATTGCCTGGGCACTTGCCTGGCTTGCACGCGCAGAAGCCTGGTCCCGGCCCTGGGTATTTTCCCCAGAACCAGGATCGCGTTCAGCCGCGACACCGCTTCCTCTCAGGATCGTTGCCGGCGTATTTGACAGGATTGCGCCGATCATGGCGCGGATTGTCCCAAAAAGGCGTCAGCAAATTCTAAACACCGGTTAAGAATCCGGCATCATAAGTTCGTGAAGACCCACTCGCTCAATGGCCGTTCTGCTACCGCCTCTTGCCTGCCCGGACACGCTATGCAAAGGAGAAAGTGACGTATCTTCAAAGCGGAACGGATCCATGCTGCCCAAGCCGTATTGGCAATACATGACAACCCTCGACTTTCAGTCGCAAGGAGTTGAAGACTGGATCGCGGTTCTTCCCGTTGCGGCCATCGAACAGCACGGCCCGCATTTGCCACTGTCAACGGACACGACGATCGCAGAAGGTCAGGTCAAGCGGGTACTGGAGCTTCTGCCCACTGGTCTGCCTGTCACTTTCCTACCCGTACAGGCCGTCGGCAAATCGGACGAACACATCTCTTCACCCGGCACATTGACCCTGGCCTGGGACACGGTCACACGTGCCTGGCTAGAGCTGGGCGAAAGCGTCGCTCGTGCCGGAATTCGCAAACTTGTGCTGATCAACTCCCACGGCGGCAACGTTCCTGTTCTGGATATCGTGGCGCGGGAGCTACGCGTGAAACACGACATGTTCGTCACCGCCACCAACTGGCTGCGGTTCGGTCAGCCCGACGGGCTGTATGCCGACGCGGAATTCACCTACGGCATACATGGCGGCGACATCGAAACATCACTGATGTTACATCTGCGTCCTGATCTTGTCCGCATGGAGCTTGCCACCGATTTTCCGTCGGAACAGCAAACCTACCTGCAGGAATTCAAGCATCTACGTGGCCACGGCAAAGCCCAATACGGCTGGAAGGCGCAGGACCTAAACGAAACGGGCGCGCTCGGCAACGCCTCGCTGGCCACGGCTGAAAAGGGTCGGCAATCGCTCGATCACGCGGCACGCGGCTTTATCGAGCTGCTTGAGGACGTCAACAACTTCGATCTTGCAAGGCTCTGGTCACCGGCACCTTGAGACCGGCCGGAAATCGTCCCGAGCTTGTCGGGACGGCTTGAGCTTACGCGAAGGGAAGCATTCGATTTCGTAATATAGCAATATTACGGAATTAAAGCAGGTATTATTCGCGTTTATTCAGCTAAACCCACAAGAATACACGACAATTCTCTGTATGTGTTGACCTGCACCTGTTTAGGCGACACATTAATAAATGTGGAGATTTGAGAGGGCGGTTCTCGCAGAACCATGAATCTTTCTATTCGGCAACTGGCGACCTTTCGAGAGGTCATGCGAAGTGGCTCGATTTCTGAAGCCGCGCGTACGCTTGGCCGGACGCAACCTGCAGTCAGCTCGACAATCGCGGGTCTTGAAACCGAACTGGAATTGAAACTGTTCGTTCGCGAGCAAGGCCGTCTGGTTCCGACACCGGAAGCGGAATTCTTCCTGGAAGAAGCGGAAGCCATTCTCAAGCGGCTGGAAATTTCCAAGCGCACCCTGCGCGGTCTCGCCAACCGGGAACACGGCCAACTGCGGGTCGCTGGCATACCGGAAGCGACGGCCGATTTCCTGCCCAACAGCCTGTCGAAGTTCATTGCCGACAAGCCGAGCGTCAAGGTTGCCCTGGCCAGCAGAACCTCAGCCGAAATCGAGGAACTGATCGCCGCGCAGCAATTCGATATCGGATTTGCAGAAACACCGAGAGCCCGAAATTCCTTCGACCAGATCGACTTCGACCTGGAATGCATGTGCGCGATCCCCGCGACCGATCCCCTGGCCTCGAAGGAAGTCATTACCCCTACTGAACTGGATGGATATCCGCTGGCGCTGCTTCATTCAGAACATCGCAGCCACCGGCAGACACTCGCCCGTTTTCGCGATGCCGGAGTTCGTTTCAACCAGCGCTTTGAACTTCAGACGGCCTGGCTTGGGCTCCGCTTCGTCGAAGCAGGCCTCTGCGCCCTGATGTGCGACATGATCACGGCCTACAATGCGCAGGAAAAAGGTCGGCTCGGCATGGGCCCGCCCATGATCGTCTTTCGTCCGTTCCGGCCGCGCATACAGAACAGCCTGTCGATACTCACACCGACCCACCGGCCGATTTCCATTGTCGCCAAGGACTTTTGCGACTTCCTCGCCGCGGAAGTGGAAAGCATCCGCACATCCATGATCAAGCGGACAGCCTGATACTTTGCCGGAAACGCCCGGCTCGTAAGTTCATCGATGTCGGGGAGCAGGTTTTCGACGAAATGCGAGCGACTGACGGCGGTCTCGCCGTCAGACTGGCTGCGGTTCGCATTTATTTTTTCGCGATATTCCGCAGTCGATGGGGCTTGCACAATCTGTCAGACGCACGCCTGAGCAAACAAAATAAAGCTGGCTGCACCGGTATTTCAGTTTGACCCACCTCCGGACACCCACAGGTTTCTGACTGGATGTCCGGAAGGCTGGTCTGTCACCAGATCAGGCGGCTGCGTTCTGGAAAATCGCGCTGTTGGCAGCGACGATGGCAACCGCATTGGTGCGATTTTTCGCCCCGAGACGGGTGATGGCATTGCGGATATGCGCTTTGACGGTCGCAATCGATACGTCCAGCTCATAGGCAATCTGCTTGTTCACCTTGCCTTCGCACAGCTTCACCATGATTTCCAGCTGGCGCGGCGTCACCAGGTCGGTGAGGTTGATCGGCCAACGGATGCCTGCGGCGAACGTGCCGGCGCTACCATTGACTGCGGAACTTGTCGGCAAGGCGAAATGAGCGGTCATCACTATGTTCCTTGGGTTTGTATTCCTCCGTGGTGGCAGGACTTTTCATGATTATCCGGCTATTGTAAAATGTTAAAATGCGTACTGCATAATGTTAAAGTTTTGCAATTTGATCCTGAAGGATGCCAAGCGTGAGCAAAAAACTCTATTCCGGCCACACGTTGAGGCAAATCCGCTCGGATTTCGGCCTGTCCCAGGTGGAGTTTGCAAAGAAAATCGGCCTGTCCACCGCCTATGTAAACCAGATCGAAAACAACAACCGCCCGGTCACCGCCTCGGTGTTGCTAACGATTAACAGGATCTTTGGCGTCGATCTGTCGGCTTTCGAGCAGAACGACCTCGACCGGGTGGTGCAGGATCTTCAGGAAATTTTCGCCGACACCCAGTTTCTGACAGCCTCCGTCGGCCGGCAGGAAGTGCATGAGCTGGTCACTCGGGCACCAGGCGTCACCAAGGCGATCATGGATCTTTACGGCGCGCTGCGGACCTATCACGACCGGGAAGCGAACGAGGACGATCTGGTCCAGCTCGGCGGTAGTCCGGAAAGCGGTCCCGGACCTCGGAAATCCGCTTATGAAGAGGTCCGCGACTATTTCCACTACATGGACAATTACGTCGACAGCATCGACCGGGCCGCGGAGAAGCTCTCTCTGGAGATCGGACTTTCGAAAGCCCCTTCGAAGTTCACCGCCCTGACCACCTGGCTTCAGGAACGCTTCGGCATTTCAGTCACGGAATTTCCGGACTATCGAGGCACGTTGATCCGTCAGGACGATTTCGCCCGCACCATCGCGCTCTACAGTGCCATTCCGCAATCGACCAAGAGCTTCCTGCTTGGGTCAGTCGTCGCCGAACTGTGTGTCCGGGACCTCATTTCAGAAGAGGTCACCAAGGCAAGGTTCAAGACCAAGTCGGCGGAAAGCATCGCGCGGCTGGCCTTGCGGAACTATTTCGCGGGCGCCTTGATCCTGGCCTATGACGACTTCCTGAAAACCGCTGCGGAAACCCGGCACGACATCCAGCTTCTGTCCAACCGGCTGGACGCCAGTATCGAGACCGTCTGCCACCGTCTGTCGACCCTGCAACGCCCCGGCGCCAAAGGTCTGCCGTTCTACTTCGTGAAGATCGACCGGGCCGGCAACGTCGTCAAACGCCACAGTGCAACCCGGTTCCAGTTCGCCCGCTTCGGTGGCTCCTGCCCGCGCTGGAACGTCCATCAGGCCTTTGAACAGAACTCCAACAAGTTCACCTCGCAGGTCGCCCAGATGCCTGACGGAGTACGCTATCTTTGCGTGGCGACCAGCATCACCAAACACCAGCCGGACTACCGCAGCGGCGAGCGCCGCTACGCGCTTGGTATCGGCTGCGAGGTGCAATATGCCGATGCGGTCGTCTATGCCGACGGGCTTGCGGTCGACGAGATCTCCTCGCCCGAGCCCATTGGCGTCAACTGCCGCATCTGCCCGAGGGACAATTGCGACCAGCGCGCCTTCCCGGCCGTCGACAAGGAACCTTTCATCGATTCAGGCCAGCGCGGCATTGTGCCATATCGGGTGAAGGCGGCGGATTAGGTGTGAAATTTCAGAGGCTTACCGGACACGCTGCAAGCAGCTCAATTCAGGTTTGCTCAGCTTAAGTTAGCTCGACTCAGTTCAACCCAACCAACTTCCCCCTCATCCTGAGGAGGACCGTCAGGTCCGTCTCGAAGGATGGGCCGCTTGCCCAGAATATGCCGCCCATCCTTCGAGACAGCGCTGACACGCTTCCTCAGGATGAGGCAGTGGGTGGGCAATGTTCAGAGAGGCTCACAAGGGCCGCCGTCGATTTATTCCAACCCAAAAAAGCTCAGCCCCGTTGCTCCATCCGGATCATGTCCGCCGCCTTTTCCGCGATCATCACCACGGGCGAAGCCGTGTTGCCGGAAACGATCTTCGGCATGATCGAGGCATCGATAACCCGAAGGCCATCGAGACCGCGAACTTTCAGCTGAGGATCGACAACCGACTGTTCGTCCGGACCCATCCGGCAAGTTCCGACCGGGTGGAAGATCGTGGTGGCGATATCGCCGACCTTTTTCAGAAGGTCTTCGTCGCTGTCGACCTGTGGCCCCGGCAGGATTTCCACCGGCTGGTAGGCCTGCAAGGCCTTGGCCGTCATGATCTCCCGCGCCTGACGTACGGACTTGAGGGCAATGAGCTTGTCCTTTTCCGCCGACAGGTAATTCAGCTTTATGTCGGGTTGCTGCCCACTATCACCGCTCTGAATATGTGACGCACCAACGCTTTCCGGACGAAGGTTGCACACCGAAACCGTGATTGCCGGGAACGGATGCAACGGGTCGCCGAGCTTGTCGGTCGAGAGAGGCTGGACGTGATATTCAAGATCCGGCGTTTCAAGCGACGGATCTGACTTGGTGAACATGCCGAACTGGCTGGGTGCCATCGACATGGGCCCGGATCGCATCAACCCGTATTGAAGCGCAATCGAGGCTTTTCCGAAAAGACTGTTGGCCATGGTGTTCAGGGTCTTGGCGTTCTTGACCTTGTAGACCGTTCGGATCTGAAGGTGATCCTGCAGGTTCTCGCCAACGCCAGCACGTTCATGCTTCACCTCGATGCCGTGCTGCGACAGCACCGCGCCATTGCCGATGCCGGAAAGCTCCAGGATCTTGGGTGAATTGATCGCCCCCGCAGCCAGTAGAACTTCGCGCTCCGCCCGCGCGGTCCGTTCCTGCCCCTTCACGGTGAAGGTAACACCGGCTGCGCGCTTGCCTTCCAGCAGGATCGACCTGGTTTCGGCATGGGTGATCAAGCGCAGGTTCGGCCGTTTCAGTGCCGGGCGAAGGAAACCTTTCGCCGTGTTCCAGCGAACGCCGCCATTCTGGTTGACCTCGAAGAAACCGCTGCCTTCGTTGCTGCCGTCATTGAAATCCGCACGCGGTTCGACACCGAACTCCCGTGCGCCTTTCTGAACGGCTTCGAGGATTTCCCATTTCAGGCGCTGCTTGGAGACTTTCCACTCACCGCCACCACCATGCAAACCTGACTTCCCGGCATGATGGTCTTCCGACTTCAGGAAATAGGGCAGCACATCATCCCAGGACCAGCCGACGTTGCCAAGCTGACGCCAATGGTCGTAATCCGCCGCCTGGCCGCGCATGTAGATCATGCCGTTGACGGACGTACAGCCGCCCAGAACCTTGCCACGCGGATAAACCAGGCTGCGTCCGTTGAGACCCGGCTCGCTGGCTGTCTTCATCATCCAGTCGGTGCGCGGATTGCCGATGCAAAAGAGATATCCGACCGGGATATGCACCCAGTGATAATTGTCCGAACCGCCGGCTTCCAGAAGCAGCACCTTGACCGAAGGATCCTCGGTCAGCCGGTTTGCCAGAACACAGCCGGCCGTTCCGGCCCCGACGATCACATAATCGTAGGTTCCATCGAGTGAAGTCGGACCGCTCATGTCGTTTCCCGTTTCCTGCCCATTTCCTGTCCGCAGTCTTTCCTGCTGCGGTCCAAACTTCGATGATCTGCATCATGCCGGACCAGGCAATCTTCCGCCGGCACTGATGAGACCCTTTAACACCCTCATCCTGATCAGGTTTTCTGTTTCTTCGCAAACTCGAAAAAAGACATATGTGGGCGCTCGCCGATGCGAATTCGCCCGGCTGTTTCCCTCACACTAGAAGATCCTGACGTTTCGGCAATTCCTCCAAGAGGACTATTCGTACATGACATGCATATCGGCCCAGAAGGACCGAAGAGCATCTGTCAGCTTGCAATAGGTCCGGTAGCGCCGGTCGTAGTGCGATTTCATCGTAGTTACCGGCAGGTATTCCTTCTGCGCCCTCGTCATGGCAGCAACAGCCGTCTCGTAGTCGGCGAAGAGCCCGACACCAACACCGCCTCCAATGGCCGCGCCCAGCGCACCCGTCTCACGAGCTTCCGCAACGGTGATCGGAACGCCCAGGCAATCGGCGAACATCTGCGGCCAGACCGGGCTGCGTGACCCGCCTCCGGAGAGCACTGCCCGGTCGAACGTGACACCGGTTCTCCCGAGCACCTCGATATGGCGGCGATGTTCAAAGAGAACCCCTTCGAACAAGGCCCGCAGCAAATGCCCTTCCGAATGCCAGCCGGCGAGACCATAGAACCCGGCGCGGAAGTCCGCCCCAAGCCGCGAGCCGTAAAGGAACGGATGAAAGAACGGGTCGTCTGCCGCGGGCGTGACTTCCGCGATCCTAGCGTTGCAATAGCCGAACGGATCGTCGTGATGTTTCCCGCGCTCCACCAGCTCCCGCACATACCATTCCAGGTTGGCAGCCGATGTTGCGCTCGATTCGATATTGACGAACCGGCCGGGGGCAAAACCCGAGGCCATGAACATCGCCTTGTCGACGATCGGGGCCTTCGAAAAGACTTGATTGATGCTCCAGGTGCCTGCAATGATCGAGGCTTCGCCGGGATGGACAACGCCCGACCCGAGCGCGCTGGCAATCACGTCAAAATAGCCGCCGACAACCGGCGTCCCTTCCTTCAGTCCGGTCGCAGCCGCGGCTTCTGCCGTGACATGCCCGGCAACATCCGCCGGTTCGACCAGATGCGGCAGCATCGGCACTGCCTCGCCGAGGCCATAAAGTTCCAGCAGCTCCCTGTCGTAGAGATTGTCCGGCAACCTCAGCAGACCGCACCCCGACATGTCGGAGATCTCGCTGACGCGTTCTCCGGTCAACTTGAAGGTGATGAAGTCCTTGCACAGGAGCACGGTTCCGGTCCGGGCATAAAGATCCGGCCGGTTGTCCTTGATCCAGGCAAGCAGCGTCGGGGTCTGGGACGGCCAGGGTTCCTGCAGACACAGGGCGTGCAGCCTGTCGCCATGTGCCTCACGCAGCTTGCCTGCATGATCCGCGGCGCGCGTATCCAGCGACTGGATGCCGAGCAGTGGCTCATGGTCCTTGTCCAGCAGGTAAAGGCCGTTGCCGTGCCCGGCGCAACCAACTGCCGCGATCTGCAAAGGCTCGACACCGGCTTTGTCAAGGCACTCGCGGATAACCGTTTGCGCATTGCGCCACAACTCTCCGAGATCGCGTTCAACATGTCCGGGAGCAGGTGAAAACGATTGACCGTCCAGTGCGCTCATCGCCACCTGGTGGCCCGCCAGATCGAACAGGACAGCCTTGATCACCGTGTTGCCGGCATCAAGCCCCAGCAGATAAGTCCTGTCGTCAGCCACGGTTATAGATGTCCCATGCTTCGTCACCGTCGGCACCGTTGTGGATCATTGCCATGAGTGCCGCAACCACCGCTTTCGGGTTGTCGTGCTGATAGATGTTGCGTCCATAGACCATGCCCTTGGCACCCTGGCGCATCAGTGCAGCGGATTTCCTGAGCACGGTCTTCAGGTCTTCCTTGCCGCCACCACGCACCAGCACCGGAACGCGCGCCGCTTCGACCACCCGGTGGAAATCTTCCGCGTTATCGGTCGGGTCCGCCTTGATGATGTCGGCTCCCATCTCGCTTGCCAGCCGAACCAGTGTCACGATCTTGTCTGCGTCGCCATCAACCTGATAGCCACCCCGGATGTCGTTCGGCAGCATCACCAGCGGCTCGATCATCAGCGGCATGCCGTATTTGTGGCAGGCGGCGCGCACCCTGGAGATATTCTCCACGCATTGGCGGAACAGCTCAGGCTCATCCGGCAACATGAACAGGTTCACGACGACACAAGCCGCATCCATTTCCAGAGCCCCGATGATCGGCTCGTCTGCATTCTGCAGCAGCGACCACATCACCCGGTGGCGTTGGTCATTGTAGGGGTTGCCCATGTCGATGCGCATCACCAGCGCCGGCTTGTCCTTCTCCGGACGCGACTGCAACAGATCCGCCTGGCCATAGGCCATCTGGATCGCATCAGGCCCGGCCTTGACCAGGGTGTCGACAACCCCGGCCATGTCTTCCAGGCCAACCATGAAGCTCGGTTCGTTGCACACGCCATGATCAACGGCAACATCCAGGCAGCCGCCGTGGGTGAACATCCGGTTCATCCGGGCTTTGGGGCTCAAACGCATATTCTGCTCCTGCTTGTGTCTTGGTTCCGGCGATCTTCAAACGAAACGCCGTGATAGGTGGAAAGGTCTTCGATCAGCCGGTCGCGCTGAAGCCCGCGCTCTGCGTCGGACCAGCCGAGTTCTTCACCGGCGACAGCCGCCAGCTTGTCGAGCAGCTCTTCACTCATCAGTCCTTGGATGGCGAGTGTCGTCCGCCGCAACACGATGTCGGCAAGGGTCACCACGCTTTCGCGGGAGGCGAGGAACGCGATCTCCGCCGCTGTGATTTCTGTCTGCGGCGAAAGTGCCTCGTCGTCCGGCCTGCCCTGACAAAAGGCCAGCAGTTCCGTCGCTGTGGTGCCATAGGTCGCCACCAGGTGGGTTGCGCGCGCGGGACCAATGCCATGGTTCGAGATCAGGTCGCGCTCCAGGATCACGGCAGCATCAGGAAAATCCTTTCCGCCGCCGATCAGGCGCGACAGGGTTCCGACCTGCCTGGTCCGGCCAAGTTCGCTGAGCACTTCGTCCGTTGCCTGTTCGGCAAAGGCACGAAACGTTGTCCACTTGCCGCCGATCATGCAGATCTGCGGAACGGGTCCTTCGATACGCTTGGTAAAATGGCCCCTGGAAATCCGGCCTGTAAAATCATGATCGCTCTTCGGCAACGGCCGAATGCCGCTGTAACTGAAAACGACATCATCCGCATTGAAGTCGATCTCCGGAAAGACCAGCCGGAGCGAGCCCAGAATGTAGGCTTCTTCTTCCGGCTCACAGCGCACACGTTCGGCCGTCTTGACGCGGATATCCGTTGACCCGGCCAGCACCTTGCCGAAGAACGGAAAGACAATGCAGACCCGGCCATCCGAATTCTCGAAATAGACCATATGGCCGCCAAGCGCCTTCTCCAGCGCCGGATTGTCGAGAATGAGATGCGATCCCTTTGTACCCGACACCAGGCGTTCGTGGCTGGAATTGCCGGCAAGCTCATCAATGGCATCATCCAGCCAGGCGCCAGTGGCATTGACGAGGATCTTCGCCGAGATCTCTTCCGTTCGGCCGCTCACCTGATCTCGCACAACAAAACCGCTCCCGGCCGGCTCAAGACAGGCATAGTTGAGGGCGACACAGTCCGGAGCCACTTCTTCCGCTTCCCTGACCAGTTCCAGACCAAGCCGCTCCGGGTGGCTGATCCAAGCATCGTGATAAGTGGCCGAACACCGGATGGCACCGGTCAGTCCAGGCCAGGTATCCCGGGTCGCCTTCGCTCCGCGGAAACGGTGTTTCGGCAACAGTCGGCGTTTGCGTGTCACCCAGTCATAAAGCGTCAGTCCGAGCTTGATCGGGACCGCTCCCCGGCTGGAGGGCTGACCTGAAAAGCCGAAGAAACTTGCCGCGCTGTTCAAGAGCCCGGAAAAGAGCGAGCCGATGGGAATGACGGTCGGCAGCGGATGGACCAGATGGGGCGCATTGACCAGCAGTGCGTCGCGTTCGCGCAGGGATTCGCGCACCAGGTCGAACTCGCCGTTTTCCAGATAGCGCAATCCCCCATGGATCATGCGCGACAAGGCAGAACTGCACCCCGAACAAAAGTCGTTCCGTTCCACCAGCAGCACCCTGACACCCTGCAGCGCCAGATCCCGGTAGACCCCGATCCCGTTGATACCGCCGCCGACGACAACGGCGTCGAACGCGCCGTCACGCGCGATACGGTCCCATTTTCCTTGCCGTTGTTCGGACATGCCTTCCCCGTTCACCGGACGGATGCCCGGTGCCCTTTCCAATCTCAATTTCGAAGTCTCTTAAGCGGCGAGTTCGGTCAGATGGGTCGCGGCGGCATCGCCGATGAGCCCGATTTCTTCACTGGTCAACCTGAGGCGCCCCGCCTTGGCATTCTCCCGCGCCTGCTCCGGATCACGGGCTCCGCACAAGGAAAAGGTGATACCCGGCTGCTGCAGCGTCCAGGCGATCACCACCTGGGCCTTGGTGGCTCCATGGGCCTCCGCTATCGGCGCGATGGCATCCATCAGCCTGGCAACCTTGCGACGGTTTTCGACCGAGAACCGCGGATTGTCCTTGCGCTGATCATCACCTTCGAAGGTTCTGTCAGGACCGATCTTGCCCGTCAGAAGGCCCAGCGCCAGCGACGAATAGCTCAGCACCGAAACCTTTTCCTTGAGGCAGAGCGGCACCAGGGTCTCCTCGATGTCGCGCTTGATCATCGAATATTCTTCCTGGATCGCATCCAGCTGCCCTGCAGCCACATAGGCCTTCACATCGTCGGCAGTCGTGTTGCTGGCACCGATGGAGCGGATCTTGCCCTGGGTCTTCAAGGTTTCCAGCGCCTCCATGGTTTCCGCAATCGGCGTGGTCGGATCCTGCCAATGGGTGATGTAGTGGTCGATGTAATCGGTCCCAAGCCGCTTCAGGCTCTGCTCCACCTCATGGACGATCGCATCCTTGCCGAGATACCGGTGCACCGGCTTGCCGTCGTAATCAAAGAAGTGATTGCCCTTCTGGGTGTGCCAGACGAGACCGCATTTGGTTGCCAGCACCACCTTTTCGCGGCGGCCTGCAATCGCCTTGCCGACAATCTCCTCCGACAGCCCCTGGCCATACGCCGGAGCAGTGTCGATCAGGCTGATGCCTTCATCAATGGAAGCCTGAATTGCGGAAATCGACTTGGCTTCATCCGTGCCGCCCCACATCCAGCCGCCAATGGCCCATGTGCCGAGCCCGATAGCCGACGCCTCGATGCCTGAACGTCCGATCTCGCGTGTCAGCATTTCATGCAACATTCTGTTTGCCTTCCATGGTTGCAAGGACCGCTCCCGCGGTGTCCTCGTCCAAGATGAGTGAATTCAGATAGTTTCCATTGAGGACGGCCCGGATCGGCCAGATCTTTTCATCGCCCGAGGTCACCCCGATGACGCGCTTGAAGCGCCGCAGCTCCTCTGGCGCCAGTGCGACCAGCCGCGAATTGAGGGCGTAGTCGGCAACCGTCCCGTCCTGGCGCATCAGGTAGGCCAGGAATTCGGCGCTGACACCGCTGCCAACCAGCATCTTGCGGTCCGATTCAGGCATCGGATGCAGGTCGTAGTAGCTCGACCCGGGCGTCGCGATGGATCCGATGCCGACCAGAGCGATCGTTGCCTGCCGTGCCAGGTCCAGGACCTCGCGAATGGAGCCGACTTCCATCAGCATGTCGCGCTGTTCCCGGCTTTCGGCAAAGAGCGGCGCATGAAGCTGCAGCGCCTTGCCGCCCAGCTTCTCGGCCATCAGGCTGGCCTGATGATTGACATCCGTGTGGTACTTGCCCTGCACTCCACCGGTAAGCGGCACCACGGTGACGTCGAACTTCCGGTCGGTCTCGATGTTCTGCACCACCGCCCCAACGGCCTTGCCACCCGTGATGGCGATGATGTCGCCATCGCGGATGGTCTCCACCAGATGGTTGGCAGCGGCAAGCCCGACCTGCTTCAGCGTCGTGTTCGGGCTGCCTTCGACGGACGATGTAACCAGCGCCTTTGAAAGCGGCGTCGATTGTTCCAGCAGGTTTTCCAGATCCGTCAACCGCTGGAACGGGTTTTCGATATCGATCTTGATCATGCCCATCTTGCGGCCCTGGGTGATCAGACGGTTCACCTTGGACGTCGACAGGTTGAGCAGTTCGGCGATTTCCGACTGTTTCTTGCCTTCCAGGAAATGCAGCACGAGAACCGTGTGCATCTGGCGCATCAGCTCGATATCGTTTTTCTTGTCCGCCATCTGGTTGCCTCTTCGCTGGAGCCGGGTCAGGCGCGTTTCTTGACGAGATAGTGGTCGATGGAGACCGCCGCCAGCAGGATCGAGCCGCGGATGATGTCCTGCCAATAGACCGAGACATCCAGAAGCGCGAGCGAGCTGGAGACCACCGACAGCAACACCGCCCCCAGGATCGCTCCGAAAATGGTACCCGAACCACCCTTGAGGCTCGCCCCGCCGATAACGGCCGCCGCAATCACGTTCAGTTCCATGCCGATGCCGAAGGTCGGCTGGGCAGAACCGAAGCGGGCCATGTAGATGATGCCGGCCACACCACACAGAGCCGAGCAAAGGGTGGTCGTGAAGAACACCACGCGCTTGGTGCGGATGCCGGAATAGGCTGCGGCCTTCTCGTTGCTGCCGGTATAGAACACCTTGCGGAACATCGTCGTGCGGCGCAGCAGGAAGTCGAAGCCGATCACCACCACAAGGAAGATCAGGATGACGACCGGGATCGGTCCGATGGACCCCTGACCGATGAACTTGAACTCGGGCGGCAGCGTGAACAGACCGAGTGGACGCCCGCCCGTACCCAGAAGGCACGCCCCCCGGGCGATCACCATGATTGCCAGCGACACAATGAAATGATGAAGGCCGACGCGGGTGACAAAGAACCCCATGAACGCCCCGATGGCCGTGCAGGCGGCAATCGAAATCGCCGATGCGACCCAGGGGTCGACCCCGTTCAGAAACAGCCAGCCGGCAATCACCATGGCCAGCGCTGTCACCGAGCCGACCGAAAGATCGATCCCGCCGGAAATCAGCAGGATGGTCATGCCGACCACCACGATGCCTTCCACCGCAAAGGCCATGACCATGGCGCGCATGTTCACCCAGGTCAGAAAGTAGGGCGAGGCGAAGGACATCACGATGAACAGCACTAGGATGATCGCGATCAGTCCCGTTTCACGCATGCGCAACAGTTTGCGGATCATCGATACGTCTGCCGGTTTGCCGTTCGGCGCGTCTGTCAGGGAGACGGCGTCTTCCATGGTTTCCCCCACGATTAGTTTATGGTTGCCTGGGCGCCCACGGACGCCAGGTGCATTATGTTTTCTTCGGTCATCTGATCGCCCGTGACTTCGCCGCTGATCTGTCCCTCCCGGACGACCAGCACACGGTCACAAACGCCGATCAGTTCCGGCAGCTCCGACGAGATCACCAGAATTCCGACCCCGCTGCCGGCGAGATTGCGCAGGATGCGATGGATCTCGGCCTTTGCGCCGACATCGACACCACGCGTCGGCTCATCCAGGAAGATCAGCTTCGGATTGACCGACAGCATTTTCGCGATCGCAACCTTCTGCTGGTTGCCTCCGGAAAGCGATGACACCGGGTCCGACAGCGAGCCACATTTGAGATTGAGACGCTTGCCAAGCGTGTCTGCCTGCGCTTCCTCCCGGCTTCCGGCAATCAGACCGAAAGAATTCGCGACCTGTTCCGGTTTCAGGGCGGAGACATTGGCGGCAATGGACATATCCAGAAAGATGCCGTCACCCTTGCGGTCTTCCGACAGATAGACGATGCCCTCGGAGATGCTGTCCCGATAGGTCTTCAGCGACAGCTTGCGACCATTGAGCGAAACCTCCCCGGTCACGTCGCCTTCAAGCCGGCAGATGCCCTTCACGATCTCGCTGCGCCCGGCACCGATCAGCCCGGCAATTCCGAGGATCTCGCCCTTGCGGAGCTGGAACGAGACATCCTTGAAACGCGTCCTTTCATTCAGGTTCTGAACGTCCAGAATGATATCGTCCGTCTTTTCGCTTTCGGACTGCTTGCGCGGGTAAAGCTCGTCGATCACACGACCGACCATGGCATTGACCACGTCATCGGGCTGGATCTCCGCAACATTGCGGGTAGTGATGTAGGTGCCGTCCCGGAAAACGGAGACCCGGTCGCAGTTGTCGAAGATCTCGACCATGCGATGGGAGATGTAGATGATCGAGATGCCCTTGTCGGCAAGACGGCGCATGATCTTGAAGAGGATCTGCGCTTCTTTCTCTGTCAGCGCCGCGGTCGGCTCATCCAGGATCAGCACCCGGCAATCGAGTGTCAGGGCTTTGGCGATCTCGACGAGCTGCTGGTGGGAAATCGACAGATCCCGCACGAGTGTCGTCGGATCGATGTCGCCAAGCTGGCCCAGTACTTCAGCGGCCTTCCTTTCAAGTGCACGATAGTTCATCAGGAATGAACTGCTGACGTTGGTCGTCGCCATGAAGATGTTTTCGGCAACCGTCACATCGGGACACAGGGCAATCTCCTGGTGAACGAAACCGATGCCGAGCTTCTGCGCCATCGCCGGAGATGAAATGACCACCGGTTCGCCATCGAAGCGGATTTCTCCGCTGTCCGGCTGCAGGATGCCGTCGATGATATTCATCAGCGTCGATTTGCCGGCGCCGTTTTCCCCGGCAAGCGCATGGATCTCGCCCTTGCGCAATTCGAAACTTACCCCCTTGAGCGCCTGAACCGGCCCGAAGGATTTCGAGAGGTTGGAGATCTTGAGGATCACATCGTCAGTCATGACAGGGCCGATTTGCTCGCAATTCCGGAGAAAGAACGGGCTGCCTGATCTGCTGCATCGATTGCAGGCAGCCCGCCGTATCACCCGGGGCTCCAAAGGAGCCCCGGTCTGTTCATCAGCTCGGGTCGCGGCCTTCCATGTAGGCGTTGAGGTCGAAGCTGTCGGCGTTTTCCTTGGTGATCACGGCAAAGCCGTTGTCGACGTAAGGGATCTGAACCGGGTTGTAGCCGGACACCTTGTAGTCGTTGAACGGATCGAACACGTCGGAGTGCGCGGCGAGGAACACGGCCATGAAGCCCATGAACCCCTGCATGCCCTGGTTCGGATTAAGCGCCATGTGGATGTTGCCCGCCTTGATGTGCTCAAGAGTGGTCGGCGTCACATCGGCATGCATGATCAGCACTTTCGCTTCCGCTTCCAGCACCGCTGCGACAGCTCCTTCCGCAGAGCCTGCTTCCGGGATCCAGAGAGCGGCAAGGTTCGGGTTGGCCTGAAGGATAGAGGCCGTTGCCCGGTAGGCGGCATTGCTGTCCTGGTTGGTCGCCTGGCGGCCGACCAGTTTCATGTTCGGGTAGTGCTCTCCCATGTAGTCGAGCAGCGCGGTCACGCGCAGATCGTGGTTCGACTGACCCGGGTTTTCAAGAACCGCATATTCCGCGCTGTCGCCAACCTGCTTGACGATTTCTTCGGCGGCAAACTTGGCTTCGGCAAGGTTGTCGGAGGTGATATAGGCGCTGCGCTTGGACTTCGGAGAATCCGCTGCGAAGGTCACGACCTGCGTGCCGTTGTCGACGGCCCGGTCGATCGGCTCGATAAACGGATCGGACTGCATCGGGTGCAGCAAGACGCCAGCCGGCTGCTTGACCATGTCCTGCTCGAAAGAAGCGATCTGCTTGGTGATGTCATAGTCCGGCGTGCCGGAGAAGATCGTCTCGCAGCCGAATGCGGACGCAGCCTGCTTGAAGCCCTGATAGACCGGCACCCAGTAGGGATGGCCGGAAACCATCACGTTCATGATGTAGGTTTCGCCCGGCTCGCATTTCAAACCGTCTGCCGCGGCCGGAGCTGCGGTCAGAACTGCAGCCGACAGCATGGTCGACGCGAGAATTCCCTTGAAGATAGAAGTGCCCATGGTTTCCTCCCTGGACCAACGGGTTGCCAACCGCGAACGGTCGAATGCCCGATGGGTGATCGATTTCAGATTGTCAGGACATCCAGTCTGCGTTCCTCTCAACGCAGGGAGCCTGACGCTGCTCCTCCCGGTCTTGCAGGTCAGCCTGTCAAAGAGACCAGCTCACTGCAAGAAATTTCAAACACTGGTTTTTATCCCAGCGAGACCATGGATAAGGGCAGCCCCCGAAAGCCGTCAAACTGTTTTGGTATTTATTTCTTTTTCTGAAATTTATTTCAACCAGCGCCTCAAATAAGACATTGCCGAGTGAAGACCCGAGAGAGAACACAAGCCATTGAGAAAAAACATCTTTTCGTGGCAGGCATTGCATCTGGTCACTCGAAAACGCTCACCATGAACGTGCCGGGAAACTGACGAAATCCCCCTGACGGGGCCGAAATCCGGCCCCCAGTCCCTCAGCTTTGTGATGCATATGAACACAAAAAAGGCCCGGAAGCGGATGCTTCCGGGCCGGTTGATCGTGATGGCAGAAGCCTTGATCAGGCCTTCGCCGGCTCCGCACCTTCCGGAACCGGGCTGGTCCCGTCGGCGCCGGCTTCCATGTGATGCTTGTCGTGCACCGGCTTCACCAGCGAGTTCGCGATCAACGCGATCACGAGCAAGCCTGCCATGGCATACATGGTAGTGTTGTAGAGGCTCGGTGTGGGATCCACTGTGCCGGCCGGAGCGATTTCCATCAGCCGGGCAACAGTCACCGTCTTTGCGGCCACCAGCTGGTCGAGCTGATCGACACCCGCACCGAATTTCTCGGCAAAGGCACTCGGGTCCACCTTGGCGGCAAGATCCGTGATCGCATTGTTCAGGGACATGTTCCGCAGCTGGGTGATCGCCAGCGGCCCCAGAACGCCTGCCGTACTCCACGCCGTCAGCAGACGCCCATGGATACCACCGACATATTTCGTGCCGAAGATATCGGCGAGATACGCCGGGATGGTCGCAAAGCCGCCGCCATACATCGTGAAGATGATCATGGTGGCTGCATAGAACATCACGAGCCAGGTGACGGCCGGATTGACGCTCACCTGCTCTGCTGCAAACGGAATCGACAGGTAAAGAATGATCCCGAGCACGAAGAAGCAGTGGTAGGTGTTCTTGCGGCCTATGAAGTCAGATGTGGAAGCCCAGAAGAACCGTCCAACCATGTTGAAGACCGAGATCATGAACACATAGGTTGCCGCAAAGGCCGAATTCACGATCAGCGGCAACGTGGTGCCGAAGATTTCCGTCATCATGGTCTTGGCAACGCCGATCACGCCGATACCCGCCGTCACGTTGAAGCAGAGCACGATCCACAGCAGATAGAACTGCGGTGTCTTGAGCGCCTGATCGATGTGAACGTTGTTGTGGGTGATCATCTTGCGGGACGCAGCATCGGCAGTTGGCGGTGTCCAGCCGGCCGGACGCCAGCCTTCGCGCGGAACCCGGTAGGAGAAGGCCGCGATGATCATCACGACCAGATAGACGATGCCGAGCGTGAAGAAGGTCCCTGCAGCCCCGGTGTTACCGGTACCCACCACATAGATCCCCTCCTGAAGCGCAACGGGCGCTGCTGCCACCTGCTTGGCGCCTGCGATAACCACTTCCACCATCTGGCCGTTGACTTCCGCAAGGCGCTTGCCGCCTTCGGTGATCAGGGCAACAGACCCTTCAGGGCCCAGGTACTCCGGCGCCTTGTAGAACAGACCGAGCAGATATTCCTTGATCGGCGTTGCGATCATCGCTCCACCGCCAAAGCCCATGATGGCCATGCCGGTGGCCATGCCGCGCCGATCCGGGAACCACCGGATCAAGGTGGAAACGGGTGATACGTACCCAAGTCCCAGACCGCAGCCGCCGATCACGCCGTAACCGAGGTAAAGCAGCCAGAGCTGGTGCGTCATGATACCGAAGCCGCCGATAATGAATCCGCCGCCCCAGCAGATGGCGGCAACGACACCGACCATGCGAGGGCCGACTTCCTCAAGCCACTTGCCACCAAAGGCGGCCGCAAGCCCGAGAAACACGATGGCAACGGAAAAGATCCAGACGACCGAAGACAGGCTCCAGTCTTCCGGCGCTGCGGCAACCACCCCGAACTGTTTGATCAGAGGCGGGTTGAAGATGCTCCAGGCGTAGACGGAGCCGATACAAAGATGGATGGCGATGGATGCTGGCGGAACCTTCCAGCGGTTAAAACCGTCCTCTGCGACGATATGTTCCTTTTTCAACCGATCAAACATGCACTTATTTTCCTCCCATGCACGGTTGTCGGGCATTCCTCCGGGAAGGTGCCGGTCCCTTTGCGGCCGGCCTGTCATGTCTCCCCCGGTCCGGCAAGACAAAGCCGGATGCCCCGCTCCCGGCAGACGCGCACCTGTCGAAGCCTCCCGCTTCAGGTCCGCAACGCAGGAACGGTTGCACCGTCCCGCGCCTTCCGGCAGCTCCTTGCTGATGGCAAGTTCGGGGCCAGTTTCTTTTCTGTTGAATTTCAGACAGTTAGATTTTCAGGAAGAACGATGAGTGGACATTTTGTCCACATTCAAAAGTTGTTTTCCGGCCGTTTGGGACAATCTGTCCAGAAGCCCTTGATCGCCCAAACGGCCTAGATGCCGGGCGCAACTCAGGGGCAGCCCACCTGCAACGTCAAGCGCTTTCAGGCAACCAGATTGTGAAAACGGTCCCGGTCCCTTCGATGCTTTCCACCTTGATATCGCCGCCCTGACGGCTGACCAGCGTCTGGGTAATCGAAAGCCCCAATCCGGTGCCCTGCCGGCTTTTCGTCGTGTAGAAGGGGTCGAATATTCGCGCGATAACATCCGCGCTCATGCCGACACCGGTGTCCGAAATCTCGATCGACACTCCGGCGACATCTTCCTTGTTCATATCCCAGGTTTTCATCGTCAGCGTGCCGCCGCCGGGCATGGCATGGATGGCATTGACGATGAGGTTGATCAGCACCTGCTGCAGTTCCGTCCGGTTCATCAGCACCAGACGGGACGCAGTGGCCTCGCGGACAACCTCGATATCGGTCTTGCGCAAGAGATGGCGGACCAGCGGAAGACAGTCAGAAATCACCTCGTCCGGTGCGTGCCGATCGGCGTAGCCTGCATATTCGTCGGGCTTGGCGAACTGCAGCAGCTTCATGACGATCTGGTTGATCCGGTCCACCTGCTCGTCGATCAGGCGGATTTCCGTACTGGCAATCTTTGCATGGTCGCCGAGCAGCATGCGCAGCACTTCCAGATTGCCCTGGATCACTGCAATCGGATTGTTGATCTCGTGGGCAACACCGGCGGTGATCTCGCCGATGGCGGCAAGCTTCTCCGACATGATCAGTTGCTTGGTGGTGTCTTCCAACTGCCTGTTCGCCATCTTGAGATCGCGCGTGCGTTCCTCGACGCGGGTGTTCAGCTCCTCGTTCCAGGACCTGAGCTGCCGGTCGCTTTCCTGAACCAGGTCGAGCAGATGATCGAGATGCTGGGCGACACGCGCAATCTCGTCACCGCTGCCTTCGGACCGCGTGCGGGCGCCAAGGTTTCCCTTTTCGACGCTGGCAATGGTGTCCGTCATCTTTTCCAGTGGCTTGAAAACGCCGCGAGCCCACCTCAGGAACAGCGGCACGCTG
This sequence comes from Roseibium sp. RP-7, assembly GCF_053005225.1. Taxonomy (NCBI): domain Bacteria; kingdom Pseudomonadati; phylum Pseudomonadota; class Alphaproteobacteria; order Hyphomicrobiales; family Stappiaceae; genus Roseibium; species Roseibium sp. RP-7. The sequence goes on from NZ_JBRKQA010000002.1 coordinate 1,745,436, forward strand.
CCAGCGGTCACGACAAGAAAGCCCAACAGCAGCGCGACCAGTGTCGCCAGCTTGGCTTCCCGGAACGGCGTTTCCAGAAAGCCGACATAAAGCATGCCCACCCGCTCGCCGAAACTGTCGGTGATCGGTTCATAGGCCGAGATGTACCAGTCGTTGACGACGAAGGCGCTGTCCAGCCAGACCTGCCCCTCGCCCAGCACCTTCTGGCGAACGGCGGCGGACACCCTCGTCCCAAGCGCGCGCTTGTCTTCGAACAGACGGACATTGGTGCTGACGCGGACATCTTCCAGAAACAGCGTCGCGGTGCCCTGGCTGCCTTCGGGAAGGCTCGCCTCGCGGTAGACGAGATCGTTTATCGTGTCGATAAAGACGAGGTTCTGGTTGAGCAGAATGCCACCGACCAGAGCTGCCACGGGCGCTCCCGGCACGGTGACCGGGCTTGCGGAGTGAACCACCATGCCGCGTGTTTCCGCGGCCCTCTCGGTCGGCACCGCATTGGGTGTCGGGACGAGATCCAGCCGGGCCCGATCTGCTAGTGCCGGAGAAATCGCCGTCAGATCACCGGCTTCGAAGATATCCACGCTTGTGGCGGCAGATCCTGCAAAGGCCTGTTCGATGACCGGCCAGTCCTTGGAGACCGGCGGTACGGCACTTGGCGGAGAGGCCGCCTCAACTGTCCTGTCCCTGCGCACGACATACAGAAAATCGAGACCCAGCTCCTCACGCCGACGCTCCAGCAGCCCTGCCAGAAGTGCAGCATCACCACTGTCTGCAACGTCGCGAAAGGAGGCCGACTGGCCCAGCGCATCGATCTTTTCACCCGAATTTTCCAGGATCCTCGAAAAGTACTGATGGGCAATGGTCAGGTCGCCATTGACCTTGGTGATCAACAGGGAATCGAACTTCGCGTTCCAGCGCACCATCGCCCAGCCGAGAAAGAGTGGCAGAACCACAAGTGTCGGCAACAGGGCGATGGCCAGTAGCCTGACCCTGACGGACAGGCGGCTTCCCGATTTCCGGCGTCGTCTCTCCTCAGCCATTCCAGTCCATCAGCTTCCTGTCGATGGTCTTGCGCGAGATACCGAGCCGCCGCGCTGCTTCGGCACGGTTTCCACCGGCTTCCTCGAGCACCATCAGGATATGACGCTTTTCCATGTCCTGCAGCGTTTCCCCGCCGGGCAGCAACAGGCTCTGCGTACTGTGGAACTCCGCCGGAAAGCGGCCAAGGATCAAGGTTCGTTCGATCGTGTTGCGCAGTTCGCGAACATTGCCCGGCCATTCATAAGCCAGCAGTCCGGAGACGACTTCATCGGTAAACGGTACCGGCGGCATTCCAAGCTGCACGGACAGCTTCTGCATGAACAGCGAGGCAAGTTCACGGATGTCGTCGCCACGCTCGCGCAGCGGCGGCATTTCGAGCTGAAGCACGTTGACCCGGTAGTAGAGATCCGCCCGGAACCGGCCCTCCTCCACGGCCTGCTCCAGATTTGCGTTGGTCGCGAACACGAACCGCAGATCGACAGGCACTTCACGCTCGGACCCGACCGGCCGAATTTTCCGGTCTTCGATTGCCCGCAACAACTTGCTCTGCAGTGCCATGGGCAGTTCGCCGATCTCGTCCAGAAACAGCGTGCCGCCATGCGCATGCATGAACAGGCCGTCGCGGCTGGACCCGGCGCCGGTGAAAGCGCCTTTGAGATGCCCGAACAATTCAGCTTCGATCATGTCTCCGGGAATGGCGGCGCAATTGACCGGAACGAAGGGCTTGTCCGCCCGATCGGAAAGATCGTGAAGCGACCTGGCAGCAACTTCCTTTCCGGTCCCGGATTCCCCCGTGATCAGCACGGATGTCGGCAGTGGCGCGACGCGGGAGATCGTTTCGCGGATCTCGCCGATCTGGCGCGAATGTCCGATCAGCTTGTCACGCAGAAGAAGATGGTCGGATGTTGCCTGCAACTGGTGGCGCAACAGCTGGTTTTCCCGAAGCAGCGTGACCCGGTCGAGACACCTGGCAACCGCGTTCAGCAGTTGGTTGGACCGGAAGGGCTTCAGGATGAAATCCACGGCACCTGCCCGCAAGGCCTGGATCGCGGTTTCCAGATCCGCATAGGCCGTCATCAGGATCGCATCGGCGAAAAACCCGATCCGCCGCTGTTCGCCAAGCCATTCCACGCCGGATTTGCCTGGCATGATATTGTCGAGGATCACCACGTCATAATGGTGGGTATCAAGAAGCGCCGAGGCCTCGACCGTGTCGGCGGCCTGCTCGATGCGTTTGCAATAAGGCTCGAGCGTGCGGACCAGAAAATTGCGCATGCCAGGCTCGTCGTCGACGATCAGGATCGACGCCTGCGGCAGCCAGGGACCGAATTCCGGCTGTGAATCTGCCTCTTCAGGACGTTTGGAAACACCGCTCTTCATAGCCCCTCCCCGGCAGTTTCATCCGTTCTTTTGTCATGGTCCATCCTCCGGCCCGGAGCATTGCATATTCCAGTATGCAATGTCTTCCGGAGACACACGTGCAATTGCAACTATCTGAAATCGCGCGACCAATTGCCCGGACAGGAAGTAGCCTCAGCACCGGAGCTCTCAAGTATCCCGACGTCTTCTGCTTGTTCTCTCTGCGGATCAGGTGCTGAGGGTGTGCGAAAGCAAAAACCCCGCAGGATGTCCCTGCGGGGTTTGAATGTGCGTCGCAGAATCAGCTCACTCTATTGCGCAAGCCTTTCGAACCGCGCAGGCCCGTTCAGCACGAAGAGCTCGATTTCCAGGGTGCTTGCTTCCTTGCCATCACCTGAGAAAGTCACGGTCGAGCGCGAACCCGCCACGGCATTTTCGTTGGCAATGTCAAACACCATCATCGACCCGTCCCAGTCATGCAGCGGCAGCTTTATTGGCTGGGGACCGGCAAGCAGGACGAGCCCGCCGTCTTCCTCTCGCACCTCGACCGTGCCGAAGTAGGGATGGCCGTAACGGCCCGTGCAATAGCCAGCCGCAGGAGCAGGTGCGGCAGCGGCAGGCGCAGGTTCACCGGCGGTGAAACCGGCAGGCGTATAGAAGGAAGCGAACAGGCCTTCGTATCCGGAGAACCAGTCTCGGGTCACACGCCCGAACTGAACCATGTCGGAGAAGGATGCGCCGATGGATTCAACGGCACCGACAGGAGCCGCATTCGACAGGACCACGATCCCTATGTCGAGCGAGGGGATCATCAGGAAATAGGTCGACGCACCAAGGATGAAAGCACCTGAATGGCTGAGGATTACCCGGCCGGACGGGTCAGTGCCGACATTGAAACCATAGCCGTAGAACCCGGCGCGTTCGTCAGGCGTATGGGGACGGCTGGAAAAGCTCTGCGGACTGATTGCAGGCTGCAAGGCTTCGGGAGAAATAAGCTCCTCACCATCGGCCAGAACCATCTTCATCCATCTGGCCATGTCGTTGATGGAGGAACTCACCCCGCCGGCGGGCGACTGGGCATCCGGCTGCCGCTGGTACAGCGCCTCGAAACCGTCGCCGCTTCTGGCATGCGGCACCGCGCGGTTTTCCCGTGCCATGAAATCATCGAACCGCGCACTGGTCCTGGTCATGCCAAGCGGCTGAAACAGGGCCTCGTCAGAAAGGTCGGCCCATTCGGCCCCGGATGCTTCGGCAACCGCCTCGGCGCCGGCGGTCAGGCCGAAATTCGTGTAGGCGTAGCTCGTGCGGAAGGCGCGCAGGGGCTGCAGGCGCAAACGTTCGAGGATCGTCTGCCTGTCAAAGCCGATGTCTTCCAGATCGTCACCAGCATGGTCCGGCAGGCCGGAACGGTGGCTATAGAGATCCCCCACTGTCAAACGTTCGGTAATATCGGGATCGGCAAGGCTGAACCATGGCAGCAGGTCGCGCATCCTGCTGTCCCACGAAACAACGCCCCGCGTGACCTGCCGGGCAACGACTGTTGCCCCGATCGACTTGGACACGGAAGCCATCTGGAAAACGGTGTCGGCGTCAATCGGTTGATCGCCCTCGCCGCCCCGCGTTCCGAAGCCTTTCGCGTAGACAGTCTCTCCCTTGTGTACGACGGCAACCGCTAGGCCCGGCACCTTGCTGCGCGCCTTGATGTCTTCAACGATCCCGTCAAGCCCGGCGATCGCCTTGTCGATCTGGCCAGGCGGAACATCGGTTCCCGCCGTTCTGGAAGGCGGCAGGTCCTCGGCAAGGGCTGGTGCTGCCAGAACCGCGAGAGACGCGGACGCCAGGAACCGGCGCCGTGTGAGCTGGAAGAACGACATGTGTAACCTCTCAATCAGTCTTGCTGTTCGCGCCTGCAGGTCATTGCAGATGGGTTTCGGCCGGTCCGGCCGGGGCGATACTTTCCTGTGTCGTCAAAGCGCCAGCCCCAGCCTGAAGAAAACCCGGGTCCCCGGATCCTCGGCGTTTTCCGGCCGATGCCAGGGTGTGGCGGTGAGAACCTGAAAATTCACCCGGTCGGCAACCATGCCACTGACACCGACACCGGCTGAACCGAGTTCGTCGCGGGCAAAGTCGGCGGCTTCATCCACGTTCCAGACGACGCCATAATCGGCAAAGGCCGTCAGGGTGAGACCGGGAAGCGCAGACCATCCGGTTTCGATGTCGTGACTGACTTCAAACGCCGACGCAAAGCCACTGTCACCGGAGAGGCTGCCGCCATCGAACGCCCAGCCGTAGGGGTCGCCGCCGAGAGCGAACCGGACCGCTCCGGGCAGTGGTGTCGGCGAATACTGGCTGGCCGTGCGCAGCTGAAGCCGAGCGATGGACGCCAGATCATATGAGACGCCGAAGTTGAACCGGCCAAAGCGATAGTCGTCCGGGTCAATTTCCATTTCACCTTTGTGGTTAAGGCTCTGACCCAGTTCGGCTCCAGCGGAAAATGAGGCAGGGCCTGCATCAAGGTCGTACCGGAGGGACACCGTCGCCCAACGCGCCTGTTCACGGGCAGCCCGCGCGCCCATCACGTCGATCCGGTCGTTCCGAAGATTGATTTCCACCTTGCCGTAAAGGCTCTGGTCGATGGTGCGAATGAGCGGATACTGGAGATGAGCCGAACCGATAACGGTTTCGATGTGGATGTCCTGCTCTTTCAGGTCTGCGCCGGGCTTCTGTGTCACATAGGTCAGGTCGTAGCCAGCGGAGAGCCCGTTGAACCCGATTGGAACCGACTGCGAAGCCTGCAGCAGCACCATTTCCTCGGGCGCGTCCGGAACGGTCACCCCTACCAGGCTTGTCGTTTCGAACAACCCGAAGATGTCGTTGACCGTGGCATTTCCGGAAAGTTCCAGCGGACCGACCGTATCTGTTCCAAGGTTGTCGAGACCGACGCCGGCGCTGTATCGGCTGAAATCAACCGCGAGCTTCAGCGTACCGCCACCTGTGGGCGTTTCCGGGCGCACAATTGTTCCCTCTATCTGCAGACCGGCGAGATCGCTCATCAGCAGCAGGACGCGTTCCGCTTCCTTGATCCGAATGGGCCGCATGGAGGTCAGGCGGTTGATATAGGGCGCCAGGCGCTCCCTGATGCGCGGGATGGAACTGGTGATCTCGACGGTTTCAACATAGCCTTCGTAGACCCGGAGCGAGACCGCACCGGACGCAAAGTCCTGCACCGGAACGACGGTCATCGAAAAATAGCCCGCTCTCAGATAGGCGGCATCAACCGCCTCGGCGATCCGGTAGAGATCCGCAAGAGACATGTCCTTGCCGATCTTGCCCTGCCAGATGGCCGACAGATCGGCGTCCGAAACCGAATGAGCGCCGGCAATCGATACCGAGCGGAGGGTGAAGCGTACCCTCTCGGCATCTTGTTCTGAAACACGCTTGCGCTGATCCTGCACCGTGATGTCGACCGTGCCCGGTCTTGTAGGCGGCGTGAACCGTTCGATAATGACGGTTTGCCCGGCGACGGCCTGATCCAGCGTTTGAGCCGGTGCAGAATGAGAAAACACCGCGGCCACGAAAGAGACGGCCAGAACCGAAGCAGCCCGAAGCCGAAAGGCAGATTTGGGATTAGCAGCGGCAGCACCGCGCAGGGTTTTTGTTGCCGGGGGAGGCAGCACCTGTCTTGTCACGGACGGCTCCGTTCTTATTCAGCGGTGTTCTGGGGAGCCGTTTCGCCGAGTAACGGAGCGACGGCGTTAAAAATGCGCATGGCAGGCAGCGAGCAGGGCAGACCCGAGGCTTCGTCGACGTCCTGCGTCTCCTTTGCCTCCTCGCAATCGCCGGAAGGCATGTCGCTGTTCGCCTGGACAACAAGGGTCGTGTCGGTCCGCGGGCTATGGAAAACGACCGTGGTGTATCCGGGCACTTCTCCCGTGTGGCCGACCCACTCTCCGTTGCACCGAAGCGCCAGGCCGTACCCATCAGGTGAACGGAAAGATCGCAGCCGCGCTTGCTGCATCTCGGTGCCGAGAAGCCCTTGGCCGGACCCAAGGGCTCGGCCATAGACGAGCAGATCGTCGAGGTTGGAAATCAGCTCCCCCGCTGTCCAGAGCGAAGCCGGGTTCCAGTGTGTGGCGACAAGAGGTGCTTCCGGCGTTGCATCGACGCCCTGAAGGGTAACGCCCTGCGCGTAGGGCTCCGGTAGTTCGGTCCTGCTTCCCGGCCAGACTGTTTTCTCAAGTCCGAGAGGCTCCTGGATCATCTTCCGCAATGACGTCTCGAAGGGCTGCCCGGTGGTCTTTTCAATGACCATGCCAAGGAGGATCGTGTTCGTGTTGGAATAATCGTATTGCGTTCCCGGTTCGAAGAGCGGGGAATTTTCGACGGCAAAGGTCAACAGGTCTTCGGGCGAAAACGCGACACCGGGTTGATCGAGAAACAACTCCACAAACCGTTCGGAAGCGGTGTAGCTCGCCACACCGCTGGTCATGTCCGCAAGCTGGCGCAGCGTGATCCTGTCTCCGTTGGGAATTCCCTCGACATAGGCGTCGATCGTGTCATCGAGAGAAAGCCGTCCGGCTTCTGCAAGCTGCAACAGCATTGTTCCGGTAAAGGTCTTGGTCACGGACCCGATGCGCGTGTGCATGCCCGGCTCCATCGGAGCTCCGGTTGCCGGGTCGGCAACGCCGTACCCTTTTTTCCATGTGCCGTCTGGTGTTTGGACACCAACAATGACGCCCGGCGTTTCGGCAAGTGGAAGCGCGGCCAGCACCGCATCATCCAGCTTTTGCGAGAGTGCTGCGGAGAGCGGCGTGCCGGGCCTGGCGTCCCTTGCAGCGGAGGTCATACCCCGGTCAAAATCCTCAACACATGTTACGGTCGCTGCGACGGGGTTAACGCTGCATACCGACACCAGCAGGACCGCAAGCAATTGCACGGCCCGTGCTGTCACCGGGCCTGTTGTGACCGATCTTGTCAAACTGGGCTGTCCTCTTTTCCGGTTGCAGACGGGAGATCGCGCTTGCGGCGGGGCATGCCGCAGGGGCGCGTCTCCATGAGGACTGGTGGTAGGGAAATCAGGATGGCAAACAAAGTCGGCAACGGTGCAAAAATGGTATAAGTAGTTCGTCAATCAGTGTAATTCTTCATCGGGGCACGGTCCTCGTGCCTCACCGGAACATCGGAATCTGCGTCCCAGTGCAAAAAGTCGAACTTGATGTTTCTCGCGGTGAACTGCTGCGTGACGGGGAAGTCGTTCGTTTGCGCCCCAAGACTCTCGCCGTGCTGGTCGAGCTGCACGTCCGCGAGGGAGAGGTCGTCAGCCAGCAAGAGCTGAGGCACCTGATCTGGGGACAGCAGCATGGACGCGAGACCGGTCCAAAGCAGTGTATCCGCGAGCTTAGACGCTTGCTTGGGGACAGCGCCGAAACACCCGGGTTCATCGAAACGGTCGGCAGGCAGGGCTACCGCCTTGTCGGCGAGATCACGGTTCTGAACTCCGGCACGGACACCACCGGAACGGCCCCTCTTTGCGTGGGCCGAACCGCGGAACTGCAGTCCCTTGCGGACTGCGCAGCGGCAGTGCGCGCTGGCAAGCGCATTGTGAGCCTTGTCGCCGGGGAAGCCGGATCGGGCAAATCAAGGCTGGTGGAGACATTCGCCGCCACGCTGCCACGCACGGCAGACTTCTGGTCTGCCCGGGGGCAGTGCATTCCCCATCCAGGTGCCCGGGAACCCTATGGCCCACTGATCGAGATCGTGACACAGCTTGCCGAAGGTGCGTCACGAAAACGGGTCTTGCGGCTTCTTGAGGATGTCGCACCGTCGTGGCGGGACCTGCTGCCTCAGCTTCGTTCTGGCCGGGAGCCCGCTCCCCTGCCCACAAGATTGACGGACACACACCCGGACTCAATGTTGCGGGAGCTGACCGCACTCATGGAGCGTCTCTCTCAGCAGCAGCCCGGTGTCATCATTCTGGAAGACCTGCACTGGGCCGATCAGAGCACGCTCGCATGGCTTCTTTCCTGGGCTCAGCGCCGCGCTCCTGCCAGAACCCTTGTGGTTGGAACCTACAGGTTTGATGAACTGGACAAGTCCGGAGATCTTCAAACGACATTGCATTACCTTCAACGTGTTCAGGACTTTAGCCCGATCACGCTGGACGGCCTCGACGAAACAGCCGTAGCGGACCTTCTCAAGCGACGCTTTCCGGACCACAGACTGCCTGCCTCCCTTGCGGGCCAGTTGAGGCGAAGAACGGAAGGGCATGCCATCCTGGTCGATGTGATCATCGACCAGTGGCATCGGGACGGGGTCCTGGAGAGTTCCGAAAATCGGCAAGCACCCGAGCAGGACATCACTGAAATCGTTTCGGCAATCTCACGCGGAGCCGGAAAATTCATCGCGGGCGAAATCGGCCGGCTGGACCCATATGAGCGGCAGTTACTCGACATTGCCAGCGTTGCCGGAATTCGATTTTCCGCAGCCATGTTGAGCGATGAACGGTTCGAGGTGGAAAAAGGCGAAGCGGTTCTCGACCGCCTTGCAAGCGTCAGGCGCTTTATTCAACGGGCCGGTGTCATGGCCTGGCCGGACGGGACGCAGGCAACACGCTACGTCTTCCGGCACGCGCTTTATCAGGAGGCCCTTTACGACGCTATTCCGGCCGCAAATCGGCAAGGACTTCACGAACGCATCGGCAGCCGGCTTGAAACCGCGTTCAAATCCCGCACTGGCGAAATCGCGTCCACACTAGCCGATCATTTCGAGCGTGCCGCCGATTGGAAACGTGCTGCCGTCCATCGAGGGCTTGCGGGCCTGACCGCGCTGGAACGCGGCGCAATCACCGATGCAGCCGCCCAGTTCCGGCAGGCGCTTGTCTCCTTTGCCGCCTGCGAGCCTGACCCCGAAACGCACACGGCGGAATGCCGCACGCTACTGGGCTTGGGAGCAGCACTTATCGTCGGGGATCACTTCACCACAGACGAACTTCGGGACGTTTACGAACGCGCCGCGACACTTGCAGGCCGAACCAATGACCCGACGACAATTGTGCCCGCACTTGCGGGGCTCTGGAACCACCACCTGACCAAGGCAGACCTTGCAGCCGCCGACGAACTTGCCAAGGGTCTCGATGACCTGGCAGAGGATGCACCAGCGCTTTATGCAATGGTGGCCCACAATGCTGTCGGGCAAACACGGTTCTTCCGTGGTGATCTTGCCGCCTGTCTGCCTCATATCAACTCTGTTTGCAGCGCCTACGACACGAACCACGGCGCAGAGGCATCGGTTCTGTTCGGCGAGGACCCCGGCATCGTCTGCCGCCAGTATGCCGCTTGCGTTCATCAGTTGCTCGGCCAAAGCGAACATGCCGAACGCCTTTATGCCGAAGGCATGACGTTGACGGACACATTGGAGCAGCCTTTCGGTCGAGCGCAGATGCTTTGGGCAGGAGCTCTGATCGCTCGTGAACGTGAAGACCCGGTGCGTGTGCTGGAACGGGCGACAGCCCTGATCGAAACCTGCGAAGCAGCCGCAATTCCATTCTGGCGCCCCTATGGCGACCTGCTGGCCGGGTGGGCGCAGGTCGTGCTTGGGAACGCTTCCGGCCTTCAGCAAATTCACGAAGGTCTGAACGCACAGGCGGCAATGAACGTGACGCTGACCCGTCCTTACGGATTGGCACTCTACGCAGAAGCGACCAGCCGCTGCGGTAACCCGGTCGAAGGGCTGAAGGCACTTGCGTCGGCGTTCAAGATCATCAGACGTACCGGCGAACGCTGGCACGAAGCGGAGCTCCATCGCCTTTGGGCCTTGCTCTCGGTTCAGACCGGACGAACCCGAAACGCTTCATCTGCACTTCGCCGTGCAATCAGGTTTGCACGAACCCAAAACGCCGTGACTTACGAAAAACGTGCGCAAGACCTTCTGGACCGGATTTCAGGTCAACTGACCTGAGAAGCACCCCGCCAACCCGCGTCCGGATAGGACTTCAGCCCGCGTCTCCAGCCGTTCAACAGGCTTCTAGGTCACCCCGTTCCGACTTGGAGACACAGTGGCAACATCGGATCCGGAAACGAGGCCTTTAGCCATGCCAATAAATTCCCGAATGCCCTTCATTTCAATGGACCCGTGTGCCCTCATGCAATACCACTCTACTAGGACATTCGGTCGAATTAGATATTAAACACATACGATTATAGAGACTTACGAGGATGACTGCAGGAACACAAAGCATCGACCGCGCAGCGATGCTGCTCGATCTTGTCGCGGGTGGGCATCCCGACGGTGTTCCCTTCGCGGACATACTCGCAAAGTCCGGCCTGACCCGGCCGACTGCCCGACGAGTGCTGCAAGCGCTTATCGAACATGGCTTCGTCGACCAGGATGCGGAAAACCGCCGCTTTTTCCTCGGCTCCAGAATTTACGAACTGGGTCTGCTGGTCTTCCCAGCCTATGACCTGCAAGATGTTTGCAAGCCGGAACTCGAACGTCTGGTCGAGGTAACGGGCGACACCGTTTTCCTCAATCGTGTCGTCGGTGACAAGATGACCTGCATTGCCCGGGAAAGCGGCGCGTTTCCCGTGAAGGCGTTTGTTCTGGACGTCGGGGTTCATCGCCCGATCGGGCTGGGCGCCGGTGGCATGGCTGTCCTTGCCGCCCTTCCGCCTGCAAAAGCCGAAGCGATCCTGGAAAGAAACACCGGCGACCTCAAGGAGTTCTCCGGTGGCGTCACGAAAATCCGTGAAATGGTCGAACTGGCAAGAGAGACCGGCTACATCGACAGGGTGTCGGACGTTGGCGTCAGGACCGTCGCCATGGCAATCCGCGACAGTGCCGGCACACCCTTTGCGTCAATCAGCGTTTCCAGCATCATGGCGCGCATGACCGGCGAGCACCTGCAATCGGTACTCGCCATCATGGGGGAGGAAGTCGCGAAGATCAGCGCCAAGCTGTCGAAGATGCGGCCGATAGGAAGAGCCTGATCCGGCCGCGCCTTCCGCTTGACCGAGGCTGTTAATCGGCAACGGGATTTTCGGTTTTACGCTTGATCCGCGACCAGAGCAGGTTGAGCAGCGGCAGCACGATGATCAGGATCGTGATGCAGTGGATCGCGATGGCCGTGCTGGATCCGAGAAGATAACCGAAGTCTCCTCCTGAAATCATCAAGGCGCGGCGCAGGTGCTCCTCGAGCATCGGCCCCAGAACGAACCCGATGAGCAGCGGTGCGGGGGAATAGTCGTAAAATCGCAGGATCGCCCCGATAACCCCCATCAACAACACGGCCCAGACGTCGAAGGTGGAATTTGCCACGCCGAAGACGCCAGTGCAGATCAGTGCAATGATCACGGGAAACAGGAACCGTCTCGGCACGGCAACCAGTCGTGCCCAGACACCGATCAGCGGTACGTTCAAAACCAGCAGCAACACGTTGCCGATCCAGAAACTAGCGACCAGGCCCCAGAACAGGTCCGGGTGATCGACCACCAGCTGTGGTCCGGGTGCGATGCCGTGGATCATCAAGGCGCCCAGGATGATCGCCATCGTCGGCGTTCCGGGAATACCGAGCGTCATGGTCGGAATGAAGGCCGTCTGGGCGGCAGCGTTGTTGGCTGCCTCAGGTGCGGCAATCCCGTTGATCCGTCCAGTGCCGAATTCTTCCTTCTTGCCCCCCACGGACCGTTCCAGCGAATAGGCCAGGAAAGAGGAAATCGTGGGCCCTGCACCGGGCAAGGGCCCCAGGATGCCACCAACAGAGGCTCCGCGAAGGATCGAGAACTTGATGCTCTTGAGTTTGCCGAAAGCGAGAAACATGGAGCGGGCGGAAATGGCGATCGGTTTCCTGTCACCCTGGTCATCCCTCAGCTTGTTGATGACCTCCGGGATGCCGAACAGCCCCATGGCAACGGCGACGATCGACAGCCCGTCGAGAAGGTTTGCATAGCCCATGTCGAACCGGGCAACGCCGCTGTTGAGATCAAGGCCGATGCTGCCCAGCAGCATGCCGATGAAGACCATCGCAACACCCTTGAGCGCCGAGCCGCCAACCGCAACCGATCCGGCAACGAGCCCCAGCAGCAAGGTCGCGAAATACTCCGCCGGTCCGAAGGAGAGCGAGAACTTCACGATCAACGGCGACAGGAAGACCATGGCCAGAATGCCGAAAGTGCCGCCACTCAGCGAGGAGATCTGCGCTGTCAGCAGGGCAAGACCAGCCTCGCCCCTTTTCGCCATCGGGTAACCGTCCAGCGTTGTGATCGCATTGGAAGCCGTGCCCGGTAGATTGAGAAGGATCGATGCGATGGAGCCACCATATTCGGCCCCGTAATAGACACCGGCCAGCATGATGACCGCGGTCGTCGGCTCCAGATAGAAGGTGACCGGCAGCAGGATCGAGATCGCCGCGATCGCGCCGATACCTGGAAGAACACCGACGATATTGCCCAGCAGAACACCTGCGAAACAATAAAAGAGATTTACCGGATGCAGTGCGACCGTAAACCCTGAGAGGAAATCCATCATGATCAGAACCCGGGGAAAAGCCTGAGAGGCATGCCGAGGCCCAGAACGAATGTGAGCCACAGGAAGGCAGAAACGCCGATGGAGAGCAGCACCGTTTCCAGCCATTTCATGCGCGGAATGACGAGCGCCAGCACCGAAATCGCACACAAGGTGGTGAGTGCGATGCCGAGCCGTTCGATCAGCAGAGCGTAGAGTGCGATGGAGGCAACGACCCCGCAGAGGCCGAGCCAGGGGAATTGCCTTGGAAGGGTGACGTCACGAACGACGTTGACGACCGCGATCAGCAATCCGAAGACAATCGTCAAGGCACTCAAGACGACCGGGAACATTCCCGGCCCCATGTTGCGCGGCACGCCCATGTCGAGATCGCGGGAAGCGTAGAGGAAAATTGCACCTACGAGCGCGACCAGCAGCCCGTCCTGAGCCTTGAAGAGAGCCTTCATCCCATCCTCCAGAAAACCGTCAGCTGGCTTTCAAGTGTTTGTGCAGGTTGTTCATCTTGTAACTGTAAGCACTCGGGATCTCTTGCATTTCCATTGCGTATGCAAGCCGGGCACGGTCAGCGAGAGGCTTCAGATGCGACGAAGTCCGATCAAAGATCAAGTCTGCCGCCTCCTGTTTGGTTTGCGCATCCCTGCCTTCACCGATACGAAGGGACAAGTGGATGAACCCATTGTCCGGGTTCATGTCACCGACCAGGCAATCGTCAATGCGGGTGATGCGGATGCGGATACCCGCGATCGGGAAGATACCGGCTTCCGTCATGGCGGCGTGGACACAGCGACCGAAAGTTTCGACCTCGGTCTGATCTGCAATATTACCGGAATATTCGATCCAGGCGTGCGGCATGGTTCCATCCTTGAAAGGGCGAGCCGAAGCTCGCCCGGTAGGTTCAATTGTTGCGAAATGGAAGTTCAGGGAAAGGTTACTTCGGCTCGATGCCGGCGTCCTTGATTTCCTGGCCCCACAGGTCGACCTCGGAGGCGATGAATTCTGTCGTCGCCGCAGAATCCAGGCCACGCCGGGACGGCGTTACACCGATGCTTTCGAGTTTCGCCTGCACGTCCGGATTGGCAATGGTCTTGTTGAAGGCATCGCTCAGAACGTCCAGACGCTCCTGGGGGACACCGGCCGGAGCAACGACACTGTACCACCCAACCACGTTGAAACCGTCGAAGCCGAGTTCGTCTGCCGTTGGCGTGTCGGGCAGTGCGGCGTAACGGTCCGTGCTCGTGACGAGGATCGGCTTCAGGGCACCGCTCTCAACATGCGGCAGGACTGAAACAGGACTGCTGATCATCGCATTCACACGGCCGGCCAGGATATCGGAAATTGCATCTCCGGAACCTGAATAGGGAATATTGGTGAAGCTGAGATCCGCCTGCCGGGCCAGCAAACGCGCTGCCAGAAGCGCCGCGCTGCCTCCGTTTGCCATGGTCAGGTTTTCCGTGGCGGCCGCGGCAAAGCCTTCATAGTCGGAGATTTCGGAATCCCCCGGCACCGTGACCACATAGGGCGACTCGGAGATCACCGCGATCCCCGAGAAGTCTTCTTTCGAGTTGTAGGTCGCCGACTTGAAAAGCGACGGGTTCAGCGCAAGCGTCGCCTGGATACCGAACAGAATGGTATACCCGTCAGCCTCTGCCTGTTTCGCCAGAAGCGTGCCGACCGTACCGGACGCACCCGGACGATTTTCGACGACAACAGGCTGCCCCAGATACTCCTTCATGTTGTCGGCAACAATCCGGGCCGTAGTGTCTGTCCCCCCTCCAGGCGAATACGGCACAATCAGGCGGACCGGTTTCTCCGGAAACGCGTCCTGCGCGATAACCGGAGCCGCCACTGTGAGCGCCAAGGCGCCCGCTGCGATTGACAACAAAGTTCTCTTGGTGAGCATTCTTTCCTCCCTTTGCTCAATTACTTCCGACTTTGGAACAACTCGTCGATCTTCCTTTCGTAGTCGTGGTAGTTCAGGAAGTCGTAGAGTTCCTCGCGCTTCTGCATGATATCCAGCACACCGGTCGCCGATCCGACCTCACGAATATGCTTGTAAACCTTCAGGGCTGCCGCGTTCATTGCGCGATTCGCAGACAAGGGGTAGAGCGCCGCTGAAACACCGACGCTGCGCAGCTCGTCCAGAGTGAAGTTCGGCGTCTTGGAAAACTCGGTAATGTTGGCAAGAACCGGATACGGCGTGTCGAGTGCATCGACGAAAGCCTTGTACTGCGACAACTCCGTGCAGGCTTCTGCGAAGATCATGTCGGCGCCAGCCTCGACGTAGGCACAGGCCCGGTCGATCGCACCGTTCAGGCCCTCGATGGCCAGCGCATCCGTGCGGGCAACAATGAAGAACTGATCGTCGGTCTTTGCATCCACGGCCGCCTTGACGCGGTCAACCATCTCCTGCTTGGAAACGATCTCCTTGCCCGGACGGTGACCGCACCGCTTGAGCTGGACCTGATCTTCCATGTGCATGGCACCGGCGCCGTCCTTGATCAGGCCGCGCACAAGGCGCGCGATGGTGAAGGCACCGCCGAAGCCGGTATCGACATCAACCAGGACCGGCAGACTGCTTGCATCCGTAACGCGGCGGAGATCCGTCAGCACGTCGCTCAGGTTCGTGATGCCGAGATCGGGAAGCCCGTAGGATGCGTTCGCGACGCCTGCACCGGCAAGATAAAGAGCCTTGTAGCCCACGCGCTCTGCCATCATCGCCGTGTAGGCGTTGATCGACCCCATGACCTGAAGCGGATTTTCTTCCTTCAAGGCCTGCCGGAACCGTGCGCCTGCCGAAAGTGTCGTCATTATGAACCTCTCATTTTTGACTGATCATAATATGATCATTTTTTGAAGTCTTTATTTGATAAAGATCATATTATGGCTTTTTTCAAAGTCAATACGTTATTTCCCGATGATTTCGAGCCGCCTCAGCCGCAGAAAACAGCCAAAAACAAAGGCCCGCCGCGCTTTCGCGCAACGGGCCTACCTGTTCATAATATGGACACACCCGGCCGTAACCGGGAAATGATCAGGGAAACGCCTGCCTCAACTCCGCAAGACCGCGGGCAAAGACACCGACATCAGCCCCAACGGCCAGAAACTCGACACCCATGAGCGCATAACGATGAGCAAGTTCACGATTGGACGTCAGGATACCGGCAGGCTTTCCCGCGGCCCTGATCCGCGAAAGGGCCTCAACCACGACCGCTTGCACAGGAGCCGCTTCGGGCTTGCCGACATAGCCCATGTCCGCGGCCAGATCCGCTGGCCCGACAAAGACGCCATCGACACCTTCAACCGCCAGTATCTCGTCCAGCGCATCGATGCCCTTGCAGCTTTCGACCTGCACAAGCAGACACAGCTGCTTGTTTGCCGTGTGCAGATAGTCGGTTATGCGACCATAGTCCGATGCCCTTGCCAGGGCCGCGCCGACACCGCGCGCCCCCTCCGGCGGATAACGGACCGAACCCACGGCTTCCTGCGCCTCCGCTGCCGTTTCGATCATCGGCACCAGAATTGTCTGCGCCCCTATATCCAGCATCTGCTTGATCAGGGCACGGTCATTCTCACGGACGCGAACCACCGGATGGCTGCTGCCGGAGACAACCCGCAGCTGCGCCATGATTTCGGCAAGCCCGTTCGGCCCGTGTTCGGCATCGATGACGAGCCAGTCGAACCCGGCTCCTGCGCAAATTTCCGCGGCGCCGGGATGTGCCAGCGCCATCCATAGGCCAATCTGGGTCTCCGGCTTTGCAAGCCGCGCCTTGAAGAGGTTTTTCGCTAAGGTCATGACGATCACGCAAATCTGGTGGAGACGGCGCCGAACGGTCCGAAGTCGGCCCGGATCGCCGTGCCGGGTGGACATTCGATGGGGCCGATAAACGATCCCGTCAGGACGATCTGGCCGGGTTCGATGCGGTGGCCGTAGCTGGCCATCCGCCGGGCAAGCCAGACGAGCCCCATAACGGGGTCGTTCAAGACAGCCGCACCAAGACCGGTGGCCGTGACCTCACCATCCTGTTCGACGATAGCCCCAACCCAGCGAAGATCCACGTCGCCGGGGTCATGCCGTTGGGCTCCCAGAACCACGCCCGCATTGGCGGCATTGTCCGCCACGGTGTCGAAGATGCGCCTGCGCGTTCCCGTCTCCGGATCAGCACGCAAGATGCGGGTGTCCAGGATTTCAAGCGCGGGGCTGACATAATCCGTCGCCGCGATCACATCTTCACGGGAGACGTTGCCATCGATTGGTGCCTTCATCACAAACGCTATCTCGGCTTCCACGCGCGGTTCGATAAATCGGCCGCGTGGCACCTGCCCGCCATCCGGGAACAGCATGTCGTCATAAAGCACGCCCGAATCCGGCGTATCGATACCGAGTGCGTTCTGCATGACCTTGGATGTCAGGCCGATTTTCCACCCCAGGATGCGCCGCCCGGCTGCCAGTTTGGTCGCAAGTTGCGCCCCCTGTATGGCATAGGCATCATCCAGCGAGATGTCCGGGTAACGCACGCTGAGAAGGCCAGTCTGTTGCCGGGTCGCTTCCGCTTTCAGAAGTTCGGCCGCCACGTCCTGCACCTGCGCGGCACTCAGCATTTTTCGTCCTCAATGCCGTTGCGCAGGATACCGATGCCTTCGGCTTCGACTTCCACAATATCACCCGGCTTCAACCAGCAAGGGGGCTCCATCCTTGCGCCGGCACCTGTCGGAGTGCCACAGACCAGAATGTCGCCAGGCATCAGCTGTGCAAATGTCGAGACGTAATTGACGATATAGGGGAAGTCGAAAATCATTCTCGACGTCCGGTCCTGCTGGCGAACCTCACCGTTGACGCGGGTTACAAGGGCGACATCCTGCAATTGGGCCGGGGAATGCAGCGGGACGAGAGCCGGGCCGATGCTGCCGGTCCTTTCCCAGTTCTTGCCTTGCGTCACGTTGAATTTCGCATGGCGCGTCCAGTCGCGGATCGTTCCCTCGTTGCAAAGGGTAATCGCGGCAATATGGTCGAATGCCGTCTCGCGCGGAATGCGACGGCCGGCTTTTCCGATGACGATCGCAATCTCGCCTTCATAGTCCAGCTGATCGCTTTCCGGTGGCCGGATCAGTGGCTGGCCATGACCAGTAAACCCGCTCGCAAACCGCGGAAAAAGAGACGGCCGCATCTGTTGTGCCTGGCCGTCCTTGTACTCTGCGTTCCTGTCCGGGTAGTTCACCCCGACGCAGATGATCTTCTGCGGAGCGGCGATCGGAATCTGGAAGGCGACATCTGCCGCGCGATAGCTCACCGGACGCCCCTCGCCGGCCTTGACCAGTTCCGGCAGGGCGCCGGCGGCAACAACGTCCAGAAGATTGCTGAACCGGGCTTCCAGATTGTCGGTCACGTCGACCAGATCATCGCCTGTCAGGACGCCATAACGCAGGGCGCCTTCTGCCCGAAACGCTGCAATGGCTGGCTCATATGCCGTCATGTCAATTTCCTTCATCGATTCCGCCAACACACAGGTATTTGGCTTCCAGGTATTCATCCAGGCCGAGGCGGGATCCCTCCCGTCCCAGGCCGGATTGCTTGATGCCGCCGAACGGTGCTTCGGCAGTGGAGATCAGGCCCGTGTTTATGCCGACCATGCCGTACTCGAGACGCTCGCCGACCCGCCAACTGCGCGCGAGGTCGCGTGTAAAGAAGTAGGCTGCGAGCCCGTATTCGCTGTCGTTGGCAAGCGCGATCACTTCTTCTTCCGTGTCGAAACGGAAGACTGGCGCCACAGGCCCGAAGGTCTCTTCACGTGCGATGCGCATCTCATGGTGCACACCCGTCAGAACGGTCGGCTGAAAAAAGGTGCCACCAAGGGAATGATGCGTTCCACCCAGTTCAATCCTGGCACCATTGGCAATGGCATCCGAGATATGCGCCTGGACCTTGTCTATGGCTGAAACGTCAATCAGCGGACCAAGGTCCGTCTCATCAGCCTGCCCATCGCCGACCTTCATGGTCCGCATCCGCTTCACCAGGGCGGCAACGAATGCGTCGTGAACACCCGACTGCACATAGATGCGATTGGCGCAAACGCAGGTCTGGCCGCTGTTGCGGAATTTGGCCACCACAGCCCCTTCGACGGCGGCTTCCACATCGGCATCATCGAAGACGATGAAAGGCGCATTGCCGCCGAGTTCCAGCGAGATCTTCTTGACGGTGTCGGCGCACTGCCGCATCAGCAACTTGCCGACGTCCGTTGAGCCGGTAAAGGACAGCTTTCGCACGACGGGACTGGAGGTCATCGCCGCGCCAATCCTGCGCGCGTCCCCCGTGATCACCGTGAAGAGACCAGGCGGAACACCTGCACGCTCGGCGAGTGTCGCCAGCGCAAGGGCTGAAAAAGGCGTTTGCTCGGCAGGTTTGACGATGATTGCGCACCCGGCAGCCAATGCCGGTGCAACCTTTCTTGTTATCATCGCATTCGGAAAGTTCCAGGGGGTGATCGCCGCAACCACACCAACAGGCTGCCTGATCACCAGGAGGCGCTTGTCCCGGGACGTCGCAGGTATCGTCTCGCCGTATATGCGGCGCGCTTCCTCGGCATACCATTCGACATAGGAGGCACCATAGAGGACTTCCCCTTTCGCCTCTTTCAAAGGCTTGCCCTGTTCCAGGGTGATGATGCTCGCCAGATCGTCAGCGTTCTCGACAATCAACGCAAACCAGCGCTGAAGCACCTCGGCCCGTGCCTTCGCAGGCTGTGCGGCCCAATCGGCCTGTGCCTTTCTGGCATGTCTGATGGCCAACTCTGTCTCGGCGCACCCAAGGTTGGGAACATTGCCGAGGCAAGCGCTGGTCGCCGGGTTCGTGACGGTAAGGCCCTCAACACCCGCTTCATAGATGCCTTCACCAATACGGACGCTTTCGCAGAGAAGGCTCCTGTCTTTTAACACTGATGCATCTCCCCCTACTCAGACACCTAATTAAAAAAGTTCATATTGTGGATATATATTCAACAAATCTAATAATCACAATCACATTATGAACTAATTTGTTCGAGGGACGCTTGACTACAGTGTTGTTGGGAGGCCTTGTCGCCAAGAGCAGAAGCTGCGGCTGCCCAACCGCGGCTCGAACCCGCGCTTGAAAGAAGCACGACGAGCCAGCAACCATCAGCTTGCCGGGTCGGTCACTTTCGTAAGTATCTGAAAAGACGAATGAATAAGTACCACTAGCCGGCACTGAACGTTTACGCGGCTGTACGGTCTGGCAACAAAGGCGAAAGAACCGAAAGAACATCAACGGTCTGGCTCAGCGACCACATTCTGAACCCGTCGATCGGGCACGCTAAATGGAAGGAGCCAACAGTGAAATGCGGGCTCAAGCAAACCAGGCTCGCGATCAGGGCACCTCGATCGTCCAAACTGAAGCTAACAGCCGCTGTCACGAGTGTCGCCCCAAGGGAACGATGTGCCCTGGTTGTTGGTCTTTTGGGGTGACTGTTCTTCACCCCAGGGCCGGATGACGGCGCACTTGAGGCTGCTGAGCAAAAATCGCCCGGCCAGCAGAAGTCAGGCGCTCTCTAATGGTCGGTTTCTATCCGAAGGACGCTGTTTCGGCATTTCAGGCTGACCGGAAGAACTGTTTCCCTTGGAACCTTGCCGTCACAGCCGTCAATCATCTGAACCAGCAGCCGGGCAGCGGTGGCCCCTGCATCAAACTGTTCTATGCGCACTGTTGTGAGGCCAGGCGGAATGAGATCCAGGAACGGCATGTCGTTGAAGCCGGTGATGGAAATCTTGTCGGGACACGGATGCCCGTTTCTGGCGCAATAATCCATGGCCCCGAGGGCCAGCCTGTCATTGGCGCACAGAATTGCGGTTGTCTCCGGTGACTGGCTCAATATCTCTTTCGCACAACGGCGGCCTTCCTCCTCCTCGAAACGGGAGGCTTCCTCGATGACAAGTGCATCGGCTGAAAGTCCGTAGTCCCGGGCAACCGAGCAGAACGCTTCACGGCGCAGCAGCCCGGTCGACAGGTCCCGAGGCCCGGCAAGATGCGCAATTCGCCGGTGACCATGATCATGAAGATGATCAAAGATCATTCGTATCCCGGCTTCCTCGTCGTTGATCACATATGGGATCTCGGCTTCTTCGACCTTGCGGTTCAGCGTGACAACCGGAAGACCCTGGCGCGCCGCTTCCACGATATTGGGATCGCTGCGCAACACAGCCGTATGGATTATGCCATCCACGCCGCGCTCCTGAAGCGTCTCGGTCAATCGGCGCTCCCGGTCACTGTCACCATCGGTGTTGACGATGATGGAAGCATAACCCAGCGGCTCCATCACACTTTCGATGCCGCGAACGATCGGCGGGAAAATCATGTTGGTGATATCCGGGATCATCACCCCGACCGTCATCGACTTCTGCTTGCGCAAACTGAAGGCAATCCGGTTGGGCCGATACCCCAGCCTGTCGGCCGCTTGACGGATCTTCACGACAATTTCTTCGGTCAGCGAACTGCGCTTTTGCGGATCAAGCGCACGGGAAACCGTGGAAACATGAACACCTGTTTCCCGGGCTATATCCTTCAGTGTCGGCCGTCGGCTCATCTTTGCGTCCTCCCACCCTCCATATAGCCGGATGGAGCCCTCTTCGCAATCGATTGCATAAAACTGTTGACACCTCGTTTGTGATCGTGTTACCGATTATGCAATCGATTGCAGAGATTTGGATTTCGCGTTCTGCGACTTGCCTGTAATGGGCACCGCACTGGTACGTGTGGTTCCATCATTGTGGCGAGGACCGACCCGAAGCGGGTTGGACGAGCGAAAAATCTGTGCTTCGATTTGGGACAGTCAGCCTTGGGAGAGGCGTCGGCCCAACGCTCTGAAACACGACACGTGTTTCGGGTGCTATCGATGATTTGGGAGGGAGTCAGACTTTTCCTGTCCGGCACATCCGGATCAGAGCGTGACGATTTTCGTCGCGCATATTATTGCGAATATCTGTGCAATCGATTGCACGATTAAGTTCGATTGCTGAAATGCATGAGGTGATGTGAATGCCGCCCCGATCTCGAGCGTGAGCAAGGGGCACGACGAATGGCTACGGTATGGTGCAAGGGCTTGGGAGGGCTCCACCGCAGATCTACCGAAAAGGATCTGATCTCATCTTCAGGGAGGAAAAAGATGAAACGCATTAATTGGACGGTGGCAGCTCTTGTGTCTGCCAGCATGCTTGCATCTGGCTATACCGGCATGGCTCAGGCGGCTGATCCGCTCAAGATCGGCGCCAGCCTGCCCTTGACCGGTGGTTTTTCGATTGCCGGACAAAAACACCAGCAAGGCTATGAACTGTGTGTCGATCTCATTAACGAGCGCGGCGGCATCATGGGTCGCCAGGTAGAGCTGCTTGTTTCCGATAACAGATCCGACCCGGCAACCGCCATCAACCAGTACGAACGCTTCATCAATGTCGACGGCGTGGAGGCGGTGTACGGAACCTTTTCCTCGCGTCTGTCCTTCCCTGTCGCCAGCATTCTGGCAAAGAACAACATGGTTCACCCGTTGCCGGCCGGTGGCGCCCTGCGCATCTATACGCAGGGTCACAAGAACATCTTCTATTTCCAGCCGAATGCCGCCGAATATGTCGGCGCTTCCCTCGCAGGCATCATCAAGGACCTGATCCCCGAGGGTGAAACACCCAAGACTGCGGCGGTGATATCCGCGGACGACTTCTTCGCAAACGGTGTCTGGTCCGGTCTGATGGGCGAGAAGGTCATGGACCCGGCGGACGGTTCACTGGTGCGCGACCTCGCACCGGGATACCTTGCTGAAAACAACATCGAAGTCGTCTTTTCCGAGCGTTGGCCGGAAGAAGGTTTCAGCGACTGGCTCAACCTTGCCAATCAGGTGAAACGCTCCGGAGCGGAACTGATCATCGGATTGACAGCTTCCGCGGAAGAGGCGGTCCAGCTGACACGCGCACTCAAGACAGTCCGGGCGGAGCCGAAACTCGTCTATTTCAGCCAGGGAACACAGGCTGAATACCTGGAAGGCACCGGCTCAAGTGCAGAAGGCGTTCTGGTTCATACCTCCTGGCACAAGGATGCACCGTTTCAGTCGACACTGGCCGGCGAACCGTTTTCCAACAGTGACTTCGTCGCCTCCTATCAGGAAAAATTCGGGGCGGTTCCCGATGAAGACGCTGCCATTCCCTTCGCTGTATGCCAGGGCATCGAGCAGGCAATTCTCGGTGCCGGTTCAACCGACAATGAAGCCATGGGCAAATGGTTGTCGGAACGCACCAGGGACGAGCCGGTTCGCACGATCCTCGGTCGGTTCAACTGGGATGAACTGGGGCTGCCTGCAGACAAGCCATTCCTGATGACCCAGTGGAACGATGGCGAACTGCAGTTTGTCTATCCGACGGACGAGTTTGAAGGCGTCAGCGCCCTCACCTACCCGAAGGGTTCGTTCTGACGGATCGAACCGGTCCCGGGCGCGTGGCGCCCGGGAAGCTCTCCTGACATTCCAAGCGCAAAGCGAGTTCCCATGCTCGAAATAGATAACCTGTCCAAGCATTTTGGCGGGATCCGCGCAGTCGACGGCTGTTCGTTCACCGTTCCCAAAGGCAGCATCACGGCCCTGATCGGCCCGAATGGCGCGGGCAAGACCACCGCCTTCAACTGCATAAGCCGGACAACCGAACCCTCGGCCGGCAAGGTTCTTCTTGAGGGCCAACGCATCGAACATCTGCGGCCGCACAAGATCACCCGCATGGGCCTGAGCCGCACGTTCCAGATCAGCCGAAACCTGGCGGACATGACGGTTCTGGAAAACGTCATCTGCCAATCCAGGATCGGCGGCTGGCGGGATCTTTTCAAACCCGCCCTTGGTGCGGAAGAAGTCGAAAAGGCGATGGAAATCCTCGACTTCCTCGGCATTACGCGGATCGCCTACGAGGACGGCTCCAACCTGTCCTACGGCCAGAAGAAACTGATGGATCTGGCAGCGCTCCTGATGAGCGATCCCAAGATCATTCTGCTCGATGAACCTGCTGGCGGGGTTAATCCGACGCTGCTTGAGGAAATCATCGGCCACATACAAAAGCTGAACGAACAGGGCCTGACGGTGCTCATCGTGGAGCACAACATGGACCTCATCATGCGCCTGTCCCACAAGATCGTGGTGATGGCCCAGGGCAAGGTCATTGCTGATGGCAAGCCCGAGGAAGTCCGCGAAAATCCTGCTGTTCTCGACGCCTATCTTGGTGGCGTCCTGGAGGAGGCTGCGTGATGAGCGAACTTCTCCACGTTTCCAATGTGACTGCCGGTTACGGCGACGGCCCGGCAATTCTGGACGGAGCCGAGCTTCGTGTCGAACCCGGCAAGGTTCACTGCATCATCGGTCCGAACGGCGCCGGCAAGTCCACCTTGCTGAAGGCCATCTGCGGCATGCTCAAGGTGCGCAACGGCGACGTTCTCTACAAGGGCGAAAGCCTGAAGGGCCTTCGCCCGGACCAGGTGCTTCGAAAGGGGATTTGTTTCGTTCCCCAGGAGCGCGCGCTGTTCCCGAAAATGACCGTGCGGGAAAACATGCGCATGGGCGGCTTTTCCATGAGCGACAAATCCGGTCTGGAAAAACGCATCGACGAGATCGAGGAGCTCTTCCCGATCCTGAAGGAACGCCGCGACCAGCACGCAGGCACGATGTCTGGAGGTCAGCAACAGACCCTGGCCATGGCCCGCACCATGATCCTGAAGCCGGACATTGTCATGCTGGATGAACCGTCGCTCGGACTGGCGCCAAAGATCGTCCAGGAAATGTTTTCAATCATGAAGATGATGGCCGCAGAAGGCATCACGATCCTTCTTGTTGAGCAGAACGCCTTGATGGGATTGAAGAATTCCGACCAAGGCGTCGTTCTGGACCTGGGACGCACCCTGTTTTCCGGTCCTGCGGACGACGTCCTGCGAGACCCGCGGATACAGGACCTTTATCTCGGCGGCAAGAAGGCAGCCTGAGGAGGGCAACCATGGCTGATATTATTCAAACTCTCATTCTGGGCCTTGCACTTGGTGGTGTGTTCGCCCTCATGGGATCCGGGCTCAGTCTCGTATTCGGTGTCATGCGCATCGTAAACCTGGCGCATCCGGTGCTGATCATCGCCGGCGCTTACGTCGCCTACTGGGGTTTCCGGCTGTATGGCATCGACCCCTTGATGATGTTGCCCGTGGCGATCGTCATTCTGGCCGCCATAGGTGTGGTGCTTTACAAGCTGGTTTTCGAACGGGAAGCACGCTCGGCCAAATATTCGGAAATGACGGTCCTGCTCACCTTCGCAATCGCGATGGTTGTCGAAGGGGCACTGGGAGGGTTCTTCTCGAACACCCAGCGTGTGACGTCTCCGGACTACGCGACCGATGCGATCTTTATCGGTGATGTCTTCATTCCGACCGGCCAGCTTTATGCAGGCATTCTGTCGCTGATCATCATTTCCGTGCTGGCGCTTTTCCTGAAGTATTCCAGTTTCGGCTACGCCATCCGCGCAACCACCCAGAACCGCGAAGCGGCTGAACTGCTGGGGGTGAATGTCAACCGCGTTGCCCTCGTCAGCTTCGCAATCGGCATTGGTCTCGCCGGGGCTGCTGGCTGCCTTGTCTCCTTCGTCTTCTCGTTCTTTCCGGCAAAACACTGGGAGTGGATCGCGGTCCTCATGTCCCTGGTGGTTCTCGGCGGCATGGGCTCGCTGCTCGGCACGGTCGTCGCATCCTTCCTGTTGAGCGTGATTGCCGCCTTCGTCGGCACCTATGTCGGAGCGACATGGTCGACCATGACCTTCTTTCTCGCCCTGTTTCTCATCCTTCTCGTTCGGCCCCAGGGGCTGTTCGGTGAAAAACCGGAGCTTGCATAATGTCCCTTGCTTTCAACGAGACGTCCAACGTTCTGCAGGCCCGGGCCGAGCACAACGAAAAGCTCGCACGGCGCGCCGACAGGACACGCGCCACCTGGTTTCCGATCGTCCTTCTGGCCCTCTTGCTGGCGGTTCCGGCACTGCAATTTGTCGGCAACTTCAACTATGTGATCCACCTCATCCTGTTCACGGCCTGCTATGCGGTCATGGCATCGGGCTGGAACATTCTTGGCGGTTTCACCGGTTACATCTCGCTGGGACACAACGTCTTCTTCTGCATTGGCGGCTACTTTGCCGGAATGCTGCTGGCACGCTTCGGCATCTCGACGCTTTTGACGGCACCTCTGGCAGGCCTCGTTTGCGCTGCTGTAGGCTATCTGATCGGTCGCATCACACTCAAAACGCGCGGGCCGAGCTTCATCATTTCCTCGCTGGCGCTGGTGATGATTGCCCGCATCCTGTTTGACAACTGGCACTTTGTCGGTGGTGCCAATGGCGTCGCCTTGCCTGCCAACGACCTCAGTGTGGAATGGGCCAAGCTGCCGTATTACTACGCCTTCGTCGTTCTGGCGGCGCTGACCGTCTTCATCAGCTACAAGATCAAGCATTCGAAATTCGGCCTCGGGCTGCGCGCCATTTCGAAGGACGAGATCAAGGCCGAGAGCGCAGGGATCGATACCCGCACCTACAAGACGCTCGCCTTCGCCATCTCGGCAGCCTTTGTCGGCATGGCAGGCGCTATCTGGGGTGAATATCTCACCTACATCCGTCCGAACATCTTCCTGATCATTCTTGTCAGCGTGAACATGGTTCTGATGTGCATTCTCGGCGGCAAAGGCACGATCGCGGGCCCGGTCATCGGCGCCGTCCTGATTGTCGCCTTCAACGAAATCTTCGTCGCAACTCTTGGCTCTTCGGAATTCAACATCCTGGCAACCGGCCTGATCATGGCGATGGCGCTGATGTTCTTTCCGCTCGGCATCGTTGGAACCCTGGCAGCGAAACACCGCCTGCCCCGCTTCCTGAACTGGGACTGAGAGAAAGGGCTCAACCGATGGGTTTCGTACTTTACAACGCGCCTCAATCCACCTGCTCGCAGCGTGTGCGCTTCTCCCTTCACGCAAAGGGACAGGCATTTGAAGAAAGAAAGCTGGACCTCTTCAGTGGCGACCAGCTCAAGCCGGATTATCTGGCGATCAACCCCAATGGCGTGGTTCCGACCCTCGTGCATGACGGGGTCCCCGTGACCGATAGCGCCGTCATCATGGAGTATCTGGAAGACATATTGCCGGACACCTCCCCGATGCGGCCGTCTGTTCCTCATGACAGTGCAAGGATGCGGGCGATGTTGCGCTTCATCGATGAAGTGCCGACACCGGCGATCCGCGTGCCATCCTATAATCTTGCCTTCCTGCCGCATTTTCAGGCCATGAGCGCAGAAGAATTTCAGGCGCTTTGCGACAGCAAGCCCTTGCGCCGCGAGTTTCTCATGAAAATGGGCCGCACCGGTTTTCCGAAGGCTGACATGGACGAGGCGCTGGGACGCCTGGACAGGGGCGTGGACCGGATGAACCAGTGGCTTTTGGAAGGAGGTGGCCCCTGGATCATGGGACAGACCCTCACCTATGCCGATATCGCCATCATGCCGGTCATTGTGCGTATGGACGACATCAACCTGAGTGATGCCTGGGCAGACAAGCCCATGGTCGCGGCATGGCTGGATAACATTCGCAAGGAGCCCGCCTTCAGGGCCACCTATTACCACGGCTCCTTGCTCACCGAAAAATACCCGCACCTGAAAGCAGCCAGGGTCGACCAGGCCTTACATGCGACAGCGGCGTCCGCCTGAGGGAACGTCATGGACAGCTACGTTACGACTACAAGACTGATCAGCAAGCAAGAGGATGTCACCCCTGCCGTCCTGGCGGCCATGGAGGCGACATCGGATCCGCGTTTCAAGGAAATCATCACCTCTCTCGTCCGGCACCTGCATGCCTTCCTGCGGGAGGTTCGTCCGACCGAAGCCGAATATGAAAAAGGCCTGCAGATCCTCAATGCCATAGGCCAGCAGACCGACAACGCCCACAACGAGGCGGTTCTCATCTGCGACGTTCTCGGCGCCTCGACACTCATCGATCTCATCAACAATGACGGCATGCAGGGCGAGACGATGTCAGCCTTGCTTGGCCCCTTCTATCGGGGATCTGCACCTGTCTGCGAGTTTGGCGACACCATCGCACGGTCGACCACATCGGGAGACCCGCTGGTTCTGAAGGGCCGTGTACTGGACGTGAATGGTGAACCCATTGCCGGGGCAACGCTTGATGTTTGGCAGGCATCCCCGGATGGACTTTACGAGAACCAGGACAAGGACCAGGCCGACTTCAATCTGCGTGGCAAATTTGTTTCGGACGAAAACGGCAACTATCTCATCCGCACGGTGAAACCGGCCGGGTACCCGGTCCCCGTTCACACCACCACGGGAGACCTGTTGAGGGCACAGAAGCGGACACCCATGCGTCCGGCGCATGTCCATTTCATAGTGTCCGCCCCTGAACACAAGACACTCATCACCCAGATTTTCGCCGATACGGACGAAGCGATGGTGAACGACGTTGTGTTCGGTGCGAAGGAACAGATCGCGGGTGATCTGGAACTCCGGGAAACACCTTCAGCCGAATATCCCGACGTTGCCGCCCCCTTCTACACCTGCACCTACGACTTCATCCTGAAGCCAGGCGAACCCCGTTTCCCCGAACCGCCGATCAAGGGGAAAGTGTCTTGAGCCAGTCATTGAAAGGGAAAGTCGCCGTTGTCATCGGCGGCTCCGGCGGAATAGGAGCAGCATCTGCCAAACTGTTCGCAGAGGCGGGCGCGCGTGTCGTCGTCGGATATCGCTCCAGCGAAGACAAGGCGCAGGCAGTCGTCACGGCACTCGAAGGCGACGGCCATCTTGCGCTGAAAGTCGATGTCATCGACACGCCAAGCATTGAGGCCTTCAAGGAGGAAATCGCGAACAGACTTGGGCGGGTCGACATTCTCGTGAATTCGGCGGGTACCACGACGCCGGTCGCTCACAAGGATCTGGATGGACTGACGGACACCATCATCGATGAGGTTTTCGCCTCCAATTTCCGGGGGGTGTTCGCGTCCATTCGCGCCTTCGCCTCCCTGCTCAAGGCGAGCGGCGATGGTGTCGTCATTAACGTGTCCTCGATCGCGGCCTTCAAGGGCTTCGGTTCTTCCATCGCCTACTGCGGCGCAAAGGCGGCACTCGATTCGATGACCCATACGCTTGGCCTGGCACTTGGACCGGAAGTCCGGATCCTCTCAGTGTCTCCAGGAATGGTTGCGACGGATTTTGTTCCAGGCAGAACACGGGAACAGGTCGAAAAGGCGGGTGCAGCGACCCCATTGCAAAAGGTTGTCGAAGCCGAGGATGTCGGCAAGGCGATCTTTGCGTCCGTTGCCTACCTCACCCACTCCACGGGCACGCGCATCGTGGTCGATGCCGGGCGAGGGCTTTGAACCATGGTGCACAAAACCATCATTACCTGCGCCGTGACTGGAAACCTGACCACCCGCGACCAGCACCCTGACCTGCCGGCAACGCCTCAGGAGATCGCCGATGCGTGCCTTGAGGCTGCCGAAGCCGGCGCCGCAATTGCCCACATTCACGTGCGGGATCCGGAGACGGCCAAGCCATCGATGGAGATCGGCCTTTATGAAGACGTTGTCAGGCTGATCAGGCAGAAGAACACTGATCTGATCCTCAATCTGACGACCGGTCCAGGCGGCCGTTTCGTCCCCTCCGATGACGATCCTTCGGTCGCCGGCCCGGGAACGACGATCCTGCCTCCTGAAAAACGGGTGGAACATATCGCAAGGATCCGTCCGGACATCTGCACACTGGATTTCAACACCATGAACTCGGGTGCGCAGGTTGTGATCAACACACCTCGGAATGTGCGCGTGATGGCTGAAGTCATCCGCGACAGCGGTGTGAAACCGGAACTGGAACTGTTCGACACCGGCGACATCGTCATGGCCAACGATTTTCTGAAGGCCGGACATATCGAAGGTCCCGCCATGTGTTCGCTTGTAACGGGCGTGAAATACGGCCTGCCTTCAACTCCGGATGCCATGTCCATGGCTTCCCGAATGTTGCAGCCGGGCACGGTGTGGACCGGCTTCGGTGTCGGCCGATGGGCTTTTCCGATGCTGGTGCAAGCCTGGCTGCTGGGTGGCCACGTGCGCATTGGCATGGAGGACACCGTCTATATCGGCAAGGGAAAACGGACAAAGGGCAATGGCGAACTGACCGCCAGAGCCCGTGACTTCATTGAGAAACTGGGAGGCGAAATCGCCACTGCAGGCGAAGCCAGGCAAATGCTTGGCCTCCAGCAGTAAGCGCGCCGCAACAAAGTGAAAAGGACGGGGACAAGAACCATGAACGTTCAAAGCAAGACAGTCACCGGCAAGGCCCTTTGGGTGACGGAGAAGTCGCCGGATCTGGACAATCTTCTGATCGACGTGATCGAACCGGCAATACCACAGCACGGGCCGGGTCAGGTCCTGGTTGAAATCAGGGCAGCTGGTGTAAATCCTTCAGACGTGAAGGCGTCTCTCGGCCATATGCCGCATGCGGTTTGGCCAAGAGTTCCCGGTCGTGATTTTGCAGGCGTTGTTGTTGATGGACCGGCGCATCTGATCGGCAAGGAAATCTGGGGAGGAGGCGGAGAACTCGGCATCACTCAAAACGGTTCTCACGCCAAGTATATGGCCTTGCCACAGGCCGCCGTCCGCGAAAAACCGGTCAACTTCAGCATGGAAGAAGCCGGCTCGATCGGTGTTCCCTTCATAACCGCCTTTGAAGGTCTGCGGGAAGCTGGCGGCGTCCAGCCATGGGACAATGTCCTGGTTTGTGGGGCCAACGGCAAGGTCGGACAGGCTGCAATCCAGCTTGCGACAATGGCAGGTGCAACAGTTTTCGGTGTCGAATACAAGCCCATGGAATTTCTCGGCCATAGTGCGCAACCCATCGAAATGTTCGACAGCTCTTCTCAGGACGTCGCTGAACTGGTTCGCGAGAAGACCGGGGGGCGGGGCGCTGATATCGTCTTCAACACCGTCGGAAGCCCCTATTTCGAAATGGCCAACAAGGCGCTTGCAAAACAGGGGCGTCAGGTCTTCATCTCCACGTTCGACAGGGCGGTAGACTTCGACATCTTCACGTTTTTCCGCGGGCGTCACAAGTTCATCGGTATCGATACATTGGCGCTCGACAGTGTGTACGGCGCGAAGATCTTCGACGTGCTAAAGCCGAAGTTCGAGGCCGGTGTTCTGAAGCCTTTCCCGATCAATCCGGAAGCCGTCTACGGATTTGACGACGCCGCCAAGGCCTACGCTTCAGTTCTGCGTGCAACGCCTGAGCGGGTTATCCTCAAGCCTTAGAAGGAAACGCACATGCAGGTAACCCGCATTGACAGCGCGCAGCAATATGAGGCGCCGGAACACTATGCGATGGCGTGCCTTCGTCTTCAGGGAAAGGAGGCAACGTCAACGCACTCTATGTGGGTAGGCCTGTCCCATCTTCTTCCTGGCGGCCACACGTCTCTCAAGGCGTCCCCACAAGAGAAGATCTATGTGGTCATTTCCGGCCAGGTTACCATCAGCAATGGAAATGAAGTGGTGACCCTTGGACCACTGGATTCCTGCGTTCTATCTCCAAATGAACCAAGAGCTCTCGAAAACAGGACAAACCAACCGGCCACCATTCTTCTGGCGATGGAGGAAACAGCCCAACGCCTCTAGAAGGCCTTTGGGTTAACCGGTCGTGGCTCTTGTTTCGGTGACCTGTCAGGTTGGTGTCTGTGTGAACAGGCTTCTGTTTGGGCCTGTCACCGGCTTTGAGAGTATTCTGCCCCGCTGCGTCGTTCTTCCGCCCTGCCCCCGCCGTGATCCAACAAAAAAGGCCGCCCTTTTGGGCGGCCTTTTTTTTATTTGGTTGCGGGAGCAGGATTTGAACCTGCGACCTTCAGGTTATGAGCCTGACGAGCTACCGGGCTGCTCCATCCCGCGTTGTTTTTTTGTTTGTCCTTGGCGCGCTGGGCGTTTGGTCAAAGTGGGT